>CAVWCN010000001.1:0-107952 GCA_963753475.1 uncultured Acidobacteriota bacterium
ATGGCCGAACGGGTGGGGGCCGATGGAGAGATTGTTGCGCGGCCATCCGGGGAGGAGATCTCGCGGATCGTGAACCGCGTGCGCGCTTCGCGGGCGGAATCGGTGGCCGTGTGCTTCCTGTTTTCCTTTCTGCGCCCGGAACACGAGCGGATACTGGCGCGGCGGCTGAGGGCGGAGGGGTATAGCGTTTCGGTGTCGCACGAAATTTTTCCGGAGTTTCGCGAATTCGAGCGGACGTCAACGACGGTGATGAATGCGTATCTGGCGCCGGTGATGAGCCGTTATCTCGAGGAAATCGAGCGGGACGCGGAGCGCGCGCTGGGCGCGAAAATGAAATGGGCGACGGCGAGGCGCAAGTGTGCGCGTGATGCAGTCGAACGGAGGAATTCTCTCGGCGCGAGCGGCGGCCCGCGAGCCGGTGCGGACGATTTTGTCGGGGCCGGCGGGTGGCGCGCTGGGCGCAAAACAGGTCGCGGCGATCGCCGGGTACGAGCGCGTGATCAGCTTCGATATGGGCGGCACGTCGACAGACGTCTCGCTGATCGAAGATGGAGGGGGCGTGCTAAGCACGACGAATGAATCGATTGTCGCGGGGCTGCCCGTGGCCGTTCCGATGCTCGAGATTCACACGGTGGGCGCGGGCGGAGGGTCGATTGCGCGGTTCGATCGCGCGGGCGCGCTGCGCGTCGGGCCGGAGAGCGCGGGCGCCGATCCGGGACCGATCTGCTACGGGCGCGGCGAGCAGCCGACGGTAACGGACGCGAATTTGATTCTCGGGAGGCTGGGGAGCGAAGGTCTGCTGGGCGGCGACTTTCGTCTGGACGAAGCGACGCGCGAGTACATGCGGCGCGCGATTCGGGGCGCGCGCGCCGTGCGGTCGGTGGAGCAGTTCGCGCAAGGCATTCTCGACGTGGTGGAAGCGACGATGGAGAGGGCCATCCGCGTGATCTCGGTGGAGCGCGGACGCGATCCGCGAGATTACACGCTGGTAGCGTTCGGCGGGGCGGGCGGACTGCACGCCTGCTCGCTGGCGGCGTGCCTGGGAATTCCGCGGGTGCTGGTGCCGACGTTTCCGGGCGCGCTCTCGGCGCTGGGGATTCTGCGCGCGGACGTGGTGAAGGAGCTGTCGCAAAGCGTCGTAGCCCGCGCGAGTTCGCGCGGCGACACGCTGCGTTCGCTGGAGCGCGCGTTTGCTCGAATCGAGCGCGAAGGATTGCGCGAGATGCGCGGCGAGGGCTTTCAGCACAGGCGCGTGCGGATCGAGCGGTTTTTCGACATGCGTTACGTCGGGCAGTCGTACGAGCTGACATCGCGGCGGGCGGGAATTTCTGAAGGCGTTTCATCGCGAGCACGAACGGCGTTACGGCTATGCCGATCCGGCGCGAGCGGTGGAGATCGTGAACGTGCGCGCGCGGTTGACTGGGCGGACGCCGACGTCGATTGGCCCAGGCACGGCTGGGGAGTGCGGATGCGCGAGGGGCAATCGCCGCTCTCGGAACCAGTTCGCGGGTAAGACGCGCGCGACGGCGATTTACATCGCGAAAGCTTCGGCCGGGAAATCGGGTAGCGGGCCCGGCGATCGTCTCAGAATACAGCGCGACAACCGTTGTGCCGCCGGGCTGGAGCGCGCGGTGGATGCGTTTGAGAACCTGGTGCTGGCCAGCGTGCGACGGGGAGAGGGAAACTGAGGCGCGGAGAGGAACAGTGATGCGACGGGCTTCGATCCAACGCGGCTGGAAATTTTCAAGAACCTCTTCCACTCGGTGGCGGAAGAAATGGGCGCGGCGCTGCGGCGTTCGGCGTTCTCGCCGAATATCAAGGAGCGCCGCGACTATTCCTGCGCGGTGTTCGACGCCGCGGGCGAAGTGCTGGCGATGGGCGATCACATGCCCGTGCACCTGGGCTCGATGCCGATGTCGGTGGCAGCGCTGTCGCGCGCGACTCGAGCTGCGACCCGGGGACATCGCCATTCTCAACGATCCCTATGCCGGCGGCACGCATCTGCCGGACCTGACGATGGTGATGCCGGTTTTTCTGCGGGCGCAGAGGCGGCCGACTGTTCTACGTCGCGAACCGCGCGCATCACGCGGATATCGGCGGCGCGCAGGCCGGTTCGATGGGGCTGAGTCGCGGAGATCTTTCAGGAAGGGCTGCGGATTCCGCCGGTGAAGATCTTCAGGCGCGGGCGACATCGTGCAGGACGTGATGAAGATGGTGCTGGCGAATGTGCGCACGCCGCGCGAGCGCGAGGGCGATCTGACGGCGCAGATTGCCGCATGCCGGATCGGTGAACGGCGGCTCGAGGAGATCGTGGCACGATACGGCCGCCGCGAAGTGGCGCGTACAGCCGGCTTCCTGCTCGAGTATTCGGCGGAGATGATGCGCTCGGTGCTGCGGGGCATTCCGGACGGGACGTATCGCGGCGAAGATTTTCTGGACGACGACGGTGTTTCCGCGCAGCCGCTACGCATTGCGGCGAGATCCGAATTCACGGCGGACGCGCGGAGGTGGACTTTACGGGCAGCGACCGGAATGCCAGGGAAGCGTCAACGCGGTGGCGGCGATCACGGAATCCGCTGTGTTCTACGTGTTCCGGTGCCTGCTGGACGAGCAAGTGCCGGCAACGTCGGGGCTGATGCGGCCGATCCGAGTGATCGCTGCCGGAGGGAACGATCGTGAATGCGCGGCCACCCGCAGCGGTGGCCGGCGGAAACGTGGAAACATCGCAGAGGATCGTCGACACGCTGCTGCGAGCGATGGCTCGCGCCCTGCCATATCGGATTCCGGCGGCGAGCCAGGGCACGATGAACAATCTGACCTTCGGCGGGCAGACACGCGCCGCGGGCATGACGGCGCGCCGTTCGCGTATTACGAGACGATTGCCGGCGGCATGGGCGCGCGCCCGGGACACGATGGGCTCAGCGGCGTCCACACGCACATGACGAATTCGCTGAACACTCCGACCGAAGTTCTCGAGATCACCTACCCGGTGCGCGTGAGGCGGTACGGTTTTCGTCGGGGATCAGGCGGGGCGGGGAAGTATCGCGGGGGAGACGGGATCGTGCGCGAGATCGAGTTCCTGGTGGACGCCCACCTGGGAGTACTGAGTGAGCGTCGGGCCATTGCGCCGTACGGGCTGGCCGGAGGCTCACCCGGAGCGAAAGGCAAAAATGAACTGATTTCGCGAGACGGACGGCAGCGGCTTGCGTCTAAATGCAGTGCGTATGTTCGCGCGGGAGACGCAGTCCGAATCGAGACGCCGGGAGGCGGCGGCTGGGGAAAGGGCAGTCGCGACGAAAGCGACGAAGATAGGAGTGACGGCGAACAAAAAAAGGGCACGACGCTTTGAGCGCCGCGCCCCATGTAGAGAGGAAAAAAGCTAAAAACTAGTCAGCCATTGGCTGGGCGGTCTGAGGCATCTGGAGCTTGGCCTTCGCCAGCGCGCGGACGATGTTGACCTCCGCGGCCTGCTCCGTCACGTTGCGGACCGTCGCCAACTCGCTGACCAAGAGAAACTTGGCGCGCTCCAGCATCTTCTTTTCACGGAAGGACAGCGGCTTCGAACGGCTGAGCGCGACTAGTCCTTTCAGGACTGCAGCCACTTCCATCAACGAACCGGTGCGCATGCGATCGGAGTTTTCCTTGAAGCGATGCTTCCAATCGTGATGCGATGCGGGCGGCCCTTTTCGAGATAGGAGATGACTTCAGTGGCCTGGCTCGATCGGATGACCGTGCGCAAGCCGACGTTTTCTGCGTTGGATTGGGGAACCATCACTTTCAGTCCACTGGAAACGATGTGCAACATATAGTATCGCTCGGACCGTCCGTTAAGGTACCCATAACTGATTTGCTCGATGACTCCTACGCCGTGGTTTGGATATACAACCTTTTCCCCGAGCTTGAAATCCATCTGTGGAAGGCCCTCCCCGAACTTCATGTTTAAAGTTTAGACACACGGTGGAGCGCGCGTCAAGTAAATCCATTGGTTTGCTAAGGTAAGAATTTTTGAGAAGAAAGCAGTTTTGCGCGAGTTTGGTCCGGCAATTGCGCAGAGTTTCCCTCTATAATATCGATTGTGTTGACCCTCGCTTTGGATACCGCTTCGCCCTCGGGAAGTATAGCAGTCCTCCGCGACGACAAACCGGTTGGAGTCATTTCAACCGCGAGCGATGAGACGTACTCGTCGCGACTGTTCCGGCAACTGGAATTTCTGCTTGGCGAACTGAAGCTTTCGGTAGAGGCGTTCGACTTGTTTGCCGTAAATGCGGGCCCGGGCTCGTTTACGGGCTTGCGCGTGGGGCTTACGGCGGTCAAGGGATGGGCGGAGACGTACGGTAAGCCGGCGGTGGGGATCAGCGGATTGGAAGCTGTGGCGGCGCAATCCCGCGCGGATTTGCTCGTGCCGGTGCTGGATGCAAGGCGCGGCGAGGTTTACTTCGGCTTCTACGATCGAGAGGCAGGCGCGCTAGTTCGACGAGGGGAAGATCGGGTGGCGAGCCCCGAGGAGCTGCTCGCGACGCTGGATGAATACGGGGCGAGTGCGGCGAGAGTTATTGTTTCCCCTGATTTTGCTTTGCTGGGGCAGATCGAATCGGAACTTCGCCAGCGCGGTGTTCCCAACGAGCAGGTCTCCCCGGTTCTTGCGCCAGTGATTGGGAGGTTGGCTCACCAGCGCGCGCTTAAGGGCAATACGGTGGATGCGCTCGCGCTCGACGCGAATTACGTGCGCCGGTCGGACGCGGAACTTCACTGGAAAGGCCGGCCCTGAGTCTTGTGGCGTATCCGCAAGCTGGTTCCTGGAGATGTTTCCGGCGTCCTGCTACTCCAGTCTTCGTGTCCCGAAATTGCGCAGTGGACGGCCGCTGACTACGAGCAGGTCATGGGCGGCGACATGGCGGGATGGGTTGCTGAGGACGATGGCGGAATTGCCGGTTTCCTGGTTGCGCGCACGCTGGGCCGGGAGACGGAGATTCTGAATATCGCGGTCCGTCCCGATGCGCGCCGACGTGGAGTTGGGTCGAACTTGCTATCGGAGGCGGTCGTCTGGAGCACGGGCCTGCGGGCCGAAAGGGTCCTCCTGGAAGTGCGGGAGTCGAATACTTCGGCGATCGAGTTCTACGAGCGCCACGGCTTTCGCGTTGCCGGCCGCCGCCGCGGATATTATGCAACGCCCGCCGAAGACGCTCTCCTGCTCGATTTGCCACTGTGAAACACGGAGATCGCGCTTCGGCTACAGGGTGTCTCAAACATGCTATGAGTGGTGGAAGAGATTTTCTTCAGCGGCTCTAAACCGAAGTTCCACGAGGTTCGAGAAAGTATTCTGTTGATTTCCGAAGGGATAGCGCAAAATTCACCTTCCGGTTACTGGGAACATCCGAACCAATTCGTAGGCCCGAGCCTGCAGCGGCGTCGGCTCCGGCACCTGCCGGAACGTTAAATTCGTTTTCTCCTCCGCCTTCTGCGGTTTGAGCGCGTATGTCACTCGGGCCCGGCTGGCCAACTCCCGCAGCAAGCTCTCGAAGCTGTGCACGGGAAGACCATCCGCAGTTTGATGCGAGCGCTTCTTGCGCTCGGCGGAATCCGAGGGCTTGGCCGGCAGAATGGGATCGCGACGCTTGCGCTCCTCCCGCCGCTCTTCATCCTCGAATAACAGCGGCGCCCAAGCTCGGCGCAGATGCCATTCGACGTAATAGGCCAACACGCACAGAAAAATATGCGCCGGGACGCGATCCTCACTGCGATGCCGAATCGGCCGCACCAACAGATCGATCCCTTTCAGACAGCGGAAAGCCCGCTCTACTTCCGCCAAGCTCTTGTAGCTGCGCACCGTCTCTTCCGCTGAAAGCCGCTCCGTCGGCTCGCTCGTTCTCAGCACATAAATCCCATCCAGCTTCTCTTCCTGCTCGATCGATTCCGCACAACGACTCCAGGCGAAACTGCCCTCGCCGATTGTGCACGCAAAGTGCTTGCCCATTTTGTAGCGTCCCAGCACCTTCCCCACCTTCACGCCAATCTCCGCGGCCGTGAAGAGCTTCTTTTTTCTCCGCGTCACTTCCTTGCCGATCTTCTCTAAACTCTTCTCCGTGGCTTTCAGTAAGTCCTGCCGCTTCCGCCTGCGCTGCTCCTCCAGTACCGGGTTGTGACACACCGTCAGCCGTTCACCGGGATAATCCGGTGCCGTGATTTCGGCCAGATTCTTTTGGTCCAGCAACGACAGTTGCAAGGCCCCCTGCTTCACCAACTCTTGAATCGCCGTGCTCGTCAGTGCCGTGATCCATCCCAAACCAGGATGCTGTTTGAGCTTGTCGATCTGCGGCTGAGTCAGCATGCCGCGATCTCCTACCAGCACCACCCGTTGCAATCCAAACTGCTCCCGCAACTTCTCGATTTGGTCGGCTACCGTCGTCGGGTCCCCCGTGTTCCCCGCATAGACGCTCACCGCCACCGGACATCCCTCCCCATCCGTCATCACCCCGTACACGATGATGGGCAGACCGTTCTTACCATCACGGTCGTGGCCAAATTTTGCCAGCGGGCAGGTCCGCCCTTCATAAAAACTACTCGACACGTCATAGAGCACCAACCCGCCCTCGCTCAGATGACGAGCAGCCAGCTTTTTCTCGATGCGCTCCTGGCGTTCCAAAAGCCAGTCCATGGCTTCGTACAGATCATTCTCGGTGGCCTCGGCTACTCCCAATTCTTCGGCCAGCGTGGTGGTGTGCCACTCGCGCGTGGTTGCCAATTTCGAGCAGGGATCGATCAAGCGCTGAACGATCATGGCCATCACTAAGTCTCGTTCACGGCAACGCTGCGCGGAGATCAGATGATCCAGCTGGAGCCTGTCGATCATCTCCAGGATGGCTTGGACCTGACCGTGCGGAACGGTTTTTTGCGTGGTGAACAGATCGTGCGGCGAGATCAGAGGTTCGTCGCGCAGTAGGCGGCGGAAGGTTTCGATTTTTTCCTGGGGCCAATCGGAAAGATTGGCCACGGTGCGCTGGCGAGTTTTCTTGCCTTCCCGCCAACCTTCGCGGAGGAGGATGGCGGGCGGGGAGTCGCGGTTGGGAACGATGGAGATATACATGCGAACAAATAATCACAATATCAGAGGTCCTAGCAAACAATCAGGCTAAAAACGCTGTCTTCATAGGTCCCACAAAAACAAGCGCTTACACGAGGGGGAATTCAAAATAATTTCTTGTGGGTTTGCGGCCGGGCCGTTTTCTGGTATGAGCTTGCCCAGGAACGGCCCGTGCAATGGATGACCTCGACTTTCCGGGATGGCAGCCAGCCAAGTCCGTCGAAGTAGTTGAAGGCAACGGGCTGACCCAGGTGCTGGTGAAGGGCCAGTCATATATGCGTTGGCAGTCGGGGGATGAAGGATGCACGCGGCTGGCAATTGTACAGTTGTATAAGTGCGGGTTGGGGACGGAAGAAGATTTGGCGGCGGCGTTTGGCCGACACATCAACTCGGTACAGAACTACCTGAGGGATTTTGCTGGTGAGGGCATCCAGGGCTTGATGACGGAGCGCCGGGGGCCCAAAGGTCAGTGGAAGCTCACCCCGGAGTTGCGCGGGAAGATCTTGCAGATCGTTTTGCGGGAAGGTATCTGGAAACTGGAAACGATTCAGCAGCGCTTGCTGGAAGCCTGGCAGGAGGCGGTGAGCGTTCCGAGTATCCAACAAGTGTTGGAGGAAAACGGGCTGGGCGAACCGAACGCTGGGGGCGTCGGCGGCGCGGTGATTCAAGCTGAGCTTTTTGTCCGTGAGCCGGAGCCGCAGCCGCAGCTGGTTCTGCCCTTGGAGGGTTCTGCCGTTCAATTCAGCGAGCTAGTGAGCTCAGGCAGCATACCGGAAAGGCAGAGCGGAACAGTAACCAACAGCGCTGCGGGAGAAGAGGCCGGAGCCGCAGAGTTAGGCAGAGGAGGGCGGCGAGATTCTTATTCGCCTGCCCAGCGAGTCTATTTGGATCGGTTGGAGCAAGGTGCTTACAACGCGTATGCTGGCGGGCTGCTGTTTGCGCCGTTGCTGGCGCGATATCAATTCCTTCCGACGTTGAGTCGAGTCATCACGACGGCAGCCCACGAAGGCTACAGCCTGGCGGAGTTGGCGTTGACATTGTTTTACTTGGATGTATTCGGGTTTCGATCGCTGGAGGACTTTAAGCGGGCTTATCCCGAGGAGTTTGGCGTGCTGATGGGGCGCACGCAGAGTCCGAGCCTGTTTACGCTGCGGCGGTTCCTGCACAAGGTGAGAAAGCTGGGCCAAGGCGAAGCGTTGATCGATGAGTTTGCCCGGACCTATTTGCAGTCCGGCCTGGCTGCGTGGGGCGTGATGTATATCGACGGCCATTTCATGCCGTACTACGGGCTGTATCCGATCAGTAAGGGCTGGCACGGCGTGCGCCAAATGCCGATGAAAGGCAGCTACAATTTTCTAGCGGTGGACGAGCGCTTCGTCCCCTGGCTGTTTCTGATCCGCTCTTCGTCGGAGGATCTGCTGCAAAAGATACCGGAACTGATCGAGAAGGCCAGACGGATCGGGGAGCAAGCCGGAGTGAGTCGGCAGCGACTGAGCCAGTTGATCGTGGTGTTCGATCGGGAGGGCTACAGCGCGGAGTTGTACCGCTACCTGGAGGGCAAGGATCAGGGAGCGGGCCAGCGGCGGGCGCTGTTCGTCAGTTGGGCCAAATATTCCGATAGATGGGTGAACGATCTGGCGGAGGAGCAATTCAACCGGGTGGCGCAGGTGACTTACGAGATCCGGAAAGCGGAAGCGATCCCCTATCTGGAGACCACGCGCACGATGAACAAGTATGGCAAGATTCGGGCCGTAGTGATCCAAAGTGGAAGGGACAAAAAGCGAGCGGCCATTTACACCAACGGCACCGCCGAGGAACTCGGGGCGGAGCGGGTCGTGCAATTGATTTGTGGGCGCTGGGGAGAGGAGAATGCCATCAAGGAACTGTTGCACAAGCATCTCATCAACTACACGCCGGGTTACTTCCTGGAGGAATTGGAAGAGCAACCGCTGGTGGAAAACCCAGAGCACAGGGAACTAAAGAAACAGCGAGCGGGGTTGGTCAGTGAGCTGAACCGGTTGAAAATTGAATTGGCCGATCACCTGCTTGAGCCGCCGGCCAAAAAACGCCGGGCCCCATCCCGGAGTCAAAAGGAGGTAATGGACGACATCACGGTGATCGAGGGTAAGATTCTGTTGACCGATGATCAATTGGAAAAACTGCCGTCGGAAATCCGCTTCGACGAGGCGCACGCTGGAGAAAAACTGCTAAAACTCAATCACGAGAAGAAGCGGTTTCTAGATTGCATCAAGGTGTTTGTCTGCAACTCAAGAGCCGAAATGTGCCGCCTGCTGTTGAAACATTATGATCGGCCGAAGGAGGTCATACCAGCGCTGGCGATGATTGTCGAGCGAACGGGCTATGTGAAATTGGAAGGAGGGCGCTTAGAAGTCACGCTGAGAAGATTTACGGATCGCGAAATCGACTATGCTGCCCGGCACCTATGCGAGGACCTTAACCGCATGCAGCCTGTAACCTTGGACAAATTTCATCTTCCGATCCGCTACCATGTCCAGTAGGACCCACAAGAAATTTTCTTAAAACGCGCGAAAAGCTGATCGTTTGCTAAGACCTCTGAATATATTACCACTGTCAAGAACTATCTTGATACTTACATGAGAACACTAGCATATTTGCCAATCTAACCCAACCCACGGAGCCTCAACAGATTAGCTTCGAATTAGTCCTCTGCTATCGGTGGAACTTCGGTCTAAATCCCGACGTTTACCGCGGCTTGAACCCGGGAGCTAACGGACTGCTGAAAAAGTCGAACCGTAGCTTCAGGGGTTAAAACCCCGCCCTCCTGGAGACAAGGCATTTTTCCGCAAGCCGCTAAACCTCCGACCTCCTAAACCGCATTTATGAGATGGCTGGCTGGCTTCTAGTCGCGATAAACAAATTCGAGCTCTACTCCGGAGACGGCGATCACGTCACCGGACGACAATTTCGCGGGACGCGTGATTGGCTCGCCGTTGACGGTCGGGATTTTGTCCGCCGAGCCGATGTAATAGGCGTTGTCTTCGCGGCGATTGATCTGAGCTGCCGCTTTCGGTGCGAACCAGCCCTTGAGTTTCACGGTGGCCATGGCTGACTTGCCGATGACGGTCAGTTTGTCGGTCAACGTATATTCGCGCTGATCCGTTTTACCTTTCCTGACGACCACAGTCGGCACCTTCAGGCGGCCGGGAGCCACTTGCGCGCTCTCGCCGGTGGACGCAACCTTCTGCAGGAATTGGCGGCGCTCCTTCGTATCGAGCATCACGGTTTCGTTGATCTTCGGCGCAGCCGCTTTCGAATCTCCCGGCGCGATGTGACGCGCGCGCACTTCGGCTGAGTCCGTCACGACAATCGTGTGCTTGCCGATGGTCACCGAGTCGCCCGGCTTCAGGCCAACCATCCTGACGCGTTGCCCGTTGACGAAGGTTCCGTTGAGGCTGCCAAAGTCCTCGAGCATGAGCCGCCCTTCTTCGTTGAACACGCGGGCGTGATAATACGAGACGGCCGGATTATCGATTACGACCGCGTTGTCGGGCGAGCGGCCGATGCTGACTTCCTGTTCCGCGACCGCGAGTTCCTGCAGCACCGCATTTTCGAACTTCAGGACCAGTTTCGACATTACAAGCCTCCTCAGGAAGATTCTTCGGATCCCTTCAGCCACTGGCCGATTCGCGCGAACGTTCCGCCTCTTTTTTGCAAAGGACGCAGGACAATCGCTGTGATGTTGTCTTCGCCGCCGGCCCGATTCGCGAGATCGGTCAGGCGGTCGGCAGCCGCCTGCGCGTCGTGCGCGTCTTGCAGAACGGCCGCGATCTGCGCATCGGAAAGTTCGTGAGTCAGCCCATCGGAGCAGAGCAGGATCGTGTCGCCGCCGAGGACGAGCTCCTCTTCGACATCAACATCGACTTGTTCTTCCGCTCCCAGAGCGCGCATCAAGACATTTTGTAGCTTGCTCTGTTCGGCTTCGCGCTGCGTCAGGATGCCGCGGCGAACCTGCTCGGCAACGAACGAGTGGTCCTGCGTGAGCTGTTCGAGTTGGCCCGAGCGCTGGCGATAGGCGCGACTGTCTCCCACGTGCGCCAAACTCATGCGGTCATCGTCAAACCAGGCGGCGACGACCGTCGCGCCCATCCCGCTCCACGAGGGATTATTCTTCGCCGCTTCGCGAATGGCGGCGTTGGCGCGCCGGATGGCGCTCGTCAGGCGATTGGACCGTTCGGACAGACCGGCTGCGCGTTCGGCTGCGGGGCGAAGCTCGGGTTCCGGGACCCGGCAGCAATCGACCACCGTTTCCACGGCGATGCGGCTGGCCGTCTCGCCGGAAGCCTGGCCGCCCATGCCGTCGGAGAGCACGAAGAGGTTGAGCTCCTGCTCCAGGCGAAAGCTGTCTTCGTTGTTCTCGCGAACGCGCCCTGGATCGCTGCGCGCGCCGCAATCGAATTGGCGATCAATCGTCAAAGTTCCGCCGTACGGTTCAGAAGAAATAGCCTTCCGCGAATTGAGCCCGCGTGCCATGGCCTATTCCGGCTGCGTTCCGCGGGTTCGCAATCCTGCGGGACGCTTGACTTCGCGGGCCTCACGGAATCCCTGCACCTTCAACCATTGCATGACGTTGGGCGCTCTCGCCGCAGCGAACGGGCCGGCAAAGACGACCCAGAATCTTCCTTGCCAGCCCCATCTCGGATGCGAGGCTACCGGCAAACCGAGCTTCCTGATTCTTTGCACGGCGTCGTCGGCCCTGTCCTGGCGCTCAAAGCGGCCGACGAACAGGTACGTGTTCGCGGCGCTGTCGGACGACGTCTTGCCGAAGGCCTGATCGGCGCGCTTCTGTACGTCCGGCGGCGCTGCTTCGAGTTGGATTTGCCGCGCCGATTTCTTTACGGGCAATTCTGTCCGCGGGAAGACTTCCGCAGGCTTGCGGGACGCGCTTGCCGGAAGCGCGGCGGCCGCGGGGCCGGGGGCGGCATCAGGTGCGACCGGACTCTTTGTCGCCGTCGTGGTTTCGCCCGCGACTTTGGTTTCAGGCCTGGACGTCACCGCCTCTGGGCGGCGTGCGGCGCCTTGTGGCAGAGCGGCGAGCGTCTCCGAGGGGATCTTGAGGGCGAATGCCGGTGGCGCCGGCGCAGGGAGCGAAGCAGGCGGCGGAGTCACCTTTGCCTGTTTGGCGACTTTGGCCCAATGCGCGGCGGCGAGGCCCGCGACCACAAGGAATGCTCCGAACAGAGTCCAGAGAGCGGGATGCGCGCGCCGTGGCTGCGATGTCCTGGGCGACGGAGCCAGCGCCTTGGTCGGCGTAGCGATCACGGCCGCTCGCGGCGTTGGCACGGGAGTGGGCGCAGACAGAACCGTGGGCCCGCCCACCAGACCCGGCCAGCTTCCCGTCACGCCCGGGGCGGAGAGCGTCTTCTCGAGATCGGCGACCGATTGAAACCTCTTGCCGGGATCCTTTTCCAGACACTTGAGAATGGCGCGCTCGATGGCGACGGGGATCGCGGGATCCACCTCGTGCGGCGGCGGAGGCGTCTCGCGTATCTGCTTCAGTGCGGCAGCCACGGGCGTATCGGCTTGACATGCTTGCGCGCCGGTGAACATTTCGTAGAGCATCAAGCCGAGGGAATAAATATCGGTGCGGTAATCGACCGATTTTCCGGAGACCTGCTCGGGCGCCATGTAGGCGGGCGTGCCGACCATTGAGCCGGTCAGGCGCGTGGCGGCTTCCATCGAACGCGCGATGCCGAAATCCATGATCTTCACGTTGCCCTGCGCATCAATCATCACGTTTTCGGGCTTCAGATCGCGATGAACGATGCCCTGCGCGTGCGCTTCCTTCAGTCCGGAACAAATCTGCAGCGCGACCCCGACGGCTTTGCGAACGGGCAAACCGCCGAAGCGGTTCAGGACGGAGCGCAGGCTCTCGCCGTCGACGAACTCCATCGAGGTGTAAGCGACTCCGTCGATGCGGTTGAAGTCGTACATGCGGCAGACGTTCTTGTGAGTGATCTTGCGGGCGAAGAGCAGTTCGTTCTTGAACCGCTCCATCATGGTTTGATCGGAGGCGATTTCGGGCTTCAGGAGTTTCAGGGCGACGATTTCGCAGGTCTCGCGGTCGAGTGCCTTGTAGACGTTGCCCATGCTGCCATGGCCGGCCTCGCCGAGAACGTCGTAGCGGCCGCTCAGACGCGCGAGGCGCGGCGAATCGAAATCGAAGACAGGCGCGGCCGTGGCTTCGCTCGGTGACGCTTCGCAGGGCTGCCCAGACTGGTCAGACGAGTCCGGGGGATTCGTCAGCAAGACGGTATCGCCGTGCTGGCCTCCCGTTCCGCTGCGGGCCGGAGGGCGAGTAGGCTCCGAATTGGGTCCTTGGGGCATAGTGGCCTGTCTTTACAATAAAACCAAAAGGCTGCGGGCAGTTTCGGTTCGGAGCGGCGATGTACAGAAAGAGTATCTGGTACTTTCGACGGATAGTTTGTATCGCGGCTCGGAGTGGTACACTGAATCCTCAAAACCTCACGTGGAGATTTCGGATGGTCGACGTAAAAGCACCGGCAACCGGTTCCGGCGCCGACAACTCGTCGGAACGCCGCCGCACACATCGCCTGCAGATCGCGATGCCCGTGATCCTGCGCGGGAAAACGGGAACTCATCCCTTCGAGGAACAGACGCAGACCGTCTCCGTGAACGCCAATGGCTGCATGGTGAGGGTGGCAGCGAATCTGTCGCGAGCGCAGAACGTCTCCGTCATCAATCCAAAAACGGCGGAAGAGCTCCCGTGCCGGGTGAGCTACGTTGGCCAGCGCGACGGCAACAAAATAGAAATTGGCCTCGAGTTTTCCGAGCCTTCTCCGCTCTTCTGGCGCATCGCGTTTCCGCCCGAGGATTGGGATCCTTCCGAACGCAAGCGGCCATCAGGCCCGCGCCAAAGCCCCAAGCGCTAATCCTCCCTGACCTGGCGTCGCCGGAGGGATAGCTCGTCTGTTCCTCTTCTTCTTTGAGGACAGGGCCAATTCTCCAGACCCAAACGTTAGTAGGGACCTGCTCGGTCGCCGGAAGCACTTAGCGTTCCAGCGATCGCAGCGGCACGGTGCGTGATTGCCTGGCTTTCGGCGCTGGGGTAAGATGCACGCCCATGTCGGATACTTCCTCTAGCGTCGCCCGCACAATCTCCCACTATAGCGTCTTGGAAAGACTAGGCGGCGGCGGCATGGGCGTGGTCTACAAAGCCAAGGACACACGCCTCGGCCGGAATGTTGCGCTGAAATTCCTTCCAGACAACATTTCCGACGACCCTCAGGCGGCCGAGCGATTCCGGCGCGAAGCGCGCGCTGCCTCCGCACTCAATCATCCGAATATATGCACCATTTACGATATTGAGGAATTCGAGGGTCGGCCGTTTATCGCCATGGAGCTGCTCGAAGGCCGAACCCTCAAGCATCGCATCGAGGGGAATCCCATCGACATATCCGAGCTCCTGGACATCGGCATTCAGATCGCTAACGGGCTCGCCGCGGCCCATTTGAAAGGCATCGTGCACCGCGATATCAAGCCCGCGAATATCTTTCTGGTGGAACGCGGTCAGGCCAAAATTCTCGATTTTGGGTTGGCGAAGCTAACGCCCGACGTCCGCCATGCCGCCGAAACGGTGGGCGCTACGTCGATGCGCATGCAGACGCGTGTACTGAATGACGAGCAACTCACTAGCCCGGGAAGCTCGATGGGGACGGTCGCTTACATGTCGCCGGAACAGGCGCGGGGCGAAGAGTTGGACGCACGCTCGGATTTGTTTTCGCTTGGTGTCGTGCTCTACGAGATGGCCACAGGGTCGATTCCGTTCTCCGGCGCAACGCCGGCGGTCGTTTTCGACGGAATCTTGCATTCCACGCCCATACCTGCGAAGGAGCTAAACTCGCGCCTGCCCGCGGCGCTGGAAAACGTTCTCGGCAAGGCGCTCGAAAAAGACCCCGACCTACGTTACCAGACCGCAGCCGAACTTCGCGCTGACCTGAAGCGCGCCAAGCGAGACATGGACTTGAGCCGCAGCCCCGCGGCTGAAAAGGGCGCCTCGGGTTCGACGCCGCACGTGGCTGCGACCAAGCAGAAATCAATCGCGGTGCTTTACTTCGAAAACCAGAGTGGCGCGAAAGAGGACGAATACCTGCGCGATGGCATCACCGAGGACGTCATCACCGAGCTCTCCAAAATCCGAGGACTTAATACTTTTTCGCGCCCCACAGTTCTGGCGTTTCGCGACAAGCAAGTAACTCCGGCCCAGATTGGCCAGCAGCTGGGCGCGGCTTACGTCCTTACAGGCACCTTGCGCCGCGCTGGCGCCCGCCTACGCATCAGCGCTCAGCTTGTGGACACGCACACCGATTTTCCGCTCTGGTCGGAGCGCTTCGACCGGGAGATGAAGGATGTTTTCGAAGTACAAGACGAAATGGCCCGCAAGATCGCCGAAGCCTTGCGCGTGACGCTTTCCCCGCAGGAGCTCGAGGCCCTGGCCGACAAGCCGACCGAAAACTTGCAAGCTTACGACCAATACCTGCGCGGCAAGAGATATGCGCGGCGACAGACTCGCCAGGATGTCGAGTTCGCGTTGCAGATGTTCGAAAACGCGGTGACCCTTGACCCCAGCTTCGCCCTGGCCTACGCCGCATGTGCCAATGCCTGTTCGATGTACTACTCCATTTTCACCCGCGATCAGGTGTGGATCGAACGCGCGCGCGAGGCTTCCGGCAGAGCCGTCGCCCTGCGCTGGGACCTGCCCGAAACGCACGTCAGCCAGGCTTGGGTGCTCTACGCCGCTGGACTGCATGACGAAGCCGTGCGGATGGTTAAAAAGGCCATCGAACGCAACCGCGCCTGCGACGGAGCGTATTACTTGCTGGGCCGCGCCCTGTTCGCCGCGGGGCGCTACCAGGAACTTTTGGACGTTGCAGAGGCAGCCATCGAAGCAAGTGGCGAAGACTACAATGTCTATGTGCCCGTAATGAATTGTCTCGGCGCCATGAACAAGGAAGAAGCCTCTCGCAACATGGCTAACAGGTTCATCGGCGCGATCGAGAAGCACTTGAAACAAGTTCCCGAGGATGCCCGGGCACGGGTTTTGATGGCCTCCAAGCTCGCTGAATTGGGACGAGAGCAAGACGCCTTGCGCGAGCTCAACCTGGCCGTCACCTTGCGCGCCAACGAAGCTTCAATTCTTTACAACGCTGCTTGCGTGTACTGCGGCCTGAAGAAAAAGCCAGAGGCCCTGGATGTTTTGCGCAAAGCCTGGGAAGCCGGCTCTAAGGATTCTGTCTGGGCCCGACGCGACCCGGACCTAACCCTCCTTCATGGCGACCCGGAGTTTGAGCGTCTGTACCCTGAGAAACCTGCCTCCCAATAGTTCGACCCGATCCTGACTGGCGAGTAGAAGCGTCTGGACACACGTTGGTGATGCGTCAAGCGGGATATGCTGTCAAGCCTGATGAATACGCCGATTTTGTAGACGAACCCCGCGGATATCGCAAAGGATTTCCTCAGTTCTTGCCATTTGAGGAAGCCCCGCGTTTTGACATTGGAATGGAAGTCTTACAGAGCAAGGTGCGCACGGAGTGCCTCTGCGAAATCGTGCGCACCCCATTCCGGGTGCGCCGCCGATGGCTAGGAGTCGGCGGTGCGGGAAGTCGCGGATTGATCGAACGCCTCGGCGCTCTTGACCATCGTGAGCGCGGCTTGATACCACGGCTTCAGAAACGCGACTACTGCTTGCGGGTTTGTCTTCATCGGATCAATGGTCACATTGAGCTGCTTTCGCAACTCCTCGTTATTGGCAAAAAGCGTCTGTACCAGGATTGCTGCCGCCGTTTCCATTCGATAGCCCCCATTTACGTCCGCAGTGATTCTAACGCTCTCGCGGCGCCTGGCGAACTGGCGGAAGCGTGTGGGAGTTCGGTTTCACGGGTTGCGAGATTGGGAGATCATAGTTTCGCGGGCCCGGAGGACAATATTCGAATTACGACAGGGAGCAATTCCCATTTGTTCCTGACCATTTCGGGAGTGCCTGATGAACGCGGTAACAGGAAACTAACCTGGATCTCGAACCGATTGCGCCGGGGGCCGCGTTGTGATAATTATTACAATCATGTGAACGCGCTACAACCAGGAGGGAACGGATGCCACTTTCCACCCCAGATGTTCGGCAATCCCTATTGGCCCATGACCCGGAGTTTCGACGGCTGGCAGAAGAGCACTCCCGCTGTGAATCCCAGTTAGAACAAATCCTCAAAGATACCTACCGAAATGCGGAAGACCTGATCCAGGAAACGTATCTAAAAAAATTGAAGCTCCGGCTAAAGGATGAAATGGAGCTGATGGTGGCTCGCCATCAGCACCAGTCCGTGCACTGAGCGTCCCCGCAACGTTAAGCTTCTGTCGTAGAATAGAGGTGTACCTTCGCAAGGTGTCCTGAGAATATTCCTGCGCCTCCGGCGCGGCGGTGCAAAACACGAAAAGGCAAAAGGCCAAGGTTGCATGGTCAAGGAAGGCTATAAATTTGGGCTGCCTCCGCTTCTTCTGGGACTGCTGTGCCTGGTCCCGGGCTGGTGGTGGCCGGCGGGGATCCTGATTTTTCTCGGGCTCTTCGTGTTTTATTTTTTTCGCGACCCGCAGCGCGCGATTCCGGCCGAACCGGGGAACGTGGTCTCGCCCGCGGACGGGCATGTCGTGGAGATTGTGGAGGAAAGCGAGGGGGGCCGAGTCGGGCGCCGGATCAGCATTTTTCTTTCGATCTGGGACGTGCACATCCAGCGCGCGCCCGTGGCGGGCCGCATCGCCAAGGTGGTCTATCAGCCGGGACGGTTTTACGCGGCGCTGAGGAAAGCGGCATCGCAGCAAAACGAGCAGAACATCATCACCATGCAGGCGCCGGGCGGCACGTTGGTCTTCAAACAAATCGCCGGAGCGATTGCGCGCCGCGTGCTATGCTGGAAGCTCGAAGGGCAGGAAGTCGCTCTTGGCGAACGCGTCGGCATGATCCGCTTCGGGTCGCGGGTTGACGTTTGGCTGCCGCTGGAAGCGGAGATTCTTACGAAGCGCGGCCAGCGCGTCAAGGGCGGCGAGAGCGTCTTAGCGAAATGGAATTCAACGAAATAGATCCGATCGGGCACGAAGAAGACTACAGGCCTCGGCCTCCGTTCCGCAACCACCGTCTGCGCCGCGGGATTTACATCCTGCCGAGCATGTTTACCGTCGCGAATCTGCTGTGCGGCTATTACGCGATTCTTGCCGCCTTCGAGGGCACGACCGCCGACTTCGACAACGCCGCGCGAGCCATTGGCATCGCCATCCTCTTTGACGCCTTCGATGGACGCGTGGCGCGGATGATGGGCACCAACAGCGAGTTCGGGAAGGAATTCGATTCGCTTGCCGACGTGGTCAGCTTCGGCATGGCACCGGCGGTGCTGGCGTATGCCTGGGGCGTTCGGGCGGCCACGGCGGCCAACGCATCGCCGGAATTGCACCTGATCCAGCTCGGCTGGCTGATCGGCTTCTTCTTTCTCGGGTGCTGCGCGTGGCGGCTCGCGCGGTTCAACATTCACGGCATGGCGCCCGGAGGAAGCCGGTATTTCGTCGGCATGCCAACGCCCGCGGCGGCGGGCATGATTGCCGCGTGCGTGCATGGATTCAGCTCGCCCATCCAGGATGTGCACATTTCGCTGATGTGGTTGCTGCTCGTGCTGGTGCTGGGCATCCTGATGTCGAGTCAGATTCGCTATTACAGCTTCAAGGACATCCAATGGGCGAGGCGGCAGCCTTCGCTCGCGGTGGTTCTGATGGTTTTGCTGATTGGCGCCGCTGTGCTGTTTTCGCAGATCGTTCTGATGCTTGTGGCCAGCGCGTACGTGATCCACGGCCTCATCTTCCACATTGTGCGCTACGTGCGCCACCGCATCGCATCCCGCGCGGCATAGAGATGCCGCCGGAACCCCGAAAGCTTGCTCGAGTCGCCATCTTAGGCGCTTCCTCCCTTCGCGGTAAGGAACTCAAACAAACCCTCGAAGATCGCAATTTCCCAACGGCCGATATCGTATTGCTGGATGCGAGCGTCATGGCCGGGACTCTTACGGAAGCTAGCGGCGAGCCCACGTTCATTCGCGCTCTCGAGGCCGACAGCTTTGGCGGCGTTCGCTTCGCGTTTTTCAGCGGCTTAGCGATCGACGCGGAGCAGAACTGGCAGGCGGCTCGCGATGCCGGAGCAAGCGTCATCGACTTGACCGGCGCCCTGGCGGAAACAGCGTGGGCGAGCGCGCGTATTCCGTCGCTGGGGCTGTCGGCGGGGTCGAATTCGGCAGTCGCGAAGACGGGTGCGACGCTGATTTACGCGCCGCCCGCTCCCGTGATTATCGCGTGTACGGTAGCGACCGCGCTGGCGCGATTCGACGCGCGACGTGTCGTCCTGGTTCTCTTTCCTCCCGTCTCCGAGCACGATCAGGCGGGAATCGAAGAGCTCGAGAGTCAGACAACCAACCTGCTTTCTTTCCGTCCCATCGAGAATCCAGTGTTTGGCGCGCAAGTGGCGTTCAATCTGCTTTCGGAGCAGCAGGGAGGAAGCAAGCCCGCGCTCGGAGATGCGCGAAACGCGGTTGCGCGCGACGTCGCGTTGCTGCTGGGCGGACGAGCGCCGGTTCCCGCGATTCACCTGGTGCAAGCGCCGGTGTTTTACGGATATGCGTTCGCTGCGTACGCGGAGTTTGAATCCGCGCCGCAAGAGGAGCAACTCGAAACGGCGTTCGCGAATCTTGGCGTGAAGGTGGCGGCTCCCGGCGATTCCGCTCCGACGAACGTGAGCGTGGCCGGCGAAAGCGAAATTCACCTGGCGCGCGTTCAGCGGGATCCGAATGTGGCCACGGGTGTCTGGCTGTGGGGCGCGGCGGACAATCTGCGGCTCGCCACAACCAATGCGGTGCGCATCGCGGAGGAGCTTCTTGGCAAGTCCGCTGAGTAGAGGCCGGACGCCATGCCGTTTTCGGGGCGCGGGCGTAATTGCAGGCCTCGTTCTTTGCGGCTCGCTGTTCCTCACAGGTTGCGGCTACCACGTCGCAGGAGTTTCCTCGCATTTACCATCCGATTGGCAAACGATCGCGGTCCCCGCGTTCAAGAACGACACGACGCGTTATCGCATCGAGCAGCGGATGACCGAAGCCGTGATCCGTGAATTCGTGGCGCGAACGAAGTACCGGATCATCCAGGATCCGGCGCAAGCGGACGCCGTGCTGCACGGAGAAGTTCTCTCGGTGGATGCAACGCCCATGCTGTTCAATGCGACGACCGGCGAAGTGACCACGATGCTGGTGACCGTGCACACGAAAGTGGCGCTCGTCGACAACAGAACACAAAAGCCGGTGTATAAGATGGACGACATGGTTTTTCGGCAGGAGTATCAGATTTCGACCGACGTGGAGAGCTTTTTTCAGGAACAGGATCCCGCGCTCGAGCGCATGTCGCGGGATTTGGCCGCCAAACTGGTCTCGAATGTCGTTGAGGGCTTCTGAAGCATGCCGAATATCGAAAATTTGATAACCCGGCTGGAAAAGCGGGAGCCCGTGCCCGCCGTCGTCCTGCTCGGCGCGGATTCCTACCTGCGCGACATGTGCCGCGACGCGATCATCAAGGCGTTTGTGGAGGAGGGCGCGCGGGAGTGGGCGCTGTTCCGGTTTTCCGTGCGCGATTCCGGATGGGACAGTCTCTTCGATCGCGCGCAAACCGTTCCGATGCTTTCTTCCTGCCAGGTATTGATCGTCGAGGAGGTGGATTCGATCGAGAAACTGGGCGACGAGTCGCGCGACGAAATCGCGAAGTCGCTTGGCAGCTATCTTTCCTCTCCCGCGCCGTTCACGGTCCTGGTTCTGGAAGCGGAGACCCTCGATAAGCGGCAAAAGTTCGCGAGACTGCTGGCGGATAAGGCGCTGGTCGTTGAGCTGAGTATCGGGGGCGAATCGGCGGCGGCTCTCGCGGTGCAAATGGCGAAAAAATCGGACGCTGAAATCGACCGGAACGCCGCCGCATTGCTGGCGGACATCCTCAACAGCGAGCCGGCCCGCATGAGCATTGAAATCGAGAAACTGGCGGCTTACGTGGGAGCGGGCGGCCACATTACCGCGAAGAACGTCGAAGAACTGGTGGTCGCGGCACGCAGAAACACGGTGTGGCAGCTTGCCGACATGATCGCCAGCCGCAAACGCGATTCCGCGCTCGCGTTTCTAGATAATCTTCTGCGTGAGGGCGAGCAGATGCCTGCGATCGTGGGCGCGCTAGCGTGGATGTACCGCAAGCTTATCGAAGCGCACGAACTCCCCGCGAGTGTGAACGCCTATCAGGCGGCGCGCACGCTTGGCATGCGACCGGAGACGGCGGAGATCGCGCTGAGGCAGGGGCGTCGAATCGCGAAGAAGGATCTGCTTGCGGGGCTCGCGGCTCTGGCGGAAGCGGACAGCGAACTGAAGTCCGGAAACCCCAATCCTCGCGCGGCGCTGGAGTTCCTCATCGCGCGGCTGACCTCACCCGCGGCGTCCGCCGCAGCCGCGCGCTGACGCTTGAGCCATTCAGGCGCGAGTCTTACGCGGCCGTAATCCGGCGACCCAGGGGACGAAATGACGCGAAAGGCGAAAGAAAAGAGAACACCAGAAAACGGATTTTGTATCGAGTAGAAATTATCAGGTCACTTGTTTTCAAGGAGTTGCGGCGATTTCTACTCGAAGGCTGTATCGAGTAGACGTCAACCGTGCCAGGGCTCGGAAGAGTGGACTACGCCTTCTTCGTTTTCAGCGCGTTGAGCGCCAACTGGAGACGAGACTTATAGCGGTTGGCGGTGTTCTCGTGCAAGGTGCCTTTGCGAATGGCCTTGTCGAGTTCGGCGAAAGTTTCCGGCGCCGCTTTGCCAGCTGCTGCGGGGTCGCTGGCGGTGAGCGCGGAGCGCATCTTGCGCATAGCCGTGCGAACCCGCGTGCGGTTCATGCGATTGATGGCGGTGCGACGCTCCGCTTGCCGCGCGTTCTTCAATACCGACTTCGACCTTTTCTTCTGCTTTACGGACGTGCCCTGCGGCATTCAGTGCTCCTTTTTGCGTAATCCCGACCACTAAGAGTATCCAACGCTTCCATTTCTGTCAATTTAGGCGTGGGCGGAGTGGGCGGAGGGTGGGCGACATGGAGGTGCGATCTTGCGGGATTTCCTTTTTTGTGGCATTGTTCTGACCGGCTACATACGTACAGACATTCTGCGATACAGAAAGGAAACCCTTATGCCTGACGATGTCGCTACTTTGGAGACCAAAAGATCCAAGCTCCTGGAGGAGTTCCTCAGCTTGGGTGATCTGCGCCCCGGCTCCCTTACCGCGGTCATGCGCCGCTGCGGCAAGCCGTCCTGCCACTGCGCCAAACACAACGACCCAGGACATGAGCCGCAATTCCGTCTCACTCGCCGCGTGGCCGGCAAGACCGTGACGGAAACCTTTCCCAATCCCACGGCCCTGCGCAAAGCCCAGCAGGAGGTCACCGAGTTTCACCGCTTCCAGAAGCTCAGCCAGGACCTGGTGGCCCTCAACGAAAAGATCTGTCGGCTCCGCCCGGTCGAGCAGCAACGGGGCGGCTGGACGGAGCAGGAAAAAAAAACGCTGCTGCGATCCATCAGGAAGTGACGCGAGAAGTAAACCGATTCCTCGGCCTTGTTTTTGCCCAACGCCATAAGGACGGTCGGACCGATCTGGAATCCGTGGAATCGGTCTTGCGATCCGCTCTGCACCAAGCGGGGGCCGCGGCCTTAGCCGAACTGCTGAAGTTCGAGGCCCCGGCGGCCGAGCAGCGCCAGTTGCCGTGTCCGTGTGGCCATCACGCTCAATACCAGGAACTCCGCTCCAAACCCGTCGTGACGATCGTCGGCCCGGCAAGCATTTCCCGTCCTTACTTTTTATGCGCGCAATGCGGCGTCGGCCAGTTTCCGGTGGATGTCGAACTGGATATCGAGAATACAGAGTTTTCTCCCGGAGTACGCCGCATGCAGGCGATGGTGGGCCAGGAGGCGCCCTTCGATCAGGGCCGCGAACAGATGAAAGTTCTGGCCGGCCTGGAGGTGACCACCAAATCGGTGGAGCGTACGGCGGAGGCCATCGGAGCCGACATCGCTCAGCGCGAACAAGCCGAGATCCAGAAAGCCCTGCAGTTGGATCTGCCCGTCATTGCCGGCGAGCCGATTCCCTTCCTGTATGTGCAGATGGATGGGACGGGAGTTCCGGTGGTGAAGAAAGAGACGGTCGGTCGGCAGGGCAAGACCGAAGGCCAACCGGCACATACTCGGGAAGCCAAGTTGGGATGCGTGTTCACCCAGACGAAGTGGGATAAGGAAGGCTATCCGATCCGCGATGCCGATTCCACCACGTATACCGGAGCCATCGAGAGTGCGGAAGAGTTTGGTCGTCGAATCTATGGGGAAGCCTGGGGACGCGGCTGGAGCCGCGCACTCCAGAAGGTCGTGATCGGCGACGGCGCCGAATGGATTTGGAATCTTGTGGCCCTGCATTTTTCCGACGCCATTCAGATTGTCGATCTCTACCACGCCCGCCAGCATCTTTGGGAGGTCGCCCGCAAGCTGTACCCCAATGACGAAGGGAAACAAAAAGCCTGGATGAAGATCCACCAGAAGCCTGCTGGATCGGGGGAAAATCGAAAAACTGGTTGGCGCACTCCGCTCAATCGAATCCGACAACCCCGAACTAATAGAGAAGATTTGCATCGAGGCAGACTATTTTGAGCGGAACGCGGAGCGCATGCGCTACCCCAAGTTTCGCCGCCAACACTTATTTGTTGGCTCGGGCGTCATCGAAGCCGGATGCAAGACGGTGATCGCTTCCCGTCTCAAGAGGTCAGGAATGTTCTGGACCGTTCGAGGAGCGAACGCCATCCTGGCTCTCCGCTGCTGCCATCTGAATGGCGAGTTTGAAGACTATTGGGAGGAACGCAGGGCGGCTTAACTTCCACTTGCAAGTCGCGCACCCGTGGGCGGAGCGGACGAAGCGCGCGAAGGCGCAGGGGCAGGCTCAGGATTCGTCCTCTTCTTCTTTGGCTTCGTGGGAGATTTGCTGAATGCGTTCGTCGGCGATATCCATCATCTTGGTGGCGTTGGAGGACGAAAGAAGCCCGTCGTGAACCGCTTGCTCGATGCCGCTCTTTTCGGCGGTGATCAGCTGAATTCTTACGTCGCGCAGGTCTCCGGCCAGCCGGTGCTGGTCCTTGGCGTAGAGGTCAGTAATCTCCCGCCGCACCTGCTCGGAGCGTGTGTCCAAGTCCTTGCGAAGCTGGTCGTAAACAGGTTCTGAAATCGAGTGGCCCTGGTAAAGCCGACTCAGCTCTTCGCGTGCGGCGGCGGTTGCGATCCGCTCGCCGCGAACGCGCTGATATTGCTCTTCCTCTTCACGCGCCAGGCCGAGGACGCGGAGCAGCGGCCTGATGGTCAGGCCCTGGACGACGATCGTGAAGGCCACCACGGCGAAGGTCATCACCAGAATCTGCGAGCGGTAGGGAAAGGAAAGACTCAGGCTCAGCGCCAGAGCCACCGAAAGCGCGCCTCTCATGCCGCCGCCCACCAGAATGTGCTGCCAGCGCAAGGGGATCGACTGACTAAAGAGATTGCTGATGGGCACCAGTCCGTAGACGGAAAGGATTCGCCCAAGCAGCGCAGCTCCAACGGCGATCAGCACGGCCTCCCACGCATGTGCGAAATGCGCGATCTTGACTTCCAGGCCGATCAAAAGGAATACAAGGGAATTGATTACAAAGGTGGCGTACTCCCAGAAGGACCAAAGAGAGATGCGCGTGCGCGGGCTCATACCGAGCCGCGTACCGTAATTTCCGACCCACAGGCCGCCGGCGACAACCGCGATCACGCCGGATACGTGGACCGACTCGGCTGCGAGGTAGGCGCCGTACGCCACAATCGTGGTCAGTGTAATTTCAATTTCCGGGTCGTCGATGCGCTGGCTCACTTTGCTGCAGGTGAATCCGAGGATGCTGCCGACGGCGGCACCTCCGAGCACGACGCCGAGGAAGCGCTCGATTCCGGCGAGCCAGTTCAAACCACCTTGTGTGACGCCCGCCACCAGGATTGCGAACAAGACGACAGCGGTTCCGTCGTTGAACAGGCTCTCCGCTTCCACAATGGTCGCGAGGCGCCGCGGAACTTCCAAGTGCTTGAAAGTCGCCAGAACCGAAATCGGATCGGTGGCGGCGACCACCGCCCCGAAAACCATGGCGACCAGAACCGGCATGCCCAGCGCCCAGTGCAGAGCGAAGCCCACCACTACGGCGCAGACGAGCACGCCGAAATTGGCAAGAATCCCAATGGGGACTAGGTTTTCGCGCAGTTGACGCAGGGGCATCTTCAGGCTGCCTTCGAAAAGCAGGGGAGGGAGAAACAGGGGGAGGGCAACGTTCGGCGTCATCCAGTCCGGGCGATGCTTCAGGATGTCGCTCAGCACGGGGAGGTGGACAGACTCGAGCAGCAGCCCGCCAAGCACCAAAGCCACGGTGTAGGGCAGCCGAAGGCGATGGGATACAACCGCAACGACGGAGGCGGCCAGCAGAAGCCAGAGAAAAAATTCCACGAAGGCACTGGGATTCATCGCGTGCTCAGATTATCTTCCAAATCGGATGGATTCGACAAAAATCGGAACAGCTTTTGATTTGCGGCCTCCAGGGGCTCTTCAATCTTCGTTTCGCGAACTGACAAGGCACGGCCGCGGGAACTCAGCGAGCGGGACGCCTATGCTACTATCGAACGCTTATGCAAACTGGAATTATCGGACTGCCACTGGTGGGGAAGACGAGTTTGTTCCGCATCCTGACGCGAGCGCGCGTCGAGGCGCATGCAGCGCCGAATCAGACGCACGTGGGAATCGCGCGCGTTCCGGACGCGCGACTGGGCAAGCTAGCGGAGGTTTTCAAGCCCAAGAAAATCACATACGCGACGATCGAGTACGTCGATATTGGCGGCCTGCAGAAGGACCGTGAGAAGAACGCCGCGTCGCTGGTGCCGTTGCGCGAAGCCGATGCGCTGGCACACGTGGTGCGGCTATTCGAGGATCCTTCCGTCCCGTACGAGGGCGAGAAGCTCGATGCGATGCGCGACATCGAAAGCGTCGAGATCGAATTGATGCTGAATGATCTGGAGCAGGCGTCGAAACGCATCGAGCGCGTGGAGAAGGACTTGAAGAAAAAGAAGGAGCCGCTGCTCGAAGCCGAATTGCACCTGCTGACGCGCTGCCGGCAAGCCCTGGAATCCGAAACATCATTGCGTGAGCTGGAGTTCAAGCCGGAGGAGCGCAAGATGCTCCACGGGTTCAAATTCCTGTCGCAAAAGCCGATGCTGTACGTGCTGAATCTCGGCGATGAAGAAGCCGCGGACGCCGACCGGGTGGTCGAAAAGCATCATCTCGAAAAATTGGCGGCCAAGCCGCTGACCGCGATTGTCCCGTTTTGCGGGAAAATCGAAGCGGAACTGGCCGAACTGGACGACGCGGAAGCCGCCGAAATGATGCGCGCCTACGGACTAGCGGAATCGGGGCGCGACCGGCTGATCCAGGCTACGTACCGGCTGTTGGGCTTGATTTCGTTTCTCACCTGCGGGGAGCCTGAGGTGCGCGCCTGGACGATTACGCGCGGCGCTACCGCTCCGCAAGCGGCCGGGGCGATCCACAGCGACATCGAGCACGGGTTCATCAAGGCTGAAGTCGTCAACTGGGAGCACCTGCTCGCCGCGGGAAGCTTTGCAGCCGCGCGCGAACGCGGGCAGGTGCGATTAGAGGGAAAGGAATATGTGGTCCAGGAAGGCGACGTGATTCTTTTCCGACATTCAGGGTGAGGCAATCTCTCCGCAGCAATTCTTGAATTGGTCGATTCAGGGCTCCGTTCGTGCTGTCTGGCCGGGTATTGCGCTCGAGTTGCGCCCAAGTTTTTGGGCGACATTCACAGAGTAGGGAGTTTCTCCAATGCCACAAACACCACACGTGGAACGTCATTTTACGGGTAGCGAGAGCGTGCGGGACGTTGTCATTGGGATGTCTGACGGATTGACGGTTCCCTTCGCGCTCGCGGCAGGGCTTTCGGGCGCAGTTTCCTCGGGTCATATCGTCGTCGTGGCGGGATTAGCCGAAATTGCGGCGGGGTCTATCGCCATGGGACTCGGCGGTTTTCTGGCGGCAAAGAGCGACGCCGAACACTACGAACAAGAACTGGCTCGCGAAAGAAAAGAGGTTGAGACGATTCCAGAGGCAGAGGCCGCGGAGGTTTCCGAGATTTTTGAATCGTATGGCCTGAGCAAGGAAGAAAGCCGGCCGGTCATTGATGCACTACGGCAAAAGCCCGGAGCATGGGTCAACTTCATGATGCGCTTTGAACTCGGACTGGAAGAGCCGCTCCGCGGCCGGGCACTCAGAAGCGCGCTGACGATTGCGGGTGCTTATGCCATCGGGGGCTTTCTCCCGCTATTTCCATACATGTTGCTAACCCGGATGCGATTCGCTTTCTCGCTGTCGGTGACTCTTACCCTTCTGGCTCTATTTGTGTTCGGATACGTCAAGGGGCGTTTCACAGGTACTGCCCCTCTGCGGGGAGCGATACAGACGCTGGTTATTGGAGCACTCGCGGCAGCGGCCGCATTCTTTATCGCGAAGTTGATCTCCTAAGCCTCTGTTCCTGCCACATTCTTGATCGGCACCTTCGGACCCAGGCCGCGCGGATGTAGTAGATCGATGTGATCGGCCTGCATTATCTTGAAACGAGGGCTCAACCATTAGTGAACGACAGCCTGTCCTATGCCGTGCTTCAGTACCTCGGTGAGTTGCTCGGCAACCACCGGACGGCTGAAGTAGTAGCCTTGTCCCTCGCCGCAACCATGGGTCTGAAGGAAGTTGAGCTGCTCACGTGTTTCCACACCCTCGGCGATGACCCTTTGCTTGAGGCTTTTGCCAATGCCGATCATCGCGCTGACGATTGCCGCATCGTTTTGATCGGCTGTGATGTCGTGCACGAAAGATCGGTCGATCTTCAGAGCGTCAAGTGGAAAGCGACGCAGATACGTAAAGCTGGAATAACCCGTGCCAAAGTCGTCGACCGCCAGGCGCACGCCGATCGCTTTGAGCGCGTGAAGGGTGTCGACGGTGGACTCAGCATCCAGCATGAGGACGCTCTCGGTGAGCTCAAGTTCCAGATTGTGCGGCTCAACGCCGGTCGCGATCAGGACGGCGCGAACGCCCGAGAGAAAGTTCTTAGCAAGAAACTCGACGGCCGAAACATTGACCGCCAGGGGCACAGCTCGCAGGCCCAAATCGCGCCAGGCTCGCGCCTGTCTGCATGCTTCGAGCAGAACCCACTGGCCGATGGAGGTAATTAAGCCACACTCTTCGGCAATTGGCACAAACTGCAGGGGAGGGACGAGCCCGCGCTCAGGGTGCATCCAGCGTAGAAGAGCCTCGACCCCGGCAATCTCTCCTGACATGAGATTTATCTTCGGCTGGTAGTGCAAGAAGAACTCGTGTCTCCCCAACGCGGCACGCAAACTGCCTTCGAGGGATTGTCGTTCGACAACACGAGCGTGCATCTCCGGTCTGAAGAAACGGTAGGTATTGCGCCCGTGTTCTTTAGCGTCATACAAGGCGGCGTCAGCGCTATTCATCAGGCTCTGTGCGTCCCGGCCGTCGCCTGGGTACGTGCTGACTCCAATACTCACATTGATATTGAGATCGGTCTTGTCGATCTGATGGGGTGCGACCAGAGCAGCGAGGATTTTCCGCGCACTAAAGGCAGCGTCTTCCGGGTGCTCGATTTGGGAAAGCAGTACCACAAATTCATCCCCACCGAGACGGCTCACGGTGTCCGAGCGACGGACCGAGGCAGTCAATCTTCCAGCAACCGACTGGAGGAGCTTGTCCCCAACCGCGTGTCCGAGCGAGTCGTTGATCCTCTTGAAGTGATCCAAATCGACAAACAGCACGGCGAGTTGCTTGCGTTGACGCTGCGCGAACGAAATCGCGTGGGTGATGCGGTCGAATAGCAGCAGGCGGTTAGGCAGATTGGTGAGAACATCATGTTGGGCTGAATGGGACATTTCAACCAACTGCTCCTCGGACTTCTTGCGTTGGGTGATGTCCCGAATGGAGGCTATGATTAAAGTGCCCTCCGGGCTTTCCTGCGGGCTCAGCATGATCTCGATCGGAAACTCAGTCCCATCCTTCCGCCGCCCGGAAAGCTCAATCCTCGTGCCGACCTGCTGCGCCGGCGCGCCAGCCGCGGATCGAAGGGCGTCCGCAACCAGGTGTTCCACGAAGCCTTTCGGAATGATGCGACTGATGTTTTGTCCGACAAGTTCATCGCGGCTGTATCCGAATTGCCATTCCGCCCGGCGATTCAGCAATATGATTTCGCCACCTTCATTCATTTCCAACATGGCATCCGGAGCCGCCTCGAGCAGACTTTTATACCTGGTCTCGCGTTCACGCGCAGTGCGGTCGGACTGCGCAATCCGGCCGGTAACGGCTGCAATCAATAGCCCGAGAGAACTTCGGGCAGTGCCGAAGGCCGACCACAGTTTCCGAATCAACGAGGATTTCGCCTTCATCTCAGACCAAAGTACGAAACGGGAAATTTGTGCCGGAAGCCAAAAGGTCCGACGCCCCTCGCACATCCTGACCACCAATCGCCAACGCCAAGCACCGGCAGTTCTGGCATCCGATACTTATGGGGAGAGTAAGTTCACTTCGTTGCTTACTTCTTTTCCCGGCTCTCGGGCATCGGAAAGCACAGTATTTGCTGCTTTAATTGCCGATCAACCTCGTCTGCGACGGTTACGACGTCCGGAAGCAACTTGCTGAAGTCCACAAGATGCTCATTTCTGTGCAGCGTTGAAAAAATGCAGACCTGCAAGAGTCGGGATTCATCCACGACCATGGCGGCGCTGTACCCTTGTGCTTTTCGCAGCTCTCCGTGATGACCAGCATTGGCCGAAACCGGAGGCTTCGCTGCTTTGTCGAGGCGCAACCGGGCAATCACGCCATGGAGCAGGGTCGGAAGATGGCCCGTGCGTTGTTCATAATTCAGTTTGATTTTGGTCAGGTCTGAGTCTTTCTCCACAAGTGCCATCCATTCGTGAATGGTAGAGTCGATTTCGCGTTCGAGAATGTCGGCTACGCAGTCTAAAACTGCAGTTCCTGTCATCATTTCCTCCGTTTATACGTTTACATTCGTTGATTCACTGCGACACCTCAGCTTCTCGAATCCGCCAGTTGACATGCGTAGAGACTGTTCGTTTTGATGTTGGAGTTGTTAACGGTTTCGGCGGCATGGCCATTTTCGAGGCGCGTATTCGTCGTGACAAAGACGAACGGCGTCTTGGGATTGAAGCGCCGCGCAAGTCGCCGACCCAGTGCGGACAACATTTGGTTCCTGACTTTCCGAAAGGGATAAGACCGCGAGATAGAGCCGAGAGGGGCTTAGCAGCAGAATCATCATAGTTGGAACAGAAGCGCCGCGCTGTACTGTATTGCACACTTTGGAGAAAGTGCAATTCACGTTGATTGGGCAACTGGCCGGCGTGCGTCAGCCAACCGCCTGGCGAAGATTGTGATGCCTAATGATGCCAAGTGGGGCGTCTCAACTGAATGGATTCAATGGGTTGGTTGGGGTGAGCGATGGGATTTGAACCCACGACCCTCGGTTCCACAGACCGATGCTCTACCAGCTGAGCTACGCTCACCGCAGGGTGCTGAGAAGCAGTTTACGACAGTTTCAGTTCGCGGAGAAGGCCTTCCAGGCGCGCGCACTCTGAAATCATTCCGCATATGAACGGCGAGGCTATTCTTTGCGGCAAACAGGGCAGTGCTTGGCTTCGTAGTTCTCCATCGTGACTTCGAACATGTTGTTGCAGCCGATGCAGACGCGATGGATTTTCGCGCTCGCGTTCGCGACGGGCTTTGCGGGCGATTGCGGGTTTGCGGAGTGATTGGTCGCGGAGGATTGTTGCGTTTCGCTCATACCTGAATTCTAGCACTGACGTTGTGGCGTGCGATGAAGGAAGAATCTGGCCTTCTTTTGGTGGAAAGCGGATCTCCCATTGGCAAGCCCTTGCGGCTAGGTTTCCTTCGTTCTCATGGCAAGCGGGATGACGCACGGCCCAGGGATCGAGCGCTCGGACTCAGGCTGCGTGGCCTTTTTGGAGGAATCCCAGGACGCGGGAAACGATTTCCTCGACGCGGACGGGACGATAGAGCACGGCTCCGAGTCGCGGCTTCGATCCTTCTTCGCCTGGGACGATCGGAATCCTTTCCGCTCTCGATGCAATCAAAATCGTTGGAACACGAGAGACGAGGTCCAGGATGCTCGGATTTGAAGCGAGGTCGGCTGTGCCTTCGAGCACGATGACGGCGGGAATCTGGTTTGACGCGATGGCTCTGCCGGCTTCGTCGGGCGAGTCCATGCCAACCGCATCGATGCCGCGTTCGCGGAGTTCGGCGCGAACCGAAGTCCGCAGCGTCCAATCGCGGGCGATGACGAATACGAGTGGCATCCTCTCTATCAAGTGTAGCATCCACGTTATATAACTGGCGGCAATCGCAGTCTTTGCATACGAAAGAACCGAAAGGGTTTGCTAAGATTATTCGGTTTGTGGAGACGCCGCGCTGAAGGGCGCGGGCAGCATGGCGCAAAGCACGAAAAAAGGATGGGCAATTCTGGCGCTCGCCGCGGGGCTGGCGCTGGTGGTGATGATCATTCTGGCTTCCAGAGGCCAGGACCCGGTGGTAACCGTGGTAAGTGTGGGCCACCAGGATCTGAACGCGGTGGTCACGAGCAACGGGAAAGTGGAGCCGATTTCTCCGACGATCGCGCGCGCGGAGTTCCCCGCGTTTGTGGAACAGGTGCGGGCCTCGGAAGGGCAGAGCGTGCGCCGTGGCGAGGTGATCCTCAAGCTCGATTCGGCCGACATCCGCGGCCAGCTCGCGCAGGCGCAGGGAGATTTGCTCGCGGCGCAGACCGATCTGCGCAATGCGCGCGCCGGCGGGCCTCCTGACCAGGTAGCGGAACTGGACGGGCAGCTGCAAGAGGCGAAGGTGGAAGTCGCGAACTTCGAAAGAAATCACAAGGCGCTGGTCGGTCTGGTGGCCAAGCAGGCCGCGACGCAGGATGAACTGGCGCAGAACGAAGCGAACCTTACGAAGGCTCGCGCAAAGCTGCAGTCGGTTCAAGAAAGGCGCGAAGCGTTAACGGAAAAGGCGAGCGTCAGCGGGCAGAGCGCGGCGCTGCGCGTGAGCCAGGAACAGGACGCGATACGCGCGCTCAAGGAGAAATTGAAATCCGCGACTGTGATTGCGCCGGTGGACGGGACGTTGTACTCGCTTCCGGTACGCTCCGGTGATTACGTGCAGACGGGACAAGTGCTGGCGGAAATGGCGGATTTGCGGCATGTGCGCGTGCGAGCTTTCGTCGACGAGCCGGACTTGGGCTGGCTGGAGCCAAGCCAGAGCGTGGAAGTGACGTGGGACGCGAAGTCGGGACAGGTTTGGACCGGCCAGACAACCCAGATTCCGAAGCAGGTGGTGCCGCGCGAGAGCCGCAGCGTCGGAGAAGTTCTTTGCTCCGTGGACAACAGCACCCGCGAACTTCTGCCCAATGTGAACGTGGAAGTACGGATCAGCGTCCGCGAGCGCAAGGACGCGCTGGTGGTTCCTCGAGCAGCAGTCTCCTACGACAAGAAGGGCCAGCGTTACGTTTACGTGTTCGACGACGGAAAAGTGCGCCGAAGGAATATCACCGTTGGCATCGCGAGCGCATCGAACTACGAAGTGCTCTCGGGGTTGACGCTCGACGAGCGCGTGGCATTGCCGGCGAACGTCCGCCTGAAGAACGGGATGGATGTTCGCGTGGCGGAGGCGCGTTGAGACGCACTCTCCACAAAACGACGGTGGCGGCGCTGATTGCCCTGGCCATCACGATTCCGACGGCGGCTCCACGAGCGTTCGCTGCGGGTCCCGCGGCATCCTCTGAAGGCAGCTGGGCCGCATTGCTGGAGGCGGCGCAGCACCAGTTCGGGGCGGGAGATTATTCGGCCGCGATTGCCACGCTGCGAGCCCTCGTCTCGCAAGACCCGCTGAGTGCGGAAGGTTTTTACTGGCTGGGCCGGTGCTACTACGAGGTTCGCGACGTGGATCAGGCGATCTCGCAGGTGGAGAAAGCAGTGACGCTGCAGCCCGGGAATTCCGTGTACCAGCAGTGGCTGGGACGCGCCTATGCGGCCAAGGCTGACCGCGACAATAGCTTCTTTACGGCTCGACGAGTGAAGAAGCAGTTCGAGCGGGCCGTGACGCTGGACCCCATGAATATTTCCGCGCGGCGCGACCTCGAAGAATTCTGTATTGGAGCGCCGTGGATCGTCGGCGGCAGCAATGACCAGGCGAAGGCACAGGTGGACGCCATCGCGAAGATCGACCCGATTGCGGGGCACCTCGCACGCGCCGCGTTTTATGAAGAAGCCTTGAAGAGGTTCGATCTGGCGGGAAACGAATACGAGCAGATTCTTGCCGCGAAACCTGCGGACCCCGACCCCTACTTTGATGCTGTGGTGTTCTATCAGCATCGCAACAAGCCGGCCGAGATGAATGCGGCTCTCGATGCGGCCACTGAGGCAAATCCGAACGATCCGCGCCTGATTTTTTATCGCGCCGAGGCCATGATTATGACCGGCTCGAACCTCGACCGCGCCGAGGAATACATCAAATCGTTTCTCGCGAGCACTCCCGACCGAAGCGATTGGCCATCCCACGCAGGGGGTCGCGAATGGCTGGGGCGGCTGTACGAAATGCAAGGCCGCTTGGGGGAAGCGGCGGAGCAGTATCGCGCATCACTTCATCTCGAACCCGGGCGCAAGAGCGCTCGAGCCCGTCTCGAGAAACTCGAGAAATCCTCGCGGCAATAAGAGGGCTATCCCAGCCGCGAAAATCCCAGCAGCGAGAGAGAATATCCGGGAGCCGTGATTGTAGCGAGCCATGCGTAACGCGTCGGCATTCTGGCACGAAAACGTTCAACTGGCGCTTCAGGCGCTGCGCGCGAGCAAAGTGCGCGCGGTATTGACGATGCTGGGCGTCATCATCGGAAGCGCGTGCATCGTTCTGGTGGTCACAATTTCGCTCGCAGGACGGCGCTACATCATTTCGGAAATTGAAGGCGTCGGATCGAATCTCGTACTCGCGGAAATGATCAATCCAGGTACTTCGCAGAACGTCGTTCTGTCCGATCAGATCACGCCCGGCGATCTGCAGGCGGTGGAGCAGGAGGTTCCCCAGGTGGAGCGGGCCGCCGGCACGACCGACTTGCGCATGAGCATCACCGTCTCCGGGCAGGTGCATCCGATCAGCCTTGTCGGCGTGACCGAAGGATTCAATGGCGTGCGGCACCTGGTGGTCGTACAGGGAAGATATTTCGATCAGGACGATATGATTTCGCGGAGCAAAGTTTGCCTCATCACACAGCCCCTCTCTTCAACGCTTTACCCGTACGGAAGTCCCGTGGGGCAGGATCTTGAGATCGGGGAACTGCATTTCACCGTTATCGGCGTCTTTCGCGAGCGGGTGGCCACGTTCGGGGAAACCGAGATTACTCCCGAAACCGTGATCATTCCGTTCCCTCTGATCAAGGATTACACCGGGACGGACTACTTTAAATCGTTTTATGCGCAAGCCGACAGCCCGCAGGACGTGCCGTTTGTAACACAGCGTGTGCGGGACGTTCTGGCCAGCCGCCACCGTCCCGGGGCAAAGTATCACGTCTGGAATTTGGCCAGCATCCTGGACGCCGCGCAGAATATTTCGCGGGCTTTGACGGTTCTCCTGATTTTGGTCGCCATGATCGCGCTGACGATCAGCGGAATCGGAATCATGAACATCATGCTGGTTACCGTGACTGAACGCACTCGTGAAATCGGCATTCGAAAAGCGATAGGCGCGCCGCGCTCGGCGATCCTGTACCAGTTTTTGGCGGAGGCGATACTGATCAGTGGAACGGGCGCTCTCATCGGCATCGCCATCGGCGTGCTGATTCCCGTTACGGTCAACTTCATTCTCCGGCTGCCGGTGATCGCGGACCTGCTGAGCAGCGTCATGCCGGAGGGAGTGGTCATTCCCATATCGTGGATTTCAGTGGTGCTGGCGTTCGTTGTTTCGTGCTCGACGGGGCTGGTGTTCGGCTATCTTCCCGCCAATCGGGCGGCCAGGCTTCATCCCACGGAAGCGCTGCGCTATGAATAGACTACACCAATCGTTCGTTGTTGCGTTGCTGCTGGCTGCCGCGGCAGGTCCTCTGTACGGGCAGAAGAATGAAAATGCGCACGCGCTTACGTTGCGAGAAGCGGTGACGCTCGCGCTGCAGAACAGCCGAGACTTGCGGCTGGCCCGGGTGGAGTACACCGTGGCTCAGAATGAAGCGCGAGTGGGCCGCGCCGCATTCCTTCCCAACGTTTATACGGGCGGCGGGTACATCTATACCTATGGGTTTCCTGCTGTTCCCGGCGCGGGGCCTCCCGCTGTGTTTCAGCTCGACTACACGCAGTCCCTGTTCAATCCCCTGCTCAAAGGACAGCAACGGGCGGCTGAGGATCGCGCGAAGAGCCAAATGGTCGAAATCGAGCACACGCGCGATCAGGTGATGGTCCGCGCCGCGTCCACCTATCTCGAATTGGCCGAGGTGAGGCACCTCGCGTCGCTTTCGAGCAACGACGAGGCCAGCGCCGAGAAGGTGCTCGAAGTCACGCGCGACCGCGTAGCCGCAAATCAGGAGCTTCCGATCGAGGAAACGAAGGCCGAATTGACGCTGGCTCGAATTCGCGAGCGTCTGTTGAAGCTGCAGGATCGCGACGATTCCCTGACTCTGCAAATGCACGACGTGACGGGAATTCCGGACGATCAGGCGATCGAAGTCGGAACGGAAGAACCATCGCTCGGCAGCGGGATGCAGCAGTCCCAGATCGCGGACCTTGCCGTCGAGAACGACCGCAGCATTCAGGAAGCGGAAGACGAGCGCGCCGCCCGCCAGCACCTGCTGAGGGCTGCGCATTTGAGCTACTGGCCCACGGCGGACATCGTTGGCCAATACAGCGTGCTTAGCCGCATAAACAATTACGACCAGTACTACAACAAATTCCAGCGAAACAATTTCAACGTCGGCGTCGAGATCACGATTCCGCTCTTCGCGGCCAAAACTTCGGCGAATGTGGCGCTGGCAAAAAGCCAGTTGAACGAGGCCGAACTGGCCTTGAGTAATCGGCGCCAGGAGGTGAGGCTCGAGGCGCGGCAGACCAGCCGTGAATCGAAGGAGTTGCAGGCAAGCAGGGAAGTTGCGCGCCTCGATCTCAAGGTTGCACAGCAAAATTTGGAGATCGTGCAAGCGGAGCTGGACGAAGGTAAGGCGACCTTGCGCGACGTCGAGCAATCTCGTCTTGAGGAAAGCGACAAATGGACGGCTTTCCTGGACGCCGATCTGGCCTGCCAGAAGAGCCAACTCAAGATTCTGCAGGCCACGGGGCAACTTGCTAAGGTCTTGCAGCAGTGACACTTTGGCCCCATTCGGTGTTTGGGATGGCAGTCAAAATCGAGTAGAATACAAGTTCCACTTTGATTTGCGGCGATTGCTCGATTCCTAGGGGGAAGACTACATGCCTTCTGTAATGAAGACGCTCTTCTTAAACCCGCCAAGCTTTGAGAAATTCGACGGGGGAGCGGGATCTCGTTGGCCAGCTACGCGCGAGATCGAATCCTATTGGTATCCAGTGTGGCTCGCCTATCCGGCGGGAATGCTTCCGGGCAGCCGTCTGCTGGACGGGCCGCCGCATCACATTTCACCGGAAGAGGTGATCCGCATCTCCGGGGACTACGAGTTTGTCGTCCTGTTCACGTCGACCGTGGGCTTTCAGAGCGATCTGCGCCTGGCTCGCGCGATGAAGGAAAAGAAGCCTGATCTGAAGATCGCGTTCGTCGGACCCCAGGTGCAAATCAAGCCGGCCGAGAGCCTTCTCGCGAGTTCCGATCTCGACTTCGTGGCTCGCGGCGAGTTCGATCATGCGGTGGTCGATTATGCTCAGGGCAAACCTCTCTCGGAAATCGCCGGCGTCAGCTATATTAAGGACGGCAAGGTGATCCACAATCCGTCGGCGCCGCCGCTTCAAACGGCCGATCTCGATGCTCTTCCGTATGCCACCGACGTGTACCAGCGCGACCTGACGGTCGAGAAGTACAACGTTCCCTTTCTTCTGCATCCTTTCGTTTCGTTCTACACGGCGCGCGGCTGTCCGGCTTTGTGCACCTTCTGCCTGTGGCCGCAGACGCTTTCCGGACACGCCTGGCGCGTGCGATCGGTGGAGAACGTCGCGAGGGAGTTCCGCCAGGCGCACAAGATGTTTCCGCAGGCGAAAGAATTCTTCTTCGATGACGACACGTTCAATATTCGCAAGGACCGCGTTCTGGCACTCTGCAAGGAATTCAAGCCGGTGGGCTTCCGCTGGTCGTGCACCGCGCGCGTCCACAGCGACTATGAGACGTTGAAAGCGATGGCGGCCTCGGGCTGCCGCCTGTTGATTGTGGGATTCGAGTCGGGCGATCCGCAGATCCTGAAGAACATCAAGAAGGGCGCGACGGTGGAGATGGGCCGCACGTTCGTGAAAAACTGCAAGAAAGTAGGCATTCACGTGCACGGTGACTTCATTATCGGCTTGCCCGGCGAGACAAAGGCGACCATCGAGAAGACCATCAATTATGCCAAGGAGCTCGATTGCGAGACGATCCAGGTCTCCATGGCGCACGCTTATCCCGGAACGGAGCTTTACGACCAAGGCGTCCGCGAAGGTTTTCTGGCGACGGAAGCGCTGACGGACTCGCTCGGCCATCAACTGCCTCACCTCGAGTATCCGGAACTGAGCCGCGAATACATGGTGCAGTCGGTGAACCGCTTCTACGACAGCTACTATTTCCGCCCGCGCGTGGCCTGGCGCATTGTGCGCGAAGCGATGTGGGACTCGCACGAGCGCAAGCGCCTGTACCACGAGGCCGTGGACTTCCTCAAACTTCGTGCGGACCGCTGGAAGGTGGCGCGCAAGGGCGTCGAGAAGAAGGCGCTTCTCCCCGTTCCGGCGATTGAGCCCGGAATCGAAGTCTCCAGCGACTAGCCGCGCGCATGAAGGTCGCGGCAGACCTGCGTTTTAAAACGTACACATTCATTGCGTTGCTCGTCTGCTTTGGTCCGGTCGGCGACCTTCTGATGAGCAAGGGCATGCGCAGCATTGGCGCTCCTTCGTCTCTGCGCCTGGCTGCGATGGCTCATTATGTTTTCCTCGTGTTTACATCGCCACTCGTCTGGCTCGGGACCGCGTGCATGATCGGGTTTTTCGTCTCTTACGTTTCCGTCCTGAGCTGGGCCGATTACAGCTACGTTCAGCCGGCCACCGCGCTGACCTACGGCATCGTGGCGCTGCTCGGAAAATACATTCTGGGGGAGCGAGTGGGCCTTCTGCATTGGGCCGGCATCGGCGTCGTCTGCGCGGGTGTCCTCCTTATCGGCTACACTTCGCCAAGCACGGTCGCGCCGCCCGTGCCGCCGCCGTTTGGCACGGGCCCGGTCGAATGATCACTGAAATCGCGCTGCTTTCCTTCATTGTCATCGGCGGGACGCTCGGAGAAATTTGCGTCACTCGCGCGATGAAAATCATCGGCGAGGTGAAGGATTTCAGTCCGCGCGGCTTGCTGAGAACCGGCCGACGGGCATTCAAGATCTGGTGGATGTGGTTTGGATTCGCTCTGATGGCGCTTGCCTATTTCGCTCTGTTAGGCTTGCTGGCGCGCGCCGACGTAAGCGTCGTGATTCCTGCCACCGCGTTGAGCTATGTTGTCGGTGCGATTGGCAGCCGGTGGTTTCTTGGCGAAGACGTCAGCTACCGGCGCTGGATCGGCGTTCTGCTGGTGTGCGTCGGCGTGGTGCTCGTCTACATCGGCAGGGGTTGAGTTCTCCCGATGGCTTGGATCGCGATTCGCGACGCGCTCTTGTTGCTGGCGGTTTTTCCGTTTGCCTATTACGTTCTCGCGATAATCATGGCTCGCCGGTTTTTTCCGCGTCCTGGTTCTTCGACTGTTTCGCTTTCGCCTGACCCGCCTCCCATCAGCATTCTTCGTCCGATTTATGGGCTCGACCGCGAGGCGTACGAGAACTATGCGAGCTTCTGCAGCCAGGAATATCCGGAGTTTGAAATGCTGTGCTGCGTGTCGGATGAATCGGACCCGGCGATTCCCGTCCTGCGAAAACTGATCGCGGATTTTCCGCAGCGCTCGATTCGGCTGCTCATCGGCTCCGAGCCGCTCGGCGTGAGCGACAAGGTCAACAAGCTGTGCCGCATGGCCAGGGAAGCCCGGCACGATCTGCTGGTGATCTGCGACAGCGACGTGCGAGTCGATCCCGGCTTTCTGCGGTCGATTGCCGCGCCGTTCCAGGATCCTGCGGTGGGCGGCGTCACCTGTCTCTACCGCGGCTTAACCGACGGTTCCTTCGCTGCCGATCTCGAAGCGCTCGGCAACAGCGCGGATTTCGCGGCGGGAGTCCTGGTTGCGCGGCAGCTCTCCGGAATCGACTTTATGCTGGGCGCGGTGATGGCGACCACCAAGGAGCGCTTGAGAGAGATCGGCGGCTTTGAGGCGCTCGTCGACTTTTTCTCTGACGACTATGAACTGGGGAACCGCATCGCTCGAAACGGCCATCGAGTGGAGCTCGGTCTTCGTCCTGTCTCGACAGTCTATCCGCACGAGACTTGGGCGCAAGCTTTCAGGCATCAGACGCGCTGGTATGCAAGCGTCAAGCATTCGCGGCCGTTTGCCCACTTCGGGCTGATCTTCAGCCAGGGCCTGCCCTGGACAATTGTCGGCGCGGCGCTGGCTCCGTATCGATGGATGACCGTCGCATATCTGCTCGCGTACCTGGTTTTGCGCGCGTGGATGGCCTGGACGGTGGGTGTCTCCGGAATGCGCGATGATCTGGTGCGCCACAAATTCTGGATGTTGCCGCTGCGGGATGCGTTCGCCTTCGCCGCGTGGATTGCAAGCTTTTTTGTCCGAACAATCGATTGGCGCGGGCAGAAGTTCCGCGTTCGCGACCGGCGACTGCTTCCTGTTTCGCCGCCACACGGGGGTCCGCGGTAAGCGGGCTTCGCCAGCGCAAGCAAACAGAATTGAAGCCGCGCCTTGCCTCTCCTCAGTTCCTCTTCGGCCGCAAGCTCGCCGGTCGTTTGAAGAGGGAAGCCTCGAAACCGCGCCCAGATCGGAAGCCGGGACGTCCTCTTCCGCCACAATTGGCCTCCATGCTAAAATCGCTGTCCGTGATCATCTCGCTTCACCTTTATCTGGGTTAGGTGGGTGAAGTCGAGCGTTCCGGCCACGGAATAGGCAGCTCCCCTGTTTTCTAGCGACTGGGAGGTCGTACAATCGGTAGTACATCAGACTCTGGATCTGATTATCCTGGTTCGAGTCCAGGCCTCCCAGCCAATCCTTTCGAGACTCACGCGTAAATTGCGGAGTACAGAGTAGAATGTCGCGCTCAAACTGGTCCGGAACTGGTCGGCGGTAGCCAGCATGTGAAACCTGCAGCGATTGGCATTCGAGCGCACTCGGGGTGGGCTGCCGCGGTTGCGGTGGCAGGGACTCCGGGCGCGCCGCAGATTCTTGTGCGGGAACGCATTGTCGTCATTGACGGCGACGGGCCCCGCGCGAATCAGCCCTATCATTTCGCCAAGGACCTTTCGCCGCGCGAAGCGGAGCTTCATCTGGCGCAGTGCGCGAAAACATCACGGCGACTCGCCGCGACGGGACTCGAAAGCATCGCGGAAAGCCTGCACAAAGCGCGATACGCGATCGTCGGCTGCGGCATCCTGACGGCTTCTGGTCGTCCCGTGCCGGCGCTGCCGGAGATTCTGGCGTCGCACGCCATGATTCACACGGCCGAAGGCGAGTTTTTCCGGAACGCCTTTGCGGACGCCTGTGAGCGGCTGAAGATTCCGGTTACGAGAGTCCCCGAACGCGAATTGCTCGACCGCGCGGTGAGCGAATTGCGGATCAGCGCTCCCAAATTGCGGGTTCAATTGACCGACGCCGGACGCCGCGTCGGGCCTCCTTGGACCCAGGACCAGAAGAACGCGGCGCTCGTCGGCTGGTTACTTCTGGAAAGCGCTGGGAAGCCACATCGCTGATTTCGCCGGTCGCAGCGCTTCAACGCAAATTTGCAGCTCTCGCTCTCGCAGAGGAAGGGAACCTCGACATCGCTTTTCTCTGTCGACTGTAAACTGTTGCCTTTAGACTTTCTCCTCGAATGCGCTGGCTCGAACAGAAAATTCGCCGTTACGAACACATGCGCTGGGCGCAGGAGCCCGGCCGTCGCGTTCTTCCGTTCGCCTGGGGACTGGAGCACATTGGCGGGGACGCCCATGATCCCGATCCGCGCGCATTCCTGAATCGCTTCGTCGGACGCAACGTTGGCGCACAGCGACGATTGGTTCGCTGTCAGTCCGGCTGACGACTACGAATTGCGCGATAACATCCTTACCTTCACGAGCCAGATCGCATCGCCCTGGCCCGAGAACGATCGCGTCTACGGGCAGCTTTTCCGCGCGCGGCAGACCGGACCTGCGGTGGTCGTGCTCGCGCAATGGAACGCGCGCTGGGAAGAGCAACAGAATATTTGCCGCTGGCTGAATCGTCTTGGCATAACGGCCGTGAAGATGAGTCTGCCGTATCACGACCGGCGCGCGATCCCCGGCCATCCGCGAGGCGATCACCTGGTCGGCCCGAATATCGGGCTCACGCTCCAGGCCAACCGGCAAGCCGTTGTGGACGCGCGCCGAACGCTTCTCTGGCTCGCCGGCGACGGCTATCACCGTCTCGGGATCATGGGCACCAGTGTGGGCTCCTCCATCGCGTTCGTCACGATGTGCCACGAGCCGGCGCTTCGCGCAGGCGCATTTCTCCACGTCGCGACCTATTGTGGGGATGTGGTCGCCAATGGCCTCACCACGATGAACGTGTGGGAATCCCTGCGGCAGAAAGTTTCGCCGGAGGAGTTGCAGCGCTTCTGGTCGCCGATCAGCCCGTTCCCGTACATTCCGAAGCTCCACGGCACTCGGAAGGAAATTCTCGCGATCAGCGGGCGCTACGATCCGACATTCTGGCCCGAGTTCACGGACGCATTTTTGCGCGAGATTCACCGCGACGGCTTGCAGGCTGAATCGCTATCGCTTCCGTGCGGGCACTACTCGCTGGGCGTCGCGCCGTTCAAATATGCCGTCGGTTTTCGCTTCGGAACTTTTTTCTTTCAGGCGCTCTCGTGAAGGTGAATCAAGAGAACAGAGGAACAGTGCTTAGCGAAGGAGTTCGCTGAAAGAGCCCTTCGCGATCGCCTGCGCGACGGCTTCGATATCGGGCGCAAGCGAGCGGTCGGCGTCCACCCGTCTGGAGAGGGAACGGACGATATCGTAGCCGCGCTGTGCTTCCGCGCCCGTTCGCAGCGGCGCCAGAAAATCGACGCCCTGGCATGCCGCCAGCAGTTCGACGGCGAGGATGTGCCGCAGGTTCGCCAGCATCGGTTGCAATCGTCGCGCGCCCGCCATGCCCATCGAGACGTAATCTTCCTGATTTGCCGACGTGGGAATCGAATCGACGGAGTGCGGCGTGGCCAGCGCCTTGGTCTCGCTTGCCAGAGCCGCCGCGGCAATCTGGAGAATCATGAACCCTGAATTGACTCCCGGCTCGCGAACCAGGAATGCCGGGAGCTGGCTTGTTTGAGGATTCGTCATCTGCTCGACGCGCCGCTCGGAGATTCCACCCAGCGTTGCCAGCGCGACGGCAAGCTGGTCGGCGGCCATGGCCAGCGGCTGTCCGTGAAAATTGCCGCCGCTGATCACTTCGCCGGAGTCGGCGAACACCAGCGGGTTGTCCGTGGCGCTGTTCAGCTCGATCTCGACGGTCGCGCGAATCTGCGCCAGCGCGTCGCGCACAGCGCCGTGCACCTGCGGGGCACAGCGCAAGCTATAGGGATCCTGCACGCGCGGATCTTTTTGTGCGGAACGATGCGACTCGCGGATCTCGCTCCCGCGATTCAGCCGCTCGAGGTTTCGCGCGGTGGTTGCGTGCCCCGCGAACGGCCGAGCGCTCGCGATTCGCGGATCGAACGCCGCGGGACTCCCGCGCAAAGCGTCGAGCGAGAGTGCGGCGGCAACATCGGCCGTGTCCACTGCAATCTCTGCGTCGCGTAGAGCGAGCGCGAGCAATGCCAGCATTCCCTGCGTGCCATTGAGCAGCGCCAGCCCTTCCTTCGCTTCCAGCGTGAGCGGGGCAATCCCGGCTGCGCCCAGCGCTTCGCCGCCCGCCATGCGCCGCCCGCGATAAATTGCTTCTCCTTCGCCGATCGCAACAAGCGCCAAATGCGCGAGCGGCGCGAGGTCGCCGGAGGCTCCCACGGATCCCTGCGACGGAATCACCGGATGCAGGCCGGCATTCAGGATGGCGCAGAGCGTTTCCGCTACCACAGGGCGGACGCCTGAAAATCCCTTCGCGATAGCATTGGCGCGCAGCAGAAGCATCGCGCGAGTTTCCGTTTCGCTTAGCGCAGGACCCACACCGCAGGCGTGGCTCCGCACCAGATTGAGCTGCAGTTGTTCGATCTGCTCGCCTGAGATACGCACGGAGGCAAGTTTGCCGAAGCCGGTGTTTACGCCGTAGACCGTCGCGCCCGAATGGATGACGCGCTCAATCACCGCGCGCGACGCCTCCATGCGCTCGCGCGCCGCCGGCGTCACCTCTGCCGCTGCGCCGCCTTGGGCGGCCTCGAAGAGCTGATCCAGCGTCAGACGCTCGCCGTCAATGGGAATTGTGTTCATGATGTGTCGCGCTGTGCGCTCCGTCGGACACGGCGAAATACTTCTTGTACTTCTCGGGAAGGGATTTGGGCCGACCTTTGCTGTCGCAAATCACGTGCACCGTTTCTCCCGTGGCGATGAGTTCGCCGTCGTTCAGGATCTCGTAACCGAATCGCACCGTGCGGCGCTGCGATCCGATCACCCGCGTGCGAATCGTCAGGAAATCGTCGAACCGCGCGGGGCGCTTGTAGCGGCAGGACGCTTCCGCCACGACGATGTAGCTGTCGTCCTCCGTTTCCATGCGGTTGTACTCGAAACCGAGCTGCCGGCACAGTTCGACGCGGCCAACTTCGAACCACGTGAAATAATTCCCGTAGTACACCACGCCCATTTGATCGGTTTCGGCGTAGCGCACGCGTATGTTCGTCTCGGAATGATCTGTCATCGAGTCCTAATTTCCTTCCAAATGAAAGAGGCTAAGCGTTGATTTGCAGCCTCCCTCGGCGCTCCGAATCTCGTTTCGCGAACTGGCATGGCGCGCTCATCTTGCTAACCGGCATTGCTCAAGCCAACCGCAGGCGATTCGGGTCTGTACAATTCGGGCGAGGACACCGCTCTCGATAGAAAACCCCTCTTGTGCGAGTCGCCGGTTTCCCCAACTTGTGATAGCAAGGCACCCGCGCCACGCCGGTTCGCAAACCAATGTTCGAAGCGCTGCTGGAGGCTGCAAATGACAAAGTGCCACTCTGCCGTTCACGCCTCGCCGTTCCAGCTATATCGCGAAAACTTAGTGCCCCGTCCATTTCGGCGGGCGCTTTTCCAGGAACGATGTAAGCCCCTCGCGAAAATCATCCGTCGAGCGAATGTCCGCGTTCTCGTGGATTGCGTTCTCGATTTCCGCTTGCAACTGCGCTTCGCCGCTTCGCAGCAGCAAGCGCTTGGTACGACGGATGCTGGTTGGGCTCGCCGCAGTCAGCTCCGAAGCGATGGCGCGTGCGCGAGGGAGGAGCGAGTCGGGAGCGACGATTTCTGTCACCAGGCCGAGGCGATGCGCTTCCGCCGCGTCGATGATCCGTCCGCTCAAAAGCAGGCCGCGCGCGATTTTGTCTCCCACTTGTCGCCGCAGGAAAACCGAGACCAGCGCGGGAATGAAGCCGATTTTCACTTCCGTGTACCCGAACTTCGCCTCTGGCACGGCAAGCGTGAAATCCGCGAGCGTGGCGATGCCACAGCCGCCTGCAATGGCGGCGCCATTCACTGCCGCGATCAGCGGCTTCGGAAAGCTGTAAATGCGATAGAACATCTTTGCCATACGCCGCGAGTCTTCCACGTTCTCCTCGGGCGACTGCGTGGCGATCGACCGTAGCCCGTCAAGATCCATTCCCGCGCAGAACGCTTTGCCCGCCCCGGTGATGATCCCGACGCGCGGCGGTCCACTCTCGATTTCGTTCAACGCGGCCAGGAGGTCTTCGATCATGCGCGTGGAGATCGCGTTGCGTTTGTCGGGACGGTTCAGCGTAATCGTGGCGATCTCGCCTGCGCCATCGAATGTGAGCGTCTCGTAGCTCATTGCCAGTTCTTCTCCACGTCCTCTGTGCCTCCCGGCCCCGCGCAAATTTGCGAAGGGCGCGACGAAGCTTTGGTCAGTTGGGCTTCGGTGCTTCCGTTGCGCCTGCGTGCGCGTACCGCTCGCGAAGTTCATGCGTCATCGCGCAGGCGACCGCAAGCGATTTCGTATCGATGCCCGTTGCGACGCCACGTGCCGCGAGCGTCGTCAGGACGGTTTCGGTCGGAATGTTGCCGACAAGAGCGTCCCCCGCGAACGGGCATCCGCCCAACCCCGTCAGCGCGCCGTCAAATCGGCGGCAACCAGCCTCGTACGCCGCCAGCACTTTCTCCGCCGCGCCTTCGGGCCGGCTGTGCAGGTGCACGCCAATCTCGACTCCCGCGACGCAGTCTTTCACGGCGCGATACAGCTCAGCGACAGCTTCCGGCGATGCAGTCCCAACGGTGTCGGCCAGCGAAACGGTTCGCACGCCAGTATCCTTCAGCCAGGCCAGCGTGTCTTCCACAATTTCCGGCCCCCACGGTTCCTCGTAGGGATTTCCGAACGCCATCGAAATGTACACCACAAGCTTGCGGCCGGCAGCTTTCGTCTCGCGCTGCAGTTTCTCGACCAGCGCGCGCGATTCGGCGCGCGACATGTTTGCGTTCGCCCGCCGGAAATACGCGGAAATCGAGTAGGGATAGCCGATCGTCGTCACGCCCGGCGTCGCCAGCGCGCGCTCGAGTCCCTGTGCGTTGACCACGATGCCGATAATTTCCGGCGCCTCTCTCGACGGCAATTTCGCGCCGCTCAGCTCTTTCATCACCGCTTCGCTGTCCGCCATCTGCGGCACGTGCTTTGGCGAAACGAAGCTAACCGCATCGATATGCCGAAATCCCAAGGACACAAGCGCGCGCAGATACTTGACTTTCTCCTCCGTCGGAATAATCTCCCGCAGCCCCTGCCACGCGTCCCGCGGGCACTCGACGATCGTCACTTCACTCATGAATTGCTCATACCCGATTCGAGGTCCTTTTCGGTTTTCGGTTCAAGGGCAAAAGTTGAAGGTTGAAGCGCCGTGACTCCGGATCTGCTACGTCTGCAGAACGCCCGTCTTGAATTCGGCGACTTCCGGATTCAGCGCGGCGCGCTCTCCAGCGCCTCGATCAGTGCTTCGCGCGTGTGCGCCGGATCGATGATCGCGTCCACCCACAGCCGCGCAGCCGCGTAGCGCGGGTCCGTCTGATGCTCGTAGGTCGCGCGCGTCGATTCGTACAGTTCCTTCTTCTCCGCCTCGCTGAGCTTTTTCCCTTCGCGCTCGAGTTGCTTGATCTTGATTTCGACGAGCGTGCCCGCCGCCGAATCGCCGCCCATCACCGCGTAGCGCGCCGTAGGCCACGCGAAAATGAATCGCGGGTCGTACGCCTTGCCGCACATCGCGTAATGTCCGGCGCCAAAACTGCCGCCGCAGATGACCGCGATTTTCGGCACCACGCTGTTCGCCACGGCGTTCACCATCTTCGCGCCCGCGCGAATGATCCCGCTCCACTCCGCTTCTTTGCCCACCATGAATCCGTTCACGTCGTGCAGAAAAATCAGCGGAATCAGGTTCTGATTGCAGTCCAGGATGAATCGCGCGGCCTTATCCGCCGATTCCGTGTAGATCACGCCGCCGAATTCGATGCGCCGTTCGCCCGTGCCGGGCGCGGAAACAGTCACGTGCTTCTTGTTGTTGGCCACGATTCCCACGGCCCAGCCGCCGATCCGCGCGTAGCCGCACACCACCGTTTCGCCGTATTCCGCGCGGTATTCCTCGAATTCGCTCGCGTCCACGATGCGCGCGATGATTTCGCGCATGTCGTACTGTTTCGCCGGGTCCGCTGAAAAGATTCCGTAGATTTCTTCGGCAGGGAAGGCGGGCGGCCGCGCCGGCTTGTGATCGAATGGCGCAGCCGGAGGGTGGCCCATCTTGTCGACCAGCGCGCGAATGCGCCGCAGGCAAGCTTCGTCATCCGGCTCGCGAAAATCCACCGTGCCGCTGATCTGCGCGTGCATTTTCGCGCCGCCCAGTTCTTCCGCTGACGTTTTCTGTCCGATCGCCGCCTGCACCAGCGCGGGACCGGCAAGAAAAAGCCCGCTGCCTTCGGTCATCAGAATGTGGTCGCACATCACCGGCAGATACGCGCCGCCCGCGACGCACATGCCCATGATCGCCGTGATCTGCGGAATTCCCATCGCGCTCATCACCGCGTTGTTGCGGAACACGCGGCCAAAATCGTCCGTATCGGGGAACACGTCCTCCTGCAGCGGGAGGAAAACGCCCGCGGAATCGACCAGATAAATCGTGGGGATGCGATTCTCGATGGCGATGTTCTGCGCGCGAATCACTTTCTTTGCCGTCATCGGGAAGAACGCGCCGGCTTTTACGGTCGCGTCGTTCGCGATGATCATCACGCGCCGCCCGCAAACGCGCGCCAGCCCCGTCACCGTTCCCGCCGCCGGCGCGCCGCCCCACTCCTCGTACATTTCGTACGCGGCGTAGAGGCCCAGCTCGAAAAGCTCGGTTCCCGGATCGATCAGCCGGGCGATGCGTTCGCGCGCCGTCAGGCGGCCCTTCTTATGCTGCGACTCGATCGCTTTCGCGCCGCCGCCCTGCCTGATCTGCTCTTCTTCGTTCTTGATTTGCGTCAGCCGGTCGATCATCTGCCGGCTGTTCTTTTCGAACGCGGGCGAATGCGTGTCCGCACGCTTCCCGATGAGGGTTCTACTTGTAGAAGAGACCGTCGTCGCAGCGCTTTTGCTTCCCGCGGCCACGGGCTCCGCTTCATGTCGAGATTGGCTCTTTCTGCGCAAGCGGCGATTGTATCATCCGAAATTCATTTTGCCTTGCGGTCCGCGGGGGTATACTCGCTTCCGGCTCCCGACTGCGTCGGAGTCAATTTCCTCCCCGGAGGCGCCTATGCGCTGCGTATCTCACCAGAAGGGCGAGTCCGCCTCCGCTGTTCTCCCATAGCGCGGCCGCTCGTTCGTCTCTTCTGATTTTTGATGCTCTATTGCCGCGCGAAAACTGTGCGGCCCAAACGTCTCGGTATCCGCCTGCATGGGCGCCGCAGACATGGAGGAGATCGCAATGAAATTTATCGATTTGGAGTTGGTGAGGCGTCTGGAGATGGCTTCGGCGCGTTCCGGCAGGAGTTGCGCGGAGGGCGCGCAGAGGCTGCATCCCGAACTCGGCGCCGCAGCGGAAGAAATTGCAGGAGGCATCGCCGTTTATGCGGGTGTCGATTCGCCCGTGACGCAGGCGCTTGGCGTCGGGCTGAACGGCCCGGTCAGCGAGGCTGAAATCGACCGTCTCGAAGAGTTCTTCCATTCGCGCGGCGCCGCAACCGCCATTGAACTCTGCCCATTCGCCGGCATTCCTCTTTACGAAGCGCTCGCGAAACGCGAGTACCGCCTGATCGAAGTTTCGAACGTTCTCTTTCGGGAACTGGCGTCGACGGACGGTTTTCCGCCGCCCGCGCCCGGCGTCACCGTGCGCGCGGCACTTGCCGAGGACGAGAAGGTATTCACGCGCACCGTTGCAGAAGGCTTCGCCGAGATGTCGCCAATCACGCAGGCATTGCTCGACGTGATGGACGGCTTCTTTCACAGTGAGGGGAATCATTCGTTCCTCGCGTTTGTCGATGGCGTGGCCGCGGGAGGAGCTTCCGCGTTTGCCTTCGACGGCGTCGCGGGAATGTTCGGCGCAAGCACGCTTCCGCAATTCCGCGGCCGCGGAGTGCAGACCGCGTTGCTCGCCGCGCGCCTTCAATGGGCGATGCAACACGGTTGCAAGCTCGCGAAGGGAATCACGCTGCCCGGTAGCACGTCGCACCGCAATCACGAACGCTTCGGCTTCCGCGTCGCCTATACGCGCACCAAACTCATGCGCGGCAAGGCAGGGGTACGCGGTCAGCGCGACACCGCCCAGGGCGTCGCGCAGTTCGCGGTCCGCGGCAGCGCTCGCCGTGGGCCGCGTCGTGACATCTCCAGTGCAAGGGCGCGGCCATCTCGCGTGAGCCGTTGCGTTCCGCCCAGCCGGTCAGGATCCGGCGCCCCGGATGCGCGAAAACAGCGTCCGGCGTCGCAATGCGCGCGCGGCACGCAAGCGCAAGATCGAGTCCACCGCCCATGCAGTAGCCTTGAACCGCGGCGACGACCGGCGCGGGCGAGAGCTCGATAGCGCGCAGGACGCGTTGTCCCTCCCGCGAAAACTCGTGCGCCTCCGCCGGCGTCAGCCGCGCGAGTTCGCTGATGTCTGCGCCAACGGCAAAGGCGCGTTCAGTGCCCGCGATGACGCATCCGGCAACGTGGCGCGTTGTGGCGAGATTCTCGATCTCCGAGCCGATCTCCGCCAGAACGCGGCGCTCGATGCGCGGAAGTCCATCCTCGCTTTCAAGCTTTAAAATGTGGAGACGCCCTTGCGATGTGGAACGCAGATGCGTGCCCACGGCAAGTTCACGCGCTGCGCGGCGCCGTGGAGACTCGCTGGCGGATGAAATCGACGATGGCCTGCGTGGGAGTGCCGGGGAGAAAAACTTCCGCGATGCCCATCTGCTTCAGCGCGGAAATGTCCGCGTCAGGGATGATTCCGCCGATCACGACGGTCACGTCGGTCATTCCTTTTTCTCGAAGCAGACTCATCAGCCGCGGGCAGAGCGTATTGTGCGCGCCAGAAAGAATCGAGAGCCCGATCACGTCCACGTCTTCCTGCACCGCGGCCGAAGCGATCATCTCCGGCGTCTGGCGCAGCCCGGTATAGATCACTTCCATCCCCGCATCGCGCAACGCCCGCGCAATGATCTTCGCGCCGCGGTCGTGGCCGTCGAGCCCCGGCTTCGCAATCAGCACCCGTATCTTCTTCTCAGCCATCGGCTTTTCTCTGCGTCCTCTGCGTCTCTGCGGTTAAGATTCAGTCGCGATGATTCAGCAGGAGACGGCGTACGGCGTATCCCGTCCTTTAAAACCACGGTGTGAAAGTTTATCAGCAACCCGACCGTGCAACCTGCCGCGCTAAGTGATGGCGACTTCTTCGTAGACGCCGAAGACCGCGCGCATGGCGTCGCAAATCTCGCCGAGCGTCGCGTAGGCCTTCACGGCGTCGTAAAGGTAGGGCATTAGGTTTTCCTTGCCCGCGGCGGCGCGGGAGAGCGCGGCCAGCCGTCGCTCGACTTCCTGATTCGACCGGTCGGCGCGGAGTTTGCGCAGCTGCTCGGCCTGTCGATGCGCGACGCTCTCGTCGATCTGCAGAGTTTCGATCGGCTGCTCCTGCGCAACGTATTCGTTCACGCCGACAATGATCTTTTCCTTGCGGTCAACGGCCATCTGATAACGGTAGGAGGCCTCCGCGATTTCGCGCTGGGGGTAGGCTCGCTCGATGGCTTTGACCATGCCGCCGAGCGCGTCGATTTTCTCGATGTAATCCCATGCCCCGCGCTCGACTTCGTTCGTCAACGTCTCGAGGAAATACGATCCGCCCAACGGATCGACCGTGTTCGTCACGCCGCTTTCGTGCGCGATGATCTGCTGCGTGCGCAGCGCGACGGTCGCGGCAAATTCGGTCGGCAGGGCCCAGGCCTCGTCGAGTGAGTTCGTGTGCAGCGACTGCGTTCCGCCCATCACCGCGGCCAGGGCCTGGATCGCCGTGCGCACCACGTTGTTATATGGCTGCTGCGCTGTCAGGGAGCATCCCGCCGTCTGCGTGTGGAACCGCAGCGCCCACGACCGCTCGTTCTTTGCATGGAAGCGTTCGCGCATCGTCTTGTACCAGATGCGCCGCGCTGCGCGGTACTTGGCGATTTCCTCGAAGAAGTCGTTATGCGCGTTGAAGAAGAACGAAAGGCGTGGAGCAAACTCGTCGATGTCGAGCCCGCGTTTCAGGCCCCATTCCACATATTCGATGCCGTCGCGCAGCGTGAACGCCAGTTCCTGAATCGCGGTCGAGCCCGCCTCGCGAATGTGGTAGCCGCTGATCGAAACGGAATTGAACCGCGGCGTGTGCTTCACGCCGAATTCGAACGTGTCGATCACCAGTCGCATCGACGGTTCGGGCGGATAGATGTACTCCTTCTGCGCGATGTATTCCTTCAGGATGTCGTTTTGAATCGTGCCCGAGATTTTCTTCCAGTCGGCGCCCTGCTTTTCCGCAACGGCCAGATACATGGCCCAGATTGGCGCGGCCGGGGAATTGATCGTCATCGAGGTGGTTACGTCGGCCAGCGGAATCTTGTCGAACAGCGTTTCCATGTCCGCCAGCGAACTGATGGCCACGCCGCATTTGCCCACTTCGCCCTCGGAGAGCGCGTGGTCGGAGTCGTACCCCATGAGCGTCGGCAGATCGAACGCGACGGAAAGGCCTGTCTGTCCTTGCGAAAGCAGATAGCGGAAACGGCGGTTCGTGTCCTCGGCGGCTCCAAACCCGGCGAATTGCCGCATGGTCCACAAGCGGCCGCGGTACATCGTGGAGTGGATTCCGCGGGTGTATGGAGGCTGGCCGGGAAATCCGAGATCGCGCTCCTCGTCCCAGCCGGCAAGATCGGCAGGCGTATAGAGGCGGCGGATGGGATAACTCGAGACGGTGGTGAATTCGGGCAGCCGTTCCGGAGATTTCTGAAGCGTGGGCTTCAGCGTCGTCTCTTCCCAGCTACGCTCCGCCGCAGAACGTCCATTATTCTCGGCGAGCGGAGGCGCAGACGCCGTCTTCGACCCTCTTGTTTTCTCACCCATTCGCGGAACTCCTCGGTTCCGGCGCGTCCGGCGGGCGTCCGGCCACGCGCTTGTCTTACGACCATTCTAGGTGAAGGGGGTTGGCCCGGCAAGCGCGGGCTGGAGAGTGTGGAGAGTGTTCTTGGGTCCGCAAGGAGCGCAGAAAGTGTGTCGATAAGTTCTGGCAGTTTTGTTGATGGGCGTGTAGTTACGCCGATAATTTCCCGGCACGCGTGCCCGGAAATTTGAACGAGGGTCGGCGGTGATAGCCCGACTTTGACAACTGGGCGTTAAATTTCCCGCAAGTTGCTGATTCTACGTCCGAGACCTCAATAGGTCTTCACCACAAATTCTTCACTTCCGCGACACTTCCTGTGTCCTGGCGGAGATCGAAGCGGTCTTTCGCGCTCTGAAGAACATGGGCGGGTGCTTCAGCACGTATTTCGAGTGCGATCCGCCAGCCGGTGGGAAACGGCGTTTTGGCTACAGCCGGGGACAAGCGGCCCGATTGATCTCTCTTGTGCCCGAGGAGTTTGTCCTGACAGCGATACAACGACTGCAGTTCGTCAGACCCTTTGACCTTCGCCCAAGGCAGTTCGAGAAACTGCTTCTCCAGTTTGTTCAGCCGACCCCGCGGCGTCCCCACCAGATACGCCACCGGCGAGGTGGCCTCGCGCATCTCTTGCAACTGCTGCTCGGTCGCACTGCGCAGATACCACTCGCGGTGCAAGCGCCACTCGCTGCCCGGATCGATCAGCCGATAACTCACCAGCGTCTTGAGCACATCGAGCCAGTCGGTTCCCTCCCGGCTCACCCCCAGCCGTTCTCTCCAAAAATCGTCCAGCTGGAGTTGCTGCTATAATTCGCCGCTCAACCAGCACGCTCCCCACTGGCGCGGCCGCTCCACTTTCAGCTCATGCAAACGGACATGCACGGCCTCGTGCGCCAACTCCGGAGCCGCTCGGTCCTCCGGAAAAAGCACCACCTGACGCCACTCGCCACGAGGCGTTTCGAAAACTTCAATGCACCGGCACCAGGCGGCTTTCTGGCTGTCGTTGATTTCCCCAAGGTAGAGCACCTGCCTCTGAACGACACGCCGCGACGAACTCCGTCGGTTCTCCACGATGCTCCAATAACGATGCTCCTTGCCATCCTTAAACCGGTGGGTGCAACGCAGAAACACGCCGCCATTGTGCACGGCTCATCGCGGCAATCAAGAGGGTAGGTCTTCACTACAACGCCTTTCGTAGAAACTTCTGCTGAAAGGAGTGACTTTATCGGCAGGAAACCTTCAAAAATCCCGCAAAATAGCGCCCAGTTGTCAAAGTCGGGATAGCCGAAACATTACCAGTCCAACAGCAAGGCGTAGGCGCGGCGCTCGGGCAGGCTGGGACCAACAGGTCGAGGGCGGGTCTGAGACCCGCCCCTAAGAGGCTTGCGACTTTCTCCGGACCTATTTCGCGCCGGGGGCCCACGGTGCGCGCGAGGGCGGTGGATCGTCGGCATCGAGCGCGCCGGGGATGTTTGGCGTGTGGTACGTCTTGCCGCGTAGCGCGTCGGCCAGAGTGATGCGGTTGGTTTCGAGCGTGCGCCCCATGGCTGCATTGAACTGGACCTGCGCTTCCACGAGGTTGATGCGGTCACGCAGTTCGATGCCTTCCGCGGCGGTCAAGTCGCGGCCTCGCTGAACGACGGTGTACGGATCGGAGGCCCCAAGCTGGTATTTCTTCTGCTCGTCGGTCAAGGTTTGACGGGCGAGGCGCGTGGCGACAGCGGCCGCGTCGACGGCGGCGCGGTCCTGTTCCAGAGCGATCAGCGAACTCCGGACCTGAACGTAGATGGTGTTTTTGAGCTGCTGGTAGGCAACCTGATCGCGCCGCTCGTCGAGTAGCGCGCGAGCGTTGTCCGACTGAGCCGAGCGGTTGCGGATGGGCAAGCCCAAGGTGATGCCTGCTACGTAACTCGGATACTTTGCGTTAAGCATGTCCTGTTCGGCCGTGCCCACCCCTGAAGGGACCACCGAGGTGGTGGACGGCCCGAATGACGTTGGAAAGCCGAGAAACAGAGGCGGCGATGACTGAGTTCCACTAGCGTCGACGATCGGTTCTGTCGGATCGGCCGCGAACGTAAGGGGCGTTGCCGTACTGCTCGTTCGGACGCCCGCGAGGCCGGTCGCCTGATATTGCGCAAAGACGTTGAGGGAAGGCTTCAACTCGTTGCGTGTCACCTTGGTTTCGATCTTGTCGTTATCAAGAACCAGGCGGTCGACAGCGGCTTGCGGCACCTTCTGCAGAGCTTCGGTCATCAGCTGATCTATAGGCGTACTCACTTGTTCGGGTGTCTCGATCGGGGTCATGGGTACGATCTCGATGTTGTTCAGATTCGCGGCTGTCGGATCCTTCGTAATGTCGTTCAGGAGTTGGGTCTCCTTCAGGAGGACGTTGGTCTGGGCGGCGACGAGGGCCTGCTTGTCGCTGGCCAACTGGGACTGAGCGGTGAGGACCTGGAGAGGCGCCATGGTCCCGATCTGAAGCTGCTTTTTGTTGTCTTCGTACAGTTTCTGAGAGACGGCCACAGCCTGGTGCTCCACGTTCACGAACTCGCGGTCGTAAACAAGTTCCCAGTAATCGATGGAGGTTTGGGTGATGTCGGTGATGACGGCCGCGCGGAATGTGGCGTCGGCGATCTTGTTGCTGTTCTTGGCCTCGATGATGTACCGGGTATTGGGAAGTAGGCAGCACCCGTTCAGGAGCGGCTGCGAGACGCCGACGGTCAACGTCGGCTGTATCCACGGGTTGAAAACGAACGACGTAAAATTCGATGAATTTCGCGGGTTGTCCCATGTAAGCGTGAACGCCGTCCCGGTATGAAAGCCTTCCGTGTAGGAGAGTTTGTAATCGTTCGAATGGAACGACTCACTCGGCACGAGGGTTCCGGCGCCCGTAGTGAAAGCGTTGTTCACTGGGACGAGCTCTTGAGTCCAGCTCGTGCTCACCGTAAGTTCGGGATCGAACGATACATTTGGCGCGCTTCCCAGCACCACCGCCTGCGTGGTTGCAGGCTGCGGGACGCCGCCGGCCTTGGCCTTCAGGAGCTGGGTTTGGGCGACCCAGATCTGGTAGCGCTGAACGCGAATATCGAGGTTGTCCTCGAGAGCGAGGGCGATGGCGTCGTCGAGACTCAGGTTGAGCTTGCCGTCCTGAATCAGTTGGTCAATCTTCGGCGTATTCGTGAGCGTCGGCGGGGGAACGTGAATAGGCCAGTACTGGTCAAAAATGTTGGGGAACCAGTGTCTACCGTTGGAATAGTCTGGGCCGAGGCCCATCTTTTTCTCGGAAATCGGCACGGCCGCCGCCGGCTCCGTGGATGCCGCTTGCTGGGACATGTCCTGTGTCTGGGCCGGGGCCTGAGTCTGTGACTGCTGCTGTTGGCCCTCCGGCGCAGCAGTAGACTGCGCTTGCGCATAGACGGGTGAAATGATCAACGACGCCGCGGTCCATAGCACCAGCGCCACCCGCGATAAACTTTTCATCGTGTTTTGTCCTCTCCCCAGAAAAGAATCGAATCGACCGCTCATGCGAAACCCTCGCGCAAACTTGCTTGCGGGAATCTAACTAGTAGAACGCGCGGGAGCGCCGGTTTGTTTCGTTAAGCCAGCTACAAAGTGCAAGCGGGTCGCCATCGTATGTGGCTGACGGCAAAAGAGTAAAAGGGGATTCCCCCATCCGGACTGTCCGCTAGCGCACACTGCCGTGCGTATCCGAACACGTGGGCAGGCGAGTGTAGCACCGCTCTGGCGACGGTGACAATCTTTGCACCGGGTTTTTGCTCTGTGGCGGGTATGCGGGCCGATTCAGGCCGCAATCCCGACGCTCAGGGAGGCCCAAGCGGAAGCTTTCGGAGTTTCCACAGGCGATGACGCGCTCCGCGAAGGCCATCGGCAGCTACTCTGATCGAAGGTCCCGATGGAACCCACTCCATGGAAGCTTCTTGTCCGCCGTGTGCACATAGCCTAACATTGGTTTAGAATCGGGATCAGCGACGCTTCTGAAGTGCCAAGGAAAGAACGCCGGCGATGGTTACCCTGTGTTCGCAGTGCGACAAACCGGAAGGCGAGTGCAATTGCGAGAAGTATTGTTGTTTCTGCCAGTCGCAAGAGGGTATTCGCCTGTGCGTGGACGGTCTTTACTATTGCCCGGATTGCCGCGAGGCCTGCGATGTGCGCCTGGCCGACTCCGATGACCGCTGACAGCTCACGCGTCGAATTGCTGGTGCCCAATGACGACCGGCTGCTCGCCGCAATCGATCCGGTGGTCGCCCACGCTGCCGAGCGCGCCGGCCTTTCCTCTCACGAACAGCAGGAACTCGCGGCCGAGGCTGCCCGCGCCTGCGAGGAGGCATTTTCACGCGCGGCTCGCAACGGCAGCAGCAATCCTCTCCTGCGTGTTCTCGTCGATGATTCCCCCAATCGCGTCGAGCTTTCCATCGAACCGTACGCCGGCAGCATGGTGGCGGGGACGCGAGAGGCCAACCCGCGCATCACGATCGTGAAAGACCACACGCCAAGCGCGCACAGCAAACGGTAATCGGCCCCTCGCGCGCTCCTCACATCTGGATTGCAAACGCGCGGCTGCGAATCAGCGATACAAGCTGGTCCTGGCTGAGCGGGATCTCCACATTCAAGCGATCCCCGGCCGGCGTGACGCGGACCTGGTCCAGCGCCGAAGAGAGCGCCTGGTTCTGCTGCCCCTCCTGATAACGGCGGTACATGATGCCGGCTTGCAGAGCGGCCGAGAGAACGTTCGCGTCCGCCGGCGAACTGCATATGGCCTTGAAATGCGCATCGACGCCATTGTCCGCTTCGACGGAGATCGTCATGGCCTGCATGCGGCTCATGATCTCCGAGGCTTGGGGAAACTGGTTCGCCTGCGGCAAGAGTTGGTTCACGGCCATGTGTGTGTAGTGCTGGTTCAGGACAGCCCAGATGATGCCTGTTCCGTTCGTGTCGTTGATCAGCGGGGAAAGCCTGTCGTTGTCGAGGAGGCTCTGCGCGCGGCCGGAGCGCACGTCGATCAGTTTTTCCAGCGCGGCACGGTGCCCGAATGCCGCCGTGTTGGGATCGATGAACATGAACAGGATGTCGCCCGGCGCCGCGCCGCTGCCGAAGGCATACAGGTGATATCCGTTGATGTCGAGCATCGGCAGCTTTTGCTGCTTGAAGTGCTGCTCGGCGGTGTTGGGATCGAAAGCACCCAGCGCTACGCCGACGATTTCCTCGCCGCCCTTCGGGAGGTTGATGCCGGCCCAGGCCAGTTCGTCGACCTCTGTGTTCGGATCGATGCCTGCCGAGGAGAGGAATTTTTCGAATTCGCGGAAACGGCTCGGCATCAGTTGGTCGCGAAGCTGTGGAAACCAGGGGTACTTGCGCGCGGACTTCATATCGGCGTAGGCGATCTCACCGACATCCTTAGGGAACATTGCCAGCACGGTGGTGCTGAGGGAGTCCGCAGTGCTGGGGCGCGGCGTCAGGGTAAGTACCGCCGCAATCAGCGCGGCGGCCAGCAGTGCGATCGTTGTCATTCGGCGAATCGGCTGTCTCATAAGTGGTTTCTCTCTTCCTCTCGAAAATCCTGACGAACACGTCGAAGGAAGGGGGATCTTCTCGTGCTTTCGTTCCAATGTTGTCTCTATTCTTTCGTGACCCGGCGTCTCGGTAGAAAATCTCCTTAACGCGTTGCGCCCACTGCCGCTTCCGAAACTCGCGCCGCCAGCGCCGTGGTTTCCGAGCGCACTCGCCCGGCGAACGCCGAATCCGTGACCGACTCCAGGTTGATCTCTACATTTTCCAGCGCGCCTCGCACGGCCGCCGCAGCCATCAAACGGCCCACGCGAATGTCCGATTTCATAGACGGGCTGGCCATGGGTTCCAGTTGCCCGAGCCGTTCGAAAATGTCAGCCGCCCGGCGCGCCGTTTCCAGGGGAACGTTTGCCGCGTCCCGTAGCGCGCTCTGGATCGCGGCGTCCCGCGTTTGCCGCTCGTCCGCGGCGCCTTGCGGCAGCTTGTAGGCGGCCATCACGGAATCGAACGACGCCGCATCGCGATCGATCGCTTCCGCCAGAACACGCGCGGCGGACTGGAATTGCGCGAGAGCCTCGCTGAGCCGCTCGACGTATGCCGCTTGCGATTTTTTCTTGCGCGAGAGCCCCGCGACCATCTGGCCGAGGCTTGCGGCTAGCGCACCGGCAAGGGCGGCCACCGAGCCGCCTCCCGGCGTGGCCGTCGGCTGCGCAACGGCGTCAAGAAACGGCTGCGCGAGGCCCGCCAGTTTTCCCGGGCCTTCCGCCGGCATTCCGGCGAGCGAGGCCTCGATACGATTTTCCAACACCTGCGCCGCCGAAAAGTTTTCGAGCTGCAGGTAGAAGTCCGCCGTCAGCTCGATGGCTTTCTTCGGTATCAGCCCGACAATTTCGCTTCCCACGATCGAGAGGCCATAACGCTCCGCCTCGCGTTTCACCATTTCGAAAACGCGGTGCATCGGCGTCTGCTCGAAATCCGTCAAATTGATCGATACCTGCGCCAGGTCGCGCGCGCGCAAGTCCACTCCCATGGCTTTCACATAGCGGAGTCCGCCATTTGAAAAGCGGATGTTCTTTGCGATTTTCTTGGCGATTTCGAGATCAGCCGTGTTCAAGTTGATGTTGTAGGCGATCAGGAATTTTCGCGCGCCAACCACCGTTGCGCCGGCGGTCGGGTGCAAACGCGGTTCGCCGACATCGGGCGCGCGATCGGGGTTACGGGGCATTTCGTCGCGCAGCCCCTCAAACTGTCCTTTGCGGATGTTTTCGAGATTGGTGCGTTCAGGGCGCTGCGCCGCCGCCTCATAGAAATAAACGGGAATGCGGTAGCGCTCCCAGATCTCGCGGCCCACCTTCTTCGCCAGCGCGACGCAGTCCTCGATCGCTACGCCCTCGATCGGAATGAACGGAACCACGTCCGTCGCGCCCATGCGCGGGTGCGCGCCCGTATGCTTGGTCAGGTCGATCAGTTCCGATGCTTTGCCCACGCCGCGCAAAGCCGCTTCGGCCACCGCCTCCGGCTCACCCGCAATCGTCACTACGCTGCGATTGTGGTCCGCATCGCTCTCGCGGTCGAGCAGGAACACGCCCGGCACTTCGCGCATGGCGGCGACGATCGCGTCCACCTTCGACGCGTCGCGTCCTTCGGAAAAATTCGGCACGCATTCAATCAGCCGCTTCATAAGGGTGTTCGGTGGAAGCGCGGGATTCAGTCCCGCAAACGGCGCCGGAGCTGCGCCGGACTCCAGCCCTGAGCCTTAAGCACCTCATCAAACCGCTTTGCGATAAATCACGACGCCGCGCTTTATCGTCAGGCCGCAGAGGTTCACCCCAAAATAATACGGAATTTCGCGATAGTCGGCCACGTCAAAGGCCGCGAGGTCTGCGTATTTGCCAACTTCGATCGAGCCCACGCGGTCGTGCCGCCGCAGCGAATAGGCGGGATTGATGGTCGCTGCGCAGATGGCTTCGGCGGGCGTCATGCGCATCTGCGTGCACGCCAGCGAGAGGATCATCGGCATGCTCACGGTGGGGCTCGTCCCGGGGTTGAAGTCGGTGGCCAGCGCGACGATCGCTCCGGCATCGACCAGTTGCCGCGCGGGCGCATATTCGCGCAACCCAAGATGAAAGCAGCAGCCCGGGAGCATCGTGCAGACTACGTTCGAAAGCGCAAGCGCGCGAATGTCGCCGCGATCGATCTTTTCGAGATGGTCGGCGCTCGCGGCCTCAACCTCGATGGCCAGCCGCGCGGCGCCCGTTCGCGCGAGTTGTTCCGCGTGGATGCGCGGGACCAGGCCGCATGCGCGTCCCGCATTCAAAATTCTGCGCGCCTGCTGCCACCGTGAAGGCGCCGCGATCGCAGAAGACGTCGCAAAATTCAGCCAGGCTCGCCGTCGCCACTGCTGGAATCCAGCGCTGCGCGAGCAGTTCGACGTAGGAATCCGGCCGCCCGCGGTATTCCTTGGGAACCACGTGGGCACCCAGGAACGTCGCGGTGATGTCGAGCGGCTGATCCTGGTGCAGTTCCGCCAGCGCCACCAGAATCTTCAGCTCGCTCTTCCAGTCGAGCCCGTAGCCGCTCTTCGCCTCGATCGTCGTCGTTCCGTGCGCCGCGAATTCGCGAAGATGCGCGAGCGCGCCATCGTGCAGCGCATGCGGGGAAGCCTGGCGGAGCCGCTTGACCGTGGATTGAATTCCGCCGCCGCTGCGCGCGATCTCCTCGTACGTGGCGCCCGCGATGCGCTGTTCGTACTCCGCCGCGCGGCTGGCAGGAAAAATCAGGTGAGTGTGTGAATCGACGAAGCCCGGCAGCACCACGCGGCCGCCGAGATTCAGCTTTTCCGCGCGCCGCGCCGCACGCAGGCGTTCGATGCGACGCCGCGGGCCGACCGCCGCGATCCGGTCGCCGCGCACAAGAATGGCGCCGTCGCGAATAATCTTGAGGTCGCGCAGGGCCGCTCCACGCCGGGGAACAGATCCGCGCACCGTCACGAGCTCCGAGCACCCGGTAATCAGCAGGTCGGGCATGGGCCGAGCAAATCGATAGTAGCGCGCCCCTTCCCCGGGCGGAAGCTCACCTTTTAAGACATGTCAGGAAGAGTACTCTTCCGGCGGGCTTCGCAAAATGCGGGGGAAAATGAACGGCGAAGTCTCGGTTTGCTCTCCACGCATATCTCTTTCCGCGCACTTCAAATTGCTTTAGTATTCGCGGGCTGAGAGTTTTCTCGGAGGTGATTTTTGTTCAGTCGGTCCTTATTGATCCATGGTGGTTTCTCATCGAGCATCTGCGCGGTTCTGTTGGTTTTCGGTCTATTCGCCGACGTCCGGCGCTCCAAACGGCCGGCAATCGGGCGGTGAAGCGTTCGACGTTGTCATCCTCCACGGCCACATCATCGACGGCACGGGCTCGCCATGGTATTCCGGCGACGTTGGCATTCGCGACGGGCGCATCGCCGCGATCGGGAATCTCGCCGGCGCGCCGGCGAAGAAAACGATCGACGCGCAGGGGATGGTGGTCGCCCCCGGCTTCATCGACATGCTCGGCCAATCCGAGTTGACCCTCCTGGTCGATCCGCGCGCGCCTTCCAAAATTTATCAGGGCATCACAACCGAGATTACCGGAGAGGGCGACACGTCGCTCCGCAAACGGATGCGACGCTTGCTGCCGACCAGGCCGAATACAAGCATTACGGCATCACGCCCGACTGGCGGACGTTCACCCAATATTTCGCGCGTCTTCGGAAGCAGGGGATCGGGATCAATCTCGGCACGTACGTTGGCGCAACGCAGATTCGCCGCGACGTGATCGGCACTGTCGACCGCGCTCCTACGTCCGACGAACTTTCGCGCATGAAATCGCTCGTCGATCAGGCGATGCAGCAGGGCGCGCTCGGGCTTTCCACCGCTCTCGAATATCCGCCCGCGCCTTACGCCAAAACCGACGAGCTGATCGCCCTTGCCGCCGAAAGCGCCAGGTACGGCGGCATCTACGCCACTCATATGCGCAACGAAGGCGACGGAATCATGAGCGCACTCGCCGAAGTGGTTCGCATCGCCCGCGAGGCAAAAACTCCCGTCGAGATTTTTCATCTGAAGGCGGGCGGCCATCCCAATTGGGGGCGCATGCCCGAAATCATCAAGTTCATCGATGACGCGCGCGCTTCCGGCCTCGACATCGAAGCGGACACCTACGCCTATACGGCGTGGAACAATGGCCTATCAGCCTTCATTCCTCCGTGGGCGCATGATGGGGGCGACCAAAAAATGCTGGCGCGGCTGAAGGATCCCGCCACTCGCGCGCGCATCCGCAAAGACATGCTCACGCGCTCGAGCGCCTGGGACAACGAGTGGCAGGAGGTCCCCGGCCCGGAGGGAATTCTCATCAGCACGGTTCTGAATCCGAAGCTTTCCTCTCTGGAGGGGAAGCGCATCTCCGAAATCGCCAAGCAGGGAAGTCCCGCGCTCGGATTGCCTGCGAGCAGCGATCCCATCGACACGATCTTCACGATCCTTCTTGCGGACGACGCGAACACGCAGGTCTCCGTGTTCGCCATGAAGGAAGCGGATGTGGAACTCGCGCTCAAGCAGCCATGGGTGTCGGTTGATAACGATTATCAGGCCACTTCGCCTGAAGGAATTCTGGGCAAGGACCATCCTCACCCGCGCGCCTATGGCACCTTTCCCCGCATCCTGCGCAAGTACGTTCGCGAGCAACACCTGTTGACGCTGCCCGATGCCATCCGCAAATTCACGGCGCTTCCGGCGCAGCGCGAGCACCTGATCGATCGCGGCGTTCTGAAGAAAGGGATGTGGGCGGACGTCGTGGTCTTCGATCCCGCTACGATTCACGACGTGGCCACCTACGAAAATCCCAATCAATTCTCGGTGGGAATGAAATACGTGCTGGTGGACGGCGTGCCCGTCATTGACGAAGGCAAAATGACGGGAGCGCGCCCCGGCCATGTCCTCTTGGGCCCGGGCTATCTGGATCAAGGAATGAACAAAAACCATGGCTTACGTTGGAACAGCTGCAGTCACGTGGGTGGATTCGAAATCAGACCTGTGGTAGTGTGTTGATTATAGTCTACACGTACAGACAATGCCTTTAAATATCCGCAATCCGGAAGCCGAGAAGCTGGCCAGTGAGTTGGCCAAGTGCACGGGCGAAAGCAAGACAGAAGCCGTCATCAAAGCTTTGCGCGATCGCCTCGCGCGCGTGAGGCGCGACCGCACGAAACGTCGTCTGGCCGATGAACTCGAGGAGATCGCGAAGCATTACGAGTCTCTTCCCGTTTTGGATGATCGTTCCCCTGACGAGATCATCGGCTACGACGAAAACGGCCTTCCGCGGTGAGCGCCGCCAGCCGATGGTGATCGACACATCTGCGCTCGTCGCGATACTGGAGCATGAGCCGGAGCGGCGTGCGTTCCTCGATGCGATCGAAGCAGCGGACGCGCGACGCATGTCGATCGCGAATTATGTTGAGGTTTCCATGGTTGCCGAACGTCGACGCGGCCCCACCGGGTTAAGCACGCTGGATGAATTCATATCATCGGCCGGTATCGAACTGATCGGCGTCGATGTGGAGCAGGGGCGCGCGGCAAGAGCAGCCTTTTCGCGGTTTGGGAAGGGAAGGCATCGCGCCGGTCTGAATTATGGTGACTGCTTCGCTTATGCGCTGGCGAGGGTCTTGGCGGAGCCTTTGCTGTGCCAGGGCGATGATTTCGCGCGCACTGATCTGGCGCTCGTGGTGGAGTAATGCGAGATAGTCCGGCCGTCAGGACTTGTGCGTCATTCGTTCGCGCAACGCGGCAACACGCTTGCCGATGAAGATCAGTCGTTCGCGGCCCCACTTCGTTCGAGTGATCGCTCTTTCGATATCGCCGAATCCTTGCGGATCGCCCAGCTTCTCCCGCAGCTCTGTAAGGAAGGGATGTATCTTGGCGAAAAGGAAAAACATCTCGCCGCTGAAGGCTGGCCGCAGAAACAACTGCTCGTTCAACACTCCTTGCAGCACGAAGGACGCTACGATTCCCCAGTAGCCGCCCACCTGGCGCAGCCAGTTGTTTTCCTGCGTGCCCATGGCCGAGGCTACTTTCATGAAATCATCCGCGTTGCTGGGCCAGAACTCGGTCAGCCACCAATGGCGCGCCTTTCGCATTTCGGGCTCGCGCCGCAAATCGTAAAGCTGAAGAATCAACTGCGCATCCGCCGTGCTCGGCTTTTTCGCCACGTTTCCTCCGTTTTAAGGTGAACTGAACTCGCTGACTACGCACTCGCCGCAACTTCACGCCGCGCCAGACTTCGCATTGTACGCAGGCACGAACACCTCCTGGACGAACGATTCGATCGTCGTCGGAGTAGTGTTTTTCGCCGAGCGCTGTTCCATCGGCACGATGAGGCCCGCATTCGCGCCTTTCCACATTTCGATCAGGAGCGCCGCGGTTTTCTTCGGCAAACCCATCTGCACGAGAGCAGGTTCGAGCATCATGAACGGCACTTGCATGTATCCGAGATTGGGCTTGCCGATTGCCTTGCCCACAACCGACGCCGCCTCTTTCATCGAGAGGTCACGCTGGCCGTGAAGCTCCTGTATCGAACTGCCGGAAAAATCGCGCGCAGCGAGGCGGGTGGCGGCGTACGCGGCGATATCTTTTGTAGCGATGCACGGCATTTGCGCATCGCTTGCCAAACCGCCGGGAAGAGTCCCCATGGAGCGCAGCGGCGGGATGCTCATGAGAAGATTTTCCATGAAGTAGCCTGCACGCAGGTGCAGGACGTTGAGGCCCGCGATGCGGTTGAGCTTTTCCTCCATGTTGTGCAGGCCGACGATTGGGCCCGTTTTTTCCGCGTGCTGCGCGCCGATGCTGCTGAGAGCGACGACGTAAGGAACGTGCGCATTCGCGACCGCCGCGGCGTAGGAATCAGAAACGCGTTCCTGATGAGCGCGCAAGTCCTGCTGTGAAATATCCTCGGGCACCACCAGATAGACGGCTGTAGCGCCGTCGAAAGCCTTCGTCATTGATGCAACATCTTCCACGTTGCCGACGAACGGCTCCGCGCCTTTCTGTACGAGCGGCTCGAGCTTCTTCGCATCGCGCCCAATCACGCGAACCTTCTCGCCCTTCGCGAGCAGCGCTTCCGCCGCCGGTTTGCCCGTATGTCCCGTTGCTCCTGCGATGACGATCATGTTTCCTCCCCATCATTGCGGGCGGGTCTGAGACCCGCCCCTACAGACTATTGTTCGGTTTCCATCATGGGAATCTTGATGCCGGATTTGTGGGCGAAATCGATGGCTTCGGGGTAGCCGGCGTCAACGTGGCGCGCGACGCCGATGCCCGGGTCGTTGGTCAGCACGCGCTCGATGCGAGCGGCCATTTCCTTCGTGCCGTCCGCGACGGTCACCTGGCCGGCGTGCTGCGCGTACCCTATGCCGACGCCGCCGCCGTTATGAATCGAAACCCAGCTTGCGCCGCTCGCCGTGTTGAGCAGCGCGTTCAGAAGCGGCCAGTCCGCAACCGCGTCTGTGCCGTCGCGCATTTTCTCCGTCTCGCGATATGGGGAGGCCACCGAGCCGCAATCCAGATGATCGCGACCAATAACGATCGGCGCCTTCAGTTCGCCGCGCGCGACCAGATCATTCAGTGCGAGGCCGAATTTATCGCGCTCGCCGTAGCCGAGCCAGCAGACGCGCGCGGGCAGTCCCTGGAAGCGGACGCGCTTCTGCGCGAGTTTGATCCAGCGGCACAGAATCTCGTCGTGCGGAAACATTTCCAGGACGAGCTGGTCCGTGCGATGAATGTCGGATGGTTCACCCGAAAGCGCAGCCCAGCGAAACGGCCCCCGCCCTTCGCAGAAGAGCGGGCGGATATACGCGGGCACGAAGCCGGGAAAATCGTAAGCGTTCTTCACGCCGTGCTCGAAGGCGAAGGTGCGAATGTTGTTGCCGTAGTCGAACGTGACTGAGCCGAGCTTTTGCAGTGCGAGCATGCCCTCGACGTGCTTGCCGATGGATTCGAGAGAACGCTTGCGATACTCGTCGCGATCGCGCTGGCGCAGTTCGGCGGCCTGCGCGGCGTCGAGCCCTTGCGGAATGTATCCGCCGATTGGATCGTGTGCGCTGGTCTGGTCGGTGAGCAGGTCCGGGACAATGCCGCGGCTGGCCAGCTCCGGAATCACGTCCGCGCAGTTTCCGACGAGCCCGACCGAAGTAGCTTCCCGTTTGCGCACCGCATTTTTCAGAATACGCAGCGCCTCGTCGAGATCGTTGACCATCACATCGCAGTAGCCCGTCTTCACGCGACGCTTGATGCGTTCCGGATCGACGTCAATGCCGAGAAAGGCCGCGCCATTCAGCGTCGCCGCGAGTGGCTGCGCGCCGCCCATGCCTCCCATGCCGCCGCTGGCAACCAGTTTTCCGGCGAGGTCGCCGCCAAAGTGCTTTCGTCCCGCGGCCGCGAACGTTTCATACGTACCCTGCAGAATTCCCTGCGTGCCGATGTAGATCCAGCTTCCGGCGGTCATCTGGCCGTACATCATCAGGCCGGCGCGGTCGAGTTCGTCGAAATGTTCCCAGTCGCTCCAGTGCCCGACCAGATTCGAATTGGCGATCAGGACGCGCGGCGCGTATTCATGCGTGCGGAAAATGCCAACCGGCTTGCCGGATTGCACGAGCAGCGTTTCGTCATTTTCGAGAGCCTTCAACGACGCGACGATGGCGCGATAGCAATCCCAGTTGCGAGCGGCCTTGCCGCGGCCGCCGTAGACGATCAGCTCTTCCGGTTTTTCGCCGACTTCGGGATCGAGGTTGTTCATCAGCATGCGCATGGCCGCTTCCTGCTGCCAGGATCTGCAGGAGATTTGGGTGCCGCGCGGGGCTTTCACCGGTTCGTACCCGGGTTGTCGGCGAGATTGTTCCTCGGTGGCGAGTTTCGACATGGCCTTAGCCTCCGCTGAGCATATTAGCAGGAAGGCGATGTCGAGTGGCGGGTGTCAAGAACGGGCGAGCGAAAGTAGCCGGCGAGACGCCCGCGCTACGAACGCCGAACGCAAGCGTGGCGGGCGCAGCATGCTGACACCTCCACCGTTGCAACCGCAGAAAGCGTGCGTCTAAAGGGATTTCAGGAGGGCCTGGAAGCGTGGGTCGTTGCGGAGGGAATCGAGATCGGAGTCGTGCTCGGCCCATCCTTTGAGCCATTCTCCCGCTTTAGTGGCCTGCTCCAAACAGCGGATGGCATCCTCAGTCAGCGCGAGCTTCGCGTAGGAACAGGCAACGTTGTAAAGGACGCCCGGATCGTCGGGATCGATGTCCAGGGCACGGCGCGTCCACTCGACGGCGCGGTCCCGCTGTCCCGCGTCGGTGAGCGCGGAGGCGCCCAGGTAGAGCGCGCGCGCATCGTCCGGATGCATCTCGAGGTGTTTCTCGACGACGCGAAGCGCACGCTGGCGCGTAGCCTGTCCTTCGAGCTTGCGGCCGAGGCTGGCGTACGTCTGGCCGAGCAGACTGGGCGCCTGAAAATCGTCGGGATTGGTCTGGCACGCCTTCTCGAACAATTGTGCGGCTTCCTCGAGCTTGCCTTGCTGGAAATAGGCTCGCGCGTAGAAATAATAGGCTTCGAAGAGTTTGGGATTGAGCTCGATCGCTCTCTTAAACTCCTTTTCGGAGAGCTCGTACTTCTTGGTCATCTGGAGAACCAGGCCGCGCGATACGTGGGCTTCGGCGAGTTCATCGTCGAGCTCGACGGCCTTGCGGCTGGCGGCCTCGGCTTCGCGCAGATCGTCGTTGCTGCCGCCCCAGTACATGTAAAGATTCGAGCAGCAATCGGCGACAGCGGCATACGCGCGAGCGTAGTTCGGGTCGATCACAATGGCGCGGGCAAACATCTGGCGCGCGTAGTCGAAGCTTTTCCTGCGGAACTGGTGGAAATACTGTCGGCCGCGAAGGTAGTAGTCGTAAGCCTGCACGTCCGCGGTGGGCGCCTTCTGGATCGAGCGCTTCTCCTGATCCGTGAGGACGACCTTCAACGCTTTGGCGATGTTCTGCGCGATTTCGTCCTGGATGGCGAAGACGTCCTGCAGCTCGCGATCGTAACGCTCGGCCCAGACGGAGCGCGCGGTTGCGGTCTCGACCAGCCGCGCTGTGATCCGAAGGCGGTTTCCGGCGCGGCGGAGGCTGCCTTCCAGAACGTACGACGCGTTCAGTTCGCGACCCACCTCGGACGCGGTCGCGGATTTGTCGCGGTACTCCATCACCGCGGAGCGCGTGAGCACCCAGAGATCTTTAATCTTGGACAGTTCGGTGATGATGTCTTCGGTGATGCCGTCGCGAAAGTACTCGTCTTCCTTGGCGCTGGCGGGGTTCTCGAAATAGAGGACGGCGACGGATTTCTCTCCGGTTTTTGCCGCAGCCGTCTTTCCCGAGTCGGAGTCCTGCTTAAGACGTTTCAGATCGTCGCGCAGCCGAGCGGCGCTCTGGTAGCGGGCGGCGCGATTCTTCTCGATGGCCGTTTCGATGATGTGGCCAAGCTCGGGCGCCAGATGTGAGTTGAGGCGAACGGGCGGCGTGGGATCGCGGTTGAGGATGGCGTCGAAGATCACGGCGGACGTGTCGCCGGCAAACGCGCGGCGGCCCGTGGCCATTTCGTAGAGGACGAGACCGAGAGAGAAGAGGTCGGTGCGCAAATCAACCTCTTTGCCGCGCGCCTGTTCCGGAGACATGTAGGCGACGGTGCCGATAGCAGTGCCGGGGCTCGTCAAGTGCTCCTCGACCGCGGCGGTCACCGTCGCGGAAATGGAGGAAGCGGCGCCGACCGCCTCCATCAGCGGCTCGTGCTGCGAGAGCTTGGCTAGGCCGAAGTCCAGAATTTTCACTTGCGAGCGCTGCGTGATGAAGATGTTCGCGGGCTTGATGTCGCGGTGGACGATGCCTTTGGAGTGCGCGGCGTCGAGCGCGTCGGCCACCTGGATGCCGACGTCGAGGATTTCGTCGGTTTGCATGGGCCGGCCGGAGATGCGGTGTTTCAGCGTTTCACCTTCGAGGAGCTCCATGACGATGAAGTGCTGTCCCGAGTGCTCGCCGATGTCGTAGATGGTGCAAATATTGGGATGGTTCAGAGCGGAGGCGGCGCGGGCCTCGCGCTGGAAGCGTTCGATGGCCTGAGGGTCCTCGGCCATGCTGTCTGGCAGGAATTTGAGAGCGACGCTGCGCCCAAGGCGCGCGTCCTCGGCATGATATACCACGCCCATGCCGCCACCGCCGAGCCTCCCGACGATGCGGTAATGAGAGATGGTGCGCCCGATCAGAGAATCGTTTTCACTCATGTGCGAGTTTTCTTACAGAAAATCTGTCCTGTAGCTGATGCGCATCTTAGGATGGCCGCGCGGCCAAGTCAATTACCCAGCGGTTTCTCGGATGGCGACGATTTGCCTGGAGTTGTGCGATAGGCTAGAGTTGCGCGTCGAACACAGATGGCTGCCGGGTATCCAACGCTGACGAAATGCTTCCTCGATGCCGTGGATACGTACGCGAATCCGCGCGCGCAGATGTACCGGACCGGCAGCGGATGGCAATCGATTACCGCACAGGAAATGCTGAGGCGAGTGGCCCTGTTGTCGAGAGCGTTGCGGGAACTGGGCGTGAAGGCCGGGGATCGAGTCGGGTTGTTTGCGCCGAACTGTCCGGAGTGGCATACGGCTGACTTCGCGATCCTGGGTCTTGGCGCGGTGAACGTGCCGATCTATTTCAACGAATCGCCCGACCGGCTCGCTTACATCCTGAACAACTCGGGCGCGCGCGTCGTGATCACGGCGGGCACATCGCAAGCGCAGAAGCTTGGGGCGGTCCGCGCGAAGACGCCAGGCGTGGAGCGGGTGATCTCCGCGGGGCTGCCGCCTGGCACAGGCAGCGCGATTCTCTACGAAACGCTGATCGCTGGCGCCCAGGGGGAAGACAGCGCGGCGGTGGCCGAATACCGGAAGAACTCCGAGCAGGTGACTCCCGGCCAATTGGCAACGATCATCTATACGTCGGGAACCACGGGCGAGCCCAAGGGCGTGATGCTAAGCCAATCGAATCTGAGTTCGAATGTGAAAGATTCGATGAGCGAGCACGAATTCAAGCGCTCGGACGTGGCGCTCGAGTTTTTGCCGTTGGCCCACGTTTACGAGCGCATCACGGGCTATGGCTATATCTTCAACGGCGTTTCCGTGGCGTACGTGGAACGGATGGAGGACGTGCCGCAGGCGTTGCTCGAAGTGCATCCCACGTTTGCGGCGGCCGTGCCTCGCTTTTTCGAAAAGATCTACGCGAAGATTCTCGACCAGGGGCATCACGAGGTCGCATGGAAACAGAAAGTCTTTGACTGGGCATTACGCGTGGCGCAGGACGCCATGCCCTGGCGCGCCTACGGAAAAAACGTGCCGCTGGGGGTGAAGGCGCGATGGCGCGTGGCCAACGCGGTCGTCTACAAGAAGATTCGCGCCGGGCTCGGCGGGCAGCGCCAGCGGTTCGTCTCGGGAGGCGGGCCGCTGGCGAAGGAATTGGCTGAATTCTTCTGGTCGGTGGGCGTCGAGGTCTATCAGGGGTATGGGCTGACGGAAACGTCGCCGGTGGTATCGACGAACACGCCGAAGGCAAACAAAGTTGGAACCGTCGGGCGCCCGATCCCGAACGTACAGGTGAAAATCGCGGAGGACGGGGAGATTTTAGTGAAGGGTCCATGCGTGATGCAGGGCTACTACAACAAGCCGGACGACACGCGCGCGACGATTTCCCAAGATGGCTGGCTGCACAGCGGCGACATCGGGAAACTTGACGAAGACGGCTATCTGATCATAACCGACCGGAAAAAGGAGATGCTGAAGACGGCGGCGGGGAAGTTCGTGGCTCCGGCGCTGATCGAGAATTTGCTGAAGACGTCGCCGTTCATTGCGAATGCGCTGGCCGTGGGCGACAAACGCAAATTCATTTCCGTGCTGGTGGTCCCGAATGTAGCGGCGCTCGAAGAACGGGCGCGCAAAGAAGGGCCCGAGTTCGCAAGTCCCGCGCGCATGCTGGCAGATGGCTGGACGCGCGACCTGTTCACGCGAGAGATCGCACGGTTGACCGAGAGGCTTGCGCAATACGAAAAGCCGAAGCGCTTTGCGCTGATCGAACAGGATTTTACGTTCGCCAACGGACAGTTGACGTACACGCTCAAGCCAAAACGCCGCGTCATCGAGCAGGATTACGCCGATGTTATCGAACGGCTGTACGCGGACGTCGAAGAGCCAAGGCCCGAGAAGGCCAGGACGTAGAGGAGAGACAAGCGATACAGGGCGTAAAGGAGGTAGGGAAGTAAAAGAGAAAACCCACGGCGACATCAAGGGTCCGGATTTCGAGTGCGTTTGTCCTCTACTTCCTTTACTTCCTCCACATCCTCTACCTCAGTTCGGTTGGCGTAGAATGTAGCGGGAGAAGGTGATGATCGATCCACTGAATGATTCGCTGGTGATTGCGGGCCGGAGCTTTGGTTCGCGGCTCATTATCGGGACGGGGAAATACCGCAGCTTCCAGGAAATGGCGCGGGCTCTCGAGGCGTCGGGCGCGGAGGTCGTGACCGTTGCGGTGCGGCGCGTGAATCTGAGCGACCGCTCGAAGGAGTCGCTGCTCGACTACATCGACCGCAAAAATTTCTTCATCCTGCCCAACACGGCCGGATGCTACACAGCGGATGAGGCCGTACGCGCGGCGCGGCTCGGACGCGAGGTCGGATTGTCGGAGTGGGTGAAACTGGAAGTGATTGGCGACCAGCAGACGCTTTTCCCGGACACCGAGCAACTGATCGCGGCCACAAAAACCCTTGTGAAAGAGGGATTCGTCGTGCTGCCTTACACCAATGACGATTTGATCGTCGCGCGCAAGCTTGATTGATGCAGGAGCTTCGGCGGTGATGCCGCTGGGTGCGCCGATTGGGTCGGGCATGGGGATTCAGAACATGGCGAATTTGCGAATCCTGCGCGAGCGCATCACGGAAGTGCCGCTGATCGTCGATGCGGGCGTGGGAACGGCTTCCGACGCAGCCATCGCCATGGAGCTGGGCGCCGATGGCGTGCTGATGAACACGGCAATTGCAGGCGCACAGGATGCGGTGCTGATGGCAGAGGCGATGGGCGCAGCGGTCGAAGCGGGACGCAAGGCGTTTCTTGCCGGTCGCATCGAAAAGAAACTGTACGCGACGGCTTCAAGCCCCCTGCAAGGCGTCGTGCGCTGAGGGTTTCTGCTTTGGCTTCGACCTGGACGTGTGCGAAGACTGATGAACCTATCTTTTTTCGGCTTGCGGCCTCCCTCGGCACTTCGAATCCTGTTGCGCGAATTGGCGAGGGTCGACACCATCGCTATCGTCTCGCAGCGGAAATCAGAGTCAGTCGAGGCGACCATGAGAGATATCACGGAACTAATGAACACTTACCGAGAGTGTTCGCGAAACTTGTGGAACGTCTATTTCTCCGGGCGGGAAAATGTTGGTGGTTCTCTAGATGCTTTCGAACAGATACAATCGGGTGCACGACATAGAAGTGAGGAGTTTTGCGGTTTCTCCTTTTTTGAGCTAATATCCTAGCGTATTAATACGTTAGGACAAGACGGATTATCCTATGGAGAGCCTATGACCGAATCACTCGGTGAGCTGGAACAACAACGCAGCAGCATCTTCGGAGAATTGCTTCGCCTGCCCGATTTTCGCAGCGGATCGATCACCGCCACGCGCGGCACCTGTGGTAAACCGAACTGTCGCTGTCATCAGCCCGGTCATCCCGGACACGGTCCCAACTTTCGCCTGACCCGAAAAGAGAAGGGAAAGACCATCACGGAAACCTTTGCCACCCCAGCCGAACTGCGCAAAGCGCAACGAGAGGTTGAGGCCTATCACCGCTTTCGTCAGTTGGCGCAGCAGTTGTTAGAGGTGAATGAGAAGATCTGCGGCGCCCGACCCACGGAAGAAGAACTGACCCCGCGGAAAAAAAAACGGCAGAGGTCATCCAGCAGGAAATCACGCGGGAACTAGAACATCTCTTGCTGCTGATTTTCTCCGAGCGGGCCAGGACAGGTGGCCTGGATTTGGAAGCGATGGAAATGGCCATGCGTTCGGCCATGCACCAAGCGGGAGCTGCGGCACTTACCGAGCTGCTGAAATTTGACCCTCCCGGCCCAGAACAGCGGCAGCAGCAATGCGCGTGTGGCCACACGGCCCATTATGTTGAGCAACGCTCGAAAACGGTGCTGACGGTGGTAGGAGAAGCGGACTCCCTGCGCCCGTATTTCTTGTGCGACCACTGCCATCGCGGCCAGTTCCCTATCGATGTCCAACTCGACGTGGAGAACACAGAATTTTCTCCCGGCGTGCGGCGCATGCTGGCTATGGTCGGCCAGCAAGCCGCTTTCGAACAAGGACGCCAGCAGATGGAGCTGCTGGCCGGTTTATCCGTCACCACCAAGGCCGTCGAGCGCACCGCCGAAGCCATCGGGGCCGATATCGAAACTCGCCAGCAGCGCGAACTCGAACAGGCCCTGCAACTCAACTTGCCGATCCCCCTGGGGCCTCAGATTCCTATCCTGTACGTAGAGATGGACGGCACGGGTGTTCCGGTCGTCCGCAAGGAGACCGAAGGCCGTGCAGGAAAACAGCACGGCCAACCCGCGCACACCCGGGAAGCGAAGGTGGGTTGCGTGTTCACGCAGACCACGGTGAACGAGGAAGGATATCCAGTACGGGATGAAAACTCGACCACCTATGTGGGCGCTATCGAGACTGCGGAGGAATTCGGCCGGCGGATCTATGTGGAAGCTTGGCGGCGGGGATGGGGCCGTGCGCAAAAAAAGGCCGTGCTGGGAGACGGCGCGGAATGGATATGGAACCAAACCGATCTGCATTTCCCGGAAGCGACGCAAATCGTCGATCTCGCCCACGCCCGCGAACACCTGTGGGTCGTAGCCCGTCAACTGTATCCTGAAGATGTGTTCGCCCAAAGACGGTGGGTGATGATGAAGCAGGACCAGTTGGATAAAGGACAGATCGAAAAAATCGTGGTTTCCCTGCACGCGCTCGGGCGCTCCCATCCCGGGCTAGCTGAGATTCTCAATACCGAAGCGAACTATTTCGAACGAAACCAGGAGCGGATGCGCTACCTGGAATTTCGCAAGTGGGGATTTTTCGTGGGATCTGGAGTCATCGAAGCTGGCTGCAAAACCATAACCGGCAGGCTCAAACAATCGGGCATGTCCTGGACAGTCCGCGGAGCCAACACCATCATCGCGCTCCGTTGCTGTTACCTGAGCGGAAAGTTCGAGGATTACTGGGCCTCCAGACGGGCATCCCTCTCACTTTAAAGTCGTACACCCATACAATCCCTGTTATTTGATTCACTCGTGGTGAGCGAGCTCTCCTACGAGGGAGATGCTGAAGGTGCGGACGTACCTCCGCCAGCTCTCAGGGTCGTTCCAGCCCCAATCTCACTGATTCTGATCCAGCGACCAACGGAGCCGGGGCAAGCCGGGTATTGGGACGCGGTAAAGGACATGGGTGTTGGTCCTGGAGATATCACCCTTGCGTTTGTTGACTATTTCGATTTTTACCAAGTTCCAATCAAGGATTTCCGATACTGTCTTTGCAAGATTCTCAGCTTCCCGAGCCACGTCGCGTATGAGGGAAGGCAAGCACTCGTGGATGCGTTGAGCGCCAAGGTTTTTCACGACGAGTCTGCCGATCGGAAGTAGGGCACATCTACAAAGCAAGGGAAAGTCGGCGTCTAGCGGAAGAGGACGTGCCACGTCAGGTCGACGAGAGCATGCGCGAGCGCGCCAGGCAGCAGCGAGCCCGTCTTCATGTAAGCGCGGCCGTAGAATAGTCCCGCGATGGTCGCGAGCAGCACGTACTTCCAGTTCGGCGCGGGCGCATGCAGGATGTGCGAAAAGCCGAAGATCACCGAAGCGACGAGCAGCGCAGCCCACTTGTTCTTGAACGTCCGCGTCAGGCAGTTCTGCACGATTCCGCGAAATAGAAATTCCTCCGGCCACGCGGTGAAAAACAAGATCCCGATTGCGGCAACGGGCAGCGAACGAACGCGCGCGAGGCTTGGGCCGAACGTGATGAAGTGGATTGTGATTCCCAGCGGAATCGCGATGGCGGCGAAAATCAGGAAGCTGAAGAGGAACGCCGAACCGAAGCCGGGCCGCCATTCGACGGCATAGCCGACGCCGTCGAGACGGCGAAGAAGAACGTAAGCGGCGACTGCGGTCGAGAGAGCCATGAGAATCGAAAGCGTGTGCTCCAGCGGCGGCGGATAGGGGAAAATGCGGTAAAGCAAGCGGTACGGCGGCTCGATCCAGACGGCGATCCAGACGAAAATCGCGGCGGCGTAGTCTTCCCAGGTGCCCGGCGGTTTTCCCGTGCTGCTCGCGAGCAGGAGCGCGGGAATTACGGCGTAGGCTGCGCCGGCGAGCAGCCAGCGTCCGTTGCCTGTCACTCCGAGCGAATAGACGATCGCGGCCCCGAGCGGAACCAGCGGCGCTAGCGCGCGTCCGTGGCCGCCCAGGAAGGCCCGCGCGCCTTTCAGGACGCTTGGCGCGGCGAGCCAAAACTCGAAGGCGAATAGCGCGGCAGCGACGCTGAGCGCGATCACAAACCGATGGCCGCTGAAGCCGAGCCAAACGCCGAAGACGGCGGTTCCTGCCACGATGATGGCCCAGACTGTGATTGCGGCCGGCAGCGGCATCTGCCACGATCGGGAATTCGCGTTTGGCACAGCGAATGATTTTAGCGGAGGTGCGTCGACGAATCGAGCGAGCGCGAGTTCCCGCGAGCGGACGGCGAACGGAGGGCTGCGTAGGAAAATGCATTGAAGCATGCCGGCACATTCTTCTCGCTCAGGGCCGGCGAGATGCCGGCGCCACCAAAAACGATGAGCCAGGCTGCAAAAGGACGGATCGCCTACATCGACTGGATGCGCGGGCTGGCGTGTCTGCTGATGTTTCAGACGCACTGCTACGATTCGTGGCTGGGCGGGGCGGCGCGCAAGAGCACGTTCTTCGGCTGGTCGCAACTCGGCGGGACACTCCCGGCGCCGTTGTTTTTGTTTCTCGCGGGAATTTCCTTCGCGCTGGTGACGGACCGGATGCGGCGCAAGGGAATCTCCGCGAACCAGATCGCGGCGACGACGATCCGCCGCGGGGCGGAGATTTTCGCGCTGGGGCTGCTCTTTCGCGTGCAGGAATTCGTCCTGGGGCAGCCCTGGTCGCCGTGGACCGATCTGCTGCGCGTCGACATTCTGAACACGATCGGGCTATCGCTGATCCTCATGGGGATTGCGTGCCGCCTGGCGAAGACGCGCGCGGCGAATACCGTCCTGGCGGTCGTCGTCGCGGCGGGAATTTCGCTGGCGACTCCGCCGCTATGGACCACATGGCAGCCGCACTGGCTGCCGTGGTTTCTCGAGTCCTATATCAATGGCGTGCACACGTCCGGAAAGCCGCAGCCTTGGCTCTTTCCGATTTTTCCCTGGGCCGCGTTCTGCGTTCGCGGGCCTGGCGGTCGGGATTTCTGCTGTTCAGCGACTGGGCCACGGCAAATCTGGCAAAGGCGACGGCGATCGCGGGCGCGGCGGGAATCGCGCTTTTCTATTTATCGACCTGGCTCGACGCCCGGCCGAAGCATCTGTATGCCGTCTACGACTATTGGCACACCAGTCCGAATTTTTTCCTGGCGCGCGTGGGCGTCCTGCTGATGATCGTCTGCTTGAGCTTACGCGTGGTGCCGCTGGGGCCGGGCGCGCTGGTGGTTCAGCCCGCTGGTCGCAGATTGGGCAAGACGTCTCTGCTGGTCTATTGGGTGCACATCGAGTTTGTGTACGGAAGATTCTCAATCTTGACGAAGCGCTCGCAAACGATTCCGATGGCGACGCTCGGACTGGCGGATTATTTTCATTGCGATGGTGTTGCTTGTCGATTGGACGAACGCGAACGAAGGGATCGAGGGGCGCAGATCGTCGCAAAATTCTCGTGAGTTGTTCGGTGCAACGCACGGAGATCGAGCCGGCGCGCCGGGTTCGGTGGCAGGCGCCGGAGCCGGACGATAGCGGCGCCTGCAAATCCCTCGAGTTAGGGCTTCTTGGGCGCTTCGGCGGGCTGGGCGAGAGGGTCGTAGGCTCGCCGGGCTTGGGCTGAATCTTGAAAATATACTCGCCGGGACGGGCGAGACCCATATCTTCTCGCGCGATGCGTTCGATCGCCGCTGGATCGGACTTCAGTGAATGGACGCGATTCTGCAATTTCTGATTTTCACGATTGAGATGCTGAATCTCTCTCTGAATCTCGGCGGATTGCTTCATCGAGCGGCGCATGGCGAGCACGCCGTGGGTGCCGAGAACGTCCTGCAGCACCAGCAGCACCAGCCCGGCAACCAGAAACCACAGCACGTTGCGATGCACGAAGTCCCGCAGCTGCGCAAAGAAAACTTCATCTGCGTGGCGTCGATCTGTGCTTCATCGTCGCGTTTACGTTCATGCGTTGATCCATGCGCGAGCTTCCTCCACAATCTTTTGCGACTCGGCGGGCGTGGCAGCCTCCGCATAGGCGCGAATCAGCGGCTCGGTGCCGGAAGGGCGCATCAGAAGCCACGCGCCGTCGTCGAAAGTCAGTTCGAGGCCGTCGATGCGATCCGCGCTCGCGACCCGGCGGCCGGCGAATTCCTTCGGATCCTGGCGCAGTTTTGCGGGAACGCGTTCGCGAATTTCCTCGGGAAGATGCAGATTGAGGCGGATCGGCCAATACTCGCGGCCCACGCGCTTGAAGAGCGCACGCAACTGCTCGCCGAGCGACGCCTGGCGCGCGACAATCATTTCGGCGACGAGCAGGCACGCCAGGATGCCGTCTTTCTCGGGCAGATGGCCGGCGAATCGTCAGCCCCGCGCTTTCCTCGCCGCCGAGCGCGATCTTTCCTTCACGCAGGAGCGGCCCAACGTATTTGAAGCCGACGGGAGTTTCGTACACCTGGACGCCGTGCACCTTTGCGACCGCATCGAGCAGGTGCGTCGTCGCCACGCTTCGCGAAGCGCCAAGTTTCAATCCGCGCGTTTCCAGCAGGTAATCGAAGACAAGGCCGAGGATATGATTCGGCGAAACGAACGTGCCGTCGCGATCGAGAATGCCGAAGCGGTCGGCATCGCCATCGGTCGCCAGGCCCGCAAGCGCGTGCTGCTCGAGAACCTGCTTTTTGAGAGGCGCGAGATTTTCCTCCGAAGGATCGGGGCCGGAGCCGTCGAAGAGCACGTCGCGATTCGCGCGGATCATCGTCGCCGGGACTCCATGCAAGGCGAGAATTCGGTCCAGCCAGCCCGCGCCGCAGCCGTGCACCGCGTCGCAGGCGAACGTTCCGTTCATTCGATTCGCTCGCTCGAGCACGTCGAACCGAATCATCCGGCGAAGCTGCTCGAAGTAGGGCGCGCGCGGGTCGATGCGCTCGAAATCGTCTTCCATCTCGTGGACGGTCGATGGATCGTCCTTGATTGCGCGCGGCGCGCGCTTCGATGTCGTGCGTCGTCTCCGGCATTGCGGGACCGCCCTCGGGGCCGGAGAATTTCAGGCCGTTGTATTCGGCGGGATTGTGGCTGGCCGTGATGTTGACGCCGCCGTCGAGTTTGCCGTGAATAATGGCGTGGGCGATCGTGGGCGTCGGCGTGAGCCTCCTTGCAGAAAAGAATGCGGCAGCCTTTCGATTTCAGCACCGCCGCGGCGGCGCGCGCAAAATCTTCCGAAAAAAACCGCGTGTCGTAGCCGACGATCAGAACCGGCGACTTCTTTTGGGCCAGGACGTGTCCGGCGATCGCAGCCGAAGCGCGGCGCACGCCGGGAAACGTGAAGTCTTCGGCCATGATGCCGCGCCAGCCGGATGTGCCGAATTTGATTGCGGGAGACGCCATTTGCGGCGCGCCGACCGTCCCATGTCGCAGGCGAGAGTTCGAGCGCGCAAAAGCATTGTATATTGCCGCGCAAGCTCCGGAAATGGGGAGAATTGCGTGCTCGCGCGTCGCAAGAGTAAAGTCTCGTTGGCCACAGAGGCACAGAGCGCACAGAGCAAGGCCTTAAGATGACTGAAAAACCCCATCATTTGGCGACAGCTTTCGACGAGGAAACCAACGCTCCTGTGCCCGTGATGGAAGACCCGAATTGCCACAGAGACACGGAGTCACAGAGCTTGGGAGGTCATGATCCATTGACCGAGCGGATCATCGGGTGCGCGATTGAGGTGCATCGAACGATTGGGCCGGGGCTTCTGGAATCAACCTACGAGGAGGCCATGTGCATCGAGCTTGGCTTAGCCGGTTTGCGCTTTCGTCGCCAGGCGCCCTTTCCTATCCTGTACAAAGGAAAACCCGCTCGGAGAATACCGCATCGATCTGCTGATCGAAGAACGAGTGATCGTCGAAATCAAGAGTGTCGAGCGTTTTGATCCCGTGTTCGGTGCGCAAGTTCTGACATACCTTCGGGCAACAGGAAAGAGAGTGGGATTGCTCATCAACTTTAATACTCGTTTGTTGAGTCAGGGGATCAAGAGGTTTGTCTTGTGAAGTCTCCGTGTCTCTGTGACTCTGTGGCAAATCTATGACGGACAAAATTGTGGTGCTGGTGACGTGCGCGTCGGCGAACGAGGCGCGGCGGATTGCGCGTGCCTTAGTTGAGGCCCGCCTCGCGGCTTGCGGGAACGTCTTGGAGGCGTCGGTGCGCTCGATTTACCGGTGGAAGGGCAAAGTCGAATCCGCGAAGGAATGTTTGCTCACAATCAAAACCACGCGGAGGCGATTCGCATCATTGGAGAAAATGGTGAGGCGGCTGCACAGCTACGAGGTGCCCGAGATTATCGCGGTGCCGATTGTGGCCGGCGCGCAGGCTTATCTGAATTGGATCGATGAATCGGTTAGCGCCACGTAACCGCCAACACTAGGTTCTTATCCGTAGGGGCGGGTCTCAGACCCGCCCTCCAGATTTCTCGCGCCCTCTCCGGCTTGTCTCAGCAGGCCCACGTTCGGTTTTGAGCGCCCGCGTGCCGATAAGACCTGCCCGAGGTGTCGTACCTGGGAAACGTCTCGCACTCAGGGTTCGAGCGTGGCGCCGAAGCCCAGCGACTTCAATTGCTCGTTGAAGGCGGCGGTTTCCTGGCCTGTGACGCTCTTGAACTTTGCGCGAGCCTCCCCGATCTTTGCGTCGAGTTCCTTGTTCACGGCAATTTGCTGATCCGTGGGTGGCAGATCGGCGCCATCGCCGCTCAATTCCGACTCGAGATTTGCCAGCTTACCGTAGAGCATCATCGAGTGCCGGAAACTGTCCTCGATATTACCGGTGAGGTGAACGTCGAACATCAGGCCTTCGGCGGCGATCACCTTGTCGTCGAACTCCTTCGCGGCCTTCTCGGCGTCGGCGGCTTTCGGACCTGAGAGAACGTGCCGCAGGCCTTCGATCTGGAGGCGCGTGCGTTCGAGATGATTGATCATCTCGTTGAGTTCGTTCATCTCGCTCCGAACCTGCAGCAGGAATTTCACTTGTGCCTGCAAATCCGCATCGGTGCCGAGCGAATTGGGATCGCGCAGAACTTCGAGCGGCTCGGTCAGCGATTTGTCGCCGACCGCGAGCTTCACGTTGTAGCGCCCCGGTGCGACGCGCAGCCCGACTCCCGATTCGCCTGCGCCCCACACGATCAGCGGACGCCATCCTTCCTTTTCAGCCGCAGGGTTTGGCCGACCAAACTCAGTAGGGTCGCCGGGGCGGACCCAAGCCGCATCGGGAGGCGGCGTCAGCAAATGGACAGGCGTGGCCTCGTCGTAGGAAAGATTCCACCAGACGCGATTGAGTCCCGGCTTGCCCTCGCCCTTCAGCGTGCGGACTGTGCGGCCCGCGGCGTCGGTGATCGTGATGGTCCACTGCTTCGCGGCGCTTTTCAGCTCGAAATTAATATCTGCGCCGTACGGCGGATTTTCGCCAATCACGCGCTCGGATTCGCGCCCGCGATTCGTCGCAATCGTTCGGAAGCGATACGCGGAGCCGGGGCGGGAACAGATACGTGTCGGCGCTTTCGGCTTTGTCCCAGTTGCGCAGTGGTGTGATGTCGTCGAGGATCGTAGATTCCGCGGCCGTGCGTGGCGATCAGCAGGTCGTTAAAGCGCGGCTCGACTTCGATCCAGTAAACAGGCGCGGGCGGAAGATTGTTGCGCAGATGCCGCCAATGGCCGCCGTCGTCCCAGGAGACGTAGAGCGCGTTGTTGGTGCCTAGATAGAGCATGCCCTTGCGCACGGGATCTTCCATGATGCACTTCGCGCTGGAGTTCACGCCCTTGGGAACGTCGGAGCTGATCTGGTTCCAGCTCGCGCCAAAATCGGTGGTCTTGTAGACGTACGTGTTGTAGTCGCCCACCTGCTCGAGATCGACGGAAATGTATGCCGTACCGGCGTCGAAGGGCGACGGCTCGACGTTCATCACGGTGCCCCAGGGCGGCAGGCCGGTGATGTTCTTTGTGACGTTCGTCCAGCTCTTCCCGCCATTCTCCGTGACGTTCACCTGTCCGTCGTTGCTGCCGGTCCAGATGACGCCCTGCTGCTTGGGCGATTCGGCGATGGCGTAGAGCGTGGAACCGTCGAAGGTCATCAAGTTGTCGAAACTGACGCCGCCTGAATTCTGCTGGTGGCTCTTGTCGTTCGTCGTGAGGTCGGGGCTGATGACGGTCCACGATTGGCCGCCGTCCGTCGTCATGTGAACCACCTGGCTGCCAACGTAAACCTTGTTGTGGTCGAACGGCGAGATCGCGATGGGAAACGTCCAGTGCCAGCGATATTTCACGTCGGCCGGCGGCCAGCCGTACGTGGCGTCGGGCCAGACTTCCACGCTGCGCGATTGGCCGGTCTTCAGGTTTGTGCGATCCAGGCCGCCGTTGTAGCAGCCGGACCAGACGATATCCGGATCGGCGGGATCAGGCACACCGAAACCGCTCTCGCAGCCGCCGTAGCTCTTCCAGTCGCCCGCGCCGATTTGTCCGCCGAAGAAGCCCTGTTCGAGATTGTTGCTCGGGCCGTAATACGAAGGCCCGTCCTGGCGGTTGCCGAAGACATTGTAGGGAATGCGCGTGTCCGTGTAGACGTGATAGACCTGCGCGATGGGCAGGATCACGTGCTCGTACGTCTTGCCGCGATTCAGGCTGATGTTAACGCCCTGATCGTTCGCATCCAGGATGCGATTCGGATTCAGCGGGTCGATCCAGACGTCGTGATTATCGCCCCCGGCGCGCGTGATGTCATGTGCCAGAGTCAAGCCACCGTCGCGCGAGACGCTCCAGGAGACGGAAGGGAAGTACAGCAAATCGGGATCGTCGGGCGAGATCGCGAAACGAGTGTAATAAGGCGAACGCTCACTCGGCAGATGCGATTGGTTGACGAGCGTCCAGTTCTTGCCGCCGTCATTCGAACGGTAGAGTCCAGGCGTGCTGTCCTGGATCAGCGCGTACACCCGATCGGGATCCGAAGGCGCGATGCCGACGGCCACTTTGCCGAGAGGGTGATCCGCCGCGGGCAATCCGTGTCCGCTCAGCTTCTTCCATGTGGCGCCACCGTCGTGCGTAACGTACACGCCGCTTCCGAGGCCGCCGCTGTTGAGATCCCACGTCTTGATATCGACTTGCCACATGCCTGCGAAAAGAGTTTGCGAATCGTGCGGGTCGAGCGCGAGCTCCGAGCAGCCCGTGTTTTCGTTGACGAACAGGAGCTGCTTCCACGTTTTGCCGCCATCGGTCGTGCGGAACACGCCGCGCTCATGCTGCGGCCGATAGGCCTGGCCCAGCGCGCAAACATACGCGACGTTCGCGTCGTGCGGATCGGCAATGACGCGGCCGATGTGTCCCGTTTCCTCGAGGCCGGCGTGTTGCCACGTTTTTCCGGCGTCGGTGGATTTATAAATCCCGTCGCCCATCGGATAGAACGGACGAATCAACCACGTCTCGCCTGTTCCGGCCCACACAAGGCTGTGGTCCACCGGAGAAACGGCGAGCGCGCCGATCGCCGCGACGTCCTGATGATCGAACACGGGATGCCAGCTCACCCCTCCGTCCTCCGTCTTGAACACGCCACCCGCTGCGGCGCCAGCATAAATCACGAGTGGATTGCCCGGCTCCCCGACAACGGAAGCCACGCGGTTCCCGATTGGACCTAGCGGACGGAAGTGCAGCTCGCGAAACGGATTCGCTTCGTCGTGAGATTGCGCAAACGCGCCAAGGGAGAGCGCCAGGGTGGAAAGCAGGCAGAATGCAAAGATTGCCAAGCGATTTCGCAGAAACACGTCTTATCCTCCCAAGATCGTTCCGTAATTATCGCGGACGGCGACAAAGCCTGAACCATGAAAGCTTGCGGGAAAAAGAAATGGTTTGAACCGGAATGCACGCCCGCGCTTGCGCTTCATATCACTTTCCAGGGCAAAGAGAAACGAAAATTCGTGGGATTCGAGAATGAATGCTTTCGCTTTGCGGGCCCGGTGGTTCGCCTTTTGACAAAATGGAGCCGCTGAAGCCGCGCTCAGACGTGCGAGAGAGCTTGATCGAGGTCGGCGATGATGTCTTCTACGTCTTCGATTCCAACCGAGATGCGCACCATGCCATCCGTGATGCCAACTTGCTGGCGCACTTCGGGAGGCATCGAGGCGTGCGTCATCCGAGCCGGATGAGAGATGAGCGTCTCGACGCCGCCGAGACTCTCCGCTAGCGAACAAAGATGAACATGATTCAAAAGGTTACGCGCAGCTTCCAGGGAGCCGAGATCGAACGTGATCATCGCGCCAAATCCGCGCTGCTGGCGCTCGGCGAGGCGATGCTGCGGATGGGATGACAGGCCGGGATAGATCACGCGTTTCACTGTGGGCTGTGAATCCAGGAATTCGGCAACAACCATTCCGTTTGCGTTGTGCCGCTGCATGCGCACGGCGAGCGTCTTGATGCCGCGCGACGTCAGAAAACAGTCCATCGGCGCCAGACCTGCCCCAGCCGAACGCTGAACGAAGTAAATCTTTTCGGCATCATCCGGCCGCGTCAAGACCACCGCACCTCCGGTGCAATCACTGTGGCCGTTGAGGTACTTCGTCATCGAGTGGACCACAATGTCGGCTCCGAATTCGATGGGGCGCTGCAGGTAAGGACTTAGAAACGTATTGTCGACGACCAGCCTTAGTTTGTTGTCGTGCGCCAGGCGGCTGATAGCATCGAGATCGGTTACGATCATTGTAGGATTCGTCGGAGTCTCAACGTAAATCATCTTCGTCTTTAGTTTCAGGGCTTGCCGAACCTTTTCGAGATCGTTGGTGTCAACAAAAGAGAACTCGAGTCCAAAGTCCACGAGCAGTTTCGTTGTGAGACGGAACACGCCGCCATAAACGGCCTGAGACAGGATCGCGTGGTCGCCCGGCCGGAGCAGCCGGAAAACGGAATCGATCGCCGCCATCCCGGAAGTGAACACATACGCAAAGTCGCCGCCTTCGAGCTTGGCGACCGTGCGCTCCAGTGCTTTGCGATTGGGATGATTGGTGCGCGCGTAGTCGTAACCCTTGCTCTTATCGGTCGCTTCGAGAACGTAGGTCGATGTCTGGTAGATCGGTGCAACCACGGCGCCCGTCAAGGGATCCGGTTCCTGGCCGACGTGAATTGCGTCCGTCGAAAAACCCATCGCTGCCTCCTGAGCGTCGCCGGCTTGGTGTCTGCTCGCTAAGTATTGCTTGGCGCGCGGCGTCAGCGCGCCCTCTCTCGGCAATCGAGACCTATACCATTGATCTGGCGGAACTCGATATAGTTTTTCCCGGCCCGTACTTTGCGGATGTTCTGCCGATCGTGCTTGTTCGACTACGACTTGTCTTCGAGACGATGCCGAGAGCAGTCTGCATCTGGCAGCGGAAGTGCTTGAGACCGAAAGCGGATTGAGGTACAACGTGAGCTATGGGATTTGGCTTGCGGACGCTGCGACAAGTGTCGTTTCTGCTGGCAGCCCTTGTTGTCTTTGCCGGGGTCACGTTTGCCCGCCCTGCTTCTCGCTCCGGTCCTCAGAACTCGTCTGAAAAAAAGGAACCGCCCCCCAAGACGAAAATCAGAATCAAGATCACCGATCCGATGGGTAAACCGGTGGGCCAAGCCAGCGTTTACGTTCGATTCAACGAGTCGGGCGGAGTGTTTCACAAAGACAAGCTTGCCGAACTCGATTTGAAAACGAACGAAGATGGAACGGTGAGAGTTCCGGAAATTCCTCAGGGGAAAATAATGATCCAGGTGATCGCCAAGGGCTGGCGCACCTACGGCCGCTGGTACGATATCGATAAAGCAGAGGACACGGTCGAGATCAAGCTGCAGGCCCCGCCGCACTGGTACTAATTCTGTTTCGTCTCGGATCAGCGATTCGCGTCGCAGCGAACAATCTTCCGGAAAATTTGCGGACGCCGCGCTCCGCTGCACCATTATCTGTGCAATTTGCAGTAAGGCCAGTATTCGCCAGCGGTTTTGGAAATTCGAGCGCGCTTTTCCACACGGTTTTCAACAGAACTGTTGAAAACTTTCATGAAGCATTCACATTTGGTTCCCGTCATCGGGACTCGTTGGTTCGGAAATTGCTCTCGGCTCGAGTTCCTGGCGTTCTTCGCTCGCGTGCTATGATTCACCTCCGCATGAATCCCGCGCAATGAAGAATCTGATTCTAAACGCGGACGATTTTGGTCTGACCAAGGGCATCAACGAAGCAATCGTCCGCGCGCATCGTGATGGAATCCTCACGAGCGCGACTCTTATGGCAAATATGCCGGCTTTTGAAGATGCGGTTGAGCGCGCCCGGGAGAACCCTTCGCTCGGGGTCGGGGTTCACCTCGCGCTGCTTGGCGGGCATCCGATTGCACGCCCCGAAGACGTCGCTTCACTCGTCGATGAAAACGGCGAATTCCCGCGGAGTCTTGCAACGTTCGTCGCTAAGGTGACTTCCGGTCTCATTCGGCAGGAGCATATCGAAACGGAATTGCGGTCGCAGATCGAGAAGGTTCGTGCCTCGGGCATCGAACCGAGCCACGTTGACACCCATAAACACACGCACGCTCACCCTAGAGTGATGGAATCGGTCGCTCGAGTGGCCAGGGAGTGCGGAGTCATGCGCGTGCGGAAGCCGTTTGAAGACCTGCGCGACTCCTGGACGTCAACGCGAGACAATCGCAGCGCAGCCGTGCCGCAGTTGGCAGCGGCCACGGCCGCGCGCGTCGCATCCCGGAGTTTCGAGGCGATCTGTCGCCGCTATGGGTTGCGGTCGCCAGACCGGTTCCTCGGCCTGGCCACCACGGGCGGCATCAGCGCTGCCGTCCTGCGTAGCCTGATTGACACACTATCGGAGGGAACCACGGAAATCATGCTGCATCCGGGCATTTGTGATGCGGATCTCGCTCACACCGGTTCGCGGCTGCAGAGCCAGCGTCAGACCGAGCTCGACGCTCTGCTCGCCCCGGAACTGAAGGGTGCCTTGGACGAACGAGGGATTCGGCTTATCAGCTATCGCGAGGTACACTAGAACCTATGTGGGACCCTTCTGAAGCCCCGGTCGACTACTCGCCGGAGCGTCCGCCGAAATATTCGGTGGTGGTGCCTTTCCACAACGAGCAGGGGAGTGTGCGCGAACTCCATCGGCGTATCTCGGCCGTCATGGCAGAACGGCGGGGACCGGTTGAGTTTATCTACGTGGACGATCAGAGCCGCGACGCCACGCCACAGTTGCTTGCCGAAATCGCCGCCGAGGACCCCAGAGTCACTGTGCTTCGCCTGCGTCGGAACTATGGTCAAACGACGGCTCTTGCTGCCGGCTTCGATTGTGCGGCGGGAGACATCGTCGTCGCGATGGATGGCGACCTCCAGCACGATCCGGCGGACATTCCCGCTATGCTGGACACGTTCGCTACGGGCGACTACGACATCGTAAGTGGGTGGCGGCAAAAGCGCGTGGATAGCTTCCTGATGCGACGCCTGCCGTCCCGCGTCGCGAATTGGATGATGGCCAAGCTTTCCGGCGTCGACATTCACGATTTCGGGTCGACCTTTAAGGTCTATCGGCGCGAAACGATCAAAGACGTTCGGCTCTACGGCGAGATGCACCGTTTTATTCCGGCGCTGGCTGCTTGGAATGGAGCGCGCATCGTGGAAGTGCCGATTCGAAACGTCGAGCGTCCCGGAGGAAAGTCGCACTACGGTCTCTCTCGCACGCTGCGAGTCCTGTTCGACATTATCACCGTTCGCTTCCTGATGCGCTACATGACGCGCCCCCTGCATTTCTTCGGTCCGCCGGGACTGATCGGCATTTTCTCCGGATCGGCGATTCTGTTGAGCCTGTTCCTCGAAAAGATATTTTCCCGCGGGCCGATCTTCGTGGAACACGGCCCGCTCCTGGTCCTTGGGATGATGCTTTGCCTGTTTGGAGTACAATTGCTTGCAGTGGGACTTGTGGGCGAGTTGTTGATGAGAACCCACTTCGACTCGGGAGCCGACCCCGTCTACCGGATCGAGCGGGTGATCCGTTCGTCAGCCGCCAGCGCAAACCCCGCTCCGGTGGCCAGTCCCGTTGCCGCGAAAAATGCGGCTCGTTAGCCTGCCGGAAGAATCCAGTCATTCGAATGCAGTCGCGCGACGACGAAGCAGTCGATCGTGACGTTTATCCGGGGCCTGTCCATGTGGAGGGCCTCCGAAGAAGCCTTACCCGGCCCTGTCTCGGCCCGACATCACAAAGGGGGGTTCGAAATGCGCAGAGTAATCATGGGAGGAGTAGCTGTTCTGGCGATAGCCGCGCTCGCCTGGGCGAGTGACCCTTGGAAGAGCAAGCCCTATCAACAGTGGGACCAGAAGGACGTTCAGAAAATTCTGCAGGACTCGCCCTGGTCGAAAGTTGTCCGGGTCGAAGCGACATGGGAAAGCAGTGGCACGGCGATGCCGCAGGCGATGCCACAGGCAATGCCGCAACAGACTGCCCCAGGCGGCGGGGCCGCGCCCGGTTCAGGGGGCGGTCGACCCGGCGGAATGGGAGGCGGCTCGCCGCAGCCCAACCCGGGCGGCATGCAGTCTCCAGGAATGGCCCAAGCCACTCCAGTGGCCATCTTCGTGATTCGTTGGATGTCCTCTCGAACTCTTCGCGAAGCGCTGGCGCGCAATGCCGTGCTCACCGGGCAGATGAATGAAGCGCAGGCCGAAAAGGACCTCGCGGGCACGCCTGACACTTATCAGATCGTGATTGCTGGCTCACAAATGACTCCCTTCGAAACTGCCGAAGAGGAGGGGATCAAGAAGGACGCGGTCCTCACGACGAAGAAGGCCAAGCAGAAGATTGAGCCGTCCAAAGTCGAATTCCAGAGGGCCCCCGACGGCAAAACCATCCGCGGTGTGGTCATTCAGTTCCCGAAAACCGTGAACGGCCAGCCAACGATCGGCCCCGACGAAAAAGGAGCCGAATTCACCCTCACGCTGGGCCGCACGAGGCTCAAAGATAGCTTCGACTTCTCGAAGATGGATGATGCGCAAGGCCGCGATTTGTAGTACAAATTGACCGCTATCTGCTCCCGCAGATGAGGTCAATTTCGTAACCCGGGGTGTTCCATGAAGACTTTGGGACTTGTGTGCGTCGCTGTGATCCTGTGTCTGTCTGCAGCAACCAGCGCTCCCGCACAGATGGGCCGCATGCGCGGCGGCGGGATGTTCGGTTCACCGGGATTGTCCGGTTTATGGCATCCGGTCGTCGGCACCGCCGCGTACTACAGCGTTCAGAAGGTGGGCCGCCCCGTGGAACCGTTCAACTTTGCTGTAATCGGCAAGGAGACGGTCCAGGGCAAGGATGGGGTCTGGGTGGAATTCACGATGGGTGGCGAGCGCATGGGTAACGTCTTGGCCAAGGAACTCGTCGTGTTCGACCCAGTGAGTATGCGGATCCAAACCTTCAAAGGCGTCGTGCAAATGCCCGGGCGCCCGCCTATGGAAATTCCTGAGGAGATGCTGCACCAGACCCAGCAACAGCCCTTGCAATTCAAAGACGCTCGTGCTGACAGCTTTGACCTCGGCAGCCAGTCCGTAACCACGCCCGCCGGAACCTTCTCCTGCGAGCATTACCGTGGAAAGAACGGCTCCAGCGAGTTTTGGTCAGCGAGAAAGTGATGCCCATCAGCTTGGTCAAGTCCGTCGAGAAGGACGGTCAAACGACGGTTCTCGTCAAGACGGTTACGGACGCCAAGGACCAGATCACGGGCACGGTGCAGCCGGCTAACCCGATGATGTTTATGCCGCAGTCTCAGCAGTAGAGTTATCCTGCCAAAGAAGGCTCGCGGAAATCAGGTAAGATTGAACCGATCGAGGCGCCTCGGGCTCGGGGCGCCTTTTTATTTGCTCCACCCGGGAGAAGGGTTCATGGCGCTGCCGTCGCCAGAAAAATTCTACAGCGCGCGTGTGACCTATCGACGCGACATCGCGCCCGACCTGTGGATCCTGCGCCTCGATCCCGGCCCCGAATTTCGCTTCCTTCCCGGCCAGTACGCCACGATTGGCGCATCCACGCCTGAGGGCTTCGTCGAGCGGCCCTACTCGATCGCTTCTTCCCGATATGAAACCGAAATCGAGCTGTTCATGGAGTTCGTTCCGGACGGTGAATTAACCAAGCCTTTGCATGAAGCCCAGGCCGGCGCTATCCTCAGCTTGCGCAAGGCACCCAAAGGCCGCTTCACACTCGATCTCCCGAGCGGCCATCGCCACCACCTTTTGCTTTGTACTGTCACCGGCGTTGCGCCCTACATGTCGTATGTGCGCACCCTCTACGCCGACTGGAAAGCGAATCGCTTTCCGCAGGACACCCACATCTATCTTATCCAGGGCGCGAGCCGTTCCTGGGAATTCGGGTATCGCGAAGAACTCGAGGGCATCGCGGCGAACGTGCCTTGGCTCACGTATGTTCCCACGGTCAGCCGTTTTGTCGAGGATCCTTCATGGAAGGGCGAGAGGGGCCGGGTCGACGACATCCTCCGCAAGTACGCGGATAACTGGGGCCTCTCTCCCGCCGACACCACCGCCTACCTGTGCGGCCATCCCAATATGGTCGAGAATGGAACGCGAATCCTCGTCCGCGCCGGTTTCACGAAGGAGTCATTAAAGCAAGAGGCCTATTGGGTCGAGTAGGACAATTCGAACGGGTCAGCGTCCGGTTCACTCCATCCGCAACGCTTCGATCGGCGAAATAGCGGCCGCGCGCAACGCAGGAACGATGGCTGCGAGGAATGCACATATCGCGAGCGACACCACCGCCGTGGATAGGGCAAGCGGGTCCCAGCTTGAAACGCCGTAGAGCTGAGCAGCAATGAGGCGGCCGGCGCCGATCGCCAAAGGCACTCCGAGCAGCAAACCCACGGCGACCCGGCGAAACGCGCCCTGCAGCACCAATTGGACCACTTTTCCGCGATCCGCTCCAAGCGCCATCCGCACGCCTATCTCGTTCGTGCGCTGCGCCACCGAATAGGCCGTCACGCCGTAAAGCCCCACGGCCGCCAGCAGCAGCGCCACGATGCCGAATAGTCCGGCGAGGCTTGCAACCGCACGCTCCTGGCTGAAGACGAGCGCGATCTCCTGTTGCATCGTCTCCACTCGAATGATGGTGAGGTTCGGATCGAGCTCAGCCAGAGTTTTCGTGAGGCTCGCTTCGACGGCTCCAGCGCCGCTGCGCGTGTGCAGCAGGATCCCGCCGATGAAATGCGATCGCACGTCGATTTGCTGCATCAGTTCGTTGCCGTACTTCACGCTTTGCGCCAGCGGAACGTAAAACATCGGCAGCGCCGGCCGGTACATGGTCCAGGAAGCATATTTCGCGTCACGCACCACACCGATGATTCGGTAGGTGCTGGCGTTCTCCGGCATGTCGATGCCGAAATGTTTCTCCATGGGATCTTCGCGCGGAAAGAAGCGCTTCACGAACGTCTCATTCACCACCGCCACGGGCGCTGCCGTCTCATTGTCCGCTTCCGTGAAGCCGCGCCCGCGCAGGATCGGCTGCCCCAGCGCCGCGAAGTAGCCCGGAGTGATGCGGTCCCACGATGCGCCCGAATCCTCGCTGAACTTCGGGGGCGGATGCCCCTGCACCATGATCAGTTCGCCCCAGTTGTCCGTGAGCGGATTGTATAGGGCGAGGCCTTCTCCCTCGACGCCCGGCATGGCCTTCACGCGATCCTCCAGTTGGCGATACAAAGACTGGAGTTGGGCCGGCTTGTATGTCGCAGGCGGCGCGTTCAGTTGTACGGAAATGCGATTGGCCGTCTCGTAGCCGAGGTTCTGATGCTCCAGATTGCCCAGGCTCCGCGCCAGCATCGTGGCCCCGGCGACCAGGATCACCGACAGCGTCGCCTGCACCACGAGCAGCGCCTTGCGCGCGAAGGATGTCGTGTCATGTGTGCTGCGTCCTGCCCCGCGCAGCGCTTCCACCGGGTGTGTGCGCGTGGCGAACCAGGCGGGGGCGGCTCCGAAAATAATGCCCGTCACGAGAGACAACATGAACGCGAAGCCCAGCACGAGGAATGACGGCATCGTGCTGATGGGCAGGAACCGCGCGCCGCTGAAGGCAAGAGAAAGCAGCAGCCGGGAAGCGCCCACCGCGACGATCAACCCCGCCACACCGCCCATCAACGAAAGCAGGATGCTCTCCACCAGCGCCAGCTTGATGATTTCACGCCGAGATGCGCCCAGCGCGAGCCGCACGGCCGTCTGGGCGCGCCGCGAAGCGGCACGCGCCAGCAGCAGGTTGGCCACATTCGCGCACGCGATCAGCAGCACGAATCCGCAAACGGCAAACAGAATCTGCAGACTGCGGCCATAATCTTCCTTCATCAGCGCCACACCGGCGCCCGCGGGCACCACGGTGAGCGTCTGCTTCGGCAGCAGACGCTTGATCTCCGCCATCCAGTTGGCCGGATATCCGCTGTCGTGCTCCATCCACTGCCGCAGGATTCCGGTCAGTTTGGGCGACATTCCGGCCGTGGTCGCGCCGGGCCGCAGCCTGCCGATCACGCGCAACCATGCGGAAACCGATTGGCGGAGCAGCGAGCCTTCTGTTCCGTTGATGAGCGGCTCCTGTTGCAGCGGAAGCCAGAGGTCCGGGGGATCACCGCGCAGTGTTTCGCCGAAAAATCCGGGAGGCGCGACGCCGATCACGGTAAAGTCGTGGTTTTCAACGACAAAAGTCGATCCCACCACCGATGGATCGCTCCCATACCGGCTCTCCCAGGCCTGATAGCTCAGAACGGCAACCGGCGAAGAGGATGGCTGGTCGTCCTTCGGCGTGAACAGTCTTCCCCCGAAGGAACGGATGCCCAGAGTCTCGAAATAACTCCCTGTGACGAATTCGGTGCGCAGCGGCTTGCCGGCGCGCTCTGATTCCCGCCGGACGCTCATGCGGTTGGGGCCCGCTTGAAACGCGGTGATCTCTTCGAATTCCGGCAGGTTTTCCTTCAGCCGTTCGTAAAGCGGATACGAAAACATCCCCCAGCGATCCTGCGGGCCGCCCTCGACGCAGCAGTCGGTACCCTCGCCGACGCGGTACAGGCTCGCGGGATCGGCGACGGGCAGCGAGCGCAGCATCACCGAATCCACCAGCGAAAAAATAGCCGTGGTGCCGCCGATTCCCAGCGCCAGCGTCAGGACCGCCGCGGCGGTGAACACCGGGGCGTGGCGGAATTGCCGAAACGAGTACCGAACGTCCGCAAAAATGTTTTGCACTCTTGTCCTCTTACGCCCCAGGGGACAGCGAAAACGGGCTTATTGCGGACCGTCGGCGGCCGCGATTTGATCCACCGTGCCTGAAATCGCCCGCAGTGGCGCGGAGACGTGCACGGTCTCATCCGGATCGTCGACATCCACGATGATCGACCCACCCTCTTTCGATACCCGGACGTGTTCGTCGCGCTCCTTCACTTCCACCAGCACCACGTCGTCCGCTTCGCGCAAGGCGTCCAGCGTTGTGTCGACCACGGGCAGCCAGGGCCGGAGTTGATGCGAGGCGTCTTCCAATTTACTGGCGGGAATGAAGTGCGCGGCGATCGGCCCGAGCACGGCGGGAGCAATCACGTTGATGTGATGGCCGTCCGCCTGCTTTTGGACCACTTTGACCTGCACGAAGCCTTCGCTGCAGAGCACTCCGGCTCCCGCGAAAACAATTCCTGTCATTCCAAGTGCGATTTTTCCCAGCAGGATCATCGTTTCACCCGTGCCCTGAGTCCGTTATAAGCGGACGAAGGGTCCTTTGAGCGCATTCGATCGTAACTTGCCCTTCCGCGTTCTTGAGCGCTGGTCGTTGATCGCCGATTACTCGCTTTTCGCCACCGCATTGGAATCCACCCAGATGCGGACGTTCTGGCTGGCGTCGTGCACCGTCACCAGCAGCGTGTTTCCCGTTTCGCCGAGCGCGTGCAGCGCCGCGGCGATGTCCAGTTCGTCCTGCTTGGCCGTGGAGAACAGCGCGTTGACCACCGCCATCGGCACACTCACATCGACGTTCTGGTCTTTATTCTCGTGGTCCCGCACGTGGACCACGATGTTCCCATTGGACTTCGCCACACGGACGTTCTGGTTCTTCTCGGTCACCGTGACGAATTCGTTGTCTGGGGCCGTGCGCACAGCGTCCAGAATCATGCGCACGTCGATGCCCTCCATGTCCGCCTTGTGAATCGTCACGCAGCCGTTGTGCAGCTCGCCGTGGTTGATCGCCGGAATGATTTTCTCCGCCATCGAGAGCGGCACGTTCACGTTCACGCTCTCACCCTTGCTGTCGTCCCGCACTCGCACGTGCAGATACCGTTCGTTCCCCGCCGCCAGCGCGGGCAGCGCCGCCGCGAGTACTGCCGCCGCGAGCAGGGAGCACGCCATCGCCGCCGCCTGGAATCGTGTTCGTTTGGTTCGCATGTTGGAAGCCTCCTCAGGCCTGCCCGCCGGTTGCTTGGCGGGCCCTTGCTGACGTTGGATACGGACCAGCGCAGCGAAATGTTCCCCGGAATTTTCGCGGGAAAGATATGGGGCCGGCCGGTGCCCGCGGCAGTGAACTTTTGCCGGGCAACTGAAGGATAAACGGCCTGAACGGGAGCCCTCGGATATTACCTGGATTTTACCCACGCTTTACATTCCTTGCCGTCAGCCGCCAATCTAACCTCACGTGCACGATCCAGACGTGAAGCGAATCCAAACTCGGAGGACAAGATGAGTGGTTGCGCGAAGGATTGCGATTGCTGCCGTTCGTCAATCGCCGAAGGCCAAAGATGGGTGCGCCAAAAAATTTACAATCCGTGTCCCGATAGCGAAGAGACCCAGCATAGGCACTACCACGCCGAGCCATTCGACGGAGAAGGTGAAAGCTGCTGGGAAAGACACCAGTTGCAGCGCGAGATGGCCCGCAAAGCCGCGTGATTTCCGCGCCGGCGCGCCCGCAGCAGGTTCAGGGTGCCGCAGGGCCGCCTGGTCCAGTTGGAAGCTGGGCGCGCGGGATCCTCACTCCTGGCGTAGTGCTAGCATTGGATCGACGCGGCTGGCCCGCCGCGCCGGCACAAAGCTGGCGATCAGTGCCGCAGCAGCCAGCAGCGAGAACACCAACGCAAGTGTGAGTCCATCGAGCGGCCGCATTCCATCCACCAGGTGAACCAGCACGCGCCCGGCAGCGAACGCTCCTACCAATCCCAGTACAACGCCGCCGAGGACCATGCGCAGGCTTTGCTTCAGCACCATTTGCACAATGTTGCTGCGGCTGGCGCCAAGCGCCATGCGCACGCCGATTTCCGGGACGCGCTGGCCGGTCAGATAGGCCAGCACGCCATAAATGCCCACGCACGCAAGCAGCAGCGCCAGTCCCGCGAATATCCCGAAGAGCGTCAGAAGAAACCGGTGTAGCGCGAGCGAGTTCTGTGTGAGCTGCTCCATCGTTCGCACCTCGTACAGCACCTGGTCCCCGCTCGCGCCGCGCAGCGCCTCTCGCAGTGACGCGACCACGCTCAGCGGTGCAACGTTCGTCCGCACCGCGATCGACATCAGTTCCGACCATCTTCGCAGCATCCGGTCCGGAAGTTGGGCAAAGGGATAATAGAATTGCGCGCGGATCGCGGACTGGTCATCTGCCGCGAGGCCCCAGTAACGGACATGGCCAACTACGCCCACCACGGTGAACGGGCCGTAGCCCATGTCCGACATCCACAGGCGCTCGCCTATAGGATTGCGACCACCGAAAGCATCTCGGGCCAGAACGTCATCGATCACGACCACGAGTTGCCCTCCGGCACGGTCCTGATCCGTCAGGAACCGGCCTCTCAGCAGAGGTATGTGCATCACCTTCAGGTAGTCTGTTGTGACGCAAGTTGCCAACGCCATTGGTTGCTTGCTCTCAGGCGGCGCGTAAGGATTGGGCCAATAGCCGATTTCGTTGTTCCCTTCACGCAGCGGAACCGTATCAACCATGGCGACCGACTGCACCCCCGGAACGCGCTGCGCCTGGCCGAGAAAATCTTGCCAGGCCGCGCGTGTCCGTCCCGCGCTTGCGAAGACGGCGGGCGAGATCGCAGCCCGCGCAACCAGAACATTTCTGATATCGAGACCCGGGCTGAGGGACGAAAGCTCCCGCAACGTGCGCCCGAGCATCCCGGCAGCAACGAGTAGAACCATGGCAAGAGAAATCTCCGCGATGACAAAAGCGCTGTGCACCCGCCGCGAACCCCTGGCAAGCGTCCGCGAGCGCCCGCGCAAAGTCTCCTCCAGTCCGCGCGCGGGTGTTCGAGCGGCCGGCGCGAGCCCGAACAGGAATCCGCTGAGCAGCGAAACGCCAAGCGTGAACAGCAAGACGCGCCAATCCAGATACACCTCTTCCGCTCGAGGCAGGGTACCGGGCCACAAGGCGACGAACGGCCGTACGCCGGCATTTGCCGCCAGGATGCCCAGCAGACCGCCCGAAATTCCCAGGACGGCGCTCTCGGTCAGACATTGCTGGACCAAACGCAACTTGCTGGCGCCGAGCGCGGCGCGCACGGCCAGCTCGCGTTCGCGCGAAAAGGCGCGCGCCAGCAGCAGGCTGGCCACATTTGCGCAGGCGATCAGCAAGACCAGTCCTACCGCGCCGAGCAGCAGCCACAGTGTTGACCGCACAGCTCCCACGCGGGGACGGAGCGGCGCCGCCAAAAAGGTCCGGCCCGCGTTGGTGCTGGCGTATTCTTGGGCCAAATGCGTCCCGATCAGCGCCAACTCGTCGCGAGCCTGCGCCAGAGTCGCACCGGGCCGCAGCCGCGCGATGACGATCGCAGCGTGCACGTTGCGGTTCGTCATGAAGCGTTCGGTGTCTTGACTCAACGGCGTGTAAACATCTGCCTGCTCTCCGCCCAGCTCGAAATGTGCGGGCATAACGCCAACGACCGTGCAGCGTTTTCCTTCGAACGTGATGGAACTTCCAATCGTTGTGGCGTTACCCGCAAAATGGCGTTCCCAAAAGCTACGCCCCAGGATCACCACCGGGCTGGCGCCTGCCCGGTCTTCCTCGGGCAGAAACGCGCGCCCCAGCACTGGGCGAACGCCCAGGACGGAGAACAGGTTCGATGAAATCTCTTGCGCGTCCACGTATTCCGCTTCCGCCGGCCACACGACCGTGCCGCCACCGTACAGAAATCCGGCGATCTCCAGAGTGCGGCTTGCGCGCTGAGCGTCCAGAAAATCGAGGTATGCCACATTCTGTTCGCCGAATACTTTTGTGTTCCATCCCTCGGTGTAGCCGTGCACTGCGACAAGCCTGTCAGGATTCCGATAGGGCAGCGGCCTCAGCAAAACACCGTTGACCACCGTGAACATCACGGTCGTCGCTCCGATTCCCAGAGCAATCGTCAGAAGGGCGACCGTGGTGAATCCTGGGTTCTCGCGCAGGCCGCGCAAGGCGTACCGCGCGTCCTGTGCGAGCGTTTCGAGGAAGTGCGCGCCGCGAGCTTCGCGGCATTCCTCTTTCACCTGATCGAGCCCGCCAAATTCGAGCCGCGCGCGACGCGTGGCTCCCTCGCGCGTCATCCCCCCGCGAACGTATTTCTCCACTTGCTCCGCGAAGTGGAATCGCAGCTCGTCGTCGAGTTCGCCCTCAACAGCGTTCCGTCGAAAGAGCGCCCTCATCCGCATGCAAAGATCACTCAGCATGTGCGTCCCCCGAGCCCCTCCGGATCCGGCCTGAATAACCAGGGCCGGCGCATCCTGGGTTGCCGTAGGGGCGGGTCTCAGACCCGCCCGCTGCGGCGGGACCGGTCCGCTTTGAACTGTCAACTGTCGGCTGGTTCTCGCCACTCGCCACGAGCCACGGCCTCTACGTCGTCTCCAGCACTTGGGCGACGGCGGCCGTCAATTTCTTCCATTCGCCCTCTTCGGTTTCCAGTTGTTTGCGGCCGGCCCTGGTAAGTTGATAGTATTTCGCGCGCCGATTGTTCTCGGACGCGCCCCAATGCGCCTTGATCCACCCGCGGCGTTCGAGGCGGTGCAGCGCCGGATAGAGCGAGCCCTGCTGTACCTGCAAGACCTTGCTGGAAACCTGGTGAATGCGCTCGGAAATGGCCCAGCCGTGCATGGGCTCCAGGGCAAGAGTCCTGAGAATCAGCAGGTCGAGAGTGCCTTGCGGAAGATCGAGTCGCGATTCGGTCAAGAGCCGTCCCCGTTCACTTCGACAGGAAGATAGCAGGTCTCTTGTCGAAGTGCAAGGGGAATGCCTTGGAGAAGAACTAGGGTTTGCATGCGCGCCCTGCGCGGCCACGGAGGCGTAAATGGGATTTCAACTGTACACGCGAGAGACCGCTGGCGTCGTGATCGTCGAGGCCGTCGGGAAACTCACCTTGACCGACGGCCACACCCAGCTGCGCGACTTGATGCATGTGTTCACCGGCAACGGCTCGAAGAAATTCGTGCTGAATCTCGCGCGCGTCGAACTCATTGACAGTTACGGCATCGGCGAACTGGCGCGATCGTACTCGGTCGCTCGCCGGGCCGGAGGGGATATCAAGCTGGCCACCGTGAGCCGAAGAGTCTTGGAGGCGCTCGAGCTTTCCCGGCTGACCACGGTTTTCCAGGTGTACTCCGCCGAGAGCGTCGCCATTGAATCGTTTGCGCGCCGCCCTTAAAGGGAGCCCTTAAAGGGAGGCAACACGCGGAAGACGAACCAGTGTAAAATTTCGCCGCACTTCACAAGTCACACAAGTCAAAGGATCGCTGCTGCCACACTCCAAAGGAAACCGCGAATGAAAACGAATCGCCGAATGCAGCTCTCGAGTCTCCTGGCGGTATTGCTGGTCGTCTGCGTCGCCTCGCCGCTCCTGTTGCGCGCCGACGAAGGCATGTGGACGTTCGACAACTTCCCCTCGAAGATTGTAGGGGCCAAGTACGGCTTCGCGCCGTCGCAGGGGTGGCTCGATCACGTGCGCCTTTCGTCGCTGCGGATTGCCGAAGGATGTTCGGCGTCGTTCATCTCGCCGCACGGCCTGGTGATGACGAATCACCACTGCGTGCTCGACTGCGTCGAGCAGCTCTCCACCGCCGACCACAATTTCGTGCAGGACGGCTTCAGCGCCGGAACGTCGGCCGACGAGAAGAAATGTCCCGAGTTCGAGCTCGATCAACTGATGCAGATCAGCGACGTGACCGCTGAAGTGCAGCAAGCCATTGCGGGAAAGACGGGCAGCGCCGCAAATTCCGCGCTGCACGCAAAAGAAGCCGAATTGCAGCAAAGCTGCGCCTCCGATCCCAGTCTGCTGTGCCAGCTCGTTTCGCTGTACGAAGGCGGTGTCTACGACTTGTATCGCTACAAAAAATATACGGACGTGCGCCTGGTGTTTGCTCCGGAAATGTCGGTGGCGCAGTTCGGCGGCGATCCCGACAACTTCAATTTTCCGCGCTACGACTTCGATATCGGCCTGGTGCGCGCGTACGAGAACGGTCAGCCGCTCGACAGCCCGAATTATCTGAAATGGAGCGCCGACGGATCGAAGGCCGGCGAGCTGCTCTTCGTCTCCGGCAATCCGGGAGGCACCAGCCGCGAACTCACCACATCGCAATTGGCTTTCGAGCGCGACATAGCGCTGCCCAGCGTGATTCCCAGCGTCTCCGAGTACCGGGGGCTCCTCGAGAGGTTCGTCACCGAAAGCCCGGAACGCGCGCGCGAGGGAAATGAAGAGCTGTTCTTCGACGAGAACACCTACAAGGTTGTGTTCGGCCGCGAACAGGCGCTTCTCGACCCGGAGTTTTTCGATATCAAAGTGCGGGAAGAGCAGAAGCTGCGACAGGCCGTTGCCGCCGATCCGAAGCTCGCCGCGGACAAATCGGCGTGGGACGACATCGCTCAGATCCAGACAACGCGCGCCCAACTCTTCGATCAGCAGTACGCGACCGGGCTGTTTCGCCGCTGCGACCTCCTGGAATACGCCATTGCGCTGGTGCGGGCGGCCGAAGAGCGCGCCAAGCCCAATAGCGAACGCTTGCCCGAGTACACCGATCAGGCGCTCGTGCGCGTTCAACAGCAGATTTCGGCGCCGGTCCCCGTTTACAAGGGTCTCGAAGAGCTCAAGCTGCGGTGGCTGCTTTCATCCACGCGGCGCGACCTCGGCGTGGACGACCCGTTCGTGCGAAAGATGCTGGGGAAGGATTCGCCCGAAGAACTCGCGAATCGGCTCGTCAGCGGAACCCATCTCGACGACGCTAAGGTCCGAGAAGCCCTGTACGAAGGAGGGTCGGCGGCGATCGCGGCCTCCACGGACCCCATGATCGTTTTCGTCAGGTCCATCGATCCTGATCTGCTCGCGCAGCGCAAGGAATCCGAGGCGCGCGTGGAGGCGCCGACGCGGACAGCGGCCGAGCGGATCGCCAAGGCGCGCTTCGCGATTTACGGCACCAGCGTCTATCCCGATGCCACGTTCACGCTGCGGCTCAGCTACGGCGCGGTGAAGGGCTTTACGGATGCGCGCGGGAAATCCGTCGAGCCCTATACCAACATCGGCGGTCTGTTCGATCGCGCCACCGGCGCGCCGCCGTTCGACTTGCCAAAAAGCTGGCTTTCCGCCAGGTCCCAACTGAACCTGGAGACGCCGATGAACCTTTGCACCACAAACGACATCATCGGCGGCAATTCGGGCAGCCCGCTCATCAACAAAGAAGGCGAAATCGTCGGGTTGATCTTCGACGGGAACATCTACTCCATCGGTGGCGACTATGGCTACGACGCAGCAAAGAATCGCTCCGTCGCCGTCGACAGCCGCGCCCTGCTCACAGGCCTGAGCAAGGTCTACCACCTCACCCGAATTGTGGATGAGATCGACTCTGCCCGGAAGTAGCACATTGGCGCCGCCGCTCGGGTCTTGCCGCGAAGGGGCACGGCACGCCGTGCCCGCCGGTAATACCTAGCCGTAGCCTCGCCGCCCGCGCCCTTCCGTTCGCGGCCACCTCGCTTTTCGAGCGGCGCACGTCCGCATCTGCCTCCCGGGAGCGCCAATCTCCAGATTGGCGAGCTGTCGGCGGTGGCTTCGACGGTTTCAGCCTGCTCCATGATGAATTCGAGGCTACGGCGGGACCGGGAGGCACGCTGCTGGTAGAGGCCGAAGGCGCGCGCATGGCGGTAGACGACGCGGCGGTCGCCGAGCTCGAATTCATGGGCGATGGAGGAGGAACGCTGCCAGTGGAGGAAGGCCTGGTCAATGGCTTCGCGTTCGGGATGGTGGCAGATGGCGCAGTGGGCTGAGTGGTGATTGAGATTTATCGGGCCGTCCTCTTTTCGTTTAGCAGGATGCTTTGGAAGGCTGACTCCGACCAGGTTTTTCTTCGGTTTCGGCGCGATGGGTTCGGGGGTCGGCTCCGGGGTTTCGGTGAAGCCCGCTGGCTCGGAATCGTCGACTGGGCACACTCGAAGCGTGACTGACGATTGGCTGGAGGGCGGCAGGGGCGAGCGGCTCTATTTCCTTTCTTTCAGGGCGCGCTTGAAGCGCGACTCTTTCTGAAGTTGTTGGTGATGCAAGCTGTTGTGGCCTTGTCTGCTGAACGGCTACCAGATGGCCAGGAAGGGCAGGAGCCTTTCCCAAGTCGGAAACGGGGAGTTTTCGAACCGCGATCTCGCTTCCGGCATAGGAGTCGCAAGGCCGGGGCTTGCGGCGTCTGCGAGGCGTGTAGCCGACTGTGTCTCTCATAAGAGTGGCGCATTATAACACTATATGTCAATTATATTAAGAGTAAACACACGTTGAGCGCAAATTGTGTCAAGGGAACACGCGCTGGCAATCCCACACAGCGCCAGAAGAATGGAATAGCGTCGACGTCGGCTTTGATAGCGACTTGCACACAGCCTGTTGCTGGCAGACGAGAGAAGAAGCCGAAATTAGCCCCCGCGTTTTCGATTGCTGGCGGATCGAAATTCCGTCCTCGCAGGGCGGGACCCACGTCTGCAACAACTTCCGAGTTGAGAAATGCGCCGCGAGCGAATACGTAGTTTTTTGTGAGGCCCCATTCATTCCCAGGCCATCCGTAACCTAGCGGTGCGAGCCAGGAATCCGGGCGATTGGCGCTCCCAGCGGGGCGACGGGCGGGTCCCGGCCCGGCGGGCAGGCTGAGCCCCCCCGTACACAGGCGAGGGCGCCTGTGCCACACGGGCGGTGGCCGGTGTTGTGAGTGCCCGGAACGGTGTGCCAGCTACCAGGGGCCGTCCCTCAAGGATGTTTGTAGATGACGCCGGCTTTCATGACGAAGGAGACGTGCTGCACGACGCTGATGTCGTCGAGGGGATTGCCGGGGACGGCGACGACGTCGGCGAAATAGCCGGGCTTCAAATCGCCGATCTGGCCCTGCCACATGAGGACTTTGGCGCCTTCGAGCATGTCGGCCTGCAAGACCGCGAGCGGCTTCATTCCGTACTGCGCCATGAGGACCAATTCGCGCGCTTGCGTGCCGTGCGGGAAGGGCCCTACGTCGGAGCCGACGGCGAAGGGGATGCCCGCGGCGATTTGCTTCTTGAACTGCTGAATGTGGTAATCGAGGGATTCGTGTTCGGCTTTTGCCGCCGCGGGATTGCGGCCGCGTGGTCGGCGAAATACTCGAAGATCGTAAAGGTGGGAACGGCGGGAATATCCTTCTCGCGCATGATGCGCATGGTTTCATCGCTGAGCTGCGCGGCGTGGTCGATGGATTCGACGCCGGCTTGCGCGGCCCAGAGTGCGCCCGGCTCGCCCATGCAGTGCACGCCGACCTTGGTTCCGAGGCGCGCGGCTTCCTGCACCGCGGCGGCGAGCTGCGCCTCGGTGTACTGATACGGCGAGGTGAATTTGCCGTCGCGGAAAACGTCGCGGCCCGTTTCGTAAATCTTGACGAAGTCGGAGCCTTCTTTCTGCTGCTCGCGAATCGTCTCGATGAGTTGATCGGTGGTGTTGGCGTAATCGGCGTTTCCGAGCACGTGCTGCGCGGGATTGAAGCCGATGGCGTCTTCGTGTCCGCCGAGAATTGAAATTGCGTTGCCGCTGACGCGCAGGCGCGGCCCGGGAATTACTCCCTGATTGATGGCGTTGCGCACGGCGGTGTCGGCCGAGCCGGCGCCTTCGGTGCCCATGTCGCGTTCGGCGGTGAAGCCGGCCATCAAGTCGTCGCGGGCGGCGAAGTCGGCCTGGATGGTGCGCTGCGGGACGGATTCCTCGACGGTCTGCAAATCCTCGTTGCCGGGATGCAGGAAGAGATGGACGTGCGCGTCGATCAGGCCGGGCATCAGCGTGGTGTCGCCGAGGTCAATCGTCTGCGCGTCGGCGGGATGCGTCACGGACTGGCCCACTTCGGCGATTTTGTCGCCGCGGACCAGGACTTCGCCGGGGGTGATGATTTTTCCGGAGTCGATGTCGAGGAGGCGCGCGGCGTGCAGCACGATGGGATGGTTCGGCGGCGCGTAGGTGTGTTCCCAGCTGGTTTGCATCTGCGCCGAAGCGGTTTCGGGGAAGGTCGCGACGGTTGCGAGGGAAACGGCAAGACAAAACACAGACACAAGATTGAGACGGCAGAAGTAGTTGTTCATGGCGGGGGGATGATACCACCAGGGCGGACGCGATCTTTGTGGTGATCGCAGGGCGGGTCTGAGACCCGCCCCTACGGACAGGCAAGAGCGCCTGCGCCACGGGGCAGGCACGACTTGTGGCGCGCGCTGGAGGCGCGACATGCCGTGCCCGTGCAGGCAAAAGGCCGATCGTGCCGCCCTGAAGGGCGGCGCTACGTTGAAACCTAAGGCTGCGAGGATTCAGGTCTCGTGTCAGGGTATGACTTCAGTCATACCGTAGGGGTCGGTGGAAATTTTCGGCTTCAGCTGCTGAGTTAGGCCCGGGCTTTCTAGCCCTGGCCTAAGGGGTGGATCTTGCCTCCGGTTTTTTGACCCGACGCAGGCATGCGGAGCAGTAGGGATACGCCTCAGCGGAAAGCGCGTATCCTGCCTTCACGGGGCCCTGCGCGATGTTTGTAAAGGGACGTAATGCAGAAGCGAAGGATGGCCACGGCTGAAGCCGTGGCCTAACGCAGGGGCTAAAGCCCAGGTTTCGTTTGTGGCGATGGACGGTATGACTGAAGTCATACCCTGACACGAAAATCTTCGCCGAAGATTACAAGGCGCGGGCAGGAAATCAGGACTGGCGAGAGAACGGGCACGGTTCGTGGGCCGCGCTCGAAACGCGGCATGCTGCGCCTGTGCAGGCAAAGGCCGATCGTGCCGCCTGAAGGGCGGCGGTACGTGAAACCTAAGACTGCGCGGATTCCGCCAATCGGGAGATTGGCGCTCCCAGCGGCGACGGATTGCGCTGGGGACCGTGGCGCTTCCAGCGGGCTAGAGCTTGAAGTACATGGCCGACAGAGGCGGGAGACGGAGTTTGAGCGAGTAGGGGCGGTCGTTCCAGGGAATGGGTTCGGCGTTGACGCCGCCGGTGTTGCCGACGTCGGTGCCTTCATAGTAGCGGGAATCGCTGTTGAAAATCTCGCGGTAGTAGCCGGGGCGCGGCACGCCGACGCGATGGTTTTCGCGGACCACCGGCGTCATATTGCAAACCACGAGGACGGTATCGTCGGCGTTCCTGCCTCGGCGCATGAAAGAGAGGACGCTGGCGGCGGCATCGTTCGCGTCGATCCACTCGAATCCGGACCATTCGAAATCGACTTCGTGGAGCGCTCGCTCGGTGCGGTGCAAACGGTTCAGGTCCGGCAACCACGCGCTGGATTCCGCGATGCGGCAGGCGAATCTTCGAGGCTCCACTCGACCGATCCGGCCTCCCAGAACTCATTGCGCTGGCCCAGTTCGCTGCCCATAAACAGCAGCTTTTTGCCGGGATGCGCGAACATGTAGCCGAAAAGCAGCCGGAGGTTCGCGAACTTCTCTTCCGTCATCGCCGGGCATTTTTTCGAGCAGGGCGCGCTTGCCGTGGACGACTTCGTCGTGTGAAAGCGGAAGAACGAAATTCTCGTGGAAGGCGTAGATCATCGAAAAGGTGAGTTCGTTGTGATGGTACTGGCGGTAGAGGGGATCGAGAGCGAAATAGCGAAGCGTGTCGTTCATCCAGCCCATGTTCCACTTCAGATCGAAACCGAGGCCGCCAATGTAAGTGGGACGCGAGACAGCCGGCCAGGCCGTGGATTCTTCGGCGATCATCAGGGCGCCGGGATGGCGCTGGTGAAGCACTTCGTTCAGGTGGCGGAGAAAGGCGATGGCTTCGAGATTTTCGCGGCCGCCGAAAGCGTTCGGAATCCACTCGCCTGCGGCGCGGGAGTAATCGAGATAGAGCATCGAGGCCACGGCGTCCACGCGGAGGCCGTCGAGGTGGTATTTGTCGAGCCAGAAGAGCGCGTTCGAGAGCAGGAAATTCTGTACTTCGTTGCGCCCGTAGTTGAAAACCAGCGTGCCCCAATCCGGATGCGCGCCCTTGCGAGGGTCTGCGTGTTCGTAGAGATGCGTGCCGTCGAAGAAGGCGAGGCCGTGCGCGTCGCGCGGGAAAATGCGCGGGAGTCCAATCCAGGATCACGCCGATGCCTTCCTGGTGGCAGCGATCGACGAAGTACATGAAATCCTCGGGCGTGCCGAAGCGGCTGGTCACCGCGAAATAGCCGACGGTTTGATAGCCCCATGAGGCGTCGAAGGGGTGCTCCATGATGCGGCAGGAACTCGATATGCGTGTAGCCCATGCGCTTCACGTAGGGAATCAAGTTCGTCGGCCATGTCCGGTAGGTGAGCCAACGGTTTCGTCTTCGGCCCTTGCGGCGCCAGGAGCCCGGGTGGACTTCGTAAATCGACATGGGGGCATGCAGCCAATCGGCCTTGGCGCGAGCTTCGAGCCAGTTCGCGTCGCTCCACTTGATAACGGTCGATATTGGAAACGATGGACGCGGTCTTCGGCCGCAGCTCTGCCGCAAAGCCGTAAGGATCGGATTTCAATCCGAGGTGATGCTCGACGCGGGAGAGAATCTCGAACTTATACAGCGCGCCTTCGTCCAGCTCGGGCATAAAGATTTCCCAGATGCCGCTTGAGCCGCGGTTGCGCATGGCGTTCGTGCGACCGTCCCATAGATTGAAATCGCCGACGAGGCTGACGCGTTGGGCGTTCGGGGCCCAGACGGCAAAATGCACGCCTCGGATGCCGTCCACCTCGCGAACGTGGGCTCCGAGTTTTTCGTATTTCTGGTAATGCGTGCCTTCGCCGAAAAGGTAGAGGTCGTAATCGGAGAGCAGGGGCGGGAAGGCGTAGGCGTCCAGAGTTTCGAGGGTTTTTCCGTCGGGGAAGCGGAACCTGAGGCGGTAAGCATCCACAGGAACTGGCGCGTCAGCGGGGAGTTTGGCGGCGACGGGATCGGTGACCGCTTCGAAGAGGCCCTCGGCAATCTTGCCAGCCGCGGAAACGGCTCCGTTCTTCCAAATGATTCTTGCCTCGGAGGCGCCGGGCCGAAACAGGCGAATTGCAAGCGTGTGCTTGCCGGCGCGTTCGATCCAGTGCGGGCCTAGAATCTGAAACGGGTCGGAGTCTTCCGCGCGAACGATCCGTTCAAGCGCCTCCGTCCGCGGGTCGTGGGCGGCCGCCGATTTTTTCGTCGCCTTATTTGCCGTTTGCTTTTCCATCTCACCTCAACAGAAAAATTGGAATCAACCAACCACCGTTCCATCTTACCGAAAGGGCCGATGGCCCGCCAAGGCAGACTTGAGAGAGTCCGGCGCGGATTTCCCGAAGGGAGAAACCATCGAGGCGCGTCAGGCTTTATCAGGGAGAAGACAGCGCCACTGCCCGCGTCGAATCTAAATCTCCCGGTGGAACGGGCGAACGACAGCCCTTCCGGGGAATTTGCGGAGAAACGTTTCGGTCATGTGGCAGCTCCAGCAGACGGGAAGGGAATCCTCGAAGGCATCGGGCAACTGTTCGGCTGGGAGATTTCTCCATTCGACGGTTTTGCGATCGACGATCCTCATGAGTGCGGGCGCGTGGTCCATGTGGCTGACGGGTTCGATGAGCTTGCGGCAAAGCGCGCATTTCTTTCCCTCGAACCATTTCGTGGCGATGTTCCAGACGCGATGTTCCTCGGGGTTCTGTTCGAGCTGGCAGAGGCAGTCCTGGTCGCAATCTTCACGCTCGGGCCAGCGGGAGCACTCGTTCAATTCGAGATGCGGCCGGTTCAGGAATTCGCCTACGGCGGCGTGAAACGTGGCGACGTTTACCGCTGCCGGCTTCTGGGTTTCGGGACAGGTGACGAGCATCTGGCCGTGGAATTTCCAGGCCCGCGAGGTCATGATCAGCCGTCGAATGGCGAAGGCGGCGGCGATGGCCGCCAGGCCGATGATGAGATACTGTTCGGTGAGCATTGTGCGCCCCCTGAGCTATTCGTTGGTTGTGAACGTAGCCCGGAAGAGGGGCGCTCTGCTGTGACCTGCGGACCTGGCCCGCGTATCGCAGGTCAGGCAGAGGGCAGCATGCCGGCGGGAACCTTCTAAACCGGATTTTCCGCCAACAACGATGTTTTCCCACGCTAATTGTGCGACGCCGAATCGAATGGAAAGAATCAAGGAAGAGTGAGGCGCAGAGCGTCGGGAGCGGCACATCGTCAGTTGCAGAAGCAAACTCTTTCCGCGCAGTCACTTTGCAAATGCAGCCCGGAACATGCAAAAATAAGTCGAGGGCATAGCGCGCCATGGCGGATGAAATCGCAAAGGGCGTCACGCTCGAAAAGCCCGGAGACCAGGAGAATTTCCTGAAGGACGAGGGGATTCTGTTCTGCGTCGCTCGACAAGGTGGTGAACTGGGCGCGGCGAAGCTCGATTTGGCCGATGTCCTTCGGGCTGGCGTGCTGCGCGATCGAGATGATGTCGATGGCGGCGTCGCGGTACGATATCGCGCGGTTCGGCGCGGAAGTGTTTCGCGGATCGCCGCGGCAGTCGGACCTGATGATTATTGCCGGGCGCGTCTCGCAGAAGATGGCGCCGGTGATCAAGCAGCTCTACGAGCAGATGCCCGAGCCGAAATGGGTGATTTCGATGGGCGCCTGCGCCACGTCGGGCGGCGTGTTCAACAACTACGCCATCGTGCAGGGCGTGAATCAGGTGATTCCGGTGGACGTTTACGTTCCCGGATGCCCGCCGCGTCCCGAGGCGCTGCTGTACGCCATGCTGCAACTGCAGAAGAAAATTGATGCCGAGCGCGGCAGCTTCCTGAAGTCCCTCAACCTTACGAAGAATTGATGATCCGAGACGCAGAGTTGGATTAACGGCTTTACGCAAATCCTTTTGGATTTGCAGCCTCCATTAGCGCTTCGAACGGATTTCTGCGAATTGGCACGGCGGGGCGGTCCCTCAATTTTCGTAATAGCTAGCTGCTAAGAGAGTCTGTCCTTCCGAGGGGCTCTTTTTTTGTTTGTAGCCTCCCTTGTCTCTCCAATTTTGTCCCGCAAACTGGCGAGGGACGGTGACCTTGCTATCACTGCCGAACGCGCCACCGCACTAGAAAGCGGCGCGGGCACAGC
>CAVWCN010000002.1:0-53287 GCA_963753475.1 uncultured Acidobacteriota bacterium
CGTCGAACGCGGCGGCGATGACGGCGGGTATGTCATCGGTGACCGAGGTGGTCAGCCACTTGCCCCGCGCCTGCGGCTCCCGCGGCTTCTGCTTGCCCTTCTGCTTGGGGCCTGCGCCTTCTTCTTCCGCCGTTTCTGCGCGGGCGTGCTGATGACGTCCTCGGGGGTGCGCGGGATCGGGGGCGGTGCTCGTCGTAGACGCAGGCCAGCTCGGCCATCCGCTTGCGGCCGTTCTTCTCTCCCGGCGACAGCCGGGTCGCGAGCTTGCCCTCCGCGGATGCCGCGGCCTTCGCGGTGGCCGGGTCGCAGCGCCCCGGGCAGCATCACGATGCCCTTCCCGTCGAAGGTCAGGAATCAGCGGCCAGCCGTCCGGCGGCTGGGCTTGATGACCCGCTGCAGGTAAAACGCCTCCACGTGCGCGGCGCAGCGGGTGGGCGCGGCTCTTCCGCCTGGCGTTTCCCGATCTGCCACGCCGGTCGCGCGGGTGATCGCGGCGTGCCGCTGCCTCATGCGAGCCGCGCGCGGACTCCATGGCGGCGAGCTTCCGGAGCCCGTGGGAGTGCTTTTCCTCCGGCAGGTTCAGCGCCGCGTCCAGCGGGTGCACGTTCGGCCTGCCCGGCGCCCGGTAGGCGATCCGTGACACCGTGACCTGCCCGAACTTCGTCATCAGCGGCCGTTCGCGGCCTTTCTCGGCGCGCATGCGCGGAACCCCGTCCTCCCCGGCCACGTCATGCCGGCCGGTCCTCGCGGGCAGCTGCCAGGTCCAGCCGGCCCTGGAACAGCCGCCGCAGCAGCTCCCGGCCCCGCATCTCCAGCTGTTCTTCCAGCTCACCATGCTGAACCCGTGCCGCCCCCGCCGACGCCATCCAGTCCTCCAGCTCACGTGAAGCACTTCCTGGACTCCGCGAACGCCTCGTCCTGGCCCAGGCACGTACCCTTGCATCGGGCTCCTTCTTTTTGCGATCCGGTCGTCAGATAACCGGGACCGTAACGAGAAGGAGCCCTTTACGCACTCACCGACACGGGCAAACCGGACACAGCGGCAACGGACCACGCTAAAACTCTCCACGCCGCATCACCCCAGAAGAGCCGCACCCATCGGCGAACCGCTCAAACTCGACCGTCGGAAACTCGCGTTCCAACCACGAGTCAAACGCGTAATGCATGAAAAGATTAGCCAGTACAGGTGATACCGCTGACCCCTGCGGGGGGGTTTATTCATTAAACATTGCAGTATTGGGCGAAGAAATACAGCCCGGTAACTGCTGCCAGCATGCCCTCGCAGTGACCGATCGGGCACCGGTAGCGACCGCCTTCCTCGCTGAGCATCCGCCAGCACTTCACCTTCGCAACGGCGTGCTCGACAGCGGACCGGATCTTGCTCAAGTCAGCGTTGGATTCACGCTGCCAGTCTTCCAGGTTCCGGCCACCCACGCGCTTGAACGGCACGATGCCGATGCCGTCCACGCCGATATACCCGAGGGTCGGTGGCGGTGTCATCGGTATGCCTGGAATTTTCCAGAAGCGCTTTCATCCCGGACGCCTCAAACGCGTAGGCGTCGTGCCGCGCGCCGTGCACCGGAACCGGGCCGATAGCGGCCACATCGCCATTCAAGGCGGCCGCGATCTGCACGTTCACGGAAGCTTATCTAAAATTGAGTTTAAAGAAGTACAGTCCTACAGCCGCCCGATAGGACGTGGCGTACGTACAGAGCGGCCGCCGGTAATCGGTGTGGAGAATACGCCAGGATTTGAGATGAAGCGATCGCGCGCTCGACTGGCGCACTGCCTATTTACCTGGGCATTGAATTCTTTCTGCCAGTCAAGCAGTTTCCCGCCTTGCGGTTTCTTAAACGGGGTGATGAAGCCCGAGCCCTGATAGCCCTTGTCGCCGATCCCGCTGAAAGCAGCCGCCATGACATCTGCGGTTTCTGTCTCCGCAAGGGCTGTCATGTCGTGATTATGCCCGGTGACGGGCTCGGATACGAATAGGAGGTCGCCCTGGAGATTCGAGATGGCCTGGCCATTAAAGCCGGTTGTCTTGTGCTTTCCCGACCACAGTTCTGGTGTATCGCGCCAGGACCAGGTGGGTGCCAGGAAGCCGTCTACCAGGACGGTCTGCTCGCGTGCGACGGCTTCTTCCGCTTCCTGCGCGGTCGGCCTGTCCTCTTCGGTGGACGCCTCGATGAGCGGCGTGAATTTCGCGATGATCCCGGAGATTACCGGCTGCGACGTGTCGAAGATTTCCGCCCAGACTTCCTGGATTATGTTCTGTCGCATGTATCCGCTCGCCACGACGACGGCTTCTCGCAGAGAAAGGTCCTTGGGGTGCCCGATTCCTTTATGCCATGGATCTTCGAGCTGTTCTTCGATGCGCCACACCAGTTCGTCGAGTTGCTCTGAGTCAAGACCTGACATACGATCGTACCGCAACGGCTTCTCCGTTCCGTGAAAGGTTTGGTAGCACATCCCTTCTATAGGTCGCGAGAGAGCTGTTTCAGTAATGAACGCGATTCTTCCGCAAATGGATGGTCCACACGATTGCGCGCTCCATAGACCCACCAGATCTCTCGTTGCGATCTTTCAGCGGCTAGTGTGTGCAGCATCGACATCACGGGCGTTGCGCCCACCCCGGCGCTCAGCAGAACCACAGGATTCTGGCTGGGACGCAGAGTAAAGCTTCCGCGCGGCGCACTCACATCCAATACATCGCCTTCTCGCGCACGGTCGCACAGAAATGAGCTTCCAATCCCATTCAATTCGTTTTTGACGCTGATGCGGAAATGATCGGCTGCGGGCAAATCAGACAGCGAATAGCTGCGAAGAACGGGCGGTTTACCCGGATCGACGAGCAGCCGCAAAACCACAAATTGACCTGCCTGGAAGACAGGAAGAGGCTGCCCATCGATTGGCGCCAGAATGAAGGAAGTTACGCTATCGCTTTCCTTATGAATATTCGCGACTCGCATCTGTCGAAAGCCGGGCCATGCTGGCGCTTGTTCCTCATCCGCGAGTCCCGGATTCCCCACCGTAGTCTTGGAGCTCAAGTCTTGTTGGAGCATTGCTTGGAACGAACTCTGCCAACCCTTGCTAAGTGCAGGAATTCGTAGCGCTCGTTGCAGTTGCTCGCTGGAATGTCCTGGCAAATACAGGAGGGCGTCAACCTCGGCCACACTGATTCGCTCTGGACCGTCAGTAATTTTTACGATGTCATCGCCCGCCCCAACTTCTCCTTCCTGCAACACGCGAAAGTAGAATCCTGGTCTGTGATGTGCCACGAGCAGAGCTGCCATCCGAGGTTCATTCATGCGAATACCGACGCGGTAGCACGTCACGCGCGGCTGCGTTACTTCAAATATCGCATCACCGATGCGGTAGCGATCGCCGATGCAGACCTCGTTATCAGAAAGTCCTTCAACAGTGAAGTTTTCTCCGAACTGGCCGGAGATAAAGTCATTACGTCCGAGAAAGCGCTGCCCAGTAGCGATAGGAGTCCATCTGATAAACGAAAACGGCGCGATGCTCTCCGCCGTGACCGGCGAGATCGGCTTGCGCATCGCCATCGATATCGAGCTTGCGCACCATTCGCCGTCCCGTAACCGGAGACTTCCAGACGGCGGTTCGGACAGTTTTGCCGTTCCATGTCACGTCGCGCGGCAGACCGACATTCACTGAAAGCAATCGGGGCATTCCTACCTCGTTGAGTCCAGCATCAGGCTAGAATCCTTTTATTTCCGTGCATCGTGCCAGCTTGTGCGTAGCCAACGTCCAAGAGACCGGCATCGATTCGCTTCCGTCGATCACCTCAGTAACTTGCCGGCGAGCCAGTAATCGACACTGAACTCTCCCGCACCAGAGCAGATCAGCCAGATAAAGAAGAGCACGTACAGGACTTCCGGAAGGTAGAGCAAATCGTCGAGCCAGTTAAGAGGCGAAAGTCCTTTAGGCAAGGTGGAAAGCGCTTCGGTCAGAGTGGCGACAATCATATCGATCAAGAGAGCCACGCAGGCCAGGCTCGAAAAAAACCCCGCGGTCACCAAGGATCCACAAACGAACTCGACACCCGACACGAAATAAGCCGTCTGGTGGGGGAACGGGACTTTAGCCTTAACGAGCGTTTCGTAAACAGGTTTCGTGCCGCCCGCGACAAACAATTTGTTTCCCCCGGAGATGGCGAAGAACAGCCCGATCGAAACGCGCACCAGCAGGATGGCATATTGTTCCAAACCACTGCTGCCCTGCAGCGCAAACTGGACCAAGCGTTTCCAATCCATCTCTTATCCCTCCATCGGTTTCGGCCTCGAGATTACGTGGGCATCCGTTCCACCCAGTTAGCGCGCCATGCGGGAGCCACGAATGGATCCGCAAAGTACTGTGTTTCCCGCGCAACCTTGTCGCCCCTGAACTCCATGATGCTCACGGTGTAGGACGGCTTGCCGTCATATGTCAGGATGAATTCGGTGACCCAAAGATCACCGCTGCCAATGATTCGCCGGACGGTAAACCGCTTGTTGCTCGGCTGACTAGCGCGTTGGCCCTGTATGTTGCGCCGACCGCGGGTTCGCTCGCCTGACTGCGGGTAGTCCAGCACCGCGTCCTCGTGGTAGATGAGGTGCTCCGTTTCAAAATCGTTGGCATCGGACGCCGCCCAATGCTGATCCAGTGCCGCACGGATCTCTTGATCTCGCGCTGCAGAATACTGCTCGTTCTTTTGTTGATCGTTCATCTTGAGTCTCCAATTTGACAAGAAGCTAAATGCTTGAGCGGAATGGGAGTATACGAGTCGTCAAGTCGCGCCGTTTCTTCGAACACCCCAGAGTCTACACCGCGTCGAGGCGTCTGCCCCATCGCGGTTACTTGCGCGACTTACTCGCTGGATCTCGCCCAGCGGAAATGCCAGGGATAGGCTTCCAACTTACTCGCGTCGAATTCATCAGCCAGTGCGATATAAAAGACGCCGGAAATCACGGCATAGACTCGATCCTCTGGGCGCTTGTGAAGCATCAGCTTCTCGCCCTGGGGCGTGGCAGACAGGATCAGGATATTCCATTGCGGACCGCGTTCCATCTCGCTGACGAAGTCCGGCGGCTCTCACGGGCCAGCTTGCCAAGTGATACAGCTGAGCTGGCCCGATATCTCATCGGGAAAACCATTGTGCGCAAGACCGGGAGAAACAGGATTAGCGGTCGTATTGTCGAGACAGAGGCTTACCCGCCGGGCGACCGGAGTGGGCATGCTTATCATGGACGAACGGCGAGGAACCAATCCCTATTCCTGGACAGGGGATTTGCTTATGTGTACTTCATCTATGGGACGTCGTACATGCTCAACGTGACGGCTGAAGAACCGGGGGTTGGCGCGGGAGTGCTGTTGCGCGCCATTGAACCTCTTGAAGGGATCAACCGAATGAAACGGCTTCGCAACACCGGCAAACTTAGAGATTTGGCGAGAGGGCCGGGAAGGCTTGCCGCTGCATTGGATGTCGATGAGCGGTTCGACGGAGTTGATCTCTGTGCCGATGGTCCGCTGTGGCTGGGGACAGCTGTTCGAGACATTGCGCACATCAGTACAGCTGTACGCATCGGTATCACGCGTGATATGCGCCGCCCGCTGCGTTTCTTTGAGGCGGGCAGCCCGTTCGTTAGCGGCCCTCTCAACAAGATAAGAACTCGTTAGGCCTGCCTTCACTCGATTCGAATTCTCAATAGTTCGCGAGCGGTTCCGATGAAAGGTGCGTCTCGCCGATGACGCGCACTAAGCGGGCACACTGAAAAGTACAGAACGGGCCACGTCGCGTGGTGTCAACGCGCCGCGCGCAGCGGTCCTGGTAGATCGTCGGGCAGCCGCAGCGACAGTCCTGCAAGCGCGCATTTGCAGAGAAATCTAAGTTGTGTGTTATGATGTTTCTGCGGGGTGGAGCAGCCTGGTAGCTCGTCGGGCTCATAACCCGGAGGTCGTTGGTTCAAATCCAACCCCCGCAACCATTCTTTCCCGCTATCCGCTTCCTTTCTCTAAGCCATCTCGCTGGACTTTCTCGCGTGCGCCGCTGCGCAGCTGGGTCCGGAGGCCGTTGCATCACATCGAATCGTTGCACGATCTGGGCCGCCGTGCTCAAGCCGTGAGTAGAATCAATGCTAGCCCAGCTAGCAGATAGGAGCGCACGCTCGCACCCTTATGCCAGAGACACTGCAGTGGATCATCCTTGCGTTCGCCGCTTTGTTCGCCTCAACCTTGGCGGCGGTCGCGGGATTCGGTGGCGCAGCCGTCCTGCTTCCCGTGCTGGTTGCGGCATTTGGGGTCCGCGATGCGATTCCGATCCTCACGGTTGCGCAGTTGATCGGGAACGGCAGCCGGGTCTGGTTCAATCGCCGGGAAGTGAACTGGCAGGTGGTCGGTTGGTTTGCTCTTGGTGGTGTGCCGATGGCGCTAATCGGCGGCTACCTGTTTGCTAAGGCACCTCTTTCGGCGCTAACCCGGCTGCTCGGCGCGTTTCTGCTCTTCGTGGTGGTGTGGCGGCACATCCGCCCGAAACAGCCGAAGCCTTTTTCTGTTGTTGCGTTTGCGGGAATCGGCGCCGGAGCAAGCTTTCTCTCCGCTCTTCTTGGCAGTGTCGGACCGGTCATGGCGCCATTTTTCCTGGCGTACGGTCTGCTCAAGGGCGCGTACATTGGAACCGAGGCGCTTTCGACGGTGGTCATGCACGTCGCGAAATTGGTGGCTTATCGCCAGACAGCCGTACTGACGCGCTCGGGCGTATTTGCCGGCCTCGCCCTTGGGCCCATTATGGTTTTGGGATCATTTCTCGGTAAGCAAATTGTGGATCGGCTTCCGGAAAAGGTATTCGTGGCGATCATCGAAGCTGTGCTGATCGTGGCGGGCGTCATGTTCCTCGTCCGCGGATGATGCGTCTGCGGCGAACGCATCGCGTGCCGGCTCGCGACACGAATTGCGCCGCGCCGGATCGACGCTCCGGATCGATGCTCCCGTGAAGAATTGTTGTGCTGTTGGCGGGCAACAACCTTGAACGACGGAGAGCGCGCGTGCTAACCTGCGAATGTCTCCAAAGGCTGGTGTGGCGGAACTGGCAGACGCGCCGGACTCAAAATCCGGTGGCCGCAAGGCCGTGTGGGTTCGATTCCCTCCACCAGCACCAAACTGATTCCCGGCGGAGAATTCGGTCCCACGGCTGAACCGGGGTTCTCCTGGCGACGGTCCTCTTCCCACATCAGCAGCCGTCCGAAAAACTGCCCAGCGCGGCCTGCTCGTCGGGATAGTCCGAAAACATTTCGTAGAGATTCGCCAGTTTCAGCACTTCCTGAACACGCGGATTCAAGCCGATGGCCTTCACCTCGGCTTTGTGTTTTTCGGCCGTGAACAATCCGCGCAGCAGTTGGCCGAGACCCGAGCTGTCGAGATACGAGACCTCGCGCAGATTCAGAACCACGCGGTGCTGGCCCGCGCGGAAGAGATCCTGCAGCAGATCATGGATTGCCTGGCCTTCCGTTAAAGTAAGCCGGCCCCGCACGTCGATCATGGTTACTTCGCCGAACTGCCGAGTGCCCGCACTAAAACCCAAAGGCCCTCCTCGCGACAGCAAGTCCGCATTTTATCAAGCGGAGGGGCACCACGGACAGAATCAAGTGCGGCGGACACGAGTTTTCGCGCCCGTTACCACGGCAGGATCAAACCAGCTCGGCGATCCAGGAGTCAAGAGTCGCCATCTGGTCCGCGGTGGTATCGAGAAACGCGACACCCATCCCCATCGCTTCCTGAACGTAGATGATCTTGCCGGCCGTGGTAAACGTCCCGCTGTCCCGCGAAATCGTAAGTTGAACGAAGGTACCGACAGGGAGCGTATTCAGGACGTCCACGTAGCATCCTTTGCGGCTTATCTCGGAAATGCGGCCAGAAAGCCGCAATTCGCTGGCGGATTCGATAACCTCGACCGTCGCGATCAACGGATAGCGCGGTACAGTGCGACGGTTCACATACGAGCCTTCCGCGGAAGGCTTGAAGGGGTTCGAAGCGTTCATGGTCGGCTCCGATTGATGTTCAGCTTGGCATACTCCTGCCGTCGATTGCCAAACGATCGGAACCGTGTGACGCGAAAAACAAAACCTGTTGACGATTCCGGACCCTCAGCCCGCATGTTTACGTAATGGTTATCAGAGAGACCCAAGAGTCGCGCCGAGCCTAAAGGAAGCAAACAACGTTCACTTTCGAGCGACTCGACCTCCGCGCGCTCACGGCGGCGAGTTCTTTTCAGATCGAATCCGCTCTACAATTGGACTGCCGGACCGCATGAAGAGCCGGCATCCGGCGTTCGCGACAGGGCGCGGAAACGCGCCGCAATGCTTCGTATACCAAGCAAGCCTGCCGACTGGCAGGTACTGGAACCTCCAGAAAACGCACGCGACGATTGATTCCATCGGCGTAAAGCTCTAATCTCGGCCCGGTAGAAACGCGGAATGACTGTAGTGTACCGTAACGGAACTGGTCAGAAGCCTGCTACGGATGCAGCGTTGCCGGCGGGCGAACAGCTTCGCGAACTTCGCACCCGGCGCGGCGTCACAACACGGGAAGTCGAGGAATACAGCCGCACGATCGCGGACGATCACACCAACGAAGAATTTTACATTTCGAATGCCTGGCTGACGCAGATCGAGAACAAGAATTCGGTTCCCAGCATTTATAAACTATTCAGCCTTAGTGTCATCTATCGCATCCGCTTCGCTGATCTGCTCCGCATGTTTGGAGTGGACTTGAGCGCCAGTTCCCAGTTTCGGACGGCGTTTCCGCTGCGGAGCACGCACTTGGTGACACTCGAGGTTCCCGATCCTGAGACCCCAATTACCTTCCCCGTTCGTTTCGACAGGGGCTTCGACGTAGGGCAGACAAGCCTGATTTCCCGGATGGTCGAGATTTGGGGCGAAGTGCCGATCGCACTCATTCAGAAACTCGACGTCCGGCACTGCCAGTATGGATATATCGGCCTGGGGGACTACACGATGTATCCGCTGCTGCGGCCCGGCTCCTTCGTCCAGGTGGATAGTCAAGCCCGTCGCTGTCAGGCGGCGGACTGGCGCACGGAGTTCGACCGCCCGATTTATTTCATTGAACTCAGGGACAGTTACGCGTGCTCCTGGTGCGAAGTGCGCGGGTCCCAGATCACGTTGATTCCGCACCCCTTGTCGGCCTGCCGCATCCGTCAATTCGCATATCCGGACGACGCGGAAATTGTCGGGCAGGTCACTGCTGTGGCTATGCGACTTCTCGCGAACGCCGAGGAGTCGCCAGCCGATCCTCCACGATCGCCAAAGCAACCCTGAAGTTCGAGAACAGAAAGTCAGCCGAGAACGCCTCCGACACCCTCGGGACAGCCACGCGATAGGGTTCCAATTCCTTCCAGGTGGACAGGAAATCGCGAGGCGGAGTTTGCGAGGAATCTATGTAGGCTTCCATTTGGTTCACCAGCTCTTCGAGCGGACACAAAAGAAGCTCGTGGTACGCCTCCCGGTGACAATCGGCCAGCGCCTCGCAGGCGACCTCCGGCGAGAAACGAGACGCCAGTCCTTCGTGGTGGTAGAGCCCCGTGTTGTAATCCCGCATGGAAGAAAGATAGATAAATCGGTCCAAGACCCTCGGAATCTTCGCGAGCGTGCGCAGACGGACGTCCTCCGCCGCTTTTTGGACCTCCTGGCTCTTGGTGATCGGAACCACTCACTTTCCCCTTATATCGCGGCTCTGTCGCCCGCGGAATCGTTTCTCAGCGGGCCCGTTTTTGCCGGGCCCAAGAATGCCAGGCACCTCTGCGAGACGGCACAGACCTTGCCCGCCACCCCAACTGCCTTCTGCACCATTTTCGGCGCCGCGTATGGCCCGCGAAGATAAAATACGATCTGCAGAATACGGCAAGCAATTAACAAGCTGGCGAAGTCGAACGCCAAAGCGATCTCGGTGCGCGCGTCGAGCCGAGCATAAATCCGGGATTGTCCGGAATGGAAGTCCTTCAGGCTAAGCACCTGCTCTCGCACGTGTGCCACCCACCGGAGCGCCACGCGTTTCCGTTCGCTCAAAAAGAGCGCTTCGACTCCAGGTGCGCCGACGGAATTGACAAATTCCAGATCCTCGCGAGCGAAAACGCGAATGATCAATTCCGGCGGCAAAAGGCCTGTTTGCAGGGAGTTGAGCGCTTGGCGTGCCTGCACAAGAACCTCCGCGCCTCCCTCCGGCCGCGCGTCCTTTCTTCCCGCGAAAAGATACAAAAGGAGCAGCAACCCGGCCCCGAGGATAAGGAACAGAATCACCTGAATCATGGCCGGGCCGCCTTTCCGAGATGGCCACGCATCCCGGCCAGGGCCCCCTTCGTCCAATTGGCGAGGGTGTTGTAGTCGTCGGCTAATTGCGTGGGGTGCTCGGGCACTGGATTCGGCTCATAGGACCACAGGAAGACCACCCAAATCAGCAGCGAAGCAAAAAAGGAATAAGAGCGCAGGACGGAGAACGCCGCCTGAAACGACATTCCGGCATAGGAGCGGAAGGCGTCGCCCATGACCACCGTTGCCACGCAGAAACCATAACCGAGCACGATCCCCTTCAGGTTCCTGCCTACCTCAATGCGGTAATAGAGCAGCAGGCCGATGATTAAGCTCAGCAGCACAAGCTCGGCTGCACGCAGATCCCTCTGTACCTCGACGGCGTTGAGCGGGAACCGGACTCTGCGTTGCAATAGAAACTCGCCGCTGGTAAGAGCGACGATCGCGGTAAAGATCGTAAGAGCCGCATTTCTGGCGAGTTTCTTCGGCCCGTCGTACGAATCAAGGGCCCGTTCGAGAATCTCGAGAACCACCGCGTACCCCGCGATTACGCAGATGAACTCCTTCGCCCAGTAGAAACGCTGGTAAGTCTGCAGGCTCGCCATCTTGTATACCGGCCAGAGAGCGGCATCGCTGACGAGGATGCACGCTATATAGACGCAGAATCGCGGATAGGTTCGAAGAATAGGGCTCTTCACGGATCGGAAAAGAATGAGCGATTCCAGCCCGATGCCGGCCGCCCAGAGTGCATAAGTAGCCATCGCGCGCATGCTAATTGGAGGCAGATGGTAACACAAAAGGCAATTGTGCACATGTATTTTCTCCCCCGGCAAGGTGCGTCTGGTCCGGCCCAAAGGTCCCCGGGGCGCACGGTGTTCATCCGGTTCTGAGGGGAGGGGCCGCGCAACCCACTCCCCCGACCGTCCTTCGGTCGACCTCAGCTTACGCCGCGACAGGAGAGAGCATTGGGGGAGGGGGCGGAGTCGGCGCCACCCCGTCGGCAAGATAGATCGCGCCTGCCAATTCGGCGGACGCCGAAATGCTCATCGGAGGAGGCGGTGGGGTGGGAGCGACACTATCGGCAAAGTAAGTGGAGCTTGACGGTACGGCAGCCACGGAAGCGACCATAGGCGGAGGGGGCGGAGTCGGTGCCACCCCGTCGGCAAGATAGATCGCGCCTGCCAATTCGGCGGACGCCGAAATGCTCATCGGAGGAGGCGGTGGCGTGGGAGCAACACCATCGGCAAAGTAAGCGGAGCCTGACGGTACGGCAGCCACGGAAGCGACCATAGGCGGAGGCGGCGGCGTGGGCGCCACCCCGTCCGCAAGTAGCGGCGTTCCAACTCTTGGAACAAAGCAATTCGCACCAATCACCAGCGCCAAGACCGCAAAAACAACGACCAGCAGCCAAACGGCGTTTCTTTTCATCGGCGTCCTCCTCGGTTTTTTCGTGCTAAGGCGAAAACGCGGGTGACTGTACCGGGGGCGGCTGCGGCCAAGCGGCGGGAGGTCAGACTGCTTTCAAAACCGAGCAGAACGGCATCACTCTGCGGTTAATAACGAGAGGATCGCGAGGAGAAAGCACAGCAGGCGCGCTTCACCTTGAGGCGGCACGATGAGCGAACAGGCGCCGGCGCGACGGGGCCAGGAGACCTGGACACGGGCTATGACTAATTGAGAACTGCGCCGCGCTTATTGCTGGAGTTCGTACAGGATTCCCTGTATCTACAAGAAAGGCCCCTCTCACAAATCTATGGCTGAAAACGCGACAGGCGCGCCTCAACAAGCTGCTGTGCCGGGAGAAGCCCTTCGAGAGGGTTTCAAGAAACTTGACCGCCGCCAGTGGTGGCTCTGGTCATCTACCGTCCTTGTGCTCATCCTCTTGACGGTCGCCGTTGCGTCATTCGCCTTCCCCGCTGTCCTGGATCGGGACGTGGGAACGTATTCCATTTATCTCAACCAAGCCATCCGAGCGCTCGTCGGGATTGTTCTGGTCTTTGCCGTGTACGCGGTATATCAGCAGCATCAGATCATCCGGATCCGCAATCAGATCGCCGACCAGATCCAGGCGCTCGCAAAAGTGGAAACCCTCACGAGCGAGGTGTACAAGCTCGCGGCCCTCGATCAGCTCACGGGCCTCTACAATCGTCGTTCGGGCGAGCAACGTCTGGCCGAAGAAATGAGCCGTGCCGTCCGGCATGGCCGCCCGCTGACCCTGCTGCTGCTCGACGTCGACGGCTTGAAGCAGATCAACGATCGCCTGGGGCACCCCGCGGGCGATCTGCTCCTGAAACAATTCGCCGACCGCCTTCAACGCGCCATTCGCGGCTCCGATCTGGCTGTACGGCTCGGTGGGGACGAATTCATGGTCCTGCTGCCGGAGTGCCCGATCGGAGAAGTGGTACGCGTGCTCGCTCGAGTGGACGGGCTCGGTGTCCAGTACGAGCACGAACGGGTGGAGTGCCGCTTCTCGCGTGGCTGGACCGATTTTCGACCGGGCGAAACAGCACAAGAACTCATGAAACGCGCCGACGCCGCACTCTACGAGAACAAACGCGCGAGCAAGATCAGGACGGAGAGCTCTCCGAGCAACGTTTTTTCCCAATCTGTTATTTAGGGTTCATTCTTTTCATGCACGGTCCCCATTCTTGAAGGAAACAAGGTTTGAAATTCCGCTTGCGCCGGTAGGGGGTGCTTCGTAAGATAACGGCGCTTTACCGGAAAAGGTACGATGCCCAAAGAAAAACCCAAGGTGAATATCGGCGAAGTGATCCGTTCCTATCGCAGCGATCGCGGATTGTCGCAGGGCGATATCGAACGCCGCACAGGCCTGCTGCGCTGCTATCTCTCGCGCGTCGAGAACGGGCACACGGTCCCGTCGCTCGAAACCCTGGCGAAGATCGCCGAAGCAATGGAAATCAGCCTGGCGGACTTCTTTCCCGGCAGCGATACGCCTCAGGATCGCGAAACGCGCAAAATCCTCGGCGAACTCAGCGATGAGGAGATTCGCTTCCTGGCCGAAATCAAGAAATATTCCACGACCCTGTCGGACGACGACAAGCGGCTGGTTCTCGCCATGATCCGCAAGATGGCGACCGTGATTACGCCGCCCACTGCTCCGCAAAGCCGCGCCCGCCGCCCGCCGCACCTGAGCGCAATCTTATTTTACCAACGGAAATCGTTCCAGCGTGATTCCTTTGGTGTCTTTTTTGACGCCAGGCGCAGGCCCTGATTGATCCGCTCTTGAGTCGCGCGGTTAGCGGGTCCGGCACAAGCGAAATCCGAAAAAGGCGAAAGTGCGGCGGAGGCCAAACGGACGGTTGTGGTTGCGATTAGAAACTCGCCGACCATTTGTTTTCAGCAGGTTACGGCGATTTCTATTCGGGCCTTGTTGCGATTAGGCTTGTCTGAGGGGTCGACCTCTAAAACCGACCATGCTCCTGTCCGGGGAATCCAGCCCACGGTCAACCCTTCACGGTTGACTTGGGCTCAGAGATACTGCTCTTCGATCTTGCTCATGGCGTCCGGCCCGGCGAAGACGGCGTCGAACATTTTGTGCTTGCGCAAGTGAATGTCGGCGAACAGCTCCGACTGCACCAGCAGGATCGCCTGCATGCGCACCATCTCGAGCACGGCCAGCAGGGCGACGATCATGGCGTTGCGCGTTTCGCACGCGTCGAAGAACTCGATCAGCGAAACGGGGTCTTCGCCGGCAACCAGCTTCTGACGCAAGCGGTCCATCATCTGAGCGATAGTGACCGATTCATGCTGTAGCGAGAATTTCGAGACTTCCTTGCGGCGTTCGAGCACCTGCGAAAACACTTTCACCAGGTCGACCAGCGAAACCACCAACTCGCCCTCGACGTCCTCGCCTACGTACAGAGTGCGGTCGGGCTTCGACCAGACGTGGTCCTCCACCTGCTGCTTCTGATAGAGAAGCTGCGCCGCGTTCTTGAATTTCTCGTGCTCGAGCAGACGGTGGACCAATTCTTCGCGCGGATCTTCCTGCCCTTCGGGGCCGGCGAGTGGGTCGGGCGGGAGCAGCATCTTCGACTTAATGTGGATCAGCGTCGCCGCCATGTAGATGAAGTCGGCGGAAACGTCGATGTCGAGCTTTTCGAGCCGATGCAGGTAGTCGAGGTATTGCTCCGTGACTTTGGCGATGGGGATATTGTGGATGTCGATCTCCTGCTTGCGGATCAGATCCAGCAGCAGATCGAGCGGGCCTTCATAGGCTGGGAGATTTATGCGGTATGGTGTCGCCATTCTATGTTGCCGCCATTCTGTGAATCATTCTATGGATTCGCGCCGAGCGTTGAGCTCTAGTTCGGGTATGGTTTATGTAGGAATTTGAAGCTTTTATTTTGCAGCCTCCCGTGTCTCCCGCGTTGGGATGAGCGATCTGGCGTGGAGCGTTTTCGCCCCGCGCAACGGAACCCTCAAGACGCGTCATGAAACAGGCCGTGCGTGCGTCGTCCGGCGGCGCCTGGATCCGGCCCGACAGGAGAGGCGCGACATTTAAACCTTAACACCTAACCCCAAAGCAGATCCCTCACCCTCGTTCGCAGAAAACGCGACCGGGTTCGGGATGACAGCCCTCGCTAACCACGGCTCACCTACCAACTGCAGTCTTCCCCGCTCCGGCGGACGAGTGACTTGCGCGCTTCGTCCCATTTGAAGATCGCGTTGCGGACGCGCTTCATGGTTCGCTTCGCCGACTTGCGCGCCTGGTCCGAACCGCGGTCGAGGATATCCCAGACTTGTTCCGGGTGCGCCTCAAATTCTTTGCGGCGTGTCTGAACAGGCTCGATCCATCTAACGAGCTGTTCGGCCATCGCTTTCTTGCAGTCGACGCAACCGATGCCGGCTGTCCGGCAGCCTTGATCGGCCCAGGCGATCACGTCGGGTGGCGAAAACAATTTGTGGTAAGCGAAGACGGGACACACTTCCGGCCTGCCCGGGTCGGTGCGGCGGACGCGCTGGGGGTCCGTCATCATGTTCAGAACTTTCTTGCGAAGCTCGTCGGGCGGATCGGAGAGCCAGATCGCGTTCCCGTAGGATTTGGCCATACGGCGGCCGTCGGTGCCGGGCAGTCGCGGCGTCTCGGTGGGAATATATATCGGCTCCCGCAGGATCTCTATCGCTGAGACGAGGCTCTTGTCCCTGCCCATCGTGCTTCTGAAATTCTCCACACCGATTTCGGTGGCGTGCTTGCGAATCGTGGCAACGATCACCGCGTTTTCCTCAGGTGTCAGCTTTCCTTTTCTATTCAAGATTTCCTGCGCAGTTTTGGCCAGAAACGGATTCTTGAGGGCCGCTTCGATCTGGGTTAGCGCGTACTGCTCCCACACGTCAAAGAACCTGGGCTTGAAGAGCAGACCGAAATAAGCGTTAAACCGGCGGACGACTTCACGGGTTAGCTCGACGTGCGGGGCCTGGTCTTCGCCCACAGGCACGAGCAGATCCTGTTTCGGGTCGCCGTACATGACGATGTCCGCGGCTTGCAGGAGCGGGTAGCCGAGAAAGCCGTAGGTGCCGAGGTCGCGGTCCTTCAGGTTCTCGATTTGCTCTTTATAGGTGGGGACGCGCTCGAGCCAGGAGAGCGGCGTGATCATCGAGAGTAAAACGTGCAGCTCGGCGTGTTCGAGGATATTCGACTGGACGAAAAGCGTCGATTTGGCCGGATCGAGGCCGACGGCGAGCCAGTCGGTAACCACCTGAAGCGTGCTTTCGGCGACAGATGATGTGTCCTCGTAGTGCGTCGTGAGCGCGTGCCAATCCGCCACAAAGAAAAAACATTCATACTCGTCCTGACCATCGGGGAGGCGCGAACCCTGCAGCTTCAGCCAGTTCTGCAGCGCGCCGAAATAATGGCCGAGGTGAAGGCGTCCCGTCGGACGCATGCCACTGAGTACTCTTTTGCGTTTTGTCACGCAAGAATCATCGCAAAGAAAACGGAAAAGCGAAAAGGGAAAATGGGATTGGCCACAGAGGCACAGAGACACAGAGAAACTGGAGGCAGAGGCATATCGGACTAACGATACTCGTCGAGCCTATCCGGGCGTCCCGGGCGGGTGAGTGTCTCCGGTACGATACGCATCTGTTCGTCGCCGTCAGCCAGGTCTCTGCGGCGCTGTGTCTCTGTGGCTATCCCGTTTTTCCAGCGCGCAGGAGGTCGCGGGCGATGACGAGGCGCTGCATTTCGCTGGTGCCCCGTAGATGGTGAGGACGCGGGCGTCGCGATAGTAGCGCTCGACGTCTGTTTCGCAGGAGTAGCCGAAACAGCAGACGTATGACATACGTCATATATGGGCGAGTCCCCTGAACTCTGATTCGAGGGCGACGATGAAACTCTCCTTCGGTACCTCTTTCAAGATGAGCTTGTTTTGCGTGTTGGTGTGCTTCGGCACACTGCCTTCGGCCGGTGCGGACACGAAGAAGGTGCATACCTATCCTGGAATTGTCCGCCTGAGCTACGTCCAGGGCGACGTGCGACTCTCGCCTGGCGACGGTAAGACTCCTGATCTGACCAAACCCTGGCAGCGGGCGGAAGTGAACGTGCCGGTCTTAAAAGGATACGGAATCGCGACGGGCAACGGGCGCGCCGAGGTCGAATTCGAGTACGGCTCCGAGATCTACCTGGCGGAAAACTCCGTGCTGCTTTTCCAGACGCTCACGACAAAGGGGGGCGTGCCATCGACGGAGGTGGAGTTGGTAACCGGCACGGCCACCGTTTCGTTCCGGCCGATCCCACAGGAATCCTTCATCGTGACATCGCCCACCGAAACGATGCAGCTCGTGCAGCCGGGGCTCGTGCAAGTCGACAGCTTCCTTGACGGCGCCACGGTGACCATTCATGGTAATGGATGGGATGATGTTATGCAGGGGCACTTGGGTTTCGTGGTTTATCGTCAACGACTCGCGCCGGGCGAAAGACGACCTGGCGATCAGTCGAACGTGCCTGCGGGTTGGGACGCATGGGTCGCTGAGCGAGTCAAGCAGCGCAACACTGACGCGGCCGCAGCGTTGAAGGCTTCGGGGATGAGTTCGCTGACTCCGGGCTTGATCGACCTTTATAAGGGAGGGACATTCTTCCCTTGCGCGCCGTTCGGGACATGTTGGGAACCGAAGGATTTGTCCGGGACGACGGGAGAGATCAGCGCGCCAGAAACGGTGACCCCGTCAGGGGTAGACGCTTCGACTAACGGCACGAACGCAATGGACGCTCGGGTTCAGGTGTTGCCCCAGCCAGCACAGGCTGCAGCGCAGACCGAAACGCAACAGGCTTCTCAGCAGTCGGGCGCTCGCCGGAACACGCCGACCACGGCGGACATACAGCGGCAAGGCGGGGCGCTAGTCGCCGGCACAGCCGCTCGCGTGAAGAAGCAGAAACTATTCTCGACGTCTTACTACCCGTATGGCGAATGTCCTCCGACCCAGCTTCGCGTTGTGACGCGGTCAGATCCTGCAACGGGGAGAAAGACTTTGATCGAGCAGACCGAGATACCAGCCGCCGCACCGTGGAGCTGGGCGTTGTGCTATTCGGGAGCGTGGGTTCATTTGCGCAGGCATCGAACGCAGTACACGTTTTGCGTTGGCAAAAAAAGACACCGTCCGCCCGTCCGTTGGGTGCACACACAGAAGGGAGACGCGTACGTACCACGGCATCCGAGCGACGTGAAGGGCAAGCCGCCACTGAATTTGAAGTACGGCGTCTTCCTGGCGCAGAAAAGCTCGGCAGGAGCGTTCGAATTTCTGAATTTCGGATCTGCGGAGAAGTACAAAATCTTAAGTGAAGCTCCGAAGGAGTTTCGAAACCTGAAGGCTCCACAACTACCAGTCGCGGACAGGCCCCCAATCCAGGGGCGCCTGATGGTGGCGCCCGCGTCGGGCACGAAGTCCTTGCCCGGCAAAATCGCAACAATCGCGAGCACCGCGATCACTTATGATTACAAAACGAGGAACTTCGTTCAGGCCGGCACGCCGATTCCGGGGCGGACGAGCAGGCCGGTGACTGTCGGCCGCCTGAGCACGCATGGTGGCTATTCTACGCGTTCTGGCGGAAACACGGGCGGAGGAAACCGAGGCAACGGCGGAAGCCGGGTCGCTGCCAACGGCAACAACGGGAAAAGCGGCAGCGGTGGACCACGAGCAGGAGGCGCGCGAAGCGGCGGCGGTGGCGCCTCGCGCGGAAGTTCGGGCGGCAGCCAGCCTCGCCCGAGTTCCCCTAACCCGCGACAGCCGCGCTAGCCTGTCGCGAATGGGTCGTGAGTTTCAACAGGCATGGTCGTTGCCCGGTGGAGCGTCTCGGGCTAGGAACGAGCGCGGCGCAGGAGGTCCCGGGCGATGACGAGGCGCTGCATTTCGCTGGTGCCTTCGTAGATGGTGAGGACGCGGGCGTCGCGATAGTAGCGCTCGACATCCGTTTCGCGGGAGTAGCCGACGCTGCCGTGGATTTGCACGGCGCGGGCGCAGACGCGGTTGGCCATTTCGCTGGCGTAGAGTTTCGCGCGCGCGGAGTGCGGTCCGACGTGGCTTCTGCGAGCGCTGGCTTCAGGGGTGGAAACCCCTGAAGAAAGAGGGCCACTTACGGCGGGGTTAAAGCCCCGCCCTCCTGTCGAAGACTTGGCCTCGGCGACTTCACGCGCAGCCTCGACATCGCGTAGCGAGGCAGCGTACTGCATCAACGCGCGCGCCGCTTCGATCTCCGTGGCCATATCGGCAATCATCCACTGAATCGCCTGGTAATCGGCGATGGGATGGCCGAAGGTGCGGCGCTGCTTGGCGTAGCGCACCGCGGCTTCGAACGCTCCCTGCGCGACGCCGACGGACTGCGCGGCGATGCCAATACGCCCGCCATCGAGCGCGCCGAGCGCAACCCGGAGACCCTGCCCTTCCACACCCAGGAGATTTTCGGCGGGCACGCGGCAATCCTCGAACACGATCTCAGCGGAACGCGAAAGCCGCAATCCCATTTTGTCTTCGTAACGGCTGACGCGAAATCCCGGAGCCGTCGGCTCGACGAGAAACGCCGTAACGCTGCGTGCGCCGGCTGAGGGATCGGTCTTGGCGAAGAGGACGTAGACGCCCGAAAATCCACCGTTCGTCACCCAGCTTTTCGTTCCGTTGACGATGTAGGCATCGCCGTCGCGGACCGCGCGCGTTTGAATCCCGGCGGCGTCGGACCCGGCGCCCGGTTCGGTCAGGCAGAAGCCGCCGAGAATTTCGCCGCGCGCGAGTCGAGGCAGATATTTCTTCTTCTGGGCGTCGGTTCCGTGCTTCAGGATCGGCGCGGCGGCTACCGAGTTCGTCACGCTCAACGTGACCGCGGTCGAGGCGCACACGCGCGCCACCTCTTCGATCATGAGCGCGTACGTGACGGTGTCCGTGGCCGAGCCGCCGTATTCTTCGGGGATCAGCATGCCGCAGCAGCCGAGTTCGCCGAGCCGGCGAATTTGTTCCGCCGGGAATTTCTCCGTGCGGTCGTATTCGCGCAGGAGCGGACGCATTTCTGTTTCCATGAACTGCCGCACCGTGTCGCGGACGAGAAGCTGATCGCTGCTGAAGGAGAAATCCATGCCGGATTGACAGTCTACCGTCAAGAGTTGAGAGTGCAAAGCGCGGAACGGCTCGTTCCCGCGCCCGCTTTCCCCTCGACGAGTTTTCCACAATTCGCCCGCGAGGTATTGCGGCGGGCGCGCCGAGTCCGCATAATCGGTTCCCTCGAACGTCCCGTTTGGCAGATGAACGAGCCCGACACACCATTGATGCGGCAGTATCACGCCGTCAAAAAGCAGCACCCGAGCGCGCTGCTACTCTTCCGCCTGGGCGATTTCTACGAACTGTTCTATGGCGATGCCATCGTCGCGGCGCGAATCCTGCAAATCACGCTGACCTCGCGCAACAAGGAGAAGGGACAGGCCGTGCCCATGTGCGGCGTTCCCTACCACGCGGCCGAGGGCTACATCACGCGGCTGATTCGCGCGGGCCACAAGGTGGCCATCTGCGAACAGATGGAGCAGCCCGGGCCGGGAAAGAAGCTGGTGCGCCGCGAAGTGATTCGCGTTATCACGCCGGGCACGGCGACGGGGTCCTCGCTCATCGAGCTGAAGGAAAACAATTTTCTCGCCGCCATCGCGAGAGGCGGCGGAAGAATCAGGGCCAGGGCCGCGCGAGCTCAGGTCGCGGGGAATGTGTCCGGAAGCGACGAAGACCGCGATGCCGCCGGCGCCGAGCGCGATGCCGGAAGCGACAGCACAGTGATCGGTCTGGCATACGTCGATCTTTCCACCGGCGATTTTCGCGCGACCGAGTTCACGGGCGAGAAAGCGGAAGCGCGTCTTCGCGACGAGATCGAAATTCTACGCCCGCGCGAGATTCTGTGTCCGCAGCCGTCCACGTTATTTGCCGCGGCGGAACCGCCCACAACCGATGCGGCGGCGACCGGCGCCGTCGAGACGCGGCTCGACGATTGGATTTTCGATCCGCCATACGCCGGACGGATGCTCGAGCAGCACTTCCGCGTGGCGGCGCTCGCCGGGTTCGGGCTTGAGGGCCATTCGCAGGCCATCGCGGCCGCCGGCGCGATCGTGCACTACTTGCGCGAAACATCGGCGATCAGCACGGACAGAACGGACGGCGCATCCGCTCCGCACGCGGTCGGTGGAGGCCTGGAGCATCTCGATCGTATCGCCTACTACGAACAGCAGGACGCGATGATTCTCGATGCCGTCACCGCGCGGAATCTGGAGTTGACCGAACCTGCCATGGGCGACGATGCGTCCGCCACGTTGCTTCGCGCGATGGATGAAACCGCCACGGGAATGGGCGCTCGCCTGCTTCGGTCCTGGATGCTGCGACCGGAGATTTCTCTTTCTGAGATTGGGGCCCGCCTGGATGCCGTCGCCCAACTGAAGGCGGCGACGGTGGCGCGCGAGGAGATTCACAAGTATTTGCAAGGCGTCCTGGACCTGGAGCGCCTGACCAGCCGCGTCACGCTGGGCCTGGCTACGCCGCGGGATTTGCTGGCGTTGCGAGGATCGCTCGAGCAAGTTCCCATTGTGCGAACGTTTCTGCGAAGCGTTTTCGGAAACCCGGGTGTAAAGGTGTCAGGGCGAGTAGAGGAAGTAGAGGGAGTAGAGGAAGTAGAGGAAAAGGCAAAATCGACAGGATCGCCACCTTCGCCGAACGCAGGCCGTTCGCGGCTGGGGGAATTGTTCGAGCGGATGGACGAGATGGCCGACGTTCGCGACCTGATCGCGCGCGGCATCGCCGACGATCCGCCGGCGCTGGTGAACGATCCGGGCGCGATTCGACGCGGCTATGACGCGGAGCTCGACGAGTTGCGCGACATCCTGAAGCAGGGCCGGCAGATCATCGCGTCGATGGAAGAACGCGAGCGCAAGCGCACGGGAATCGCTTCGCTGAAAATCCGCTATAACCAGGTTTTCGGCTACTACATCGAGATTTCAAAGGCGAACCTGCATCTCGCGCCCGCCGACTACGAGCGAAAACAGACGCTGGTCGGCGCGGAGCGCTTTACGTCGAGCGAACTCAAGGAATACGAGCGCAAGGTGCTGTCGGCGGAGGAGCGCGTGCTCGAAATCGAGCGGCGGCTCTATGCCGATATTCGCGAGAAGATCGCGCGGGCCGCGGCTCGCCTGAGGCGCACCGCCGCGGCTGTGGCCCAAACGGATGTTCTGGTGAATTTTGCGCGGATTGCGGCGGCGAGGAATTACGTAAGGCCCGAATTCACGGAAGCTCGCGAGGTAAAGGAGATCGAGGAACGGATCGAGGCTAACGATGGCGGCGGAACGTCAAGCTCGACCGCGACGTCGCGAGGATTGCTGATGATTGCCGGGGGGCGGCATCCGGTGATCGAAAAACTGGTTGAGGAGCGCGGCGAGCGTTTCGTCCCCAACGATCTATACCTCGACGACAACTCGCAGTTCCTGCTGATCATCACCGGCCCCAATATGGGCGGCAAATCGACATACTTGCGGCAAGCTGCGCTGATTTCAATTCTCGCGCAGATGGGATGCTTCGTTCCGGCGACGCAGGCGCGGTTGCCCGTCTTCGACCGGATTTTCACGCGCATTGGCGCCTCGGACAATCTGGCGCGGGGCCGGTCGACGTTTCTCGTCGAGATGAGCGAAGTCGCCGCCATCCTGAACACGGCGACGCGCGACAGCCTCGTCCTGCTCGACGAAGTGGGACGCGGGACGGCGACGTTCGACGGCCTGTCCATCGCCTGGGCCGTGGTCGAATCGCTCCACCGCGGCGCGCGCCCGAGGACGCTGTTCGCCACGCACTATCACGAGCTGACCGAGCTCGAACAGTTGCTGCCCGGCGTGAAAAACGTGCACGTCTCGGTGCAGGAAGCCGGCAGCGAGATCGTGTTTCTACGACGCGTGGAGCCGGGCAGCGCCGACAAGAGCTACGGAATCGAAGTCGCGCGGCTGGCCGGCTTACCCAATGACGTGATCGTCCGCGCACGCGAGATTCTGCGGCGCCACGAGCGCAGCGAAGACAAGCTGACCGCGGAACTTTCGCCCGGCGCAATGCCGGCTCCGCCCCAGCAGACCAGCTTCACGGCGATCGACGAATCGGTCCTCGAGGCGCTGCGGGGCGCGCATTTGGATCACATGACTCCCGTCGAGGCGCTCAAACTTCTGGATGCTCTCCAGCGCCAATTGAAATAGCCGCGAAATCGAACCGGGGCCCAAGGCCCGGCCGCTCTCCGATAGGGACCAGCTGCTCCGGAGCAAACGGTGGCCCCGCAGATGGCGCCATCAGCATCCCGCGCGGTATCAGCAACTTCGGCGAACGGGCGGCTTCCCGGGAGTGTTGCTCAGGAAAGCACGCGCTGGCCCCAGGACTATCGCCGACCGCGCCGAGAAATCGTAACCTAGCTGAAGCGGGGACGGCACGGGTGGGAAATCGGCGGGGCATTCGCGCCGCCGGAAGTCCGTTATCCGCAAGCGCCATGGAAAATACCGACGCCCTCTCCGCAACGCGTCCGCCCATCCTGGGGCGGCTTTCGAGCACGTCGTGGATTCTTATCTGCTCGTGGGTTCTGCTGGTAGGTACATATGCCGTCGTCTCACTCATCGCCCGGCACAGCCATCAATTAACTGCGTTCGGCGATATTGGCATGTGCCTGGTCGCGCTGTTCGCCACCGCGGCGCTTCTGCTGAACGTGGGAGCACCAAGCAAACGCGCCCGCGCGTTCTGGATGCTGCTGGCCGCGGGCTGCGGGGCCTGGCTGGTCTCGCAACTCGTCTGGACCTATTTCGAAGTCGTCCTTCGGCAGGAAGTGCCGAACCCGTTCCTCGGCGACGTGATCGTGTTCCTGCACCCGGTTCCCATGATCGCGGCGCTGGCGCTGAGGCCTCACGAGCGGCGCGACGATCTGAACGTCGGCGCCAGCTACATCGATTTTTCGCTTCTGGTCGTCTGGTGGGTCTACCTGTACACTTTCGTCGTCATACCCTGGCAGTACGTCTCGCCGAACGTTTTCGCCTATGGCCAGAGTTACGACAACTTGGCTGTGGCCGAGAACCTGTTGCTCGTCTTTGGTTTCGCCTCGCTGCTGCTGCAGGCCCGAGGCAAGTGGCGCGAAATTTACGCGCACCTGTTCAGCGCAGCGCTGATGTACGCGGCCGGATCGTTCATCGCCAACCGGGCCATCGACGTGCAGACGTACTATACGGGTGGCCCCTCTGACCTTCCGCTGGTCGGCTCATTCGTCTGGTTTGGCACGGCCGGAATCGTGGCGCATTCCCTGAAGCCACGGCTCGAGGAATCGCCGGCCCGGACGGCGAGCGATTCCCGCTGGCCCTCCCGGTTCGCCATGATCGCGGTGTTTTCGGTCCCCTTGATGTCGTTCTGGACGCTCTGGTTCAGCCACAACCCTCCCGCGGTCCGCATATTCCGGATCGAAGCCGCACAATTCATGCTGATCGTCGCCGCCTCTCTGCTGTTCGTTCGCCAGCGAGTGGTGGATCGCGACCGGCTGCGCCTGCTGAGTGCGTCGCAGGAAGCGCTGGACGATTTAAAACGCGTTCAGCAGCAGATGGTGCAAAACGAGAAACTCGTTTCCATCGGGCAGCTCGCGGCCGGCGCCGCCCACGAAATCAACAATCCGCTTACCGGAATTCTCGGTTATTCGGATCTTCTGGCCGACGACACGAACCTCACCGAACGCCAGCGCGCCACCGCCGAGAAGATCCGAACACTGGCCCGCCGGATCAAGACGCTGGTCACCAGCCTGCTCAGCTTCGCCCGGCGTGTTCCCTCGGAAAAGACCCGCCTCGATCTGAACCAGGTGATCGAGACCGCGCTGAACCTGAACAATCTGAATCTTCGCGACAAGAAGATCGACGTCGAGATCCTTCCCGATCCCGAACTGCCTGAGGTGCGCGGCGACGCGAACCAACTGTTGCAGGTGTGCTTCAACCTGATGAGCAACGCCGTCGACGCGCTGGACGAAATCGGCGGCGGGAAACTCACCATTCACACCGACCACGATCTCGACAAAGTAGTCGTCGAATTCACGGACACCGGACCGGGCATCACGTCGCCGCAGCAGGTGTTCGACCCGTTCTTCACCACGAAGCCAGTCGGAAAAGGCACAGGCCTCGGACTCAGTATCTGTTACGGGATCGTGCAAGAGCACGGCGGAAAGATTTCCTGTCGCAACCGCGCGGAAGGCGGCGCCGCGTTTACGGTAGAGTTTCCGATCGCGAATGGCGACGTCTCACCCCCTCAGACATCGCTGGCAGCCAGCTCGAAATCGATTTCATAGCCGGAAAGAAGAAACGAATCACGTCAACAAAAGGATTCGAGCCTCCTCGAAGCCTGGAGGAGTTGGCCATTTCACGGAGACGATAAATGGACGCACCAGACCCGCAGAGCCCCAAACCGAACGAGACTCCCGCCGGCCCTGTACCAACGCCAAGCATAATCTCGGCGATGTTGCGCGCGGCGAAAGGCACCAGCGACCTGATCTTTTCTCCCGGCCGGGCCCCGCAAATCGAAGTGAACGGCCAATTGGTGCAGCTGAAGATTCCCGGCGTGGGAGTTCTGACTCCCGGAAGACACCGCGCGCATTGCCGCCGACTTGATCGGACGCAACGCGCAGGCCGTCGCAAAACTGAAGGAGCAAGGCTCCTGCGACATTTCGTACAGCCTGCCGAAGGTGTCGCGGTTTCGCGTGAACGTGTTCACGCAGCGCGGGAGTTGCGCGATTGTCATGCGCGTGATCCCGACCAGCGTTCCCGATTTCGCCACGCTGAACCTTCCCTCCCAGCTCGGCGACTGCTGCGGCTTGCGCAACGGAATCGTGCTGGTCACGGGCCCGACGGGCAGCGGCAAGTCCTCCACGCTGGCCGCCATCGTGGACAAGATCAACGAAGAGAAGGCGTACCACATCATTACCATCGAGGACCCCATCGAATTTCTGCACTCCCACAAGCACGCGACGATCCACCAGCGCGAGCTGCACTCCGACACGCCCAGCTTTCGCGCTCGCTCTCCGCGCCGCTTTGCGGCAGGCGCCCAAAGTGATCCTGGTGGGCGAAATGCGCGACAAGGAAACGATCGAGGTCGCGCTGGAAGCCGCCGAGACCGGCCACCTGGTGTTTTCGACGCTGCACACCATCGACGCATCGAAAACGATCGAGCGCATCATCGGTGTGTTTGCCCTGGGCGAGCAGAACGCGATCCGCAACCGGCTTGGCAAAAGCCTTCCGCTACGTCGATTTCGCAGCGCCTGATCCCGCGGCTCGACGGAACCGGCCGCGTCGCTGCCTTCGAAATTCTCAAGTCCACCATGCGCACGCGGGAATACGTGGAGCGCGGCGAAACCGAAGGCAAGAGCCTTCTGGATGCAATCCGCGACGGCTCCACGGAAGGCATGCAGTGCTTCGATGAGGAAATTGAGAAGCTGATCCGCTCGAAGCTGATTGATGTCGCTACCGGGCTCTCCTACGCGACCAATGCCGGTAATCTCCGCCTGCTTCTCGCGGACTTCCTGGAGGATGCGGAGCGTTCGTCGGCCAGGGTTGGCGGCGGGTCGCGACCGGGTGGGCCTGCAGTACCCGCCGGCCGAGCGATCGCGATGGATCCAAACCTCGAAACATCCTAGCTCGATCAAAGGTCGAGCGGTTGAATTGCTCGCGTGGAAGGCTGTATAGTGAGGGTTCCCGCCAGCAATCGGATTTTGCTGTCGTGTGGGCGGCTAGCTCAGCTGGGAGAGCATCGCGTTCGCAACGCGGGGGTCGGGGGTTCGAATCCCCTGCCGTCCACCAAACATCTTTTGCAAACGCAACGACATACGGCGGGCTCCTATGTTCTACAACAACGTCGTTCGGTCCGTTGGGGTCGTTTAGTCTACTGAACGGCGGGATTGGCGACGACTACCTGGCTTTTTTCAATCACGAAGGCGGCGGTTCCGGTGACGAGATCGACATCGACGTGCTCAACGCTCCCGTTGCTCCTAGCCCTCAGCCTCTCCAGCTGACCAGCAGCGCCTATCTTATGGCTGCGAGACGGCTACATGCGTCACGGACTTTGTTCCGTCTTATTTTGGTCATGTCAGCGCCCGCAGTGCTCGGAATCTTTTCGGTTGGCGGGCCGGTGGTATATACCGAAACGGCCGTCCCGGAGGCGAGCACACTCTGGTATCTGCTAATCGGAGTCGGCCTTATTCTACTGACGGTGGCTGTACGCCGACGGAAAACGATCAGGCGAGCGTGCGGACGTTCTGACGCCAGTTTGACGCTCATCACCTTTTGGCCGCTCGGCTAAACATGCCCTCACAGGCCCGTTGCTCGCAACGAACGCGCCTACGACACCCAGGCGAAACCCATGCTAGACTCCTGGGAAATGCCGTTTGGTCTCCCCGATCTTGCGTGGTCCACGTGGCTGCTTATCGCCTCAGGTGCGTTCATTTTCGCGCTGTTCGTTCCCAAGTTCGCGCCCGATGGGAGCCGGTTTGCGGGTCGTCTCGCGTTCGTCATCATTATGTTGGCAGCCGTCTGCGCAGCGATCGGAGTATGGGAGTGGTTTAAGAGCTAGGAAGGGGACCGCGTTCTTTCTCCGCGCCGTTTGCCGTTTCCGCTCGTTGGGCGCCCGATCTCTCGATGGCTTCGCGCCACCCATCGGCACTGCGACCCGAAATCTCGTCTGGGGGACCCAACTGGACTGGAACGCGCGTGCTCAGCGGCGGCGAAACATTCTCTTCGGAGAGACGTCCGTCAAATCTCGCGAGGTGCTGGTAGGATCCTTCAGACGCCCGGTGACATAAACCTGAATCGCGTTCCTGTCCTCGGGTTCGAGGCCGACGAATTCGACTGCAAACCGCTCTTTTCGTTCCTTGCGCGCGATCCGCGCGATCACGCTGAGTCCGGCGCGAACGTCCTCAATCCGGAACTCCAATCCGACCTCGTCCCCAACCTCCGCCTCGATGGCCGGCTGCAAGAGCATCCCGCTCTCGCTGACGTTCAAGCTGCGCAAAACGTATTGCCGGCCATTCGAGGAACACTTCACTTCCGCGAAGAGGGGCAAGCGGACCGCGTGCCTCCTGCCCTTCCATTCGGGCAGCTCCATGGCGGCCAGCATGCGCCGCAGATGGTCGGCCACGATAGGCTTGGTCAGCACGAGATCGGCGCCCTCGCCGAACGCTTTTCGCAGGCTCGCCACGTCCTCGGTGGCGCTGAGCATGACGATGGCAGCTTCGTGGTTGGGCTGTGAATTCCGGATTCGACGCGCCAGCTCGAGCCCGGTCAACTCAGGCAAGCGCATGCCCACAAACGCCACGTCGAACCGCTGGCTCTCGCCGATTTGCCCGGCCGCCGCATAATCGCCAAACGGCAGCACCATATGGCCCATCGGAGTAGCCAAAGCTCGCATCAGCTGTGCGCTCTTCGGCTCATCGTCCACGACCATGATCTTCAGGGACATAACTTCGCCTCCGCGCACGACCCCCGTCTCCAGGCAGCGCCCGGGGACAATTCCACAGGTAGGTTAAGAATATCGCCCGGCGAGGAGGTTGGTGTGCTCGACGTGAGGGGAGATGTCCAAAGGGTGAAGCCCGTCTGGCGGGTGGGCTGTCTCGGCTTCCGGGGCTGGCTGAAAACACATACCAAACTCGATCCGGCTTCCCGCACGTCCAAAGTCACGGGGGCCGCAGGCTCCGTTCTCATCCGGCTCGCGCCAGCCGCTCCCTTGCGGCTGAAATCACGGCCTCAACCTGTGCCGGACCGGGGACTTTCCCTTGCGCGAAGTCTTTGGCACCGCCGCCCTTTCCGCCCAATGCGCCGAGCGCATCGCGCAATAGCGCCCCCATATCCGTCAGCGCGCCTTTCGTCTGCGCGAAGACGATATGGCCCGACGTGCGCGCGGCAAGCAGCGCTATCACGGCAGCTTCCGACGTTACTTTCGCCGCGAGCAGCGCGAGATAGCCGGGCGTGGCCTCGTCCAGAATGGCGCTCACAATTCTTACGCCGGCTGGGCCGCTCGATGCACTTTCGGCCCGCAAAGCGCGCGCTTGAAACTCCGCCAGCCGATCTTCCATCCGCTTCACTGTGCCGTGTTGCGCGCGGCGTTCCTCCAGCGCCTTGCCGGCGGCCGAGGGGACATCGGCCGGCCCGCAGCTAAACAGCGACGCCGTTTGGGTGAGGGTGGCAAAGTCCGAGCGCGCCGCCGCGAGCGCGCGGTAACCGCAAACGAATTCCAGCCTCCAGGCGTCACGCCGCCGTTCCAGCCCGCGCAAGAGCAGCATCCCGGCCTGGCCCGTTCGCGCCAAATGGGTTCCTCCGCAGGGCTGCCGGTCGAAACCCTCGATCTCCACTGCCCGCAGCACGCCTTCGCGATCGACCTTCTTCCGAATCCCCGCTTCTTCCAGCTCTTCGGCGGTTCCGAAGCGAACTGTGACTACCCGGTCGTCGAAGATAATCTCGTTCGCGCGCCGCTCGGCTTCTTCGAGATGCCGCGGCACGATCGACGGCGCGTCCAGGTCGACGGTCGAGACCTCGCGGCCCAAATGGAACGACACCGTTGGAAACTGGAACAACTCGACGAAAGCGGCCGAAAGGATGTGCTGTCCCGTATGCTGCTGCATGTGGTCGATGCGCTGCGCCCAGTCGATCGCTCCGCGCACGGTTCCCGGCTGCAATTCCGCCGAGGTGTAATGCACCACGGCGTGCCCGTCCTCTGCATCGGCCACTTCCAGGACGTTCGCATCGCCCAGCTTGCCGGTATCGTGCGGCTGCCCGCCGGATGCCGGGTAGAACGCGGTCCGGTCGAGCACGACCCGCCAGCGCTTGCCACCGGCGCGCTCGTCCGGCTCGCAAGACACCACGCGCGCTTCGAACTCGCGCAAGAACGAGTCGTGATAATACAAACGATCGGTCAACGCGTGCCTCCCTCCCAGTCCTCAGACAAAACGCGAGCATAGCACAGCGACGCCTCGTCACCGGCCCGGGGCGCGGGGTTCGACGAGGTCTCGAGCAGCAGGAACCGCCGACCGTCGGCTCGGCACGGCTATCCGAGTTATCTGAGCGGGAGGGGGAAAATTGCGGGAAGGAAAACCTGGAGCCTTAAGAAGGGGCGAAAAAGGGGCGGTGGCGTTGCACTGCGTCGACTGCCATGAGGAATGTGGGCGCGTCCTCAGATTTGGAAACGTAGCCCGTAACCCCGATGCGGCGCGCCTCGTCCACAAAGACCCGGGAATAGTGCATCGAGTAGAGCAGGATCGGCGTTTCCGGAAAGAGTTCTTTGATTAGCTTCGCCGCGCCAAAGCCGTTGAGACGAGGCATCGAAACGTCGAGAATCACAATGTCCGGGTGGAGAGCCTTCGTTTTTTCTACGGCGTCCTCTCCGTCGGCAGCTTCCCCGCACACGAGCCAGTGTTCCTGCGTTTCCAGGAGGTTCCGGAGCCCCCTTCGCACGATCTCGTGGTCGTCAACTAGGAGAATTCGCATCCGCAACAAGCGTAGGTGAGCGCCTGGAACTTGTCCATACCGCAAAAACCCTACTCGGATTTGTTGCTAAGTGCCGCCCGCTGAGTGGTTTAGATGGGGCTTTCGGTAGGTGAAACGACCGCATTGCTCGCCGCAGTTCCCTGCTCAGTGCATCGGGGGGCTTTCTGCACGGACCTTCGGGCGCCGCATGATAAACGCCAGAGGAATCAGGCAGGCGACCACCACGGCAAGAAGAGAAATCACATCCTTATATGCCAGGGTCGCGGCTTGCTGCTGCAGGAGCTCCGCCATGCGGCGCGTACGCTTGCCGCGTCGCGTCCGCCGGGCTGAGTCCCTGGGTGCGCAGATGTTGAGGCGAGGCCCGCCACCATTTCCCGAACATGGGGTTCCCGTGGTTGCATGTGTGCCGCCATGTAGGATTGGCGGATGCTGCGTGGTGCGCGTGATCAAGCGTGCTGATCAGCGCGATGCCGATGCTCCCGCCGATGTTGCGCACGAAATTGATCATGCTCGAAACCTGGTTGTTCTTCTCGCGCGGAATGTCCACGTAGGAAAGCGTGTTCGACGGAATGAAGATGAAGGCCAGGCCCAGCGTTTGATAGACGCGCAGCATGGCCGCCGTCTTGAAATCCATGCCCAGGCTGAGGTGCGTCGACATGTAGAGACAGCGCGATGGCGGTCGACGCGAAACCGCACGACATCATGACGCGCGCGATCCACGCGCGAAACAAGCATCCCGGCGATGCGGCATCGTCAGCATCATGATGAAGCCGCCGCCCGCCAGCGCTTCGCCCGCCATCACCGCCGGAGTATCCCAGCAAGAGCTGCAGAAACTGCGGGATCAGCACCGTGGTGCCGTACAGAACGATGCCCAGGATGAACATGAAGAAACTCGGCCGCGGCGAAATTCCGATTCTTCAAGAGCTGCAACTCCACAATCGGATTGCGGATGCCGCCATTCCCAGATCGACCCAGGTGACCAGCAGGCCCACCGCAACGATCAACAACGCGCGTGATCCAGTGCGATGCGAACCAGTCGGCTTCCTGCCCCTTGTCGAGCACCATCTGCAGGCAACCCGACGCCGACGAGCCATCAGGCCCAGGCCGATGTAATCGATCCTGACGCCTTTGTGGCGCTTCCTGCTCCACCTTCAAGATACGGCGGGTCTTCGACGAGCGCGTGCGTCAGGTAAAGCGAGATCAGGCTGATCGGCACGTTGATATAAAAAATCCAGCGCCAGCTGTAGTTGTCCGTGATCCAGCCGCCGAGCGTCGGTCCGATCGCGGGCGCCACGACAACCGCCATGCCGTACACCGCGAAAGCCATGCCCCGCTTCGACGGGCGGAAACGTATCCGCCAGGATCGCCTGCTCGCTGGGCTGCAGGCCGCCGCCGCCCGCCCCTTGCAATACCCGGAACAAAACGAGCATTCCCAGACTCGGCGCGAGCCCGCAAAGAAAGCTGCTCGTTGCAAACAGCGCGACGCACGACATGTAAAAACGCTTGCGGCCATAGCGCGTCGCAAGCCAGGCGCTGATGGGCAGCACGATCCCGTTCGACACCAGGTAGCTTGTGAGTACCCAGGTCGATTCGTCCGCGCTGGCGCCGAAGCTCCCGGCGATGTGCGGCAAGCGCGACGTTGGCGATGGAAGTGTCGAGCACCTCCATGAACGTGGCGAGCGTCACCGTCAGCGCGATCGAGCCACGGATTGTGGCGCGGGCGCCAACGGCGATCTCGATGGGTCCCGCGAGCGCTACGGCTTCGCGAAGCCACTCGATCGTCCTTTTGCGTTCCGTCTGGGAATGTTAACTACATAATATACATGCGTGTATGTATCATGTAAAGATGGGCGAACATGGCAGCGCGGCGCGCGCCCCGGTTAAGAGACGACTGGCAGCGGCGGCCGCGTCGCAAGCGGCTCGCACCGAAGCCACCCGCAGAAGCTGATCGCCGCGGCCGGCGCGCATGTTTGCGCGCGACGGCTTCGAAGCGGCCCGGCTCGAGGACATCGCCTCCGCCGCGGGTTATACGCGCGGAGCGTTCTACGCGAACTTCGAGGACAAGGAAGATATTTTTTTTGCGCTGCTCGAAGCAGTGGATCGGCGAGCGAATCGGGGAAGTGAATGCGCTGCTGCGCAAAGCACGACGCGCCATCCGAGCCGCCAAGCTTCGCACGTTGCGCCGCACTACGCGCAGTTCGCGAAGGACCGCCGGCTGGCTCTCCTGTCGCTGGAATTCAAGCTTTTCGCGATTCGCCACCCCGACGCGCACGCGCGCCTCCGCACTCGCAAGCGGCGCCTGCGTGCCCATGGCGTCGACCTGATCCGCGAGATTACGCGATCTCGAGTCCGCTCCAGCCACGCCCCGGCGGAGCGCCGTGCCCTTCCCGTCTCCGCCAAGGCCGCCACTGCCGCATTGGGCGCGCTTTCGAACGCGCTGCTGCTGGAGCATGTGGTCGACCCGAGAACGATGACGGAAGCTGACGTCCGCCGGCTTTTGGGCGCGTTTTTCGATACGGTCCTGGCCGGTTCCTCCGTCGTATAGTTTCACGAGCAATCGTTTCACGAGCCTGGAAGTGAGCCGCTCGTTCTTTTAACTTCTACGGTCTGCCGTCTACCCCGGGCGTTCGCCTTCGTGCCAAAATGACGGGCGACACCACCGTCTCCATCAGGAGTGAAAAATGGCGATCAACCGCCTCCATCGCCGAGGATGGCTCGCGCGAACGGGCCTGTTTTCTCTCGCTGCTGCGTTCGGGTTCGATCTCTCGCTGAACGCGACGTCTCCCGGCACCTCTCCCCGAGTGGAAGCTGGGACGTCTCTCTGGTCCGTTTATGAGCAATTCCTAAAGCGCGCGAAATATGTCGACCTGACCCACAAGATCACTCCGTCCATTCCCGTTTGGCACGGCTTCGGCCCGTCCAGATTTCTCCCTACAGTTGATCCCGCCACGAATCGCCCGTACACGTACGAGAAAGACGGATTTGAGGCCACGCATTACGATCTTTCGACCGATCAACTCGGCACGCAGCTGGACCCCCCAGCGCATTGGAACCCCTACTTTCCCGCGATCGACGAATTGCCGCCCACGTTCGCTGTTCGTCCCCTCGTCGTAATTCCGATTCAAGACAAGGCGGCGAAGGATCCCGGATACCAGATGACCGTCGGCGACATCCACGCGTGGGAACAGCGACACGCAAGAATTCCGGAGGGCTCCTGCGTCTTCATTCGCTCCGATTGGTCAAGGGAATGGCCCAATCCGGAGCTTGCCACACGCAAAAAATTTCCGGGCGTCACACTGGCGGCTCTGAAGTTCCTCCACCTCGAGAGACACATTCTCTTTCATGGACACGAAGCTTTGGACACGGACACAACTCCGAATCTCGAAGGTGAAGCGTGGCTGCTCCGGAACGGTTATACGCAAGCGGAAGGTGTCGCGCATCTCGACCAGGTTCCCGAGTCCGGCGCGCTCGTCTCGATCGGATTTCCGAAGCTTCAAGGCGGGACGGGCGGCTACGCACGCTACATCGCGATTTGTCCGCCCGATTGGAAATATGGGGTCTCCGTCGGAGAAGTGCCCGAAGCGCCGATGGCTCGCCGCGACAAGCCGCTTCACTGGGACAAAAAGGCCGGGATGCGCGTCCGATAGGCTTCAACAAATATCAGCGAGGAAACGATTGGTCCGGTGCGAAAGAAGACACGAGCCCGAAACGAAAGATCTCCATTTCGCGCGGCATTGAGAACCAACCCGGAGCGTTTATGCGGCGCGTGGGCCTCGCAGCAGTCGCGCGGGGAGAAAAATGATGGCTCGTACCAGCTCGAGCACGCCCTCGATCGTGATGCCTATCAGACGGAACGGCAGAAGCAGCAGCCACACAATCGGATACAGCACCAGCGCCAGAAGCGCCAGCGGCCAGCAAAGAATCAGCAGAATGCACCACAGCAGGAATTTGATCATGCGCACGCTCCCTTCACGAGCCCAACGACCCAATCTACCTTGGATACGCACCGGGGCGCGACGGTGTTCCATCGCATAGCCGCATTATACGCGCACCGCGGGGTGCGAAACTCTCCCTGACTTGAGCGCTCCCCGGGTACTGGCTGGAAGAACAGGTCCCACTTTGTTGCTGGTGTAACAATCCTGTACCTGCAGTCCATTGACGCCGCCTTACCGTCCCGTCAAAGTCGGCATATGCCCGGCGAAATCCGACGGCCCTTTGTCCATCGCTGCCTTGCGGCGCTCCTGAGCAGCGCCATGTTTGCGCTGCCCGCGCTCGCTTCAGACACGTATCAAAAGCCGCTTGGGTCAGTCGCCGAAAGCGCACGGGCGCAGCTCGACGGAATCTCCGCTACAACCGGCGCAACGATTTATTCCGGCGACGTGGTCGCCACCGACGGCCAGGGCGCGCTGCGCCTCCAATTGGGGATGGGCCAGCTCTATCTGAGTGCCGCCAGTTCCGCCAGCCTCGAAGATCATGCCGGGCTTGCCACTGTAACCCTTGCGCGAGGCTCGGCCACGTTCTCCTTGCCCGATCCGATGCAATTCCAGCTGGAAACGCCGGCCGGCACGCTGCGCGGCTCGGGAACGCACGCCACCAATGGACAGGTTGTGATCGTTGCGGCGAATCAACTCGTAGTCACCGCATCGCGCGGCGCGCTCATTCTGGACAATGACGGCGAGCTGCACACAATCCCCGAAGGCAAGTCCTACCGGATCGTGGTCGAGCAGGAGGATTCTTCCCCGCCAGCGGTGCAAAACGCCCCGCCCAAGTCGGCGCGGAAGCACCGGCGCAAGCTGTTGTTCTTCCTGATTGGAGCTGGAGTAGCCGTCGCCGCGACGATTCCTCTGTGGAATTTCGGCAGCGAGAGCCCCTACAGGCCACACTGAACCGCTTTCATTTCTTGATTCTCCCGCGAGCGAAGCCCATTGGGGAGTGCGGCAGCTTGTTCATCCTGAGCGGAGTCGAAGGGCTGCCGCTTTCGACGCTCCGCCACAGTGGCATTCAGCTGCCCGGATCTCGCACCCAACTGGACCCGTTGACGGTCACTCGGCCTCGTTCTTGTACACTCGCCCGCCCTTCATCACGAAAACGACGCGACGCACAGCCGTTGTGTCGGTAAGCGGATCGCCGTCGAGCGCGATGATGTCCGCCTGCAGGCCCGGCGCGATGGAGCCGATCTCCTGCTGCATCCGCAGCGACTCCGCCGCCAGCGAATTCGCTGACACCATCGCGTCCATCGGCTTCTGTCCCGCCTGCTCTCGATCGATGAATTCCTCGGCGTTGTGTCCGTGTGCGCCCGCGACGGCGTCCGTCCCGAAGACGATCTTCAGCCCCGGCGTTGCCACCGCGTCCGCGAACAACTGCTTCATCACAGGCAAAACCTCCACCATTTTTGCGAAGCCGTCTTCGGTGTAATTTCCCACGTTCAGATACTGCGCCTTGTGATCGAGATAGTTGTGGATCACGAGCCCCGCCTGCGGGTCGAAGTACGTGCCGTGCTCGGCGAGAAAACGCAAATCGTCCTTCGTAGCGTAGTCGCCGTGCTCGACTTCCGTGCACCCGGCGGCCGACGCGGCGCGCACCGCTTCGCGATAGGCATGGACGAGCGTGCGCAAACCCTGGGCCTTCGCTTCGCCGCACACGGCGCGCAATTGTTCGTCGTCGAACGTGCGCACGCCGCCTTCACGAATGCTCTTCGACGCGAAAATCTTGATCAGGTCGGCGCCCTGGGCCTGGCGTTGGCGCACGATCTGGCGAAGCTGCTCGGGCGTCAGCTTCGGATCGACAATGGGTTCCAGTGAGGTGAGGATCCTCGGCCCCGGCAGGCCGCCGCCGGCGATCGCGTCGCGCAGGTCCTTGTCTTCCGGCGAGCCCACGCTCTGGATGGTGGTGAAGCCCGCCATGAGCGTCACCCAGGCGTTCGAGGCCTCGGCCAGCGTGGCCTGCTCCGGCGTTTCGTTCTTGTCGCCGAAGCGCCCGTTCGGCCCGAAGTGCCAGACAACGTGGTCGTGAACGTCGATCCAGCCCGGCAGCACCGTGAGCCGGCGCAGGTCGTAAACCGGCGTCCCGTTCGCAGTTCCGCCGCTTTTATGCGGCCCGACACGAACGATTTTCGTTCCCTGCACGACGATGTCGACATCGCGCGACGCCTGCCCGCGCCCGTCGAGCATCAGCCCGGCATGGATGATGACCGGCTTTTCCCGGCCAGCCATTTCTCGATCGCCCGTTCCCTGCGCCCCCGTCGGGACCACGCACAATAAAAACAGCAATGCCAGCTCAACGATTCTCATCGCCCGCCCCCCGGTCGATTCCGGTTACGATCGCGGCCAACAGCGCCAAACCATATTCCTTCTCGCCCGCGAAGCGCAAATCTTTCGTGGCGGCGGTTCCAGTTGTCACAAGCGAACCGTCTCGCCCCGAACTCTGCCATGCCACTTGACGGCGGGAAATAAGTCCGACGATCTTGACGCCCGCGGGCGGGAATCCCACAATCTGATCTCGTGATGCGCTTTCCGTGGACCAAAGCCGCAGCAACGAAGTCCGAGCGTCCCCACACCATTCGAATGAGGCTCCGCGATCTGAGCCAGCTCTTCAACTCCATGGATCCCTCCCCGTTCATCGAGAAGGACCTGGACAACGACGCGGAAGAATTCATCGTGAGCTGGGCGCGCGAATTTCCCTCGGACGCTGCAATCCGGCTGCGCATCTACCTGGACCAGTGGCCGACCGAAGACCCAAAGGAATTGGTCGAGACCGCCGTCCACAACTACTTCGCTCACCGTGCGCGGATGACGAATCTGGAGTTCAAGACACTGTTGAGCGAGGGCCGCACCAGTCTCGCGATCGGCCTGCTGTTTCTCTCGGCGTGCTTGGTCTTGAGCAACGTGCTGTTGGGCAATAAGCCGGCCACTTGGGCGGAGATCACTCGTGAGAGCCTGACCATTGCCGGATGGGTTGCCATGTGGCGGCCCATGCAAATCTATCTCTACGACTGGTGGCCGCTGCGGCGCCGTGGCCGGGTTTACAGCAAACTCAGTCGCATGCCTGTGGAAGTGGTCCAGCGGGCGAAGTCGAGTTGAGTTGGTTTTTGCGTGTTTGTGCTCTTTGGATTCTTTTTTGGCGTCTCCCCGATTCCTGCGCTCGGGCCCGCGGCGCTCCGCTTAAACGGGCGAGGGTGACTCAACGGCCGGTGCCCGAGTTGATCGCGCGGATTTCGTCAGGCGTCAATTCCCTGCACTGGCCTTTCGGCAATGTGCCGAGCTGCAGCTTGCCGATCGCGACGCGCACGAGCCGCAGAACGTCGATACCCAACGCTTCGAGCGTCCGCCGGATGTGGCGATTCTTGCCTTCGTCCAGAACGATCGCGAGCCAGGAGTTCTTCTCACCGCGACGCAAGATTTCTGCGCTCTTCACCCGCAGCACTTCCCCGCTCTCGATGCGCACGCCTTTCCGCAGTTCTTCCAGCAAAGCGGCACCTGCGACCGCGCCGACGTGCACGTGATACGTTTTATCAATGTGGCTCTCCGGCGCCGTGATCCGAGCAGCCCACGCGGAATCGTTCGTCAGCAGCAGCAGGCCTTCGCTTGCCTTGTCGAGACGCCCAACGGGCGCGAGTCATGGCACACCCTGCGGCAAATACGCGTAAACCGTTTCGCGGCCGTGCTCGTCGGAAGCCGTGGTGAGCACGCCGCGCGGCTTGTTCAGCATCCAGTAAGCTTTTGCTGGGGCGCGAACCAGGCGGCCATCGATTTCGATCCGATCGGCGTCCAGCCGAACTGGCGTTTCAGGATCTCGACGCACTGCACCGTTCAGGCGGACGTGACCGGCGCGGACCAACTCCGCGGCTCGCGCGCGCGAACAATATCCCAGCTTCGAAACGGCGCGTGCAAGGCCCGTCCGGGGCATTTCATTTTCCGGTTGCCGCATATCTCGCGGACTCGCGGCATGGACCGCATCAGTTCGTTAAATGGAGACAAACGGGCCGTTCCGGCAAGGAACCCTCATTGCGCCAGTTCGCCGGCCGATGTGCGGAGCGCTGCGGGCCTGCCCCGAGCGCAGGAATCGGGGAGGCCGCACAAAGAGTAAAGATTCCTCCGGGAACGGATCGAGCCAGTCCCGCGTCCGTTCCTCAACTCGATTCACTCACCTGCCACTCGCGGTTTGCCGAGTTCGTCGAGATAGTCGGGCTTGCTTTCGTCGCGAACCAGGTGCGGGTAGCGTTCGCCGCCGTGGTAATCGACGTTGCAGGTCTTGTAGTAATCGTCGATTACAACCAGCAACGAGATCGGCAGCGAATTATCCTTCGAAGCCTTGATCGCATCCTCGAGCAAGTCCTGAGTGTAGAGACGGCCATTGACGCCCACCACCTTCATGCCCGACGTGACTCCCGCATTGAACGCAGGGCCGTTCACGATCGAGTCGAAGACGCTGCCGTCCGGGCCGATCGCCAAGCCAATGGTGTACTCATCGTTCATCACGGGACGGCGGCTGTGCGTCTTGATGGGCTGATCGTTGAAAACGAAATCCCAGCCGCCATTCTCGATTCCGCCGACGGGCGGGTTGGGCGAGGTGGAGTCGAGCCGCTCGTGGAAGAACTTGGCCCAGTTATAGGGCACGATCTGATTCAGGCTCGCAACCAACTGCTCGAATGTGTAGGTCTTGAGCTGCGGACCATCATTCGGTCCTCCGTGAAAGAGATGGCAGAAGTCGTCGATGCTTTTCGCGCCGTGAGTCTGCTGGTGAATGATGGTGGCGACTTCGAGCCATAGCAAATCGCCTTCGTCGTAGTAATCCGTGCCGCGGCGCCAGTCGAGCCAGCCGCGAGCGAAGCCGAGACCAGGCTCGCCGACCGCCGTATCAAGCAGCGGACGCCAGGTGCGGCCGGGGCGGCCTACGCCGAGACCTGCGGAGATATTTGCGAGGTTCGCGCGGTACTGTTCCGGCGTCCAGAGTCCACTGCGCGCCGCGAGCAGCGGCCCAAGATAATCGGTAAGGCCCTCATACACCCAGAGAAGATCGGTCTTCATGGGAACTTCGTAATCCGGCGTCGACAGATCGGCCGGGCGGCGGAATTTTCCGTTCCATGAATGAACGTACTCGTGCGCGAGAAGACCGCCTACCGCGATCGCGGCATTGGGCTCGAGGAGAATTCTCTCCGGCAGGCGGCTGTCATTGCACTCGTGGTGCTCGAGTCCGAAGTGGGCGACATGATCGCTGAGCGCCAGAAGAAAATGATAGTCGCGGTAATGGCGCGCGCCGAAAAGCGCGCCCGCTTCGGCAACAAGACTCTTTAGTCCTTTTTCAACTTCAGGGCTCATGTTGAGGTCAGCCGCATCGTCGGCCGCGAGGTCGATCTCATGGTGAATTTTCTCGCCCGGAGGAGTCAGGTCGATGTTGCGATAGTATTGGCCGGAAATCACGGGCGAATCGACCAGTTCTTCGAGAGAGATCGTGGCAAATGTCGTCTCATTTCCCGACTGGCTCTCGATCTTCTGAGGCGTACCGAATTTCCATCCGTCGGGAAGAACAAGTTTCGGCGCGACCATGATTTTGTCGACGGGAGGACCTGCCGGGTAAAGAATGGTCTGGTTCCACTCAAGCACGATCAGCTTGTCGGTGGCCGAAAGCGACCCTCCGTACATTCCGCCGCCACTCGGTTCGAGGTAGTCGTATTTCGCTTCGAGCCTATCCGCGCCCGCCGGCACGTCGAGGTGAAACGTGAAGACGTCTGTCAAGTCGCGACGCCAGGGAACCGTTTGCCCGTTCGCAGTGAACTTCAGCCCCGTCAGATTGACGATCGGTCCGCTAGGCGAGTGTTCGCCGGGAATCCATTTCGGGTAGTAGAGCGTGAGCGGGCCCGGCTGGACCGGAATCACCTCTGTGCACGGGATGAACTTCTGCGGCGTCTTGGTAGCGTCAACGGTGAGAGAAATCGTGCCCGACTGCGCGAAAGCTGCGCTCGAGGCAAACGAAACGGCGAGCATGAGGCAGAGCAAAGCAAGAAACAGGCCGACGCGCTTGGAATTCATTCGAAGAGGCTCCCTGGATGCAGATTTAAAATTGCTTGCCGTATTGCGCGGCGCATCATACCCCGCGATTCGGCCGCCGTTCAAGCGGTTGCCGGTCGGATAAGCCTGTATCCCTTCTGGTGTGGTTGCTCTGGCCGAGTATAAGTGGCTGCAACGATGCAAATTAAGGCAACGCCTGAGACCTCACCCGTAAAGTACCCGATACCATTCCGCCCAGGGATAGCCTAGGCTCTTCGTATTGTTCAAGTTGGAAGTCTCGTGAAGACGAAGCAAACCAGCCCACAAGAATGCAAGCGCTCGAACCTGCCGCCCAGCCCTGGGAGTTGAATCTGGGCCCGAATTTTCGGCCTCCTCTGCGGGTCTAAATCCGCTTTGCGAGAGCCAGATATCGAGAGAACTCAACCATGAAAACAAGACTTTTCCCGTATGTTTGCCTGCTACTGGCGGCCTTCCTGATCTTCGCGTTGCCGCAAGCCGCCAGGGCGCAAGACCCGCAGTACGAAGGAGATCAGCAGGATGGGCAAGCTCCGCCGGCCCGCGTCGCGGAACTGGACGACATGCAAGGATCGGTGTCCTATGAACCATCCGGCGAACAGAATTGGGTGCAGGCCGAAATCAATCGTCCGCTTACGACAGGCGACAATCTCTGGACCGATCAAGATTCCCGCGCCGAACTTGTAATCGGCAGCACTGCATTGCGAATGGGCGACTCGACAGGAATTTCTTTCCTGAACCTGAACGATCAAGCGGTGCAGGTTCAACTCGCCGAGGGAACGTTGGAAGTTGACGTTCGCTACGTGAACCCGGGCGAAGCCTACGAAATCGACTCCCCGAATCTGGCCTTTTCCATTATCCGTCCCGGCGAATACCGGCTGCAGGCCGACCCCAACGGCGCGTCGACGATCGTTACCGTCTATTCCGGACAGGGCTCGGTCAGCGGCGGAGCGGGAACTTACAACGTCTCGCCGGGCCAGCGCGCGATCTTTTCCGGGAGCAATGAACTTAGCGAAAACGTGGAAGGAATTCCGGCACCGGACGCGTTTCGCAGCTGGGCGCGGTCGCGCGAAATGCGCTATGAGCATTCGACTTCGTTGCACTATGTGTCCGCCGGGGTGACCGGTTATGAAGATCTGGACGCATACGGATCCTGGCGCTCCGATCCGCAGTACGGCAACTACTGGGTGCCAAACGACGTCGCCTCGGATTGGGTTCCCTATCACGTTGGACACTGGGCTTGGATTGCGCCGTGGGGATGGACGTGGGTTGACGCCGAGCCTTGGGGCTTCGCGCCATTTCACTACGGCCGCTGGGCAGAGATCGAAGGCCGGTGGGGCTGGGTGCCCGGGCCGGTCGCGGTGGCACCCGTCTACGCGCCCGCGCTCGTCGGATTCGTCGGCGGAGGAGGGTTTGGCGTGGCCGTCGGGTTCGGCTCGACCGTAGGCGTGGGCTGGTACCCGCTAGGTCCGCGCGACGTGTATGTACCGGCGTATCAGGTGGATGAGCGCTACGTCGAGAGAATGAACGACGGCGACACGAGATACGTCAACCGGACTAGCATCAGGACGGTGTACAACAACTACACGGTGAACCACGTCACGAACGTCAATTACACGTACGCGAACAACGCCCGCGCGGTGACCGTGGTGAGCCGTGAAGGATTTGTGAGCGGCAGGCGGGTGGAGCGCTCGGCCATTCGCGTGAACGCGGAGCAAATCAACCATCCGCGAGTGGTCACGACGGCCGCGCTGACTCCTTCGCGGACCAGTGTTGTGGGCGCCGCCGTTCCTCCGGCGCGGAGGCAACCGCCAGTGCGCGCTGCCAGCCAACACGTGGTGACCAAGCTGAAGCCAAGTCCGCGCGCCGAACCCATTGGACGGCCCCGGCCCAGTACCAATCCAAATTTGACGAACGCGGTCCTGCAGCGCTCCGGCTACTCGCCTCAGCTTCAGTTAGCCCACGCGCGGGCGGCCGCTAGTGCACCGGCCCGGGGAGCGACTCCGGCGCCTCGTACGCCAAACGCGCTCGCACCAAACAGAACAGCGAGTCCCGGACAGCCGCCCGCTCGGCGGGCAGTTCAGCCCGCACGCCCAACTCCCAATCGACCGGGAATTCCGCCAACGAGGCCGGCGCCGAATAACGCGCGACCCACACGCCCGTTCACGCCTCCCAACAGGCCTGCTGTGAATCCGCAGCCAGCGCCGAATCAGCCGAGGCCCGCGTTTCCACCGCGGAATCGGCGAGCGGAGCCAGCGCATCAGCCGCAACCCGGCCAGCCATTGACGCGACCAAATCGACCTCCTACACAACCGAACCGGCCAACGATGCCGCCGAATCGGCCCTCGGCGACACCAAATCGACCGGCCGAGCGCCCGCGGCCTCGGCCAACCCCGAGCCGGGAAATGGCACCTCGTCCTCCCGCGCGCGAGCCCGTGCGGCCTCAGCCGAGGCCCACGCCAGAAGCACGACCGCCGGCTGCGCGGCCGCCAGTTGCACGTCCGGCCCCGAGGCGGGCAACGCGGCCCCAGCCGCCGCCGAAGGAGCGCCCGCAGTCGAAGAAGAGGCCCGGAGGTCCCGACGGCTCGGGCTTATAGCGGAAAACCACCGAGTCCACTTCGAACGGAAGCCCCGTGTGTCAATGGCAGCGGGGCTTTCTTTTCGACGTGCTCTATTCCGGAACAATTTCTTGACCCTTAGTTCCGCTGCAGGTCCCCGGACACGCTCTGCTGCCGGAAGGAGGGAGGGGTGTTGCAATGATCTTCCGCCGCTCCGGCCTGCCCGCGCGTCAGGAGTCAGTTGCCTGATGGAAGGAGGACGCGTCTGCGGATCTTATCGCCCGGGATGAAATGCGCGGCAATCACCTGTTGCAACCCCGCCATCCGCGCGAGTTGGTTCGATACCCGGGTGTACTCGGGAGAATTCATCGATACAACGTCATCGGTTTGGAAATGCAGCGTCGAGCTTGCATATACGGCATCGGACATATCGCTGCGCATATAAAACCGGTCGTTCGAGTAATACCCAGCCGCGCCAAACAGTGAATTGGCGAAGAAATAGGTGATTCTCTTCGCCAACCGAGCGTCCCAAATGGGGGAGCCTTCCTCGAGGGCTCGTTCCTGATGGATGCCCAGCAGATCGAGCACGGTCGGCTCAACGTCAATGTGGGAGGTAACCCAGGGGATCATCATGGTGTGCTGCAAAGCCTTTGGCGCATAGATGAAGAGGGGAACGTGGAACGAGTACTCGTCGATCATGCCGGGGACGAGACGAGGGTCTTCTTCCTGGTTGCGAATGCCATGATCGCCGGTAATGACGATGACGGTGTTGTCGAGTTGATGCTCCTTTTTCAGCAGCGTCACCAACTGGCCCAACCATCCATCCTCAATCCTCAGAATCGCACGGGCTCGCTCACGAATGTCCTGCCCGGGTTCCTCCTGTGGCAGATCGGGATAAGGCAGGTGGCTGATTTGGGGAAGAAATACCGCTGCGAAGTGACGCCCCTGCAAGGCGCATTGTCGGATGTCTTGCTTGAGGAAGCCCAAGGTGGCTCGATCGCGAGTGATTCTGGATCGCAGCCACTCGTCTCGAAGATTCCCGGGCGGTGGAGCGAACGCATCGGCCGGATAAACTTGATGCTCGACTCCGAGCTGCCCAAACATTCGTTCGTCCGGCGATGCCCCGCCGCGCATGGGACTGTAAATTGCCGTGTAGTACCCCTGGGCCGAAAGGACCGCCATTATGCCGGGAACCCTCATACTTGGATATCTGTCTTCAAACATCTCGGGCACGCCGGAGGGATACCAGGAGGTGAGGAGAGAAAAGAGGGCTTCATGGCTGCGTGGGAAGGTTGTGTAGTGGTCCAAGCCAACGAATGAGTGCTCTCGCAACTGTTGCAGGTTTGGAAGGTCGTCCATATCTCCGGCGGGCGGCAAGAATCTAGTCGGCATCGTCTCGAGTACGAAGAAGAGGACGTTGCCGTCTTTTGCTTTCCCCCAGTACCGCGCGTCCCCCTGGGAATTGGGCGCATGATCGATCTCCCGGTAGCGAGAGAACAGTCCGGACGTGGTCAGACCAGCAAACTCCTCCGTGGGTACTGTCTCGTCCTCGTACCAGTACGCTCTGATGGCTCTCACCAGAACGCTCGAGTTGTAGGGGTTGGACGGGATGTGCGGCAATGAGAAGGCAAATAAGAGCGGAAGAGCGCAACACAGGATCGGCACCCAACTGACCACCCCGAGCATGCCATTCCTGACCTTGGCTTCCAAAGGAGTTTCGGCCTGTTCTCGTCGTTTCAAGAACCAGCACAGTGCTGCCAGGATACCCACGGCCCCAACGGAGAGGAGCAACGCAGTCCGGATACCGAGGTATGCCGCATAGGCGGCCGGTGCGCGCAACCCCCAGGTAATAGCCGACCAGAACATACGGAAAGAAAGGAACTGCCCGACTACCCGGAACGCACGGAGCTGAGCGTAGAGCGTCAGAGTCACTGCCGCGCTCACCACGGAAACGAACGGTAGTCTGAAACGGCGGGGCAAGAGATCGCCAATCAACAGGAGCGCTATGGCAACGAGCGCAGCTGCAGCGATGTCCATCTTGAAGAACGAAAGCTTCTCCCAGAACCCGAAGTCTCTCGTCATGCCAAGCGAGGCCGCTGTGATCCAGTATCCGGACGCTAGCAGCAGCGCCGATTTCAAATAGAGGCTGGCGGCGGCAGGCACAATCCACGGAAGGAGCCAGAATGGCCAGGAGCTAAACCGGATTGTGGACGTGCGTTCGTTTCGCAACATGCCCCTCGGAGGACGAAGGACAAGACCTTCCTCCCTGGGTACGGCGGTCCACGCCTATTGGGCCCGGCAACTAATTATGTATCGGGATGTGGTGAACCGTCCACACTTGCTGGGAGCAGGTGTCCACCTGTACCACAGGGACAGTCCCCGGAGGATTCGTTCCGCCTGGAGCAATCGAGCGCCGGCGAGATGTTTCAATGCGCTATCCGCCTTTTGTCCTGGAAAGACCCCAGGGCATGCAGGGCATGAACAACCGCTTGACCCCGCTTCGCGGGAGGATGATGATCGTGCGCGCTCTACCGGAGACTCGAAATGAGACTGCCTTGCTTGCACCGCTCCCAGGGTAATAACAGAGTTGCGTCTCTTGCGCTCCGCGGCCTTGTTTGCCTGTTTTGTTCCTCTGTCCGTTATGGCCGTTGTGCTGGCCGGGGGCGCGGCTGGCGCGAAAGCGAGAACGTTCGCAAAGGATGCACAGACGGCGAAAGGCAACGACCTGAAGATCTATTTTGTCGATGTGGAAGGCGGCCAATCGACGCTGTTCGTGACACCGGCAGGCGAATCGATGCTGGTCGACACTGGCTGGCCAGACAGCAATGGCCGCGACGCCGACCGCATCGTAGCGGCGGCCAAAAAAGCGGGCGTCAGCAAGATCGATTACGTCGTCATCACGCATTTCCACACGGACCACGTGGGAGGCGTGCCGCAACTGGTCGCGCGCATCCCGGTTGGTACCTTCATCGACCATGGGCTGAACCGAGAGAGAGGCGACGCAGCGACGGTTGAGGGCTACAAGGCGTATAAGAAGGTGCTTGCGACGGGGAAATATAAACACATCGTGGCTAAACCGGGCATGGCGCTACCGATTGCAGGAATGCACGCGGAGGTGGTGAGCGCCGATGGCGCGACGATCGCGAATCCGCTTATCGGTGCCGGCGAGAGCAATACCGCACCGTGCAGAGCCTCGTCCCATTATCCGACCGACGAAACGGAGAACAGGCGCTCGGTTGGCATGGTGATCACGTTCGGCAAGCTGCGCATCCTCGATTTGGGCGACTTGACGCACGACGAAGAAATGCACTTGATGTGCCCGGTGAACAAACTGGGCAAAATCGATATCTACATCGTCTCGCATCACGGGTGGGACCAGAGCAGCAGCCCCGCGCTGGTTTGGGGGATCGCGCCTCGCGTAGCAATCATGGATAACGGAGCGAAGAAGGGCGGAACTCCGTCCGTGTGGGACATCATCGAGAGATCGCCGGGCCTGCAAGCGCTGTGGCAATTGCACTATTCGGACGAAGGCGGCGCCAAGCACAATGTTGCGCCCGACTACATAGCGAATCTCGATGGACCTGACGCGGGTAATTCCATTGAGGTAACGGCCAGTCCCAGCGGCAGCTTCTCCGTCTTTAACTCCCGTACAGGGAAAGCGAAGAACTACGCTGCTCGGTAGTGGCTCCGGAGGATCGGCGGCTGTTTCACTCTGCGGTCTTGTATTCCGCCTCGCCCGAGATTTTGCCCTTCTTGTTTGTGAGGGGGACGAAAGGACGAAAACATCCGTGCCGTGGCGTTCGGGGTCGGGAACGAGTCGGCACGGGGTGGTTCCTCCGCGTCTGGGCCCGTCGACGAGCACGGGCTTTGCACCGTCGATGCTGGCGTAAACAAGCATCTTGGTGTCTCCGTGAGTGGTGGATTGCTGAAACCCATTGTTGTCGCATATCACTTCCGATTGATACCCGTTGTCCCACGTCTCACAATTTGGCTCCAGGGTACGCGGGTAATGGACGACCTTGCCCCTGTTCGCGGGCCCGGCTGTCCATAGGTACGTGGCAAAGACCGCTGTATGCGTGTAGTCAGACGCGAGGTGTTTCTTGTGGTCCCGCCCATACGAGACAGCAGCGACAGCCAGCTCGGCCGCTAGGACAACCGCTGCTATATTTTCGCTTTCCTTGGGATGGCCTCCCGTCCGGGGCTGCGCCAGAATGTCCAAGGGCGACAAGCGTCCTCCGCGCGTCCAACGAAATTCAGTGGCCCGGGTCACGCTCACACAGGCTCGGGGATGGGCTCGATGCGGCCAAGCAGGAAAATGTAGCCGCAGATGCCGAGGGCCAGAAAGGCCGCTGCGCCGATAAACGCTCCTGCGAACGAGTGGGTGAACGCGACGATGTAGCCCGTCACAATGGGCGCGGCGATCGCGGCACACTGATTGCAGAAGTTCATCACACCGCCCAGCGTTCCGACGCTTCCCTTCGGCGCAATCAACGACGGCGCCGACCACCCGACCCCGGAGGCCGCGGAAAGCCCGCCAAGCGACAGCGTAATCCACAAGACGGCCGCCTGGATCGTGTGCGCGCGTGCTGCGCCGAAGATGCCGAGTCCGAGCGCCGTCCCGCTCACGAGGATCGTCTGCCGCACGCGGCTCGCGTCCCAGCCGCGACGAATCAGCGCGTCGATCATCCATCCGCCGATTACGAATTCCGCGATCGCGCCGACCAGCCACGGGATGCTGGTGTACATCACGGAGTGCAACAGGTTGACGTGCAGCGACATGTAAAGATAGCTTGGCAACCATGTCAGCAGCAGGTAGAACGTGTAGTTGTACGACGCGTACCCGAGCAACAAGCCGCCCACTTTGCGCTGTCGTAAAAGATAGGCGAGTGAACTATTTTGAGTCCTCCCGCTCGAACCCTCGGGATTCGCTCCGCCCTCGACGATGTATCGCCGTTCTCGTTGCGTCAGCGAGCGGTCCTCGCTGGGATTTCGGTAGAGCCACCAGAAAAGAAGAAAATAAAAGAAGCTGATGAACCCGGTGGCCGCGAAGCTCCAGCGCCAGCCAAAGTGAATCAGCAGGATGCCCATCAACGGCACGCCAATCGCCGCCCCCAGCTTGGCCGAGCCGTCGTAGACAGCGGTGGCCAGACTTCGCTCGCGGTCGGGGAACCAGTAACCGGTGGCCTTCGAGCTGCCGGGAAAGCTGGGCGCTTCGCCCACGCCCAGCACCAGCCTCGAAGCGAAAAAGCTGGGGATGCCGGTCGAAATTGCGCCGCCGAAACAAGCCACGCTCCAGAGAAATGAGCCGATCAGGCCGACCTTGCGCACGCCGAAGCGGTCCAGCAGCAAGCCGCAGGGTACCTGCATGAAGCAGTAGGTCCAACTATAGGCGCCGAGCAGGTAGCCAAATTCGACCGTGGTCACGCCAAAGGCGGCATGCAGCGCCGTTTGGGATACTGAAACGTTTACGCGATCGAAGTAGTTGACGAGGACGCCGAAACCCAGCAGCAGCGCGATCATCCAGCGCCGCCGAGGGACGCGTGTCGAGTCAGCCACGATTCCTGCGTTCGATTGCTGGATGGGGAGACTCATAGCCGGCACGCGCCGACCGATTGTAAACGACGGCACCCCCTATGCGGATAATTTGTGGCGGCGGCCGAAGGGCCGCCCGGCAGGCGATATCGCGAACTTGCGAGGGCTAGACCTGCGCCGCTACCGATTTGGCCAGGTCGATCGTTTGTTTGTCGGAAGGATTCGAGTTGATGCTGATGAAATAGCGAACCTTACCCTTCAAAACATGGATTGCATGGTTGGAGTCGATGTACGCGGAATCCCCGATTCCTGTGGGCTTCGATTTGGGCGGGAACCACATCGACAATTTGTCGAAGTTCTGCTTCGCCTCCGCGGGCGATCGATCGACGTACACGATAAGGGTCACACCCCCATGGCCGCCCTTCTGCTCGTAATCGCATTTCGTGCCCTCAGACATGCCCATGTACGGCGCGGGAAAACTGCCTTTTGTCGGGGCTCCAAAGGGCCGGCCGAACGTCTTCTGTAATTGTTGCGGGGTGAGCAACGAGCAGAGATCCGAAGGCAGATTCGCTCCCGCAGCGTTTGCATTCAAGGGAAGTAGAAAGAAAGCGGCGGTCAGCACCGCAGGTATGCCACAAAGGATTCGCAGGGGTCGCATGTGAGTCCTCCCTAAGATCGGCCTCGCCCGTACGCCGGCAGGAACCGGGAATCTCGAACTACATGGGTCGTTTTCTCCGGAATCTCGACCCTTGGTCTCCGAATCGAGCCCAACCTACACTAAACCATTTCCCTATGCAATGATCGGATGTTGACGCCCCGGCCCGGAGGAGTGCGGGAGGCCACACCCCCAGCTTCCTCTGCGCTTTCCGGCGCATGGCGGAGAAGAGTCAGCTGACTTCGGAAAGCTTGAGGCTGGCGCGGCCGCGCTTGCGTTTCCACAGAAAGTCTTTGCGCAGCTTCTGCTGGTGCTTCTTCACTTGGACTTCGATTTCGGAAAAGCCCATTTTGACCGCGCGGCGTATGTCCGCGCCCGTGCCGGTGGCGTGAAGCGTGCCCGTGGGCAGGATGAGGTTCAGAGAGAGCTCGAACTCAAACGTGCGGGGTGTTTTGTCGAGGCATCCGTGGAGATGGATCAAGTCGGGGGAATAGCTCTTCAGGAAGCGATTCAGCTTTTCGATGTGACGTTGGGACTGCTTTTCGACCTCTTTGCGCAACTCGGAATGAACGTTGCTGTAGCTGATTTTCATGAGCACCTTCTCGGTAGCGTCTCTTCAATGTGAAGGCGCTTCCCGGGATATTTTGCCGGGCAAGTCGAGGATAACGCCGACCCGAGCGTGTTGCAACCGAATGCGCAAAAACGTTCTAAGCGCTTATTGCTCAATTAGTTAGACTGAGATTTACATCTCCGGGACAGCCCGCCCGCCGCCGCAGGGGGATCTTACGGCTCGCGAAGCGCCGTATTGGGATCGAGATTCGCGGCCCTCCGCGCGGGCAGCCAGGAGGCGAGTCCCGCGATCAGAAAGAACAGAACCACCATACTGGCGAACGTAGTGGGATCGGTGGCCTTGACGCCAACCAGCATCGTGGTCATCAGCCGGGTGAGCAGAAAAGCGGCGAGCAAGCCGGCGCCAATCCCCACGGCCGTAAGCCGCAGCCCCTGCCCCACCACAAGCTTGAAGATTCTGGCGGGCTGCGCGCCCAGCGCCATGCGCACGCCGATTTCGGCGGTGCGCTGCCGCACGACCGTGGAAAGCACGCCGTAGAGCCCGACGCCCGCGAGCAGGGCCGCGATCACGGCAAACACGCCGATCAGCAACAGGGAGAAGCGCGTCCCGGCCTGCGCGTGATTGACCAGCACCTCGGCTGGCTCCATCCCCTCCACCAGCAGATGCGAGTCAACCGACTTGATCGTCGTGCGAACGTCGTTTCCAACTTCCGCGGGATTGCCGCTCGTCCGGATGGCCCAGTCCCCGACAGCGCCCGATCCGATGAAGGCATCGGTGAAGTAAACCTGTTCCCGCCCGGGGATGCTCAACGACTCCTCACGCGTGTGCGCGACCACGCCGATCACCTCGACGGGCTCAGCTTCGGGTGTGCGGATCCGGATGAGTATCTGCTTGCCGACCGCCGACTCGTGCGGAAAAGCCTTCTTGGCCAGGATCTCGTCGACAACCACTACGTTCCGGCCGGGCTGGTTGTCTGCATCGGTGAACGTCCGCCCCGCGATCAGGGGCGTGTGCATCGTCTCGAAGTAGCCCGGCAGCACAAATTGAAAATCCGTCGCCTGGAATTTGCTCGCGTCGGCGCCGGCATCGAGATTACCCCAGCGAATCGGACTGAATTCGCCGCCCAGCGGAAACGGGAACGCCGCCGTGACGCTTTGAACGCCGGGGATAGCCTGCAACCGTTGCTGAATTTGTCGCGTGAAGGCAGCGCGCTCCTCCGGCTTTGCGCCGCCGCGATTTCCGAGCACTTGAAATGTCAGCAGGTTGTGCGGATCGAAGCCGGGGTCGATGTGCTGCAATTCCTGGAAACTGCGAAACATCAGTCCCGATCCCACCAGCAGAACGAACGAGAGCGCCACTTCCACCACCACCACCAGCTTCCTCAACAGTCCTCCGCTGGTGAGACCCTCGTTGCGGCTGCTTCCGCCGAGCACGGTGACCACGTCCGGTCGCGACGCCCGCCACGCCGACATCAAACCAAAAATGGCCGCCGCCACCAGCGCAGCAACCGCCGTGAAGGCGAGCACCGGCGCGTCGATGCGGATTGTCTCCATCCGCGGAAGATTGGCCGGCGCCACGGCGAGCAGTTCCTCGATTCCAATCCACGCCAGCGCGAGTCCCCCTGCCGCGCCAAGGCCCGCGAGGAGAAATGCCTCCGTCAGCATCTGGCGAGCGAGGTGCCACCTGTTCGCTCCCATGGCCGCGCGAATCGCGAGTTCGCGCTCCCGCAGCGATGCGCGCACCAGCAGCAGGTTGGCCACATTGGCGCAGGCGATGAGCAACAGAAAAATCACCGCGCCCATCAGCGCCAGAATCGTCGGCTGCACCTCCGAGACAAGATTCCGCCGCATCGGCTCCAGCCGGATGGCATAGCCGGACGTCCGCTCGATCAGGAAATCCTTCCGGCCCTCCGCGGCGACGTTATCAGCCGCCTGCTGGGCCTGCGGCAGCGAGACGCCGTCCTTCAGCCGCGCAACCGCGTGGATTGAAACGCCGTTTCGGTTGGCGTTGTCATACTTCAGGCGGTTCGCGGCCCACATTTCCGGATCGGACGCGGTTTCCGCTTCGGGCGGAAAATACAACCGGAAGTGCGGCGCCAGCACACCAATGATCGTGGGACTGAACGGCCCCTGCGTCTGGATCGTACGCCCGAGCACAGCAGCATTGCCGCCGAAGCGTCGCTGGAAGTACTCGTAACTCAGAATGACCATGTTTGGCAGGCGAGGCTGCTGTGCCGCCGCCTGTGTGCCGGGCGGCGGAGGAGCAGGTTGCGGCAGTCCATCCTCCTTCGTGAAGTCGCGTCCCAGGGCGATTTTGGCGCCCATCAAGTCAAAAAAGTTTGTGGTGACCACGGCGAGGCGGATCTGCTCGGGCGTTCCATCTTCGCGGGGAAAAACGTTGCGGAGAGTAAAGACTCCCGCCATGTCCTGGAACACATTCTTCGTTCCGTCGCGCAGGTCGACGAAGTCTTCGTTCGAAAACGGGAAGTCGCGAACGTGACGCACCTGAAGGTCGCTGCACGCGACGACCAGCTGGTTCGGATTCTTGTATGGCAGCGGCTGCAGCAGAACGGCGTTCATGACGCTGAAGATCGCGGTGCTCGCTCCGACTCCCAGCGCAATCGTAATTGCCGCCGTGATCGTAAAGATGGGGCTCTTGCGGAGCGTTCGGCTGGCGAACTTCAGGTCTTGTACTGACATTCGTTCACCTCATCAGCCCGAACCGCGGAATAAGGAACCTACGGGCTCGCTTCAGGCGGGATTCTACGGCAGGGCGCGGAATTAGCAATCGGACAGGAAGGATCAGCTCACGAAGATTCAAAATCGGATCACGACTTGATTCGGCCCACGGGGCAGACTGAATTTCGCCCCGCGCTCGGCGTTGAGTTTTAGGCTGGCGGGAACGTCCAAATCAGCGATAAGGATTTTCCTGCTCCAGGAGCCAGTCGCCCAATAATCCGCGTTCGTGTAGAGCGCGTTGCCCTCGATCATGTAATTCCCGACTTCTTCCCTGTGGCCGTCACGGAACACCAGAACCACAGGCGGCAGTTCGACTGGCGGCTGAGACGATTTCTGGCCACCGAGCGGCGGCGCCTGAACCGGAGAGGCCGCGGCGCCATTCGCTTGGTTCAATTCGCTGGTGACCGGCGCCTGGCTGCCGATGGGAACGCGCATCCACTGGCCATTGCGTTCTTCCAAAACGAGTGGCTCGATCGGCTTCACAGGCGGCTGTTGAGGCTGCTGCACCGGCTGCTGAATCACGACTTGCTGGACGGGCGGCTGCTCTTGTGCCCCTTCCGCGTACGGCTCGTAGTCATCAAAGAAGTAGTCGGGGTAAAAGAAGAGACCGTTCGAACCGCGTCGCTCGGCGCGACGGCCACGTCCTCTGGCGGGCGTGAAAGGAGGCGCCGTCCTTTGGCCTTGTGCCGGACGGGCGTGAGCAGGCACGCGCGCGCCGCTCCTTTGCGCGTGAGCAGGGACCGCGGAGACGGACAGCGCAAGGAGAGCAACCGGCAACGCGATGCTTCGTGGAGTAGCCATGGAAAGCTCCCGTGTGGCTCTGCCCCCGCGCCACCTCGGCCGGGCCGCGACTCGGCTCGACCAATCGTCGCTAGCTTACACCTGCTCCGCACGGGGTGCAATCGCGGCT
>CAVWCN010000003.1:0-764413 GCA_963753475.1 uncultured Acidobacteriota bacterium
GTCTCATCAAGAAAAACCTCCTGAGGACAGTGATTCAGATCAGCTTCTGAAAGGGTGGACGCCTAGTTCAAAAGCAGCTGCTTCTGACCGGTGTCAGAGCTCGCCGCGACGAAATTCGACGTAATCACGGCCGCGATAGAGCCGGTAGGTTCCGGCGACTGAACCAGCTAAAACTTGCAGCGGAACGGGGCGCTTGATTGCCATATCGTGTGGCGCCGGAACACGCAAGAGATCGTGCGCTCCGATGTCGGTGACAACGAAGAATCCCGAGACAAATCCAGCGCCGTAGGCGCCGGCTTTCAGCTCGTGGCCGCCGAACTGCAGTGGAACTTCCGTGAGCAAATAAGCCTGGTATTTGCTTTTGACGGCCGTCGAATAACCCGAACTGTCGACGAGACCCGCCAGAAAGTAGGCGCCATCGGCGAAGCGAACACCACCCGTGTTCCGAAGTTCGGCGGGAGCGGTCTTGCCCTGATAAAACACTCGCTCAGGGAATATCTTTGCCGAGATGTCGGCCGCCTTGAGGATCGTTGTCTTCCCCGCCGGGGAAGTGTCGGAGGCAGACAAATAGGAACTCCCAAAGGCAACTACGCAGAACGCAAGAATCGAAAAGAGAATAGTCTTTGAGCAACGCATCATGTGGTTCTCCTTCGCCGCAGATTATAACGCTGGGGCAATCATCGGAGTAGTATGAACTGCTATCGGACCGGCAGTATTGGACTGTGTCACCACGTCGCTTCCGTCCTCACGCGGTAACCGTTCGACGAAAACCGGTATGCATCGCCCAAACAAACGCATGCGGCGGTTCGCTCATTTGCGGCTGCCAACACTATTTTTTTCCCCGGGAGGCCAGCCTTTGCTGGGGACGACGCCCTTACCCTCTTCGATCGTTACGAGTTGATTGGCGGAGGTCGCTTTGAACGTTTCGACGCCCCCATTTGGCCAGTGCACCTCGACATCCGCGGCTGTTTCCGCGCCCAGTCCGAAGTGTATTCGCATGTCGTTCGCCGAATAAAAGCTCGACTGGCTCGTTACCGCCTGCGCCTGGATTTTCTTTCCGTAACGGACCAGAACTCGAGCGCCAATGGCGCTCCGGTTTGATTTCGTCCCAACCAGCTTCACCTTCAGCCAGTGATTTGAGCCGCGGATGTCGTTCCGGAGCAGCGATGGGGGCTCGTTCAAATTGACCACTAAAATGTCCAGGTCGCCGTCATTGTCGAAGTCGCCAAAAGCGCAACCCCGGCTGGAATGCGCGTTCGGAATCGCCGGTCCCGCTGCATCGCCTAGTTCTTCAAACGTGCCGTTGCCCAGGTTCCGAAACACGAGCCGCGGACACTTGTTTACATACTGCGGCAGGCTTCGCTCGAGCCCCGGATACACGCTCCCGGCGACCACGAAAATATCCGGATATCCGTCATTGTCCAGATCGACGATTCCCGTTCCCCAGCACGTATAGTGCGTTTCCACCCCGAGACGCGTGGCCAGAGTCACATCGTCGAAATACCCTTTGCCGTCGTTGCGATAGAGCGTATTGGAGTCGTCGGTGAAGTGAGTCTTGTAGAGGTCGAGGTGACCGTCGAGATTGTAGTCTCCCACTCCGATCCCCATGCCCGCCTGCTCCATACCGTCTTCGTTGAGCCCCACACCGCGCAAAATGGCTTCTTCCCGAAATGTTCCATCGTGGTTGTTCATGAAGAGGAGGCTGGGTGTGGAATCGCACGCCACGTAAATATCCGGCCAGCCGTCTTCGTCCAGGTCGGCGCACAGCGCAGTCATGCCGTAGTTCTCGTGCGTCTTGGACACGCCCGACTCCTCGCTGACGTCGGTGAAGGTGCCATCGCCATTATTGCGATAAAAATGCTGGGAAGGAAACGGCAGACCGCGAGGCCCGCATTCCACCGGAATGCCCTTCCAGTTGCAGTTCACGTCGCTTCCGGGCTTGGGGATACGGGCGAGATCGAATTGCACGTAGTTCGAGACGAACAAATCCAAATGTCCGTTCCGGTCGTAATCGATGAACGTGCAACCGGCGCCCCAGCGGGTTGGTCCATCGTTCCACAGTCCCGCCTGCTTGGTCACGTCCGTGAACGTGCCGTCTCCATTATTTCGATAGAGTGCGTTTTGGCCATAGTACGTGCAAAAAATATCCTCGGAACCGTCGTTATTGTAGTCGCCGACACAAACCGACGATGCCCATCCCACGCGCGTGAGCCCAGCTTTCTCCGTCACGTCAGCGAACGTCCCGTCTCGGTTGTTGCGATACAGTCGATTAGTCGTGTGCGGTGGCGCTCCGCCGAGCCGCGTTCCTGTCAGCAGAAAGATGTCCATCCAGCCGTCGTCGTCGTAATCGATGAACGCGCAGCCACAGCCCGTGGCCTCGAGAATGTAGTCGTCATGGCTTGGCGAGCCGTAGATGACTGGCCCGACCAGACCGGCTTCATGCGCGATGTCTACGAAATGCGCGTCGAAAGGCCGCCCCGAGGGAGGGAGCTTCGGCTGCGCTTTGGCGTGCCGCGCACTCATGCCCTGCCCCAGCACGTTCCATGCGGAGGCACCGAAAGGAAAGGACATAAGAAGCGCACGGCGCGTGATTTTCACTCTCACTCCATCCATGTCAATACTAATGAACTAATGATCGACCGACGCAATCTTGCGTCCGATTGCCGTTCGATCTTCCCGAGTCAGGCCGTTCCTTGACACAGTAAAATCAGCAGGAGTATACCTAAATTTCCTTGAAAACGTTTCCTCGACTCCGTGCAACGATTCCGTGCCCTCTCGCGCGAGTTGCATTTGCGGGCGTGAAACAAAACCCGTGCCTGCCCCCTCGAAATCAGGGGGGTACTGGCTTTCTCATTTGTTTGCTCCTTGTCGCCGCTGTTGCCGCCGCAGGCCAGGACCGAACAGAAACTGCAAATTCGATCACTGCCGCCCTGCGTGTCCGAAACTTCCAACGAGCCTTGCAGGTGACGCGCTCGGCCTTGCAGGCGGCTCCGAATGACCCGCAGTTCCTGACGATGGAGGGACTTGCCCTCTCGGGTCTCGGCGAAGACCATGGGGCCCTTGCGGCGTACGATTCCGCACTGAACGTTGCCCCGAACTACCTGCCGGCCCTCGAGGGCGCCGCACAAATCGAGTACAACACGGGCAGCGAGCGGGCCGCCCGCCTTTTGAATCGCATACTGAAGATTCAGCCAAATGACGAAACCAGCCACGCGATGCTTGCAGTTCTCGCCTACAGACGCCATGACTGCAAGGCTGCCATCGAGCACTTTCACTCCAGCGGCAAAGTCCTGTTCTCGCAACCCCCCGCCCTTGAAGAGTACGGGTTTTGCCTGGTGCAGGCTGGGCGTCCGGCCGACGCCGTGAACATTTACCAGAGTCTCGTTTCGCTTTCGCCGCAGGACTCTCGCGCCCGGATCCATCTGGCGGCAGCGCAGTTTCTTGCGGACGAACCTCACGACGCGCTCACCACGCTGGATCCGATTCTGCAGCAAACCGACACGAGCGCTGAAGCTCTCGATATCGCTTCGAACGCTGCCGAGAAAATCGGCGACACGCCGCGCGCGGTTCAGTTTCTCCGCGAGGCAATCGTCAGAAATCCGCGCAACGTCGACTATTATTTGGATTTCGCGACGCTCGCCTTCGATCATTCGTCGTTTCAAGTAGGAATCGACATGCTCAACGTTGGTTTGAGCCACATCCCCAACTCGGCTCCACTCTACCTCGCACGCGGAATACTCCACGTTCAAGTCGGACAGTATGACAAGGGAGAGTCCGACTTCGAAACTGCCCAGCGCCTCGACCCACGACAAGCCTTCAGTTCAGAATCCGAGAGTCTGGCGAAGCTGCAGCAGAAGGGCGCGGGCGACGCCCTCACGACGGTCCGGTCCCGCCTGAAAGAGCATCCGAACGACCCCGTTCTGCTCTATCTCCTCGCTGATGCTCTGGCGCAGAATGGCGCGCAGCCGGGAAGTCCCGAATTTGCTGAGGCGCTGCGTGCTGCCGAGCGGGCGGTGGAACTCAGGCCGACGCTCGTTCTTGGGCGGGATCTGTTGAGCAAACTGTATTACGACGACGGTCAACTCGCCCCGGCGATCCGACAATGCAGAATGGTGCTACGCTTGGATCCAACTGACCAGGAAGCGCTCTATCGCCTCGTGCAGGCTTTGAGGAAGACTCGAAAGACCGCAGAGATTCCAGAACTGCTAAAGCGGCTCGCCTCACTCAGGGAAAAAGATAGAAAGATGGAGGCCAGCCACAACCGCTACAAGCTTGTGGAGCCCGAACCGAACGCCGTGTCTCGGGAATAGTCGGAACCGATAGCCACGGGACCCGACTGTCGCCCTGTATACAGTATATTAAGCCAGCTTTCTCCTCTTTTTTCCTTGACAAAAAAATGATCCTGCACTAATTACATTCCATTAGGCGAGTAAACGTTTTCTCTGGGTGCTATTCGGGGCATTCCGGCGCTCAGGCAGTCTCTGAATGCAGTTAGGCTGGGGCCGGAAGCAAGGGGGAGGGGAGAATGGCAAGGTGGGTGCACCGTCTCGTCGTGTTTCTTGTCTGCTCGGTCTTCGCTTGTACCTGTTCCTACGCGCAATTCAGCGGAAACATTGAGGGCACCATTATGGATCCATCGGGCGCGGCCGTGGCCGGTGCGACGGTGGAACTCCGCAACCTGGACAATGGTGTCGTGCATTCCATGGCCGCCAGCGGGTCGGGGAGCTACGGTTTCAACAATCTCGCGCCCGGCAACTATGTCGTCACTGTCTCGGCGAAAGGGTTCAAAACGACCGAAGTCAGGCTGACGCTCAGCACGGCTCAGCTTCAAAGCGTCAACGTCACCCTGCCCATTGCCTCCGTGACGGAAACAACCACCGTTACTTATGAAGCTGCGCCAGTCGACACGGCCGATACCCGCATTCAAACGACCTTGAACAGCCAGACGGTCCGCGACCTGCCTACCGTGAACCGCAACCTGTGGGATGTTCTCGCTGTTCAGCCTGGAGTTGTAGGAGTGGGTACGCGGGGCGCGGGCGAGTCGCCGGGCGGACTGCCTGACAATTTCGGCACCCAGACGCCACAGATCAGCGCCAACGGCCGGAGTTACACGGGCAACGTCGTTTTCGTGGATGGCATGAACGTAACGAGCCCCGTTCAAAACGGCAACATCATTCTTGCGCCCATTCCCGACGCCATTCAGGAAGTCGTCGATGCAAGCGAACTCGTTTGATGCGGAAAACAATCTAGGCAGCTCCGATCCTGATCCAGATCACGACCAAGTCCGGCACGAACAATTCCACGGATCAGGGGAGCCTCTTTTTACAAATCAGGACTTGCAGGCTGCTCCGGATTTTCGAAGCGTCATCGCGCCGTTCTCTCGGAAAGATCTGGTCGGAACCCTCGGCGGCCCAATCATCAGAAACAAGGCCTTTTTCTTCGCGGACGTCGAAAAGCTCTGGGCAAAGAATCCGGAAGCAGCAGGGCAAGGCAACGTGGGACGCCCCGAGTTTGATACTTGGGCCACAGGCAAACTTCCCATCGAGCGTCGGGACGACAGCGATCCAGAAGTATCCCGCCACGAATCTCCACTCCACAGGCGTTGACGGCCACGGCTGATCAATATCTCCTCGGAGGGCCATGCCCATCAGGGCAAACCACGTTTACGTACGCGGCCCAAAATGGGAATTCCGCGACGGTTCCCTGCGCACTCCCGGTTCTTGATCAGGGAAGTCTTTGTGTTCAGTCCCTACTACAACGCCCTCCAGTACAATTTCCGTTTCGACTAGTATTTCACGACCAACGATCGCTTTTACCTGAGTTACTACAACGATTCTTTCGACCAGCAGCAGCCATCTCCGCGCACCGGCCTGCGGGCGGTGAACATCATGCGGAACCGCTACGGACAGATGGATTATACCCACATCTTTAACGCCAACCTCTTGCTGGAGGGTGCGTTCGGGTTCGCCAGCGTCGGCGGCGCGAATGGACAGACGCGGTTTCCGGACAGGACCTTTCTGTACCGGCGATTGGTGTCAGCGACGGTAGCCAAGGCTTCAGCATTGGCGGCGGCTGGGGACCTGGCGAATACAGAGGACCGAATTACAATTGGCGGATCGTTTTGAGCTGGGTCCGCGGTGCCCACACGTTTAAATTCGGATACGAGGGCGATCACGCGATCGAGCATGGCGACTTTACTCCTGTCAACGTGCGCCCGACATTTACCTTTAATAATCTGTTCGACCTCGCGATGGATAACCCTTACACGGAGAACGTCGGAGCTTACAACCCGCTGACCGGACAGGCTGGCTACGTAATCTTCGGCGGACAGACGAACCCCTTTGGCCTTTTCGCGCAAGATAGTTGGAAAGTGAAGCCCAACCTGACGCTCACCTTGGCACTGCGATGGGACGACTTCACGAATCACAAGCGGTGGGCAAACGTTGGCTGCGGTGCTCCGGCGAATGCCTGCTTCCGCTTCAGCGACATCATTCTGGGCTCGGGCTCGAGTATCGAGCAGCGCATTGCCGGGGCGTCCGTCAAACAGCAGAGCGACGGGCTCTTCAGCAGTGCCCAAACCAACTATTGGAGTCCCCGGATCGGTGTAGCCTGGGATCCCACGGGCCACGCTACCTGGGTGATCCGCGGCGGCGTTGGCGTATATCGCGACTGGGTTGTTCTCGGCCAGAGCGTCGATCAAATGCGCAACAACCCGCCGAGCGTCCTGAGTGAGAATTTTATTGCCAATGGCTTTCCAGGCGCCACCGCTGTGCAGCCCGATTTTGCTTTCGCGCAGAATTCCACGTATCCCTTCAATTTCCCGCTGCCGGGGATCCCCGCGCTGACCCTAAATTCCCAAGGCGGCTACGATTCAAACGGGGTGCCTTTACCGACTGGCGTGAATTCATTGGCCCCGGATCTCATTCCTCCCTCTCGGTCAACTATGTAGCTGGAGTGGAACATCAGCTTCCGTGGCAGTTGGTAATGTCGGCGAGCTATTCGGGTTCTCACTCCTATGATGGACTCACGGGAAGCGATTGGAATCGGTGTCCAGGCTGCACCGCCAATAACCGGCCTAACCCGTACTTTGGGCCGATGACTTACGTCGACCAACTCCAACGCCGGCACATATAACGCGATGATTCTCGCTGTTCGGCGGAACGCCGGAAGCCGCGGCAACTTCCAAGCCTCCTACACCCTCTCTCACGCACAGGATTACCCCGAAGCAGGAACGCGGTTCGATCAGGATGGCGGTCTGGGTATCCCTGATCCGGCTGCATATTTCAGCTATTGGTGGAGACGCCAACTGGGATGTTCGTCAGCGCTTCTCCTTTTCGCGGACTGTACACCATACCCGGTTTGAAAAGCGGCTTCGGAAGGGTGCTCACGAACGGGTGGGAGATCAGCAGCCTCGCGGCTATTCAGAGCGGGAATCCTTTCTGGGTCGTCTGCGCTGGTGGGTTCCGCTTGCGACTACAACAACGACGGCGTCATCTACGATATCCCGAACGCACCCAGCGGTGACTTCAGCGGTTCTCATAGTCGAGATGCCTATAAAGCCGGCGCTATTTACCGTTGCGGATTTCGCGCACCCCTGCCGCGAACACCGAAGGAAATCTCACGCGCAATATCTACCGAAATCCTAGCTACTTCCAGGTGGATGCCAGCGTGATCAAGAACACACGCGTCCCTTGGCTCGGCGAAGCCGGGAGTTTCCAGTTGCGGTTTGACGTTCCTCAATTTGTTTAACGATAGCGAACCTCGGACCTGTAGACGCTAATCTGGCGGACACCGCCACTTTCGGCAGGTGACCACAGCGCTGCAGGCGCGCCAAATCGAGCTTGGCGCTCGTATCTCCTTCTAGACCAGGGAGACCCGGCAGCGGCGGCCACCCCCGTTGCTGCCGGGTACACCAATCAGAGGGAGGCTCTCTTATAAAGGTGGCTTGTAAGGCTGCAGCGCGGGTGCGACGGGTCTCCAGCGAAATCGGGAGCGCGGGGCTGCTGTCCCGATTTTTCAAACGGTTACCAACTCATCTGAAGAAACTCAGCACTTGGGAGAATAGGGCCTAAGTTCTCAGGACTAAATCTCGTTCCACCACGAATGAAGGGAGCTCCACAATGAAGCAAACGTTTACCACATTGCGCGTCCTCGGTGTGCTTCTGGCGGTGAGCCTGCTTGCCGGCACGGCACTTGCGCAATTCAGCGGCAACATTCAGGGCACCGTGCAGGATCCAAGTGGTGCCGGCGTACCCAACGCCAGTGTAACGCTCGTCAACGCCGCGACTAAAGTCTCTGCGACCACCACCACTGATTCCGCCGGAAACTTCCAGTTCCTCAGCCTCGCGCCGGGATCCTATCAGATCACGGTCCAGAGTTCCGGCTTCACGAACGAGATCGTCAACATCACTCTCGAAACGAACCAGACTCGCAACGTCCCGATCAGTTTGAAAGTCAAAGGCGTGCAAGCGTCCGTCGAAGTCACCGGCGAAGCCCCCATCTTGAACACCGCGGAAACGCGAAACCAGATGACACTTGAGAACCAGGCTGTTGCTCAGTTGCCTGTAGCTGGCCGGAACCTGGTCACGCTGGCAACCCTCGCGCCCGGAGTGACGGGGTTGGGCACACAAGGCGGTGGTCAACCGGGTTCGACTGGCACCCCCGGATCCGGTGTCGACAACTTCTCCACGGAGACCCAGGTGGACGCGAGCGCTAACGGCGAAGGCCAGATGTCAAATATGTGGGTTGTGGATGGTCTCGACGTGACCAGCGGCATCCGTCAGGGTGTTTTGAACCTTACTCCAAACCCCGATTCAGTTCAGGAAGCAAATATTCAAGTGAACTCTTTCTCGGCGGAATACGGGCGCGCCAATGGTCTTCAGGTCACGATGACGACGAAATCGGGGACCGACCAATTCCACGGCTTTGCGAGCGACTACTTCAACTACCAGAACATGTTTGCCCGGACTCACTTTAGCGGCGACAAATACCCGCCGTTCCACAGCAACAACATATCGGCAGGTATTGGCGGGCCGGTGATTCCTCACCACCAATTCTTCTTCTTCTTCGACGTCGAACCGCTGCGCTCGTCCCAATCCGCCAGTAGCTTGGTGACTTTTACTGATCCCCAGTTCACGTCGTGGGCGCAGACAAACTTCCCGAATACCGTCGGAACAGGATTGCTTACGAAATATGTTCCCGCGAACGTTTCGGGCGCGACTGTGTCAGAAACCGCGGCTCAGTACCTGGGAGGCTGCCCCGCAAGCGGATCCATCACGGTTGGCAGCGCCTTGCTGCCCTGTAACCTGCCAACGATTGATAACGGCTTTTTTAACACTACTGCGGTTCGCAATGGAACGCAGTGGTTCCTGCGCATCGATAAATACTTCAGCAAGGACCGCATCTACGGCAGTCTATATCGAACCACGCTGACCTACGGAGAACCCACGGCCATACCGCAATTCTCCCCAGCAAACAATCAAAACTGGCAGCGTGCCGTCCAATTCAACTGGACGCACACCTTCTCCGGCAACACGCTGAATGAAGCTATCTTCGGCGCAAACCGGGTTGAGGGGACGCTGGGCAGCGGCGCGCCCGACTACACAGTTCCTAACGTGCACGTTGCGGGCGTGAACGCGGACGGAGGGATGGCTTTCGGCGTCGGCTTCGCCCAGGGCGATTTCATCCAGCACAATTACCACTGGCGCGATGAGCTGACCCACATTCAGGGTACGCACACACTAAAGTTCGGATATGAGGGCTGGTTCGGAGATGATGTCGAGCCCTTCCAGGGACCTTATTCCACGCCCTCCTTCACGTTCAGCGATTTGACCACGCTTGTCCAAGACCAAGCTCTAACCGAGGGAGGCGCCATGTACGACCCAAATACGGGGCAACCTGTTTTGTGGTCTTGGAACGCTGCGTCTACTACGGCAGGGCTGTTCGCTCAAGATAGCTGGAGACTCAAGCCGAATCTCACGGTGACTTACGGTCTGCGCTGGGACGATCAGGGGAACCCGTGGTCTAGAAGTCCCACCACAGTTTTTGGCAACTTCTACACCGGTCCGGGAGCCACGCTCCAGGAGAAGATCGCCAACGGCTTCGCAAAGCAGTCCTACCACGCCCTGAACCGTTCCGTAACCGACCTCTTTAGCCCTCGCGTCGGCGTTGCCTGGGATCCTACCGGCAACGGGGACTGGGTAGTGCGAGGCGGATTCGGTATCTACAACAACTGGCTCACGCAAGCGAACGTTCAGGAAGAATTCCGCGGCAATCCGCCGGGACCAATCATTCCGACGTTTTTTGCTGGAGGAACTGCAAACTCCGGGCCTCCAGTGTTCGTATTGGGAAATAGCAACACGCCTCCGTTCGGCTTCACCTATGCCACATTCACTCCAACTCTTGACGCCAAGGGCGGCATCGCAGGGCTCAATTTCCCGATTGGCGGCATCAATCCCAATCTCAACTCTCCCCGGGCCGACATCTGGGCCCTTAGTGTCGAGCGAAAGATTGGAGCAAGGTATGTCGCTAGCGTGAGCTATTCGGGCTCGCACAGCTACGATCTGGTCGGCAACAACGACCAGTCCGGCATCGTCAGCTATGGTGTGGACATCAACGCCTATGCGGGTGACTTGATACAGCACAACAGCTTGGTTCCCACTCGCCTCAACTCCAGTTTCGGCGCTATCACCTACTCTGCGAACGACCGCCGCGGCAACTACGAAGGCATAACCTTCGATTTCCGGGGCCGTTTCTCGCACGGCTTCTTCGACACCTCGTACACACACTCGGCGTCGAAGGACGATGCCGGCAGGTACCCGTCAGCTTTGAACGTTGGGCAGTACTACGGGCCTTCTCCCTGGGATGTGCCGAACCGCTTCTCTCTCACTCTGAATTATCAGCTCCCCGGCCTGAATGGCGGGCAGGGTCTCGTTGGACACTTCACCGGAGGGTGGGGAGTCAGTGGGACGAGCATCTTCCAGTCCGGCTATCCTTTCACCGTAATCAACCAGCACCCGTTCCTGCCAACGTGTGCGAACACGGGAACCGCGGCGTGTACCAACCCGTCCGCTTCGAATCCCATCACAGGATTGTCCGCCAACAGCGGCGACTACAATGCTGATGGCGACAACTTCGACTATCCGAATGCGGCAGGCTATGCGCAGGGCAACTCGCGTCAGGCCTTTCTAACCGGAATTTTCTCGGCGAGTCAGTTCACACAGCCAGCCGCCGGAACAGAGGGCAACGAGAAGCAGAATCAGTTCCGCGAACCCAACTTCGCCGAAACGGATGCAGCCTTTTACAAGGACAACCGCCTCACGGAGAGGCTCGATCTGCAACTGCGGTTCGAGTTCTTCAACATTTTCAACCGCACCAACCTTGGATTCGTGGACGCCGACCCCCTCGATCCAAATTTCGGGAAGGTCAGTTCCCAGCAACTGCCTAGGTGGTGGCAGGTGGCTGCACGGTTCACGTTCTGACACGGCAGCGGTAGCGGTAGACGCGGCAGGGGCTCGGCATCGCCCCCCGGGCCCGGGCCCCTTGCCACGCCGCCTTTCCGGGACGAGAAATTTGACAATCAACCGCCACAGGGCCTATGTTGGCGAAAACGTTTACGGGAACTCCGTCTGTGCGGTTCCTCTTACAGGAGCGGGCATATGAAGAAATCATCGCGAAGGCAATTCCTGAAGGCCGGCACGGCAGCCGCTGGGAGCGCTCTCGTCGCGGGTGCCGCCAGGGCGGCTTCCTCGTTGGCTCATCCAGCTCGCAATTCGGGCGTACGTGGCGGACCTGCATCTTCGCCAGAGGTCGCCGTTGTTCCTCCCCTCTCGCAGCTTGGATATGCGCAAGTCGAATTGCTCGACGGACTTTTTCGCCATCAGTTTGACCACAATCACGAACTGTTCCTGAGCCTGAATGAAGACGCACTGCTGAAACCTTTCCGAGAGCGCGAGGGACTGCCGGCTCCCGGTCCCGATATGGGCGGTTGGTACGACAATTCCGTCGATTTCAATCCGGCAAACAATTTCCATGGCTTTATTCCCGGGCACAGTTTTGGCCAGTATCTTTCTGCGCTGGCGCGCGCCTATGCAGTGACCGGATCAAGGCCCACGCAGGAAAAAGTTCATCGCCTGGTCCGAGGGTTTGCGGCAACCGTCGATCCGGCAGGCAAGTTCTACGTCGGCTATCGGCTCCCGGCGTACACATACGATAAGACGAGCTGCGGCCTGATCGACGCGCACGAATTCGCGAAAGATCCCATTGCAATGGAGGTGCACTGGAAAGCGACACAAGCGGTCCTGCCGCATCTGCCCGATCACGCGCTGAATCGGTACGAACAGCGCTCGAGAGGCTATACCGATATCGCGACGACCTGGGATGAAACCTACACGCTGCCCGAGAATTTGTTCCTGGCCTACCGGCGAAGCGGCGACGAACGCTATCGCGAACTCGGAACACGCTATTTAGAACAGAATTATTTCGATCCACTCTCGCGGAACGCCAATGTGCTGCCCTTTGAACACGCGTATAGCCACGTGAACGCGCTAAGTTCCGCCATGCAAGGGTATCTGGTGCTGGGCGACAAGAAATATTTGCAGGCGGCGCGCAATGGATTGCAGATGGTGGAGGACCAAAGTTTCGCGACGGGAGGATGGGGACCGGATGAAGCCTTCGTCGAGCCGGGCCGTGGCGCGCTTGCGGCAAGCCTGAAAGCCACGCACTACAGCTTCGAGACGCCCTGCGGGGCTTACGGCCACTTTAAAATCACCCGCTATCTCTTACGCATGACCCGTGACTCCCGCTACGGCGACAGCATGGAACGCTTGCTCTACAACACGATCGGGGGTGCGCGCCTCATTCAGCCGGACGGAACCAGCTACTACTATTCCGACTACAACAACACAGACGCCAAGAAAGTCTGGTATTGGTCCAAGTGGCCCTGCTGTTCCGGAACTTTTCCGCAGCTCAGTGCGGATTATCACATCAGTTCCTACTACCAGGCCTCCGATGGTCTCTACGTGAACCTGTTCCTCCCCTCGCGCGTCACCTGGATGCAGGGCGGAACGAAGTGCATGCTGAGCCAGAAGACGGATTACCCGAAAAGCCCGACAACTGAGATGACGCTTTCCACGCCCCGCTCCGAAACGTTCGCTTTATATGTTCGCATCCCGGCATGGATCGGCCCCAAAACGGTGGTCAGCGTCAATGGAAAGCGCGTCGAACAGGAAATCGCTCCCGGAAAATTTCTCGCCCTTCAGCGAACCTGGAATGACGGCGACCGCGTGGAAGTCGAGTTCGAGATGCCGTTAAGGCTCGAGGCCGTCGCTCCGGAAAATCCGGAAACGGTCGCGCTGATGCGCGGCCCATTGGCCCTTTTCGCCATGGGGGAAGATCCGGCCCAGACTGCCCGGCAGCAATTGCTCGCCGCGGTCGTGTCAACGCAGTCATCCGATGATTGGATTGTCTCCTCGGACCACGGACCCATCACCTTCCGCTCGTTCATGGTCATAAAAGACGAGCCTTACCGGCTGTACCAGAGCGTGCGAAGCCAGTTCGGCGAACCTATGTCGAAGACCTGGCTGCCTGACGCGACCGAATCTTGAGTCGCCCCTCACAGGTGTTCGCCAACACAAGTGTATCGCCGCATTCGGGAGCTCACTGCACACACCTTCCGCAATGAACAGTTTTTGCGCACGAATTCCGAGTGCCTTGCTTTCATTTTTCTTGGACCTGGGGTGTCGGCCCAAGTGTCTGGCTTTGTTATTTGGAGAACGTAATCGGTTCCTCTGTTGGCCAAGTTTCCCGCGCGCGGGCTTCGCCCGATTCCTCTTCTTGTGCATACTGGCTCTTCGTGCGGGCAAATCGCTTCTCTCCCGTGCGTTTCTCTGTTAGCATCAAAGTCTCGCAGAAAGCGATATTTCTCGATTGGAGCAACATCGACATGGCATTGGCATGTGAAATCTGCGGCAAGAAGCCGAGTTACGGGAACGTGATCAGCCACGCGCACAACCTGCGGCGCCGCCGCTGGAACCCGAACCTCCGGCGCGTCAAAGCCGTAGTCAAGGGCGTGCGCAAGCACGTCCGAGTCTGCACATCTTGCATTCGTTCCGGCCGCGTCAAGAAAGCTGCTTGAGCTTTTCCCGCCGAAGGAGTGCCGGTTGAAACCCAGACTCTTGATGCTGGCAGCGCTGCTGGTCTGCGCCGTCGCATCGTGCAGACGTGAGGTCGCTCCCGGACCCGACGTATGGGCCGTTGTAAATGGGACGGATGTCACGCGTGCGGAGGTCGAAAAGAATTTTCGTTCGCGGCTCACTCCGGACTCCCCCCCTCCTTCACACGAAGAAGGTCTGTCGCTCAAGCTCACGATTCTCGAAGAGCTGATCAACAGCGAAATTCTCCTCCAGCGTGCCGCCAAAATGAATCTGGTTGCCACGGACGCCGAGGTGGAAGACAAATTTACGCAATCCAAGAGCCCTTTCACCGAAGAGGAGTTTCAACGCAAGCTCCATGACTCGGGACTCACCATTGACGACTTGAAGAGCAATATCCGCCGGCAACTCTCGATCCAAAAACTGCTGAACCGCGAGGTCGTCGCCAAGATTTCCGTCACCGACCAGGACATCGCTGACTTCTATAACCAGAACAAGTCGCAGTTCGACCTTCCGGAGCCCCAGTATCACGTTGCCGAAATTGTAATCACGCCGCGTCCCGATCCCACGGTCCACAACCGGAAGAACGACAAGGCCGGCAACGAAGCGCAGGCGGGCCGCAAAGCCGCGATGCTCGCGCAGAAGCTGAGCGCCGGAGCCGATTTTGCCCAACTGGCGATGGATTACTCGGAAGACTCTACCGCATCCACGGGAGGCGATCTCGGCTACAACCCGGAATCCTCCTTCAACCGCTCCGATCCCCTGCTCAAGCGCAGCGTGCTTTCCATGAAGGTGGGCGAGGTCAGTCAGCCTCTCTTGCTGAAGGATGGGCGCTACGTAATTCTGAAGCTGCTCGGAAAAGAACCGGCCGGCCAGCGCGAACTTTCCGACCCTCAAGTCCGCGAAGGAATCCGTCAGATGCTTCGCAGCCGCAAGGAACAACTCCTGCGCGCCGCCTATCTGGCGGAAGCCCGCAACGAATCCCACGTCACCAATTATCTCGCGCGCGAAATCCTGGAATCCGCCGGCAAACTTCCCGAAGACTAGCTAAAGGCTGTTGCAGAACCCTAGGCGTAACTCCTTGATTGCCGCAAGCAACCGAAGAGAAACGTGGCAGATCTCAAGCCACGGAGCCGATTGATTCTGCGAATGGCGAAGAGAAAAGTAAGGAAATCTTCGAAATATCGCAACTTTTCTCTTGACAGAATATAGCTTACTCGATAGTATCGAGTACATGATGCCCCCCGCTCAGCACCCATCCTGGTTGTTCTACATGCCCTTGGCCCAGCAAGCCGCCTTGCTCAAGGATGATTTACTCGAACCCGTCGACCAGCTCCTGGAAGACCCCCAACTGATCGAGTTGGTCCGCAACTGCTTGGCCGCCCGGTCCCCGGCTTCCCAGCGCACCGGCCGCACGAGCATTGCCCCGGATCGCTTGCTGCGTTGTTGCGTGCTCAAGCATGTGAAGGGCTGGAGCTTCCGCGCTCTGGAACGCGAGCTGCGCAGCAATCTGATCTATCGGCAGTTCACGCATTTCGATGCGGAGGCCACGCCCGATTTCAGTACCTTCAGCCGAACCTTTGCTTTGCTGGGCCCTTCGATCACCGAGGAAATTCATCAGCGGGTGGTGGGCTTGGCTCGCCAGAAGGGTGTGGCCGAAGGAAAGAAATTGCGGACCGATACGACTTGCGTTGAAACGAACGTGCACTTTCCAACCGACAGCGCGCTTTTGGGCGACGGCATTCGCGTGCTCAGCCGCAGCCTGAAACGCATCGCCGCGCATTGCAAGAGCGGCGTACTGGAAGTTGTGAATCATGGGCGGGCCGTGAAGCATCGCCTGCTGGAGATCAGCCGCGCGGCGAAGTCCCCGACGGAAGCCAGTCGGCAGCGCCTGCGCGATAGTTATGACAAGCTCCTGGCGTTGACCCGCAAGGTGGTGCGTCAGGCCGGTGAGACCATCGAGCGGTGGGAGAAAGGAAAGCTGCCGGTCATCGGAAGTCTGCGCAAGGTCGAAGTGCAGGCCGGCCAGCTGCGGCATTTTCTGCCTTTAGTGGACAAGGTGATCGCGCAGACCAAAGAGCGCGTGTGGGAAGGAAATCGGCACGTGGTGGGGAAAGTGCTGAGCCTGTTTGAGCCGCATACGCAAGTAATCCGCAAGGGAAAAGCGCATAAGCCGAACGAGTTTGGTAGGCTGGTGCGCATCGATGAAGTAGAAAATGGCATCGTGAGCGGTTACGAAGTTTTGAAAGGGAACGCGGCAGACACGAACTCTTGGTTGCCGGCCATCCAACACCACCAAGCTTCGTTTGGGCAAGTTCCGCAGATGGCCACCGCGGACCGCGGATTTTTTACCGCTAAGAACGAGCAGGAGGCGGAGGATTGGGGGGTTAAGAAAGTGGCCCTGCCGGCGAGGGGCCGTTTGTCGAAGAGCCGGGCAAAACGGCAGAAGGAACGTTGGTTTAAGCGAGCCCTGCGCTGGCGAGCCGGGTGCGAGGCGACCATCAGCCATCTGAAAAATCCGTTCTCGATGAGGCGAGCCGGCTATAAAGGAGAGCCTGGGTTCCAGCGTTATGTGGGGTGGTGCGTGATCACGAAGAACCTGTTTTCGATTGCCCGTTGGCAGGAGCATAGGAAAAGAGAGGTGGAGGTAGAGAATGTCCGGCTCGGCTGAGGCCCGGCGGCGTAAGCTGCTGGGCGAGATTGAGCGTCTGGCCGACGTGGCCATTTTCGGCACGCTGTCAGAAACCTACCGCACCTGCGGACGGCCAGGCTGTCATTGCCAGAAGGGCGGACCCAAACATGGTCCGCACCTGAATATCAGCTACCGTGGGGAGAAGGGCAAGACCACCGGCTACTACGTTCCCAAAGGGGCGGAGGAAGCTACGCGGGCAGGAGTAGCCGCTTGGCAAAAACTGCAGGAGTGTTTGCGCGAGCTGGCCGAGTTGAATAAGGATCGGAATCTCGAGCGCGCTCGCGAGGGCGAATGACGATGAAGCGATGGTTGAGCTGGCTCTTCCTTGCAGTCGGAGTCGTAATGCTGCTGTGGATCCTGCATCTTCCTGTCAGCTCATACCGCCATCGACAGTCAGTTAGGGATCCATCGGTGCTCAGCCAGAGCGAATTCGTTTCCACCTGGTGCGGAGCTTTGCGGGCCGCAAATTCTTCCTTCCCTCGGAATCGCGCTGGTCCACTGGAGTTTTTTGCGACTCGGTCGGCATTCTTGATTACGGATGATGGTGGGCTACCCTGGCTGGACTATCGAGGGCCGCCAGGTCCTAATGTGCGTAGTCATCAGGATCTGGTCACTGGTTGCAAGGCTGCCAGCCAGGCTGGCAGCCTAAGGTGGAGAACTTTCCAGCAAAATTCCGAGCGAATTCAAGTTGAGGGTTTTGCAACAGCCTTTAGCTAGTATCGGTAAGCGCGCTTCTATCCCACAATGGCAAGGATCTCGCCCGCATTCACCGCTTGGCCTTCGCTGACCAGCAAGCGTTCCACCGTCCCCGACTTCGGCGAGCGCACCTCGTTCTGCATCTTCATCGCCTCGATCACGGCGAGCCCTTGCCCTGCGTTCACCGCTTGACCCGCGGCCACCAGAACGCGAACAACTTTTCCCGGCATCGACGCGACCACCTGCTGCCTTCCCTTCGCCTCGAGCGCACTCCCGTGGCGCCGCCATTCTCGAGGATCCTCGACTCGAAACGTGAAATCGCGGCCGTCGATTGTGACGATCACCTCGCCGCTCGCATCCCGCGCGTGTGCTTCGAATGATTTACCGTCGAGCAGAATCGAATACAGTCCGGGAGCGATCTGTACCGAATCGGCATCCAGCCGACGCCCATCGATCGCGAACGTCATACGCCCGTTTCCGGTCGACGCCTCGATCACTCTCGTTCCAGCTCGCGTCTTAAGTGGGATCCTCAATTCCGCTTCTCCAGATTCATTTCTCTCTCAGTTCGCGGCTCACCTGCTCGGATCTCCCCTCCACCCTCCATCGTGATGCTCCGGCTTCGTCGCCGCGGTGGTTCCCATCTCGCTGTGACCGATTCTTCGACATGTGCCACATCGCTGCGGCGATCGCAGCGGCCTTCTCCCGTTGCGGCTCTTCTTGCCCGTCCGTCTTCGCTTGCGGGCGCTGCCCTGCTTCGAGGAACTCATCCAGCCATCGCGTATGAATTCGAGCATTCTCGAAATCCGGTGAAACCAGAATTCTTCGGAGGAGCCCGACATTCGTTCGGATGCCGGTCGCGTAATACTCGTCGAGCGCCCGACGAAGACGCGCGATTGCTTCCGCCCGGCCCGCGCCCCACGCAATCAACTTCCCCAGCAACGGATCGTATTCATTCGGCACCGTCCAGCCTGTATAGATTCCCTCGTCCAGGCGGACTTCCGGGCCCGTCGGCACGCGCCGTTCCACGATCTTCCCGGGCGACGGAAAGAAGTTAGTGTCGGGATCTTCGGCATAAATACGGCACTCGATCGCGTGCCCTCGAAACGCCACGTCTCGCTGCCCGAATGGAAGCTTCTCGCCCGCCGCGATCCTGATCTGCAGTTTCACCAGGTCCAGCGACGTGGTCATCTCCGTGACGGGATGCTCCACTTGCAGCCGCGTGTTCACCTCGAGAAAATAGAAATTCCGCGCGTCATCAACCAGAAACTCCACCGTGCCCGCATTCGTGTAACCGCCCTCGCGAGCGAGCCGGATCGCCGCCTCGCCCATCGCGCGGCGCAACTCCGGTGTCATAATCGGCGACGGCGCTTCCTCGATCACTTTCTGATGCCGCCTCTGGATCGAGCACTCGCGTTCTCCGAGATAGACCATCGCTTCGTGTTGATCACCGAGAATTTGAATTTCGACGTGCCGCGGCCGAAGCAGATATTTCTCGAGGTACAATCGCTCGTCACCGAACGCGTTTTTTGCTTCAGACGCCGCATCGCGCCACCCTGCTTGAAGATCGCTTTCGCACCCGATCAGCCGCATTCCCTTTCCGCCGCCGCCCGCGACCGCCTTTAGCACCACGGGAAAGCCGATTTCTCGCGATGTTCGGAGAGCTTCGTCCAGGCTGCCGATCGGATCGAGTGTCCCCGGGACGGTTGGCACGCCAACCCGCTTTGCAACGTGGCGAGCCTCCGTTTTCGATCCAAGCATCTCCATCGCTTCGGCGCTCGGCCCGATGAACGCGATTCCCGCTGCAGCCGAGGCGCGAGCGAACTCGGGATTCTCCGCGAGAAAACCGTACCCGGGATGGACCGCTCCGCATCCCGACCTGCGCGCAACAGAAATGATCTTGCCGATCGCAAGATAGCTTTCACGGGATGCCGCAGGCCCGATATGGTAAGCCTCGTCCGCAAGACGCACGTGCAGCGCCGCCCGGTCCACGTCGCTGAACACCGCGACGGAGCGGATATTCATCTCCCTGCACGCGCGCAGGATGCGCACCGCGATCTCGCCTCGATTCGCGATCAGAATTTTCCGGAACACGCGCTCTGCTCCCTCGCGGATTCTAGTTCACTGCTGCTCCTCTTGCCATCCCCTCCGCACACCGTCTCCACTCATTGCTCCCACATCGGCTGGTGCCGCCGCAACGACAGCCAGGCAGTTATCGTCGCGCTTGGCAGGTTCCATCGAAGCGGCTATGATGCGCCCTGGCGAAAGCGAATCGCACGAATGGCGCATCTCGAACAAGATCGATGGAAGCAGGCCGCAGCGGATTCCGCCCTCGCGCTCGTCGAAGACGGCATGGTGCTTGGCCTCGGCTCCGGTTCCACCGCTGCCCGTTTTGTCAGTTCGCTGGCCCGTCGAATCTCGGACCAGCGGCTGAAAATCGTCGGCATTGCGACGTCCCTGCAAACCGAGCAGCAGGCGCGAAACTTGAACATCCCGCTCACCACGCTCGCCGAGCAGTCACGGATCGATTTAACTGTCGACGGCGCCGATGAGATCGTCCCCGGGATTCTCGGTTTGATCAAAGGCCACGGCGGCGCGCTCCTCCGCGAGAAGATCGTCGCCTCGGCCAGTAAGAGGATGGCGGTCGTCGCTGACGAAACAAAAATTGTCGATTGCCTCGGCTCCCTCGTCTCAGTTCCCGTCGAAATTGTCCCGTTCGGCTGGGAAGCCACGCAACGAAAACTCGATGCTCTGGGCGCCAGGCCCTCCCTGCGCACGCACAGCGACGGGCAACCTTACATCACGGACGGCGGGCACTACATCATGAATTGCGCGTTCGGCCCCATGGACAATCCGCAGGAAGTCGCCGACCAGCTCGATCACGTGGTCGGCGTGGTCGAACATGGCCTTTTTCTCGACTTTGCCACCGAAGCGCTCGTCGCCGGCCCTGACGGCGTGCGTATCCTGAAAAAAGATCCGCCGCGATCCCGCGCCGCCGACCGATAACTCTTCGGTGTCCCGGTAAGCATGCCATTCCGAAGAGGAGCCGCCCCGATTTCCGCTCCTATCTTCTCTGAACCCATTCACGCTGTTCAGCAGGAATGGGGATGATGGATCTGCTTTTTCTTGTGTGTGCCTGCGACTAAGCAACCGCGGTCACTTCAGCTGGGAATTGCCAGGCGCTACGTTTGATGCACTGCCAATAGAACTGATGGGTTTTATAGCGGAATATTCCCGTGCTTTTTTCGTGGATTTACGTCGCGCTTGTTCTCCAGCGAGCGTAGCGCCGTGATTAATCTCGCGCGCGTTTGCGAGGGCTCGATCACCGCGTCGATATAACCGCGCTCAGCGGCGACAAACGGATTCGCGAACCGTCCGCGGAACTCCTCGATTTTCTCCTGCCGCAACGTCTCGCGATCCTCTTCCGGCGCGCGCTCGATCTCGCGCCTGTACACGATATTCACCGCTCCTTGCGGTCCCATCACCGCAATCTCCGCGCCCGGCCATGCGAAATTGATGTCCGTCCGGATGTGCTTCGACGCCATCACGCAATATGCGCCGCCGTAAGCCTTTCGCGTGATCACCGTAATCTTGGGAACTGTCGCCTCCGCGAATGCGTACAGCAGTTTCGCGCCGTGCTTGATAATCCCGCCCCACTCCTGCTGCGTGCCCGGCAGGAATCCGGGAACATCTTCGAACGTGATCAAGGGGATGTGAAACGCGTCGCAGAAACGGACAAATCGCGCTCCCTTCACCGACGCGTCGATATCGAGCACTCCCGCCAGAAACGCCGGCTGATTCGCCACGATGCTCACCGAACGGCCGTCGAGCCGCGCGAATCCCACCACGATATTCTTCGCAAAGTGCGCGTGCACCTCGAAAAACTCACCGTCGTCCACCACCGAATGGATCACATCCTTGATGTCATAGGGCTGCTGCGGATCCTCCGGAACCATCGAGTTCAAAGCCCCATCCTCGCGGTCCCACGGATCCTGCGTGTCCTTCCTCGGCGGATCGTCCAGGTTGTTCGACGGCAGATACGTCAACAGCTCGCGAATCATGGCCAGGCACTCTCGATCTTCCGACGCCGCAAAATGTGCGACGCCGCTCTTCTCGTTGTGCGTCATCGCTCCGCCCAGCTCCTGCTTCGTCACTTCTTCATGGGTCACCGTCTTGATCACGTCCGGGCCCGTCACGAACATGTACGACGCGCTGCGCGTCATAAACACGAAATCCGTGATCGCCGGAGAATACACCGCGCCGCCCGCGCACGGCCCCAGGATCGCGCTGATTTGCGGGATCACGCCGCTGGCTAGCACATTGCGCAGAAAAATATCGGCATAGCCTGCCAGCGACATCACGCCTTCCTGGATTCGCGCGCCGCCCGAATCGTTCAGCCCGATCAGCGGAGCGCCCTGTCGCATCGCCAGGTCCATGATTTTCGTGATCTTCGAGGCGTTTGCTTCGGAAAGCGACCCGCCAAACACCGTGAAATCCTGCGCGAAGACGTACGCCAGCCGTCCGTGGATGCGGCCGTAGCCCGTGACAAAACCGTCTCCCAGCGGACGCTGGTCGGCCATCCCGAAATCCATGCAGTGATGCCGGACGAATTTGTCGAGCTCCTCGAACGACCCCTCGTCCAGCAGTAGCTCGATTCGTTCGCGCGCGCTCAGTTTTCCCTGTTTATGCTCGCGTTCGCGACGTTCGGCTCCTCCACCTTCCTCGGCTTCGGCATTGAGGCGCCGGAGTTCCTCCATTCGATCCTCATGTTTTCGGTGCTTCGTCATGGCTTGCTGCTCTCACTCTCGCAAGAACGACCCGTTCGTTCGCGATCGCGGGCTTTGCAGTGCGGTAGCTTGCTGCCGCTTTCCCGCTCTACCACCTCTCAGCGCCCGCTCTCCTCCCCTTGGATGTTGGCTATCCCACTCGGCGCCACACTCAGTGGCTGCAGATTGTACTTCCCCAAAAGCGCATTCACGGACGGCACCGATTCCGTTTGCACTTTCCGCCACGCCGCCAGGTCCGTATCGAGCGTCCGGCACGATTCGTTGATGGCAGCCTGCGCGGAATCCGAAGGCGCCCCGTCACCCACTTCGATCATGAACAGAATACGCGCCAGATCGCGATTCACGGGACCCACCCCCGGGACGCCAGGGCTTCCTTCCTGCACGGCGGCGATCTTGTCGTCCAAGCCCTTCAGCGCATCGATGGCATCTTTGCCAGGCTTGCCCGCCGTCGCATTCGGGGGCGCATGTCCCGGACCTCCCGTTCCTGCCGATCCTGTCGCGCCGCTATCGGCCAGCTTCTCCAGCCCCTTCTCGCGCTCCGCGAGAGCGGTGCGAAGACTCGCGGCGGAGTTGAAGGCGTCAAAGCTGGATTGCAGTCCTGCTGTGATGCGCTTCGCTGCGTCGACTTGCTGCTCCAGGTCAGCCTGCGAAACGTGGACACGCGGATCGAGCGTGATCGTAAGCGGCTCCTTCAAACTCACGTCGTCGCCCGTCAAAGTCACCTCATACCGCCCCGGCGTAACGAATGGCCCCAGCGCCTGGTCGCGCGGCGTATCGTCGGGAATCGCGTGGTCCGAAAGCGTGTACTCCACGTAATTCAGGATGTTCCCGTAATAGCTGTAGTTCAGCGCGGCCGGTGGCGGATAACGCAGGTCCCAAACAAAACGGTTCAGCCCCGCGTGTTTGGAAAGCGCCGCAAGAGGGCCAAACCAGTAATCCGGTACGTTCTTCGGTGTGTTGTCCGCCGTTGGCGCAACGCTCGAGAACCGCCGCACCAGGTTTCCCTTGGCATCGTGAATTTCGAGCGTGAGATCGCCCGTCGGAACGTTCTTCAGGTAGTAGTAAACGATCGCACCGTCGGGAGGATTCTTAGCCACCGGAACCTCCGGCGGTAGCGGAGTTTCCTGGTCGTTGTCCCAGCGTACACGCACCGTCGTCGCTGGGCGCAGCAGATATGCTTTCGAGTCGGCGATTTCCGCGCTGGCCTGCCGCAGCGGAGAAAGATCGTCGAGCACCCACAGCGCGCGGCCATAAGTCGCGGCAACCAGATCGTTGCCGCGGAGCGCAAGATCGCGGACGTCGCTCACCGGTAAATTGAGCTGGAGCGATTGCCAGTGGTCGCCGTCATCGAATGAAACGTAGGCGGCATCTTCGGTCCCCGCGTAGAGCAGGCCTTGGCGCACTGGATCTTCGCGAACCACCCGCGCGCCCCAGCCCGGCTGCAAGCCATCCGTGATTTCTTGCCAGCTCTTGCCTCCGTCGCGCGTGCGGTAGATGTACGGCGTTGAGTCATCCCGCGCCCCCAGCACCGCATACGCTGTGTTCAGATCAAAATGTGAAGCCTCCAGAATCTCGACCGACATTCGCGATGGGAAAGTGCTCGGAGTCACGTCCTGCCACGTCGTTCCGTTGTCCGGAGTACGCTGGATCAGCCCGTTGCTCGTGCCGGCCCATAGAACGCCTTCTCGCATCGGCGACGCAGCCAGCGCCGTGATCGCGTTCGGCCGCTCAAAACGCGGACGTTGGCCCGCTGCTTTCGCCGCGCTTCTTTCGTTCCTTGGAGCGGGCCGCTCCGTCAGGTCGGGACTGATCGTTTCCCAGCTCTGGCCCCCGTTCAACGTCTCCATCACATATTGCGTTCCGAGATACAACGCGTGCGGGTTTTCCGGAGAAAACAGGAGCGGCGGCATTTGCGAGACGTGATACTTCGGCGTGCGTACGAACACGTGCGTAATCTGGCCCGTCGTCTTGTCGAACCGGACGACGCTCCCATACCAGCCGCCCGAAAACACGATATTGGGATCCATCGGGTCGGGCGCGATGTAGCAGAATTCGAACCCACCGATTGAAAACCAGTCGCGATAGCTGATCTCGCCGTAATCGCTCCGGTCGGGGACCGCCGCCGTTCCGCTGTCCTGCTGCGGCGCGTAGGCAACGAACGGAAATTGATTGTCGGTGATCACGTGATAGAACTGCCCGGTGGGCTGGTTGTACCACGAGCTCCACGACTTCCCGCCGTCCATGCTGATCGTCGCGCCTTGATCGACACCGAGGATCATGTGATCGGAGTCCTTCGGATCGATCCACATGACGTGATAATCGTCACCGCCCGGCGCGCCTTTGTAGGCAGTGAACGTTTTGCCGCCATCCGTCGAGCGATATGTCGTCGTCTGCATCGCGTAAACCACGTCCGGGTTCCGCGGGTCGACGTAGACACGGCAGATGTATCCGTTACCGGTGATGCGCGGATCCGTGGTGATCTTGCTCCACGTTTCGCCGCCGTCATCGGACCGGAACAGCCCGGGGCTCGCGATGAGGAAAACGCGCCGCCCCCGGTCGCCAGGAGCGACCGCTAGCCCGACGCGGCCCAGCGGATCACTGGGGAATCCGGTTCCCGAAAGTTTGTTCCACGTCGAACCTTCGTCCGTGGATTTATAAATCCACGCATCCTGCTCCTTTTCCTCACCGGGCTGGGGCATCGCGCGGAAATTCCGCGGATGCCACGTCGCCGCATACAGAACGCGCGGGTTTCCAGGATCGGCGACCATATCTGAAATTCCCGAAAAATTGTCATCCTTATATAGCGTCTTCTTCCAGGTTTGGCCTCCGTCCGTCGTCTTGTACGCTCCGCGAACTTGGCTTGCGCCGTCAGTTCCGAGAATCGGGTGCCCCAGGACGCCCACCACCACGACATCCGGATTGCGCGGATCGATGATCACGGAGCTGATGTACTTCGTGTCGTCGAGCCCGATGTGCGTCCAGGTGGCGCCCGCGTCGGTCGATTTGTACATGCCGTTCCCCGGCGTTTGCTCTCCCGTGCCTGCATAAATGACATTTGGATTCGACGGCGCTACGGCGAGTGCGCCGATCGACGCCACATGCTCCTCATCGAAGATCGGCTTCCAGACGCGCCCTCCATCGGTCGTCTTCCAGACGCCGCCGCCTGGCAATCCGATATAGAAGACAGCCGGATTCCCCGGGATTCCGGCCACAGCGGAGACGCGTCCCGCCCGGTACGGCCCGATCAGCCGCCAACGCATCGCCGAATAAAGGCTCGGGGCGACCGTCGCCGCTCCTGCGGTCGAAGCAGGCACCTGCTGCGCCCGCGCCGGATTCTGCGCCAGACCGGTTACGCCCATGAGAATCCCTGCGGCCAACCCGGTGAATAGCACGACGCTTTTCAGAACGGAAGTAACGCCGCAGTGCAAAAGCGCTTTACGTCCGGCGGCCATGGAGCGAACGTTATAAACTCGAATCATCTTCACATCTCCTCGAAAAACTAGCAGTCTATCACCGCCCAGGTGGCAGCTTGCTGAAAAACGCCTTGTCTTCAGGAGGGCGGGGTTTTAACCCGCCGTAAGTGAGCGTTTTGTATCGGGGGTTTTAACCCTGAAGCTGCGGTTCGACTTTTTCAGCGTCCTGTTAGTCTCGGGGTTAGACTGCGGCTTCAATCGCAGTCGCAGACAAAAATTGCCCGCGACACTATGGCATAATCTGTAATTGGGAGTTTTGGGGGACGGCAACTCTCTGGTTCCACGGCGGAAATCGTTCGAGACAATTTCGTGACGGCGAAGAAAAAAATCCGGCGCAAACTCCTGGCGGCGCATCGCAAGCTCCGCGAAATGAGCATGATCGCCAAGGGGCTCGTCTCCACGCGCCATCCCCTGCTCGTTCATATCATCCCGACCCGCCGCTGCAACCTGGCCTGCACCTACTGCAACGAATTTGACGATTTTTCGAAGCCGGTCCCGACGGAAGAAATGTTTCGCCGCATCGACCGGCTCGGCGCAATGGGCACCGCCATCATCACCATCAGCGGCGGCGAGCCGCTTCTTCACCCCGATCTCGACGCCATCATCGCCCGCATCCGCAAGAACGGCGTCATCGCCGGCCTGATCACCAACGGCTACCTGCTCGTCGCCGGCCGCATCGAACGCCTCAATCGCGCCGGCCTCGAGTACCTCCAGATCAGCATTGACAACGCCATTCCCGACGACGTTTCCAAGAAAAGCCTGAAGGTCCTCGACCAGAAGCTCCAACTGCTCGCCGAATACGCCGAATTTCACGTCAACATCAATTCCGTCCTCGGCAGCGGCATCTGCAATCCCGAAGACGCGCTCCACGTCGCCCACCGCGCCGTCGCCCTCGGCTTCACCTCCACCGTCGGCCTCATTCACGACGGCAAGGGCCAGATTCAGCCTCTTGGTCCGCGCGAGCAGGAAATCTTCGAAGAGATCATGGCCCTCGGCAAACACTCCTTTTCGCGCGTGAACCGCTTCCAGCACAATATCGCCGCCGGCCGCGATAACGAATGGCGCTGCCGCGCCGGCTCGCGCTACCTCTATATCTGCGAAGACGGCCTCGTTCACTACTGCTCGCAGCAGCGCGGGTATCCCGGCATCCCGCTCGCTGACTACACCGAGGAGCATCGTCGCCGCGAATTCCTCACCAGGAAAGGCTGCGCCCCGGGTTGCACGGTCTCCTGCGTGCATCAGATTTCGGTCGTGGACGCCTGGCGCGCCCCGCAGACCCTCGACTCGAATCAACAGCCTTCCCGTCAAGAAACCCTCGTTCAGCTAAGTTCGAACAGCCCCGAATAGCGCGCGCCCATGTAACGCGAGGCCTTTGGCCGGTGCCGGGTGTGTCCTCACGCTGCGCCCCCGTCCGTGTCGCGACTCGTTCATTCCTCGTTTCTTCGGTGCTGACCCTTACGTAACGCTCGCCCCGCCCTCGACTGAAACTTGTTGCAAACGAAGGAACCTAAGAGTAGAAGTCACACATCAGAGGCATACATTCCCGGGGTGGGTGGGGCGGCGGACCTGATTTTTTCGTTCCTGGGTTCGCCGGGCGCTTCGAAGTGCGTACCTCGACACCTCCGGGCAAAGCCGACTAATTCGCCGCCGGGCATAAAACGCGCAACACAAACATTGGGGGGTGTGGCTATGCGCCTGCGTTATTCTGCATTCAAGGTTGTGACGATCTGCGCGTTTCTTCTGTTTGCGTGGGACGGAGCCCGTGCACAGGTGAACACCGTGAACGTCTCGGGCACGGTGCTCGATCCGCAGGGCCTCGCCGTGAAGAGCGCCCGGCTCACGCTGAAAAATCTGGCCACCGGAGCGGAACGTACCTCTACCAGCGACGACAACGGCCGCTACGAAATCATCGGCGTCCCGCCCGGAAATTACTCCATGACCGTCGAAGCCGCCGGCTTCGCCACCCTGACCAATTCGCTGATGACGCTGACCCTCGGCGCAACCGCGGAATACAGCCCGCAATTGCAGTTGAAGTCTTCCGCCCAGACCGTGAGCGTCGAAGCTGCCCCGGAGTTGGTCGATACCGCGAAAACCGACGTCTCCACCACGATCAACCAGACGCAGATCAACGATCTACCCATTAACGGCCGCAACTACATCAATTTCACCCTGCTGAATTCGCAGGCCGCGCGCGACGACACGCCCTCCATCGGCGCCGCTCCCACCAGCGGCCTCAACTTCGGCGGCCAGCGCGCCCGGTCCAACGAAGTCTCCGTCGACGGCGCCGACGCCGTCGACAATTCCGTGAACGGCGTGCGCGCTACCGTTTCGCAGGAAGCGGTCCAGGAATTTCAGGTCATCACCAGCAACTACATGCCGGAGTACGGCCGCGCCATGGGTGGCGTCGTCAACATTGTGACGAAATCGGGTTCGAACGAAGTGCACGGCGACGTCTACGGTTTCTTGCGCAACAGCGCCATTCAGGCCCAGAATCCCTTCTCCGTCAAAGCTGTCTTCGATCCCGCGACGGAAAGCGTCAGCACGGTTCCTGTGAAGCAGTCCTACACCCGCGCGCAAGGCGGCGCGACCATCGGCGGTCCGATCAAGAAAGACAAGACGTTCTACTTCTTCAGCTATGAAATTACGCGCCGCCAGGAAACCGGCTTTTCCAGCATCGGCCAGAACAATTTCGGCCTGACCAACATCGCCACGAACGCCCTCTACCCTCAGCCTTGCTATCCGGGACAGGCCGCCGGCCTCGTCACCGCGGACCAGGCCGCGTTCATCGGCGCCAATCCCGGCCTGCTCGGCGAAGAGTATTTCTGCGCCGCCTCGCTCGCTTCGCAGACCGCCCTCTTCGGCAACACCCCTTCCCTCGCGGGGACTCCGCTGAACACATTCGCCTCCAGCGGAGCCCCTGTCCCGGCGTCCTTCGTCGGCCTCGTCTCGACCATCGGCAACTATCCTTCCTCGGAAGGCACCAGCCTCTACTCTTTGAAGCTCGATCACATCTGGAATTCCAAGAACAGTTCCTTCATCCGCGCGAACGTTTCACCCTCGACGATCTCCGGCATCGAGGTGAACGCTGAGAACCAGAATTTCGGGCAGAACGCCGGATCGAGAACATCCGTCCAGCAGACGCGCGACCTCGCCATCGTCGGCCAGCACGCCACGTCCATCAGCAACGACCTCTTCAACGAGTTTCGTTTCCAATACGCGCGCCGCGGCCTGCACTACGGCTTTTCAAATCTTCCCGGCGGCGACTTGCCCGCCATGAATATCACCGGCTTCGCCTTCTTCGGACGCGAGCCCTTCTCCACCGAAGACCGCACCGAAAAGCGCTTTGAATGGACCGACAATCTCACCTGGACCAGGGGCACGCACACCTTCAAATTCGGCGGCGATGTAAACCTGCTGCAATTGCGCTCGTCCAAATCGCAAATCTTCACCCTGAACTATGGCGGCGTGTACTCCTTCGGCAGCGTGGACGCGGGCTCGCTTAGTTCCGCTTTCGCGTCCGCGCCCGCATTTTCCGCGGTTCAGGCCTACGGCCTCGGCATTCCCACATCCTTCATTCAGGGTATCGGCACCTCGAATCGCCCCTTCGACAACAAGACGCTCGGCGTCTTCGCGCAGGATAGCTGGAAGATCAGCCCGCGCTTCACGCTGAATTACGGCGTGCGCTACGACATCGAGTGGCTGCCCACCTTTAAGCCTTCAACCGCCTTGAACGCCGCGGGCGAGCAGGCTTTTGGCGTGCTCGAAGGCATTCCCACCGATTCCAACAACGTCGCGCCTCGCGTCGGAATCGCCTGGGATCCATGGGGCAACGGCAAGACCGTGATTCGCGCCGGCTACGGTTTCTTCTACGACCATCCGGCCCTCGCCCTCGCTTTCCTTTCGACGGCGGAAGACGGCGCCACTTCGGCCCTGCTCGAAACAGCCGGCGGAGCTCCCTGCGCGGGTGCGGCCTGTTCGGCCGATTTGAATCCCTTCGCATTGAACGCCACGAACATCTTTCAAGGCTTGCTCACCGGCAACATCGCTGGCTGCTCCACCGCCTTCCCATCGATGTGTTACGAGCCGGGCCAGCAGCGCTTCAACGAATTCCAGCCGAATTCCCTTTTCACCAACCAGAATTTTATCGGCGTCGGTTTTCCGCTTACGTTGCTGCCCTTCACCATCCCCGTCGAAAAGAATTTCCAGTACGCGCTCGCCCAGCAAGCCAACCTCACCATCGAGCGCGAGCTCGCCAGGAATTGGAAAGTCAGCTTCGGGTACAACTTCACGCACGGCACGCACCTCGACCGCGCCATCAACATCAGCGTCACGAATCCGGCTCTGCTCGTCACTAATGCGAACAATGCCATCGAGGCAGGAGTCTCGACCCCGGGAACCAATCCCCTTACCGTTTCCGTTCCGAATGGCTCGGGTGTTCCCGGCTGCGTCAACACGTCCACCGGCAGCATCAACCTGATCGCTCCCGGCATTCTGGGCGTCGGCTTCGCGGTGCCGAATTGCGCCGCTGCGCCCGTCGGTTTCATCGGCACGCCGGCCGTGTTCAATTATTTTCGTCCCTCGGGACCGAATCCCTCATTCCAGAGCCTCGTCCCCGGCGGCTACAGCACGCTGGTGGGCTTGGCTCAAAGCGCGGGCTATCCCACGGGCTTCAGCGGCGTCCAGATTCCCTGGAGCGACGTGAACCCGCAATCGTCGTCGGGAAATTCGGTCTATCACGCCTTCACGTTGACCCTGACCAAGCGCTTCTCCGACGGCTTCGAGCTGCTTTCCGGCTGGACCTACTCCCACACGATCGACGACTCCACCGACCTTTCCACCCTGCTCAATCCGCAGGACAACAGCTTCCCGAATCTGGAGCGCGGCAATTCCAATTTCGACCAGCGCCATCGCTGGATCACCAGCGCCGTTTTCCAAAGCCCCTATCACGAGAGCGATTCCGGCGTGCTGCACAAGATCCTGGCCGACTTCATCGTCGCGCCGGTCATCGAAGTCGCGTCCGGCCGCCCGTACAACGTCCTGATTGGCTCGAATCCCAACCTCGATTTCGGCACGGCCACGAATCGCCCGTCCGTCTTGCCTCCGGGCGTCACACTTCCGGCCGGCTTTCCGCCCCCGGTATCGTCTCCATACATTCCCGGCGTGCAATTCATCATCCCTGCGACCTGCATCGACTCCACCGGCGCCACCTTCGGCTCCTATCCATTCGTTCCTTCTCCGCCGTATGGCTGCATCGGAAGCCTCGGACGGAACGCCTTCACTCGCCCGGGATTCTTCGAAATCGATCTGCGCATCGATCGCAAGATTCCGATCAACGAGCGCGTGAACGTGGAAATGATCGCCGACGGTTTCAACATGCTGAATCGCCTGAACGTCAGCGACGTCAACCCGCTCTGCGATCCCACTTCAGGAACGTGCGCGGCCGGCACGCCCACCGCCTCCTTCGACCCGCGCACCTTCCAATTCGCCCTGAAGCTGAATTTCTAGCGCGCCTTGAGTGCGTCGGCTTTGGCTGAGGTTTAAACGTAGCGCCGGGGTCTTCAGCCCGGCACGGCTCGTTTCGTCGCAATCGAGCGATCGCTACGATGGGGGCGCTTCTCGCTGCGGCCGCACCTCCGAGCCGCGGAGCGGCGATTGTACTTAGTCCCGCATGGAGTTTGCCTGCCGCCAGGCAGGCAAAGCGGAGTGCCGGGAATCGCTTCCGTTCTGAAGCAGGCCGAAGCCGACTACGCGAAGCTACAGTCCCGACCGTGCGCTCCGATGTCCTTCGAGCTAGCTAGCCCGCTATTATCTCTTCCTTGACAACTTCACAAGAGAGGAGTTTCATAAGCAAGTTAGGATATGCCGTGACTGAACGTGCTCAGATCCTGCCCGGCACCCTCGATTTGCTCATTCTCAAGGCGGTTTCGCTCGGCCCGCTCTATGGCTATGGCATTCTCCTCCGCATCGAGCAAATTTCCCACGGGGCTCTGCTGATCGAACAGGGCGCGCTGTATCCCGCTCTGTTTCGCCTCGTGCGCCAGGGATTGTTGAAGGCTCACTGGGACACGTCAGAGAACAATCGCCGCACGAAATTCTATGAGTTGACTTCGGCCGGCCGCAAACGCTTGCGCCAGGAAGAAGAAGGCTGGAACCGCCTGGTTGCCGCAATTGGTTCCGCGCTGAAGACGCGTGCGGAGGAGGTATGACACTCATTACTTCGCTTCACGCACTTGCTTCAGCCTTGGACGCACCCCAGGTTTTTTCAGGAGCCGGGGCTTCAGTCCCGGCGAGAGTCGCGCAATATCGATGGGCTTTAGTCCGAAGTTCCAGCAATAGCAGAGGCTGAATCCGGGGATAAGTTGTTGGAAACGTGTGCATTGTCGCGTCGCGCGCCCTTCAATATGCGCCCATGTATTTAATGGTATCTCTTCTTGACAAGGCTTAGTGTGTTTGTATAATGCGCCCATGTACATCGACGTCGTCCCCAATCGCAACTCCCCGCCTGCAGTCCTGCTCCGCGAGGCTTGGCGCGAAGGCAAGAAAACTCGCAAGCGCACCGTGGCCAATATCTCCGATTGGCCCCCAGAAAGATCGAAACCTTCCGCCGCGTACTGCGCGACGAACCTCTGGTTTCGCCGCACGATCTGTTCACCACGCAAAAATCCGTTCCGCACGGCCATGTCCAGGCCATCCTGGAAATGATCGACAGACTCCAGCTGGATCATCTGATTTCCGCCGAGCGCTGCCGCGAACGAGATCTGGTGGTGGCCATGATCGTTCAGCGCTTGATCGATCCCTGCTCGAAATTGGCAACCACGCGCCAGTGGCACACTACCACGCTGGCCGAGGAGTTGGGGGTGGCCGAGGCCAGCGAGGATGATTTGTACGCAGCCATGGACTGGCTTTTGGAGCGCCAGGAGCGCATCGAGAAAAAGCTGGCTGCTCGTCATCTGAGCGAGGGCGGGTTGGTGCTCTATGACGTGTCGAGCAGTTTCTACGAGGGACGCACTTGCCCGCTGGCGCAATTTGGACACGACCGCGATGGGAAGAACGGTCTGCCGATTATCGTCTACGGGGTGATGACCAATGGCGAAGGATGTCCCGTGGCGGTGAGCGTCTATGCGGGGAATACGGGAGATCCGACGACAGTAGCGGACCAAATCGAAAAGCTGCGGAAGAAGTTTGGACTCAAGCGGGTGGTGATGGTGGGAGATCGCGGCATGCTAACTCAGCCGCAGATCGACAAGCTCAAACAGCATCCTGGTTTGGGATGGATTACGGCACTGACCAGCACGGCGATTCGGGAATTGGTGGAGCAAGGGGCCTTGCAGCTGTCGTTATTGGACCAGAAGAATCTGGCCGAAATCACGGCACCGGATTATCCCGGCGAACGGCTCATGGTGTGTCACAACCCAGTGCTCGGGGAGCAGCGCTGGCGGAAGCGGCAGGCCTTGCTGGAAGCCACGGAGAAGAGCTTGGAGAAGATCCGCAAAGAAGTGGCGCGGCGGAAGAAGAAGCGATTCACGGCCGCGGAGATTGGCATGAAGGTGGGGAAGGTGCTGGGACGCTACAAAATGGGCAAGCACTTTGCGTGCAAAATCGGCGAGGGCAGCTTCACCTGGAGTCGCCGCGCGGAATCGATCGAGCAGGAAGAGAAGCTGGACGGGATTTATGTGCTGAGAACGAGCGAGCCGGTGGAGCGGCTTTCGGCGGAAGAGACGGTGCGGAGCTACAAGAGCTTGGCGGAAGTCGAGCGGGTTTTCCGCTGTCTGAAAGGGATCGATCTGTTGGTGCGGCCGATTCGGCATCGCACGCGAGGATCGGGTGCCCGCGCATATTTTTCTATGCGTGTTGGCCTACTACGTGGAATGGCATCTGCGCCGAGCTTGGGCGCCGCTGTTGTTCGAGGATGAAGAGCGGCGGGAGGAGCGCAAGCGCCGCGATCCCATTCTGCCCGCCAAGCCCTCGGATTCCGCCGAGCGCAAGAAGCGCTCGCATCAAACTGCCGATGGTCTTCCCGTGCACAGCTTCGAGAGCTTGCTGGGGGAGTTGGCCAGCCGGGCTCGAGTGACTTACGCGCTCAAACCACAGAAGGCGGAGGAGAAAACGAATCTAACGTTCCGGCAGGTACCGGAGCCAACGCCGGTGCAGGCCCGAGCCTACGAATTGGTTCGGATGTTCCCAGTAACCGGAAGGTGAATTTTGAGCTATCCCTTCCGAAATCAGCGGAATAGTCTCTCACACCTCGTGGAACTTCGGTTTAGTGCGGCGCTTGGCGCGCGGCCAGCTCAAATTTTGCAATTCGTTGTTCGGCAGGGGCTTCTTCCAACGTTTGCGGGTATTGCGGTGGGACTTGGAGTGGCGGCGGGCGCGGCACGATACCTGCGGGCAATGCTGTTTGAGGTGCGGCCGGTCGATTTACCGACGCCATCATCGCCATCGCGATCCTCCTCGGGGCTGTGGCTAGCCTCGCCAGTTACATTCCTGCACGCCGCGCCATGCGCGTCGATCTATGGTCGCGCTGCGGCACGAATAAAACCGCTGCCATTTTCCCCGCTCGCTATCGGGCGCCATGGTCAACCACAGTCGCATTTCCCGTTCACCTGCATTTCGCGGATCTCTGACCGGCTCCAATGCACGCCGGACGTTCCCATTCCAAATTGGGAATTCCGCCGCCTTGAATTCCATCCGTACCGGTACTATGTAAATATTTACTCTTTACTAAACACGGTTTCCGTTTTTCACAAAATCGACGCAAAGAAAGGACGATGGCTTTGACCATCGAACCCACACGCCCGGCAACCTGCCGCCTCTAACTTCTGAATCATGCGAGACTTCCGGCACTCCCTTCGTGAAGCCCTCGCCCAATACTCCCCGCCGCCTCCCCAACCAAGGGTCCGGCCGCCAACCTGACCTCAATTACCATCGAGTCCGCTGCACCATTTGCAGCCATCCCGATCGCGAGGCAATCGAGCAGGACTTCCTCCATTGGGTCCGCCCCTCTACGATTACCCACGAATACCAGCTCGGCGACCGCAGAGCCGTCGGGCGCCATGCCCGCGCCTTCGGCCTCTTCGAACAACGCACCGCGCGAACGCAACATGCCCTCGGCCTGATTATTGAGCAGGCCGAGACCGTCGAGGCAACCGCCAACGACATCATCCGCGCCGTCCGCGCCCACTGTTGCATCGACGAAAATCGCCGCTGGCACGAGCCCACGCGCCGCGTCATTATCACCCACCAGACGGTCACCTCGACGCGTCGTCCGGATCCCCCGAACACAACCCACGGACCTCGCCAGCATCAGCCGAATCAGTCGCGTTTCAAGCGCGCCGATCAGTCGCGCTTCAAGCGCGCCAATCAATAGGTACACCTGTCGAACGAAATTCGGCGTAACTCCATGCCCATCAACAAAAATTGGAAAATCAATAGGCACAAAAACTGCGTCTTCACGGAGTCTCTGTTTGGCGCTAAAGTCGTACCCGAACCAGTTTTTCTCGAATCTCTTGAGGGCCGAATTTATGGTGGTTGCTGCGGTGTGGATTGTGCTGGTTGTAGCCGCTGCGCTGGCGGCGGTGATCATTGTGGCGGTGCTCGTGCGCTCGGCCGGGCGCCGGTCCGAGGAGCAATTGACCGCCACTCGACAGGAGATGCAGGCGTCGCTAACGGCGCAAAATCAGACTTTTTCGGCCCAGCTCAACCACATGATGCAGGCCATGAGCCAGCAGCTCGGGCAGGTGCGCCAGGAAGTGCAGACCGGAATTTCCAGTTCTGGCAAGCTCGCTGCGGACGCCCAGCGCGACGTTTCGACGCAGCTCCAGTCCGCCACCGAGGCCGTCCGCCAGATCAGCCAGCAGCTTGGCGCCGTGCAGCGCGCGGGCGATGACATGCACAAAGCCTCGGAAGGTCTTCTGCAAGTGCTGGGAGCGGCGAGAATGCGTGGAACTCTCGGCGAACTGGGCCTCGAGCGGCTGCTGCAGGACGCCTTGCCGCGCCAGAGCTACGAGATTCAGTATCGCTTCTCCACCGGCGAAGTTGTCGACGCGGTCGTGCGCGCCGGCGATCGCCTCGTCTCCATCGACTCAAAGTTTCCGCTGGAAGCCTACCGCCGCATGACCGACCAGGGCGAAGACGCGCGCAGGGACTTCGGCGTGGCCGTACGCAAACACGCCGACGCAATCTCCTCAAAATATATTTTGCCCGCCGAGCGGACGCTCGATCTCGCGCTGATGTTCGTGCCGTCCGAAGCCGTCTATTACGAGCTGCTGATGACAGAAGATGCGAAGGGCGTCCACCTCGACGGCTATTGCCGCGGCAAAGGCGTCGTTCCCGTTTCGCCCAACACCCTGTACGCGTATCTGAGCTGCATTTTGATGGGCCTTCGCGGCATCCAGATCGAGGAAAATACCCGCCGGCTGCTGGGAAACCTCGACGGGCTCGGCAAGCAGCTCGAAATGTTCTCCGGCGTTTTCGACAAGCTGGGAACGCACCTGCGCAACGCCCAGCAAAGCTACAGCGACGCCGACGCGCGACTCGACCGCGTTCGCGCCTCGCTCCAGCAGACCGCCCAAGGGGTCCTCCCGGACGCGCCCGAGCCAGAGCCCAAAGCCCTCGAACCCGCCGCCACGGAATAGCTGAGAGCGTGGGCGGAAGCTCCCGGCGCTGAAAGAGAGGATTTCTTTGCTTGCGGCCTCCATTAGCGCTTCGATTTTGGAGTGCGAACTGGCGAGGCAGGCCCGCCTTGCTAACACTGCGCAGTTCAACAAGCGCCGAAGGATGACCGGAAGCGTTTCTTGGGTATTAACGAGGGAGCCCGGCCTCGCCAGATCGCGACTCGCGATTCGAAGCGCTGCGGGAGACCGCAAAAAATAAATCTTATTCCTTAGTAGTCCACTTCACCCGAGAGGCGCGCGGCTTGCGTGAGAAGGTAGTTCCGCTCGGGGAGGCTTCCTGTCTTGCCGGCCGCGGCGCGATAGTGATCCCTGGCCCCGGCGCGGTCGCCCGCCATTTCCAGAAGGTGTGCGCGAACGGCGTCCAGGCGGTGATGAGTTGCGAGCCGCGCGTCATCGTTGAGCGCCTCCAGCAACTCCAGGCCCTTGGCCGGGCCGTGCACCATCGCGGCGGCGATCGCGTGGTTCAGCGCGACGATCGGATTGTCCGACATCCGTTTCAGCAGCTCGTAGAGAGCCAAAATCTGCGGCCAGTCTGTTTCTTCGGCGCGCGCGGCTTCGTCGTGAACGGCGGCGATGGCCGCCTGCAATTGGTATGGCCCGATCGAGCCCTTCGGCAGCGCCGCCGAGAGCAGCGCGATCCCCTCTTCGATCTGCTTCCGGTCCCACAACGCTCTGTCTTGCTGCGCGAGCGGAATCAACTCGCCATCCGCGGTGGTTCTCGCCATGCGGCGCGCATCGGTCAGCAACATCAGAGCGAGCAGTCCGGTAATCTCGGCATCATCCGGTTGCAGACTTCGCACAATCCGAGCGAGGCGCATCGCCTCATGCGAAAGGTCGGCTCGCCGCAGCTGCGGTCCGGCGCTGGCGGTGTAACCTTCGTTGAAGATGAGATACAGGACGTGCAGGACAGCCCGCAATCGTTCCGCTCGTTCCGCGTCAGTCGGCAGCTCGAATGGAGTGCCGGAGCTCTTGATGCTTTGCTTGGCGCGGCTGATGCGCTGCGCCATGGTGGCTTCGGGCACCAGGAACGCGTGGGCGATTTCCGATGTGGTCAGGCCGCCCACTGCGCGCAGCGTGAGCGCGATGGCCGATGACGGAGTGAGCGCCGGGTGACAGCACATGAAGAGCAGGATCAGCGTATCATCCTGCTCCGTCTCGCTCTCCACGCGAACCGGAGGCGTCTCCTGCTCCATTTCCTCCGCGGCAGCCGCTTCGCGGCGGCGGCGCGCCATCTCGCTCCGCAGATAATCGGCCATGCGCCGTGACGCCACCTGAATCAGCCATCCTCTCGGGTTCTCAGGAACGCCTTCACGCGGCCACTGCACGGCCGCCGCGATCAGCGCCTCCTGCACGGCATCCTCGGCGGGCGCGAACTCGTGGAAGCGCCGGATCATCACTCCCAGCACTTGCGGCGCGAGTTCGCGCAGAAGTTGTTCGCTTGAACCGTCCAAGGGTTGTTCGGTCAATCCGCGTCCTTTCCTTCCGGGCCGGTAGAACCGGCGTCAAAGCCCGTAATCATCGAAGCCGCCCATCACTTGCCGCACCTCGATGGGCATGCTCCCCGACGCCCCTCCGGGTCCGGGCGCAGCCGAGACGCGCGCGGCGATCCTGTACGCTTCTTCCGCGCTTTTCACGTCGATGATCCAGTAGCCTGCCAGGAATTCTTTCGACTCCGGGAAGACTCCGTCCGTTACGGGAAGCCCGTCCTTTCCGGCGCGCACGATCTTGGCCTGATCGGGGAACCCAAGCCCCTCGGTGGCTACGAATACGCCCGAATCCTTGAGTTCCTTGCTGAACGCTCGCATGAAAGTAAAATTCTTTTGCAGGTCTTCCTTCGACCATTTAGTGTACGCGTCAAAATCGGCCTTCTTCCCGTTCATCATAAGAATGTATTTCATGTCCTTTGGCTCCTCTCGATGTTCTCGCGCTTTCCGTCGCTTATCGGTGAGCCCGGCAACTGCCGCGCTCGCGGCTTGCGATTACGATGCTTTGGGGACTGAGCTCATGATCTGCCGGACTTCGATCGGCATGTTCGTCGGCACGCCGCCGGGTCCGGGCGCAGTCGAAATGCGCGCGGCGATGGCGTACGCTCGCTCCGGAGTCACCACGTCGACGATCCAGTAGCCGAGCAGAAACTCCTTGGCTTCGGGGAAGACGCCGTCGGTTACCGGGATGCCGTTCTTCTCGCCGCGCACCACTTTTGCCTCGTGCGGCGCCGCCAGTCCTTCCGTGATTACGAACTCTCCGGACTCGCTCAGCTCCTTGTTGATGCTCTTCAGGACGGCGTAGTGCGCATCGATGTCGTTCCTGGACCATGCACGGTACGTGTCGACGCCTCCGGTCGTGCCCGCCATCAGCAAAATGTATTTCATGTCTGTTGCTCCTTTCGAGTTTTTCGCGACTTAGCGCGTTTCCGCACCGGTCAGGTGCGTGTTTTCCGCACCCTTAGGTGCGTCTTCACAACATAGTCGGAGCAGTTCCGCCGTTCTCTACATGACCCGGAATATATTTTTCGTGGGCCGCTCTGGGAACGCTACGCAGAGCCGCTCACCGCCGGTCTGAGCCTCGACGAGTTTCCACTCAAGAGCATTGTTGTCAGCACTTTACACGGCTTCAGCGGCCCTCCACCAGAGTGAGGGAGCCGCGTCGCGGAGCGGGCGTGACAGAAATTGTTGCGAAGGATGTCGAAATGGAAGCGGCGCGTCCGACTATCTATCGAAAGCAGGCGAGTTCGGAATGGAGCTCAAGTCCAATGCGAACGATTACCACAGATCAAAAAGGAGGAACTCCAATGAGAGCGAACCTATTGACCGCCGCGCTGTCGGCTGTCGCAGCACTGGCCATGAATTCAGTTTACTCCGGGTCGATCTCCGGCGCCGGGCTCTGGCTCGGCCTCCATGTCCCGGCGTTCATCGGCCATCTCCTGTGGCAGGACTTTTCCTGCCTGCTCGCGGCCCTGCATGCATGGAACGGGCTTGCGGCAATGTTTCTGATGACTGTGGTCTTTAGTCTGTCGCGCAAGTAAGAAAGCGGACCATGCCAGATGAGCGAGTTACCTGCCGTTCCATCATTGCTGAGATTCCCGGCCTTCGGGTCAGGAGTATCTCGCTACAGCGCCGAGCGGGCCGCTTCGAGCAGCGTGCGAAAATCGCTCGGGCTGCTTACTTCCAGCATCCGATCCAATTCAGCGCGGATCTTCTCTGCGTCTTTCGGATGATGCGCCAGTTCATCCTTCATTCGTTCCAATGTGTGCGGTAAATCGCCGATCGCGAGCGGTTCGGCAGCTTCGAGAAAGCGCCGCGCGGCTTCCGGATCGGGCGGGGGAAGAATGCGCGCATGAAACGAAAAATCGCCGGAGCGGATCGCCTGCACCTGTATCCGCGCAACGTTCTGGGTTCCGCCGGACGTGATCAGCTCTTGCGTGTCTCCCTTATCGAATTGCAGCACGTCGAACGACGCGTTTTCCACCATGATGCGAAGAGGCTGGCTCGACCCGCGCGCGCGAACGGTGAGCCAGCCTTTTGTCCCGCTCGTTAGCGGCGGCTGCGGCGGTTCGAAACCAAGCGACACCAGCGTAAGCGCCCCCTCCTCGGCAGGCGACGCGCTCTCAATGGAAATTTTCGCGATGCCCGGGGCGGCAGCGGCGCCGGGAATCACAACCAGACATTCCGGCGAGGCCGCGAGAACCAGGGCCGGCTGCTCGTCGATCTCAACTTGATTGGTTTCGGCGTTCCCGTCAAATCCGCTGCCGCAGAGATCAAGACCACTGTGCAGCGCCGCGAACGGAGGAACCCTGATCCCGGCCTCTGCATTTGCAGCAGAAGGCGAGTCGATCAGCGTTGCCGCCGAGCTGCCTCCCGCCCTTGCAATCAACACGCTGCCGGATGAAGCGATGAAATTCGCGCGGCCGGCGGCGTCGGTTTCGATGCTGCTGCCGTTTCCGAGTTCCACCGCGACGTGGCCGATAAGCCTATGGTCCGCGCCTAAAGTGGCCAGCGTCGCCGGACGGCCCGCAACGAGCCTCGGCGGAAGGACGATTTGAATCGAGGAGACGCGCGCGGCCGCGATTTGCGCCGACGATTGAGTGTCGCGTCGCGCAGCAAGCATCCGAGGAGCAGCGAATAGCGCCAGCCATGCGCATAGAGTCAGAGAAGCGATTCCCGACAGCTTTGCATTCGATCGAAGTGCGCGCTTCATCGCTCGCAACCGAGGCTAACGCCAAACGCGCAGAATTTCAAAAGCACCTCGCGGCTATTCATCGAGCCGCACGACGAACGTAGTGAACCGGTCCGCGTCATGAAGCTGCGATGCGAGCTGGCGTGCCGCAGCTTCCGTATCAAAACGCCCGATGCGCACGCGATAGAACCGGCCGCTGGGAGAGTCGAACGGAACGATACCGATCGGCGAATATCGCGAGCCGAGCTGGGCCTTCAGCCGGTCCGCATTTTCCTGCCGCAGGAAAGCCCCCACTTGCACGGCGAAAAAGCCCGCCGACGGGCTCGGTCCTGAGATTACATCGAGACGCACCTGGGCTGTTCCCGGCCCGACCATTCCAATCGCCTGCGCCGCCGCACGCGAAAGGTCGATCACGCGGTTGGCAACGAACGGCCCGCGATCGTTGATGCGCACCTCTGTTTGCTTGCCGTTCGTGAGATTCGTGACGCGCACGATGGAATTGAACGGCAGCGTGCGGTGCGCCGCCGTGAATTGACGCATGTCGTAAATTTCGCCGTCGGATGTGCGATGGCCGTCGAACGGCACGCCGTACCACGATGCAACGCCGTCCTCGACGTATTCTCCCGCTACGGGAGGCTGGCGTTCGGCCGCGGACGGAGGGCCGGAAGGTTGTGCCGACGGTTCCGGCGGCGGAGCGGGCGGCTGAATCGAGACGTTGCGATGCGCGCAGCCGGCCGCCGCGAGCAGCGCCAGTCCAGCCATAAGGATGGGAACCCGAACTTCGAAGTGCGGGATCCGGAAACCGAACTGCGTCACGCGACCACCCGGTTCGCTCGTTTTCGCATAATTGGGTATTATAGGAATCCGATTCAGTTCTTCGCAAGGAAAGCGATTGCCACTTTCACCACATCTGCGTTGGAAAATCGACCAGTTCAAAAAGCAAGTGAGCGGTGCATTCGGCGGGCAGAAGGAAAACCCGCGCCCGCGGCTCTGTCCTGCGTGCGGAACGCTGGTCGGCGCCGGCGCGACGCGCTGCCATCAATGCGGCGCGAACCTGACGTTTTCTCTCGCCGCCGCAAGCCGCTCCCTCAGCAAGCTCATGCCGGAGACTGCGCCCGCCACGTACGGCATCCTGACGCTGAGCTGCCTGATGTATGCAATCAGCCTGATGTGGACCATGCGAGTCAGCGGTTTTCAGATGCCGTCCGGCGGAGGATTCGGCGCGCTGTTCAATTTTGGCGGAATCAGTCCGCAGGTATTGCAGCACCTGGGCGCGTCGCTCCCGCTTCCCTACAATCTCGCGCAGCCTTGGCGGTTCGCCACCGCGGTGTTCTTGCACGGAAGCCTGATGCACATCGGCTTCAACATGTGGGTGCTGATGGACATCGGACCGATGGTCGAGGAACTCTACGGCTCGGCGCGCTATCTCTTCATCTATGTGGCGACCGGGATCTTTGGTTACGTGGTCAGCAGTTTCTTCGGTAATTTCAGCATCGGCGGCTCTGGAGCGCTTCTCGGCCTGATTGGCGTCATGCTCGCGCTCACGATGGGACGCAAGACCGCCAGCATGCAGATGTTGCGCGGCCAGATCATTCGCTGGCTGATCTATATCGCCGTGTTCGGCCTGTTCTTTCGCGGGATCGACAATTACGCCCACGCCGGCGGATTCATTGCGGGGTTCGTCCTGGGCAAGATTATGGCGGATCGCGCGCCGATTGCACCTGACGAGCGCAAGCGCGCGAACCTGCTCGGCTGGGCCAGCGCGTTCATCGTTTTCGCCAGCTTCGCGATCGTCGCGTTCCTCAATTTACGGGCGGGATGAGACGGCCGCAGCGGGGAGCGCATTAGTCAATCGTCCCTCGGGGACTGCAATCGGCTCGCGGCCTTCCCGGCGCAGACTAAGTACAATCGCGCCTCCGGCGGTTGGAAGTGCGCAGCGTAGACCGGCGCTTCCACCATCTTCCAATTCACGGCGTCGCCGAGCCCAATTCGCAAATCGCGCTTCGAAGCGCCGCGGGAGGCTGCAAAAAAGGAGATTTTTCTTATTTCTTTCGAGAATACAAATTCTACTGGCCGGTGTGGAGTTGCCTTGAGACCGTGATGCTGTAGTGGATCCCGGAAAGGAGCACGAACGCCGCCACAATATAGCTCAGCAGCCAGCGGACATCGCCCAGCGCGCGATCGTTCCATACGGCCGCAACCAAAACCACCACGATCAAGAGAATCTCGAAAAACGTGGTGGCTTTGCCCCAGATGCTCGGCGGAAACGGACGGTATCCCACCGTAATCAGAATCACGGCGCACGCCACCAGCAACAGCATGTCGCGGCCCAGAACCAGAATCGTCAGCCACCACTGCAGTTTTCCCTTGAGCGCCAGCACGAAATACGAAGACGACAGCAGCAGCTTGTCCGCAATGGGATCGAGATAGGCGCCGAGCGGCGTCTTCTGATTCAGCCCGCGCGCCAGCAGGCCGTCGAGCCCATCGCTGATTGCTCCAGCGGCTAGAATTGCGAGCGCCGCCCGCCAATCGCCGTACTTAATGGCAATCACGAAGAAGGGCAGGAAAATCAGCCGCAGAAACGTGAGCTGGTTGGGAACCGTGAAAATCCGTGTCCGCGGCGTTTTTTCGGCTAACACTTCAGCTCATTTCCTCAGGCGAACTGCGCGAGGTACTCCACCAGAGATCGCCCCACTTTCCTTTCAAACATTTCCGCCAGCGATGGAATCGACCCGCGAGCCTCGTCGAGCGCGATCCGCTCGATCCGCGTCATGGGAAAAAACAATGTAGGCAGACCCATGCGCTCTCCTTCGGGATGCAGCACCTGGCTGATGAAATCGTCGAACGCGCTCAGGTCGATTCCGCGAACGGTCACTCCCGCGGTTGAAACGTCCAGCAATTCTCCCCACAGTTTTTCCTTCGGCGTGTGCAGACTCACCACCACGATCGAATGCGGCTCCATCGAGCCTCCTCGCCTTTAGTTCGCGTTCGTCCCCGGCGTGCCGTGCCGATAGGCACTCCTGCCGGCATGGCCGTCGGCGAAACGCCATTATAAGGGCTGCATTAGAGCTTTACCTAAAGATTGCAGGCAAGTCGGCCGCGGTAAAACTCGCCCCGCGATTGAGGAATGGTTGGCCGCGCGCAGCGCCTGGGCGCGCATTACAAGGTCATCATTTTCAGATCGGGCGCGCGCTTCAAAACCGGCTCGCTCGCCTTCTGGACGTCTTCGGGGGTCACGCCCGGCGCGACTTCCCGCAACAGCAATCCCTTTGGCGTCACTTCGATTACGGCGAGCTCCGTGACGATCAGATCGACCACGCCAACGCCCGTGAGCGGCAGGCTGCACTGCTTCATGATTTTTGCGCCGCCTTCTTTCGTGGTGTGCTCCATCGCGATGATCACGCGCTTGGCGCCCGCAACCAGATCCATCGCGCCGCCCATGCCCTTCAGCATTTTCCCGGGAATGGCCCAGTTCGCGAGATTGCCTTTCTCGTCCACCTGCAGCGCGCCCAGCACGGTCACGTCGATACGGCCGCCGCGAATCATGGCGAACGATTCGGCGCTCGAGAAATAGACGCTGCCCGGAATTTCCGTCACTGTTTCTTTGCCCGCGTTGATCAGGTCGGGGTCTTCATCGCCTTCGAAGGGATACGCGCCCACGCCGAGCATTCCGTTCTCCGATTGCAGCACCACTTCGATGCCCGGCGGAAGATAACTGGGAATGCGCGTGGGCAGGCCGATGCCCAGGTTGACGTAGTCTCCATCGTGCAATTCCTTCGCAACTCGCCGCGCGATCACTTCCCTCTTATCCATCGCTGCCTCAGGCATTGGTTCCTCACGCCTTCCCTTATCCACAGGAACGTTCTTGGTGGCGCGCAAACTGTCTCGAGCGCATCTCAAGGGCGAAAAAAAACGCCGGGAGACGCCGGCGCTACGAAGACCGTTTCCTCACCGTACGATGCTCGATGCGCTTCTCGTAATTCGTCCCCTGAAAAATCGCGTCAACATAAACGCCAGGTGTATGCACGCAGTCGGGGCTCAGTTCTCCCAGCTCGACGATTTCCTCGACCTCCGCAATGGTGTAATCCGCGGCCGTGGCCATCACGGCGTTGTAATTCCGGGCCGTCTTGCGATAGATGAGGTTGCCCCAGCGGTCGCCCTTCCACGCTTTGATGAACGCGAAATCACCGCGCAGCGCGGGAACCAGCACGTACGGGCGCCCGTTGAACTCGCGAACTTCTTTTCCCTCGGCCGCCATCGTCCCGTATCCCGTCGGCGTGAAAAAGGCTGGAATTCCCGCGCCGCCCGCGCGAATCCGCTCCGCCAGCGTGCCCTGCGGATTCAGCTCGACATCGATCTGCTTGGTCAGCGCCATCTGCTCGAAGACCTTGTTCTCGCCGACGTAGCTCGCGATCATTTTCTTCACTTGCTTGCCCTGAAGAAGGATGCCGATGCCGAAGTCGTCGATGCCGGCGTTGTTGGAGACGAGCGTAAGATTCTTCGAGCCCTTGCGACGCAGCGCGGCGATCAAATTTTCCGGAATGCCGCACAATCCGAATCCACCCAGCAGAATCCTCGCGCCGTCTCCGATTCGCGCGACGGCCGCATCCGCGTCAGCAACCCGCTTGTCCATTCTCTCCTCGTGCCTCGCGGAATCTTACCCGGTGATCCTTACGCTGTCGTGCTCGCGATCCCGACGACAGCAGTGTACTGCAATAAACAGACCGTTTTGTAGCGGAGCCGATGCTAAGGCAGATCGTTGCTGCGACGGCTGACGCCTGCGCGCGCGGCTTGTTTGAGGCGGCCAACGAGATCGCCAACAGCGTTCGCGGCGGCGTCTATGGAACTAGCTTTCTCGATTTCTGACACGATTGCGGAGCCCACGACCGCCGCGTCGGCGATTCCGCCCAGCACTGTGACGTGCGTCGGCAGCGAAATACCGAAGCCTACAGCGATGGGCAGCGCCGTGAATTTCCGCACTCGGCGCACGAGGCCCGGCAATTCCTCCGGCAGCGATTCCCGCGCGCCCGTCACGCCAGTCCGCGAGATCACGTAGAGAAATCCGCTGGAGACGCTCGCGATCAGCTTGAGGCGAGCATCTGTGGACGTCGGCGCGGCGAGAAAAATCGTGTCAAGCCCGCGCGCACGCAGCGCGGCACGGTAGTCGGCCGCTTCTTCGGGCGTCAAATCGGTGGTGAGAACGCCATCGGCTCCCGCGGAAGCGGCGGCATCCGCAAACTTCTCGAGCCCCATCTGCAAAATCGGATTGAAGTAGCTGAAGAGAACGAGCGGCACCTGCGTGCGCGCGCGCAGCCGCCGCACCAGATCGAGCACGCCCGCAAGAGTCGTTCCGCCGCGCAGGGCGCGCTCGCTCGCGCGCTGAATCGTGGGCCCGTCGGCAACAGGATCGCTGAACGGTACGCCTAGTTCGATCACGTCGGCGCCCGCTTCGGCAGCCGCAAGCACAATTTTCTCGCTTGCGGCGAGCGAAGGATCGCCCGCCGTGATGTACGCGACGAGGCCCAGCTCGCCCGCTTCGCGAGAGTTCGCGGAATCTGGTCGCGATTCGTCCGGTGCGGCTGCGTTTCGCGCGACGCCGTGTGCGGAAGCGGCTTCAGACATAGTGCGAAAGCATGTCCATATCCTTGTCGCCGCGGCCGGAAAGATTGAGGATCACGATTTCGTCCTTGCTCATTCTCGGCGCGCGGCGAATCAGCTCCGCGAGCGCGTGCGCGGATTCGAGCGCGGGAATGATGCCCTCGATGCGCGCCAGCGTCCGCGCGGCATCGATGGCTTCCTCGTCGTTGCCGCGGTATACTCCGCGCGTCCCTGATCGGCGAGCCACGCGTGCTCCGGCCCAATCGCCGGATAGTCGAGTCCCGCCGAAACGGAATGCGTCGTCGAAATTTGCCCGTCGGGCGTTTGCAGAACGTAGGTGTACGTCCCTTGCAGAACGCCGGGACGCGCGCCGCGAATACCCCGCCGCGGCAGCGAGGCGCGCCGCGTGTTCGCCGAGCGATTTCCCGCGCCCGCCCGCTTCCACGCCCACCATCTTCACGCTGGCATCTCCCAGGAACGCATGGAAAAGGCCGATTGCATTCGAGCCGCCGCCGACGCACGCGAAAAGCAGGTCCGGCAAGCGCTTTTCCGCTCTCAGAATCTGCGCGCGCGCTTCCTCGCCGATCACTTTATGAAAATCGCGCACCATCTGCGGGATAGGGATGCGCGCCGAGCACCGAGCCGAGCAGATAATGCGTCGTGCGCACGTTCGTCACCCAGTCGCGCATCGCTTCGTTGATCGCGTCCTTCAGCGTGCGGCTGCCGGAATCGACGCCAACCACTTCCGCGCCGAGCAGCCGCATGCGAAAAACGTTCAGCCGCTGCCGCTCCATGTCTTCCGTGCCCATGTAAACGGTGCATTCGAGGCCGAGCCGCGCCGCGACCGTCGCCGTGGCCACGCCGTGCTGGCCCGCGCCCGTTTCCGCCACCACGCGCTGCTTGCCCATGCGCACGGCCAGCAATCCCTGGCCGATGCAGTTATTGATTTTGTGCGCGCCGGTGTGCAGCAGGTCTTCGCGCTTCATATAAATCGCGCGGGCCGCCGAGATGCTCGGTCAAGCCGCGCGAGCAAATTGCAGCGGCGTGGGACGCCCCGCAAAATTCTTGGCAGAAGCAGATCAAGCTCGGCTTGAAACGTGGGATCGGCGCGCGCTTCCGCGTAGGCGCGCTCGAGTTCTTCCAGCGGAGCCATGAGCGTTTCCGGGACGTAGCGTCCGCCGTACGGGCCGAAACGCCCGCGCGCATCGGGCATGGTTTTGCGGAGCAGAACTCATCGTGATTTCTTCTCCGACGGCCACCGTTCACCGCTCGCATCAAGGCGCTCACGCGCGCGGGGTCCTTTTTTCCCGGGGCTTGATTCGACGCCGCTGCACACGTCCACGGCGTACGGGCGAGGCGTGAGAATTGCTTCGGCAAATTTTCCGGCGTCAACCCGCCCGCCAGAAAAATCGGCGTCGAGGCCATTCGCGCGGCGCAGCCAGCGTCCAATCGAAAGTCTTTCCCGGTTCCGCCATGCAGGCGGGCATCAAAACCATCGAGCAAAAGCGCCGAAGCACGGTCGGAAGACGGTCAAGCTGCGCACCCGAAACGAATCTTCTCACCCGAATGGCCTTGATCACTCGAACAGTGCGGTTCGCCGGCGCAAGCGCGAAACCGCGGCCGGCGATTCGTCTCCATGCAACTGCAAATATTCAAGCCCACGCATTTTTCGCAATCGCGAGCATGTCGTCTTCCGGCTCGTTCACAAACACTGCCCACGGTTGGAACGCCTTTCGGTAGGCGCCGGATGATCCGCCGCGCCGCGCAGGCGCGACATAGCGCGGACTCGGACGATAGAAATTGAAACCGAGGAAATGCGCGCCGGCATCCGCAGGCGCGCCGCGCATCGGTCCAGTTCGTGATTCCGCAGATTTTCACTTTCACTTTGCGTGGCATCGAGGCTATTTCAATTGCGCTCGGATCAGCCCGGCGTTTCAGTCCCGAGCGCTCCAGAAAAGCCCGAGCGCCGCGCCGGGAGCCGCTCCCTCATCAAATGCTCGCCGATCAGGAAAGCGTCGAATCCGGCGGCTGCGAAGTCGAACGAGATCCGCGTGCGATCCGCAAACCGGATTCACTCACCGCGATGCAATCATCCGGAATCGACTCGATCAGCTCAAGCGAGGTTTCCAGGCGCACCTGAAAATCGCGCAGGTCGCGATTATTCACGCCGATGATGCGCGCGCCCGCCGCGAAGAACCCGATCGAGCTCTTCGCGCGATGGACTTCGACGAGCGGCTCCATCTTCAGCAGGCGGCCGAGTTCGAGCAGCTCGTTGAGCGGCTGTCGCTCGAATACGGCGGCGATCAGCAGGAACGAATCGGCGCCCGCCGCGCGCGCTTCCCACACCTGCCACGGATCGACGATGAAATCCTTGCGAACAATGGGAATCTCCGCGCGCTTTCGCGCCTCTTTCAAATCCGCCAGCGAGCCGTGAGAAAAAATCCTCTTCCGTCAGAACAGACAGCGCGGCGGCTCCAGCCGTGCTCGAAGCTGGACAGCAAGCGCCGACGGCGAATAGTCTTCTCGAATGAAGTCCGTGCGACGGCGAGGCTTTTTTCAGCTCCGCGATGATGTTGATCCCTCGCGAGAGAGCGCGGCGGTGAAGTCGCGCGCGGGAGGCGCTTTTTTTTCAACGGCGATCTTCAGCGCGACGTCAGGCAACACGCGTTTGCGATGCGCGATGGAATCCGGCGTGCATCGACAATGCGATCGAGAATGATTTTTCGACGCGAGGTGGTTTCCATGATGCGATCGCTCGCACCATTCTGGAGAGGCATGCAGCCCTTACAAGACGGAACGCCGGGTTCAGCCTGGAAAGAGAACGCGGAAAAATGCTATCCGCGCGCGGCAAGGATGTCAATTTCGCCGGTTAAAATGGCGGGTTCCCGAACCGAGTGTCTCGCGCGTCCGAGGGCCGGAGAATCCTATCAGGCGAGGGTACTTACTGGACGCTCGCGTCACTGCGAGAGCGGCTGGGACAGCCGGATCGGAATGCCGAAATTCGAGCCGCCGAATCCGTTCAGCACCGCGTACGTCACGCCAATCACTTTGCCCTGAGCGATTGAACAGCGGGCCGCCCGAGCCTCCGGAAGTGGTTTGCGCGTCGAAGACAATTTTATCGGGAAGCACGTCGCCGATGTGCCCCTGCGTAATCAGCGGCCGAATCAGATTGCGGCTCGCCAGCCGTCCAGAATGCGGCGAAACATCTCCATTGCCTTCTGCAAGGATTTGCTGAAGGTCGTCTCGTCGGTGCGCGCCAGGATCGCGGCGAGGCCGGTCGCGTAGCCCATCAGCACGATCGGCGCGCCGGCTGGCGGCTGCCGATTGGCTGGAGTCGATGGACAAGGCGGCCGTTTCAAATCCTGCATGTCCATGCGGATCGTAGCGAGGTCGGTATCCTGCGAAATGTCCTGAATCTCGCCGTGAAACGAGCGCGCATCGCCCGGAAAATACGCGCGAATCGAGCGAAATTTCTGCCTGAAATCCCTGGCAAGGTCAGACTCGCCGAGTTCCGTCGTTCTTCCACCAGGGTTCCGCCACGTGGTGGTTCGTCACCAGCAACCCAGCCCGGCCGGACCCCACGATGAATCCAGTGCCAAAAATGTCGAACTTCACTTCCGGCCCCTGGCCCTTCGAGCGTGAGAATCGGATAGCCGTCGCTGTCGCTGAAGGGGCTCGCCGTCTTCTGTTCAATCCGGCGTAGCGAAGGCGCTCGCCGCTTTCTTTTCGATTGAACGCGACCGAGACGTGGAGACAGACAAACGCTCTGCACGTCTGTCGGCAATGAGAGTCTGACGGCGCCGCCGGATCTTCGTTTTCGACGCGCTTCAGCCGCTCATTCGTTTTTTCAACTGCTTGCCAAAGACGCCGAAGTCCGCTGGAGCTCGCGTCGCCATTTTGCTTTCAGTTCCTCGCGCGTGCCTCTTGCAATTCGTCTTTGCCGGGGGCCATGGGCGCGACGTTGGCCGCGCCGGATTCGCCCCGCAGCTGCCGCACCCTGGCAATCAGGTTCTGCTGGTTGACCAGGCTGCCGTTCGAGCTGCGCTATCACCGCGTGCATGTTCTTCGTTTCGTGCTGCGCGCTCCGCGCAAAACAGGAAATAGATGCCCGCCATCACCGCCGCGCTCCAAACGCCGCCGTGACTCCGATCTTCAGCCTGCGGTCGAGCGAGGTCGCGTCGCTGGCCATCTTTTCGGTTACGGCCAGCGCTTCGAAAGCCGTGTGCGCGATCTGCTGGCCTTCTTCAGCGATGCGCGCCTTTTCGCGCAGATCGTTCTCCGCGCGCCGGATCCGCACTTGAGCGCGCACGCGCGAAACGAGCTCTTCGGAATCCCACGGCCGCGAGATCGCGTCGTCCGCGCCGATATCCAGCGCCGCCGCCCGATCGGCCGCCGCCGCGCCCACCAGTAAAATCAGGCGCAGCCCCGCAGTCGCAGCCGAGCCGCGCACCGAAGCAATCACTTCGCGCGAGTCCGGGCTGCACGCGCCGGCGTCCAGTAAAAGCAGATCGGCGCCCGATTGCCGCGCCGCTTCCAGCCCTTCTGCGAGCGTAGCGAACGTCACGGCGTCGTAGCCTGCCCTGCGCAGTGATTCGATCAGCCCGTCGCGGACGGCAGCGTCGTTTTCGAGAACGATGATTCTTTCGCGTGACTGTTCCATGAACCGGGCTGGCTCCCTCTGGAAGAGACTCTCGTAGTCTTTTTCTTCCCGCTCGCCGAAAACGGATTAGATGCTGGGTGGGGCCGCTCGGGCGCATTATACTTCTGCGCCTGTCCACAGACGATCGAGCCCCCGGATCGGGAGGAATGCGAGGAAATTCCTTCGGGAATGGCGGCGCCAGATCAGAACGCGCAATCAGCGCTGGAACTTTCCCGTCGCGCGACACTGCCGACGCTTCGAGGAAACAAATCGGCGCTTTACTGCGCGGCGGGTTCCGCTGCGGGGTGCATTCCGTGTTGTGGGATTTCGTGGACGCCCCGCGCGGGTGCCTCTTCATGGAAGCGGAAGAGCTGGTTGACCGGGCCGGCGCCCTTCCCGATGGTATACGACTTGTCGATCGCGCGCGTCACGTAAGCCTTCGCGAGAATCACTGCCTCGCGCAGTTGCTGGCCGCAAGCCAGCTGCGCGGCAATCGCCGACGAAAACGTGCACCCCGAGCCGTGCGTGTTGACGCTCTTCACGTGATCGCCGCCGAACACTTCCGTTTCCGCGGCTTCGCACAGGACGTCTGTCGGCTTCTCAAGGTGGCCGCCGGTGACGATCACGGCGTGCGCTCCCATTTCGACAAGCTTCTGGCCGGCCGCCTTCATTCCGTTCACGTCCTTCACTTCCATGCCGGTCAGGAATTCCGTCTCGGGAATGTTGGGAGTGATCACGCTGACGCGCTTCAGCAACTCGTCGCGAACGAATTTCAGGCCTGTCTCGTCCAGCAGCTCGCCCGCGCCGGCTGTCGGACGAAAAACGGGATCGAGCACGACGTGCGCGAATTTATGCTTGTCGAGAAACTCGGCGACGGCGGTGGCGTTCGCGCGATTGGCGAGCATGCCGATTTTCACGGCGCGATGGTCACGTCTTCCATCAGCGCGTCGAGCTGCGCGCGCAGAGTGGCGGAGGGAGTGGCATGCACACTCACCAAGCCTTGCGTTGACTGCACAGTGAGCGCGGTGACGGCCGCAACGCCATAGCAATTATGCGCGGCAAAGGTCTTCAGGTCGGCGGCGACACCCGCGCCACAGGACGGATCGAAGCCCGCGATGGTGAGAAGAATTGGAGGCGTGTGATTTACGTGATTGTTCAACTCGCCGTGCCCTCCGCGCTAGGCACAAATGCCGGCTCTGCCCGACTCGCTGGGCACGCCGGCAATTTGCAATGTACGCGCGTTGTCACTCGCGATGCAAGGCCATTTTTCTGGTTTGCGGTGAAACGCCGCGAATTCGTGACGCACAAAGGATCAGTGCCGCATTGAGGCGCACGCGGACTTGAAATCGGAGTAGGAGCCAGGCGAGAGGACGAACTGGACCACATCGAGGAAAGGCCGGTTAGGATTTTGGCCGTGATAGACGCTTCCATCAGGAAGGAAGGAAGGCGTAGGAGATCGTGCGATTGTCGTTCATAACGAGGTTTGGATTCTGCCAGTGGCCGCGCAAGTCGAGCTTGGGGCGCTGGTCGTTAGCAAAAGAGAACAACGGTTTGTAGTACATGGTGAAGCGAATCGCCTCGCCGTCCGTCGAGAGATTGAGGTGCTGGCGCATGCCGCCGCTCAGAGACAGGCGCAACGTCTCGCCCCGCGGAGTGCAGATGTAACCCGTGCCGGTCACACCTGAACCGTAGCGATTGTGTTTGCTCGGGTCCATACGGACGAAGAGGGCGTAATCACCGGAGATCTTCGAATGAAGACGTCCCCAACCTTGCCAGTAAGGAAGGACGTGGAACTTACCGCCAAGAAAAAAACTCCAAGGCGCGAAGACGGCGTCTATGCCAAGGACAACGAGCGCTCCAAACACCAGAATCACGGCCGTCTTTCCGAGGCACCCGAGACATCCCAGACCGGGCTTGCGCCCCGTAGCAGCCATCTGCGACTCTAGAAATGCGGCAGGCTGACGGCCCACGTGGCGAATGCGTGCCAGGCGCCGGTGCTGCCGATGGGAACCGCAATTTGCAGGATGATCGCCAGGAACAGCGCGCCCCAGATCGTGGCGCGATGGACTCTGTGCATCGACCACAGGTCGTAGCCGACTATGAGCAGCAAAAAAAACCAGACGAAGACGCTTTAAAGGTAAGGCCTGGCGGTGATTGCGGTGAACGGAGGCCGGCCCGTGGGCGCTCCCATGAGGGCGATCGTGGCGATGAGAATCAGGCGTTTGTGCGCAGCGGGATTGAAGCGAGCGCGGAAGGCGAAGAAAACCAAGGTCGAAAAAGCCAAAATGGCGCTGAGCGGAACCGCGTAAAACGTCTTCGGATCGAGCCCCGAGCCAGGAGGAGAAACTCCTCGGGAGAGAGAATTCGTGGCGGCCAGCAGCCCGAGAACAACCATGAGGCAAGCCAAGCCGAAGCCTGCAAGCCCGAGCTTCCGGTGAATGTCGACGCGCCCGGCGACGACCAGCGAGGTTTGCGCGATCAGCAAAAGAATCCAGCAAGAGAACACGGCTCCGTGCACGTGGATGATCGCTGGCGGGCAGAGGCGCGCGGAACACGCCAGCGAGAAAGTAGGTTCGTGCAAAACCGACAAACACAGTGCGCCAGGAGAAGGAGCGCCATGCCGGAGAAGAAGCAATCATCGGAACGTCCACCGGCTCGGATCCCGGTAGTCCTACGCGGTAATGTCGCGGTGGCCACAGCGCCTCCCTCAGACCGTCTCAGGTCGACTTGTCTTATTGGCCCAGAGAAATTTGACTAGGTTTATATCAGATTTTCGTGATCTCGCGCTACAGGCGTGTCGCGCAGATGTGCGGGGCCAAGGCCGATCAGGGCGTTGCCGACTGTCGACTGGAGCGGGCACGGGGCGGGCGGTAGTCGACGTAGGGGCGGGGTTCGACGCGGTCGAGGAGCATCTGCCAGACATCGCCGGGATGATCGCTGAAAATCGGGTCCGAGTCGACGCGTAAACGGTACCACGCGCCTTCGAGCACCTCGTTCTGGAGCTGCGCCTGGCCCCATTGAGCTCGACCGAGAAAAATGCGCAGCGTCGAGACTTGCGTGGAGCTTTTTACAAGCGCGGCAACGGCGTCGGGATCGAAGGTGGCGTAGACGTCGGCGAAGATGTGCATCGCGTCCTTCGGCGCCTTGGCCGAGCGGAAGATCGCGCTGCGGTCGTGAATATTCACGGGACCGCCGAAGTAGGCTTTGGCGTCCTCCTTCTGAAGGGCGCGAACGTCGGGAAACAGATCGTGGAGGGACACGTGCGTGGGCTTGTTGATGATCAGGCCGACCACGAGCGGCGCGTTTTTGACCGGAAGCATCAGAACCGTCGATTTTGCGAAGAACGGGTCGGAAAGCGCGCGGCGGGCGATCAGGAACACGCCTTCTTTGTCGCCACTCTCGAGTTGCGGGACTTTCGTTTGCCCGGCTGCGCCGAAAATCGCGAGCGTGAGACCGAGGAGGAGAATCGTCGGCGGCGGCATGGCGCGCCGGCATCGCGCAACCTTCGAACCTGGCACTCCTGCGCAGCGGACGGCGGCGATTCTGAGAGATGAGGCACGCATGTCTGCGCGGTTCAGCCTGCCCGCATGATATACCGGATCGGCTTGGGCGGCCCGAGGACCAAGGGCAGCACTCGATTCGCTATTGGCAATGCGCTATGGGAACAGGCCGCGGACGAGAGTGGCTTCGGCGACGCGTCCAACGGCGAGGACGTAGGCGCCGGTCCGCATGTGAGCGCGGTGCTTGCGCGTCATTTCGTGAACTTCGTGGAAGGCGCGGCGCATCACGGTTTCCAGTTTCACCTTTACCTCATCCTCGGACCAGAAGAAGCCCTGCAAATCCTGTACCCACTCGAAGTAGCTGACGGTGACGCCGCCAGCATTGGCGAGAATGTCGGGCAGGACCATGATTCCCCTGCGCGCGAGAACTTCGTCGGCATGAGGGGTGGTGGGGCCGTTGGCGGCTTCGGCGACGATCTTCGCCTTGATCTGATCGGCGTTGTTCAAGGTGATGGAATTTTCGAGTGCGGCGGGAATCAGGACGTCGCACTTCAGCGTCAGCAAGTCGTCGTTCGAGATGCGCGACGTGCCGGGCATGCCAACAACGGTGCCCGACCGGTCCTTGTAGCGCATCGCTTTGAGCGGGTCGATTCCACGGGAATTGAAAACGCCACCGCGCGAATCGCTGATGGCGATGACCTTGGCCTTTTTCTCGGTGAAAAGCCTGGCGGCGATGGAACCGGCGTTGCCGAAACCTTGAATGGCGACGCTCGCGCCGCGCAAATTGACTTTCTTCACCTTGCAGGCTTCCTCGCAAGCGACGAGGCAGCCGCGCGCAGTGGCTTCATTGCGCCCTTCCGAGCCCCCGAGCGAGACCGGCTTGCCGGTCACAACGCCGAGCGTCGAATAGCCTTTGGTCATGGAGTAGGTGTCCATGATCCAGGCCATCGTTTGCGAATCGGTGTAGACGTCGGGTGCGGGAATGTCCTGCTCGGGCCCGATGATCGGTAGAATCTCGGACGTGAAGCGGCGCGTCATGCGCTCGAGCTCGCCTTTGCTCATGCGCTTCGGGTCGCAAATCACGCCGCCCTTAGCGCCGCCATAGGGAATGTTGACTGTTGCTGTCTTCCAGGTCATCCACGCGGCGAGGGCTTTCACTTCATCCAGCGAAACGTTCGGATGGTAGCGGATTCCGCCCTTGGCCGGACCGCGCGCGACGTTGTGCTGCACGCGGAAGCCGGTAAAAACCTTCACCTGGCCGTTGTCCATCTTGGTCGGCACGGACACTTCCAGAATCCGCCGCGGCGTGCGCAAAATCTGCCGCAGTCCCTGGTCGAGTTTCAGATATTCGGCCGCGATGTCGAACTGAATCTGCGCGATGCGGTACGGGTTCAGATCCTCGCGAGGCGCGATTCGCGGGATGGGCTGTGGGGCGGGCTTCACTAGGGTAGCCATCTGGGCTCCTCCTGACCTGGATCGCGCGGCAGGAATCGTCTCATCGCGCGTCCTAAGTCACGGACGACTCGAAGTTTAGTCAAACTGTACGGTAAGTCAATGGAAACGCCGGGCAAAAGAGAAGCGAAGTGTCGCAGGGGTTCACAGCCGCGGAGCGGGCATCCGCCCGTAAGTGGCTTTGATATAGTCGGTTACGGGGATATGGGAGACGTCCTCGGGGAAACGCGGCCCGGAGGCGCCGAGGGCCTGGCGCAAGCCCGCGACCGGGCCTTTCCGCTGAAAAAGTCGATGTGTCGCGCTAGCTGGCGACGGCGGCTTGAATTTCCTTCTCGTCGATGTCGAAATTGGCGTAGACGCGCTGCACGTCGTCGTGCTCTTCCATCGTTTCCATCATGCGCAGCATCTGTTGCGCCTGCTGGCCCGTCAGCTTCACGTAATTCTGCGGAACCCACGCTACTTCGGCCGAAGCCGGCGTAATTCCCGCGGCCGCCAGCGCGTCGCGAACCTTTTCCATCGCCTCGGGCGGCGTCACTACTTCCCACGACGACCCGTCGTCGCGCAAATCCTCCGCGCCCGCGTCGAGAACGATCCCCAGCATCTTGTCTTCGTCGGCCGCTTCCTTGGGAACCGAAATATCGCCCTTGCGGTGAAACATCCAGCCGACCGCGCCCGTCTCCGCCATGTTGCCGCCATTCTTCGAGAACATGTGACGAATCTCGCCCGCCGCGCGGTTGCGGTTCCCGGTCACCACCTGCACCAGTATTCCGACGCCGCCGGGCCCGTATCCTTCGTACGTCACTTCTTCCAGCATCTCGCCTTCGAGTTGCCCGGTGCCGCGCTGGATGGCGCGTTCGATGTTGTCATTGGGCATATTTTCGGCTTTGGCGGCGGTGATGGCGGTGCGCAGGCGAGGATTGGTGTCGGGATCGCCGCCGCTGGTGCGCGCGGCAATCGTCAACTCGCGGATCAGTTTGGTGAACGCGCGGCCGCGCTTGGCGTCGGTCGCCGCTTTCTTATGCTTGATCGTGGCCCATTTTGAGTGTCCAGACATAGGCAAACCTTCTGTCGCGCTTCAAGGCGCTGAAAATTGTACTCAGGCGCGCGAAATCCGAGCATCGAAAGCCACCCTTCAAGCGCGCTAATAATTGGCAGGAGCAGCAGTTACGCCCTTGCCGCGCCATTTTAGCATGAAAGCGGTGGCGAGTGGCTAGTAGCGAGTGGCGAGGGAGGCGGTCCGGAGGCCGCAGAATCCGGTCGCAGGATTCGGCGATAAGGATCTCGTTTTGTCGATTCGTTTTTTTGCAATTCGAGGGTGCCCATTCTGTATCAATCAATTTTCGCACTTTTGTTGACGGGCATGGACTTACGCCGAATTTTGTTCGACACGTGTATCGATCAAACTCTCCCGCACGCTCGGCTCAGGACTCCGTTCGGAAGCGGGGGGAAAGCGACTGGTGAGTGATGATGACGCGCCGGTCGAAGCTAAGGCTCTGAGCGCCCGAAAACCACGCCGCGAACTTCTTACTCGGGATACTGTGACATGCATACCGAGCGGTTCGTCTCTAGCATTGCCCGTTGTGGCGACACAACGACTCGCCATGGAATTGGCACCCGGGAGCCCTCTCGATTATTGGGGGGTGTCGAGCGGGTGTTTGCTTTTCTCGTAGAATTCGTTCTGAAGCTTCAGGCTTTCATCGTCTGCTTTGACGGCGCGAATGGCGCCGGCGATGGTGCTGATCCAGTTCTTCATATCCTGCTCGCCGAGCTCCTTTGAAGCTGTCGAGGCGTCGCCGGCGTAGTGATTCGGAAAGCGCGCGTACCACCAAATGCCGGTGTACACCGTATCGGGAAGATGGAGCCGCTTGAGGTCCGCGCCGGACTCCTGGCCGACGCGGTCCATATGAACGAGGTCGGGCCCGGACACCATGACGTTCGAGGTCTCCGACTGGCCTGCGTGCATGTCTACCGGATCTTTGTGCAGTGGATTTTCGTGATTGCTGTTTCCGCCCCATTGAACGTACACCACGTAGTCGTGCGGCTCGTCGAGCTGCGTCTGCGCAAAGTAGGGAAGAAGGCTTTCGTTTCCTCCATGGCCGTTGACGATGATGATTTTCTTGCAGCCGTTGCGCGCCATCTCGTCGGTGGTGGCTTGCAAGAGCTCCAGTTGGAGTTCCCGATGGTAGGCCACCGTGCCGGGTTCATGCCTGGCCTCGGAAATCTGGCCGAAGTAATACGCCGGGAAGACAAGCGCATATTCCCGCTCGGCTGCGTGAATCGCGGCGTAGCGGACGTCGATCAGATCCGTGCCGATGGGCAGTTGCGGTCCGTGCTTCTCCATGATGCCGAAAGGAAGCAAGCAGGTTCCCTGGGATCGCGCAATGGCATGGAGGAAATCGCCAGCCGTAAGCTCTTCCCAGCGGACCGAGAGTTTGCCTTGAGCGCCCGCCGCAAGCGGGAAAAGCAGGAGCATCGCTAACGCAATCGTTCCACGTTTCATCATGACGGAGCCTCCTTTACTTCAATAGCCACGAATGTAATACGATTCCCCGAAAGGCCGAGTCTGTGCCGGGCTGAAGCCCGGCGCTACGTTTAAATCTTCATTCATGCACCCTCCGCGCTAGATGGGGAGAGTGGGGGATACAGAGGCGGAATCGACGGCAGCGGCCGCGGTGGCGGCGACTGCGGCCGGAGGTGGCGCGGCGGGGACGGCGGCAGCAAAGCGGAGGCGAAGATGTTCGAAGTAGGTTTGGCCGAGGGACATGAAGCCGGTGTAGAGGTAACCCCAGACGAACAAAACGAGGAAGGGGACGGTAGCGTAGTTCTGGTTCTGCAGGGCGTAGATGACGGCGGCGGCGAAGTACAATCCCAATACCACTTCAACCCAGGGCATCCAGCCGGCGCGTTTGCGGTAGCCTTTCTTTATCCAGGCGCTTTGGTGGGCGGAAGACAATTTCGTTTCGGAGGCTAAAGCCTCGGGGTGGGAAGATGCCGCGGACTGCGAAGATGCCGGGCTGAAGGCCCCGGCGCTACATTCAAACCTTAACGGCCCGGCGGAAGATGCGGCGGCAGCGGCGGCCATTCGACGAGGCTCAGGATTGAAGGCGCTGTGTTCAAAGGCTGACTGCTCGATCGAGGAAGCCGCTTCAGGGGCTAAAGCCCCTTGATTATTTCGGGAGGCATTCGTTTCGCGCGGCCTTAAGGCCACGCTTCCCCGACTGAAGTCGGGGGCTGACACAACGGCTTCGGCAACGTTCCTCCTTGTATTCGACGCGGAGGATTCGATGCGGTATTTGGGGGTGCGCGCGAATTCCGATTGGACCCCGAAAATCGCTTCGATCACGGCGAAGGCGTTGCGGACGGAAAGGCCGATGCCGACGGCCATGACGAAAGGCAAATAGAGGAACGTGCGCTTCCATGTTTTGGGATAGAAGGTGCGCTCGGCGGCCAAATAAAAGGAGGAAATCGAGCAGGTGGAAGCGATGAAGAGCGGCAAGTCGATCACCAGCACCTGAAACCATCCCTGATAGAAGCGGACGATCATGGCGGGCAGCAGGATGATGGAGAGGAGCACCATCAGCGGATAGCTGATGTTGGCGGTGAGGTGGAAGAACGCTTCGACCTTTACTTCGGGCGGCACGTTGGAACGCATCACGCGCGGCAAAAGTTTTTTCGCCGTCTGCATCAGGCCTTTGGCCCAGCGCGCCTGCTGCGTCTTAAAGGCATTCATTTCGACGGGCAGTTCGGAGGGGCACTCGATTTCCGGCAAATAGAGGAAATGCCAGCCGCGAAGCTGCGCGCGGTAGGAAAGGTCGGTGTCTTCGGTAAGCGTGTCGTGCTGCCAGCCGCCCGCATCGACGATGGCGGTGCGGCGCCACATACCGGCCGTGCCATTGAAATTGAAGAACAGGTGGCTGCGAAAGCGCGAGGAGTGCTCGATGGCGAAGTGGCCGTCGAGGAGAATGGCCTCGACTTCGGTGAGCGGAGAATAATTGCGATTGATGTAGCTCCAGCGCGTCTGGACCATGGCGAGCCTGGAGTCAACGAAATAGGGAGCGGTGCGGCGGAGAAAATCAGCGGGCGGAATGAAGTCCGCGTCGAAAATCGCGACGAGATCTCCAGTGGCTGTGGTCAAACCGTTTTGCAGGGCGCCAGCTTTGAAGCCTTCGCGATTGGTGCGGTGAATGTAGGCGATGGGCAGGCCCAGGTCGCGGTGCCGCTGAACGCAGTTCGAGGCGATTTCCTGAGTTTCGTCGGTGGAATCGTCAAGCACCTGAATGTCGAGCAGTTCGCGGGGATAGTCGAATTGGGCGACGGCTTCGATGAGGCGCTCGATGACGTAGCGCTCGTTGTAAATGGGAAGCTGGACGGTGACCTTGGGCCACGTGGTGATTTCGGGAGGCGGAGGCGCAACGTTCTTGCGATTCTTGAAAAAACGATAGACGAGGGCGTAGCGGTGCGTGCCGTAGGCCGCCAGAACGATCATCACCAGGAAATACGGGAGCATGATGGCGAGATCGAAGCTGTTGAGCTGGTAGAGGCCCCGGAAGGGATTCTTCAGCGGATCCATGTTCCGGTTCAAGTAGTCGGTGACCGGATTTGCTGCGGGAACCAGCCAGAGCGCGAGCGAGTACACCCACGACATCAAGGAGATCTTCCTCCGTTGCCTGACAAGCAGCCCAATTGGGAGCCCAGGAGACTGGCCGGCGCTAACAGGCGGACGGGGTCACTCGTTCCGCACCGTGCGCGCATCGCCGATGCCGTGCTTAGCGCGCCGGAAACAAGCCGAAACGGCTCGCGACAGCTAGCTGGGGACGCTACGCCAAGACTAATTATCGGTGTGAAAGAGGCGGGTGTCAATGAGGGTCGGGGGCGTGCCCTGCATTCGGAGTGGGCGGGTCTGAGACCCGCCCCTACGACCATCGTCGTCTGAACGCCGAGGATCGCCATGAGGGCGGAAGCGGGTAGAGCAAGGAGAGCGCCCGCAAACGCTAACCACATCCGGCAACAAAAGCGATCTGGCAACAAAAGCGGCGGGAACGGGGTCTAAGCAAATGCACGCGGCCGAAAGCGACACCGTGGGCGATCTGTCGGCGAATGCGACAAGGCTGGCTCATGCGACAACAGCGAACCGTCCCCCATAGCACGCGATCATAGCGCGGCATAATACGCAGTTCCGAAAAGCAGATGACAGGAGGGGCGTATGCGAACGACGGATGTGTGTGCATGTGCGCTGGCGTTGAGCGTGTTTGCGGTTTCGGCGGTGGCGGTTCCGCGGAAGGCGGGCGGTTTTCCGCAGGCGAGGACGGCGAAGGCGCCGATAGCGCCCGCCGCGACTGGGCGCGCGCAGGCAGAGCCCTCTGAGAAGGCGAAGGAATTTTCCACCAAGCTTCCCGTGCGGCGGGTAATCCTCTACAAAACTGGAGTTGGATACTTCGAGCATGAAGGCGAAGTGCGCGGCGACCAGACGGTGGGCATCGATTTCACGAGCGGGCAGCTCAACGACGTTCTGCAATCGCTGACCGTGCTGGACCTGGGCGGCGGCCGCATCACGGGAGTGAATTACAACTCCGAGGCGCCGCTGAGCCAGCGCCTGGGGATGCTGCGGCTTCCTCTGACGGAACAGACCAACATTTCGAAATTTTATGGCGCGCTGCGCGGGGCCAGACTGGAGGTTCGCAGCGGATCGAACGCGATCACGGGTCGATTGCTGAGCGTGGAGCGGAAGACGCGCGTGAGCGGCGGAACGACGCTCGAGGTGGACGTCATCACGCTGGTGAGCGACGCGGGAGACGTGCGCAGCGTGGAGCTGACGCCGGGTGTAACGGTGCGGCTGGCGGAACGCGACGTGAATGAGGAAGTCGGACACTATTTGGGGCTGCTCGCGTCGGTGCGACAGGAGGATTTGCGGCGGATGACGATCGACACCTCGGGATCAGGACAGCGGCAACTTTTTGTCAGCTACATCAGCGAAGTGCCGGTCTGGAAGACGACGTACCGGATTATTTTGCCGTCGAAGGCGGATGAAGAGCCGCTGCTGCAGGGCTGGGCGATTGTCGACAACACGGTGGGCGAGGATTGGAACAATGTGGAGCTGTCGCTGGTGGCGGGCGCGCCGCAGTCGTTCATTCAGCAGCTTTCGCAGCCGTACTACACGAGACGGCCGGTGGTGCCGCTGCCGGAAATCGCGCAACTGACGCCGCAGACGCACGAGAGCGCGATGCTGGGCGGCCTGGGATCGGTGGCCGGAACGATCACGGATCCGTCGGGCGCGGCGGTGGCCAATGCGCAAGTGCGGCTGTTCGATAGCGCGGGGAATTTGATTGGGTCGAAGACGAGCGATGGAGTCGGAAACTACGAGTTCGATGATTTGCCGGCGGCGAATTACCGGCTGGACGTTTCCAAGACGGGCTTCCAGCGCGCGGTGGTGAATGGATTGTCACTCGAAGGCGGGAATGGGGTGACGCAAGATGTGAGGATGCAGATTGGGTCGGCAAGTGAGACGGTCGAGGTCGCGGCGGCGGCGCCGACTCTGGAGGCCGAAACGGACAAGATCGATGTCGCACGAAAGACGCGCACTGGCTCCGGGCGCGAACTGGGGATCGTGGGCGGGATGCCGGGAGGCTCAGCGGGCGGAGTGCTAGGCGGAATCGGGGTGAACACGTACAATCGCGCGCTATCGAGTGTGACGGCTGCGGCAAAAGGACAGGAGTTGGGCGACCTGTTCGAATACAAGCTGAAGGACCGCGTGACGATTCGCAAGAATGAGTCGGCGCTGGTGCCGATCGTGCAGGCGCATATTAAGGCGGAGAAGGTGTCGATCTGGAATGCGTCGTCGGGAACGCCGGCGCCGCTGCGCGCGTTGTGGCTGACCAATTCAAGTTCGCTGACGCTGGATGGCGGAAGCTTCAGCATCATCGAGGATGACGCGTTTGCCGGCGAAGGACTGACGAATCCGATCAAGCCCGGCGAGAAGCGGCTGATTTCCTACGCGGCGGACCTGGGCTTGCGCGTGCAATCGCAGGCCGACACGGTGCCGGAGCAGGTGACTCGCGTGCATATCGCGCATGGGGTGATGATTCAGACCAGCGAGTACCGCCAGCAGACGACTTATACGATTCGCGACGACGACACGACTCCGCGCACCGTGCTGATCGAGCATCCCGTGCGGACGGGCTGGGTGATCAGCAAGGACGAGCCGCAGCCGGAGGAGACAACTTCGTCGGTCTATCGCTTTCGTGTGAAGGTCGACCCGAAATCGAAGGCCACGCTCGAGCTGAACGAGTCGCGGCCGATCGAGAGCCGCTACGAGCTGACGAATCTCACGGACGATCAGATCACGCTGTTTTCGCGGCAGCGGTCGATCAACCCCGCCGTGGAGGACGCGCTGCGCAAGATCGTCGAGCAGAAGAACCGCATCGCCGCGCTCGACGCGCAAATCGCCGCCCGGGCAGGCGAAACGCAGAAGATCTACGACGACCAGCAGCGCATCCGCGAAAACCTGAAGGCGTTGAAAGGCAGCGCGGAAGAACGGGCGCTGACAGAGCGTTATACGAAGCAACTGTCGGACCAGGAGACGCGGCTCGAAACACTGCAGAAGGAGTCGGCGGCGTTCCAGGCGCAGCGCGACCAGGCACAAGCGGAACTGGACAAGATGATTGAGGGCCTGACGCTCGATACGACGATCTGAGGTCCGGGCGAACAGGGAGCTGAAGAAATTCAGGAGCGTTTTTTGATTTGCGGCCTCCCGTGGCGCTTCGAATTTTGTTACGCGAACCGGCGAGGCGCGATTGTCTTCGTATCGTTCCATGGACCAAGCGGGCGAGCGCTCGTCGAGAGGTAACTTCACGGCGCGAGGCGGGCGGGTCTGAGACCCGCCCCTACAATGGGCATAAGGCCCAGTGGTAGAGGAGCGGCACAATTCAGGCGGCACGTAGAGTCTCGATGGCGGCTAGCGGGTGAGCCAGGAGCGGGCGCGGACGGTGAAGAGCGCGTAGGGGAAAATCCAGAACATGGTGAAGAACGAGAAATAGCTGAAGACGATGGCGAGAAGAAATTCGGCCGAGCGCTCGCTCCGCAGAAAGTACAGAGAATAGAAGAGGCCCACGATTCCGACGGCGAGCAGGAAGCGGGCGAGCATAAACGGGTGCTCCCACGTAAGGACGCCAAGCAGGGCGATACTCGCGTAATTCACCGGGTAACGGAGATTCGTGACGAAGCGGTCCCAGAGCGCCAGCGAAGCGGAGAGCGGCGGCCGCTTCCAGACAATTCCCATGAAGCGAATCTCCTCGCGGACGTAGCTGCGGTCCCAGCGCAAGAACATTTTGCACATGGTTTTGTAGTTCGTGGGCACGACGGTGTGCACGACGGCGGAACGCTGGTAGACGGTGAAATAGCCAAGCGAGAGAATCCAGTTCGTCAGCGCGCGGTCTTCGCCATAGGTGCATTGAGCGCCGAGGAATGTTTGCTTCAGCCAAGGCGCGAGCACCTCGCGCACGATGCTGGCGCGGTAGGCGGTCAGCGCTCCTGGGCAGCAATAGACGGTGCCGTAGGAGGACTCGACGGCGCGCAGCACGTCGAAGGAAAGGATATATCGGACGTGCAGCATACGTGGCAGCAGGCCGGCGCTGCGATTGTAGGCGCCCACCTTGCCGGCGACGGCTCCCACCTTCGGATCGCGAAACGGCCCGACAATCGCGAGCAAGGCGCCGGGCAGGAGGGCGCTGTCGGAATCGATGGTGACGATCACGTCGCCGCGCGCCGCTTTGAATCCGGCCGCGAGCGCGGCGCGCTTGCCCTGGTTTTTCGCGAAACGAACGGGCCGGACCAGTTCCGGCCATTGCGTGGCGGCCTCCTTGATGTATTTCCAGGTGTCGTCGCGGCTGCCGTCGTCGACGACGAAGATTTCGAGGCGGTCGTGCGGATAAATGGCGGCCACGACCGATTCGATCGACTTGAGCACCATGGGGCCTTCGTTATACGCGGGAATGATGACGGTGAGCTGCGGGGCTCCATCGAATGTGGCCGAAGGAAACGGGTGGTAAGCCATCCAGACCGCCGTGCGAAAGACGAGCAGCAGCGTGCCCATGACGATCCATAACATGCTCGGGAAAATCAGGAAGCGCGCCCAATGATGGGTCTCGGCTGCCGCCACCAAAGGGCGCAGAAACACGCCATGAAGGTGGGCGTGGATCAGAGCCAGGATGCCGCCGAGAATGACGCCATAAAGGATCCAATACCACGGATCACGCACGACTTTGACCAGCGCGCCAACCGATTCTTCGGCCACAATGGGGTGCAGTTCGGTTCCGCTTGAAGACACGCCTGTCCGTCCGCTCAGGTTTCTCTGTTAGCCCTGAAATGGTGGAGCTTAATACTAACTGTTTGGTGCGCCGGGAGGGAAATTGGTTTCCAGCGGGTAAACGCGATGTGCTTTCGTCGAATATTTCATGACTTCCAACCTTCAATTTTCGAGTTGCGGGTTGCGGTAGGGACGCCGGTTGCCCGGCGCCCCCCGCACGGAACCGTGCTGGCACTCATTAGCGCACACGGCTCTTACCGCGGATGTCTGGCGGCGAAGCGCAAATGGGTATAGGGATGAAGGATCGCTGGCAGAGGGAGCCACTGGGTTGCCAAACGCTCCAGGAGCTCCCAAGTCATCCGGCTCCGCTGACTGCGACGCCGAATCACATGCAGCCAGCGTTTGCGTATCTCGAAACGGAAACTCCAGAGGCTCGCGAAATTGCTGGGTACAGCGTGATAGTTAAAGTAGCCTTGCACCACGCTCCTCAACCATCGCCCAACTTCCGCCAGCGGCTGATGCATTCTCTTCCGAAGCTCCATCTTCACCTGTTTCAGCTTGGCGAGGAGTCGCTTTCGGTCGGTTTTGCGCAGCACAAAGAACTTGCCGTTCTTCCAACCTTGTCCACAAATGTGCGTGAACCCAAGGAACTGGAATGTCTCCGGCTTGCCCTCACCCCGTCGCTTCCGACTCTGGACCGCAAACCGCCCAAACTCGATCAGGCGGGTCTTGTCCGGGTGGAGTTCCAGACCGAACTTCCGCAGGCGTTCCTTCCATTCTTGGAGAAATCGCTCCGCGTCGCCCCGATGCTGGAACCCCAGCACCAGGTGAGTAGCCCCGGGGAGTCTCACCCCGAGGCTCTCGCAGAACCGTACATGAGCCTCTCGACTCATACGGCTCCCATCATGGAGCCATGCCGCACACCCATCTGCCAGTGGGCGAACATCCCCGGAGCGCGTCGAGAAATCCGGGCGATCCAGTGTGTCGCTCTGCGTAGATGGCCACGCAGCTTCTTGTATTTCCTTTTGGCCCAGAGGGCCAAATCTCGATCCAGTTCACGCATCGTCGGGTAAAGTGCCGAGCGATAGTACCGCCCGTAATATTGGAGCCAACCCCGGATAATGGGATTGAACATCCGCGACAGATCCTCGATCGCCTTATCGCTGCGCTTTGGCAGGTTCCAGCTCCGAAACGTGTCGCGGATGGCCTTCGCTGCTCGGTTCGAGACCGCCGGGCTGAAATTGATGAAGAACTTCCCCTTGCGATTCTTTGATCTCCTGGCCTGAAACGAGTAGCCAAGAAAATCAAACTTCTCGTGTGGGTATGTGCCCTTCCGCAAATCATCCTTGCAATAGACAACCTTTGTCTTCTCCGGATGAAGTTCCAGTCCGCATTCCCGTAACCGTGCCGCTATGGCTGCGCGTACTTCTTGCGCTTCCCTTTCTGTTTTGCAGTGCACGATGACATCATCAGCGTACCTCTCAAATGGTACGTGAGGGTACTTCACCGTGATCCATCGATCGAATGCATAATGCAAAAACAGATTGGCTAACAGAGGGCTGGCCACTCCGCCTTGCGGAGTGCCTTTCTCCCGTGGGACCAACTGCCCGTCCTCTTCTTGCACTGGTGCTTTCAGCCAGCGCTCGATATAGAGAACCAGCCATTGATCCTTAGCGTGTTTCTTCACCGCCCGCATCAGAAGGGTTTGGTCGAGATTGTCGAAAAAGCTGCGGATGTCCAGATCTAGAACCCAGTCATACCGCCAGCACCTCGCTCGCGCTTGACCCACTGCATCCAATGCCGACTTCCCCGGTCTATACCCGTAGGAATCTGCATGGAACAGCGGTTCCAGCTCCGGCTCCATTCTCGACTTCACCACCTGTTGTGCGATTCGATCCGAAACAGTCGGGATACCCAGCTTTCTTTCCCCACCGTTGGCTTTCGGTATTTTCACCGTTCGCACTGGTGGCGGAAAGTAGCTGCCCGATGACATCCGATTCCAGATCTTGTAAAGATTCTTCTTCAGCCTCTTTTCAAAACCTTCGATCGATTGCTCATCGACCCCTGCTGCTCCCTTATTCGCTTTCACTCGCCTATACGCTTCCCAGACCTCCCACTTAGAAATACAGAACGGCTTTGCCTCATTCATCGGGCTCCTCCCATTGCTGGTTGGCTCATTGAATTCGGCTCCTTGATGCAACCCCTTCGCTCCATCCCTTTGTCGGGGACTTCCCAGCTACTACGGGTTGCTCCGCCCCTGAGTCTCCGCTTCCGTACGCTCGCCCTCGTGGTGCTTCCACTTGTGGCTTCTCCGTTTGCATCGGAGTCTCAGGTTCCCACGTTCCGCTCCACCGCCTCTTTGGCAAGCTCAGGCCACCTTTCACGCCGGATGCCGCCCCGCCCGTAAACAGGTTTCGTCGGAGCCTGATCCTGCAGTAACGACACCCCCGCAGTTTTGACATCGCCCCTACGCTTTCGACGCTTCCATAGTGGTTCCCTTGCGGTCCTCTTCTTGCCTGTCACCTGACCTGGTCCTTGCCAGGCCTTTTCCTTCTGTGCTCACGACCATGGCTTTTGACCACAGCCGCCGAAGGTGGTTTGGAACCTGTCCCTGTAGACCGGTCCCGAGGGGCCTACCCTCATCGGTTAAGCAGTTGCGCATTCCAACAGCAGGTTCTGCTGTCTTTGTGCTCGTGGCACACGGTGAGTAGCCCCGGGGAGTCTCACCCCGAGGCTCTCGCAGAACCGTACATGAGCCTCTCGACTCATACGGCTCCCATCATGGAGCCATGCCGCACACCCATCTGCCAGTGGGCGAACATCCCCGGAGCGCGTCGAGAAATCCGGGCGATCCAGTGTGTCGCTCTGCGTAGATGGCCACGCAGCTTCTTGTATTTCCTTTTGGCCCAGAGGGCCAAATCTCGATCCAGTTCACGCATCGTCGGGTAAAGTGCCGAGCGATAGTACCGCCCGTAATATTGGAGCCAACCCCGGATAATGGGATTGAACATCCGCGACAGATCCTCGATCGCCTTATCGCTGCGCTTTGGCAGGTTCCAGCTCCGAAACGTGTCGCGGATGGCCTTCGCTGCTCGGTTCGAGACCGCCGGGCTGAAATTGATGAAGAACTTCCCCTTGCGATTCTTTGATCTCCTGGCCTGAAACGAGTAGCCAAGAAAATCAAACTTCTCGTGTGGGTATGTGCCCTTCCGCAAATCATCCTTGCAATAGACAACCTTTGTCTTCTCCGGATGAAGTTCCAGTCCGCATTCCCGTAACCGTGCCGCTATGGCTGCGCGTACTTCTTGCGCTTCCCTTTCTGTTTTGCAGTGCACGATGACATCATCAGCGTACCTCTCAAATGGTACGTGAGGGTACTTCACCGTGATCCATCGATCGAATGCATAATGCAAAAACAGATTGGCTAACAGAGGGCTGACCACTCCGCTTACACAAAAGGTAATTTTGACCGTGTAAGGCATCAGAACCCCCGTTTTCCGGCGGAGCTGAAGGAATCGGAATACTGTGACGAATGGTAATGGTATCTTCGCCGATCAGAACTTCTTTGACCAGCAGTCGCACGATTTTCTGGCGTTCAATCACACTACGGTTTTCCGCGGCGCTGCGCAAGCGAGTAAGGAATGCTTTGAGAGTTTCTGCTAGACGCAGGAATGCGGCGCGATCATTGGCCTGGTCGGCGATCGCCTGCAGCTCAGCACGGAGTGCCTGTTCGCGCTGACGCAGCATAGGCATGCGTTCACGTAACTGCTCAAGTGACAGGAGCCCTTCCTGATAAGCCGTAAGGAGTCGTTCGATACCTTTGTCAACGTGAGTCAGCTCCCTCTGTAGATTCTGCTCACGTTTCCTGGTGGGATCAGAGGTGCGTGCGGCGGCCAGCCGACGATCAAGTTCCTGCTGGATCAAAACTGGGTCTTCGAGCAAGCGGACCACCTCATCCCAGACGATCTGATCGAGCAGTTCCTGTCGAATGAAGCGGTTATTGCCGCAAACGGGGCCGCCCAGTTTCCGCCAGCTATCGGAGCCGATGCATTTATAGTAGTGAATTTTGCGTGCGCTCGTTTGCGTCGATGTTCGCGAGAAGGCGTAGCCGCACTTCGCACAAGCGACGAGTCCCTGCACGACACTTGGCGCGACGGTACGCCGACGCGATCGTATCTTGTTCTGGTACAGCAGCTCTTGGGCACGGGCAAAAGTTTCTTCCGTCACCAGCGCCGGCACGGGAATTTCAATCCACTCTTCGCGAGGGCGTTGGTGGCCTGCTGTATTGCGGGGCGTAGTTATACCCCGCCGACGCTGTGGACGCATTTGCGCGCGTGCAGAGAGGCGAGTCTTGCCGAAGCAGGCGACTCCGCGGTAGGCAGGGTTCCGCAACATGCCCCAGACCACTGAACGTTCCCATCGGCTTGCCTTGCGCGTCGGAATGCCTTCTCTGTTGAGCCGCCGCGTGATCTCTGCGATGCTCAGCCCCTCGACTGTATACATGTCATACACGCGTCGCACTACGCTGGCCTCAACTTCATCGACAATGTACGCGGCGAGCGCCTCGTCAGTTTTGCGTATATAACGGTAGCCATATGGAGCGCCGCTCATTACGCTCACCTCTCCGGCGTGGGCACGGTGTCGCTTGCCACGACGCGAGCGCTCTAGAATCTGTGCTCGTTCGTATTCTGCAATCATGCCTTGGAATTGAACCAGCAGGTGATCTTCCGGACTGTTGCCTTGCGGAGACTTCACGAACAACGTTTCGACTCCCTGGCGGGCGAACTCTTCGATCAGCAGAATCTGGTAAGCATACTTTCGACTCAATCGATCGGGCGAGTACGCGAGCGCAACTTGGATCTGTCCCTCAGCGGCGAGATCGCGCACGCGTTCTAAACCCGGACGCTCCAGCGTGGCGCCGCTGTAGCCTTCATCTTCGAAGACCCATTCTTTTGGCACCTCCAACTCGTGGCTCTTTGCGAACTCGATCAGCGACGCGGTCTGGCTTGCAATCGTGTTCTCCTCGCGTTGCTGCTCCGAGGAAACTCTGGCGTAAATCGCGGCCATTCTCATTATCAAACTCCTTCACGCATACGCCGACAGCGCATTCGCGATATGGGACCAGAATCTCGTAAGCCCGCGCGAGCTTCGCCTCGAGCAAGCGATCAAATGAGTAGGAAATCTGGACTCGAAATGGGCCGCCTTTTCGATGCGGCTCAGCCATGCCTTTTTAGAGTACGCAGGAAGGCGTTCAACGCGGCGGTTACGATTGCACCAATGGTCAGACCACTGCTTTTTGCATATTTTCGGAGCAGTTCCACCGTACGCGGTGGAAGCTTCAAAGTGACCGGTATAGTGGTCTCGGGAACGTCGACCGGGTGATCGAGCCGGGAGGCTTTCTCCAGGTAACGATAGGCTTGACGCTCGGATAGATCGAACTCGCGGGACAGTTGGCGGACTGCTTCGGCACGCGCCAGCTGTCGTTGCAGCAGACCACGCGCGGCATTGAGATGCTGAGCCTTTTCGGCTTTGGTTGCACGCGCCATCTGCCACAAATATACCATTCGCCATAAATATATTACCTTTTAAGACGGAGATCAAGCAAAGTGTACCTGTTTCGCCAACCCGTAATCATGCGTTCAAACTGGAAATTACCTTTTGTGTACGGGGCGTGGCCACTCCGCCTTGCGGAGTGCCTTTCTCCCGTGGGACCAACTGCCCGTCCTCTTCTTGCACTGGTGCTTTCAGCCAGCGCTCGATATAGAGAACCAGCCATTGATCCTTAGCGTGTTTCTTCACCGCCCGCATCAGAAGGGTTTGGTCGAGATTGTCGAAAAAAGCTGCGGATGTCCAGATCTAGAACCCAGTCATACCGCCAGCACCTCGCTCGCGCTTGACCCACTGCATCCAATGCCGACTTCCCCGGTCTATACCCGTAGGAATCTGCATGGAACAGCGGTTCCAGCTCCGGCTCCATTCTCGACTTCACCACCTGTTGTGCGATTCGATCCGAAACAGTCGGGATACCCAGCTTTCTTTCCCCACCGTTGGCTTTCGGTATTTTCACCGTTCGCACTGGTGGCGGAAAGTAGCTGCCCGATGACATCCGATTCCAGATCTTGTAAAGATTCTTCTTCAGCCTCTTTTCAAAACCTTCGATCGATTGCTCATCGACCCCTGCTGCTCCCTTATTCGCTTTCACTCGCCTATACGCTTCCCAGACCTCCCACTTAGAAATACAGAACGGCTTTGCCTCATTCATCGGGCTCCTCCCATTGCTGGTTGGCTCATTGAATTCGGCTCCTTGATGCAACCCCTTCGCTCCATCCCTTTGTCGGGGACTTCCCAGCTACTACGGGTTGCTCCGCCCCTGAGTCTCCGCTTCCGTACGCTCGCCCTCGTGGTGCTTCCACTTGTGGCTTCTCCGTTTGCATCGGAGTCTCAGGTTCCCACGTTCCGCTCCACCGCCTCTTTGGCAAGCTCAGGCCACCTTTCACGCCGGATGCCGCCCCGCCCGTAAACAGGTTTCGTCGGAGCCTGATCCTGCAGTAACGACACCCCCGCAGTTTTGACATCGCCCCTACGCTTTCGACGCTTCCATAGTGGTTCCCTTGCGGTCCTCTTCTTGCCTGTCACCTGACCTGGTCCTTGCCAGGCCTTTTCCTTCTGTGCTCACGACCATGGCTTTTGACCACAGCCGCCGAAGGTGGTTTGGAACCTGTCCCTGTAGACCGGTCCCGAGGGGCCTACCCTCATCGGTTAAGCAGTTGTGCATTCCAACAGCAGGTTCTGCTGTCTTTGTGCTCGTGGCACACTGTCGTCCGCGTAACGGACCACAACAACATCGCCTGTGGTCCGGTGCGTCCGCCAGTGCTGTACCCAAAGGTCGAAGACGTAGTGGAGGTAGACGTTGCAAAGCAGCGGCGAAACCACTCCGCTTACACAAAAGGTAATTTTGACCGTGTAAGGCATCAGAACCCCCGTTTTCCGGCGGAGCTGAAGGAATCGGAATACTGTGACGAATGGTAATGGTATCTTCGCCGATCAGAACTTCTTTGACCAGCAGTCGCACGATTTTCTGGCGTTCAATCACACTACGGTTTTCCGCGGCGCTGCGCAAGCGAGTAAGGAATGCTTTGAGAGTTTCTGCTAGACGCAGGAATGCGGCGCGATCATTGGCCTGGTCGGCGATCGCCTGCAGCTCAGCACGGAGTGCCTGTTCGCGCTGACGCAGCATAGGCATGCGTTCACGTAACTGCTCAAGTGACAGGAGCCCTTCCTGATAAGCCGTGAGGAGTCGTTCGATACCTTTGTCAACGTGAGTCAGCTCCCTCTGTAGATTCTGCTCACGTTTCCTGGTGGGATCAGAGGTGCGTGCGGCGGCCAGCCGACGATCAAGTTCCTGCTGGATCAAAACTGGGTCTTCGAGCAAGCGGACCACCTCATCCCAGACGATCTGATCGAGCAGTTCCTGTCGAATGAAGCGGTTATTGTCGCAAACGGGGCCGCCCAGTTTCCGCCAGCTATCGGAGCCGATGCATTTATAGTAGTGAATTTTGCGTGCGCTCGTTTGCGTCGATGTTCGCGAGAAGGCGTAGCCGCACTTCGCACAAGCGACGAGTCCCTGCACGACACTTGGCGCGACGGTACGCCGACGCGATCGTATCTTGTTCTGGTACAGCAGCTCTTGGGCACGGGCAAAAGTTTCTTCCGTCACCAGCGCCGGCACGGGAATTTCAATCCACTCTTCGCGAGGGCGTTGGTGGCCTGCTGTATTGCGGGGCGTAGTTATACCCCGCCGACGCTGTGGACGCATTTGCGCGCGTGCAGAGAGGCGAGTCTTGCCGAAGCAGGCGACTCCGCGGTAGGCAGGGTTCCGCAACATGCCCCAGACCACTGAACGTTCCCATCGGCTTGCCTTGCGCGTCGGAATGCCTTCTCTGTTGAGCCGCCGCGTGATCTCTGCGATGCTCAGCCCCTCGACTGTATACATGTCATACACGCGTCGCACTACGCTGGCCTCAACTTCATCGACAATGTACGCGGCGAGCGCCTCGTCAGTTTTGCGTATATAACGGTAGCCATATGGAGCGCCGCTCATTACGCTCACCTCTCCGGCGTGGGCACGGTGTCGCTTGCCACGACGCGAGCGCTCTAGAATCTGTGCTCGTTCGTATTCTGCAATCATGCCTTGGAATTGAACCAGCAGGTGATCTTCCGGACTGTTGCCTTGCGGAGACTTCACGAACAACGTTTCGACTCCCTGGCGGGCGAACTCTTCGATCAGCAGAATCTGGTAAGCATACTTTCGACTCAATCGATCGGGCGAGTACGCGAGCGCAACTTGGATCTGTCCCTCAGCGGCGAGATCGCGCACGCGTTCTAAACCCGGACGCTCCAGCGTGGCGCCGCTGTAGCCTTCATCTTCGAAGACCCATTCTTTTGGCACCTCCAACTCGTGGCTCTTTGCGAACTCGATCAGCGACGCGGTCTGGCTTGCAATCGTGTTCTCCTCGCGTTGCTGCTCCGAGGAAACTCTGGCGTAAATCGCGGCTATTCTCATTATCAAACTCCTTCACGCATACGCCGACGGCGCATTCGCGATATGGGACCAGAATCTCGTAAGCCCGCGCGAGCTTCGCCTCGAGCAAGCGATCAAATGAGTAGGAAATCTGGACTCGAAATGGGCCGCCTTTTCGATGCGGCTCAGCCATGCCTTTTTAGAGTACGCAGGAAGGCGTTCAACGCGGCGGTTACGATTGCACCAATGGTCAGACCACTGCTTTTTGCATATTTTCGGAGCAGTTCCACCGTACGTGGTGGAAGCTTCAAAGTGACCGGTATAGTGGTCTCGGGAACGTCGACCGGGTGATCGAGCCGGGAGGCTTTCTCCAGGTAACGATAGGCTTGACGCTCGGATAGATCGAACTCGCGGGACAGTTGGCGGACTGCTTCGGCACGCGCCAGCTGTCGTTGCAGCAGACCACGCGCGGCATTGAGATGCTGAGCCTTTTCGGCTTTGGTTGCACGCGCCATCTGCCACAAATATACCATTCGCCATAAATATATTACCTTTTAAGACGGAGATCAAGCAAAGTGTACCTGTTTCGCCAACCCGTAATCATGCGTTCAAACTGGAAATTGCCTTTTGTGTACGGGGCGTGATGACCGAGCCCTGCGGTGTACCTCTCTCCGTTTCCGACCACCCTCCATCCTCGAGGACGCCGGCCCTCAGCCATTTCTTAATCAGGCGGAGGATCCGTCGGTCCCCAACGCGGTGCTGGAGAAACTTAACCATCCATTCGTGGGAAAAAGACCCAAAGCAGTCTCGAATGTCGGCATCCAACACCCAATTCACCTTCTTCGTCACGATCCCGACCGAGAGCGCATCTAACGCATCGTGCGCGCTGCACCCGGGCCGGAACCCATACGAGAAACCCAGAAAGTCCTCCTCATAAATCTGATTGAGGACTGTTCCCACCGCGTGTTGGACGATTTTGTCCTCCAGGGCTGCTATGCCCAGGGGCCGCAGCCGTCCATCCGGCTTCGGAATATAGGTTCTCTTGGAAGGTAGCGCGCGATACGCGCCCCGATGCACGCGACTGTGCAAATCTTCTAGCCGCTTGTCCAGGCCCGTTTCGTATTCCTGCCACGTAAGCCCGTCCACACCTGGAGCAGCTTTTCGTTTCAACGAATAAAAGCTGTTCGCAAGGAGCGCGACGGATACGTGATGCAGTAGCGCGGTGAATCGTAACCGCTTATCCCTTTTTGCTGTTTCCCGCACACGGTGCAGCCCAGCTAACGCGTTCCCCCAGCTTTGCATCTGGGACGCGGCCGCCTGCCCCGTGTTCTCCTTGGTCGGTCGTCTTCCCTCCAGGCCCTCCGCCGGTGAGAAACTTCCACCTTTGTTCGGACACTTCGCAGGTAGTACACGACCGTCCGACTCCCTGCCAGCGTTCATGCCGAGATTGTGGCTCATCACCTTCCTCGACCGGTCCGTACACAGCTTCGTGACGGACACTGGTAGGGTCTCCCGGTTCTCGCGCGTGGAGGTTCCATGCATGTCAGGGGTCTTTGACCTCGCAGGTCCAGCGGGTGCTCGCGATATCGCACCCACCGGTGTTGCCTTCCCCATGAATAAACAAGGTCGGCATCCTGATTTCCCGCCATTTCGCGGCTCAATACCCTCCCTGCATGTGCCCCTGTCAACACTTCGTGCCCAGCCTTACGACTGACCACGCATGACTCGGGGTCGGTGTGGCTCGCTAAGCCTTCACCGTAAGGCTCTTTCATCCTCTCCTCCACGCCGGTTTATCCCGGCGTTCTTATTCGTGGCGCAGGGCGGTCATGGGCTCAACGCGCGTGGCGCGGCGCGCGGGGACATAGCAAGCAGCGAGCGCGACGAACACCAGCAGAACCGGAACGGCAATAAACGTCATGGGGTCCGTCGCGCTCACGCCGTAGAGCAAGCTAGTCATGAGGCGAGTCAGGGCTATGGCGCCCACGATGCCGAGGAAAATGCCGGCGAGGACGAGCGTCATGCCTTGCCGGATGACCAGGCGAAGAATGTCACGCTGATAGGCGCCCAGCGCCAGGCGTATGCCGATCTCATGTGCGCGCCGGCTGACGCTGAACGCCAGGACGCCGTAAATGCCGACGGCGGCAAGGGCCAACGCAAGCGAGGCGAAGAGGCCGAGAAGGAACAAATCGAAGCGTTGGGGCGCGACAGAGTTGCCCAGGAGCTGATCCATCGTCGCGATCTGATAGACCGGCACGCCCGGATCGATCGCGGCGACTTGTTCGCGCGCCGTCGCGGCCGTTCCGGACGGCTGCTGGTTTGTGCGCAGAATCAGAAACGCATACCAGAGCCCGCGAGGAATCGTGTACATCTCCGGCTTTGCTTCGGCATCCAGTCCAGCGCCTTTTGCGTCTCCGACAACGCCGATGATTTCGAGCGGGTTGTGCTGATCGCGATTGAGTATCTGCCGGCCGATGGGATCGGCGCCGGGCCAAAATTTCTTCGCCATCGATTCGTTGATGATGATCGTGTTCTGGTTCTTCGCGTCGGCCGGAGTAAATTCCCGTCCGCGCAGCAGCGGGATGCCCAGCGTCTGAAAATAATCGATGCTGACCCCACGCCAGCCTGCGGCGTACGCTTTCGTCCAATCCGGAGTGGACCTGCCGGCAATCAGGAAGGTGCCCCAGTCCGATTCGCCGCTGAGCGGGAGGGTTGTCGCCGCTGCGGCTGATTCGACGCCCGGAAGCGTGCGAAGCCGTTCGAGGAGCCGGTCAAGATAAGCGGAAGTCTGGTCGAGCTTCCGATAAGCGCCGCTCGGGAGCGCAATTTTCATCGTGAGCAAATGCTCGGGCTGAAAGCCCGGATTCACACGAATTAATTGCATGAAGCTCCGGAGCATCAAACCGGCACCGCAGAGTAAAAGCAGAGCCAGGGCCACTTCCGAGACGACCAGGCCGCCCCGGAGCCGCTGGCCGCGCGGCCCTGTCTCGCCCGTGCGCTGGCCGTCGCGAAGCGCGCCTTGCGGGTCCTGCCTCGACAACTGCAGCGCGGGCAGGAGGCCCACGAGAATCGTCGCCAGCGCGGCGATCCCGGACATGAAGGCGAGCACCGGGACGTTCAGGTGAAACGATTCCATCCGCGGCAAATTGATTGACGTCAGCGAAACAACGAGCTTCAGACCCCATTTCGCGAATCCGAGAGCGAGCACGAGGCTGACGAAAACGAGGAGGAAGGCTTCCGTGAGATTCTGGCGCAACAGGCGATGCCTCCCGGCGCCGAGAGCCGCACGAATGGCGAATTCTTTTTCCCGAGCCGAAGCGCGCGCGAGCATGAGATTGACTACGTTCGTGCACGCGATCAGCAGAATAAATCCGACGGCACCCAGCAGCACAAATAGCGATGTCTGCACATTGCCGACAACTTCATCGAGAAGCGGCTGGGCGCGCACGTGCCAATCGGTATCCGTCGCCGGATAGGCTTTCGCCAGGCGCTCTTGAATGGTCTCGATCTGGGCTCCGGCTTGCAAAAGATTGGTTCCGGCACGCAATCTTCCCAGCACGTGATAAGGATGAGAAATGCGGTCCTGAAATCCCCACGCGCCGAGCGTGCTGGTGGGAACCCAGATGCCGCAGCCCTTTGGGAAATCGAATCCCAGCGGCATCACACCGGCGAGTGTGTAGTTTTCTCCATCCAGGAGATAAGCTTTGCCGACAGCGTGCGGATCACCGCCGAAAACGGTGTGCCAGAGCGCGTCGCTAACGAGAAAAACCTTTGCGCCGCCGGGGACCTCATCGCCCCCAGAGAAGCCGTAGCCAAGCGCCGGCTGCACCCCGAGGATGGTGAAGAAACTGTTCGTGACGGTGGAATAGCGCGCTCGCTCGGTGGAAAATGGGCCGCCGAGGACGATGTCGTTCGACGCGTTGATCAGAAAATAGGCGGCTGTCTCGTCGAAGACGGTGTTCTGCTGCTTCCAGACGAGATAATCAGGGAAGGACACGCCGCCCTTATCCACTCCTCCCGGCCGGTATTCGGTCAAGTCAACCAAACGGTCGGCATTTTTGAAGGGAAGCGAGCGCAAGAGGACTGCATCAACGACGCTGAAGATGGCGGCATTGGCGCCGATGCCGAGGGCCAGCGTGAGGACGGCGATGGCCGTAAATCCAGGGGATTTGCGCAGGATGCGGAGGCCGTAGCGAACATCGGCCCACAGCGTTTCGAGCCAGAAGCCGCGGCGCTGCTCGCGGCAACCTTCTTTCACACCTTCAAGTGCGCCGAGTTGGAGTCTGGCCTGGCGCCGCGCTTCCTCTGGCGGCATGCCTGCGGCGACGTTTGCCGCGATTTGCTTCTCGAGATGAAAGCGCAGCTCTTCGCTCATTTTTCGTTCGAATTCACTTTTCCGTGGAAACCAGCGCTGCATGTTCACCACCTCAGGGGTTAAAACCCCCGAGTAACTATCGCCTTTCGGCGAGACGGAAGTCGCGCCCTGACACGAAACCGTAGTCCTCAGCGGACCGCACGGCCGTTCGAACTCGTGACGCCCGGAAAACCGCGGGCGAGAAGCCCTTCGGCTTCGCTCCCGAAGCCGGCGCTACAATCCATCAGTCGTGGCGAAGGGGAACCGTTCATTCGTGTCGCAAAGCGACAACGGGATCGACCTGCATAGCGCGGCGCGCCGGGATGTAGGACGCAAGCAGCGCGACCGCCGCGAGCAGAATCGCGACGCCGGAAATCGTGAGCGGATCAGTGGCTCTCACGCCGTACAACATCGGCGGTTGCTCGTATTGGACGCCATACAGCAGGCCGGCCGTGACCCGAGTCAGGGCCAAAGTAATCGCGATTCCAATAGCGACTCCGGCGAGCGCCAATCCTGCTCCCTGGCCCAGAATGAGTTTCAGAACGTCTGTTCTCTCCGCGCCCAACGCGACGCGAATTCCGATTTCATGAGTTCGCTGCGCGACCGCGTAGGAAATGACGCCGTACACCCCAATCATGGCGATGAAAAACGCGAGGCCGGCGAACACGCCGAGCAGAACGGCGCGAAAGCGCCAGTCCGTCAACGAAGCCGAAACCGTCTGCTCCAGTCGAATGATCTCCGACGGCGGATTCGCCGGGTCGAGCTTGAGCAGCGCGCTGCGAATTGCAGTGGCGGAAATCGCAGTGCCACGCTCGGAGCGAACGAGGAAGTATCCCCACCCAACGCCGTGGCGCGTCTGGCCAGCCGGCAAGTACATGGTGGGCCACGGAGCCTGGGCGAGCGACATTTCGCGAGCGCTTCCAACGATCCCAACGACCTCGCGTGCGGCCGGCTCGGCAAACTTCGGGCCCATGGCCCGGCCGATCCAGATGTGCGCGCCCATGGCGTCGCCCTTGGGCCAGTAGGCGCGCGCCATCGCCTGGTCGATGATCACGACGGGCTGAGAGTTCGCGTTGTCTGCGTTCGAGAAATTTCTGCCGCGCACAAGCGGAACACGCAATGTGCGGAAGAATCCCGGACTGATCGCACGAATCTCGGCGCCGAGGACCTCATTCGGATTGTCGGGACGCCCTTCGATGTTGATGAGCGTGTCGGCTCCTTCGCGCAGAGGGATCGTATCGATCATCGAAGCGCTCTCCACGCCGGGGAGGGCCGCGAGACGGCGAATGCCTTCGGCGATGAAGCCCTGGCGTCTCGCGGGCGTGTCGTACTGCTTCTCGGGCAGGGAGAACTGGGCCGTGGTGACGTTGTTCGCGTCGAATCCGGGCTGCACGCGCACGAGCGACGCGAAGCTCTCGAGAGCCAGCGCCGCGCCGATCAGGAGCACGACGGAAATCGCAACTTCGCTGATGGCGAGAGTCGGACGCAATCTTCCGTGACGGCCGGATCCGGCGCGCGGTCCTGTTTCCTGAAGCGATGCGTTCAAATCGACGCGAGATGCACTGAGCGCGGGCGCGAAGCCGAAGAGGATGCCCGTTGCGACGCTAAGCAAGAGGGCAAATCCGAGTACGGTCGCATCGATCCGGTAAGCGCCCACGTGCGGCATGTCAACATCGGTTGGGACGAGCCCGACGATCAGGTGGAAACTCGCGTAGCACGCGATCACGCCGAGTATTCCTCCTAAGAGCGACAGAAGCACGCTTTCTGTCAGAAGCTGGCGCGCAATGCGGCGGCGTCCCGCGCCGATCGCGACGCGAATCGCGATTTCGTGTTGCCGGGCTGTCGATCGCGAGAGGCTCAGATTCGCCACATTCGCGCAGGCGATGAGGAGCACGAGACCGACAGCGCCAAAGAGCAACAGCGGCGCCGGTCCCGCCCATTCTCGCAGGAAGTCGCGAAGCGGAGTCAGATGAACTCTTTCGCCCGCGGCAAACATTTTCGGGAATTCGGCGCGCAACTGCGAGAGCGGCGGCGTGAGCTTGGCAGCAGCTTCTTCGGGTGTCACGCCGCGCTTCAACAGACCAAGGGCGAGCATGCCTGAATTGGAGGGGTCCTGGCTCGCGGCGGGAACCTGAAGCGGAAAGAAAATTTGCGAGTTGTGAATCGAGGGAAGCGGCACGTCCAGGCCGCGCGGCAGGATTCCTACGATTGTGTAGCCCTGGCCGTCGAGCGTGATCTCGCGGCCGAGCGCGTTCGGATCGGCACCAAACCGGTTGCGCCATAAATCGTTGGCGATCATCACGACGTTTTTGCCGCCCGTGCGGCCTTCATCGAAGCGAAAATTGCGACCCATGGCAGGTTGAACCCCGATCGCCGGCAGAAATTCGGGCGAAATCAGCGCACTGGGGATTCTTTCCGGCTCGCCCGCGCCAGTAAGGCTCGCGTCGAGACGCCAGTACACCAGCGCGAGATGATCGAAGATGCTCGCCTCCGGCTGCCAAGCCAGATAAATCGGCATGGAAATCGAGATCCCGCCGAACTGATTTCCGGTTCGATGGACGACGAAGATTCGGCTGGCGTGAGGAAAAGGAAGCGGGCGCAGAAAGACAGCGTTCACGATCGAAAAGATCGCGGTGTTGGCGCCGATGCCGAGGGCCAGGGTGAGGACGGCGACGGCGGTGAAGCCGGGAGATTTGCGCAGGATGCGGAGGCCGTAGCGAACGTCGGCCCACAGCGTTTCGAGCCAGAAGCCGCGGCGCTGCTCGCGGCAATTCTCCTTCACGCCTTCGACTGCGCCGAGTTGCAATTTGGCTTGGCGCCGCGCTTCGGCGGGCGTCATGCCGGCCGCAGTGTTCGCCGCGATTTGCTTCTCGAGATGGAAGCGCAACTCTTCGCTCATCTGCTGCTCGAATTCGTTCTTTCGGCGAAACCATCGACTGGAATTCACAGCCCCACCTCCCGCCCAACCGCATCCCGAACAGCCAGTTCTGAAATTGCGCCGCCGCCTGCCCCTTCAGTCGGTCGGTTTTTCCGGCGACCGTCGCTCATTCAGGCGCGCTGCAGAATCAGAGCGACGGCCGAGGAGAGTCGCTCCCATTCGGCTTGCTCCTTCTCCAGCTGTTCGCGGCCTGCTTTCGTGAGCGAGTAATATTTCGCGCGCCGATTATTCTCCGACGCACCCCACTCGGCCTGGATCAGGCCTTTCCTTTCAAGCCGATACAAGGCCGGATAGAGTGAACCTTGCTGCACCTGGAGGACGTCTTTGGAAACCTGCTGGATGCGCTGCGCGATGCCCCAGCCATGCATGGGCTCGAGAGCAACAGTCTTTAGGATCAGTAAGTCCAATGTTCCCTGCAGAAGTTCTGCCGATGGCGGCATTTGTCTCCCCTAGACACTCGACAAGTCGAAGGGCATACTTGCGCTGTTCTTGTAGAGTGTCAAGGGGGAATTAACTGGCTGCAGCAGAAAAATGCGACGTGGAAGGCGCCCCTGACGGTAGGAAGAGTCGATTGAATTTGGTACCGGAACGGCTTAATCATCTGACCAAAAAAGACTTAGCTAGTACTAATGCCCGGGTACCGCTATATTGAGACGTTCGAGCTATTTTCGCCTGCCGAGGGACAGATCAGCATGGCTTGTACGGGTTGGATGCGGCGATGCGGGGACGACGGCCCCGAGAGGGGCCGTGCACGCTACCCAACCCGTCCAAGCCTGCCGCCTACCCTTCCCCCTAGCCCTGGTCAGGCCGGCAGGCCGTTTTCTCCTGCCTCTCAGGCTACCACCCACCAAAATCCTGCCTCAAAGGCGCCGATTAAGACGGCCTTGCACGCGCAAACCACTCACGATAGGAAGCAAGAACAGTCGGCTACAACTTACGACCTTCGCCCATTCTGGCGGAGGCCTCCAACGCGAAGAGCGGGAGACTCAAGGCGTTAGCCTGGTGTTACTTAGAAGGACGTGAGGGCGAGGAACAAGTTGGCAAAGCCATTGGTGTCGTTCGCGACGAGATTATTCGCCGAAGAGATGAAGGCGACGGTACGGGCGTTGCCGCTTATGGCAGGCGCCAGGCTATCGCCATTTGCCGGAGGAGGAGAGGTTCCAGCCGGCTGACTGGCGAGGGCCGTTACCGGGGTACAACTCGTGGTGGTGCTCGAGAACCCGACGCACAACTTGCGCACGAAAATGTTTTCGACGCCGTTCGCGGTATTCGCGCCGAGATTCGAAGCCCGGGAAGCGAAGGCAACAAATTCGCCGGCGGTGGACGACACGGTGGTCGAGCTACTGCCTAAACTGATAACGGGGTACTCGCTTGTGCCGTTGCCGGAGGTTGAACCATCGGGAGTCGAGATCAGGTTGGGGCCGGGAACGCAGCCGGCGGATGCACTGAGGCAGGTGTCGTACATATAGATCTGCTGCACGGGGCCGGCGCCCGTCTGCAGATTCGTCGCGGTGGAAGCGAAGACGATAAAACGGCCGCCGCTCGCGATCTTCGACTCAGAGCTCGATCCGTTGGCCGGAGTGACGCCGTCGGGCGTGGAAATGAGATTGGTGATGGCGGCGCAGGTCGTAATGGTGGGAAGGCAGGTGGTCCGATTGAAAATTTCCTGGGCGCCGCCGGGATTCGGAGCGGTGGGGCCGAGGTTGGATGCCGTCGAGGTGAAGGAAACGTACTGCCCGTTATCGGAAGCGCTTGGCGAGGAGCTAGCGCCGTCGCCGGGAGTGGTGCCGTCGGGCGTCGAAACCAGATACGTCGTTGGGGTGCAGCCGGAGGTGACGCCGTTGCAGGTGTCGCGCAGGAAGACCTGTGGCGTTTTCCCGTCGAGAGTGGCGAGTCCCGAAACGAGATTCGTGGCAAGAGAGACGAACGCAACGTACCGACCGTCGGGGCTGATCGATGGGTTGTAGCTATCGCCGTTGCCAGGAGTGACGCCGTCGGGAGAAAGAGAAACCAACTGGCCGGCCGAGCAAGTGCCAGTGGAAGTCGTAGCGCAGATCGGCATCCAGTAGACCTGGCGGGCCCCGGGCGCGAGAGAGATGCCGGCAACGAGATTGCTGGCGGTCGAGGTGAATGCCACATGCGACGCGCCGCCGTCAACCGAGGGCTCCGAGCTGGAGCCGTTTGAGACAGACTTGTCGGGTCCAACGCTGACATCGGTAGTGGTTGGATCGCAGGAACCGCTGGTGAGGCAGGTGGTTCGAGAGAAGATGTCGCTGCCTGTGTTGGCCTGATTCTTGATCAGGTTGGTGGACGTGGAGGCATAGACGACGACGGAACCGTCGGAATTGATCGAAGGACCGGCGGTCGCCAGCGTGGGCGGCCCCGCCGCGCAGTTTGGCCCGCAGACACCTTGATTAGCTTCGGAACCGTCATAGCCATAGTCCAAGAGGACGGGCAAGCCGTGAGTCAGCGTGGGATCGATGGCGTAGGTGAGAACGTTGGAAGCGCCCCCGCCGGGGCTCGGGTTCACGACCTGCACGCGGCGGACACCGCCGGCGGTTAAGTCCCCCGCTGTGAGAGTGGCGCCCAGCTGAGTGGAGCCGCCAAAAATGGTAGTGATGGGCGAGCCGTCGATTTCGATCACGGAGTTTGGCACGAAGCTCGAACCATTCACCTGAAAAGGGGTATTGGCGGTGGTGCCCGCAGCGAAGGTGGCTGGGGAGAGGGACGAGAGGGTGGGAACGGGATTGGTAACGACGAGTGATACTGGCGCAGACGCGCCGCCTGGTGCGTCGGACTTTCCGACGGGATTGACGACTGCAATCTGTAGAGTTCCGGCCGAGGCGACGTCGGCCGCCCCGATCTGCACCTGAATACTGGTCGGATTCAAAACGGTGGCCGCGCGATCATCACCATTGACCGTGACGATGGACGACCCGACAAAATCGGTTCCAGTGATGAATAACTCGAAGCTTCCGCCTCCAGCAAGGACAGACGTTGGCGAAATGGATGTGATATGCGGAACGGGAGTGGGCGGGGGCGTAACCGTAAAGATGAGAGAAGTCGAGGTGCCTCCACCGGGCTGTGGGGTAAAAACCTGGACCGCAATGGAGCCCGGGTTGGCAATCAGGTTGGCGGGGACCAGTGCGGTGACCAGGTTGATAGTCGTAAAGTAAGTAATCAGGGGCGAGCCATTCCAAGTGACCGTGGAGGCAGGCGTCAACTGAAAGCCGGTGACCGTCAGATTGAACTGTTGCCCGCCAGCCTCGATCATGGGAGGCATGAGCGCCTGAATGCGGGGGGCGGGATAATTGATGATCTGGTTGCACGAAGACAACAGGAGCGGCGTCGAGATCACCACTGCAACAGCCAGCCAGAACTTTCCCCGCAAGTCTCACCCCTGAGTGTCTAGGTCGGCGCCAACGTCGACAGCGCAATCGTAGAGACTACTAGAGATGGCGGAGAGGAGCAATCGGATGCCTGGGCCTGCCGAGCACGCATTCTGCAAAAGTGGCGTAACAGGGCTTTAACATGGTTTTGGCGGCGAGCATGGTTTACTCTTACGGCGTGGAAAGCGAAGGTTCAAAACGATCGGCTCGAAGTTATGCCCTGTACTCTGGCCCCACTCAGTCTGCGACTCGGCTTCCTGCTGACGATATATGGGATTGCGGCGGGTTGGACAGGGGCTTTCGCTCAAACCATTGGATTCCCGGGTTCTTCTCCGCAACCAACGACCGCGCAACAAACCACTACTGAACAAGCGAGCACGGCGACGGAAGCCGGCGATTCCGCCGATGTCTTGACGCTGTTTCCTCATTCGGAGACGAACCGCTACTGGATTTCCGGGCAGGCCAACATCGTGTTTCGGTGGCATCCAGCCTTTCCGTCAGCGCACAACGGTCCGAATAGCCTGCGAGCGGTTGCGGAGAGCGCGACATCGAGGGTGCTCACGCTCTACTTGGGGTACGAGCTGACATCGACGACGGAAGTGTATCTGGATATCGAAAGCTCCGGCGGTCACGGTATCAGTCAGTCGCTTGGGCTCGCCGGCTATACCGACCTAGACGCGCTTCGGATCGGTCTGGCCAGCCAAACGCCTTACGTGGCGCGCGCGATGATTCGCCAAATCATTCCTTTGACAGATGAGCGCGTCACGGAGGAGCGGGACGCAACAAGCTTCACGCTTGCGAATATGGTCCCCGCACGGCGAATCGAAATACGGGCCGGCAAATTCAGTACCACCGACTTCTTCGACACCAACACTTACGGATCGGACAGCCACCTGCAGTTCTTGAACTGGGCAGTCGACAGTGACGCAGCGTACGACTACGCGGCCAATACGCGCGGCTATACTGACGGCGCCATCATCGAGTACGACGAGCACTGGTTTTCGGCGCGGTTCGGGGAATTGCTGATGCCCAAGGTCGCCAATGGAATCCATCTCGATGCAGACCTGGCGCGTTCGCGCGCAGAGAATCGAATTCGATTTCTCGGGGAACCAGATGGCGCATCGTCCCGGGGCACTGCGGGTCCTGGGTTATTTGAATCACGCCGATATGGGCAGTTACGAGCAGGCGATCGAGGAATATCTCCACGGCCAAACTTCCGCTCCGGAAATTACAGCGACGCGGCGGCCAGGACGCCACAAATACGGTTTCGAGCTCAATTTCGAGCAGGAGGTCGCTCCGGAGATCGGCGTGTTTGGACGGCTGGGATGGAGCGACGGGAGGAACGAGTCGTTCGCTTACACGGAGGGCGATCGCACGCTGGAGCTGGGAGGATTCTGGAAGGGCACGCGATGGGGCCGGAAAAACGATCGCGCGGGCGTGGCGTTCGTCGCCAACGGAATCGTTGCCGCGCACCAGCAATATCTCGCGCTGGGGGGACTCGGATTTCAACTTGGCGACGGCGGACTGACGTATGGGCCGGAGAAAATCGTGGAGGGCTTCTATACCGCGCACGTGTGGCGCGGATTCTTTGCGTCGTTCGATTTGCAGCATGTGAACAATCCCGGATACAACAGGGCGCGCGGCCCCGTTTTCGTGCCGGGGCTCAGACTGCACGTCGAGTTCTGAGCGCCGAATCGGACGAGGGAAACAGATCGCAATCGGACGGAGTGAATCTGAGAAACCCGGCGGTTCAGTGTTTCCCGTTTGGATGACACGCCGTCTACGAACGGCCGAGGAAGAAATGCTTCAGTTTTCCCCAGAAACCGGGCCTGGCACCTTCGAGTTCCGGCTGGTTTCCATGTGCAGATTTGGATTTGCGGCGAGGGCCTGGCTGCTCGTCCATGGGCGGGGGATCAACATGACCGGTAAACTGGAAATCGGGATCGATCTCGGCTGTGCGGATCAGCAGGATCATGTCTGCGGCCGGAAGGGGCGGCGGCGCAGGCGAAGCCGCCGAGAACGTGAGCGGTGGCACGACGATTTTGTAGGACGGGGATGACTCGGGCGGAGGCGGGGGAGCGGCTTTAGCTTCGGGTTCGGTCGGGTGGACGTCGTTTGGACGGGCCAGGATGCTGTACTCCACGTCGGGAGGGAGCGGCTGATCGTCTATTTCCGGCTTTGCGGCGAGAGGCGGCTTGGAAGCGACCGCGGTTGGCGGCGGCGTGGCGAGGCCGAGGGCAGGCCACGGCGGCGTCGATGGAGTCACGCGAGCCTCTTTGAGGACGCATTCGCACTCCATGTCCGCTCGAACGACGGGGACGAGCCTGCCTTGCGCGAAGAAGAATTGTCCGGCTTGAGGCACGACGATCTTCTCGTTCGAAAACTGGCTTTCGAGCAGGAGCGCGCCGCTGGCGGCCCGGACGCAAAGCGAGTCATCGAGATCGAGCCGCACGGTGATGTCGCGAGGCGCACCGTTGATACCCAGAGGAGTGGCGAGGATCGTCGGCGTGAAGATGCGAAGGTCGGTGGAAGTCGGGAGCTGGACGCGAAGACGTCCGAAATCGAGAGCGAGAGTGGTCGAGTCTCCGGACTGGAGAACGGTGAGCTTGGCCGGGCCGCAGATGTCGATTTCGCCGCCCGAGACGAGCATCAGACGCGCCTGGCCGGAAGCCACGCTGACGACGCCGCCGTTGGGAACTGCAACCGTGGCGCCGGGGTTGGGAAGGAGGTTCACGCCGGATGCGCCCGACGAGACCGTGACGGCATCGCCTTCGATGTTACCGACCGTGGCGGCAGGCTGTTGCGCGCGCGCAGGCGCACCCGTAAGAGAAACCAGCACGGAGGCAAGCAGCGCCGCCCGGCTGGCGGCGCGCAGAACCGCGCCGAAACAGCGCTCGAATTGAGCCCCGGCGCTCATCAGGAACCCTATACTATACAGCAGTGGACCGACGCTCGATATTGACAGCAACGGCAATTCGGGGGCGCGAAAACGCGCCGCCGTGGGGCGGAGTCGACATCCCCAAGCTTTCCCTGTGGCGCCGGATGCTGATTCCGGTGATCGCCGGCTTCGTGTACCGGGCGCTGCGACTGATCGGGCCGACTCTGCGTTTCGAAATCGTCGGCATTCACAACGCCGTGCAGATCCGCGACCAGGGCGAGAAAGCGATCGGCGCGTTCTGGCACGGCTGCATTTTTCCGGCGGCGTGGTTCTGGCGGAATCGCGGGATCGTCGTGATGAACACAGTGCATTTTGACGGGCAGTGGACGCGGCGCGTGATCGAAAGGCTCGGCTTCGGGACGGTGCAAGGAAGCTCGAGCCGGGGTGGCGTGGAAGCGCTCGCGGGAATGTCGAAGCAGCTCGAAGAAGGACATCATGTGGCGTTCACGATCGACGGTCCGCGCGGGCCGCGGTACGTGGCGAAGCCGGGAGCTGTGATCCTGGCACGCCGCACGGGTGCGCCGATTTCGGCATTCCACATTGCGGTGAAGCGGGGGCACACGTTCCGGAGAGCGTGGGACAGGTTTCGGCTGCCGTTTCCATTTTCGCGCGCGGTGTTGTTCGTGGCGCCGCCGGTTCGCGTTCCCGCCGATGCGGACAACGAAGTCATCCAAAAGAAACAACAGGAATTGCAGAGCGCGCTGGACCGGGCCCGGGACGCAGCGGAATCGTGGTTCGGCTTAACGAAGAGCGAGCGGGATGACCTGTGGTACGAATGGGGGCAGAAAGACGAAGACTGAATGCGGCACGGGAGCGAGCTAACCGTCGCCGAGAATGACCGGCACATTCATTTTGCGGCCGGCGCGAACAACCGTGACGGTGACTTTGTCGCCCGGCCGCGCACGGTTGAGGAGCAGGTTTAGGTCGGAGCGGCTGTTCACGTCGTCTCCATTTACGGCGACGATTACATCGCCGCCGATTCTGAGCTCGCGCAGTCCGGCGAGCACGGTGCGATTGCCACCGCGAACACCGGCGTTTGCGGCAGCGCCGCCCGGATTGACACTCTCGATGAGAACGCCACGCTGAACAGGCAACCCGAGAGCTTCCGCGAGATCAGGCCAAAGCGTGCGGCCTTCCACCCCCAGCGTGGCGCGACGCACGCGGCCGTGCTCGATCAAATCCTGCGCAACGCGTTTGGCTGTGTTGATCGGGATGGCGAAGCCGATGCCGACGCTACTCGCGCCCGAGGGCGAGAGAAGGGCGCTGTTGATACCGATCACCTGCCCTCGGGAGTTCAGGAGCGGGCCGCCGGAATTTCCACGGTTGATGGCAGCGTCGGTCTGGATCGCTTCGTCGATGAAGGTATTGTCGCCGGTTTGAACGGTGCGGCCCAGAGAACTGACAACGCCGGTCGTGAGCGTGTTCTGCAGGCCGAACGGATTGCCGATGGCGAGGACGCGCTGGCCGACCTGCAAGTTGCGCGAATCTCCCAAGGGAAGCGGCACGAGTTTGTGACCTTTTGCGGTGATTTGAATGAGAGCGATGTCGTTGACGGTGTCCGCACCGATCAGGCGCGCCTTGTAGTTGGTGTGATCGGCGAAAGTGACCTCGATCGTTTGCGCGCCCTGGACGACGTGGAAATTCGTGAGGATATGGCCGTCGGAATCGATCAGAAAGCCGGAGCCCGCGCCCTCGACGGGGACGGGGTTGAAGAAGAAATCGTACTCGACGGTCTTGGTAAGAATGTTTGCGACCGATGGGGAGGCTTGCCTGTAGATCCGGACATTCTCGGCTTCGGCGGGATCGAGGACGGCGTTGCCGGTTGAATCGGACGGCGGAATGGCGCTTACGAAGGACGGAGTTCGATCTCCGTAGCGCGAGCCAGCCCAGTAGGCACCCAGGCCGATCATCAGGCCAACGGCGAGCCAGCGAAGCGTTCGCGCAGTCCTGGAGTGGCTGCTCATCCGCAGTGACCATTCACCTGCAGGGGCCGGATTGCGACGGCCATAGAACTGTGGCCTCAAAGAGAATTACGCACAAGCATCAGGAAATGTTTCCACGAACTGTGGCCAGGTGATGCAGCCTGGCGATGAGCGCCGCAACCTCCTGCTGCGTTTGCCGCAGGGATTGCGAGCAGTCGATGACGTCGTCGGCCAGTTTCCGCTTCGCGTCCATTGGCATTTGCGCGGAGATGCGGGCTTGCGCCTGCTGGGGCGAAAAACCGCGCCCCTCGAGACGCTGAAGCTGCTGCTCGGGACGGCACCAGCAAACAATGATGCGGTCTAGCTCTTTCTGGTAGCCCGCCTCCAGGATGAGCGCAGCCTCGACCACGGCGAATGGCGGCCCGCCCGGGCGGTCGAGCACCGCGAACCACTTGCGGACAACGTCCAGGATGCGCGGATGGAGGATGGCGTTGAGGAGCTGGCGCTTGGCGGGGTCCGCAAAGATCAGGGCCCCGAGTTTGCTGCGGTCGACGGCGCCATTAGGTGTGAGGATCTCGCGGCCAAACTCGCGCGCGACCTCGTCGTATGCGGCCTGGCCGGGCTCGAGAAACTCGTGGCCGATCGGGTCCATTTCTAGGACATCACATCCGTCGGTGCGCAGCATGGAGGCGACAGTGGATTTTCCGGAGGCGATGCCGCCCGTCAGGCCGATTTTCAGCATAAGGGTCAGCTTCGGGACGCACGGGCAACCGGCGCGCGCAGGCCCCGCCGCAGCCGCGCGGCCTTTACCGTGTTACTCATGAGCATGGCGATCGTCAGCGGACCGACTCCCCCGGGAACGGGAGTAAAGGCGCCCGCGATGTTCACGACGTCCGGATGAACGTCGCCCGCCAGGATTGAGCCTTTGGCACGGAACGTCTCGAGCTTGGCGGGAAAGTTCGCGAAGATGCGCTCGGCTTCGGCGGAGTCCGTGATGACGTTCTGGCCAACGTCGATCACGGTGGCAGCCGGGCCGGATGTAGTCGGAGGTAACCATCGCGGCACGGCCCATGGCAGCTACGACGATCTCGGCGCGGCGCACGGTTTCCTTCAGGTCACGCGTTTTCGAGTGGCAAACCGTTACGGTCGCGTTGGCATGCATCAGTAGAATCGCCATGGGCTTTCCGACGATGTCGCTGCGGCCCATCACAACGGCGTTGGCGCCTTCGAGGGGAATATCGCTGCGCCGGAGAATTTCCATAACTCCTGCCGGAGTGCAGGGGACGAGATTCGGGCGCCCGGCAACGAGTTTGCCGACATTCACGGGATGAAAACCGTCCACGTCTTTGGCGGGGGCGATCGCGTCGAGGATCTTTTTCGCATCGACCTGCCGGGGCAGGGGCATCTGGACGAGAATGCCGTCGACGTCATCGCGGTGGTTCAGTTCGTCGACCGCGGCCAGCAAGTCCTGCGTGAAAATAGAAGCCGACGGAGTCAGAAGGAAACTGGCGAGGCCGAGTTTGCCGCACGCAGCGATCTTGCTGTTCACATAGAGCTTCGAGGCGGGATTGTCGCCGACCAGGACGGCAGCAAGCCCCGGACGTATTCCCGCGGCCGTCAGGGCGGCTATTTCACCGGCCAACTCGGTGTAAATTTGGTCGCGAATTACGTTGCCATTCAGGATACGCGCGGACAACGGAGCTCCTTTGCGGGATTTTGGATGTTCGAAGAGCCATGATAGCACGCGAGGATGCGGACCTTCGCCAGCAAGCGAATCCGAAGCGACGTCGCGCGTGGGAAACGACCGGCTCCATCCCTTCCAGCAAGTTCCCGGTTCATGCCGAACCGGGCGTGGAGATCGAAGGAAAGCCGCTGAAGCGAATACTCAACGGGCGCAGGGTTTTGAATCGCGTTCGCGGAGGCGTGGAAAAGCTTGACAGGAGCCGCTGACATCTGCGTTATATAATATTGTCTGTTCCTGAGATCCGAGCCGGAAGGAGATCACGCACGTGCCCCGCTGTCCCGAATGCGACACCGAAATCGACTTGGACGAAGACGAAGTGGAAGAAGGCGAAATCCTGAGCTGTCCCGAGTGCGATTCCGAGCTCGAGGTCACGCAGACTCATCCTGTCCATCTGATTCTTCTCTCCGACGATGAAGAGGAAGAAGACGACGAAGAGGAATCAGGCGGAGAGGAATCGAAGTTCGAGGACGAGGAAGAAGAGGAGGAGGAAGAGTGAGAACTTCTCCCCGGCGCGCCCGCGAGCCGCTGATTCACGCATGGAAATGGAATGGCCGCGCGGGAAACGCGAACCGGTTTCGTCTGCTCGTCCTGGCGGCGACCGTGGCTCTTGCGTGTGCGACAGCGGGGAGGGTGCGAGCACAGGACCGGAACGCACCCGAATTGCGAACCGTGCACGGGACCGTGATCGACAGAAATGAAAACCCGGTGGCGACGAGTATCGTTTATTTGAAGAACATGAAGACGCAGACGGTGAAGACCTACATCACGAGCGACGATGGGCTTTACCGGTTCAGCGGCCTCGATCCCAACGTGGACTACCAGCTCCATGCCGAGCACAACGATCTGACCTCTCCTTCGCACACCGTTTCCAGCTACGATTCGCGCCGCGATATCGATCTTCCCCTGAAGCTTTCCCACCAGAAAAGCGATCACTAGCCGAGGACCGTTCCCGGCGCCATGACTCGCATCGCCCCGGGCACGATCTCGAAATCAACGGGAGACTCGCCGAGAATTTCGCCGTCGCCATGCACTTTCATGATGCGATCGCCTTCAATCCGAATGCGCCTGCAGCGGAATCGTTCCACTTCCTGAAACCGAAGGTCGCCGGAAGTCAAAAGAACCGGGATTGCCTCTACAAAGCGCGTCCACGTTACCGGCCGGACCAGCACCAGGTCGAGCCAGCCGTCGTCGAGCTTTGCGGAGGGGGCGATGCGAATTCCCGCGCCGTATTCGGGAGCGTTCGCGACGACGGCGAGAAGCGCGGGGCCGCGCCATTCCGCGGCGTCGATCTGCGCGCGAAGGTCGAATACAGCCCCTTTGAAGTCGGTTCCCGCGGCGCCAGCGAGGTAACGAGCTACGCCCGGCCAGCGCCGAAATCGCGTGTTGGTGAGGTGCGCGGCCTCAGCATCGAGCCCGACGCCCGCGCTGCATACGCAGTGAGCGATCCGGCCGCCGGCGAAATGCACGCGGATCAGGTCGATAGCGCGCGGCTGAGAGCGGAGGAACGCGTGGGCGGCTCGAACCGGGTCTCGCGGAATTGCGAGCGCCCGTGCCACATCGTTGCCGTTTCCGGCGGGGAGAAACCCGGCGATTGCGTCCGTTCCGACGAGGGCTTCGACGAGATAGTGGAAGGTTCCGTCGCCACCCAGCCCAAGGATATAGGGATAGCCAGCAGCGGCGGCGCGGGCAGCTTGTTCGCGCAAATCGTCGGCATTTCGAGATTCGCAGAATTCTACCGAGCGTCCGCGACCTCGAAGGTAATCGGCGGCTACAGCGAATTGCCGCGCCGCGTGGCCTCCTCCGGCGGCTGGATTGACGATGACGAACAGGTCGCGCTTCATTTCATTTCTGTGCCGAACGGCCGGGACTCACTTGGCCAAATTTGCCGCACCGGGAAAGCTCCTCGCTGCGCTCCGCGTGAACTAAGGGTTTGAGCCGGGGGCTTCGTGGAGCGTCTCGCCATGGACCGACTCAGGATCCGATAGGAACTGGGTGACGACCGGGCCTGCGGAAGCGCAATCGGCGCCAAACGAGGCGAACTGCTGGGCTCCCATCTTCGGACTGCGATTTCGCCGGTGCGGCGGCGAGCAACGCGATCGATAGGAACAGGACCAGGCAGCGCGCGATGCTTTTCATGGCGCGGATTCTACAGCAACGCGCCGTTGAGCGGCGGCTTGATCAGCAGCGGTCCCGCCGCGGAAGAGAGGCACACGAGCCAGGCCGCGCTGCGATGCGTTTTCTTGACCGTCGCGGCGGCTTTTGCTAGGCTGCGCCACAGTTCCGTTCCTCTTAGCTTCAGGGCGCGTCCGCTATGGGCGAGCGGGCATCTCCCCTTCCAACGGAGAGCCATGCAAACGACTTCCGCTCTCTTCGAACTCGCAACCGTGTCGCTGGCCTGCCGCGACAGGGATACCTTCCTGAAAAGCTTCAGCGCGCGGCTTGGGGCGGAGCTTGGGGCAAAGGCCGTTCTGGTGTGGACGGCAAATCCCGAAGCGGAGGAGACAGAGTTCGTGTGCGGGATGTCCTGGGCTCAGCCTGGCGAGCATTTCACGCCTGTGGAAGAACCGGTTCGCGATGGGTTGCTCTCGGACGCGTCCGCTTCGGCAGGGGCGCGGCGACTTGAGGCCGGAGAATTCGCCGAAGACGATTTGTCGCACCTGCACGAGACGAGCCGCAAGCACGTGCGGTGCGGACTCTACGCGCCAATTCCGGGAGTCGGCGGCCCGGAAGGCGTCATCGAGGTGCTCAATAAACGGACCGGCGAGTTCACCGCCGAGGACGGGCGCTTCCTGGAAGAAGCGGCTCGCATAGCGGGCCAGGCACTCACGAATCTCGCGGGACTCGAAAGCGAGAGGCAGTCGAATCTTGCGGCGCTCGAGCGTCTCACGTCGCTGTACGACCTCGGTCGAACATTTACCTCCACGCTCGAATTGGAGGAACTGCTCCCCATCGTCGCCGGGAAAATACGGGACATTCTCGGAGCGGGCGCGTGCAATCTGTGGCTCGCCGATCGGGGGGAACTTCGCTTCGCACAACAAGCGGGCGAGGACCCCAGCGCGAAGGAGGGAGCTATCGCTCCGCTGGAAGAAGGCCTGTTCGGCGAAGTGATGCGGCAGGCCGTCCCGAAACTGATCGAAGATGCGGCCGACGATCCGCAACTCGAGGAACGAAGGGCCGCGGGGGGAGACTTCGAGATTGAAACGTGGATGGCAGCGCCGCTGCGAAAGGAAGACGAGATCCTCGGAGTGGTTGAAGTCATCAACAAGGCCGATGGCGCCCGGTTCAACGACGAGGACCTGTTCTTTCTGTCGAGCATCAGCGAGCAGGCGGCGACGGCGTTGCACAATGCGAAGTTGCTCGAGTCCGAGCGAAAACTTCACACGCTGGACGCGCTGCTGAAAATTTCGCAGGAAATTACCTCAACCCTCGATCTGGATCACGTGCTCACGACGGTGGTTCAACAGACGGGTTCCATTATCCCGTTCGACCGGTGCGTGATCGGTTTCTTCGACCGCGGCCGGTTCGTGCTGGGCGCTGTTTCAGGCGAAAAGGAAGTGCCGAAAACTCGCGAGATGCAGGAACTGCGTGAACGGCTGGAGTGGGCAGCCGGGCAAGACGAGAGCGTGTGGGCGGACCGGTTTGAGGATGGGTGGCATGTGGGACACGAGAGCGCGCACGCGCAGTTCGTTCCCTTTCTCGAGGCCCACGGATACAACGGACTATACATTCTCCCTCTGCGCGACGAACAAGGCACGCTCGGCGCGATATCGCTGCTGAGCGGGGACGCGGATTTTCTAACACCCAGCAATAAAGAAACGCTGGCAATCCTGGCGAACCAGACGACGGTTGCGATACGGAACGCGCAGCTCTATCAGCAAGTTCCGCTCGCCAATTTGCTGCAGCCCCTGGCGCTGCGAAAAAAGCAATGGCTGGCGGCGGTGCCACAGGGACGGTGGCGACAGTACGCCGAACGAACGGCTTTTGTGGCGGCTGTCCTCATTCTTATCCCTTGGCCGCTGCGCGTGGGTACGGATACGACCGTAGTACCGGCGCAGAGGCGCGTCGTCAGTTCGATTCAGGGGGGAATCGTCAGACAAGTGTTCGTGCGCGAAGGCGAGGGTGTGCGACAGGGTCAGGTGCTGGCGCAACTGGACGCCAGCGACGATCGCGTGAACCTGGCGCGAGCGGAAGCGGCCCTTTCCCAGGCCCAACGCGCGCTGTCGGACGCGGAATTTCACAACGATCCCGCGGCTGCGAGCGAAGCCAAAATTCAGGCCGAGGTTCACGGGGCAGAGGTGGCTTTCGAGGAGCAGCGTCTGGAGGAAGCCCAGCTGCGTTCGCCGATCTCAGGCCTGGTTGTGACGCCGAAGGTGGAAGAGAAAACCGGAACCATGCTGCAGCCGGGCGGGAGCTTCTGCGAAGTCGTAGCCCAAGACCAAATGGCGGCGGAGATGAGCGTCCCGGAAACGGATCTGCCGCTTCTGAGGCCAGGGAATCACGTGGCCTTGAAACTCAATGCTTATCCGGGGACGACGTTCCACGGAGTGGTGGAGCGAATCGGGGCTCAGACAAAATCCGACAGCGGAGAGCAGTATTTCCTCGTTCGCGCGATTTTCAGGAATACGGCGAATCGCGCACGGGACGGCATGGCGGGCCGCGCACGAGTTCTCGCGGGAGGCGGATGGTTTCGGAGCGGCTGGTATCCGATCGGCTACGTGATCCTGCGCGCGCCGTTTCGGTGGATTTGGGAGAAAGCCTGGTCCTGGTTGCCGTAGGCGAAAACATGAAAATCAAAAACTTATTCCATGTAATGACGGGCGGTCTGGCACTGGCGATATGCGGCTGTGGAAGCTCGCCGGGAACGGTCGACGCAAATGCCGTACCTTCCGCATCGGCAGCCACTGTTCCAACAGCTCCTTCGCCGGCGCAAGCCGATCCGAGAGTTGCGGGCTCGGGCGACATCCTCAGCGTTCTGTCGGTTGAACATCAGGTGGATCTCGCGGCGGAACGCGACGGGGTGGTCCTCTCGATCGTGAAGGATGAAGGCAGCGCGGTGAAAACTGGAGAGCTTCTGTCGCAGCTTGACGACCGTGATTTGCAGATGCAGCTGATCAAGGCGCGGGACGACCTTCAAGTGGCGCAGAACAACGTCCAATACAAAGAGGCGGAGCTGAAGGCGAAGAATGCAGCCTACCGGCGCCAGCAGGAATTGAGGCACTACGGGCTGTCGAGCGAGGCCGATCTCGAACAGGCGCAATTCGAGGCCAAAGGTGCGGAATACGATCTCCACGGCTGGCAGGCTCTTGTGGAAAGCGGTCAGGCAGAGATTCACCGAATCGAAATCGAGATCGAGCAAATGCGCGTGCACGCGCCGTTTTCCGGCGTGGTCGTGAGCCGCTACATCCGCGAAGGAGAAACGCTGAAGAAGGGCGACAAGTGCTTCCGGATTAGCCAGCTTGGCCCGCTGCAGGTGCGCTTCCAGATTCCGGAGTCGTCGCCGCAACGGCCGCAGCGCGGAGCCGCAGTGGGACTCTGGCTGGTCGGGGATTCGAGCCGAGCGCTCAAAGCGAGAATCGTGAAAATCAGCCCGACGGTTGATCCGGCGAGCGACAGCTATGACGTCGTCGCGCAGCTCGACCGGACACCGCCTTCGGGCCTGCTCCCCGGGATGGCGGTCCGCGTCCACTGGCCGACGGCGGCCAGCACAACGGGCCGGCCGTAGCGGAAAACCCATGCGTTTGGGGCCTACAAGTCTTCGGATTTCGAGCGTTCTGGCGAAGGGATTGCGGCGCCCGAAGTTGCGCTCGGACCTGCGTATCAGCGAGCAGACGGTGGCGGGTGAGAAGAGCTACGTCATCAAGGTCGCTGAAACAAATTCGTATAACCGGTATGGCTCGACAGAGTACGAACTTCTCACCCTCTGCGACGGGACGCGCACGCAGGCCGAGGTCGGCGAAGAGTTGAACCGCCGCCATCCGGACGAGGCGCTCGCCGAAACCGAAGTGCTCGATTTCCTGGACGGCATTGAGCCGGCCATGTGGGAGCGGACCATTGGGGAGAAGAACCTGGCGGTGCTGGAGCGCATCCGCGACGAGCGAAAGGGCCGGGTCGACCAATCAAGCGCTCTCTACATCAGTTTCAAAGCGTGGGACCCCAACAAGTTTCTAGCGAAAATCGATCCGTATCTAAGCTGGATCTTCACGCCGGGGTTCGTCGTCGCTTCGTGCCTCTTGTTCATCGTATGCGCCTACCTGGTGGCCGGGGATTGGGCCCGAGTGGCGAACGACACGAAGTCTCTGTACACATTTCAAAACAAGACGGCGTACGACATTTGGGCGTTCTGGATTCTCCTGCTGGTCGTTGGCGGAATTCACGAGTGCGGCCATGGGCTGACCTGCAAGCACTTCGGCGGCGACGTTCACCAGATGGGGTTCCTGCTGATCTATTTCACGCCCGCATTTTTCACCGATACGACCGACATCGTGCTTTTCGATCGCGGCAGCCAGCGTCAATGGGTGATCTTCGCGGGGATCTGGATCGAACTGACCGTGTGCGCGATAGCGACGCTCATCTGGCACTTCACGCTTGCGGGATCGGTGGTCAACGACCTGGCGTATAAGGCGATGCTCCTTAGTGGAATCCAAGGGGCGCTGCTCAATCTGAATCCGCTGATCAAGGCGGACGGTTATTACGCGCTGGCACAATTTCTGGAAATCGACAACCTTCGCGAGGATTCCTTCGCATTTCTGCGGGCGGCCGCACGGAAGTATCTGCTGCGCGAAGACATCGACCTGCCGAAAACCAGCCGTCGGCTCCGCCGCATTTACGTCGTGTTCGGGCTGGCCGCGATCACCTACAGCACTGCGCTGATCCTGCTGGTTCTCGGATTTGTGAAGAACATTTTCGTCGAGAAATTCGGCACCTGGGGGTACGTCTTAACGCTGGCCATTGCCTATTTCTTCGCCCGGAAAGGGCTGAAGAAGGCGATCCCTGCGGTTCGCGCCTGGTGGCGTGAAAAGAAGGAGGTGTACATGGCCTGGAAGCTGACACGAACCCAACAGATAGGCGTGCTGGCCGTTGGACTCCTGTTGATCGTCCCGCCGTTCCCGTCGCGCGTGGCCTCCGACTTCACCCTTGAACCCGGAAGCGACGTCCATGTTCGGGCGATCGTGCCCGGGATGGTGAGCCGGGTCCTGGTGCATGAGGGCGAGCGCGTGGAGGCAGGCCAACTGCTTGCTGTTCTGGAGAATCCGGAGGTCACGAGAAGCAAGAGCGTGGTCGGACAGGAACTTGCGCTGGCCAGCGCCAGGGTTCGAACGGGACAGGAGAACCCAGAAACGAAAAGTCCCGCGGCGGCAATTCGCGAACGGAAGCGTCTGGAAGAGGAGTTCGCGGTGACGCAGCGCAGAGCAGACGAATTGGAGATACGTGCGCCGCATAAGGGAATCGTGAGAACGCCAAATGTCGACCAGAAAGCAGGAGAGTACCTATATGCGGGGAATGAGTTCTGCCGGATTGTCGACCGCGACACGATGAAGGCGCGCATCCTGGTGCATGATTGGGAGCTGGACAGGGTGCACGCAGGGGCGAAAGTGCGAATGAAAGTTGCGGCTTACCCCTTCCGCACGTATTCCGGACGAGTGGAACAGATTCTACCCGCGGCAGCCAGCGATGAGCCAGTTGCTCACCCTCAGCGCCAGGAGCGGCTCGGCCAGGAGTTGAGCAACTATTTTGGCGTCGTCGTGGATTTTCCCAATTCGGACGAATCCCTTCGCGAAGGGATGACCGGAACCGCGAAAATGTACGGAGGGCGGTCGCCGCTGGCGTGGAAACTTGGCCGCGACGGGTGGAGGTGGGTGCGTTCCCAAGTCTGGTGAGTTCCGGGGGCCCGCCCAGCCCAGCCCGAATCAAAAAAAGAGGTCGCCGTTGTGGGACGACGACCTCGGGGTGGGTGGTTCTTACATCCTCAGAAGGACAGCAGCCGGCCTCCTAAGGAAATCAAAGTTCCGGTTCTGCGCTCGCGGTGCCGAAAACTCTCTTAGGGCTCTCTTAGGGCATTCGGTGAAGCATTCGAACCGTGAGTGGCTGCTTCTTCTCAAGTTTCTTTCCGGCTAGCTTCTTGGCCGGTTTGACGGGTTTTGATTTGTCTTTCACTATCGTTTCTCCGCAACTGCCAGCCGCCCCAGGCCCGCAGCCCAAAACGTTGGACACTGGCCTCGCCTAGTCAATCAGCAGCATAGAAACTGACAAGCACGACCAAAGCCTATCGGTTCCGCTGCTTTCAGCGGCACTCTCAGCCGCAGGAGTCGCGCCTTACCGTACAGTCAGCGTCTGCTTCTTTTCGAGCTTCTTGCCTGCCGCCAGCTTCTTTCCTGCCTTCGGTGCTTTGCTCTTGTTTACCATGTTCTTCTCCCCTCCTTTGATATCGCGCTTGGCGCGCGGTTACTACACTCGTTTAATGGTCCGACCGGGACGCGACCTTGGCTGCACAAATCGGTTGTCGCAACCAGCGGGCCTGTCGCGGCCTCGCCGCACAGGCACAAATGCGCTAGAACTGTCGGAGGTTGACGCTTCTTGTCAGGGGTTGCTTCTTTTCCAGCTTCTTCGCGGAAGCCAGCTTCTTTCCCGACTTCACTGCTTTGCTCTTATTCGCCATTTTCGTCTCCCTCACTTTAATTGCGCGCCAGAGGCGCGGTTAGGTGCATCGGCTAATCTTGGGTCTGGTCGCCTAAGCGGCTGGACCCGGAACCCGCTGCGAAATACGCGCAGCGACCTTGAGTCGAAAGATCTACTTGAAGGTCATCAACGGCTTGACTTGCAGGGTCTGTTTCTTTTCGAGCTTCTTCGCGGATTCCAGCTTCTTGCCGGACTTGATTGCCTTGGATTTCGTCGCCATTTTCGTTTCCCCTCGCTTTTGATGTCGCGCTTGTAAAAGCGCGCCAAGTAGCCTTTGCGGCTCTGGGCCCCGTAAGTGCAATCGGCGAGCCAAATGAAGGCGCACCCGTCGGCGAGATATTGCGATTGATGCCAAAGAACTTACGGGAACCCTCTTGAGCACGGAACGCGAGGCAGAGGCTGCGTTTGTTGAATTTTTATTTCATATTTTAATTTTTCAACGGCTCACACGAGCTCGCTAGAGGTTGTGCTTGCGGCAAAGATAGTTCAGGCGGTTGCGGTCGACTCCAAGGAGGCGGGCCGCTTCGGCCTTGGCCTGTTTCGATTGCTGCAGGGCTTCCTGGAGCCAGCGTTTTTCGAAGCCCTGCAGCTCCTTGTCGAGATCGATTCCTCCCGGCGGCAGGCGAAAGCGGTTTCGCGAGTCGTGGGCGCCCGCTTCACCGATCTCTGCGGGCAGGTCGTTGAGGGTGATCTGGTCGCCATCGGTCATGATCACCATTCTCTGGACAGCGTTCTCCAGCTCGCGGACGTTCCCCGGCCAGGCGTACTTTTTCAAGGCTTGCATGGCGTCGTCGGTGATGCGCTTGACCGGCAAGCCGTTTGCCGCGCAATAGACGCTCACGAAATACTCGACCAGCAGGGGTATGTCCTCGACTCGCTCGCGCAGGGCAGGGACGAAAATGGGGACGACGTGAATGCGGTAGTAGAGGTCTTCCCGGAAGCGGCCATCGCGCGTCATCTGCTCCAAGTCCTCATTTGTGGCGCTGACCAGCCTGAAATCCACTTTGATCTGCTTCTTGCCGCCCAGGCGCGTGAGGGCGCGCTCTTCCAGAACGCGCAGCAGCTTGCTTTGGAGGGCGGGAGTGAGGGTGGCGATTTCGTCGAGAAAAAGCGTGCCATTATGGGCCAATTCGATACGGCCTTCCTTCGTGGCAACCGCGCCCGTGAAGGCTCCCTTTTCATAGCCGAATAGCTCTGCCTCCATCAAGCCTTCGGGAAGAGCGGCGCAATTCACGCTAATAAAGGGACGAGCTCGCCGAGGGCCTTGATCGTGGAGAGCGCGAGCGACAAGCTCCTTGCCAACGCCGCTTTCGCCGCGAATGACGACGTTCGTTGTGGCGCGGGCCATGCGTTTGACGGAATCGAATACGTGGCGCATCGAATCGGTGGCTCCGATCAGGTCGCCAAGCGCGTTCTTGCGGCTGATTTCTTCGCGCAGGATGCGGTTTTCGCGCTGGATGCGCAGCTTCTCGACCGCGCGCTCGAGCAAGTGCCGCAGGACGTCGGTATCGATGGGCTTGATGAAGTAATCGTACGACCCGGCGTCGATCACCTTGAGGGCGCTGGATTTCTTGTCGTCCGAGCTCAGGACGATGACCAGCGTGTCGATTTCGCTTCCTTGAAGGCGAGAGAGCAAGTCGGTACATTCCTTGACTCCGCCGGAGGCGATGGGCAGGCCTAAGAGCAGGACGTCGAGCTCGGACTCCTGCAGGAGTTTAAAGGCGGCGTCGTAGTCTGCTCCCTCGAGCACGTCGAAATCAGACTTGAGAGCGAAGAAAACCTTGGAGCGAAGGTCCGCGTCGTCGTCGACGATAGCAATTTTAGGGTTGGGGGAGCCGGCGCCGATGGGTGACCTCCGGCCAGGGACACGCCGGGCCCGCTGACACGACGAGCAGGACAGTGCCCCAAAGCTGCGGGGATTCTAGGTGCCAGTGCGGGAAGTGTCAACGTCGGTCGCGGCGTTCTAGCGGCGTTCTGTCGCGGCGTTCGGGCGTAGGGCGATATGGGAGGGGTGCGCGACTTGCAAGTGGAAGTTAAGCCGCCCTGCGTTCCTCCCAATAGTCTTCAAACTCGCCATTCAGATGGCAGCAGCGGAGAGCCAGGATGGCGTTCGCTCCTCGAACGGTCCAGAACATTCCTGACCTTTTGAGACGGGAAGCGATCACCGTCTTGCATCCGGCTTCGATGACGCCCGAGCCAACAAATAAGTGTTGGCGGCGAAACTTGGGGTAGCGCATGCGCTCCGCGTTCCGCTCAAAATAGTCTGCCTCGATGCAAATCTTCTCTATTAGTTCAGGGTTGTCGGATTCGATGGAACGGAGTGCGCCAACCAGTTTTTCGATTTGCCCCCGATCCAGCAGGCTTTGGTGGATCTTCATCCAGTCTTTTTGTTTCCCTTGGTCATTGGGGTACAGCTTGCGGGCGACCTCCCAAAGATGCTGGCGGGCGTGGTAGAGATCGACAATCTGAATGGCGTCGGAAAAATGCAGGGCCACAAGATTCCAAATCCATTCGGCGCCGTCGCCGATCACGACCTTCTGGAGTGCGCGGCTCCAGCCGCGTCCCCAGGCTTCCCCATAGATTCGACGACCAAACTCTTCCGCACTCTCGATGGCTCCGGTATACGTGGTGGAATCGGCATCGCGGATCGGATAGCCTTCCTTATCCCACGTCGTCTGGGTGAACACGCATCCCAACTTGGCTTCCCGAGTATGTGCCGGTTGACCTTCGGTCTTGCCCTGCCGACCGACCGTCTCTTTCTTCACCACCGGAACTCCCGTCCCATCCATCTGCCGCATTGCGCGCACAAAAAGTAAGGACGGGAAATGCTTGCCGGGCCGACGATCGTCACGACGGGTTTGGAGCGGAGTTCCTGGTATTGAGCGTGATGGCCACACGGACACGGCAACTGGCGCTGCTCGGCCGCCGGGGCCTCGAACTTCAGCAGTTCGGCTAAGGCCGCGGCCCCCGCTTGGTGCAGAGCGGATCGCAAGACCGATTCCACGGATTCCAGATCGGTCCGACCGTCCTTATGGCGTTGGGCAAAAACAAGGCCGAGGAATCGGTTTACTTCTCGCGTCACTTCCTGATGGATCGCAGCAGCGTTTTTTTTTCCTGCTCCGTCCAGCCGCCCCGTTGCTGCTCGACCGGGCGGAGCCGACAGATCTTTTCGTTGAGGGCCACCAGGTCCTGGCTGAGCTTCTGGAAGCGGTGAAACTCGGTGACCTCCTGCTGGGCTTTGCGCAGGGCCGTGGGATTGGGAAAGGTTTCCGTCACGGTCTTGCCGGCCACGCGGCGAGTGAGACGGAATTGCGGCTCATGTCCTGGGTCGTTGTGTTTGGCGCAGTGGCAGGACGGCTTGCCGCAGCGGCGCATGACCGCGGTAAGGGAGCCGGGGCGCAGATCACCCAAGCTGAGGAACTCCTCCAGGAGCTTGGATCTTTTGGTCTCCAAAGTAGCGACATCGTCAGGCATAAGGGTTTCCTTTCTGTATCGCAGAATGTCTGTACGTATGTAGCCGGTCAGAACAATGTCACAAAAACAGAGGTCTTAGCAAACGATCAGCTTTTCGCGCGTTTTAAGAAAATTTCTTGTGGGTCCTACTGGACATGGTAGCGGATCGGAAGATGAAATTTGTCCAAGGTTACAGGCTGCATGCGGTTAAGGTCCTCGCATAGGTGCCGGGCAGCATAGTCGATTTCGCGATCCGTAAATCTTCTCAGCGTGACTTCTAAGCGCCCTCCTTCCAATTTCACATAGCCCGTTCGCTCGACAATCATCGCCAGCGCTGGTATGACCTCCTTCGGCCGATCATAATGTTTCAACAGCAGGCGGCACATTTCGGCTCTTGAGTTGCAGACAAACACCTTGATGCAATCTAGAAACCGCTTCTTCTCGTGATTGAGTTTTAGCAGTTTTTCTCCAGCGTGCGCCTCGTCGAAGCGGATTTCCGACGGCAGTTTTTCCAATTGATCATCGGTCAACAGAATCTTACCCTCGATCACCGTGATGTCGTCCATTACCTCCTTTTGACTCCGGGATGGGGCCCGGCGTTTTTTGGCCGGCGGCTCAAGCAGGTGATCGGCCAATTCAATTTTCAACCGGTTCAGCTCACTGACCAACCCCGCTCGCTGTTTCTTTAGTTCCCTGTGCTCTGGGTTTTCCACCAGCGGTTGCTCTTCCAATTCCTCCAGGAAGTAACCCGGCGTGTAGTTGATGAGATGCTTGTGCAACAGTTCCTTGATGGCATTCTCCTCTCCCCAGCGCCCACAAATCAATTGCACGACCCGCTCCGCCCCGAGTTCCTCGGCGGTGCCGTTGGTGTAAATGGCCGCTCGCTTTTTGTCCCTTCCACTTTGGATCACTACGGCCCGAATCTTGCCATACTTGTTCATCGTGCGCGTGGTCTCCAGATAGGGGATCGCTTCCGCTTTCCGGATCTCGTAAGTCACCTGCGCCACCCGGTTGAATTGCTCCTCCGCCAGATCGTTCACCCATCTATCGGAATATTTGGCCCAACTGACGAACAGCGCCCGCCGCTGGCCCGCTCCCTGATCCTTGCCCTCCAGGTAGCGGTACAACTCCGCGCTGTAGCCCTCCCGATCGAACACCACGATCAACTGGCTCAGTCGCTGCCGACTCACTCCGGCTTGCTCCCCGATCCGTCTGGCCTTCTCGATCAGTTCCGGTATCTTTTGCAGCAGATCCTCCGACGAAGAGCGGATCAGAAACAGCCAGGGGACGAAGCGCTCGTCCACCGCTAGAAAATTGTAGCTGCCTTTCATCGGCATTTGGCGCACGCCGTGCCAGCCCTTACTGATCGGATACAGCCCGTAGTACGGCATGAAATGGCCGTCGATATACATCACGCCCCACGCAGCCAGGCCGGACTGCAAATAGGTCCGGGCAAACTCATCGATCAACGCTTCGCCTTGGCCCAGCTTTCTCACCTTGTGCAGGAACCGCCGCAGCGTAAACAGGCTCGGACTCTGCGTGCGCCCCATCAGCACGCCAAACTCCTCGGGATAAGCCCGCTTAAAGTCCTCCAGCGATCGAAACCCGAATACATCCAAGTAAAACAATGTCAACGCCAACTCCGCCAGGCTGTAGCCTTCGTGGGCTGCCGTCGTGATGACTCGACTCAACGTCGGAAGGAATTGATATCGCGCCAGCAACGGCGCAAACAGCAGCCCGCCAGCATACGCGTTGTAAGCACCTTGCTCCAACCGATCCAAATAGACTCGCTGGGCAGGCGAATAAGAATCTCGCCGCCCTCCTCTGCCTAACTCTGCGGCTCCGGCCTCTTCTCCCGCAGCGCTGTTGGTTACTGTTCCGCTCTGCCTTTCCGGTATGCTGCCTGAGCTCACTAGCTCGCTGAATTGAACGGCAGAACCCTCCAAGGGCAGAACCAGCTGCGGCTGCGGCTCCGGCTCACGGACAAAAAGCTCAGCTTGAATCACCGCGCCGCCGACGCCCCCAGCGTTCGGTTCGCCCAGCCCGTTTTCCTCCAACACTTGTTGGATACTCGGAACGCTCACCGCCTCCTGCCAGGCTTCCAGCAAGCGCTGCTGAATCGTTTCCAGTTTCCAGATACCTTCCCGCAAAACGATCTGCAAGATCTTCCCGCGCAACTCCGGGGTGAGCTTCCACTGACCTTTGGGCCCCCGGCGCTCCGTCATCAAGCCCTGGATGCCCTCACCAGCAAAATCCCTCAGGTAGTTCTGTACCGAGTTGATGTGTCGGCCAAACGCCGCCGCCAAATCTTCTTCCGTCCCCAACCCGCACTTATACAACTGTACAATTGCCAGCCGCGTGCATCCTTCATCCCCCGACTGCCAACGCATATATGACTGGCCCTTCACCAGCACCTGGGTCAGCCCGTTGCCTTCAACTACTTCGACGGACTTGGCTGGCTGCCATCCCGGAAAGTCGAGGTCATCCATTGCACGGGCCGTTCCTGGGCAAGCTCATACCAGAAAACGGCCCGGCCGCAAACCCACAAGAAATTATTTTGAATTCCCCCTCGTGTAAGCGCTTGTTTTTGTGGGACCTATGAAGACAGCGTTTTTAGCCTGATTGTTTGCTAGGACCTCTGAAAAAAGGAAATCCCGCAAGATGGCACCTCCATGTCGCCCACCCATATGGGAGGTGCCCCTTGATTGAAACAGCTAATTCGGCTAGCTTGGAGCGGCTGCGAATTGAACCCTTCCATTTTTTGGCGCCGGAGCACACGTGAATATCGGAATCCGTAAAGCGGGCCGGGCTACGATTCTCGATTTGAACGGCGCGCTGAAGCTCGGAGAGGCGGAAGAGGCGTTCCGGAACCAGATTCAGCAGCTTTTGGATGCGGGGACACCGCAGGTTGCGATCAATATGTCCGGAGTGACGGACCTGGATAGCTCCGGCATCGGCGCGCTGGTCCGCTCGTTTACGTTGTTCAAGAAATCCGGGGGTAAATGCATCCTCTTTGCGCCGAATAAACGTGTTTTGATGCTGCTGAAGATGGTCCGCTTGGACGCGGTGTTGGATATCGTCGAAGATGAAGCAAGCGCGCTGACTCGAATCTAGTTTCCTTCCGACTTTGATTGCCCGTCGATCTTGCCTTGCGGCCGGATACGGCTTTCTGAATCGAGTGGTTTCAGTGGACCGCCGGCGAGCGGAGACCCGCGCAGAATCCCAGTCTTGCTGGAAGATCCGAAGCAAATCGATGAGATTTCATTCGGCCGCGAGCGAGCGAGAACGTTCAACGCTTTCGCGCGGAGGCCCCTCCCTGGGCTGCTCCGGGCAGCGTGACGACGACCCTTGTTCCCTTCCCTTCGCCGGAAATCAGGTCCATTTTGCCGTGAAGTTGCAAAACGCGTTCGCGAATGCCCTGCAGCCCAACGCCCGGCGCAGGGCGCGCGGAATCGGAGATGGGAGAATTGGCGGGTATTCCGACTCCCTGGTCGCTGACCTCAAGTGTGAGGTCACCTCCTCCGGCCCGGAACAAACGAACGCTGGCAGTGACGCTTGCAGAGTGGCGGTGGACATTCGTCAGACATTCCTGGACGACGCGGAAGAGAGCCGTCTCCACATCCGTGGGGAGGCGACCGATGGATGGGGCAATGTCGACGTCGACGGCAATACTGCTGCGCTTAGCAAAGCCTTCCGCATACCAAACGAGGGCGGACTCGAGGCCGACTTCGTCCAGCAGAGGAGGATGCAGGAGATGAGAGATCGTGCGGGTTTCGCTGATCGCAGTTTCGATCTGTTTGGCGGCGTCCGCCAGGCGCTCTATGGCCCGAGAATCGTGGGAGAGGGTCATGCTCAAGAGGTCCAGGCTCATCTTGGAGGCGACCAGATACTGGCCGAGACCGTCGTGGAGTTCGCGGGCGATTCGGCGGCGCTCGTCATCCTGGCTCTGCATGAGACGCCCCGAGAGCCTACGGAGGCGATCTTCGGCGATGCGCAGCTCGGAAGTTCGCGCGAGTACGCGGGCCTCGAGATCGTCGTGAGCGCGCTTCAACTCCTCCTCGGCACGTTTCATGCGGGTCATGTCGATATGCAGGCCGATGATTCGGACGGGCTTGCCCGCGGTATCGCGCCGGATGCGGCCACGGGAATTGATCCAGCGGATTTCACCATCGTCCCGCCGCTCGATCCGGAATTCCGTCTCGAACTCGTTTGACTCGCGGGACCGGAACGGCTCTTCCGCAATCGCGCGGTCTTCGGGCAGAACGCAGTCGAGCCATGCCTCATGGGTGCCGGGAAAAGCTCCGGCAGGGAATCCATACATCCGCTGAAGCTCGTCGGACCAGAAGTTCACTCCTGTGGCGACGTCGAAGTCGAATGAGCCGCAGTGGGAAGCTTTCTGGGCGAGGACCAGTCTCTCCTGGGTTTCTTCGAGGGCCCGGCGTACTTCCCGCTGTTCGTGGATGTTGGTGCGGGCACCGAACCAGTGCTTGATTGCTCCGCTGGAGTCGCGAATCGGCGTCACCTGCGTGAGAAACCAGCGGTACACGCCATCGGCGCCGCGCAAGCGAAACTCCATTTCGAAAGGCTCGCCAGCCCCGATCGAGGCGTCCCACGTCTCAAGGACGGCGTTCTTGTTTTCCGGAGCGACGCGGGATTTCCAGGTAGAACCGTTCGTCTCTTCCTTGCTGAGACCCGTGTATTCATACCAACGATCGCTGTACCAGAGGATGGAGCCGTCAGGGTCGGCCATCCAGGTGAGTTGAGGGATTGAGTTGGCAAGCGTGCGGAACTGGGCCTCGCTCTGCTGCAACTCGAGGGTGCGCTCGCGGACACGCAATTCCAGTTCGCGGTTCAGGCGCTCGAGCTGGCGGCCTGCGCGGTGCAAATCGACAAAGACGCTGACTCTCGCGCGGAGGAGTTCGGCGTTGACAGGCACGGAGATGTAATCGACCGCGCCGCGTTCGTAACCTTTGACGCGGTCCAGATCGGTCAAGTGGATGGCGGAAATGAAAATGACGGCTGTTCTTTGAAAGCGAGGATGCTCACGGATCAGGCGTGCCGTTTCGAAGCCGTCGATTTCCGGCATGCTGACGTCCAGCAGAACCACAGCGACATCGCTCAATTTCAAAAGCTTCTCCAGGGCCTCGCGGCCGGAGGTTGCCTGAATGAGGTTTTCGTCCAGCTCTTCGAGAATAGCCTCGTAGGTGATCAGCTTGGACGGCTGATCATCGACGAGAAGGATGTTCATCCTTTCCTTTTGCGGCGCATATCCTTTTTGAAGGTCTTTGGACAGGGCTCTCGATTCGATCATCAGCGTTTCACCTGTGCAACCACATGCGCAAGACGGACAGCAACTGTTCGGTGTTCACCGGCTTGGCAAGATATTCGGACGCGCCCGCTTCGAGGCACTTCTCGCGATCGCCCTTCATGGCTTTGGCGGTCAAGGCGATGATGGGCAAGCGGCGGAAGAGTCGATTCTGCCGGATGACCTGCATCGTTTCGTAACCATCCATCTCGGGCATCATGATGTCCATAAGGACGATGGCAAGGTCCGGGGTTTTCTCGATCGTTTCAACGGCCTCGCGGCCGGTTCCCGCAGCGAGGACCTCCATACCGCGTCGCTCGAGCACGCTGCTGAGAGCGAAGATGTTTCGAACGTCGTCGTCGACGATCAGGACCTTTCGGCCGACCAAAGCCTCGTCCGAGCCATGCAGACGATCCAGCATCTCGCGCTTCTCGGGAGGCAGGTCCGTCATCACGCGATGGAGGAAAAGGGCGGTCTCGTCGAGCAATCGCTCCGGTGATCGACGCCCTTCACCACCACGCTCCGAGCGAGCGAACGAATCCGGGCGTCTTCGTCAGACGACAATTCCCTTCCTGTGAAAACGACAACGGGCAAATCGCTGAGCGCGGGTGTCTCGCGGAGACGCTCAAGAACGTCGAAACCAGACATATCGGGCAGACTGAGATCGAGCACCACACAATCGAACCGGCCGTTGTGGAGAGCGTTCAGGGCTTCCTGCCCGGTCGAAGCGACGGAAATTGCGACGTCATCGTGTACCAGCAATTCCCTGATGCTGAGCTGTTCGGCTGGATTATCTTCGACAATCAAGAGGTTCTTTTGGCGCGAGGCCGAATAGCTTTTGAGGCAGTCGAGAGCCGCATCCAACCCTTCTTTTGTGGCCGGTTTCGTCAGGAAAGAGAAGGCGCCGCGCGCGAGAGCGTGCTGGCGATCTTCGTCGAGGGTCAGCATCTGCACGGGGATGTGGCGAGTAGCCGGGTCCTGCTTCAGATGATTCAGAACGGTCCACCCCAGCATGTCGGGCAGAAAAATGTCGAGAGAGACGGCAGTGGGGTGAAGCTTGGTGGCCAAGGCGAGAGCCTCCGCGCCACGTTGGGCCACGATTGCCTTGAAACCTTTGTCGCGAGCCAAATCGCGGACGATGCGCGCGTAGTTGGGATCATCTTCGACGATCAGCAAAATCGAATCGCCCGGTTGAAGATTCGGCGCGGTCGTCGTCGATCGCCTCGGCGCTGCTCTCCTCCGCAACGCCCGCCAGCTCGACAGGGTGGACGGAAACGGAAAGAGAGGTGTTCTTCTGCGGAAGCGTAACCGCGGGTCCAACGTATCGCTGAGGGAGATACAGCGTGAAGGTGCTGCCCTTGCCGGGGGCGCTGTGCAACTGAATCTCGCCTCCGAGGAGGTTCGCGAGTTCGCGGCTGATGGCTAATCCGAGACCCGTGCCGCCATACTTGCGGCTCGTGCCGGCGTCGGCCTGCTGGAAAGCCTCGAAAATGCTGCGCTGTTTCTCGAAGGGGATGCCGATGCCCGTGTCCGCAACCGCGAAAGCGACGACGGATGCCGCTCCGTTGAGGATGGGATGATCCTCGCTCCAGCCGCTTTCCGCAACAGACACGGAGAGGCGCACGCCCCCCTTTTCCGTGAATTTGAACGCATTCGAGAGCAAGTTCTTGAGAACCTGCTGCAGGCGTTTCGAGTCCGTGACGAGGCCGCGCGAAAGCTGCGGGTCGGCAAACGCTTCGAAGGAAAGCTTGCGGTTCTCCGCCTCGTGGCGGAAAGGACGCGCGACGGCTTCGAGCAAGCTCGCGAAGGATACTTTTTCGGCTTCCACCGAGACTGTGCCCGATTCGATTTTCGACAGATCGAGAATGTCGCTGATCAGATTCAGCAGGTCCGTGCCCGCGGCATGAATGGTTCGGGCGAATTCAACCTGCTTCGGCGAGAGGCGGCCGTCGGGATTCTCGCTGAGCTGGTGTCCAAGGACGAGAATGCTGTTGAGCGGCGTCCGCAATTCGTGGGACATGTTGGCCAGGAATTCGGATTTGTACTTGGAGGTCAAGGCGAGTTCCTTCGCCTTTTCCTCGAGGGCGCGGCGGGCCTGCTCGATTTCCTGATTCTTGCGTTCGACTTCCACGTTCTGCTCGGCGAGTTGCTGCGCTTTCAGCGCCAGCTGGTCGTTGGTCTGCTGCAGTTCCTTCTGCTGAGCCTGAAGTTCGGCGGCCAGCTGCTGAGACTGCTTCAAGAGGCCTTCGGTCTGCATCGTGGCCTCGATGCTGTTGAGCACGATTCCGATGCTGTCGGTCAACTGCTCCAGGAAAGCGAGGTGCGGCGCGGTGAAGTTGCTTAAAGATGCGAGTTCGATGACTGCTTTGAGACGGCCCTCGAAAAGCACCGGAAGGACGATCACGCTGCGCGGCAGGGCGCGGAACAAGCCGGAGCGGACGGGAGCGGTGTCGGATGGAAGATCCATGATCAGCATGCGCCGCTTCTCGATCGCGCATTGTCCGATCAATCCCTCGCCCAGATACAGGTGAGGCGGATGTCGGTCTTCACCGTTATCCGCGAAACTGGACAGCAAGGACAAGCCGCCCAGGTCGCCTGGATCCATCCGATACATGACGGCCTGCTGCGCGTTGACGAGCGAAGCGAGTTCCGACAGAAGCATTCGCCCGACTTCCGCCAGATCCCGCGTCCCTGCAGCATGCTGGTGAAGCGAGCCAGATTGGTCTTCAGCCAGTCCTGTTCGGTATTGCGCTCGGTGGTCAGGCGGAGATTGCCGATCATCGTGTTGATGTTGTCTTTCAGTTCAGCAACTTCGCCACGCGCTTCCACCTGGATCGAGCGGGTCAGGTCGCCTTTGGTAACCGCAGTGGCCACGTTGGCAATCGCACGGACCTGGTTGGTCAAGTTGTCGGCGAGCAGGTTGACGTTCCCCGTCAGGTCCTTCCAGGTGCCGGCGGCCCCAGGAACGTTCGCTTGACCGCCGAGACGGCCCTCGACGCCGACTTCGCGAGCCACGGTGGTCACCTGGTCCGCAAAGATGGCGAGCGTGCCGGTCATGTTGTTAATGGTTTCCGCGAGAGCGGCGACCTCGCCTTTTGCCTTCACCGTGAGCTTTTGCGTGAGCTCGCCGTTCGCCACGGCCGTGACGACTTTCACGATGCCGCGAACTTGCTCGGTAAGGTTCGCCGCCATCACGTTGACGTTGTCGGTGAGGTCCTTCCAGGTGCCGGCCACGCCGGGAACCTGGGCTTGCCCTCCCAATTTTCCTTCTGTACCCACCTCGCGAGCGACGCGAGTGACTTCCGATGCGAAGGCGTTGAGCTGATCGACCATCGTGTTGATCGTGTTCTTCAGCTCTAGAATTTCGCCCTTCACGTCGACAGTGATCTTGCGGGAAAGATCGCCACGAGCAACGGCCGTGGTGACTTCGGCGATGTTGCGGACTTGCGCCGTCAGGTTGCTGGCCATCGAATTGACATTGTCCGTGAGGTCTTTCCACGTTCCGGCTACACCCGGCACTTCGGCTTGACCACCCAGCCGGCCTTCGGTGCCGACCTCGCGAGCAACGCGCGTAACTTCCGAAGCGAAAGAACGCAACTGATCGACCATCGTATTGATGGTTTCTTTGAGCGCCAGGATTTCGCCGCTGACGTTGACCGTAATCTTCTTGGAAAGGTCGCCGGTCGCGATTGCCGTGGAAACCTCAGCGATGTTGCGGACCTGCCCGGTGAGGTTGCTGGCCATGGAATTGACCGAGTCGGTGAGGTCCTTCCACGTGCCCCCTACGCCGGGCACAAGAGCCTGGCCGCCCAGCTTGCCATCGGTCCCGACTTCGCGAGCCACGCGGGTGACTTCCGAGGCGAAGGAGCGCAACTGGTCGACCATGGTGTTGAGCGTATCCTTCAAATCGAGGATTTCGCCCCGGACGTCCACGGTGATTTTGCGGGAGAGGTCGCCACGAGCCACGGCAGTGGCTACCTCGGCAATATTGCGAACCTGGGCGGTCAGGTTGCTGGCCATCGAATTCACGTTGTCCGTGAGGTCTTTCCAGGTGCCCGCGACACCCGAGACCTGCGCCTGGCCGCCGAGCTGGCCCTCCGTCCCGACTTCCCGGGCCACACGGGAGACCTCACCCGCGAAAGCATTCAACTGATCCACCATCGTGTTGATGGTGTTCTTTAGTTCGAGGATTTCGCCCTGCACGTCGACGGTGATCTTGTGGGAGAGGTCACCACGAGCCACGGCGGTCGTCACTTCCGCGATGTTGCGCACCTGAGCGGTCAGGTTCCCCGCCATCGAGTTCACGTTATCGGTGAGATCCTTCCAGATCCCAGCCACTCCGGGCACTTTGGCCTGACCACCCAATCGGCCCTCGCTACCGACTTCGCGGGCCACGCGTGTGACTTCGCCGGCGAAGCGGTTGAGCTTGTCCACCATGGTGTTCAGCGTTTCTTTGAGCTGCAGGATTTCTCCGCGAACATCCACGGTGATTTTTTTCGAGAGGTCGCCGTTGGCGATTGCGGTTGCGACCTCTGCGATGTTGCGCACCTGACCGGTCAGGTTGCTGGCCATCGAGTTGACGTTATCGGTGAGGTCCTTCCATGTACCGGCAACGCCGGGAACGCTGGCTTGTCCGCCGAGACGCCCCTCGGTGCCTACCTCACGGGCGACGCGAGTAACTTCACCAGCGAAGGCGTTGAGCTGGTCAACCATCGTGTTGATGGTGTCCTTCAGCTCGAGGATCTCGCCCTTGACGTCCACCGTGATCTTGCGCGACAGGTCGCCGCGGGCGACAGCCGTAGTCACCTCGGCAATGTTGCGCACCTGAGCCGTCAGATTGCTGGCCATGGCGTTCACGGAGTCGGTCAGGTCTTTCCAGGTGCCCGCAACGCCCGGCGCGACAGCCTGACCGCCGAGTTTGCCGTCCGTGCCGACCTCGCGAGCCACGCGCGTGACTTCCGACGCGAAGGAGCGCAACTGGTCAACCATCGTGTTGATAGCTTCCTTGAGCTGGAGAATCTCCCCGCGAACATCAACCGTAATTTTTCGGGAGAGATGGCCGCTGGCGACGGCCGTGGCGACTTCGGCGATGTTGCGCACCTGAGACGTAAGATTGCTGGCCATCAGGTTCACCGAGTCCGTCAGATCCTTCCATGTACCGGCAACGCCCGGAACGACGGCTTGACCGCCGAGCTTGCCGTCCGTGCCGACTTCGCGAGCGACGCGTATCACCTCCGAGGCAAAAACGCCGAGCTGCAGGATCATGGCGTTGACGATATTCGCAGAACGGAGGAATTCGCCCTCGAGCGGCCTCCCGTCAACATCCATGCGCACCTGCTGCGTCAGGTCGCCTTGCGCGACGGCTGCTATCGCCCGTGTAACTTCGGCGGTGGGACGAAGCATGTCCTCAACCAGCGTGTTTAAGGAGCCCTCAGTTTCCCCCCACGCCCCCCTCGACTGGCCGAACTTGGCGCGCTCGCGAGTCCTTCCCTCTTTGCCGACCACTTGCACGATGCGCTTGAGTTCCTGCGCCATCTGCTGATTTGCTGATGCGATGTCGTTGAACGTGTCGGCAATTTTTCCGGGAACTCCGGTCCAGAAGCCGGGAAGGCGCACAGAGAAATCGCCATCGCGCATGGTTTGGAGAGCGGCCAGAATCGAGGTCAAGTCCACCGACTCGCGATGCTCGGCGGCAAGTGCGGTTCCGTTTCCGCCGCCGGCTGGTTCCGTCGTCGCAGTCCGTGTACTACGGGCGCTTTTCATCGTCGTCGTTCTCCTGGATGCGGCGGAGAGTTACACACACGTACGGACCTGTCTGGCTCACCCTGCAAACTGTGCCTTCCGGAATCCGAAGACTCAGCCGTTCGCGGGACGATTGGACGAATGAGCATAGCGATGGCTGGTTCGCCTCAGCATCCCGCACGGCTTCCATCCGGCAAGTCGCAGGGAAGAGTTCCATAGGGGGACAGCACAATCGCGGTTAATAACACAACCGCCTTCAGCAGGCTCTACAGGCTTACCTGTATTTGCCCCTATCGGTTTACTTGAGTGCGCATCCTGTCAACAGGCGGGTAGCTCGAGTGAGTTCGGTCCTGGGTCGGCCGGCTTCGTCCGATGCGCTTGGAAGCGAATCAGCCGGATGCGGCGGACGACTCAGGAACCAATTGCGTGAAGGATGTCGTCAACGGCGGCAAACGCGGCGTCGATTTCTTCGTCGATATTATAGAAGTGAGGCGAGATCCTGACACCCGCGCCGGGCCGCCAATCGACGAGAATGTCGCGTTTGAGGAGTTCGTCGCAGACCTCCTTCGAATGCGGCATATCAACGGCAACGGTGCCGCCGCGGTGTTCGGGATCGCGGGGCGCACTCACACGCCAGCCGCGCTGGTCCGCAAGAAAGATGATGCGGGCGGTCAAGCGTTTTGATTTTTCGCGCACGGCGAAGATGTCGAGTTCGCGAAGAATCTTCAAACCCGGCGCGGCGGCATACAGAGCGGGGATGTTCGGGGTGCCATTCAAGAACCGATACGGCCCTTGCGTGTAGCGTGTGGGCCCGACTTCGAAGGCGAAGGGATTTTCGTGCGCGAGCCACCCGGTGAATTTCGGCTCAAGCTTGCGAGTGAGATCGGGACGCACGTAGAGGTAGGCGGTTCCGGGCCCCCCGCATAGCCACTTCAAGACGCCTCCACACGCGAAATCCACGTTCAAGGCCTGCACGTCAACGGGAATACCGGAGCCGAGCGATTGGAACGTGTCGAGAATTACTTGCGCGCCCACGCGGTGCGCTTTTTCGCAGATGGCCTTGGCGTCGTTGATATAGGAACTGCGAAAAATTACGTGCGAGACGGGCACGATCAGCGTTTCTTCATCGATGGCGTCGAGCAGGCGATCCGTGGGTACTTGGATTCCATCGTCGGTCTTTACCATGTGCACGCGCGCGCCCCGCGACCGCTGGGCTTCCCAGAAATACATGACGGAAGGGAAGTTCAGATCGCTGTATACGATCTTGTTGCGCTTGCCGCTGAAATCAAAACAGGAGGCGACGACTGCCTGGCACTGCGTAACGTTGCCATGGATCGCCACTGAATTCGCCGGCGCATTCATGACCTCGCCAACGCGGTTGCCGGTATCGAGCGCCAGCATCCACCATTTCTCCTCCCACGCGCGGACGCCGCGCGTGGCCCAGGTCTCAGCATAGTCATTGAGGGCGTCGCGCACTCCGCGCGGCATCGCGCCCAGGGAGTTGCTGATGAGATAGGTCGTTCGCTCGAGGATCGGGAACTCGGAGCGATAGCGGTGGAAAGGATCGGTCACGCTGCCACCTTGTTTCGCGAGCGCTTTCTCTTTACCAGGAGATAGAAGACAGTCAAAACCAATATATAGGGAGCCGCGGTAACGATGGTAATCCGAGTCTGCGGCACCCACCATGTCGACGCGACAGCCACCACAATGCCGGCAAAGGCGGCCACGGACATTGCCGGGCCGCCCGGCGCGCGCATCGGCAAAGCTGCAATTTCTTCGCGCGACAGCTTCCGTCGCATGGCAACATGCGAAGCGAGCGCAATGCACCAGGCAAGCATTCCGCCGACCAGCGAAGCACCGATGATATAGAGGAACGCGTTTTGGGGCGTGATGTACTGCACGACGAGCGCAATCACGATTCCCGAGGCTGAGACGAGAAGGGCGTTACGCGGCGAGCCGGTGGAGGATAGCTCAGCGAGTTTGGCGGGCGCGTAGCCCGATTCCGCGAGCGAGTACAGCATGCGAGAAGTCACGTAGAGGCAGGCGTTCGCCCCCGAAAGGGCCGCGGTGAGCACGACGAAGTTGATTACCTCCGAAACCGCGGGGATGTGCGCGACCTCGAACACAGTGACGAAAGGGCTCTGCGTCACGCCGACGGCGTTCCAGGGCACGATACCGACCAGAACGGCCGAGGCGCAGACATAGATGAAGGTGAGGACGCCGAATGTGATGTAGGTTGCGCGCACGATATCCGAAGTGGATCGAGCCTCGCCGGACGAAACGGCCACCATCTCGGTTCCCAAATAATTGAAGAGAACGAAGGACAAGGCCAGCAGAGGAGCTCCGGCCCCGCGCGGCAGGAATCCGCCAACATTTGTGTAATGCGACGGGACCTTCCCTCCCAACATCAAGCCCGCTCCGATCAGAATGAACGCGGCAATGACGACGACCTTGATCATTGCGAACCAATATTCGAAGCTGCCAAAATCATGCACGTCGCGCAGGTTGATGAAGAGGAGGACTGCCGCAAACCCGGCGATCCAAACCGCCGACGGAACTCGCGGAAACCAAAAGCGCATGTAGATGGCGGAGGCCACGAAATCGGCGCTGATGGCGACCACCAGCGAAAACCAGTATCCATAGCGAGACACGAAGCCCGCCCAATGGCCTAGATATTTGTCGGCATAAACGCCGAAGGAGCCGGCGGCAGGATGCAGGCTGGACATCTCGCCGAGCGCCATGGTGACGGCGAAGGCAATCATCGCGCCGAGGAGATAGGACAGGATGACGCCCGGCCCGGCAACCTGGACGGCGGCGCCAGACCCCAGAAGGAGGCCGACGCCGATCGAGCCGCCGACGGCGACCATGGCCATTTGTCCGGCGCTGAGTTCGCGGCGGAGCTGACTGGTTTTCTGCTCCATGGAGCCATGGAGAGTAGCGCAGTCGGCCTGACGCCCGCCACCTATTGAACAATCGGGGTGACGCAGGGCCCGGCCTTTTCGATAATTACACACGGCTTGGGCATGGGCCTAGGAGTTGGTTAGAGGCCGGCAATCGGTGACGCCGGAACACCTAAACCTGAGAATCGTAACCAGCCTGTGGCCGGGACACTTGGATAAAAAGTGGCGGCCACCGGGGATCGGCTCTTAGAACGGATGCACAGCGGCGACGGCGGCGTCGAGAGAATCCCGACGAGCAACCTATGCGGTGGTGCTGGGGTTGGATGTCGATCTGGGGTACAGCGACTCGAGTCAAGGCAGTAGATTTTTCGGTGGCGGGGTGCTTTCAGAGGGCCAGACACAGTGAGGAGACTATGTCGGAGTCAAACGACCGGAAGTTGACCACGCACCAGAAGGCGGTATTAATTCAGGTGCTCCGTACGTTTCCTGATGAACGCGTATCTATCCGCTATTCACCATCAGCGGCCGACGGGCATGCCTACGCACGGGATTTCTTGTCGGTATTCAGGGCGATCGGGTGGGTAGTCGACGACCCCGAGGCGGCAGATGAGCCGACGGGAACATCGCCTGGATTAGCCCTGATTGTGAATGAGGCCGGATTACCGCCGTGCGCCGAAGCTCTTCGGGATGCCCTGCGGATTTACGAAATTGAGGTTGAAACGCGGTGTGCCGGCTCGGGAAATCTGGAGATCAGAGGATTTGTCCTGACAATTGGTCAGGGCTGTTGAGCGGCAGAGCGGAAAACCGATGAGTAATTGATTGCATCACGATGTCGGCTCCTCCGACGTGAGTAAATGGGTTGCTTGACGACCATAGGCTCGGGAGAGTCGATCCCATTGGCCCTCGAGTCTCGCCCTTTCCGTCGCGAACATTTCGGCCAGGCGTTTCATCGTTACCGCAACAAGACTATCCGCCCGCTGCACCACGCTTCGAGGATCATCGACAAAACTCACTTGGATCGCATCCCACCGGGCGCGAAAATCCTTCGCTTCTTCGAGCGAAAAGAGCGGTGCCGCCTGCTCGTCCATAGCTGGCGCCGTTGCGGCTCCGGCGGCCGAACCGCCGACAGTTGAAGCGGCAACAGTTCTCGTGTCTGGTCGCGCGCCGGCACCGGCCAAGGCGGCGGTTGTCAACTCTGCAGACGTCTCTTGTTCCTGTATCTTCATTGCTTCGTCCATTTAGATTGCCTCTTCAGGTTGATCGAGAAAGTGTTTCTGATCCAACTTGCTTCGGAATCGAGGTTATGACGCTGCTAATGCCGCGCGAGCCATCTCCGGCTCACTAACCAACTCATCAAAGAGCGTCCGGTAATGGATCATCGCCTGGCGCAATTCTTCCGTGCTCGCTTGCCCGCGCGTTTGACGAAGCGCGATTTCGTGTGCGGAGCGGTAATTCTCCAGAACCGAGGGATAACCCACGGAGATATCCGCCGCTCGCTGTTCAAAATCGCTTACGGGGTATCCTCGAGTTGACAACACATCACCGAGCAGTTGATCCGCTTCCGTGACTGCGCCTCCGGGGGTGTCTACGAACCGCGCCTGCACCCTGCGCCAGGAATCTACGAAGCGAGTGCGGTCGCCCGGGCCGAGCGGCCGGATGTGCAGACTCTCCACCCGATCGGTGCGCTTATCGAGCACTGCTTCCGCTTGCCGCCGGCTTCCGCCTTCTTTCATGGTGCGCGTATATTCAGCGCTACCAAACTGAGTGCGCAATCTTGCCGTGTGGCGTTTCCGGGTAAAAAGCCAAATAGCGATGCCCGCGACCACCACCAGGGCGACCGCGATGACGATCGCTATTTGTGTCGTGCTTACTGCTGATAAGTTCATGACCTGCCTCCAATGTTTCGTCGATTCATCAAAATCTAAAGGAACCCGATCTCAACAGACCCCAATGCAGTGGGACCAAGTCGAAGGGCCGTCGCGGACCGCTCGCGCCAAACAGTTGTCTTACGGCTTCTCGATTGCCGCCTCCACCTGGCCGATTTTCTTTTGGATTTTCCCGCCGATTTTTTCGCCGGCACCTTCGCCTTCCAAATCGGGGTCGTTCGTCAGCCGGCCCGCCTTCTGCTTAATCGCGCCTTTCACTTCATGAACTCTTCCTGCGATTTCGTTCTCAGTACTTGGTTTCATGGGGTTCCTCGTCGGAAATAATTTGGATTCCCGCATTCTGCCAGCCGCCCTTTTGATTTTGCCGGACGCCGGAAAGCGCATGCCCGAACGCCCTCATCCGCGGCGAGCCTGTTAATAGGGTAATGATTCGCGATTGCATTTTTTTCCCTTGACGTCAAGAAGACCTAGTTCCTGCGCCAACGGGAATATCCCCAGCCGCCGCCACCGAGCAAAAACACAACCAGAACAATGATTAAGAGAGTTTCCATTTGATTCCTCCTTACTAAAACGGGAGCTGATCGCCTCGTCAGTCGAAGAGGGAACTTACTTCCCGACCACCATGCTACGAGGAAGATGGCCGGATATCTGTGCAGATCGAGACACTTTTCAAATCTTGTTGCTGATTTGCTGCACGGTGAACTTACTCGTCGCCTCGAATTGACCCTCGCTCATTCGCCGAGCGAGGCGGAGTCGATCCGGTCGACATATTCCACGGCCAAGGCGGGATTGCACGTCTGGAGACGCGGGTGCTGGAACTACTCGAAAATCCGTTCGGCACAAAAGTGTTACCTATGTAGCCGGTACATTCTGTTACCCATGTGTCCGGGTCGGACCCTGAAAAGATTGGTGCCGGCGGTGGGACTCGAACCCACGACCTAGGGATTATGAGACCCTCGCTCTACCCCTGAGCTACACCGGCACGAAAGCAACGGCCTCTGCCTGCAGTCCGGATCGTAAATTCGATGCTACGGACGGCTCCGCAAAGTGTCAAGCGACGCGCGGAGGCAACGCCGCACCCGCGAGCGGCATGGCGCGCCCCGAATTCCCTGCGTGAAAAGATGAGGAGAGCAACGGGAATTGCCGAGGAGAACCCAGCGGCTTTATTTCGCGCGTCCGAGCAGCGCGACTAGAATCTCCATCGTGCGCGTATCGATTTCCCGCAAAGTCCGGTATGCAGTTGCGAGAGCGCGCGCAGCCTTGCCAAATTCTTCCCTGAAAATCCGGATCCCTTTTCGCATGAAGCGCGAATCTTCTCAAGTCAATGGGGGCGGATCAAGCATTTTCAGCGCGCGAGTCGCTTACGAATCAACGTTTGGTGAGAGGGATCACGAAACGCAAGGCCGTATGCGTTTCCGAGAAGCCGCAAACCTTATTATCCACGAGGCCGGCGGCCTTTCCCGCGGCAATCACTTCCACTTCCCAGATATGCGTTCGGCCCTTGGGATAAACGACCCAGATCGCGCCGTTTCTGCGAATCTTTTCCGCAAGCGACTTGAGGCGCCGCAGATCGTTCACACCGCCGGCTCCGAGCAAAACGATGTCCAAGCCGTCCGTCACCGAATCGCGCGAAAAATCGGGGACGCGCGAGGTAAGCTCGTCGAAGAAGGAGGGATCCTGAATGTCCAGGACCGCGATTGCTTGTCCCGATTCGATTCCGAGCTTGTCGAGCAGTGATCGATGGGAATAGTCCCGCTCGGGAGGACGCGAAGTCTTACCTTTGGCTGTAGGGCGGGACACGGGTGGACTCGACAGGGCTGAGCCGCGCAAGCACTTGATACGCCGATTTTCTCGCTGTAAAAACACCCGATTTTCAAAAGACGCCGCCTGGCGGCATGGCTTGAGCCCCGTCGTCTACGGGTTCGCGCTCATACACACCCGGTTCACTTATACCCTACGCCGCTTCGCGACAGGGGCGCGAACGAGACGGTGCCATTCTGGAAATCGATCTCGGTGAAGACTTTCGTTTTGTTCAAAGCGGGAATGTACCCGACAATTTGATGTGTTCCGTTGTCGATTACGTCTCCACTCTGACCGACAAATACGAATTTCCCATCGCGGCTGTGAGTTACCCAGGGGCCAAATGCCGTGTATGGATGTTGCAACTGAATGTCGGCGACCTGCTTCGGCGCAGACGACGGTAATCCACTTACGTCGAAGACATGGACACAATTATTGTAGTAGTCCACAACATAAATCTGCTTGCCATCGGGCGACAACGAAATGCCGTGACTGCAGGAGACGTACGGTGTGCATCCCGCACTGGAAAATCCCGAAACTTTCGCAGTGTAAAGAATATTCCCCGCTGGAATGCTGCCGACCTGGAATCCATTCAAACCCATCGTGGTCATGAACGCGTACTGCTCGTTCGCATCAATCGTGAAGGGGCGCATCTCCTTACCGAGAACGGGTCCAATTTGTGCGGAAACAGAGCCATCGGAGACGTTGGCCCGCACCAGATGATTCTGCGAATCGCCGTTCGTGTCGCGGCCTATTCCGCCCATGTAAACGTGAGTGCCGTCGTTGCTCACAATGGTGTTATGCGGGGCGGTGACGCCACTGTCGATCGTCCCCAGGACGTTCCCGCTGGAAGTGTCGACCTTGTACCACAACGAATGATCGTGATCGCCTTCCCCGGTGGGCATGTAGAGAGTCTTTCCGTCTGGCGTTATGGAAGGGCTGTCGATTCCCGACGGGAACGTGTTGTTCCAGACGACTGTATCGCTAGCCAGGGAATATTTCATCAAGTATGGAGTGCAGGCCACCGGAGAGGTGCATCCGTACGTGATGTAAAGAAAGCCGCCGACTTTAGAAGCCACCGCCCCCCGTATTTCTTCGTTCGATGTGCCCGCCGAAATCTGCTTGATTTGCTTGAATCCGTTGCCAATATCGTAGACGGTGACAACGGGTCCCTGAGTAACCGCGTAGAGGTAATCGGTAGTTGCGGCGGCGGCCGCATCATGGGCCGCCGTTACGTTGAACCCGTTTGGAGCTGTTGCAGAAACCACCCCCGGCTCGCTAACCGTCACGGCGTACGTCCCGGCAGCCAACGTGGGAACCGAGGTCTTCAGCTGGGTCGAGTTTTCGAGGACCGTCGAGTTGCCAGCGACGCTGCCGAAGCTGACGGTTGCGCCTGCAACGAAATTCGTTCCGACGATGGTCACCACCGTGCCAGGAGCGCCAGAGGTCGGGGACACAGACGTGATCGCCGGCTTTGCCTTAGAGCCAACTTTGATCGTAAGAGTGCTCGATCCCTGATGTCCGGAGGAATCGGCCACGAGCGCCACAAACGCGAAGTTTCCAGCTGCCTTCGGTTGACCTGAAATCATCCCCGTGGAGCTTTGGAGGGCCAGTCCGGGAGGCAGTTGGCCCCCATCGATGCTCCAGGTATACGGCGGTGTGCCATTCGCTGCTGTCAGATTCGCCGTGTAGTCCGTGCCGATAGCGGCCTCGGGAAGACTGCTATTGGCGACTTGCGGTTGGACGGGCAAGCTGTGCCCACCGGCTGCACAGCCCGAGAGAACGACCGCGCACAAGAAGGCTAGCAAAACAATCCCCAGTCTTCCTGACGCCCTCGCTTCGGTTGTTTTTTGTGGGACTCGACTCGAAACGTGCGATTGAAGGTTACAAAGATCCACGCGACCCGGACGGAGCAAAACAAGACCTCACAGTTAGGATTCGCCGGGCTGAATCTAGGATAAACGTTCGCGAAGAAATGGCAATCCTGTTCGGGGTCCAGAGGAGTAACTGTACCTCGGGACAGTGCCGATGGAGATCTAGGGATCATTGTGGAACTGCACGTCCGTCGCGGACCGTAGCAGAAAATCAGTATTCGCCGGCTGTCCCTTCGAGGAAGGCGCGGAGCTTGCGCGAGCGCGACGGGTGGCGCAGCTTGCGCAGGGCCTTGGCTTCGATCTGGCGGATGCGCTCGCGGGTAACGGCAAAAGACTGGCCGACTTCCTCGAGCGTGTGCTCGCTGCCGTCGTCGAGGCCGAAACGCATCTTGATGACCTTCTCTTCGCGGGGCGTGAGTGTCTTCAACACGGAAGAAGTCTGTTCCTTGAGGCTCAGATTGATCACCGCGTCGGACGGCGATACAACGGCCTTGTCCTCGATGAAATCTCCAAGGTGCGAATCTTCCTCTTCGCCGATCGGAGTTTCCAGCGAAATGGGCTCCTGCGCGATCTTCAGAATTTTGCGGACTTTGGCAACCGGGATATCCATCCGCTTGGCGATTTCCTCGGAAGTAGGCTCGCGTCCGAGTTCCTGAACGAGCTGCCGCTGCGTGCGCACGAGCTTGTTGATCGTCTCGATCATGTGCACGGGGATGCGGATGGTGCGAGCCTGGTCGGCGATGGCGCGTGTGATGGCCTGGCGAATCCACCAAGTGGCGTAGGTCGAAAACTTATATCCGCGGCGCCATTCGAATTTGTCGACCGCCTTCATCAGGCCGATGTTGCCTTCCTGGATCAAGTCGAGGAACTGCAACCCGCGATTCGTGTATTTCTTTGCGATCGATACAACGAGACGAAGGTTCGCCTCGATCAATTCCTTTTTGGCCTGTTCCGCTTCCACTTCACCGCGCACGATCACCTGAATCGCGCGCTTGAGCTCGGTAGGACTGACCTCAATGGCACGCTCGATCTCTTCCAGTTCCTGGCGGCGCGCCTTCAGCTCCTTGCGCGCTTCCGCCTGCACCTCCGCTTTCGAGGCTTCGACGCGGCGCTCGAGCTTGACGATTTCGCGCTCAAGAAACTGAACCCGTTCCACGGTCTGCCGAATCTTGTCGATCAGGCGCTTTTTCTCGAACGGGTTGTAATCGATTTCGCGCACCAGTTGAGACATCTCGACGCGCGTGCGCGCCAACGCATTGCGGGAGTGAATGTACGGCCGCTTCTTCGAGCGCGGGATCTTGTCCAGCTTGATGGCAAGCTTCAACCCCTGCTCGTAGAGCTTAGCGATGCGATCGATCTGCTTGAGCGTCTCTTTGGTCTTATGCTCGATCTTCTCTTCGGTGAGCTCTTCGTCGTCGAACTGGACGATTTCCTTGATCGAGCGGGAGCGGTTGCGCAGGTCATCGCCAATCTGAAGAATTTCCTTCAGGATGAGCGGTGCGCGGGAGATCGTTTTCAGCACGAGCAGCTGCCCGCGCTCTATTCGCTTCGCGATCGCCACTTCGCCTTCACGCGTCAGCAGGGGGACGGTACCCATCTCACGCAGGTACATGCGCACGGGATCGTTCGTTTTTTCCAGAGCTCCCGGCGTCAGATCGAGATCGACTTCGTTCTCGGTGCTGGACTCTTCCTTCATGAGCTCGGCGCCTTCGGCGGAATCGGCGCTGGCAAGCGCGGCTTTCGCGCTCGACAGGTCTTCGTACACATCGATCCCATAGCGCTCGAAGGTCGAGAGCAAGTCGTCAATTTCTTCCGAGGAGTGCACCTCGGCAGGCAGGATATCGTTCACCTCATCGTAGAGCAGGTATCCCCGCTCCTTGCCCATGGCGATGAGCTGCCTTACCTGATCGTATTTTTCCTCAAGAGCCAACGTCACTCTTTCTCTCCCTCATAAAATCGAATGGATTGCGCAAAGGATTTCCGGCGCTCAATAAGCCGGACTCATACACCCGACCGGCTCGCTCTTCATATTTTGACGGATAAGACTTAAGAAGGTCCCTCAAGGTCGCCCTGCTCAAGAGGCCAAGCACAGTCCCCCGCGCCGACACACGTACTATAAGATGCTGAATCAGTGCGCTTCGTTTCGCCCGAAACCTTACAAGAATACAATAGCAAATCTGAGAGCGTCAACGTAAATGTCCGTAAGTGGCGCCCGATTCAACCGTTACCTCATCCCTGCTTCTTTGCCAGTTCAAGCTGGAGAATTCTTTTCTGGCGCAGGAGGTCCCCCAACTCGCTTTTGGGTGGCTGAAGCTGAATTCTGCGCTCCAATTCGGCCAGCTCCGAAGCGATTTTCCGGTTGCGGAGAACGTCGAGGCAGCTTTCCGCGGCTTCCCACGTTTGTTCTGGGGTCGATTCAAAGAGAATGTCGAAGAGAATCCGGCGATCGCGTTCTGCCAGAGTCGCGGAGATCGCGACGGGCTCCGGTTCTTCCGTCGCTTTGGCAATCAGCGCTTCGAAGATCCTCTCTGTCTCGAGCCCCCGGTGAAGCCCCCCAACCTCCAGTTCGCGAGCGAGTTTCTCGCGAAAGCCGTTCGACTCCGCCAGCATGCGAATCAGCTGGCGCTCGGCGGGCTTCACGACCGGCGCAAGCAGTTCCGCTTTCGGCTTCACTTCGCTGCGGCGATCAGCAGCAGCGCGCCGCAATGCCTCGCGCAGCACCGGTTCGTCGACTTTCAGTTCAGACGCGATGCGAGTCGCCCATTCGGAACGGACGAGGCGGTTCGGCAGTTTCTGCACGTACGGCATCAAAAAATTCAGTGCGGCGAGTTTTCCCTCGGCAGTGCTGCGATCCATGTTACGAGCGCGCCCGATCAGATAATCCAGATAAGGAGGCGCCTGGGCGAGCAGCTTGCGATAGGCCTCGGCGCCTTGCTGGCGCAGGAATTGGTCGGGATCGGCGCCGCCGGGAAGCCGCAGAACGCGAACGTCAAACTCTCTCTCCAGCAAAAGGGCGATGGAGCGCTCCGTCGCGGTTTGGCCGGCGGTGTCGGGATCGTAGTTCACGATGATGCGGCGCGTGAAGCGCGAAAGCAGCTTGATCTGCCCCTCGGCAAGGCTCGTGCCGCAACTCGCCACCACATTCAAAAGCCCTGCGCGCGCCACGGCGATCGCGTCCATATACCCTTCGACGAGAATCGCGAAATCATTCTGGCGCAGAGACTCCTTGGCCCGGTCGAGATGATAGAGGACGTTGCTTTTCGAATAGGTAGGCGTCTCGGGCGAATTCAGATATTTGGGCATGTCGTCGCCCATGGCGCGCCCGCCAAATGCGATGACCTTGCCCGATTCATTGGCGATCGGAAAAATGATACGCCGGCGGAAACGGTCATAGAGGCGACCGCTCTGGTCGCGCGAGAAAAGGCCCGAACTTTCAAGCAATTTGTCGGCCGCTTTTGGCTTGAATCGCCGGAGCAACGCATCGCCGGATGAAGGAGCGAAGCCGAGGCCGAAGCGCACGAGCGCTTCGCGATCCAGCCCGCGGTCTTCGAGGTAAGCCAGGGCGACTTTGCCCTCCGCGCTCTCGTGCAGATGCCGCGCGAAGAATGCGGCGGCTTCGCGTTGCAAGTCGATCAGCGCCGTGCGCTGCTGATTTTCGCGGCGCTCTTCCGGCGAACGCTCGCGCGGACGCGGAATCGGGATACCACACTTTTCGGCGACCGTGCGCACCGCTTCCGGAAACGTGGACTTCTCGAGCTCCATCACGAACTGGAAGACGTCTCCGCCAACGCCACAGCCGAAGCAATGATAAATCTGCTTCATGGGATGCACCGCGAACGAAGGCGTCTTTTCCGGATGGAAGGGACACAGGCCCGTGAAGTTTGCGCCGGTCTTCTTCAGGCGGACGTACTCGCCCACCACACGGACAATGTCCGCCTGCTGCTTGACGCGCTCCGCGAATGATCCGGCTTCAGCCATCTAAATCAAACAGACGAAATTCAAAACGCGAAAGTCGCCTTCCGCGCTAGCGAATACAAAGCGAACGGAAAAGCGTAGCAAAGACATCAAGGAGCTGGATATCAACGCCGCTCGAAATCGACTCGACCCTGGAGCGGTACTCCGGCCCCGGTCCTGCCCAACGGTGAAAGCACGTGTAGCACCTTGCGATCAGCTTTTCAACTCGGCGACAGTGATAGCGGCGCCGCCTCGGTCTTCGGCTTCGGCGTGGATGCGTTCGACGAGCGGATGCACCGAAAGAAACTCGGCTAGCCCGCGCCTTAGCGCTCCGGTGCCGTGGCCATGAATAATGCGCACGCCGGGCTTGGAAGCCAGCGCCGCCTGGTCCAGGAACTTGTCGACTCGTGAGGTGGCCTCCTCCACCGTGCAGCCGATTACATTGATTTCGTCGGGCACGCCTGCGGCCTCGCCTTTCGTGTGCACCGTCACGCCCGGAGTTCTGGCCGCGGCAATTGCAGCCTGCATTTTCGAACCGGCCGGGCGCACGGCAAATCCAACGATATCGGCGAGCGGAACTTTCATCCGCATCGGTCCGGCTTCCACTTCGGCATTGCTTCCATCATGGCGGCGGAACGTCAGCGGCTGTTTCCATCCCTTCACGACTACATGCTGTCCCGGAGAAAGGGCCTCCGGCGGGACGGGTTTAGCGGGCATTTCAGCGGCAACGCCGAGATCCGCCTGAGACGAGGAGAGCGTTTGCACCACGGCCGCATCCGCCTCCGCGCGAGCTTCAGACTCGAGCTTGGCCAAGCGACGCCCGCCTTGTTTTTCGATTTGCGAACGCAGCGTGCGGTCCTTGATGTCGGCGGCGAGGCGTGCCACTTCCGCTTCGAGCCGTTTCTGAGTTGCCTGAAACTCCCGCTCGAGTTCGCCAATGCGCTTCTTCTGGCGATCGATCCATTCCGTCTGGAGCGAGCGGCGTTCGGATTCGAGCTGGGCGATCTCGTCCCGCGCCTGTCGTTTGAGCGCGTCCATCTCGTCGCGACCGCGGTGCAGATAGGCGATCAGGTCGCGAGCTTCCCGAGATTCGGGGGAGAGACTCGCGCGCGCACGGTCGACAACGCTCGACGGCAATCCCAGGCGGCGAGCGATTTCGATTCCGCTGGAGGTGCCGGGGACACCAACTAGAAGGCGGTACGTGGGCCGGAGATTCGTTTCGTCGAATTCCATCGCGGCGTTGACGATTCCCGGAGTCGTCGAGGCATACGCCTTCAGGCGATCGTGGTGCGTTGTCGCGAATGTCAAGGCGCGCCGCGCGCGGAATTCCTCGAGTAGAGCCACGGCGAGAGCTGCGCCTTCTTCCGGCGCCGTGCCCGTTCCCATCTCGTCGACCAGGATCAGAGAACGGTCCGTCGCAACTTCAAGCATCGACTTGAGATTCAGCATGTGCGCCGAAAACGTGGAAAGGTCGGCGGCAATCGATTGCTCGTCGCCAATGTCAGCAAGAACCCGATCGAAAATGGGGAGCTCGGCAGTTTCCGCCGCAGTCGGAATGGCCGATTGGGCGGACAGAGCCGCGAGGCCCACAGTCTTCAGCGACACCGTTTTCCCACCCGTGTTGGGTCCGCTTACTACCATGACCGTTTCGCCGCCACCCAGCGCGAGCGTCAGCGGCACAGCCTTGCGGCCTTGCGGGCGAAGTGTCGCTTCGAGCACCGGATTGCGCGCCGATTCGAGCCGCAGCGAATTCCCCCTCGAAAACTCCGGCGTGGTGCAATCGAACGTACGCGCAAATCGGGCGCGTGCAAAGATCGAGTCGAAGTGCGCGACCTCTCTGGCGGATGTTTCGAGCGGGACGCGATCGGTGCGGAGCCGCTCCGTCAGTTCCTCGAGAATGCGAGCAATTTCCGCGAGCTCATGTTCGCCCAATTGCACGAGCCGGTTGTTCAGGTCGATGGTCTCGAGCGGCTCGACGAAGACGGTCTGGCCCGTGCTGCTGGCGCCGTGAACCACTCCAGGGACCGAGCGCCGCTCGGACGCGCGCACCGGAATCACAAAACGATCGTTGCGCAGCGTGACGTAGTCTTCGCCCACAGGTTCTCCGCGCGCGCGCAGAATCGCTTCGAGAGAATGCTGAATCCTTTCCCGCGCTTGCGTGATTCCCGCGCGAATCCGCTTCAGTTGCGGAGAGGCGTCGTCGCTGATTTCGCCGTTCGGAAGCACCGCGCGGCGAATGGCGGTCGACGAGTGGCGGAGATCGGGAAGCGCAGCCGCGCGACCGGCCAGCAGCCGAAATTTCGAGCCCTCACCTTTGAAGGTCGGCCGTAAGCCGGTAGCGGTTTCGATTAGAGAAACGGCGTCCAGAAGCTCTGCGCTCGACAAAACAGACGTCATCATCCCGAGCCGCGCAAGCCAGCCCTCCGGGTCGGCCAGAGACCCGAATCCGAGCTCAGATCCTGCACGCAAATAAGCGATCGCTTCGCGCAAGAGCGCAAACTCATGGGCAAGAGCATCGCGGTCCTGACTGGGCTCAAGCTGCCCTATTGCTCGCCGTCCCGGCGCGCATGTGGCAAAGCCAGCGACGATTTCCTTCAGCTTGTCGAATTCGAGGACTTCCAGTGAGGAACGAGACATAGGTTCTAAAGGGATTGTACTTTCATGTAGGGATTCGACGAAGCACTACCCCTCAATGTATGAAACTTCGATCTCGTCGCTTCCTCCGCGACCGAGGTATTGATGCCCACCCTGCCAGAGCTTCTCTAGCCTCCGAAACGTCATCAACGCTTTCACCTTGCCTGCACATTCCAACCATCCTTCGTTATGTCTAGCCCAGGTAAGGATAGCCGGGTGATGTTCGACCAGGCTCGTCTGGCTCAGCTCTTTGTCAACCACTGTAAACACCAGGTCCTTCAACCCCTCTGGAAGACGGAAAAGTGGCGGAGTCAAACGGGCAGCACTGCGCTCGCTTACCCTCGCCTTCGACAGTTCCTCAAACAACGTTCCCAATCTTTTCAGGGCCTGTGGGGAGCGGACGTCAAGCCAGAGCGTCTTCTCTCGGTCCCGTCGACGCAATTGCACGTCGATCACGAAAGAATCGTTAAGCGAGGGTGAATCCATCCCTTGCGAGTACATTTAGGCGCGACCGTCGCTCTATGCGTTCTTCTTCAATTCCGCGAGGACCAGCTTGGCGACTTCCTTCAGCGTGTCGAAAACGCCCCGGCCTTGAACGGCAACGGCTTCGAGAGTGGGCTCGTCCTTCACGGAGAGGTTTTTTTTCAGATCTTCGATCGAAAGGATGTTGGGCAGGTCACGCTTGTTGAGCTGCAGGACATACGGGATCGTGCTGAAATCGAGGTTGTGATCCTTCAGGTGCTCGCGAAGGTTTTCCAGCGTTTCGAGGTTCGCGTCCATCCGCTCTTCCTGCGAATCGGCAACGAAGACCACTCCGTCCGCACCTTTGAGGATCAATCGACGGCTGGCCTCGTAAAAAACCTGCCCGGGAACTGTGTACAGATGGAAACGCGTTTTGAAGCCGCGGACGGTCCCGAGGTCCAGCGGAAGAAAATCGAAGAAAAGGGTGCGGTCGGTCTCGGTGGCCAGCGAAACCATTTTCCCTTTCTGGTTCGTACCGGTGTGCTCGTAAATCCACTGCAAATTGGCGGTTTTCCCGCCGAGGCCGGGACCGTAGTAAACAAGTTTGCAGTTGATTTCCCGAGCGGGAAAATTGATAAAGGGCACAAGTTCCTCAGCAACTTGATTCGCGGCTAGTTATAACACACGCCTCTCATGCAGGCCAACGCACCGGCGCATCTGCGGTGCTCAAGTAACAATGGATGTGCAGCGCTTGGCCAATTGGGGGAGGACTGGCGTGGACGCCGCGACAAATGGATCCCTCGGCCGAGGCGAGTTCGACTGGGCGCTCCTTGGAACCGCAAACTTTCTCTTGACTGCCTCCGGCCGTCAATGCTACATGTTGTAGCGCTACAATGAATAGCGGCAAACAAGCGCGACCAAAAGGCCTCGGACAAGTCGAACAGATCGTGATGGACTTTGTCTGGACCCACGGACCCTGCTCAGCGGAATCCTGCCGCGAGGCGCTCAAGCCCGCGCGTCCGCTGAAAGAATCGACTGTGCGGACGATTCTCCGCCGGCTCGAACAGAAGGGGTTCGTGACGCACGAAATCGAGGGCCGGACATACATCTACCGGGCGGCGGAAGAGCGACGGAACGTGGCGGTGCGCGCGGTGCGAAACATCATCGACCGTTTCTGCGGCGGCTCAGCGGAAGAACTCGTGGTCGGTATGGTCGATAATGCCGTAATCGGACGCGAACAACTCGAACGGCTCGCGCGAAAGATCGCGCAGCAGAAGACTCAAGAAAAATCCGTAACGGGCAAGCATTCTTCTCCAACGAAAGAAGAATAGAGATGGGCACAGCAGGTCTTTCGGTCAGTTTTGGCATTTTGAAGTACGTCGCAGAGCCAGCCGCGCGCTCGCTTACGCTTGGCTGTTTCGCCGCGCTTGTGCTGGCCGTGCTGCGAGTCAGAACCGTTTCGCTGAAGTCGGCCGTCTGGCGAGCGGTGCTCGTCGCGGCCCTGGCAATGCCCTTTCTCGGCGCCTTTGCGCCGCCGATTCGCCTTTCTGTGCCTGTTCCGAAGATCGAAACGCACGCCAAGGCGGTAGCGGCGGGGTCCGCACAGCCTATCCTCATTCCCGAAGCTCGAACGGCAATCGTCTCGCCCAAAGCGAGCGCGCCCGCCGACGCTTTGGATTCCGCGCCGATCGCTGAGGCGTCGCCGGCGCCGACTGGCAACTCGAGGCCCATCGCGTGGCCTTTAATCCTGGCGGCAGTTTATTTCGCGATCGCGTTTCTATTGCTGGCGCGCGTCCTGGCAGGCGCTGCACTGGCAACGCGTCTTGCACGCGCGGCAACTCCGATTTGTGACGCCACGGCTTTACGGGAACTTGCTGCTTCCGCCCGCAGCGAGGGGGTGAGAACGCAGCCCCTTCTCGCCGAATCTGAAGCGCTGGTCGTGCCGGTTACCGTCGGCGCGCACCGTCCCGCGATTCTGCTTCCGGCAGCGTGGTGCGAATGGGACGACGCCAAACTTGCCTCCGTGCTGGCGCACGAAGTTTCTCATGTCGGGCGGCGCGACCCGCTGGTGCAGCGGCTCGCCCTGATTCATCGCGCGGTCTTCTGGTTCAGCCCTCTCGCGTGGTGGCTCGAGCGGCATCTGGCGGAGTTGGCCGAGCGGGCCGGCGACGAGGCGGCCCTGGCAGGCGGAGCCGACCGGACGCGGTATGCGGAGACCCTTCTCAGCTTCTTTGCCGCCCTTGAATACTCTCGCTCGCGAGTCTGGTGGCAGGGAGTTTCCATGGCGAAATGCGGGCAAGCCGAAAAAAGACTCGATCGAATTCTCGCGTGGAGGAGTGCTATGCCGAACCAGTTGAGGAAATCCGTGATCGCGGGTGTCGCCTTCTTTGCGGTTCCCGTGATTGCTTTCACAGCATCCGTGCACCCACTGTTTTTCGATTTTCCGCAGTCGCCGGCACCCGCGGCACCGCAACCTGCTTCCGCGCCGGCCCCGAGCGCCAACCCTGTTGTGGTTCCCGACCCGGCATCAGGATCGCCCACGGTAGCGCCAACCGCGCCCGCTTCGCCGGGCGTTGCGGCGATAGCTCCAGTTGCGCCGGTTGGCCTGTCAGAGGAGGCAATGCCCCCAACGCCGACGCTGCCGAGTACCGAGGAGATGAGCCGGGCGCGCGAAGCGCTGTTGCGCGCCAGGAAATCGGCGGAATCCGCTGCACGTCGGGTAGCTGCCGTGAAGGCGGAGCTTTCCGCTCCGGCCACGAAGGACCAGCTCAAATCCATCAGCGCCGCTGTCGAGGAGTACGGCAGAGCGATGGACGGCTACAACAGAGCGATCGAGCAGTACCGATCGATGGGCGACGCGCAGGAAGCCGGCGGAGTGAGCGGGGGTGTCAGCGGCGGAGTCCCTGGAGGGATTACTGAAGAGCAGGACTGGGGACCGCGGTTCGTGATCGTCACAAAGGACTCCAATTTCGTCACGATGTCCGGCTCGTCGGAGGACGAGGAGCACGCTAAAGCGCTGCGCAGCAAGATTCCCGGCGACTTCATCTGGTTCGAACGCGACGAGAAGCCGTATATCATTCGCGATCAGGCGACAGTAGACCACGCGAAAAAGCTCTGGGAACCGCAGGAGGAACTTGGCCGCAAGCAGGAAGCCCTTGGAAGGCAGCAGGAAGCGCTCGGAAAACAGCAAGAGGAGCTCGGGCGGAAAATGGAAGAAGTTCACGTGAAGATCCCGGACCTGTCGGCGCAAATGGAAAAGCTTGAGGCTGAGATGAAACGGCTCAGCGCGAACGGCGGCACCGTAGAGCAGATCGGCGATTTGCAGAGCGAAATTGGCGAGCTCCAAAGCCGGATTGGCGAGATCCAGTCGGACGCCGGACGTCATCAAGGCGAAATCGGACGCGAGCAAGGGGAGTTGGGCCGCAAACAAGGAGAATTGGGACGGCAACAGGGAGAGCTCGGACGACAGCAGGGGGAACTGGCGCGCCAGGCTTCGCGCGAAATGAAAAAACTGCTCGACGACGCAGTCGCGCGCGGACTGGCACAGCCGGAATAGCCGGGCCGAGAAGCGTCAAATCCTTTTAGTTCGCTCGTGTAAGGTAGTGCTTGGCCCGGCGCTCAGCAGTCGCTTTCGGTTCGCGATGGAATGATTATCGAGCGCTTCGCGAACTTTGCGCGCCAGATCGCGAGCCGTGTAGGGCTTCTGCAAAACCGACAGACCCTGCTGCTGGATCTTGTGCAGCAGGGCGAAATCGGCGCTGTAGCCCGTCGCAAAGACGACCGGCAGATCGGGGCGCACGGAGCAAATGCGATCGTAGATTTCAGGCCCGTTGAGTTTGGGAAGAATCAGATCGAGCAATGCGAGATGAATCGCATCCTGATGCCTGGCGAACTCGCTGAGGGCCTGCTCGCCATCGGCCGCAGCAATCACGTTGTAACCGAGCCGCGAGAGAGTCTCGATCGCCAACTGCCGCAACCCATCGTGGTCTTCAACCAGGAGCAGCGTTTCGGTACCGCCTCGCACGGGGAGTGAATCGTCGCGTTTTTCGAGCGACGGAGCTTTCGCGTTGCTGGCGGGAATGTACACGCGGAACGTGCTGCCCGTCCCGACCTCGCTGTACACGTGGACGAAACCGCCGTGCTGGCGGACAATGCCGTAGATCATGGCCAGACCCAGACCGGTTCCCTTCCCTAATTCTTTCGTGGTGAAAAACGGCTCAAAGATGCGATCGAGGGTGGCGGAGTCCATTCCGGTGCCCGAGTCGGTGACGGCAAGCATGACGTAGTCGCCGGGATGGGCCAGGGGCTCAAGCTTACAGGCCTCCACGTCGAAATGGACCGTGGACGTCTCGACGATCAACGAACCGCCTTCAGGCATTGCGTCGCGTGCGTTGATGCACAAGTTCATGAGCACCTGCTCGAGCTGCGTGGGGTCTGCGCGCACCAGTGGTAGTTCGGCTCCGAGCGACGTGCGGATAATGATGTTGCCGCCGATCACTTTCTCGAGAAGGCTCAAACCTTCCGTGACACTCTGATTGAACGCGATATCGCGCGGCTCGAGAATTTGCCTCCGCGCGAACGCGAGCAGCTGGCGCGTCAGTGAAGCGGCGCGCTTCCCCTGATGGTGCACCTTCTCGAAATAGCGCCGAAGCTTCGAACCATCCTCCGTCTCCTCCAGTCCCATGTCGGCCCACCCAAGAATGGCGCCGATCATATTGTTGAAATCGTGCGCGATCCCCCCGGCCAGCTGCCCGATCGCCTCGAATTTCTGAGCCTGGAGAAGCTGCGTTTCCAGGGCGATGCGCTCCGTGACGTCCTCGACCATGACCTCGATCCATTCATCGTTCTCTCCGGAGGCTGTGGCCTGCCGCCCCTGGATGCGGACCGTGATGAGCCGGCCGTCTCTGCGTTTCCATTCGGCGACGCCGTCGATGCTCCGCCGGTTCGCATAGTCCTCGAAAAGGAGTGCCCGTTTCGACGGGTCGGAGTAGAGCGCCTGCGTATTCCCCGTCGAAATCAGCTCTTCCGCTGTCTCGTAGCCGAGCATTTGAACGAGCGCGGGATTCGCGTAAATCAGGGTTCCGTCCAGCTTCTCCCAATAGACTCCGTAGGTGGCATTGTTGACGAGCCCCCGGTACCGTGCCTCGCTCTCACGCAGCGCGCGCTCGGCTTGTTTTCGTTCCGTGATGTCGATGACGCTCGCGCGGACCAGTCGCTGGCCTCGCGAAGGCAGGGCAATCAGGTGAATCTCGCAAGGGACTTCTCTGCCGTCCGGGCGCAGAATCGTATATTCGAAGCAAGGCGTACCGCCGGCGAGAGCTTGCTCAATCGCTTCCTGGGCCATCTCTCTCGAAAGCCGTCCGTCTGCCTGCCGCGCGGGCGCGAAGTGTGCCGGACCATGCAGAAGCAGATTTTCTCGCTGCACTCCATACAGATGCACGGCTTTTTCGTTGCAGTCGATAAACTGCTGCCGGTCCACATCGCATACCAGAATCGCTTCCGGCGCGCTCTCGACGAGAATGCGATAGTGCTCTTCGCTTTCGCGAAGGGCATCCCCGGCGCGCTTCTCGGCCTTCCGGAGCATCGTTTCCTGCCTGGCGCGGCGGAGCGCCAGTGGCAAACGGCTTAGTTGGTGCTTCAGCACGTAATCCGTCACGCCATTCTTGATACATTCAACCGCGAGTTCGTCTCCGAGCGTACCGGTGACGAGAATCAGCGGAACGTCGGGGCGCGTTCTCTTGACGATCTCCAGAGCATCCATCCCGGTCCAGCCGTTCATGCGGTAGTCGGAGATGACGATATCAACGGCTTGCGTTTCCAGCTCGCGCGCGAAATCCTCGCGCGCAGAGACCACCTCGATGTGAAGCGGGATACCGGACTGCTTGAGCGCGCGCAGGCACAATTCGGCATCATTGGCGTTGTCGTCGGCCAGAAGCAGTCGCCAGGATTTTTCACTCATCGAATCTGACATGACGCGAGACCTCTTTTCTGTCGCGGAGGATCGTTCTTATCGCCGCTCGCCCGAGGGCGCGCGACGACCGATGTTGGTGGGGCTGCTGTTGAGCAACAGCCAGTACGTGCCAAGTTGCCGGACAACCTCCTGAAATTCGCTGAAGTTCACGGGCTTCTGAATATAGCTGTTCACGCCTACTTCGTAGGTCTGCACTAGATCTCGCTCTTCCTTCGACGTGGTAAGCACGACCACGGGGATGGAGCGAGTGCGCAGATCGGTCTTCAGTTCCCGGAGAACCTGAATTCCGTCCACCTTGGGGAGCTTCAGGTCGAGCAGAACGAGCTGCGGAACCGCATCCAGTGCGCGGTCGGCGAAGCTTCCACGAGCGAACAGAAAATCCAGAGCCTCTTCACCGTCGCGAGCCAGGTGAATGCGATTTGCGAGTTTGCATTTCTCCAGGGCATGTGTGGTCAGCAGCGCGTCGGATGAATTGTCTTCCACCAGCAGGATTTCGACAGGATTAGGAGATTCCAAGTTTCACCTCGTCGGAAGAATGGGATTGCTTGTTGCGATCGCCGCCAAGAGTGAAGAAGAACGTGGCGCCGCGACCGGGCTGGGACTCAGCCCAGATTCGGCCGCCGTGACGGTGAATGATTCGTTGCACGGTGGCCAAGCCAACGCCCGTGCCTTCGAATTCTTCCTGGCTGTGCAGGCGCTGAAACACACCGAACAGCTTGTCCGCGTATTTCGGGTCGAAACCCACTCCGTTGTCGCGCACGAAAAACGCTTCTTCGCCGTCTTTTGTGACGGCACCGACATGGATTGCGGGATGCGTCTGGTTCTTCGTGAATTTCGCCGCGTTCGAAAGAAGATTTGAGAATACGAGGGTCAACAATCCAGGGTCGCAGTCGCGTTCGGGCAGCGCGTCGATTTGCCAGGCGATCTGGCGGTCGCTGCCTTCGGAGGACAGATCCGCAGCCAATTGTCCGACGAGCACGCCCAGATCCACGTTCTTGCGAGAGAGTTCTTTACGCCCGATGCGCGCCAGGTTCAGGAGGTCGTCGATGAGGCGCCCCATGTGATTGGCAGCCACGAGAATGCGCCCGAGGTACTGCTCTGCTTCGGGGGAAATATCCCTGGAGTACTCGTCTCTCAGGATGCGGGCAAACCCGTCGATGTGGCGAAGCGGGGCGCGAAGGTCGTGCGAAACAGAATAGCTGAAGCTTTCGAGTTCCTTGTTCATAGCCGCAAGGTCCGCAACGCGTTTCTCCAACTCTTCGTTGAGGTCCCGAATCTGCTGGTCGAAACGCTGGCGTTCCGTCACGTCGCGAACGGCGCTGGAGATCAGCACACCTTCTTCCGTTTCGATCGGGCTCAAGCTGATCTCCACGGGGAATTCGCTTCCGTCCTTTCGGCGGCCACGTAGATCAAGTCCGGCTTCCATCGGCCTTCTTCTCGGAGCGTGCGCGTACTCCGCGCGATGTCCGGCGTGCCGTCCCTGAAACCGTTCTGGAATCAGCATCTCGACCGGCTTACCGATCAGCTCTTCCCGCGAATAGCCGAACAGCCTTTCAGTCTGAGCGTTGACGAGCTGAATCTGGCCGGCGCCGTTCACGATTACGATCGCATCGGGCGCCGATTCGAGCAGATTCCGAAATTTGTTCTCCTGGATTGTGCGTTGGGTGACGTCGCGATTGATTTCGAGAATGCGACTGGGTCTGCCCACCGCGTCGTTCTGCAAAGCCCAACGACTGGAGACGATCACGCGAGAGCCATCCCGCCGGCGCTGGATCAGCTCACCCTCCCAGGTCCCTTTCTCATAGACTTGACCTTCGATCTCGGCCAAGGGAAGGGGAAACTCTGTTTGCAGAACGTTGTTGCTGATCTTTCCCCGCACTTCTTCTTCCTGCCAGTCGTACAGTCTCTCCGACCCACGATTCCAATACAGGATTTCGCGGTCGATTCCGCGGACCAGAATGGCGTCATGGGTCAGATCGAGAAGTTCGGCCTGTTGCCGGAAGCTGGCTTCTCTGATGCGCAGACCAAGTTCGAGTTCGCGGCGGTCGCGCACCTCCTCCTGCAGCCGGGCGTTCGCCTGGATCCACTCTCTTGCGGTTGGCAAGTGCATCGCCTGCGGCATCAGCCGCGCAAGCAGGATGGCGGTCGGCACGGATGCCGCCGCCGTAATCGCCTTGATCACACCCGAAAGCCAGTAATCCGCGTGCCACAGGTTCCATACCTCCATCGCGTGCGTCGAGCCGCACGCCACGATGAAGACCGCGAACAGCACAAACATCCAGCTGAAGGGAAGGTCGCGACGCTTGCGCGCGAATCTCAGCAAGACGACAAGAACCGCGAAATAGGAGAGCGTGATCAGTGAGTCGGAAACGACGTGCAGCCAGACGAGGCCGGGCTTCCAGAGGTAACAATAGCCGTGCGGCATGAAATCGCCGGAGCCGAACAATTGCTTCCAGAAATCCATTGGCCCTCCGCCGGGGACAGACGTTCCCGCCAACTCGTATCAAACGAGATTCCGTTCGCGGCAAGAAGGAGAGGGCTTCTTCCGTACTACGCGTGCTTCAACGGCTCACTGAAGGGCGCCCTCGTTCAGGGGGACGCATGAAGGGGATTTCATATTCGAACCAAGACGAAGCGATGTCAACCCTGCGCAGCGGATGGTTACGTTCGAGTAACGGACGTGCGGCTCCGCTAGCCGCGGCGGTCGAGAGGGATATAGCCGCGCAAATCGTTTCCCAGATAGACCTGCCGCGGGCGTGAAATCTTCTGCTCGGGATCGAGCAGCATTTCTTCCCACTGCGCCACCCAACCCGACGTGCGCGGAATCGCGAACAGCACCGGGAACATGGTCATGGGAAAGCCCATCGACTGGTAAATCAGCCCGGTATAGAAGTCCACATTGGGATAGAGCCGCCGGCTGATGAAGTAATCGTCCTCGAGAGCGATGCGTTCGCATTCGAGCGCTATGTCAATCAGCGGGTTGCGCCCCATCACGTCGAACACTTCGTACGCGATCCTTTTGACGATCTTGGCACGAGGATCGTAATTCTTGTACACACGGTGGCCGAACCCCATCAGCTTCTTCTCTCCCGCTTTCACCTTCTTGATGTAAGCCGGGACGTTGTTCACCGAGCCGATCTCGAGCAACATGCGCAGCACGGCTTCGTTCGCGCCACCGTGGAGAGGCCCGTACAGCGCCGCGGTGGCGGCGGCGGTAGCAGAGTAGGGATCGACATGCGAACTCCCGACCCCGCGCATGGCCGAGGACGAGCAGTTCTGCTCGTGGTCCGCGTGCAGAATAAACAGAATGTCCAACGCGTGCTCCAGCGTGGGATTCGGACGGTACTTGAGCTCCGTCGTGCGGAACAGCATGTTCAGAAAATTCCCGCAGTAGCTCAAGTCGTTGTCCGGATAGGCGAACGGCATCCCGAGGCTATGACGATAGGCGAACGCCGCCAGCGTCGGCATCTTTCCGATCAGCCGGTAGGTTTGCTTGCGGCGGGAATCGGCGTTGAAGATGTCCTTGGCATCCGGATAGAAGGTCGAAAGGGCTGCGACCGTCGAGATCAGCATGCCCATGGGATGCGCGTCGTAATGGAAGCCGTCGAGAAATTTCTTGATGCTCTCGTGAATGAACGTGTGGTGGCTGACGTTGTAGGTCCATTCGGTTAACTGCGCCTGCGAGGGGAGCTCGCCATGCAGGATCAGGTAGGCCGTCTCGAGATAGCTGCTCCTTTCCGAGAGTTCCTCGATGGAGTAGCCGCGGTAGCGCAGGATTCCCTTGTCACCGTCGATGAAGGTGATCCGGCTGGTACATGACGCCGTGTTGGTGAGAGCGGGATCGTAGCTCATCATCCCGAAATCGGGATCCTCCACCTTGATCTGGCGCAAATCGAGCGCCCGGATCGTGTCGTGCGTGATCGGCAATTCGTACTGGCGTCCCGTGCGGTTGTCGATGACGGTCAAAGTATCGCGTCGAGTCCCCGAAGGCACCTCGTTGTTGACTACCGAACCGGATTTCGTCGGGTTCATCGACACTCCTCTTCCGGAGCCCGCATGCGCAGTCCCTTGATTACAATTAAGACTCTACACCAATTTCCGGCGTGAGCGGAAACGCGTTTCCGCAAAACGCAACTCCGTTCGGAGATGCAACGGTCATCGACAGTCGCGGGACTTACAGCGGAGGGAATCGCGCAGAAGGTCTCGAATCTGGGCGTGTTCAGTCGGTTGGAGATCCGGATTGGGAGGGACCGGCAGATATCGGGAGCGCGTGCTCGGACAATTCGCAACGGTTTCTTCCGTTGCTTTTGGCGCGGTACAGAGCTTCATCGGCCGAATGAAGCAGGATTTGAGGACGCAGTGGTTCGGACCCGCAGCTGGCGGCGATGCCGAAGCTTGCCGTCACGCGGATACTGCTTTCCCCGCACGCGATCACTCGCGATTCGACAGCTCTCCGGATTCGCTCCGCTACACGAACCGCGGTTGGCGCGTCTGCCTCCGGCACAACGATCAGGAATTCCTCGCCGCCGTAGCGCCCCACGGTGTCATAGGGCCGCACGGACTCTTTCATCGCATTCGTAACCGCGCGCAACACGTCGTCCCCGCAGAGATGGCCTTGCGTGTCGTTCACATCTTTGAAGTGGTCGATGTCGGCGAGGATGATCCCGAATGTCCCGCCTTCCCTTCGCTGGCGGGCGTGCTCGCGGTTCAAGGTCTCCAGAATCACCGAGCGATTCGCAAGACCGGTAAGCGTATCGTGCGTGGCCCCGAAGCGCAGCGCCTCGCGGGCGGCGATCAGCTTGTCCTGCAAATCGAGAATGCGCTGGCCGGTGCGAAGCCGAGCGTCAAGTTCGGGCGGATCGAACGGCTTTCTGACGTAATCGTCGGCGCCGGATCGGAGTCCCTGAAGCAAGTCTTCCCTTTCCGTGCGAGCCGTCAGTAGCAGCAGGTAAACGTATGGACGGTCGGCCGACTCCGCGCGAAGCTTGCGGCACACTTCGGTCCCTTCCATGCCGGGCATCATCCAGTCGAGAATCGCCAGGCGGGGCGCCGCGTCCTCCAAAAGGCATTGAAGCGCTTCTTCACCGTTGCTCGCGGTGACCACCTCGTAGCCTCGCTTCGCCGCGAACGCTTCCAGCAACCGGCGGGAGACGGCGTCGTCCTCCGCGATGAGAATCTTCGGTTTTGAGTTCTCAATCATTATTCGAATTGCTGGAATCCGTCTCTCAAGACGGAACCTTCCCGAAAAGGGACCCCATCTCGTTGACGAGCGGCTCCGCCTCGGCCACGGTGACGAGTTCGTTCTTACGTGAAGGCTGGGAGGAAACCATCTCAGCCTTTTCCACTGCTTTGGTCGTCTCGAACGATTTTGGCCAAGGCCAGAAGTTTTGAACTGACCTGCAGCCCGGCTCTCCGAATCGCGCCCGGATTGATCGCGAAACGAACGTGGTTTTCTTCGAGGATGAACTGGATCGCTCCGCCCCTGGCGGCGAACCCGTCCGTTTCGCCCACGAGCAGAGCGTTTGCGCCGCGCAGCGCGGAGAAGATGGCAGGCAGGCGCGATTTCTCCGACGCGCTCACGAATAAGATCTGGCACCGCCAGCCCGCCTCTACATTCTTGATTCGCCAGACTGCCACGGGCCGATTCGCAACGAATTTTCCGCGAAGGCTCGTTAGTGCATCCCCGAAGGGATCTTGGCCCAAGACGCAGATCGAGAACGGCGCCCCTTCGCCCATGTAACTGCTTCCCGGCCATTCGACGAACTTTGCGAAGTTGAACAGAAAGGCGGCCTTCACCTGGTACTCGCTCGGTGGCTGTTTACTCCGGACGCAGTACGCAAAAAACGACGCGGATAAAATGAGAATCGCCCCGGCGCGCAACAAAAGCCGCGGACATCGAACTCGCCAGTTTCGGCGAATTCCGCAAGTGGTGCGTGTTTCGCGGGAAGGATTCAATCGGGCCTCATCCAGGTTAGAAGTTCCATCTCCACTGCACGGAGGCAGTGCGCTTGATCAATCTGGTTGCGGCACTTCCCGATGGTGTCGACAAACTCTTCATGACGGTCCTTCAAAAGGTTCTGTCCCTACGACGCTGAGATCGAACTTCTTGTACGCCCGGTCGTTCATCTGTTGGTCCTGGGTACTCTCAAAATGGGCCGAACGCGCAGATGCCCGTGATGCTGGGCCAGCGACCGTGCCAACTTCCGGTGCGATTCCACACTTCACCCCTCTTTTACCGATGTCACAGATCTCGGGGAGTTGCGAGGAGGATCCAAGCAACGGGGAGGCCAAGTTCGCCCCTTCTCGCCTTGGACAACTCTCTTGTTATCAGCAGGTTGAATTAAGGGGCGCGGAGGGGTATCGGGAGACAATTCCCGAAATGCTCCCGGACGGACCTAGCCGCCCCAATATGAAACGCCCGTTAATATTCCGTTACACCGCTCCCCGGGGGCCCGACCGCCTTGCTTCCAGGAGACTTTTTCCGTATGGTGTCATCGGCAAATTCTGAGAGAGGCGATGAAACGAGTTCTGCTGATTGAGGACGATAAAGACATCGTCGAATTGGTGAGATATAACCTCGACAAGGAAGGCTACCAGTTCTTCAGCGCAGGCGACGGAGCCACCGGCTTGGCCCAGGTTCGCAAGACGCCCCCTGACCTGCTGATCCTGGATCTGATGCTGCCGAAGATCTCCGGCCTCGAAATTTGCAAGGAGATCCGCAAGGACGTGAGCCTCAATCGCCTGCCGATTCTGATTCTCACGGCCAAGGGCGAAGAAGCGGACCGAGTCGTGGGCCTCGAATTGGGCGCGGACGACTACGTCACCAAGCCTTTCAGCCCGCGAGAGCTCGTCGCACGCATCAAAGCTCTGCTCAGACGATCCGAGCCGGGCGCTCCTTCGGAAAAACTCGTTGAGATTGGCGCATTGCGCATCGATCCCGCGGCCTATCGGGTTACGCGCGGGGGAAAACCCGTGCCCATGAGCACCCTGGAATTCCGCCTGCTTTACTTCCTTGCCTCACGGCCGAATCGCGTTTTCTCGCGCGACCAACTGCTGGATGCCGTTTGGGGAACAGAGCGATTCGTCACGCCGCGCAGCGTCGACGTTTACGTCCGCCGCCTGCGCGAAAAAATCGAGATGGATCCGCAGCGCCCGGCCTACATGAAAACGATCCGCGGAGCCGGGTATCTCTTCGAAACTCGTGCGAGCTAAGCTCTTTTGGAAGCTCGGTCTGACCTACCTGGTCCTGCTTCTGGGCGTGCTGTTCGCCGTTGACCTCTACTCCGCGCGCGTCCTTCGCCGCGACTATATCCGCGAAGCGAACGATCGGCTCGCCGCGCTTATGAACCTGGCCATGGCCCAGCCGTTGCGCGCCGACACTCCGTCGGACCTGGAGGCTTGGGCGCAGCGGATGGCAAGCGGCGGCGCGCGCGTTACCGTGCTGGCCGCGAATGGCGCCGTGCTTGCGGATTCCGTTTCGAGCGGGGACTCTTCGCCCGCGGGCGTGACAACGCCTGAGGTTCAGAAGGCGCTTCTGACCGGCGAAGGAGACGCCGTGCGGTATGATCCCGGACTTGGCACCGACGTCGTCTTCCGCGCCGTCCGGTATCGGCCGCCGTCAGGCGACCTCTTGGCGATCCGCATGGCGATTCGGCTTGTACAGGCCGACGTTCAGCGCGAGCAGATTCGTCGGAGCCTTCTTGCGGCTTCCATCGTGATTCTCGTCGCGGGCATCGCCGTTTCCTTCGTTTTTTCTCGCATGCTCACGGGTAGAATCGAACAACTGAAGGATTTCTCCAGGCGCGTCGCGAGTGGAAATTTCCGTCCGGTGCAATTCGCAGGCCCGCGCGACGAAATTGCCGACCTGGCCGACGCTCTGAACGAAACGGCCGCGCGGCTCGACGCCACGATTCAATCTCTGAGCGGCGAACGCAATCGTTCGAGCGCCATTCTGCGCAGCATGGTCGAGGGCGTCGGCGTGATTGATGCGCGCGAGCGGCTTATCTTCTTCAACCGTGCTTTCGCCGGCATTCTGAATTTGGACGTCGAAGAGGGCGAAGGCCGCCCGCTCATCGAAATCATCCGCAACTCCCAGCTACTGGCGCTGATACGGAAAGCCTTGCAGGGGGAGGAGGGGTTGCAGGGCGATATCGCCATGGGCTTCGTTCAGCAGCGCAGCTTCTCCGTCACCGCCGCTCCGGTGAATCCCCTCGATCCCGTTGCGGGGAAAGGCACGCCGGGAAGACCGGCGGAAGGGGGCAAACCTTCCGGCGCCGTGGTCGTGCTCCACGATGTGACGGAGCTTCGTCGCCTTGAGCGCGTCCGCCAGGACTTCGTTGCCAACGTTTCTCATGAATTCAAGACTCCGCTCACCGCCATCCAGGGCTTCGCTGAGACCCTTCTCAGCGGAGCGATCGACGATCCCAACAACAACCGGCGCTTCCTGGAAATAATTCGTGAGCACGCCTCCCGTCTGGCCCGTCTCACCGACGATCTCATGAAGCTCGCGCGCATCGAAGCGGGCAAGCTCGAACTGCAGTTCTCTGCCGTGAATCTTGCTGATCTGGCGGATGCGTGTGAAGAAATCGCCCTTCTGAAGGCCAGCCGCAAGCAAATCGCCCTGGAGATGGACGTTCCCGCCACACTGCCTCCTGTACGGGGCGATGCGAACCTGCTGCACGAAGTTCTGCAAAATCTTCTCGACAACGCCGTGCAGTACACGCATCCGGGCGGCAAGATTCACGTCGGCGTCGCGGTACGTGAACGCGATGCGGTTGTCACCGTCGCGGACACCGGAATTGGAATCCCGCTCGCGGCCCAGGAGCGGATTTTCGAACGCTTCTACCGCGTCGATGCCGCGCGGTCTCGCGAAGCCGGGGGAACCGGCCTTGGCCTCTCCATTGCGCGGCACATCGTCGAAGCGCACGGCGGCCGCATCTGGGTGGAAAGTGAAGTAGGGGTCGGTTCCCGGTTTTCTTTTTCTATTCCGCTTGCCTCCTGAAACGCATTTCTCCGCACTCTCGCGACATTCACGCAATGTTCATCCGCTTGCAATCTCTTGAAGTCAATGTGGAATGGGGCAAAAGAGAAATGGGAGCGATGCCTCGGGGAGAACAAGCTCATGGGACCCGTAAAGACCGGTTCGGAAGCAGTCTTGCAGAGCGTTCTCGTGAATTACTTGGTTTCGCAGGCTCGAACCGTGGAAGCCTCGCTGAACCGCGCGCTGTGCGCACTTCTCGAGCGCGATGCGAAGGTGGCCAGCGAGGTTTTCCTGACCGAGCCTCGCATCAATGAAATGGAGATCGTGATCGACGAGCATGCGATTCGCTTGCTCAAGGACAGGAACCTGCTGGACACCGACCTCCGGCTTATTGTCGCGGCCTTAAAGATCAACAACGATCTGGAACGGATGGGCGACCTTGCAGTGAACCTGAGCCAGAGCGCCATTTCCCTCGCCGGCATGAAGGATGTGACTCCTCCCGCCGAGCTCGAGCCGATGACCGTCGCCGTTCGCTCGATGGTTTCCAAATGCCTCGGCGCGCTGATTTATCAGAACGTGGATCTTGCCGCCCAGGTCCTCGAAAGCGATGACGTCGTCGATCAGTACCGCGACCGGGTGTTCGAAGGCCTTCTCGCCGGAATGACGCGCCGCCCTACCCAGGCCGCGCCGAATCTCCAGTTCATTCTGGCTTCGCGGCATCTCGAGCGCATGGCGGACCATGCAACCAACATTGCCGAAGATGTTCTGTTCTGGATCCGCGGACTGGAAGTACGCCATGGCCGCGCGCGTCAGGCCGAATCCGGCAAACCCGCCCGGAAGGTCGCCGAAGCAAGCGCGTAGTCTCGTGATTTTCAAGGGCCTGTCATCTGGGGTTCAAGAAGCGGCTCTAGGCTGTGTTTATCCGCCGTTGGTTCGCTCGTGGCGAGCCCGGATGGATTCAGAAACACCGGCGAAGTCTCCGACCTAGAGGCGCGGCCCCACCTTCACCCCGAAGCCGCGCCTCAACCCTCTTGCCATTTTGGCGGTCACTTCTTCGAGGAGGACTGCCGTGCGGATAGTCACGAAGTTTTCACAAACCGCTCATATTGAGTTCAAGAGGCACACCTAAACTCCGCCCTCGTGGTACCCGGCTCACTCCTTCGTCGGCCACCGCTGCACAGCCGAACAATGCAGGATGAGTGAAGCCACGCCTGATCGCCTAGATTCGATTAAGTGTTTTAAGTTCAGCGTTTTGGTGGACTCGTACGGTCAGTTGCCTTGCCCCACGAAGGCGCGACGTCCCCACGCCCTTGGGCTGCATTTCTTCCACTAGAAGGGGGCGTGGGCGGTTTCATGTTGAATTCTCGACGATGTAACGCGGTTGTAACAATTCCGCAACAAACTGAAGGAGGAAATTCTACGGCTATGAAAAAAAGTCTGCTTTTTGTGTCTCTTGGGTTGAGCCTTGCGATTGCAGCTAGTGCGCTGGCGCTGGCAGCTGTCACTTCCGCAGATGAATCCAGCATAACCGGTGCGGGCAGCAGCTGGGTGTATCCCTTGGTTGCCAAGTGGTCTGCCGCGTATACGACCAAGACCGGCATCAAAGTTAACTACCAGTCGATTGGCTCGGGTGGAGGCATTGCCCAAATCAAGGCAGGCACCGTAGCTTTCGGCGCCAGCGACATGCCGCTCAAGCCGGAAGATTTGAAGGCCGCGGGGCTGATCCAGTTCCCCACGGCGGTGGCCGGTTGCGCGATGACATACAATCTGCCAGGGATTGCATCGGGGAAGCTCATTCTGAGCGGCCCGGTTACCGCTGACATCTATCTCGGGAAGATCAAGAAGTGGAACGATCCGGCCATCGAGAAGCTCAACCCAGGTCTGAAGCTGCCTGACATGGACATCACCGTCGTGCATCGGTCTGACGGGTCGGGGACAACATTCACTTTCACTAATTATCTGTCAAAGGTCAGCCCGGAGTGGGGGGAGAAAGTCGGCTCGAACACATCCGTTTCATGGCCCACGGGGGTTGGCGGCAAGGGAAATGAAGGTGTCGTCTCTTACGTGCAGCGCATTCCCGGTTCGATCGGCTACGTCGAGTACGCCTACATCCTGGAGACCCACGGATCCTACGCCCGCGCGATCAACAGCGCCGGCAAGGTAGTCAGCCCCACTCTCCAGGGCTTTCAGGACGCCTCGGCGCATGTGGACTGGGCTAAGGCGCAGGATTTCTACGTGATTCTCACCGATCAGCCCGGCGCAGACACTTGGCCGATTTCGGGTTGCACATGGCAAATCCTGCGGAAGAATGCGCCGAAAGACCAAAACGTGGCGGTAATGAAGTTCTTCGATTGGGGATTCGAGCACGGGCAAGAAATGGCCAAGTCGATCATCTATGGTCCCTTGCCGCCAAGCACCGTCAACGCAATCAAGTCCTATTGGAAGACCGAGCTCGGCTACGGCCTCTAAGGCGCCGGCACCGAATCGGGGTAGGCTTTCAGGATAAGGGAGAAGCATGAACGGCTCGGACGTTGTGGTTGGCGTCGACACGGGCCCGGCGTCCGAGGAGCCTAGGGCCGCCGCGAAGCCGTGGCGGCTCTCGGGCGATTCCGTGTTCCACGGCGCGGCAGTGTTCGCGGCGTTCGTGGCCGCGGCGACGCTGTTCGGTACGGTTATCGCGATCGCTTACGATAGCCGATTGTCGATCCACACGTTTGGCATTTGGGGTTTTCTCAAGTCGAGTGAGTGGAATCCCGTAACGCAGACGTTTGGGGCGTTCCCGTTTATCATCGGGACGCTAGTCAGCTCCGCCATCGCAATGGTCCTTGGCGTGCCAATCAGCTTCGGGATCGCGGTGTTCATTGTCGAGATCGCTCCGGATTGGGTCAAGAAACCCGTGGCCGGAGCGATCGAGCTGTTGGCGGCGATTCCCAGCATCGTTTACGGCTTGTGGGGACTGGTGGTGTTCGCGCCGGTCTTCGCTCAAATTGAGCCTTGGATCAACGACCATCTCGGGGTTATCCCGGGATTCGGAGTGCTGTTTAAGGGTCCGCCGATGGGGATCGGGATGCTGACGGCCGGGATCGTGTTAGCGATCATGGTTCTGCCGTACATATCGTCGATTATGCGCGACGTGTTTATGGTGGTGCCGGCGTCATTGCGCGAATCTGCCTACGCTCTGGGAGCCACCACGTGGGAAGTGGCTTGGGACGTCGTCCTGCCCTACACGCGTTCGGCGGTGATTGGCGGGATTTTCCTGGGTTTGGGGCGTGCGCTGGGCGAAACGATGGCGGTGACGTTCGTCATCGGCAACAGCAACATGATATCGGCGAGCTTGTTGATGCCAAGTGCGACGATTCCCTCGGTGCTTGCCAACGAATTCACCGAGGCGACAACCAAGTTGTATGTTTCTTCGCTGATCTACCTGGGCTTGATCCTGATCGCGGTCACCTTGGCCGTGCGCTTTCTCGCCGTGCTGCTGATCCGTCACCTCGGCCGCCGGGAAGGAACAGCAGCATGAGGGGCGTGCTCGCAAGACGTCGTATCGTCGACGTTGTGACCAAGATACTAATGGTCGTAGCGACCGTCATCGGGGTGTTCTTTCTTTTTTGGATCATCTGGGCAACACTGAAATACGGCATTTCCGGGATGCATTGGGGTCTTTTCACGAAGGACACTCCGCCGCCCGGCACCGATGGATTCGGTTTGCGCAATGCCTTCGTCGGGAGTCTGCTTCTGTTGGGGCTGTCGATGGCGATCGGGGTACCCATTGGTTTGATGGCGGGCACATGGCTGGCGGAGTACGGCTTTCGCAGCCGAACCGCCAAGACCGTGCGGTTCATCAATGACATCATGCTCAGCGCGCCGTCGATCGAAATCGGCTTGTTTGCCTATGCCGCCGTGGTGGCGCCGATGGGGCACTTTTCGGGGCTGGCCGGCAGCGTGGCCTTGGCGATTTTGATGATCCCGATCATCGTGCGCACGACCGACGAGATGCTGAGTTTGGTCGGCGGTGACATGCGTGAAGCCGCGATTGCACTGGGCGCGCCTGCCTGGGTGGTAATCACTAAGGTGACGTGGAAAGCGGCCCGCGCCGGCATCCTGACCGGAATATTGATTGGCTTGGCGCGCATCTCGGGCGAGACAGCGCCCTTACTCTTCACGGCGCTGAACAACCAGTACTTCTCGTCCAATATGTTGCGCCCGATCGCGAATATTCCTGTGGTAATCTTCCAATTCGCGCTGAGCCCCTACACGAACTGGCAGCAGATGGCTTGGGCCGCGGCTTTTATCACGGTCGTGTTCGTGCTGGTACTCAGCATCGCCTCGCGTTGGTTCCTTGGCAAGGTGCAGGTGTCGAAATGACTCCCGATCAATCGGAAGGATTCCATATGGCGCCCATCCCCGTTCCCGTCAAACCGGTCGATAGACCACAGGAAGGCAGCGCGGCGCCACCGCCGGTGAAAATCGCGGCTCGCAAATTGAATTTCTACTATGGCAAGTTCCACGCCGTGAAGGACGTCAGCATCGAAATTCGCCAGAATGTGGTGACGGCGTTCATCGGTCCATCTGGTTGCGGCAAGTCGACGCTGTTGCGCATTTTCAACCGCATGTACGATCTTTATCCTCGGCAGCGGGCGGAGGGCGAGGTCATCCTGGACGGCGAAAATATCCTGGCTGTGAAAAGCATCCGCCAACTGCGGTCAAAGGTGGGCATGGTCTTTCAAAAACCGACGCCTTTCCCAATGTCGATCCATGAAAACATCGCGTTCGGCGTTCGGCTATATGAAAATTTGTCGCGCTCGCAGATGGACGACCGCGTGCAGAAAGCTTTGACCAAAGCCGGGCTGTGGGATGAAGTGAAGGACAAGCTGAACCAATCCGGGCTCGGGCTTTCGGGCGGGCAGCAACAGCGGCTGTGCATCGCCCGGGCGCTGGCGGTGAATCCGGAGGTGCTCCTGCTCGATGAGCCGTGTTCGGCGCTAGATCCGGTCTCGACGGCGAAGATCGAGGAGTTGTTGTTCGAATTGAAAGAGGCCTGTACGATCCTCATTGTCACCCACAACATGCAGCAGGCGGCTCGAGCCAGCGACTATACCGCGTTCATGTTGCAAGGGACGCTGATCGAGTATAACGAGACCTCCAAGCTCTTTACGACACCCTCCGATTCGCGCACCGAGGCTTACATCACGGGCCGGTTCGGATGACGGGAGCGGTCTAAGACCCAACGGGGGGCGAAAGGCCAATGGAACACCTGGAACGCCACTTTGAACACGATCTTGAAGAGCTGAAGCAGCGCTTGCTTTGGATGGGGAGCCTCGCCGAGCGAGCGGTCCACCAATCCGTCCAGGCGCTCCTCGAGGCGGACGAGGCTGTAGCGGAATCGGTCCTGGCCGAGGAAGACGCCATCAACGAGATGCAGATCGAAATCGACGAGCGCGTACAGCGTTTGCTCGCACTGCAGGCGCCGATGGCCGTCGACCTGCGTTTCCTGCTCGCGGTTTCGCGCATCAACGGCGACCTCGAACGCATCGGCGACCAGGCGGTCAACATCGCACAATCGGCTATGCGCATCATGCGCCACCCTCAAGTGAAACCCTACGTCGATCTGCCGCGCATGACGGAGCTGGCGGAAGGAATGGTGCGGGACAGCCTGAACGCGCTGGTTCGAGGCGATCAGGAGCTTGCCCAGAGCGTGATGCAGCGCGACGATCAAGTCGACCGGCTGCGCGACCAGCTTTTCCGGGAACTGCTCACGTACATGATGGAGAATTCGGCCGTCGTTTTCGCGGCCTTCGAGCTGGTGCTGGTGGCCAAGAACCTGGAGCGCATCGGCGACCACGCGACGAATATCGCCGAAGACGTGATTTATTTCGTCGCGGGCCGCGACGTGCGCCATCCGGCGCTCGACCGCCGCTGATGCTCTCCCTTTAATACGAGATTCCTTTTCTTCGGGCCTGTTCGCTCGATGGGCCGCAGTTCTTCTTCCCGGTCACACCGTCGATTGCTGGCAGAAACGCCGCGTTCCCGCCGTGAAAATTGGGGTCTCATCTCAAGAGGCCGTGGTATTCTTCCGCCGCCGCGAACCCGCGCCGGAGAATCGAGTGACCCTGAAGAGACTTGCAGCGCCCGCTGTGGCAATCCCCGCTTTGTTCCTGACGCTCTTCGCGCCTGCGCGGCCCGATAATCCGATGAAGGCACAGGAAAGCGCGGCGGGCACGACGCACTACGGCGCGATCTTCACCAAAATGGATGTGATGATCCCGGTTCGAGACGGAGTGAAGCTGCACACTGAAATTTACGTCCCCAAACACGCCACCGAGCCCCTTCCCTTCTTTCTGACTCGCACCCCGTACGGCCTGAGCGACGACCGGGAAGGCTACTCGCACCTCCTCGATCTTTATCGCGAGATGATTCCCGACGGTTACATCTTCGTGTTTCAGGATATTCGCGGCCGCTACGGGTCCGAGGGCACGTTCGTGATGCAGCGCGATCCGCGCGATCAATCCGATCCGCACTCGACCGACGAAGGGACGGACACCTACGACACGATCGACTGGCTGCTGAAGAATGTCCCGAACAACAACGGCCGCGCCGGCGAGGCCGGAATTTCCTACGGCGGCTGGCTGACCGCGATGGCGCTGATCGAGCCGCATCCGGCGCTCAAGGCCGTGTCGGAGCAGGCTTCGCCCGCCGACATGTTTCTCGGCGACGATTTTCACCACAACGGCGCGTTCCGCCTGAGCTACGGCTTCGAATATGCGGCGCTGATGGAAACGGACAAAACGAATTTTCAATTTCAGTTCGACCGGTACGACACCTACGAGTGGTATCTGGCGCTGGGGCCGCTCTCGAACGTGAACGCAATCTATCTGCACGGCAAGCTGCCGACCTGGAACGATTTCGTGGCGCATCCGAATTACGACGAGTTCTGGCAGAAGCAGGCGTTCACGCCGCTATTTCAAGAACCTGACGCTGACGGTGCCGGACCTGAACGTGGCGGGCTGGTGGGACCAGGAGGATTTCTACGGTCCCGTGCGCATTTATGAATTGCTGGAGAAGCGCACGACACGAACCACGACGACTATCTGGCCGTCGGGCCGTGGAATCACGGCGGATGGGCTCAGCGGCCCCGGCCGTACGCTCGGGAACGTCGAATTCGGCAGCGACACCAGCGGAATATTTCCGCGCGAAGATTCAAGCGCCGTGGTTCGCGTACTGGCTGAAAGGCAAGGGCGAACTGCCTCTGCAGGAGGCGGCCACCTTCGAGACGGGCTCGAACGAGTGGAAGCAGTGGGACGCCTGGCCGCCGCGCGAGAGTGTCGAACAGCGCCAGCTTATATTTCCGGGCGAACGGGCGCTTTCCTTCGATCCGCCCAGTGCGGAGGAGAGCGCGCAGCCGACGCGCAGGCGCGAAGGAGACGTCCGATAGTTACATCTCCGATCCGGCGAATCCCGTTCCGTATCGCCACCGTCCCATCGAGGAGACGTATTCCGAGGGCAGCCGGTGGTATCACCTGGCTGATCGAGGACCAGCGGTTCGTGCGAGCACCGCCCCGACACGCTGACGTGGGAGACCGAGCCGCTCGCGAGGGACGTCACGGTGGCCGGGGACATCGTCGCGCACCTGTTTCGCGTCGACGACCGGGAGCGACAGCGACTGGATCGTCAAGCTGATCGACGTGTACCCGGAGAAGTACGCGCCGAAACCGAAAATGGGCGGCTACGAACTGATGATTGCCGACGAGGTGTTTCGCGGCCGCTTCCGCAACAGCTTCGAGCATCCCGAACCTCTCGTGCCGAAGCGGGTCGACGCCGTTCACCATCGATTTGCATACGAACGATCACACGTTCCTGAAGGGCCACCGCATCATGGTGCAGGTTCAGAGCACGTGGTTTCCGATCATCGATCGCAATCCACAGAAATACGTGCCGAACATTTTCAAGGCCAAAGCTTCGGATTATCAAAAGGCAACTCAGCGGATCTTCCGTTCGAAACTGCATCCGTCCAATGTGGAGATCCCGGTGGTGACGAGATGAAGCCGGCGTGACGGCCGTTCGGCCTTTGCGCGGGAATTTGCAGCCAGGCATCCGGAGGAAAAATGAACACCAGCCTCACTCGCGACATGGTTACCACGGCATTCGAATTGCCAGGGCACCGGATCACGCGAACCGTCGCGCTGGTTCGCGGGGTGACGGTTCGCTCGCGCAGCCTTTTTGGAACGCTGGGCGCGTCGCTCCAGACGGTGGTCGGCGGCAACATCACGCTGTTCGAAGAGATGTGCGAGAAGACGCGCGAGCAGGCCCTCGATTTGATGATCGCGCACGCCGCACAGCTCGGCGCGAATGCCGTAATTGGCGTTCGCTACGACGCGACGGAGGTGATGCAAGGCGTCACGGAAGTACTGGCCTACGGCACCGCGGTAATGGTCGAGCGCGCATCTCAGTAGAATTCGCCGCCGCTGGGCCGATTTGCGGTCTGCTTCCCCGGGGGCTACAATCTCGATCGTGAAAAAAATAATGCAACTGAAATTCTGTTGTTGGATCTTGATCGGGACGGCCGCAGTCTTTTCATTCGCCGCGCGCGCGGAAGGCGCCAAGACGCAGACGGTCCACTTCGAGGCCAACAAAACTACGATTGATGGGTTTCTGGCCGTGCCGGACAAGCCGGGGCGCTATCCCGGTCTCATCGTGATCCACGACTGGTGGGGACTCACCGACTGGGTGAAGCAACAAACCGCGAGCTTTGCCGATCAAGGGTTCGTCGCGCTGGCCGTGGACTTGTACGGTGGAAAAGTTGCGGCCACGGCGGACCAGGCCACCGATCTCAGCAATGCGCTGTCGGACGACACTGCGGTGCTGGACTTGATGGGAGGAATCGTTTACCTCACGACGCAGAACGACGTCGAACGCGACCACATTGGGGCGGTTGGATGGGCCATGGGTGGTTACTACGCCTTGCGGTTGGCCATGCACGTTCCACGGCTGGGGGCGTGTGTCGTCAATTACGGCGCGCTGCCCACCGATCCCAACGAAGCTGAGAGCATCGGCGCGCCCATTCTGGGCAATTTCGGCGCCGATGATCACGGAGTGACTTCCGCGGACGTCGACGCCTTCAAGAAAACGATGAAGACTCTCAACCGCGTGATCGACGTGAAAGTCTACGACGGCGCAGGACACTCATTCGAGAATCCGAATGACAAGAATTCCTATCGGCCTCAGGCCGCGCAGGACGCATGGAACCGCAGCGTCGCCTTCCTGAATAAGTGGCTCAAGTAGACCGCCCGGCCCGCTCGGTTGCGGTTCCATGCCGAACGGAATGCCTCCCCTGCTGTGCTAAGATAGCGAAAGTTCAGGCCCGTAGCTCAGTTGGTTAGAGCGCCACCTTGACACGGTGGAGGTCTGCGGTTCGAGCCCGCACGGGCCTACCATTCCTTTCAATCGCTGTACGCGACACTCCCTCCATCCCGACTGTTTTTGCGGCTAGTTTTTGTCATCGGTGCATCTCTGATACCTGAGTGTGTTTCGCCTGGCTACGGCGACCGAAATGGCCGGTAGCGAGCACCTTTCGTCTACTACGACGACCGGACTTTGCAGCGCATCGAGCGCTCTCCGCGATGCGTCTTCATACCAGACGTGCAGGCGGCACTTCCCTGCGGGAACTTTGCTGATCGATACACGGCGCGCGCGGTCGTAGATGCCCGAAGCTCGAGCCTCAAAGCAGCGCGTCGCATAAAGCGCTCTCACGGCACGCACGCATAACCACACGCTGCCGGAGAGCGAGCTGCTAGCCGGCACCTCTCCGGCGTGAATAAACGCTATAGCAAGGGGCCGCTAGCTCTCTGAGTTCAGAGCAGCTTGTGGCCCGCTGCAATTGCCGTGTCGAGCTTCTCTTCGGCCGCCTTCGCCTTCTCGTCGAGATGCTCGAAGACCGCCTCATGCGCCGCCGTTGGCTTGGCGTAGGCGAGATCGACGTCCGCAGCCAGATAGGCGATATGGCTGTGGAGCTTGGTCTCGTAAAGCAGGCTGCCCTCGCTCGACTGAATCTTCAGCTGGACCAGCTCCCCGATCTGGTCGGTGAGGTCCGAGACTGCTTTTCCGGCTTGGGCCTCGGTCAGGCGGTGCTGTTTGATCGCGGCGTCGAGCTTGTCGCGCACGGAGATCGCTTCGTTGATTTTCTTGTCGAGAGTGTCGAGCACGGTGTGGATCTTCAGATCGAGCTCGAGCCGGTCGGCAAGGTCGGCCTGGCTGGCGTTCAGCCGTGGATCCAGTGCCGTTTCAAATTTCTCCTGAGTTTTCTTCCCGCCATAGTCAAGCACAACGGAGTAAGAGCCCGGCACGACCTCGGGACCATCCACCGTGTCGTCCAGTCCCCCGGCCGCGACGGGAGGCTGGAAACCCTCCACGTCCGCCGCGTCGGGGTAACGCAGGTTCCATTGAAAACGGTTCATGCCCGGCTCGATGGACGTCAGTTTCTCTTCCTGATCTTTCTTCTGCTGTGCCGGCGTTTTATCTGCCTCCGCTTCTTGCTCCTTCTTCTTCTCTTCTTTGGATTCCTTCTTGCCGAGGTACAGATTGAAGGAGCGGATGGCCTCTCCTTGCGAGTTGAGGAACGTGAGTTTCACGGGAGTCTTGCCGTCGTAGCTCGCGGGAATGTGGAAGAAGACCGTGGCGCCAAACGGCGGGTTCGCTCCGGAGTCAGGAGGCGTGAATTCGGGATTCCGGCTCCCATAGGCGTGCGTCAGCCAGGCCTTGTCGGGCGCAAAAACGAACGTTGAGGTGGACTCGACCTCGGGCTTCTTTGTCATCTGCTCGAGCAGCGTCAGGTTGTCGAGCACCCAGAAAGAACGGCCGTGCGTGGCTATCGCAACCTGCCCCTGTCGCGTGTTGAAAGCGATATCCCGCACCTGAACCGTCGGCAAATTCAGCGTGAGCGGCTGCCAGTGAGCGCCCGCGTCAAAACTCACTTCCAAGGTGTTCTTCGTTCCCAGGAGGAGCAGATCAGGATCGTTCGGGTCCTGCCGCAGGTCGAACACGTACGAATCTTCGGGTATGCCTTCCGTGATAGACGTCCAGTTCTTCCCATAGTCGGTCGTCTTGAAAACGTACGGCTTGAAATCGTCCAGCATGTAACGCCGGGCGCTCATATAAGCCGTACCAGGTTCGGCGTAGGACGGCTGGATCGAGCAGATCCAGGCATGGTCGGGCAGATCGGGAGGATTGACGGATTGCCACGTTGTGCCGCCGTCGGTGGTGACATGAACGAGGCCGTCGTCCGAGCCAGCCCAGATGACATTGTTGTCGCGCGGTGAAACCGCAAGGGCCGAGATCCCCGGAAAGACTTCCGCGCTCGAATGGTCAATGTCAATCGGGCCGCCGCTGGGAAGTTCGGTGTTTGGTTCGTTCCGTGTCAAATCGGGACTGATCTTCTGCCACGTCTTGCCGTAGTCGTCGCTCTTCAGCACGTATTGCGCGCCAACGAGCAACTCCTTCGGATTGACCGGCGAGAACAGGATCGGATGCGTCCAGCCGAAACGGTACTTGAGTTCGTTCGAGGCCGCGCCTTCCTGGTATTCCGGCCACGGGCTGACGCTCTCGAACTGGCCCGTGGGCTTGTCGTAGCGCAGCAAGATGCTGTAATAGCCGCTGCCGAATGTGATGTTCGGGTTCCCCGGCTGCGGCACCGTGTAAGTACTCTCCCCATAGGCCACTCGATCCCAGGAACTGAGCGGAATCGATCCCATCGCGTCCGCGCTGGGCCCCTCGAACGACCCCTCGTCCTGCTGCGCGCCGTAGATATGGAACGGGAATTGGTTGTCGGTATTCACATGGTAAAACTGGCCGGTCGGCTGGTTGTGTTCGGTGCTCCAGGTCTTGCCGCCGTCGGTGGAGACTGTCGCGCCCCCGTCGTTGCCCTCAAGAAGGATTTTCGTATTGTCGGGATTGATCCAGACCGTGTGATTGTCGCCGTGCGGCGTCTTTAGTTTCTTCCAGCTTTTCCCGCCGTCATGCGAAACAAACAGCGCGTCCACTTCAGGCGCGTAGATCGTATTTGCGTCTTTCGGGTCGCCGAAGATGGCCATGTAGTAAAAAGCCCGCTGGCGCAGCTTCATTTCATCATTCACTCGCTTCCAGGTTTTGCCGCCATCGTTCGAGCGAAACACTCCGCCTTCTTTCGCCTGGATGATGGCGTAAACCACGTTCGGGTCGGCCGCCGTGACTCCGATCCCGATACGGCCAAGAACGCCCTTCGGCAGGCCTTCGTTGCTCGTGATGTTTGCCCAGTGCGCCCCGCCATCGGTGGTCTTGTAGATCGCGCTCCCGGGCCCGCCGCTTGAAAGGGACCACGGCGTTCGCTGCGCCTGCCACATCGCGGCATAGAGAACGTCCGGATTGTTCGGTTCCATCACGAGGTTGATCGCGCCCGTCTCATCATTCACGAACAGAACTTTGTTCCAGGTCTTGCCGCCGTCTGTGGATTTGAAAACACCCCGGTCCGGGTCCGGCTTGAAGACGTGCCCCATGGAGGAGGCGTACACGATATCGGGATTTTTGGGATCGATCACGATATTGCTGATCGTGTGCGTATCGCGAAGTCCCATGTAGCTCCAGGTCTCACCGGCGTCCGTTGATTTGTAAACGCCATCTCCCGGAATCATGTCCGTGCGGATGTCGCTTTCGCCCATGCCGGCATAAATGATCTTGGGATTGGACGCCGCTACCGCAATCGCGCCGACGCTCGGGCTCGAGCTGTGCAACTTGTTATCGGAAATATTCTTCCACGTGAGGCCGTAGTCGGTGCTCTTCCAGATGCCTCCTCCCACGGTGCCCATATAGAAAAGATCATCGTCTCCCGGAACTCCGGTCACCGTGACTACGCGACCGCCAATATAGGGACCGACGCTGCGCCACTGGAGCTTGCTGATCAACTTGCTGGTCGGAACAGGGCCTGCAATCGCCACGAGCGCCAGCGAGAGCAGCGCCACACTCATCGTGAAACCAATGAAACAGCGAGTCTGCAACTTGGTGCGTACGACTTTCCGAAGAAAAATAGCGAGAATACTCATTTCGCCTCCCGCCGGGAATTTATTCGTGCCGCCGTATAGAGTCAAGGAGCATCTGTAAACAAACGACCGGAACGCTCGGCCATGCGTCGGGTTCAGTTGAAGACCAACCTGCACGTGAACTAGGAGCGCCAATGCCTGAAGGGGATTTCGGGACCTGTTCAGCTATGTTGTGGCAACGCTTGCGCGGCCGATGCCCGGCATATCACTTCCACGGCCTTCCGCTAATTCGGCGCAGATCGCATCGATGTGGCCGGAAACAGAAGCCACATAGTTTCGCGCCACCGTTTGCAAGTTAGCCAGATTCTGAGGTGTGACGTCGTCCATGTCACCGGAAGCGGGGTCGAGATTTTCGACCTGCAGCCGGTCGTACGTGCAGGCCGGCATTGATTTCAGTTCGTAGTCGACCGCTTCCGAGACGCTGTCCATGAACACCGGCACGATCTGCTTCGCCCAACCGAGCAGGCCCCACTCTTTTGCTTTGGCAAACTCGATTCGATCCTGGCGGTTTCCGGTTCCCGCCGAAACGATCTTGAAGTCCGTTGCGTCGCGATAGAGCGACCGAGCCTCGGCGTAGGCAGCCATGGCGGGATTGTTCACGTAGACGCCGCCGTCCACGAGCGCATAATTTTCGTTGCCCCGCGCCAGTTGAAACGGCGGGAAGAACGTCGGCGCAGCCGATGTCGCGCGCGCAGCCGATACGACAGGCCAGTCGTATTGCGGCAACGCGGCGATGCGGTGACTCTTGAAGAAGAAGGGAATCTGTCCCTGAAGGTCGTAGCTTGATATCAGCAGCGGCGTCAGAGCAGCTTTCAGTTCCGTTTCGCCGAAAAACCGGACTAGCGTGCCCTGCAAAGCGTCCGGGGAGTATTTGGGGCCTAAAAGGTTCCTCACCGACGTCAGGACATTCCTTTTGAAGATGGCGGCGCCGTTCTCCACGTAGAGGCTCAGCAGTTCGCTCGGCGAGTACGGCTGCCCTTTATGGCACTCCGTGCCGATGCCGAGCGCGATGATGCCACCGGTGGATGTGCCGGAGATTAGGTCGAAGCATTTGTAAAGGTCCATCCCGAGGCGTTTCTGGATTTCGCTGAGAATCACGGCGGGTATGATCCCGCGGATTCCGCCGCCGTCGATCGCCAGAACCTTGATGCTCTTCACGTGCGTCTCTCCAAACATTCGAGCGCGGGCGTCCGGACCGCCTGGTTTCGATCAGGGATTGAAGGCGATTGCCGGATTGTAGCGCACGGTCACGGTGCGGTCCGCGGGATTTTCAAGGAGGATGCCCGAAGAGACCTTCGCCGCTTCCGGGCGCGATTTGTTCTTGACACGTGATACAGTGCTTGTATGATTATGCAGTCGGGTGCATATTCAGTCGGCAAGGGGAAGATGGCAGTACAGAAACGATTTCGACAGGGGCAGATTTTGAAGCTGCTGACCAGCCAGCAAGTGGCCAGCCAGGACGAATTGCGCCGGCGGCTGCATCATCTCGGCTTGCGCGTCACTCAGGCGACGCTCTCCCGCGACCTGCGCGAGCTTCGCCTGGTGAAGACCGCCGACGGCTACCGGTCGCTCGCCGAAGCCGCAGCCGAGGAATCGGCTCCCCTCCCCGCGATCGGCCGCGCCGTGAAGGAATTCCTGCTCGACATTCGGCCCGCGCAGAACATGCTGGTCCTGAAGACGCCTCCGGGCGGCGCTCAGCCGTTGGCCGCTGCGGTCGATTCCGAGCGCTGGAAGGAAGTAGCCGGCACGCTCGCCGGGGACGATACGGTTCTGATCATCACCCCGTCGCGTGGCGCCTGCACGAACGTTCGCAAACGCCTGGAGGATCTGCTCCGATGAGCGAGCCCGGAAGGGTCGCCGTAGTCGGAGCAACGGGCTATGCGGGTTACGAGCTGGCCCGCCTCCTCCTTCGGCACCCGCAGATTGAAAAGCCGACGTTTTACCTGCGCGACGCGCGCTCCGGCATCCATTGCCTGACGCAGCTCTTTCCGCAGCTTCGCGGCTGGGGCGAAGCGCCCTGCAAGACTTTGTCCGTGGGAGCGATCGCGAGGAGCGGCGCGCAAACCGTTCTTCTTTCGACGCCTCACGAGGCATCCGTCGAGCTCGTGCCGCAGCTGCTTGCGGCGAATCCCCGTTTGCGAATCATTGATCTGAGCGGTGCATTCCGCTTCCGCCAACCTGAGACCCTCGAGCGCTGGTACAAGATGACGCCGCCCGACGCCGCGCTTCTCCGCGAAGCGGTCTATGGCCTGCCCGAGCTTTACGCGGAAATGCTCCGAGGGCCCGAATCGTCGCCAACCCCGGCTGCTATCCGACGTCCGTCATCCTGGGATTGCGCCCGCTGGTTGATTCCGGCTGGATCGACATGAGCCGTGGCGTTGTCTGCGACTGCAAATCGGGCGTCAGCGGCGCCGGCAAGGAACCCAAGCGCGAAACGCATTTCGTCGAAGTGAACGAGAATTTTCGCGCGTACGGCGTGTTTACGCACCGGCACACGCCGGAAGTTTCCGATCACCTGGGTCTTGCGGCGCGCGATTTCGTTTTCACCACGCACCTGCTCCCGCTCGAACGCGGCATCCTCTCGACCATGTACGTCTGGCTCGACGGCGCGCGCAAAGCGGAAGAAATCGAGGCGCTGTATCGCCATTTCTATGCCGGAAAACCGATGGTGCGCATTTCCCCGGCCGGCAAGCTTCCTGAGTTGCAGCACGTCGCGCGCACGAATTTCTGTGACATTGGCTTTGCGCTCGATCAGTCGGGCGAACGCTTGGTGATCGTTTCCTGCCTCGACAATCTGGGGAAAGGCGCGGCAGGGCAGGCCGTGCAAAACATGAACGCCATGCAAGGTTATCCCGAGACTTCGGGCCTTCTATAAAGGACACATGAGAATACTCGTCAAGATTGCCGGCGCGCTGCTCGACCGCGATGAACAGGTGCACTCCATCGCCCGGCAGATCGCCGAACTTGCACGCAATGGCCACGAACTGCTGATCGTCCACGGCGGCGGGAAGGCGTTCACCGCGACACTCGCGCGCATGGGCATCGAGAGCCGTTTCGTCAGCGGCCTGCGCGTCACCGATCGCGAAACGCGCGACGTCGCCGTAATGGTGTTCGCCGGCCTGCTCAACAAGAAGCTAGCGGGCGCAATTTCCCTCGCGGGCCAGCCGGCGGTCGGCATCAGCGCGTCCGACGCGGCGTGCTTTCTTGCCGAGCCGATGCAGCTCGGAGAAACCGGCAATCAACTCGGCTTCGTCGGCTATCTCAGCGAAGTGAACGTCGATTTCCTGCGCTCACTGTGGCGGGTGGGAGTTGTTCCCGTCGCATCCTGCCTGGGGCTTGGCGCCGACGGGGAAATCTACAACATCAACGCCGACCACATGGCGGCCGCTGCGGCCGAATTCATCCGCGCCGATCGCCTGATCTATCTCACGGACGTGGCGGGCGTCCTCGACGGCGACAAAATTCTGCGGGCGGTGAATGGCGCCGAAGTCGAGGACCTCATCCGGCGCAACAAGGTTTCCGGCGGCATGATTCTGAAGCTTGAGGCCGCCAAGCGCGCTCTCGCGGGCGGCGTAAGCGAAGTCCGTATTGTCGGGGGGACGCAGCCGCGCGCCCTGCTCGCCGCAGCGAACGGCGGCCGCGCTCCGGGAACACGCGTTCTGCCCGTGCTCCGCCGAGCGGCAAAATCGGCGCGTGGAGCGGCCTGCTGATCATGGCGAAACAGAAAAATTCGGCGGCTCGGATCTCGCCGGCGAGGATCCGGAACACGGAAGCGCGCTTTTTGATGAACACGTACCGGCGCCCTCCAATCGTCTTCACGCGCGGGCGCGGCTGCCGGCTCTACGATTCGCAGGGCCGCGAATATCTGGATTTTCTCGGCGGCATCGCCGTCAACGCTCTCGGCTATTCACATCCGCGCCTCGTGCATGTGATTCGGCGCGAAGCTGCCCGCGCCGTTCACCTGTCGAATCTGTTTCACAACGCGTACCAGGCGCCGCTCGCGCGCAAGCTCGCCGAGTGGTCGGGGCTCGACCGCGTTTTCTTCACCAACAGCGGCACGGAAGCCGTCGAGGGCGCGCTGAAACTCGCGCGCGCCTACGCGCACGGCAAAGCTCCGAGCGGCGTCGCGCCCAAAACACGCATTCTGGCTCTGGAAAATTCGTTTCACGGTCGTACGTTCGGCGCAGTCTCGATCACGTATCCTGCAAAGTATCGCGAGCCGTTTGCGCCTCTCGTGCCGGGCGTTGAATTCGTTCGCTTCAACGATGTCGCCGACCTGGAATACAAATTCGACGATTCCGTTTGCGCCTTCGTGCTCGAAACCATCCAGGGTGAAGGCGGAATCTACCCCGTGAGCGAGGCCTTCTGGCGGCGCGTCCGCGCAACTGGCCACGCAGCACGATGCCGCGCTGATCGCCGACGAAATTCAGTGCGGCCTCGGACGGACGGGGCGCCGTTTCGCGTATCAGAAATTCGATTCGCTTCCGGACATTGTGACCGTGGCCAAGCCGCTTGCGGGCGGACTTCCCCTCGGCGCGCTCATCGCGAACGACAGATTCGCCTCAGCTTTCTCGCCCGGGCTGCACGGCACAACCTTCGGCGGCGGCCCGCTGATCTGCGCCACCGCTCTCGAATTTCTGAACGTCATCGAAGACGAAAGCCTGCTCGAGAATATTCATCGCCCGCGGCGCGGAGCTTCGCGCCGGACTCGAAAAGCTTGCCGCCCGCTTCGATTTCATCCGTGAAATCCGCGGCGAGGGTCTGATCCTTGGCGTCGATCTTTCCGTCGACGGCGGTCCTTTCGCGGAGGAAGCCCTCAAGCGCGGCCTGCTCATCAACTGCACGCACGAGCACATCCTGCGGCTGCTTCCGCCTTTCATCATTCGCTCGCGCGACGTCGCCGAGTTCCTGCGCAAATTCGAAGCCGTCCTGTCGCGCGCCTCGAAACACCCGCGCGGCTCCCGAGCACGCGCTTCCGCAAATCCAACAGAAACGCACGCGCAGCCCGTCGTTCTGGCTGCCACGAGGTGAACATGAACGCCGTTGCCGCAACTCTCACGCTGCCGAACGATCTCCTCACCGGAACGGAATGGATGTCCGCGCAGGTTCGCGAACTCTTTCAGCTCGCCACCGATGTCAAAGCTCGGCCCGATTCGTACCGCACCGCGCTTGTCGGGCGTTCGTTCGCCCTGATTTTCGAAAAGCCGTCGCTGCGCACGCGCGTCACCTTCGAAGTAGGAATCGCGAGCCTCGGTGGCTCCTCGGTCTTTCTCGATCACACCACCACGCGCCTCGGCGAGCGCGAATCCGTTCCCGACGTCGCGAAATGCCTCGATCGCTGGGTGCATGGGATCGTGGCGCGCGTTTTCGCCCAGGAAACGCTCGACGAGCTTGCCTCGAACGCCCGCGTCCCAGTCGATCAACGCGCTTTCCGACCGTTTCCATCCCTGCCAGGCCCTCTCCGACTTCTTCACACTCGAAGAACGCTTCGGCAGCCTGCGTGGTCTCAAGTTCGCTTACGTCGGCGACGGAAACAACATGTGCCACTCGCTCCTGCTCGCCGCTGCGCGCGTCGGAGCTCACGTGAAAGTCGCCACGCCGTCCGGCTACGAACCAGATCCGGCCATTGTTGCCGAAGCAAAGCGCGCTGCTCGCGAAACTCGCGCCAAAATCGAGATCCTGCGCTCTCCGGAAGACGCTGTGACCGGTGCGCAGGCCGTCTACACCGATGTGTGGGCCAGCATGGGACAGGAGCAGGAATCCGCTGCGCGCGAAGCGGCATTCACTGGATACCAGGTGAACGAAGCGCTTCTTGCGCACGCCGCGCGCGACGCCGTTTTCCTACATTGTCTTCCGGCGCATCGCGGGCTCGAAGCCAGCGCCGGCGTCATCGATTCCCCGCGCTCGATCGTTTTCGATCAGGCCGAAAATCGCCTCCACGTCCAGAAGGCGATCCTGCTCACGCTGATGAGCTGATAGCGGCCAAATAAAAGGAGAATCTGTTGCCCAAGAAAGTTGTGCTCGCGTATTCCGGAGGTCTCGACACCTCCATCATCATCCCCTGGCTGAAGGAGAATTATCCCGGCTGCGAAGTGATCGCCATGGTCGGCGATCTTGGCCAGCAGGAGGATCTCGAGGCCGCGCGAAAAAAAGCCCTCGCCACGGGCGCGAGCGCTGCGTACGTCGAAGATCTTCGCGAGGAGTTCATCACCGGCTACATCTGGCCCACGCTTCGCGCCGGAGCCGTCTACGAGCACAAATATCTGCTCGGCACGTCGTTCGCGCGCCCGCTGCTCGCGAAACGCCAGGTCGATCTCGCGAAGAAGCTCGGCGCGGACGCGATCGCACACGGCTGCACCGGCAAAGGTAACGATCAGGTTCGCTTCGAACTCGCGGCCAAGGCCCTCGCTCCCGAATTGAAAATCATCGCGCCCTGGCGCGAATGGAAGATCGTCTCGCGCGAAGAGGCCATCGCCTATGCGCGCGCGCACAATGTGTCCGTCGAGCAGACCACGAAGAATATTTACAGCCGCGACCGCAACATCTGGCACCTCAGCCATGAAGGTGGCGTGCTCGAAGATCCCGTCAATGCGCCCGAAGAAGCCATGTGGCAGTGGGTGGTGTCTCCCGCCAAGGCTCCGGATCGTCCCACGACCGTCGAGATCGGCTTCGAATCGGGCATTCCCGTTTCCGTGAACGGCAAGAAGCTTGCGCCGCTCGCGCTCCTCGATCAATTGAACGAAATCGGCGCCGCAAATGCCATCGGCCGCATGGACATCGTCGAAAACCGCCTCGTCGGCATCAAATCGCGTGGCGCGTACGAAACTCCCGGCGGCACGTTGCTCGTCGCCGCGCACCGCGAACTCGAATCCATCTGCCTCGACCGGGAAACAGCGCATTACCAGCAGATTCTCGCGCTGCGCTACGCTGAAATGGTCTATTACGGCATGTGGTTCACGCCGCTGCGCCAGGCGCTCGATTCGTTCTTTGCGGTGTCGCAGCAGCGCGTCACGGGTTCCGTCGGGCTGACGCTCTACAAGGGCAATCTGACGGTCGCCTCGCGCCGCTCGCCGTTCTCGCTGTACCGCACCAACCTCGCCAGCTTCACCATGACCGGCTACAACCCCAAGGACGCCGAGGGCTTCATCAACCTGTTCGCGCTTCCCATCACGGTTCCGCTCGAATGGGAGGCGCCGCGCGCCGCTGAAGTGAAATGAGCTCTCCCGGCGAGCAAAAAATGTGGGGCGGCCGCTTCGACCGCTCGCCCGACGCTTCGTTCTACGAGTTCGAGCGCTCGTGGAGCTTCGATCGCCGCCTGCTCCCGCAAGAATTCGAGCTCGACCGAGCCTGGGCGCGCGCCATCGCCGCCGCGGGAATCCTGACGCACGAAGAAGGTCAGAGAATTGTCGCGGCCCTGGACGATCTCGAACTTCGCTCGCAATCTGACCGGGCCTGGCTGGACAACTCCAAAGCCGAAGATCTTCACCATTTCGTTGAAAGCGCGCTGATCGAAAAGCTCGGCCCGCTCGGCGCGAAACTGCACACCGGCCGCAGCCGCAACGAAATGATCGCCACCGAGTTCCGCATGTACGTCAAGCAAGCGGCCCGCGATCTTCGGCGAAGCCTCGGATTGCTGGCACGCGCCGTAGCAGCTCAAGCGGAAGAAAACCTTGGCATTCCGATGCCCGGCACGACGCACATGCAACACGCGCAGCCGCTTTTGCTTTCGCATTGGCTTCTCGCGCATGGCGAGGCTTTTCTCCGCGATGCGGAACGCGCTGGCTCGGCCGCGGCACGCGCCGACGCTTGTCCCCTCGGCTCCGGCGCTCTCGCGGGTTGCGCGTTCCCGCTCGACCGCGAAATCCTCGCGCGTGATCTGGGCTTTTCGCACCCAACCTCGAACAGCCTCGACGCGGTCAGCGACCGCGATTTCGCGCTGGAATACCTGTTCGCGATGGCCGCGCTCGCCATGCATCTCTCGCGGCTCGCCGAAGACATGGTCCTCTTCGCTTCGCCCGAATTCGGCTTCGTTGAATTGCCGGACGAATACTCCACCGGCAGCAGCCTGATGCCGCAAAAGAAAAATCCGGACGCCTGGGAGTTGATTCGCGGCAAGACGGGACGGATCTACGCCAGCTTGTTTGCGCTGTTCACTACGATGAAAGGCCTGCCCTCGAGCTACCAGCGCGACTTGCAGGAGGACAAAGAGCCGCTCTTCGCAGCGCACGACCAGGCGCTCGCGATGACTCAGATCGCCGCCGCGGCGCTCGCCGCCACCCAATTTCGCGCCGCGCGTCTGCGCGACGCCGCGAGCGATCCTGCGCTTGTCGCCACCGAACTCGCCGATTATCTCGTGGGCGCGGGCACTCCATTCCGCGAGGCGCACGAGATCGTCGGCAAGATTCTGCGTGCTGCGGAGCAGGAAGGAAAATCAATTCGAGAAATGTCAGTCGTGCGGCTGAAGGAGTTCTCGCCGAATTTTGGAGGCGATCTGAGCACCGTGCTCTCCGTCGAATCGGCGCTGAATCGCCGCGCGACAGTCGGCGGGACGGCTCCCGGCGCGGTACGCGCCGCTCTGGAAGACTTTAACCTGCGCGTCACAAAAATCGAGGAACATCCATGAGTGCGATGACGGTCACAGCGGCGAGCCAAGTCGCCATGCTCCCAACCACGAATACGGATTTCGCGCGGTCCGGCGCCACGCCGCCGCACGTGTTGAAGCAGGCGGTTCCCAAAGGCTTCGCGTTCGCCGCCACGCATTGCGGGCTGAAGAAATCCAAACTCGATCTGGGACTTCTGGTCAGCGAGACCCCTGCATCCGCCGCGGCGGTCTTTACCACCAACCGCGTGCAGGCCGCGCCCGTGCGTCTCTGCCGCGAGCACCTGAAGCAATCCTGCGGCAAAGTTCGCGCCATTATCGTGAACTCCGGCAACGCGAATTGCTGCACCGGTCCCCAGGGAATGGCCGCTTCGCGCGCCACCGCCGCGCATCTGGCTCGCGCGCTTCGCTGCCCGTCCGAAGAAATCCTCGTCTGCTCTACCGGTGTGATCGGCGCACCGCTGCGCGTCGAGAAAATTCTCGATTCGATTCCGACGCTCATTCTCGCTCGCGGTGTCGAGCCCGGCGCATTCGAACAGGTCGCGCGCGCCATCATGACTACGGACACGCGTCCCAAATGGGCATTCGCTACGTGCCGAATCGGCCCCACGCGGGTCCGTCTGCTGGGCTGCGCAAAGGGCTCGGGCATGATCCATCCCAACATGGCCACCATGCTCTCGTACATTCTCACCGACGCGGCCATTTCACCCGCGCTGCTCTCGGGCGCCCTGCGCGCGGCGACCGCGCCGACGTTCAATTCCATTACGGTCGATGGCGACACGTCCACGAACGACACGCTCGCAGTCCTGGCCAACGGGCAATCCGGCGCGCGCAAAATCACCGCAAAAAGCCGCGACTACAAAAGCTTCGTCTCCGCTCTCCAGAAAGTTTGCGAATCGCTTGCGCTGGCAATCGTTGAAGATGGCGAAGGAGCGCAACGCGTGATCGAGATTGAAGTTCGCGGAGCGCCTTCCGATCGCGCTGCCGACCGGATCGCGCGTACCATCGCGAATTCCTCGCTCGTGAAAACCGCTTTCGCCGGCGCCGATCCGAATTGGGGTCGCATTCTGGCTGCGGCGGGCCGCTCGGGGGTCGACTTCGATTTCGAGCGCGTCAACATCTGGCTGGCCGGCATCCCCGTTTGCCGACGCGGCCGCGAGTATCCGTTCGACGAGCGCAGCGCGCACGAGAAAATGCTCGCGAAGCGCGTGCCCATCGCCGTCGATCTCCGTTCGGGCAAGGGCCGCGCCCGCATGTGGACCTGTGACTTCACGCAGGAATACGTCCACATCAACGCCAGTTACCGGACCTAGCCGCGGCGAGAGCGAGTAGGGGCGCAGCATCCACCGCCCGGCATTTATCGCCCGCGATCCTCCACCTTCCAATCCCAATTCGCGTATCTTTCGCGCAATTTCATTTTCAGCAGCTTTCCCACTGACGTGTGTGGCAATTCGTTCACGAACACAAACCCGTCGGGAAGTTGCCACTTGGCGAACTTCTCCGCCAGGAACTCGCGCAGCTCTTCGGGCTCCGCCGCTACACCTTCCTTCAGTACGACCACCGCCAGAGGTCGCTCCTGCCACCTGGGATGTGCCACGCCGATCACCGCCGCTTCGCGCACTGCGGGATGCCCCACCAGGGCATTCTCGAGATCGACCGAGCTGATCCACTCCCCGCCCGATTTGATGAGGTCCTTGCTCCGGTCCACGATCTTCAGGTAGCCCTCGCGATCCATCGTGGCGACATCGCCCGTCCTGAACCAGCCGTCGTCTGTCCACCGATGTTGCTGGTCCGAGCAACCGAAGTAGCTTGCCGCGATCCAGGGGCCGCGGATTTCGATTTCGCCGGGCGTTTCGCCGTCATGAGGAGCCTCACCCTCCGGACGCATGATGCGTACCTCCACGAACGGCACCGCAAGACCCTGCATCGCGCGCCTTTGGAGTTGCTGCTCCTCCGGCCAGCCCTTCATCTTGGGTTTCAGGGAACCAACGGTCGCGAGAGGCGCAGTTTCCGTCATGCCCCAGCCATGTATGAGGTTCAAATTGAAGCGGTCCAAAGTGCGAATCAGCGAAACGGGAGGAGCCATGCCCCCGCACAAGATTCTGATGGGGTGCGGAAATCGCCAGCGCGCCGGTTCCTTCTCCAGCGCGGCCTGCACGCCAAGCCAGACGGTAGGCACCCCGCAGGAGTGAGTCACTTCTTCGTCCGCCATGGTGTCCAGCAGAGTCTCGGGATCCAAATGAGGCCCCGGAAAAACGATCCGGGCTCCCACCATCACGCTCGCCCACGGCAGCCCCCATCCGTTGGCGTGGAACATGGGAGAAACCGGGAATACGACCGAATGGTTCGAGAGATTCAGCGCGTCCGGAAGGGCGACGGCGAAGCTGTGCAGCACCAGCGCGCGATGCGAATAGACGACGCCCTTGGATTGCCCCGTGGTTCCCGAAGTGAAGCACATCTCCGCCGCATCGTTCTCATCGGCTCGATCCGGCGTAAAGTCCTCCGAACCTGACGCGAGAAACTCCTCGTAACCCTGAAACTCCGCCGCAACCTGGCAGCCGCCAAAAGGAACCACAATCACGCGCTCGAAATTCGTTTTCCCACGAAGCCTTTCGAAGATCGGCAACAGCACGTCGTCGACCAGCAGAAAGCGATCGCGCGCATGGTTGGCGATGAACGCGATCTCGCCGGAATGCAGCCGCAAATTCAAAGGGTGCACCACTCCGCCCGCGAACGGCACACCAAAGTACGCTTCGAGGTGTCCGCCGTGATTCCACATCAATGTCGCGACGCGGTCGCCCCTGCGCAGCCCGGCTCGCTCAAGCGCTGACGCGAGCTGTTTCCCCCGGCGGTACAAATCCCCGTATGTGTAGCGGTAGATGCTGCGGTCTGGCCGGCGCGAAGCAATCTCGCGATCGCCAAAAAGTTGCCCCGCGCGCTCGAAAATGTGGTTCACCGTCAGGGGGAAATCCATCATCGATCCCCGCATAGCCGCCTCCCGGACAAAATCGCTCCCGGCTGAATTGCGCGCATCCTACCACCAATCGCGAAAAGCCAGCAGGCTTCCACCCCGGGCCCCCAGCGCCGCTGTCTGCTCGCGAGGCCGCTGCTAACCACGCTAACCACGCTTATTGACTCCCAGCCGGAGTTGCCTCAAGATGCTGCCGAGTTGCTGGAGCGCTTGCTTCAGCCGGAGCAGCCGCGTCATCCATGGCACTTGGGCGCAAATGGTCCCTAAATTCTCAGCTTGGTGGATTGTTATCGCCGACGTGCGTGTGATCGATCGTTCTTGACCTCGCCTGATCGCCAGCGGTTGGAGCGCGGTGGACGGTTCGACTGCCCATGGCCGGGATCCTGCATCTTCAGCCTCGGAACAGTGCTCTGCCCATGCGGAGCACAGGAGCCGTACCGTGAAGAAACTTTATGTGGGAAATCTATCGTTCAAGGCTACAGAAGAGCAACTGCAGGAGCTGTTCGCCGAGGTCGGAGCGAACCCCGATTCGTTGACGCTATTGAAGGACCGTTTCAGTGGCCAGCCGCGCGGCTTCGGTTTCGCGGAATTCCACGATGACGCTGAGGCTGAAAAGGCGATTGCCGCTCTCAACGGCAAGGACTTCCTCGGCCGCGCTTTGATCGTCAACGAGGCCCGTCCCCGCGAAGGCGGCGGTGGAGGTGGTGGCGGACGCGGCGGCCATGGTGGTGGCGGAGGCCGGGGACGCGGCGGCGGCGGTGGCGGCGGGCGCGGCGGACGCGGCGGCGGTGGCTACGACCGCTGATCTTAGTCTGGATCCGCTCCCCGAGATCCTGCTCCTGAGGGAGTTCGTTGCCTGAATCCTGCGCCCGGCGGCCGACCTAGTGCTGCCGGGCCACGGTCGCCCGCGATTGCGATTCGGTCACGCTTACGTTTCCGCTCGCGTACGTGAACTTCTGCAGCGACGCGCCACGCACTCCCTGCTCCACGAGCGCCGCAATATCCAGGCGCGATTCCGCTTCATCCAGTTGCTCCGAGGTCGCGAAGAGCGCCGGCGCCTTCGGCAGAAACACGGGACAGCAGTCGTGGAACGGCTCCGACGAAATTTCGTAGGTGCCGATTTTCCGCGCCGTGTCCAGGATCTCGATCTTGTCCGTGCCGATCAGCGGACGGAAAATCGGTATCTTCGCCGCCGCATCCACGGCCACCAGGTTCCGCAGCGTTTGCGACGCCACCTGCCCCAGGCTGTCTCCGGTCACCAGTGCGAGCGCCTGTTCCCGCCTGGCCAGCACTTGCGCGATCCGCAGCATCATGCGCCGGTAGAGCAGCACGCGAAAATCCTCCGGCGCGTAGCGCACAATCTCCCGCTGGATCGCCTCGAACGGCACGCGATAAAGCTTCGAGTTGAATTGATAGGTCGTGAGCCGCCGCATCAGCCCAGCTGCTACGTGCAGTGAGGATTCTCCCGGCCGCGCTCCCGTCCCGTAGAAATGGACGAAGCTCAAGTGCGCGCCGCGCTTCATCATTTGATATGCGGCGACCGCCGAATCGTATCCACCGGAAAGCAGGCAGGTGATCTTCCCCGCCGTGTTCGCGGGCAGGCCGCCTGCTCCTTCAATTTTCTTCGCGTAAACCAGCGCCGGCCCCGGCGTGATTTCGATCCGGCAGGTCAGCTCCGGCTCGCGCAAGTGCACTCGAACGTCACGCCCCTGCGCCCTGAGCCGGTCGAGCAGGTATTTCCCTACCGCCGCCTCGATCTGCATCACCGGGTGCGGAAACCTCTTGTCACTGCGCTTGGCGCGCACGGCGAACGCCGCAAACGCGAGCGGCTCGACTTCGTTCCAAGCCGTGCGGCAAATCGCCTCCAGGTCGCGCTCCACTGGTTGCGCCACAGCGAAATTCGCCACACCCAGCACCCGCCGCACCCGCTCGACAGCCGCGGATACCGATGCGCCCTCGCGCAGGCGCACCAGGAACCGGTCGCCCGGCTGCTCGATGCGCTCGACATCGATTCCCTCAAGCGACTGCCGCAGCGCAGTGAACAGTTTCCCAAGGAAGAAGCGGCGGTTCGCGCCCTTCAGCCACAGCTCGTGGTAGTGCACGACGATGACTGGGTTGCTCATCAGAGTTTCGCCAAACGTGAATATTGCCGTAACCTGCGCAAAGTATAGCAGCCGCTTGCATCGGCGCGGTAGCCGCTGCGACACGGTACTGCCGTTATGACCCGCTAAGTTGCGACTACAAAAGGAGCAGCACGAGCTTTGCAGCGTTTTGGCGCGCCTCCAAACCACTACATCCCTCGGAGATGAGCCCGCGCGGCGCCTAAGTTGCACTAACTCAAAAGCCACAATTTCCATTCTTTCGCAACTTCCTACCGCCGGCGGGGTTACAATCTGCGGCACTCCAGCATGCGGAGTTACTGTTTCTTCTTGGTGAAGTTCATGTGGGGTTTTGTGCTACCGAAACAGGAGATGCCGCATCCAAGTTCTCAGTTGGGGCGAGCAGGGGGCTGCCATGTGGAACCGGAGAGACTGGGACGACTTCTTTGACATCGTGCGAAAGCGGTGGCACACGCACCGCCCGCCGCGTCCTGTGGAGTTTTCCGGGCGCCGTGTGGTGCCTACCGGCGGCTATAGCCTTGCCGAACTGGATGACGCTGGCCTCAGCATTGAGCAGGCCGAACGCCTCGGTTTGCCGGTGGACGCTGGCCGCCTGGGCGCCTGCAGCCCCAATGTGACCGCTCTTCGCGAGTACATTCGCGCCACCCGTTCCCGTTTTTAAAATCGAGCCTTATACGATTGTTGGTCCGCGCGCAATTTGTCTCTTGCTTCCTTTGGGCTCCGCTACGACGCCCTTCTCCGCACCGCCAGCGCGAATGCTCCTCCAATCAACGCTCCACTGATCGCGACCGCCTCCCACGCCAATCCCGCGGCGACCGTCAGCGTGGGCGGCGCGCCAAACGGGACGAGCAGTCCCGCCAGGGCCGCCTCGCGAATCCCGATGCCTCCCTGCGTCACAGGGATCGCCGCCGAGAGCTTCGCGATTGGCCACGCAAACAGCCACGCCCGAAAAACCAGCCGCAGCCCGCACGCATCCGCCAGCGCGATGCTCAGGCAGATGAACGAAAGCTGTGAGACGACCGCGATGCTGAGAGCCGCCAGCGCTACACGCGGCCTTTGCGCCATCGACCGCGCGGCCCGCCGCAGGTTCACCGCTCGCCGCCGCATCCGAAACGAAAGCCGCTGGAAAGATATTAGTGCCGCTACAACGGCCACGAGCGCCAGGCCCGCAATCACCGCCGCGCCCACCCCGAGAAACACGCGCCTGCTCTCCCGCTCCAGCGCTGTGGGCGCCAGCAGCGCCCCGGTCGCCGCTACCAGCATCAGCGCGGTGAAGTCGATCATGCGGTCGAGAAAGCTGCCCAGCAGCACACCTGCTTTCGATTTTCCGTAACGCATCGCCAGCGCCGCTCGGACCAGGTCGCCCCCGATCAGCGATGGCAGAAACAGCGTCCCGAACAGTCCGGCGAAGTAGCAGCGCGCGGCCTGCAGGTAATTGAGCCCCGCGCCCGCGGTGTTCACCATCAGCCGCCACTTGCCCACGCCAAGCAGGTGCGTCGCCAAGTACCCAGCCACAACCGCGATCCATAGGCCCGCAGGCAGTCTCGCTAGCGCGTGCAGGACTTGCCGTCCCGGCAGAAACCGGAACAACAAAGCCAGAGCCAGCGCGCTCCCGCCGTAGTGCACTAGCGCCCGCAAGACTCGGTGGCCCCGTTTGCGCTGCCAGCTCGCTGCCGTACCTTGCCGTGAGGGCTTGCGTTCCGGGCCGCCCTGCGCGCTTTTGGGGGGCGACTGCGGCTGCTTTTCTAGTGTTGTAGGATTCTTGTCGGGTTGGTTACGCACGCCCGCAGCATTATCCGCCCGGTGCAGCAGGCACACAAGCGCCCGTTCGGCGGCCGAATATCGGGCCGATAGCGGACGCTTTCGACGATTGCGGTGTGGCGCAGCCGTGTGAATGCTGCCGGCATTTTTCCCTTCCGAAATTCCATGCTGGGAGACAAAATAAGAGGCCTCCCGGCCACTCTCCAGAATCGCTTTCACGAGTTGGCCGGCCTCGACCGGCCCAGCGAGGCCCTTCGAGCCCAAGTGTCCAGTTTCCGGTGGTTACAGTTTCAGGGGTCGCAATTTGCGACCTCAGATCGGAGATCCATGCCAAAGGCTGCAATGGTCCCCACTGAGCGCATACTTCTGATGGAACCTCCGGACAAGCCGGGCAGGCGCATCGGCTTTCATGAACCGGGTGCTCTCCCGGAAACCGAGCAGTAGCAAAAGCCGTGCAGATTCGAATTGATCCGCTCCCGCAAATCCGATGATGGAATGATGGAGGCAAGCAATGGCTGAATTAGCAGAGGCAATCACGGCTACTCTCGCGGGATACTATGAGGAAATTCGCGATCAGGTGCATCGCTGGGTCGATCCGCTCACGACCGAGCAGATTTGGATGCGACCCTATCCCTACGGCAATAGCGTCGGCCACCTGCTCCTGCATTTGACCGGCAACCTCAACTACTACATCGGAGCGCAAATTGCTGGTACGGGCTATACCCGCCACCGGGACGTGGAATTTGCGGACGCCCAGAAGAGGCCGAAGGAAAGGGCGCTCGCCGATTTTGACCGTGCCATCGACATGGTGGCCCAAACGATTCGCCGGCAGTCACCCGAGGATTGGACGAAGCCCTATTCCGGCGAACGCGAACCCTTCGCCAAAGACCGTTTCACCGCAGTATTCCGTTGCGCGGCCCATGCCTATCATCACGTCGGACAGCTCATCTATCTTTCGAAGGAATTGACGAAGCCCGTCGCGCAAGCGACCGCTCACTGACCCGGGACAGACTCAAGGCCGTGCGTCCGAAATTCGTGCCGGGGTCGCCCCGGCCATTTTCCTGCGGTCGCGCGTCGAGCTATACTTTCCTTAGAAATGGCAACCGGGGAAAACAAGGCCGTCGTGCTCCTCAGCGGGGGTATGGACTCCTGCGTCACAGCGGCGATTGCCAATGAAACGCACGGCCTCGCCCTGCTCCACGCCAGCTACGGCCAGCGAACGGAGCGCCGCGAGCGTCAGTCCTTCGAGGACATTGCGGATTTCTATAAAGTACGCGAGCGCCTCGTGATCCGGCTCGATTCGCTGACGCAGATCGGCGGCTCCGCGCTCACCGATTACCGAATCGCCGTGCCTGGAGAGGGGAAAGCGCTCGGTGCGGCAGCCGGAATTCCCGTCACGTACGTGCCGTTCCGCAACGCCCATTTTCTCTCTGCGGCCGTAAGCTGGGCGGAGGTGATAGGAGCCAGCGCGATTTTCGTGGGAGCCGTCGAAGAAGATAGCTCCGGTTACCCGGACTGCCGGCCTGCCTATTACCGCGCCTTCGAGCAGGTGATTCGCGAGGGCACGCGCCCGGAGACACACATCCAGATCGTCACTCCGGTGATCGGAATGAAGAAGAGCCAGATCGTCCGGCGGGGGATGGAATTGGGCGCGCCGCTTGACCTCACCTGGTCCTGCTATCAATTTGAAGACGAAGCATGCGGAATATGCGATAGTTGCTGGCTGCGCCTGGGGGCCTTCTCGCAAGCCGGGTATTCGGACCCGATCCCTTATCGGGCGCAGGTTGCGAAATAATGCGCCCGAGAATCTAAGGAAAAAAGGAGGGAAAGCTCTCATGAACCGACGCCTTATGAAAGCTGGCACGCTGGCTCTGCTGTTCTCTCCGTTCCTGCTGGTGCCGACGGCCGGGGCGCAGACCGGCCGGCTCTCTGGCACGACGGTGGGTTCTGACGTCAACGGCGAAAACCATACGGACCGAATCAACTATGACCCAGGCGACAACACGTCGGGCGAAAACTCCCAGACCACTGCCGCGAAGCAGGGCGCTGACGTCCCTGCGGAAAAGAGGAAGCAGGAAGAAGCGGCGAACAAGGCCAAACTGCTGAAGAGCCATCTCGCCAGCGGCAATAACGCAATGCACGACGCCCAAGCGCTCAGGCAGCAAATCCAGACTGCAACGGGAGACCAAAGATCGGCCCTGCTGGCCAGAATGAACGCCGATTACCAGGCGGCGATTACGGAGTATCAGGAAGCGCTGAAAGACACGGTTTTCGCGGACGAAGACGCGATAAGGCCAATAGGCTTGGTCAGGCTGATCCGTAATGGATTGATCAGTGAACAGAAGGCAGCGGAGATGGAGGTGCAAGACAAGAATCTGCCGGTCATTTTGAGCAATCTGGGCATGGCATACAGCGGCGCCGGAGATTATCAGGACGCGATACCTATGCTGCAGGAAGCCTTGCTATCGAAGTCGGAGCCGGGAACGTACATGCAGCTCGGGACAGACCTGGCGGAAGTGGGCCGAATCCCGGAGGCGACCACAACGTGCGACAAAATTCCGGCGGTGGACCCGGCGGCGATAGAGCTGCAGGGAGGCTGCTACAGAAACATTGCCGTTGTGCTGATGAATCATGGGACGCCAGCCGACGCGCTTGCGCCGCTCCAGAAAACCACGCAGATTAACCCCAAGGATGCGCTCGCCTGGAAGCTCCTTGGCGACGCGCTGAGCAATTCCATTACGACTAAAGAGGAAAACGGTAAGATGGTTTACGTCATTCCGTCCGGGACCATCGAGGCTTACCAAAAATACTTGCAACTGGAACCGAACGGGCCGTACGCAGGCCAGGTGAGGGCGGAGCTGGATGGCTTTGCCCAGTTGGCGAAAGGCGCGTCGACATCCGTGGAAACCAGAAAGACGCCTTGAACGGGGATTCGCTCAGGAATTCTGAACGATAGCAGGGCGCTCGATGCGAGAGCGGCTGACTCTGTAGCGTACCGAGTCCGGGTTGCGCCATAATCGGCACTCTTAATGCGGAGGTTAAGCGAAATGAAAACATGGATTCATTTTGTTGGGCTGGTCGTCCTCGTCCTGGCGTGCGCTGAAGCCGCCGCGGCCCAGGGAAATAACCGGCTGGACGGCCAGGTGCTCGATGCGCAGGAGAAGCCGATGCCTGGCGTCACGGTGGTCCTTAAGAGCGAAGATAGCGGCCAGGTGTACACGTTCAAGACCGATGAGAAAGGCAAGTTTCTGCAGCTCGGGCTACGTGCCGGGATCTACGACGTCAGCGTGCAGACCAACAACCCGAACCTGCCTCCCTATGCCGAGAAGTTCCTGCTCAAGGAAGGACAGTCGGGCACCTTGGTGATCAACTACAAGAACATTATGGCCAAGTTCGCCAACTCCGAGGAAGCGAAAAAGCGAGAGGCCGCCGAAAACGCCTTCAAGTCTATGAAGACCCACTTCGACGCCGGCCGCCAAGCGATGACGCAGGCTGACGCGCTCGCACAACAGATGAAGGGCGCGCCCGCCGATCAGAAAGCGAACATCGCGGCCCAACGCATCACCGCCTGCCAGAACGCCGCGAACGAATTCTCCGAAGCCGCCAAGGGTGTTCAACCCAAGGACCTGAAAAACACCGCGATCGTTCTCGGCAATCTCGGCTCGGCCGACGAATGCTCCGGAAAGTATGACGATGCCGTCGATTCATTCCAGAAAGCGATTGCGGCCCAGCCCAGCGCCGGGCTGTACACGCAATTGAGCACGAATATCGCGAACGCCGCGGTCGCACAAACCGATCCCGCCGTGCTGCAATCGAAGGTCACGGAAGCCGGCGCGGACTGTGACAAAGCGGCGGCCTTGGAACCAGCGGGCGCAAAGGTGTGCTGGAAGAATCTTGGGATTGTCCTCTATAACAAGCAGCACCAGAAGGAAGCCGTGACGGCGTTTCAGAAAGTGACCACCATCGATCCGAAGGACGCCCAAGCCTGGTTTCTCCTCGGGTCGTCGCTCGCCGCGCAGATCGATTCGAAGCAGGAAGGCAGCAAGGTCACCTACGTCCTCCCTCCCGGAACGAACGAGGCCTATCAGAAGTGCATCGATGCCGAACCGAACGGTCCTTACGCACCGCAGTGCAAAGCGGGACTCGACGAACTCGCCCAGTTGATGGGAGGACAGTCGACCACCGTCAAAGCGAAGAAGAAGGGCCGCTGATTCTCGACATTGCCGTCCCCTGCTGCCTTTCGTCGGGCTCGGCGGGTTCGATTTATAACTAGCCCGAATCGCGGAGCGAGGGTCTCATTCGCTTTCCCGATGGCGCAATCGGTGAGGATGCCCTCGATTCCTTCGCCGGGCTACTGTCCCCGAGGACCCCTTCCGCCGCCGCGCCAATCTGCCTGCACCTCAATGGCGGGTTGGCCCCGGGATGGATTTGCATTGACCCGTTCGCGCACTGTCAAGTAGGATTCCCGCCAAGTTCAGGCGCGCTCTTGTGCGCCGATTCCCGAGGCCCAATTCCCGTAGGCGGCCAGGCAGAAGGAGAAGCACAATGTACTGCTCGAAATGCGGCGCAAACGTTCCGGACAATGCCACGTTCTGCAGCGCGTGCGGCCAGCTAACGGGCGTTGCTTCTCCCGGCTCGACCATGGGGGCGCCGGCGGCTTCGGTGCCGGCGGTGCCCGCTGCGGGCTGGGCCCCGGCTCCCACCGTGAAATATGCCGGCTTCTGGCTGCGCTTCGTCGCATTTATCATCGACGCAGTCGTTCTCGGATGCATCGGGTTTGCGATCACAATCCCGTTTATGGCCTCGATTCCGATGGGCACGTTCATGCATGGCGGCCCGCCCCGGCCGGAAGATTGGATTCCCCTCATGGGAATGTTCGGACGGCTCGCCGCGGTCCGTTTCGTCATTAACTGGCTCTATTACGCGCTGCTGGAAAGCTCCGCCTGGCAGGCGACCCTCGGCAAGAAAGCCCTCGGCCTCGAAGTGACGGATTTACAGGGCCGTCGCATCGGCTTTGGCAGAGCCACTGGCCGGTTCTTCGCCAAGATCCTCTCGACGATCATCCTGTTCATTGGATTTATCATGATCGGCTTTACCGCCAGAAAACAGGGCTTGCACGACATCATCGCGGGCACGCTGGTGCTACGGAAGATATAGGACGCGGAGGAGGCCGAAAATGTACTGCTCGAGATGCGGTGCGGCGGCCGCCGAAAATGCGCCTTTTTGCAGCAATTGCGGCCAATCGCTGAGTGACGCGCCCTCACAACCTGTTGGCATCGCTCCGATTCCGGCTCCGGTGTTTTCCGCGCCCGGCGTTAGCGCTGGAGCCCCGCCCATGACGGCTCCGGTTACGTCAGTGCCCGCCTATCCGGCGGCCGCGGTGCCGTTCAGCCAGCCGTATGCTGGCTTCTGGCTGAGGCTCGTTGCGTACATCATCGACAGCGTCGTGCTTGTCCTGGGCTTATGCGTTTTTATCGGGCTAATCGCGGCGGTTGTAGGGGCCGGCTTCTTCCGTAACCTGGGAGATGAAATGAACGGCGCGCCCAACGTCTTCGGGCCGATCGCCGTCCTGATGATCCTGACATTCATATTTGCCTACATTGCTGCTACCTGGCTTTATTACGCCTGGTTTGAAAGCTCCGAACACCAGGCTACGCTCGGGAAAATGGCTCTCGGTCTGATTGTGACGGACATGGAGGGCCGGCGCATCACGTTCGCCCGCGCCAGCGGACGCTTCTTCGCAAAAATGATCACCGGGCTCATCCCCTTCTTCATCGGCTACATCATGGCGGGCTTCACGCAAAAGAAGCAGGCGCTGCACGACATGATCGCAAGCTGTTTGGTTTTGCGACGGGTTTAAGGGTCGGGCAGGGCCGATTCTGTATCCATCAATTTTTGGGCTGGCCTAGTGTTTCCACCGATTTGCAGGAAAAATTGATCGACACGTGTATCCATCAACGTGTCTTTCTGTTCGCTCGGCCTTGCTCGGACTCGAATACAGGGGGAGCTAGGGGGAACTTCGTCGAAGGGCGGCTTACACGCCCCAGCCGTAGCGCTCCTGGTGAACGAGGACGTCGTTCATCTCGCCGCGGATCAATTCCGTAAATTCGGCGCAGCCGACCGATGCGTCCGCCCGGCTCGCTGATGTCGGCCGTGCGATAGCCGCGCTCGAGAACGCGCTGCGCCGCCGCCTCGATCGGTCTGCGCTTCAATTTCGAGGCCGAATGATTCCCGCAGCATCATCGCCGCCGAGAAAATGGCGCCGAGCGGGCACGCCACGTCTTTGCCCGCAAGCGACGGCGCCGATCCATGAATCGGCTCGTACAGCGCCGGCCCACTCTTCCCGCGACTCATTGACGGAATCAAACCGATCGAGCCCGCGAGCGCGGCGGCTTCGTCGCTTAGGATGTCGCCAAAAAGATTCGAGGTGAGAATCACGTCGAACTGCGTCGGGCGGAGCATGATCTGCATCGCGGCATTGTCGACGTACAAATGCTCGAGCGTGATTCCGGGGTAATCGCGCGAAACGGCGGTGACCGTTTTGCGCCAGAGCGCTGAAGTAGCCAGGACGTTCGCTTTGTCGACGCTGGCGACTCGTCGGCCGCGGCTCGCGGCGCGCTCGAAAGCGTAACGTGCCACGCGCTCGATTTCCGGCACGCTGTAGGACGCAACGTCGCGGGCGCACGCGTCGCCGTTTCCGCCGCGCGTCTCGTGTTCGCCAAAATAGATGTCGCCGGCAAGCTCGCGGACGATCTCGAAATCGCAGTCCGCGATTCGCTCCGGTCTCAACGGCGAAATCGACCGCAGCGCTTCATGAACCCGGATCGGGCGAAGATTGATGTAGAGTCCCAGAGATTCCGCAGCCCGAGCAGTCCGCTTTCCGGGCGCTTCTCGAGCGGCAAGGAGTCCCATTTCGGCCCGCCGATGGCGCCGAGCAGAACCCCATCCGCCGAACGGCATCCGGCCAGCGTGTCGGCCGGAAGCGGCGCTCCGGTGCGGTCGATGGCGGCGCCGCCGAAGGGCAGCTCGCGAAATTCGAAGTAGTGACCGAAGGATGCCGCGCACTCGCGCAGTAATTGCTCGGCCGCGTGCGTCACCTCAGGGCCGATTCCATCTCCCGGCAAGAGTGCGATTGTTTTGCGTACTTCCGTCATTGCAAGGGCCTCATTCTTTCTTGCGTTATCCGCGAGCGATCAGTTCGGCCTCGCGAGGCTCGGCTCGCGGCCGGTTGCCGGGTTCGTTTGCGCGCGCTTCACCTGATGGACGATGGCCAGAAGGTCGCGATCGCTCACTTGTTTGGCAGCGTCGGCACGGGCGATGGCCAAGCCGTAGCACTGCGCCAGTTCCGCCTCAGTGGTCTCGTAGCCCAGCTCTTCCAGGCGCGAGCGGATCGCGTTTCGTCCCGAATGTTTCCCAAGCACCAGACGCCGCGCCGGGACGCCCACCTTTTCGGGAACGATGATTTCGTAGGTGAGCGGATTTTTCAGGATACCGTCCTGATGAATACCCGCCTCGTGCGCAAATGCGTTCGCGCCGACGACAGCCTTGTTCGGCGGCACGGAAACCCCGGTGATCGACGTGAGCAGGCGGCTGGTGGAATAGATCTTGTCGAGCGCCACATTCGTGGACGCGCCGTAGCGCGATTGCCGCACGTGCAAGGCCACGGCAATTTCCTCGAGGGAGGCGTTTCCAGCACGTTCGCCGATGCCGTTAATCGTGCATTCCACTTGCCGCGCGCCCGCGCCGATTGCTGCAAGCGAATTCGCCACGGCAAGCCCAAGATCGTTGTGGCAATGCGCGCTCAAAGTAATGTTCGGGTACGCGACCAGGTGTCCGCGCACGTGGCGGAAAATCTCGCTGTACTCTTCGGGTGTGGAATAGCCCACTGTGTCCGGCAGATTGACAATCTGAGCGCCCGCTTCAGCAGCGGTCAAAGCGGCGGCGCAAAGAAACTCGATGTCGCTGCGGCTTGCGTCCTCGGCGGAGAACTCGACTTGCTCGCAATGCTGCGTCCCGAAGCGCACCATTTTCCCGATCTGGTCGATGGCTTGCGCCCGCGAGATGCGCAGCTTGTGCTTCAAATGCAGATCGGACGTAGCCAGGAAAATATGGAGGCGCGGCTTGGCCGCCGGCTCCAGGGCGCGCAGGGCAGCGTCCACGTCTTCCTGGCGGGCCCGAGCGAGCGCCGCCACGCGGCAACCTGTAATTTCGGAGGAAACCGCTCGTACGCCTTCCAGGTCGCCCGGCGAGGCAATCGGGAAACCCGCCTCGATCACGTCCACGCCGAGCTCTTCGAGCTGGCGCGCGAGAAGAAGTTTCTCCTCACGATTCATGGAGAAACCCGGCGATTGTTCGCCGTCTCGCAGCGTGGTATCGAAGATGTGGACCTGATCCATGGCGCCTCGTTTCATCGAAATGCTGCAGTCGTTGCCGAGCACGGCGGAATGCTGACGGGAACACGTACCTCCGCCCGGCCGGAACTTCAGCCACTAACAGTGGGCCTGTTGCCGCGCAAGAAGTCCAATTTATAATTGTTGCACCAGGGATAAATCTCTCTTATATAATGATTCCCATGGACTTAGCCTCGCTTCAGGTTTTTCTAGCGGTTGCGCGGGAGCAGAGTTTTTCACGGGCGGCGGAGAAGCTGTATCGCACGCAGCCGGCGGTCAGCATCTCAATTCGCAAGCTCGAGGAGTGGGTGGGCCAGCCGCTGTTCGTCCGCGGTTCGGGCGCGCGCACATTGACGGACGCGGGCGTTCTGCTGCTCGAATACGCGGAGCGGATGCTGAATCTGCGAGAGGAGATTCGCAAGGCAGTCCATGGACTGGGCCAGCTCGAGCGCGGCCAGATCGAGGTCGGCGTGAACGAAAGCTCGATTCATGCCCTGCTTCCCGCCCTCGACCGTTTCCGGAAACTGCACCCCGGCGTGCGCATCCTGGTCCACCGTGTGTACTCGCGCGACGTGCCGCGCGAAGTGCTGAATTATCATCTCGATCTGGGCGTGATTTCCTACCTGCCGGAAGAACGCGAACTGGCTGCGGTGGAATTCTTCCGCGATTCGCTCGCGCTGGTGGTTTGGCCGGGGCACCGGTTGGCCAAACATCGCGATGCGAAGCGGAAAGCGCCTCCGGAAGTCGATATCACCCAATTGGGCGGGGAGACATTCGTGGCACACATCGTCGAATCGCCGTACCGCCAGCGCGTGATTCAGATGTTTGCCAAGCACCATGTTCCGCTGGACATGCACATCGAACTGCCGACCATCGAAAGCATCAAGCGCTTCGTCGAGATGAAAAAAGGCGTCGCCATCATCCCCAGGATGTGCGCCGAGCACGAGATTTCGCGCGGTGATTTGTGCGAATTACGACTGAAACAGATGCGCGTCGAGAGGCGGCTTTATCTCGTGTATCGGCAGGATCGCCCGCTCTCCGCCGCGGCGCGCGAACTGGTTGCGATCATTCGCGGGAAGGCCGCAGCAGCGGGCAAGCCGGCTGAACACGTCAAGCCAAACGACAGGAGGAAGACATGAACGCGTGAGAGGGGTCTAATGCTTTCCGATTCGGTAGACCACGCCAACCTGAACGCGATAATCCGCTTGGCGTGGTTCGTTCGGTTGGTTCGCCAGGAATTTCGAGGAGACGTAGTCAAATTCGATCACACGGATGGCCCAACGATGCTTGAAGTTGACGTCCATGCCCAAACCGCCCTCCCACGAAAATGAAAAATCCGCCTTGGTTTCAGAAGGAAAGCCGCCAAAGGGTGGGATTGTGTTTCGGTAGTATCCCTCACCGAAGAGAAAGTGTCCCCAAGGTGTGATCTTGTGGTGCCGGAATGGGAAGAACTCGGGACCGATGAGCAGATCGTGAACGCTCGTGGTTCCAACAAGTTCGCGGCGGCCGTACCCCCCGGACGCTTCCAACTGGGCGGCAACCCACGTTCGCACGCTGTAATTCGCCGAAGCACTCCAGCCCGCCATATCCAGGTAATATCCCGTCGGGGTGTTGAAGCGGTTGAAGGCGCCATCAGCCGAAATCTCGATCTTTGGCGTCTGCGCCAAGCACGGGCCCGCGAGCAACGCCAGAAGGGCCAGAACACCAAGAGATTTCGCCATCCTCACCATCCTTCGATACGAGGTGTCATTTCGATCCGCATTTCGAGAGCCCGCCATCATACCTTGCTCGCGGCGCTTTTATGTTAGCTTTGTCCATTGTGGCGCGTTTGTTCATTCTAGACGTTTCGTGAGCGCAGACGCCTGGTTCGCCCCTTAGAACACGGCACGTCCGGAATGGGTTGTCCGGCCTTGATGGTAATTTCGCATCCCGCCCTGTGAGCGCGTTGCTTTTGACCGGAGATGGTTCGGGCGGCGCGATGCAAAGGACGAACTGGTGAGCGGTATCGTGGGCATTCTCAACGTGGACGGTACTCCCGTCGACCGGCAGGTACTGGAAAGACTCGTTGAGCTCCAGAAGTTCCGTGGCCCGGACGCGCAGCACTTGTGGATCAACGGACACGTGGGTTTGGGGCATGCGCTGCTCAAGACCAACGACGAGTCCGCACGCGAGCATCAGCCATTCCAATTGGGCGACGATATTTGGATCGCAGCAGACGCGCGCGTGGACGGTCGAGAGGATCTCGTCGCGAAACTGACGGCCGCGAGCGAGCGACCTGCGCCCGATGCCGTTGATGCGGAACTGATTCTGCGTTCGTATCGAGCGTGGGGCAGGGCGTGCACGGATCATCTCCTCGGAGATTTTGCTTTCGCGATCTGGGATGGGCCAAAACAAAGTCTTTTCTGCGCGCGCGATCACATGGGGGTGAAGCCGTTTTACTACGCCCGGATCGGCTCCCTGCTGCTATTCAGCAATACGCTGGATTGTATCCGTCAGCATCCCGCCGTATCGAATCGCTTGAACGATCTGGCCATCGCAGACTTTTTGCTCTTCGATATCAATCAGGATGCTGGGACCACCGCGTTTGCCGATGTCCGCCGCCTGCCTGCCGCACACTCACTTCAGTGCGAACGAGGAAGCGTCTCGGTCCGGCGTTATTGGACTCTTTCGGTTACCGAGCCGGTGGAGTTCAAAAACGAGTCCGACTACATAGAGCGCTTTCGCGAGCTGTTCGATCAGGCCGTAGCGGACCGCCTGCGGACGAAAAGCGCCGGGATTCTAATGAGCGGCGGCCTGGATTCGACAACCGTGGCGGCAGCGGCAAAACGAATCCTGACTGCGAATGGCGATGGTGATGGTTTGTTTGCTCACACGGTAGTTCTCGATGGTTTGACCCCTGACGATGAGCGTTACTACGCCAACCTTGTGGCGAATGCTCTGAAAATACCCATTGAATTTAAGGAGGCTGGTCACTGCCGACTCTTCGACGGCGCGGATAACCGGGAGTTTCGCACGCCTCAACCTACGCACTACGCTTGGCCTGACCAAACGCGCGATCCGCTCCGCCAAATCAGTGCGAGAGCCCGGATTACGCTCACCGGCGATGGCAGCGATCCTGGCCTTTCGAGCCGCATTACGGCCCATTTTAGGCAACTCGTGCGAAAGAAACAGTTCGCGCGCGCCGCGAATGACGCCCGACGGTATCTCTGCTCAGAAGGCAGACTTTCGAGGCTTTATCTTCGTGCGCGCTGGCGGTTGTTGGTGAATTCAACGAACCCGTTTAATTCGTACCCTGCTTGGCTGAGTGAAGAACTCCAGAAACAATACTGCCTAAGGGATCGCTGGAAGGCCTGCACATTCCCTGACCGTCGGACTGCGCTCCGTCAAGAACGAGATATAGCTGCGGTCCGTCCCGAGGCCTTTGTAAGCATGACCCACGTTGGCTGGCAGGACCTTTTTGAAAGTTCCGATCCCGGTGCGACAAGAATAGCAGTCGAGATCCGGCATCCGTTTTTCGATCTTCGGGTCATTACTTTTCTACTTGGGCTGGCCCGGCTACCATGGTGCTCCGATAAGGAATTGCTGCGGCGGGCGGCCCGGGGCGTCCTGCCTGAGGCTGTGCGGCTCCGGCGCAAATCGCCACTCCACCACGACCCTGTGGTTGCCCTTTTGCAGAAGCCAGAGTCGGCTTGGGTGGACCGATTCGAGCCAATCCCTGACCTCCAGCGGTACGTCTGCCGGGATCGGATTCCGCCAGCGCTCGGTGAACGAAGCCCAGGGTCAGCCTGGGTCAACCTGCGGCCTCTGAGCCTGAATTTTTGGTTGCGGAACGGCCAAAAATAATCCAGTATTGGTTAGGATGTCGGCCGGGGGCAGGCATTGAACGCGACAGCGAGGTTCGGCCATCCGAAAACTCCTCGTAAGAAGGCATATGCAAAACCCTGCCTCCACGTCTATGGCAGTATAGAGAAAATTACGTACCGTGTCGGCCCGGGAGCACATGGCGACAATGGGAATGGGAAGAACAATCGGCATACGGGCTGATTTTGAGTGCTGTCGTGACCGGATACTTTGAATCGCCCCACGGCTTTCCGGATTAGCAATCAAGGCTTTGCTCCGCACCATCGATGGTTTTTCACAGACTTTACGGCCTCCTACTCGCGAGCAACCAGGCCATCCCTAGTCTGCCTGTTTTGTCCGATCCGGGGCACAGAGCCGACGTTCAAGTACTCCTGAAAGCCAAGGAATTTCCGCTTGCTGCCTGCCACTCGTCGTCTGAAACGTTTTATGTGAGCCAGGCAAAGGACGAGGCCGGCAATCCCGTCTTGCGAGCCGCGTTGCCGGTCGAAGGCGTGTATTTGGCGTTGCGCTATTGCGACGGAGCGCATTTTGCAATCGAACTTCAAGGCAACGAGGTCTTCGTCGAGTGGCCCGATTCCCTAACGATCGAGGACGTTGCCCCGTACCTGATTGGCCCAGTTTTGGGAGTTGTGCTGCGCTTGCGGGGCATGGTCCCTTTGCACGCGAGTGCCGTCGCCATCGGCGAGCATGCTATCGCACTCGCCGGGCCCGCGGGGGCAGGAAAGTCGACGACTGCAGCGGCCTTCGCCCGATGTGGTTACCCCGTAATTTCCGACGATGTTGTGGCCCTGCAGGAGGAAGCGTCCCGTTTTGTGGTCCCGCCCGGGTATCCGCGCGTGAACTTGTGGATGGAGTCGGTCCACGCCATTTTAGGTGATGGTGGTACACTGCCGCGCATCTGCCCGACATTGGACAAGTGCTTTATGCCCCTTGATCCAACCCGGCAATTCGAAACGAGTTCTTTGTCCCTTGGCGCGGTTTATGTCTTGCAGAGGCGCGAACCGCGGCTGGTTGCGCCCATCGTACAGCCGCTGACGGGCACCGAAGCATTCATCGGGGTCCTGGGGAATACTTACATGAATTATCTGTCGGACCCCGAAGAGCGCCGCAGGGAATTCGAATTAGTCGGACGCCTCGTAGCCCGAGTGCCCGTTCGCCGCATTCAGGCTCCCGCCGACCTATCCATGTTGCCCGCGCTAGCAGCAGCAATCGCAGCCGACGTGGAGTGTCTGCTGGCGGACCGTCCCCTTGCGCAAGTCCGAGCCAGCGTCTTGCCGACCGAGTAGCTCCCCAAGTTTCTCTGCGGCCCTTTTCCCGAGGATTCCTTCAGCGAGTGTGGGTGGACGTTTTCCCCGAGGCAATCGGGCCGTCAAATGGCGTGAAATGAAGGTGTGCTGCGTCGGGCTGGTTGACCACGCTGCCGCCGCATTCGACCCACGCGTGAGCCTCCAACTTTTGTTCGTCCTTGCGCGCGCCGATCCGCAGTTCGGCCGGAATTCCGCGCCGGCGCAAGAGCCACCACAGGACAAGCGAACGCTCCAAGCAGCTGGGTCGAAAGAGAACATTCCTTGTCGCAGCGGCTTCCAGGCGGGCGATGACCCGCGCGGACTCAGATGCAATCTCCATAAGCTGATTTTCGACGGGCTCCGCGGGTGAAAGCCATTCTAGGACGGCCGTCCATCGTCGAAAACCCGCGAGCCGCAGCCCGGGCCGGGTAACTACCAATCCCGCCACGGCCTCGAGAACCGCTGTGCGCTCGAAACCAGTGAGCCGGTAGAATCTCTGCCATTTTCCCGCCATGCTTCCCAACGAGCAACCTCGAGAAGGGACCGCGAATGCGCGGTTGCCAAACCCTTCACTCTTTGACCGACACCTCTACCAGTCCTTCGCTCTTCATTTGCTCGAGGAGATCGAGCACGTCGCGTTCGCACTGCTGCGGCTCAACCTCATACTCCTCCAAGATCGCATCGCGGAGCTCCCGAACGCTGCGCGGCCGCCGTAAGAGATTCCAAATCCGGGCGCCGACCGGGTTCAGACCATAGTAGACGCTGTTCTTCATGTTCAGGATTGCCGATTCGTCGCCCAACGGACACGAAACGTGTTCCTTGGTCGCAACCACAACCGATTCGAGTGAAAAGGAGATATCCAATTTGAATGGTCCTCCATTCGGTCCCAGGCGAGCAGTTTTTCAGGCAGCAAGTGTGCTCGCCGACGGACCAGTTCGGGGCTCGCCCCAAATCGCCAGACCTGACAGCGATTTTACTGGCATCGACCCCGAACGGCAACGGCAACGACGGTTAAAAGCCTCGTTAGATCTGATCTCGCCCCCGGGATCAGTGCTCGGGAACACGCTCTTGGGACCTATCGGCATTTTCGTCAATAGATAAGCATGCCGAGGAGGATGTCTTCCCAAAACGTGCAAAACTGTGGCACTGGAAGCTGATCGTTCTGCGCTAAGTGGCTGAATCGTCCCCATTTTAAGGTCGAGATACAGGATTTACGGTACAAAAGCGAAGACCGGCGCTACCCCACCTAGTTTCAATCTGTTACACCATGCACCTCGGCCAGCGCAATCCGCCCCCAGGACCACACCGCCCGTTAGGAGCGTCGTTCGGTGCCTCTTTTGGCGATGTGCGTGCTCTGGGATGTACGCGGGACTCGTTTCTTGGGAGGAATCCGATGCTGCGCCGCACACTGATTGGTTCCCTGCTGGTTGCTGTTCTTGCGCTCTTCTCCGCGACTCGCGCCAAAGCGGACGACGTTTTCAGCTGGACTTTGCCTGCCTCTCCGGCTATTGGATCAGGTGATTTCATGATAGACAATTCCTTCACGATCATGGGCGTTCCTCTGTTTGAGAACGGCGCACCACTAGGAAACTTCGTTTTTGACTTCTACAATTCGAACGACGGTGGCGGATTCGACGCGTTCCTGATGGGGTCGCCGACGATCTTGAACGAATTTGGCCCCCAGGTCTATACGGGTCCTACGGGCGACCAGGAAAGCGCCCCTACATTTGTACCAGGGACATATGAGCCTTTTAGCGGTGCGGGAACGCTCAGCAACGGACTGACGGGGACTCTGGTTATCACCAGTACGGTCGGCGCGAGCGATTCCTTCAAATATACCCTGTCGAAGAGCGTGCCCGAACCGAGCGCTTTGCTGCTGCTTGGCAGCGGTTTGCTTTCTTTGATCGGCTTGGCCCGTAAGCGTATTACCGTCTAGCCGTCGCGGAATAGACCTCCTTGAGAGGATCGGAAGGGGCGCGTCTTGGGTAGCGCCCTTTCGATCGCTTCTTTTTACGCCTCGCAGTTTGTTGCCTACCCACCTACCGCCGATTGTGAACCAGCCCCGCGTGCAGTACAGTTGCTGTCCACTCACAAGGCGGCCCCGATGAAAGTGCCATTCCTTGATTTGAAACGCGAGTACGCGGAGCTGCGCGACGAAATCCTTCCGGCGCTCGACCGCGTCTGCCAGGACGCAGCGTTCGTACAGGGACCCGAGGTCGAGGCCTTCGAGCGCGAATTCGCGGATTTCTGCGGCGCGAAGCATTGCATCGCGCTGAGCAACGGCACGGCGGCGCTTCATTTGGGACTTCTCGCGCTGGGCGTGCAGCCGGGCGACGAGGTCATCACAACGCCAAACACGTTCATCGCTACAGCCGAGGCCATTACATACTGTGGCGCGCGTCCCGTCTTCGTGGATATCGATCCATCGACGGCGAATCTCGATCCCGGCCAGATCGAAAATGCCGTGACCGCGCGCACGCGCGCGATTCTTCCCGTTCACCTCTATGGCCGTCCGGCGGATATGAATCCCATTCGCGAGATTGCGGCCCGGCACGGGATCCGTGTCTTCGAAGATGCCGCGCAGGCGCACGGCGCCCGTTATCGCCAGCAGCGCGTCGGCAGGTTGGGAGATGCAGCGGCCTTCAGCTTCTATCCCACGAAGAATTTGGCCGCGTACGGAGAGGCTGGCGCGCTCACCACCAACGACGATCGGATCGCCGGCTTCGCGCGGATTACCCGTTCGCATGGGCAGACCGCCCGCTACGAACATAAGTTCGTCGGCTATAACTACCGGATGCCCGGCCTTCAGGGAGCGGTCCTGCGCGTCAAGCTGCGGCGGCTGTACGCGTGGACCGAGCGGCGCCGCGAAATCGCATCCGAATACCGACGCCTGCTGGAGGGCGCCCCGTTGCAGATTCCTACCGACGATTCTCGGGATGAGTGTGTCTACCACCAATTCGTGATTTACACAGGGAACCGCGCCGGCTTGGCCGCCCAGCTCGCCGAACGGGGAATCGAAACCGCTGTGCATTATCCGAAACCGTTGCACGTTCAGCCGGCTTATCTTTCGCTGGGCTTTCCGCAGGGAACCTTCCCAAACGCCGAGCGCGCATGCGAACGCGTGCTGAGCCTTCCGGTCCATCCGGGATTGACGCCGGAGCAAGTGGCTTACGTTGGGAACTCCGTCAAAGAAATATTGGGGACGAAGTGAGCGAAACGACTTCAAGCGCTGATCTCCGACGCGAGCAGCCTCGTTTGGGGAACCATTTCGCCATGGGAGTCGCGGCATTGGCGGCCTCCGCCGTGTTGCTTTACCTCGGCACCGGCCTGCACCCGGTGTGGTGGCTCACGTGGATTGCAATCATTCCTGTGCTGGTCGTGGCCCCACGCCTCAGAGCGGCCTTCTCATTCGAAGTCTCCGCTCTCGCCTGGTTTATCGGCGGCTTGAATTTCTGGCATTACGCTCACTCCGAGATTGAACTGCCGCTTGGGATCATTCTGGTGTTTCTGACTGTGCCGGCTTTGGCATTTGGGCTTACGACGCTGGCTTTTCGCGCGCTCGTGCGACGTGGCGCCCTGGGGAAAGCGATATTGATCGTTCCGGCGCTGTGGGTCACCTACGAATATTTGACTGAGATCAAGTCCATTAACAGCACGTTCGGCAACCTGGGCTACACGCAGATGAACTTTATGCCCGTCATCCAGATCGCTTCGCTTACAGGCATCTGGGGCATCAGTTTCTGTCTGCTTCTGTTCTCAGCGGCAATTGCCGTCTTGCTCGTCGGACCGGGGAGTCGCTCTCACAAGACGAAGCTCGCCGCGAGCGTGGCCGTTTTCCTTGGCGCGGTGGTCCTTTACGGGGCATGGCGGCTGCGTGTGCAGCCCGGTGCGAGCCGTTCCGTCGAAGTGGGCCTTATCGGAACCGGAACGGAGCACGAATTTCCGCAGACTGACGAGGCCGGTCTGGAATTGTTGCGCTTATACGCGTCCAGAATCGTCGAGGCCGCGCCGCGGGACGCCCGTGTGTTCGTCTTACCCGAAAAAATCACGGTCATGTCGGACGAGGGTACAACACAGGTGGACGCGCTTTTCAGGTCCACCGCGGCGCGCGTTCACGCCACGATCGTCGTCGGATTGGATCGCGGCACGCGAACGCATCGTGTGAATGAGGCACGAGTGTATTCGCCGGATGGGAGCGTCGCGTCATATGTGAAACATCATCTGGTTCCCGGCTTTGAACGCGTCGATCAGCCCGGCACCACGCGGACCGTCATGAGCGAGCCGTCCGGCCTCTGGGGAGTCCAGATTTGCAAGGACATGGATTTCCCGCGCCTGAGCCGCGACTACGGCGATGGTCGCGTAGGTCTGTTGCTCGTTCCCGCGTGGGACTTCGTCATCGACGGCTGGCTGCACGGACGCATGGCGATCCTGCGCGGAGTGGAAGATGGGTTTACGATCGTGCGCTCGGCCAAGGAGGGCCGCCTGACCGTTACGGACAGCCGCGGTCGCGTCCTGGCCGAAGAGAACAACGAAACGGGCGGATTCCACGAACTGTTTGCGGCGGCGCCAGTAGAGCACGTCCATACGCTCTACACGCGATGGGGCGATTGGTTCGCATGGCTGAATCTTGCTTTGCTTGCGGGCCTGCTCGCAAGCGGCTTCAGGAAGAAAACCGCGCAATCAGAGTGATCCCGAGGGTGGTGCAAGGGCTGGCGAGGCGTTGCCAAAGACGACCGGCATGGCAGGGTGTCGAAGGTCAAGCCGTACGTGAGGGAACGCGGACGGGCCAATCCTGGGCGGCGAATTCGACTCCCCAGAAATGCGGGCTCGGCGAGAGGAATTCCACTCCAATGCGCGTGCCTTTCTCGGAAGTGTCTCCCACATAAACGACGCGGCATTCCTGATCTTCTTCGCTCACGGGGTTGCTGAGAACCAGATCCGCCCCGATCTCGACAGTCTTCTGTAGATAGAGCAGGCCGCCATGCGCGTTGACGACGATGGTCTGGCTGTTCTCGTGAAACTTGCGGCCGTCTGTATCTTTGCCCGCTGCGCGCACGGGAATACGGGCGAAAACTCGGGAACTGCGCCGCTCTGCTGAGTGCTCGGAACTCATGCTGGCTATCGTGCTACGGGCGCACAGGGGAGTCAACGGCGCGAAATTCAAATAGTGCTTAAAATGCAGACTGGCTGTCCGAACAGGTGTCGCGGACCGGCCCTTCGGCCAATCCCGGCCGGGTCCATCCTCTACAGAAGCGCGAAGACGTGGAATACCGCCGTAGCCAGGACAACGCCGATCGCGGAGCCGGCGACAACGTCACTCAGAAAGTGCATTCCGAGAATAATCCGCGAGGCCGCGATCAAAATGGCAGCGGTTAAGAGAGAAGCCATCAACTCCGGGTAGAAGAGGCCGATGGAGACGGCAACCGCAAAGGCCGTGATCGAATGGCCCGACGGAAACGAGTAGCGGTCTGGCGGCAGCACGGAAGACCAGCAGTGCGGCTCGATATCGCAAGGTCGCTGCCGGTGGCTGGTTTTCTTCAGGGCGCGGAAGAGAAATATTCCGGCGGCCGCTGCCGACCCTGCCGCGCCGATCGCCGCGAAGCGATGTGGGCCTCCGTAGAAGTAAAGAACGATTCCCAGCGCGTACCACAGCCAGCCATCGCCGCCGCGGGTGGAGAGGATCATCAGAATGCGGAACCAGCGCGGCGCGCGCCAGCGGTGAACGCGCCGCATCAGCCGGTGGTCGCCGGACTCGATCTGGTTCCACAGAGCTTTACGGACGGTCATGTGGACTCTCCCATTGCCATTCCGGCAGCTTGCAGAACGGGTTGCGGGAAAGCGGTCCGGCGGCGCGACCAGGCTTCCTGTCGAGCGAGCACTTGGGCCACCCACTTGCGGCTGAACAGGCGCTCGTCCAGGCAAGTATATAGGGTGATGGCAGGAATCAGGACGGCGAGAGGGGAAAGCGCCATGGTCCACGCCTTCTCGCGCATCATCTCTCGCGCGATCACGAGGACGTCCCGCGTCAGTTTGCGGAATCCGCCCGATTCTCCATGAACGCGGCCCATGCCTCTGTGCAGGCCGGCGAAGAATTCCTCTTTGTCGCGTGCGCCGGGAACTTCCGTGTAAGCCGTCCCAACGGATGGCATCGCGTGGGCGTCGCTGCCGCCCAGCCCGATCTTGCCCCACTGCTTCGCAAGAGCTGCAGCATGCGCGTTCGATTGCTCAGACATGTGGCTGTTGCGCGTTTCAACCGCCGGGACGTACTCGCGAAACCAGTCGAAATCTTCGCGTTCGCGCTTGCCCGTGAGGCTCGAGAAAACGTGATTTACGCTGAACAGGATGCGACGTTCCGTGAGATACATCAGGAGAGCCAAGAGATCATCGCGGCGCTGCTGCAGTTGCGCGTGCTGCCGCTCGTGAAAGTCGTAGACGCCGATATGGACCTCGGTGCCGCTGGGCATCCGGCACGTCAATTCCTCGCTGAGAAAGAATCCGGGCCGGCGGCGCAGCTGTTCCGCTCCGTCGATCGAATCGTGGTCGGTGAGCGTGAACAGGTTCATGCCTCGCCGCTCGAGGAGCGCATACACTTCCTCGGGATCGTTGTAACTTTCGCGGCAGAATTTGCGGGCAAAGGGAGTGGTGCACAGGCCGGAGAAGTAGCTGTGGACGTGCATGTCGCATTTCACGACTACAAATGTACGATTTACCTGTTACAGCTATATGACATGCACGCTAATGCTGCGGAAAATCCGGCATTTAACTCTTACGACATTGAAATATACTTTTAACATTCCGTTCGCTGGAAGCGGCACTCCTGATGCCAGAATCGGCGCGAATGGCACAAATCGAATTCTGCTTTTTCGATGCCGGAGGAGGCCATCGCGCCGCCGCCACGGCCCTGGAAGCGGTCGCGCGGGCGCAGCAAAGGCCATGGAACATTCGTCTTACGAACCTGCAGGAATTGCTGGATGAGCTGGACATCCTCAAGAAATATGCCGGCATTCGAATACAGGATTTCTACAACTGGATGCTGCGCAGCGGCTGGACCCTCGGAAGCGAACAGCTCATGCGCGTTTTACAGCTCGCCATCCGCGCGTATCATCGCCCGACCGTCCGGATGCTGGAATCGCACTGGCGCGAGACACAGCCCGACCTGGTCGTCTCCTTCGTGCCTCACTTCAATCGCGCCCTGGGCGAAAGCTTTCGTCTCGCGTTTCCCGGCCGGCCGTTTGTCACCATTCTGACCGACATCGCGGATTTCCCGCCGCACTTCTGGATCGAGCGCCAGCCGCAATACCTGATCTGCGGATCGGATCGCGCGGTGGCGCAGGCGAAATCCTTGGGACACTCGGATGAGCAAATCTTCCGCGCGTCCGGAATGATTCTGAGTCCGAAGTTCTACGAGCCTGCCGTCGGGAATCGCGTCGCCGAACGCGAGCGGCTTGGGCTGCGCGCGGACTTGCCGACCGGCCTTGTGCTGTTCGGCGGGCACGGCTCGAACGTCATGCTGGAAATCGCCGAGCGCCTGGATCGTTCATCGCTGCAACTCCAGTTGATTTTGATTTGCGGGAAAAACGAAAAGCTTGCTGCGGCGCTTCGTAGCGGTTCGCCGCGCCTCCCGCGCTTCGTCGAAGGCTTTACCAGCAAGGTGAACTATTACATGCAGCTGGTCGACTTCTTCATCGGGAAGCCCGGCCCCGGAAGCATCAGCGAAGCGCTCGCCATGCGCCTGCCGGTGATTGTGGAATGCAATTCCTGGACGCTGCCGCAGGAACGTTACAACTGCGAGTGGGTGCTCGAGAAGGAAGTCGGCGTCGTTCTGAAGAATTTCAAGCAGGTTGAAAACGCCGCCGCCAAAATGATCGAACCGGCCAGTCTCGCGCGCTATGGTACGAACGCGGAGGCTCTCCACAATCGGGCCGTTTTCGAAATTCCCGATATGCTCACGAAAATTCTCGAGGTATCCCTCAGCCGCCCTACGGCTGCAGACCTGCAGCAACGATCTTGACCATCCATGCGGCTATATTGCCAGCGCGAGACGCGGCCTGACCGGCCACTTATGAGGGCACCCAGATGGTCGCCTGCTCCCGAAAGCTAGACCCCGAAGAGGGCCGGGATCTTTCGATACGCTGGGAATTGCCACCCCCATCATCCAGGGAGGGTCACACAGACGATGTCTACTCGATACAGCCCTCGAATATAAATCTAAATAACTCCTTAAGAATGAATCATATGTAAATTTCTACTCGACACAAAATCCGTTTTTCGCCTTCGCCTGCTCTTCGCCTTCTGACGCGTCTTGGCAGCCTCGGGACGCGACCCACTACCAAGACCGGCGCGCACTCGACCCCTCAATCCGGATGTGGCACTATGGCATCTAATCGGTCGACATAAAGGGGGCTAGACAGTGGCAACAGCAACATTTGCAGCCGGATGCTTTTGGGGCGTCGAGGACGCCTTTCGAGGAGTGAAGGGCGTGACGTCGACCACGGTCGGCTACACCGGTGGACACACAAAGAATCCGACCTACAAGGACGTTTGCGGCCATGCGACAGGACACGCTGAGGCCGTTGAAGTTGAATTCGATCCGCAGCAGGTTTCCTATCAGAAATTGCTCGACTTGTTCTGGGAAATTCACGATCCGACCCAGCTCAATCGACAGGGCCCGGACGTGGGGTCGCAGTACCGCTCCGCGATATTTTTCCACGACGCGGAACAAGAAGCGGCCGCGCGCGCGTCAAAGGCGGCGCTCGAAAAGTCAGGCAAGTTCAAGAGCGCGATTGTGACCGAAATCGCGCCTGCGCCCGAGTTTTACCGCGCCGAAGATTATCACCAGCAGTATTTCGAAAAGCGCGGCGTGAAATCCTGCCATTTCTAACGCACGGTTCGTTTTGAGGAGGCTCGTGTGGCAGGTCGTCGAGAAAGCCAGGCGGGAGTCCCGTTAGGATGACTTGTCTCCGGCTTTGGGTTTCTTACGGCGCATGGCCAGCTAACCGCGATAGGCGCGGAAGGCGAGGACGGCGTTGAGTCCGCCGAAAGCGAACGAATTGGACAGCGCGGCATCGACTTGTTGTTTCCGCGCCTGATTTGGAATGTAGTCGAGATCGCATTCAGGATCGGCGACCGTGAAGTTCGCAGTCGGCGGCAGAATCCCTTCACGCAGCGCAAGGATTGTGGCAATGGCCTCGATCGCGCCTGCCGCGCCTAGTGCGTGTCCATGCATGGATTTTGTTGAGCTGACCGCGAGCTGATCCGCGTGCGCGCCGAAGACGGCCCGAATCGCGCGCGTTTCGATTGGATCATTGCCCTGCGTGCCGGTGCCGTGAGCGTTGATGTAGCCGATCTGTTCCGGCGCGAGCCCGGCCAAACTCAGCGCGTCACGCATGGCTCGGGCGGGTCCTTCGACGGTCGGCTGCGTCAGATGGTTCGCGTCTGACGACATACCGAAGCCGCAAATCTCCGCGTAGATCCTGGCGCCGCGCGCCCTGGCTGCTTCCATCGGCTCGAGGATCATCATCGCGCCGCCCTCGCCGAGAATCATTCCGCGGCGATCCTTGCTGAACGGGCGGCAGGTATCCGGAGAAATCACGCGCATGGCTTCCCAGGCCTTCAGCATGCCGATCGTAAACATGGCTTCGCTGCCGCCGGTAACGGCGAGGTCTACATCGCCGTCGCGCAGCAGCCGGAACGCCTGGCCGATCGCGTGATTCGCGGAAGAGCACGCAGTCGAAACGGTGTAAGTCGGACCGCTGAGCTTCAAATCCATGGAAATGTGGCTGGCGCCCGCATTCGACATGGTCTTGGGGATCGTCAGCGGATGGACGCGCCCGCGGTCAGTGACATACAAATCTTCGAAACCCACTTCAATTGCCGCCTGGCCGCCCACCGCCGAACCGCAGACGATCGCGCAACGTTCGCGCAATTGCGGTGTCAACTCCAGGCCCGAATCGCGCATCGCGTCGCGCGCCGCGACGATCGAGAATTGCGCGAAGCGGTCGATATAATCTTCCTTGCCCGGCTCGAAATGTTTCGTGGCGTCGAAACCCCGCACTTGCGCGCCGTTCTGGAAACGCAGGGTCAGCTTGTGGAAATCAATTCCGACGAGAGGCGCGATGCCAGAACGGCCCTCGCGCAAAGCGCTCCAGTTCTCTTCGAGGCTTACACCGAGACACGAAATAATCCCGACTCCCGTGATTGCGACGCGGCGGGGCGCCATGTCAGCGTTGCTCCGGTTGTCTGCGGGGGAAGCTTGTGAGTGAGCTCATTCGGATGGAGGAGATCAGGCGGCCGGTGAACTGGAACCCACCGAGCCCTCCGGAGGCGCCGCGGCCATCAGCTTCTTAACGCCTTCGACGACGTCGTTCACGGTGCGGATCGAGCGCACGTCGTCATCCGGGATGGAAATCTTGAAGGCGTTTTCCAGTTCGAAGAGAAGCGAGAAGACGTCGAGCGAATCGATGCCCAGTTCCTGCAGATTCGTTTCGAGCGTAATTTTGTCCGCTGGAATCCTTTTTACCGATGCCAACGTCGCAATCACCTTCTCCGCTACTTCGTCCGGCATCCATCCTCCTCGAAAGCGCCGCGCGTCCGAACGCTGCGGTCTTGCGATCGGTACGGCATTGCGGATTTCGCCCCACGCGCGCACCAAAACCGTAGCCCAACCAACAGCAGAAATCAAATTCTAGCAAGCGCGACATGCCCCGCCTAACCCTATCGACGTGTCTAAGAAATCAGGCCGCGGGAGGACTGGGCGCGGCCGAGGAATTCGGCTCGAGAACCTTCTTCGCCGGCGGCGGTAATTTCGGAATGTTGCTCAAAAACGTGACGATCTGCCAGATCTGCTGGTCGCTCAACGTCGTGTCCCAGGCCGGCATTCCCGTCATTCGTATGCCGTGCTTCGCGACATAGAAATTCTGGTTGTCGGGCATATCCGGCGCGTGCACGAAAAAGCGCGGAACCGGCGGATTGAAGGAATGCGCGAGCGGACTGTTGGGATTCGAAGGCGTGCCGTGACAGCCGGCGCAATGGCTCATGTAAAGCTGCGCGCCGGCGACGATATTGTCTTCCGTCGCCGGAACGGGATTTTTTATATTCGGGGCGTTTCGCTCGATGGAGGCGTCGCCAGCTCCTCCGGCGAACCATCGCTCCAGTGAGGATGGCGGATTGTCGGCCTGGAAATTGACGAGCCCCAGTCTCGTGATACAAATGGCGCCGACTACCAGGGCGACAAGCGTCAAGATAATGCCCAGCACAAAATTGCGCATTGCGTCAGAACCTCCGATTCTGAACGTTCCTTCCTAGGATACGAGTATTGGGGGGTTAAGCGCGAGGGCGAAACTCGCAATGCGCCGGCTGGGGTGGCGCCGCGAGGGAAGCTCGAGCTACTTCGTCTCCGCGAGGCGATTGTATTTCTTCAAGACGGCTCGAAGCCGGTCGTGTGGCAAAGCTTCGACTGTGTGGCCGTTGATCCCAGTCATGGTTTTGGCGGCCACCATCGCGTTCACGACCGCTTCTTCGGTAGCCTGGACTGTGGCTTCAAAGAGGGCGTTCATGCGCTCATTCGGAAGCATCTGCACGGTTGTTACGTTTTTCGCCAGGCCCGCTCCTGCGTTGGCCGTCGAGAATGCGATGAAAATATCGCCAGAGCCATTGCCGGAAATGCTGCCAAGGCGGCCGAGCCCGAGCGTCACGCGACGGGCGATACGCTTCATTTGATGGGGGAGCAGCGGCGCGTCCGTGGCAACGACGACAATGATCGAGCCTCGATCGTCGCGCTCCGGAGTTTTCGGAATCTCGCGACCGACGGGAACTCCGGCGATACGCAGGAGGTGGCGCGTCCCGAAATTGCATTGCACGAGCACGCCCACCGTGTAACCGCCGAGACTTTCCGGCAGCATGCGCGAGGATGTGCCCGTGCCGCCTTTGAATTCGAAGCAGATCATTCCGGTGCCGCCGCCGACGTTGCCTTCGGCGATGGGACCGGCGTGCGCGTCTTTCATGGCCGCGACTGCGTCGCCGGCTTTCACATGAAATCCATTGATATCGTTCAGCTCCCCGTCCCATGTCTCGGCGACCACAGGCAGCGACCACCAATCCTCGACGGGAATGGGCGTGCCGTGCTCAAGCTGCCAGGCAATGACGGCATCGCGCACCACGCCTACGCTGTGCGTATTCGTGATCGTCACGGGACCGTAGAGGAAGCCGGATTCTTCCACCCAGGTTGTGCCGGTCATCTCGCCGTTGCCGTTTTCCGTAAACCATCCGGCAAATACGGGGTCGACGGCCGCTCTGCCGCGCGGAAAGATAGCGGTCACTCCGGTTCGTACGGGCCCAACTCCCACCCGCAGCCTGCCTTGTCCGGAGATCAGCGTGCGATAGCCGACCTCGACGCCCTTCACATCGGTGATCGCGTTCAGCGGCCCGGGAGTGCCATCGAATGGAACGCCGAGATCGCGCGCGCGAGGTCCCGTTTGTGCGTTAGCGGCCAGGGCAACCACAAACCAGAAACAAACGGCAAGCTTATGTGAGCATTTCATCATGGATTCGTCGACGGAGCCGAGTCGAGTTGCAGCCTCGTCTGGCGAAGGAGAGCGGAATTCTTCGCCAGTTCGTCTTCGAGGATTTTCGCCTGTTCCGTAGCGCCTTTCCAGTCGCCCGCTTCAGCTGCTTCGGTGAGCCCCGGGAGTTCGAGGTGCGCGTACGTGTATCGCGCACCGTAAAGTGAATGCTTCCACCAAGGACGCCCGGGAATTCCGTCTGGATTGCACCAGTTGCGTTCGACCTGCATGAGCGCCACATTGATTCGTTCCACAGCACTATGATTAATCCTTTCAGCGTCAAGGGCGTGCGTTATCGATACGTTGAGCTCGCGTCCGGCTTGATCGAACTCCGAAATTTGCCTCCGCAACGAGTCGAGTGGAATCTTCGCGGTCAAGTGCGTCTCACGATCGAGATCGTTCAGAAAATCGCGAATCGTGGCGCCATAGAACTGAAAATCGTACGGAAGAATCCGGGCATTCGCCAAGCGCAGGGCGACCACGCCCCACAGCTGCGTCATCAGCGCGTGATAGCGGTAGCCGGGGTCGCCAAAGTGATTCATCCAGTAGAAATCGTCGTACATCGAGTGATAGACGCCGTATGGGCCCACGAACGTCAGACCGACAGTCGGAATGCCAAGGAAATTCAGGAAAACCGTGTGGTCCGAGCCGCTGCCGATGCGCGTGTTCGGCAGTTCGGCATCGCTCAACGGGCCCTTCTTATGAAGTTCCGCCTCGCGCGAGACTTCCCATTCGTCGTGAAGGCTCTTGCCGGAAGGCGCGGTCAACTCGCGGCTCACGTCCACGAGAAGCGGCGCGAGGGATCCCACGGCATCGCCATCGAAGTTCTTTCCCGACGTAGCTTCGTCCACATTCAGATAGGCGACGGCTTTCTTCTTCAATTCGTCCGCATATTGCTCGCCCCATTCCGTCGAACCAGTAAGCGCGTACTCTTCCCCGTCCCAACTGCAGATGACGAGCGTGCGCTTCGGCCGAATCCCCTTCTTCAACAACTCTCCGAGATTTCGCGTGAGTTCGAGCATCGCCGCTGTGCCGCTTGACGGATCGACGGCGCCAAACACCCAGCCGTCGCGATGATTGCCGAGAATCACCCACTGATCGGGATACTCGGAGCCCCGGATGCGCGCTTCCGTGACGTAGTAGGGCTGGACGCTCGCGTCCATGTCCACTTTGAGATGAACGACGACGCGCTTTCCGCCCAGCCGGTATTTCAACGGCAGCCCACCCTGCCAGGATTGGGGCGCGAGAGGCCCGTCAAGATTTGCGAGAAGAGGTTTCGCATCGCGCCAGGAAAGCGGCACGCCGATGATCTTCGGGAGGGAAATGGCGTCCTTAGGGTCGATCCGCTTCGCTCCGGGAACCGACGCGTAGCCCGGCGTCAACGGGTCGCCAGGCTCCATGAAATCGTAAGTGATGGCGCCCCGCTGGATGTGGCTTTCGGGGCCCCACGGGCCGTTCGGGTAGACGGCGCCCTGCTTGTAGCCATCCTCAGCCGGATCGGAATAGATCAGGATGGCTGCCGCACCGTTTCGCTGTGCGGTCAGCGCTTTGAATCCGCGATAGCTGTATGGGTTTGAATAGCGTACCAGGACGATCTTCCCGTGTACGTCGATGCCCTGCTTGGCGAGATACGCGTAATCTTCCGGATTGCCGCTGTGCGCGTAAACGACCGGTGCGGTGACTTCACCGGACGCCGAATAGCCGAGGTATGCGCCATCCACGTTGGGATTCTTCGTGTCTGGATCGACGTTATACGCGTCTTCGCGCAGGCTAGCGCGAAAATGCTGTGGCTGGACCATTTCGAGGGAGACTTCGCGCGGGCGAGAATTCAGCACGTCATATTCGTGAATGGTTACGTCTTCGAGGCCCTGCTGGCGCCATTGGCCGGCAATCCAGCGGGCGAGGTCGTTATTTCGCTTTGTGCCTGCGGGATGCGGCTCGGCGGTGAGATAGCGGTGGAAAGCCTTGATCTGGGCGCGCGACGTCAGCGACACGTACTGCTTTTCCAGACGCGTTTCGTTTTCCATTCCGTGAGGCGAAAAACCGCGCATGGCTACGGACGATCGGGAGTTTCCGAAAGCCACGCCCGCAACCAACAATGAGGCAAGAGTCAGAAAAATGCGGCATTGAATCAATTCAGACCTGCGCAGAGGACCCTCCGGTGCCTGCAAGGTGAGTTTTCTCCAGATCGGCGATCGCGTGTTCCAGAGCAGAGACAATCGTTTGCATCATGGCCGACGTGATTGTGAACGGAGGCGCAAGCAGGAGATGATCCCCGCGTTCGCCGTCGGCGCAGCCCTGCATGGGATAGGTCAGCACGCCTGATTCGAGTGCATCCTCGGCAATGCGCGGCGCGATGCGCGCATCGACGGGAAATGGCTCGCGCGTCTTGCCGTCGCGGACGAACTCAATGGCCCAGAGCAGGCCCATTCCGCGGATATCACCCACAACCGAGAAGCGCTTAAGCGATTCAAGCGCCGCGGCCAGCTCCTGTCCGGCCGGCTCGACGCGTGCGAAAAGCTTTTCCCGGTCGATGTAGTCCAGCACCGCATTGCCTGCAGCGGCGGCGACGGGATGCGCATGATACGTAAAACCATGAAGAAAAGCTCCCGAACCGGCGGAGATCGCCTCGACCACATTTCCCGCAGCGATCACTCCCCCAAGAGGCGCGTATCCGCTGGCAATTCCCTTGCCGACGAGAATCATGTCCGGGACAACCTCCCAGTGCTGAACCGCGAATGGTTTCCCAGTGCGGCCCATGCCCGTCATGATTTCGTCGGCAATGAGGAGAATTCCGTACTTTCGGCAGATTTCCGCAATCCGCTGGAGATAACCTTCGGGCGGAACAACGGCTCCGAGGGTTGCGCCGGATAAGGGTTCGAGGACGAACGCAGCGACGTCGTCCGATCCCTCGCGCGCAAGGAGGCGGCCCAGATCGTCGGCGCAATCGACGTTGCATTCAGGATACTCCAGCCCAAACGGACAGCGATAGCAGAAGCAGGGTGCGATGTGTCCCCATTCGGAAAGCAGCGGAGCGAACGGCTCGCGGCGCCGCACGTTGCCGGAGACGCCGAGGGCCCCCAGAGTAGCGCCGTGGTAGCTTTGCCGCCGCGCGATCACGCGCGCCCGCTTCCTGTCGCCGCGCTCGAGCCAATATTGCCGAGCGAGCTTGATCGCCGTTTCCGTCGCCTCAGAGCCGCCCGAGGTGAAGTACACACGCCCGTTGCGTTGCATGGAGTCGGGCGCAAGGGCGAGAATCCGCTGCGCGAGGGTCTCGGCTACGCCGGTGCGGAATTGCGAGGAATGGACGTAGGCGAGTCGCGCCGCCTGGTCGCCGATTGCTCGCGCAACTTCCGGGACTCCATGCCCGATGGTGACTACGGCGGCGCCGCCACAGGCATCGAGATAGCGCCGCCCTTCCGAGGTATAGACGAAACACCCCTCGGCCCGAGTCGCCTTCGGATACGATTTCAGGAAATTGCGTGGAAAGGCCGCTTCGTCACTCATGGTCGCTGGCCAACCGAGATGACAATCCCGAGAGACTATGCGGAACGTGTCGCTTTTGCAAGACGTTTGGCCGAAACGTTTGCCCGAACACGACCGGGGCCGATTACCGATGAGCGAGGCAAGGAATCAGGAAAACTTCAGCTTCGACACATCGACCGTGGGGGCCGGGAATTTCGGGTTCATGTCCTCCAGCGTCTCCGCGATGATGTGCGACACCGCCAGGTTGCGGAACCATTTCTTGTTGGCTGGAATGATGAACCACGGCGCGTCATCCGTGCTGCACTTCGTGAGGGCATGCTCATAAGCCGATGTGTAATCGCCCCAGAATTTGCGTTCGTGGAAGTCCGCTTCGGAGATCTTCCACTGACGATCCGGATCGTCAATGCGCTGCAGGAGCCGTTTTTTTTGCTCGTCCTTGCTGATGTGCAGGAAAAATTTCAGGGTGCGGGTGCCACTGTTCGCGAGGATCGTCTCGAATTCATTGATTTGGTCGTACCGCTTGGACCACACTTCCTTCGGCACCAGTTTGTGGACGCGCACGACGAGCACGTCCTCGTAGTGTGAACGGTTGAAGATGCCGATTTCGCCGTGCTGGGGAACGGCTTTGTGGATGCGCCACAGGAAATCGTGAGCCGCCTCCTCCGCCGTGGGCACCTTGAATGGCGTCACTCGGCAACCCTGGGGATTCACCCCGGACGCTACGTGGCGGATCGTGCCGTCCTTGCCCGCCGTATCCAGTCCCTGCAGCACGACGAGGAGAGCACGCTTCCGTTCCGCGGAGAGGCGATATTGGAGGGAGTCCATCCTCTCAATGGCTTTTGCGAGGCTCGCTTCCATTTTGTGACCCTTGCGCCAGCCCAGGGTCTCTTCCGGATCGTACTTCGAGAGATGGATCTTCGAACCCGGCTCGACCCTGAGCTCCTTGGCGAATTTCATCAGACCATCCTCCTTCGGCGATTTCGACTCGCAAATGTAACAGGAAAACACCTTTGCAGCCCACGAACATCCTGAGGACGGGCGCCCGAGCTCCTGCGGGGCGCATCGACGCGATGCCGTTTTCGATTCACTTGCGCGTAACGGGATTTTCATAGAGCATTCAAACGCGCGAAAGTATGATAATTGTTTGAGCGAACGGCATTTCCTATGACGACGGTAACCCCAGACATTTCAGCTACGCCGGAGTCGGCCTCCGACAAGTCGGCGGCCAAACGTCCGTACCCGGGCGCACTGGTCGTGGTGGAAGGCACGGACGGCTCGGGCAAGAGCACGCAGCTCTATCTGCTGAAGCGATGGCTGGAAATCGGCGGCTATCGAATCCATTTCACAGAGTGGAACTCGTCGCCGCTCGTTAAATCTGCGACTCGGCGCGGTAAGCAACGACGGTTGCTCACGGCGGTGACTTTCTCTCTTTTGCACGCCGCGGACTTCGCCGACCGCTGCGAACGCCAGGTTCTGCCCCTTCTGCATGGCGGCTACCTCGTGCTGGCGGATCGTTATATTTACACGGCGTTTGCGCGCGACGCGGCCCGCGGCTGCTCTCCGAAGTGGCTTCGCAACCTGTACAGTTTCGCTCCGGTCCCCGATCTCACCTTTTATTTCCGCGCGCCCCTTGATGTCGCGGTGAATCGGATCGTGGCGGGCCGGCCCAAACTGAAATATTACGAGGCGGGAATGGACCTTGGCATCTCGCTTGACCGGCAGGAAAGCTTCCGCATGTTCCAGGAGCGAATCCTGAACAACTACGACCAGATGGTCGAGACGGATCATTTTGTCCTGATGGATGGAACGCTTCCGGTGAATCGTCTTCAAAAACAGATGCGGGAATTGGTTCGCGAGCGAGTCGATCTCGCACAGTTCGCACCCAAGAAAAAGAAGAAAGATGAAACGAAGTAGCGCAAATCCGCGACGGAATGGGGCCCGGAGATCGGGTTCGCGTTCGGCTCCCAAAGCCAGCAATGGGGCAAAGGGCTCCGAAGGGCTGGCTTCGCGCTTCTATGGCATTCCACTGCCGGGCGTGAATCTGGAGGAACTGAGTGGCCCGCTCATCGTTCTGGAGGGCAGCGATGGGTCAGGCCGTTCCACCCAAGTCACCCTGCTGACCGAATGGCTCGAGTCCGAGGGCTTTGCCGTGCAGACCATGGGTCTGCGACGATCGCTTCTCGTCGCGCAGGACATTGACGGCCTGCTTGAGGAAAACGCTGTTACGCGAATGACGCTCGCTTTGATGTACGGCACCGATTTCTACGACCAGCTCGAGCGTCGCATTCTCCCCGCTTTGCAGTCGGGACTGGTTGTGCTCGCCGACCGTTACATTTTCACGCTGATCGCACGCGCTGCCGTGCGAGGCATTGGGCGCGACTATCTTCACGGCCTCTACGAAATGGCATTGCGGCCGAACCTGACTTTCTGGTTGAATGTGCGTCCGGAAGTGGCTTTCGATCGCGAGTTCAAGAAGTCGCACTCCATCAGCTATTGGGAGTCGGGACGCGACATGTCGCTCTCGAACGATTTGTTTCAATCGTTCATCCGGTATCAGTCCATGATCAAGCGCGAGTTCGAATATCTGTCGAACCGGCACGGCTTCATCGAAGTGGACGGCGAAGGAAGCGTTTCGGAGGTCAACGGGATGCTGCGGAAGCAGATCGCGGCGCATCTCGGCATTCGCAACACGCACTACCGGCCTTCGAACGCATTGGCTCAACTCTGGCGCTAAGTGGCTGCACCTGTCCAACTGGCTGCGATTGACGCGGGCTCGAACGCCATACGCCTCGTCATTGCGCGCGCAACATCCCCCCAACACATTCAGGTTCTGGAAACCGAGCGCGCGGCCGTGCGGCTGGGCCACAACGCGTTCACGCGCCGGCTTCTCGATGACGAAACAATCTCGCGGGCGGCTCGGGCGTTGCGTCAATTCCGCGACCGCATGGACCAATTTCATGTGGGCGCGTATCGCGCTGTGGCTACGGCCGCGGCTCGGGAGGTGCGCAATCACCGGGAGTTGATCGAGCGCATCCGGCGTAAATCCGGGCTCGAGATTGAAATCATCAGTAGCGCGGAAGAAGCCCGCTTAGTCTGCTCGGCGGTCCACGCCGCACTGGGGGAAAGAGTGCGGCCACGATTGATCTTCGATCTGGGCGGCGGAAGCCTCGAGATGAACTTCTTTCACCGAGGAACGCTCGATCATCGCATCGCTTTGCCTCTCGGCACGATTCGCATCATGGAGACCTATCGCATCCACGGGGCGATTACCGAGGACCTCGCCGGGCGCTTGCGCCACCACGTCCTGTCGCTTTTGCGAAGCGCCATGCCGGCCCCGCCGCCGCTCAAAAGGTCAATCGTGGTCGCCTGCGGCGGAAATGCCGAAGCTCTCGTCCGCTTTGCTCCGGCGCCGAACTTCGGACGCGTTCCCGCCATCAACGTGCGCCTGCTTCGCGATCAGACCTGGCGTTTGCTGACCTTGGACGTTCCCGGGCGCATGCGCCAGTTCCACATCCGCGAGGACCGCGCCGAGGTGATCGGCATCGCCGCAATCATCATCAGCACGGTGGCGAAATGGCTGGGCCTGCAAACGATGCTCGTTCCCGGCGTAGGCGTTCGCGAAGGAATCCTGCTCGATTTGGTGGCTCAGCAATATTCGGTGGCAATTCCCAAAGAGGAGCAGGGGCAGGCGGCAGAACTGCTGGCAAGCGCTCACTGGTTCGCCCGAAAGCACGGGGTTGATCTTCAGCACGCCGAACAAGTTTCGCGACTGGCGCTGGCGCTGTTCGACCAGTTGCGCCCGCTGCATGAAATGGGACCTGAACTGCGCCTCGTGCTGGAGGTCGCTGCGCTGCTCCACGACGTGGGCCATTTCGTCAATCGCAAGTCTCATCACCGCCACGGCGAATACCTGATCCGCAACGCCGAAGTTCCCGGTTTGCGGGGCCGGCGCCAGGATATGGTCGCGGCCCTGGTGCGTTACCACAACTGCAAATCGGAACCGGAAGTCGGACACGCGTCCTACGCAGCTCTCGAGGGACAACATCGGCGTCAAACGCGCGTGCTCAGCGCGCTACTGCGCATCGCCGAAAAGCTCGAATCGGAACACGCCGTGGGCATTCAGGGAGTGGATGTGCAGATTTCCGGCCGCCGCGCCATTTTCGTGGTCCGCGCGTCAGACGGTACGCGGCTTGACATCGCGGGCCTGGAGAGAAAGGCTGGACTCTTCGAGAAGGAATTCCAGCTTAAGCCTGAATTTCGCCGCGCTCAGAGAAAGGAAAAGGTCGCCTGATCATGATCCTCTACATCGTTCGCCACGGCATCGCCGTCGACAAGACCGACCCCAAGGTTCCCCCTGATCCCGAGCGGCCTCTCACCGCAAAAGGGGTTCAGAAAACGCGCGCTGCTGCGCTCGGCCTCAAGGAGCTGGGCGTCAAACCCGACGTTCTGATCACCAGCCCATATGTTCGCGCTGCCCAAACAGCGGAAATCTTTGCGGAAGCGCTGGGGTTTCCCACCGCCAAGGTTCGCATCACCGATACCCTGAAACCCTCGGCGAATCCAACCGATTTCGCGAGGGAAATCTCACATTTGAAGGGGAAGGAAGTGATGTGCTTTGGCCATGCTCCGCACCTGGACCAGCTCATTTCGCAATTGGTGGGTGGGCGCGGAGTCTTTACAGAGCTGAAGAAGGCCGGAGTCGCCTCGCTCGAACATGTGGGGACGCACACCGCGTGGCGCTTGCTCTGGATCCTGACACCAAAAGTGCTGCGTCAGCTCGCGTAGGCCTGCTGCGTTCTTTCGCCCGCCGGCGCCGCGATCAGACTGTGGCCCCAGTGGAACCCCGATCGCCAGGCAAGCCATGGCGAATTCTTATCGGACGCCTTCTGACGGAACTCGGCGAGACGAACCTTTCTTTCCGCAGCGATTTTCTCGATCCAAGCGGCGACATTTACGGGCGCAAGACGTGTCGCTTCTTTCTTGACGTCGGCCCGCAGAACGTCCAGATCGTGAACGTCTCCCAACAGATCCTGCATTTGCTTCAGATCGGTGGCCCATGGCTCGTATCGCTGGGGCAAGAAATTCTCAACCACGTAGCGGAACTTCTTGATGCCGATGCGCGTCCGGTGCCACGCGACGCTGCTCGGGTTCTTTCGCGCCTTCTGGTATAGCGCTACGGCCTCATTCAGTTTCGCCAGAGCCTCCCGCTGGAACACAACGCTCTCCAGCGGAAAGAACCTCGATTTGTCGGGCAACTTTCGAGCCAGCTTGCGCCAAGCCTTGCGGTCGAATGCTTCGAGCGCGTCTTCGGCGGCGGCCAAGCACTTTTTCTCTCGACGAGCCAGGATTCGCAACATATGCTTGCGTACCGAATCTCCCGCGGGCGCCAATTTTTTCACTCGTTCGCATTCCACTTGTGTGTCACGCAAATCGCCGAGACTGTGGAACAAGCGTTTGCTGTGCTTCTTGAGTTTGCGCCAGCCGGGATCGGGATTCACGTCGCGCAGAGTGTCCGCCATGGTGCGGCAGCGGCGAATCGCTACGCGAACATCGTGAACGTCGTCGGGATCCCAGTCCGGACGTAGGTCGTCCGCGCGCTTAAGCACCTCGTTCATCCATACTTCAAGTCCTGTTATTTTGGCTGTAACGCCCGCGGGCAGTGAAATTGCAATCGACATGGGGAATTTGACCGATCCCTGAGGGGAACAACTCCAATCGTATCCTTTCGGCGGCCTTTTTGCCAGCGACGCGCCTCAGAACCGGCTTGGTGGCGTCGACCGCGCGATTCCCTTCTTGAGATCAGCTCGATCGTATTGAAAGGGCTCGTTTCGCGAGAATTTGCACTGGACCCAAAACAGCTTTTAATCCCGTTGTTATCTCCCGCTAACAAGGCTCGCCTATTCATTGGTCCCGCGCCTGAGTTTCGCATCGCGACGCGGGATGGATTGTTCTTCCGCCATCGTTTGCGAAAACAGGCTATTTCGAACGGAAGGTCACGAGGAGAACATCACATGATTGTAAAGCATCTCCGCTGGCTGACCGCCGGCGTGCTTGCCTTCAATCTCGCCGTACTGCCCGCAGCCGGCGCTCCGGCGGCCCACAATTCCGGCAAACGGGATGGTCTCAGCACGGCCACGCCCGTCCAGCATGTTGTCGTAATTTTCCAGGAGAACGTCTCTTTCGACCACTATTTCGCAACCTATCCGCACGCCAAGCCCAACAAGAACGGCACCAGCTATTTCGGGCCTCCCAAAGACGATACACCGCGCGTAAACAACCTCGAGGCCGCCGGTTTGCTTACCAACAACCCGAATAGCGCCAATCCCTTCCGCATCGACCGCAGCAACGCAAACACCTGCGACCAGGATCACAGCTACAGCGCTGAAGAGGCCGCGTTCGACGGCGGTTTGATGGACATGTTCGTCCAGCAGACTGGCTGCACGGATGCCAACCTTGGCGCGGACTCGGTTATGGGCTACTACGACGGTAACACCGTCACTGCGCTGTGGAACTACGCACAGAACTTCGCGATGAGCGACAACTTTTTCGGCACCACCTTCGGACCGTCCACTCCGGGCGCCCTCAACGTGGTTTCCGGAAACACGTTCGAGGCATCGATCATGAACGGCCTCTCCGGAAACGGGTACATCGCCAACCAGGCGACTTCCGGTGCCGTAATTGGCGATGCGGATCCGTACGGCGATTCTTGTTCCAGCTCGACACGCACTCAGATTCAGATGTCCGGCCAGAATATCGGCGATTTGCTCACCGCCGCGGGCATCACGTGGGGCGCGTTCATGGGCGGCTTCGCCAACTGCAAGGCCCAAAGCACCGGCGTCACCGGCTTGAGTTCGACTGACTACATCCCGCACCACGCCTGGTTTCAGTATTGGCAATCGACACTCAACGCCAACCATGTCGGTCCGTCGTCCGACGCGATGATCGGCCGGTCAGATCAGGCGAATCACGAATACGACCTCAGCCTCTTTTGGACCGCGCTGCAGCAGCACAATCTTACCCGCCGTGAGTTATCTGAAGGCGCAGGCCTTCGAGGACGGCCATGCCGGGTATTCCGATCCGCTCGACGAACAGCAATTCGTGGTGAAGGTGATCAACGCGCTGATGGAGTCGGGCGAGTGGAAGGACACCGCCATTTTCATCACCTGGGACGATTCCGACGGGTGGTATGACCACGTCATGGGTCCCATCGTCAACCAATCGAACGTCACGGACGATGAGCTTCTGGGCTCGGGCAATTGTGGCAAGGCGAAGCCTGTCGACCAGAGTGGCGCAATTCAGAACGGCAAATGTGGATTTGGTCCTCGCCTTCCTCTCTTTGTGATTTCGCCGTGGGCCAAGAAGAACTACGTCGATCACCGCGTCACGGACTTCTCATCGATCGTGCGCTTCATCGAAGACAACTGGAACCTCGGCCGGATCGGCAACGGTTCGAACGACGTGCATGCCGGCAGACTCAACGGCCTCTTCGCTTTCGACGATCATCCTTCCGCAGGCGCGCTGATCCTTGTCCCGGCCACCGGACAAATCGCTCACCAGGGCCCGCACTGAAGATCTCCCCGTAGTCCTCACACCCGTACGCCCCCTGGCTCGTCCCGAATCCTTCGAGACGAGCCAGCCCCGTTTTTGGGCAGTCGCTTTAGCCTCGCGGCAGAAAACCGAGACTTGGCAGCGCCGCGAGGTACTGGCTGTCGCGCGCCAAAGGCGGTGGATGTATTCTGAAGCCGGAGTCGCACCCTTCTGCCGTTTGGCGAGAATGGAGAAAGAGGCGTGCCCCGCAAACGCCACAGTATTGATCTGACGCAGGTTTCTGAGTGGAACGAGGGGCAAATCTCGCGCAAGCAGGACTATCTCGCGGCTGAAGAGCCGCTCGAGATTCGTATCGGCGATGATCCGCTTACGGTGACCATGCGGACACCGGGAAATGACGTCGAGCTCGCCGCTGGGTTTCTCTTCACCGAAGGGCTGGTGTCGGAAAGAAGCCAAATTCGGAATCTCTCGACCGGAGAAGAAGCGAACGGACGAGATATCGCGCAGACGCATCGCGGAAATCTGATTCGCGTCGAACTTGCGCCGGATTCGGCGTTCGATCCTGAAAGCATGCGCCGCCACTTCTTTGCAGCTTCGAGCTGCGGCATCTGCGGTAAAGCATCGATCGATTCCATCCGATCGAGGGTTCTTTGCGCTCCCAATCCGAATTTCCACATCACCGCAGAAATACTGACTCGATTGCCTGATTCGATCCGCGGCTCGCAAGCCGTTTTCGGGCGCACGGGCGGGCTTCATGCCGCTGCGCTTGTCGATGGAAATGGCAGCGTCCTGATCGTTCGTGAAGACATCGGCCGCCACAACGCTGTCGATAAGGTCATCGGTTGGGCGCTGCTCGAGGATCGAGTCCCATTATCCGAAATGGTTCTCTTCGTGAGCGGTCGAGGAGGATTCGAAATCGTGCAGAAGGCGATCGTCGCCGGCTTGCCCGTCGTGGCGTGCGTCTCGGCGCCGTCGAGCCTGGCCGTGCAGCTCGCGCGCGAGCTCCAACTTACGCTTGTGGGATTCCTGCGAGGCCGCCGATTCGTGATCTATGCGGGCGAGGAGCGGATCGGCAAGCCATCGCGGTGATTCGTCGCTGAAGAATATCCGTTGCGGATCATCTCGCGAAATGCGTCGAGCAAGTCGCGGTCCCACCATCCACGCTTTGCTTCATCATCCATGATACCCAGCGCGACTGCAGGCTTGTCCGCTTTCCGATAGGGGCGATCCGTCGTAAGGGCGTCGTAAACGTCGGCCAGTTGCAGGATCCGCGCGGTAAGCGGGATTTCCGCGCTGCGAAGATGGTCAGGGTAGCCGGAACCGTCGTAACGCTCGTGGTGGTGCCGGATAATCGGCAACACCGGACGGAAGATTTTCAGCGGCGCGCAGATCTTCTCGCCCACAACCGGATGCTTCTTGACCACTTCCATTTCCTCGGCCGAAAGCGGGCCTGGCTTCAGCAGGATGGCATCCGGGACCACAACCTTCCCCACGTCGTGCACCACTCCGGCGCGGCGCAGCGCCGTCACGTGTTCCTCGGGAAGGTTGAGCCTTTCTCCCAACCGCGAGGACATTTGCGCCAGCCGCTCACAATGCCCTCGGGTGTAGGGATCGCGGGCTTCAATGCTCAGCGCCAGGCTGAACAGAACGGACTCCGCATGCTCCAACTCGTCGGTGTACTGCTTCAGTTTGATCAGCGAACGCGTGCGCGCGAGAAGCTCGTTCAAGTCGATCGGCTTGCTCAGAAAATCGTCGGCGCCCGCATTGATTCCCTTGATGCGGTCTTCGGTATCGGAAAGGCCGGTGATGAGCACGACGGGCGTCAGCCTGGTTTCCGGACGCGCCTTGATCCGCTTGCACACCTCAAAACCGTCCATACCCGGCATGAGAACATCGAGGAGTATCAGATCGGGCTGGACAGACGCACACGCCGCGAGCGCGGACGCCCCGTCCGACGCATCGTGGACTTCATAGCCCTCGCGGCGGAGCAACGCTTCGAGAGCCGCTCGCGAGCGCGACTCGTCGTCCACAATCAGAATTTTCGCGGACATCCGGCCGTTCCCCAAACGAATAACCCTAGCGCACCTGACGCGGCTCGGCAACCGAAGGATGGAGCTGCTCTGCGATTACTGTAAGCGCGTCCCGCGAGCGAAACGGAGATTCTTGGGCACGAATTCTGATGGTTCAACGGGCGCATCCGTGTTCAATACGAAATCTTATCGGGCTTTGTCGTCCACAAGCGAAAGGCCTCCAGCGCCTCTTCGCGCATTAACGGAACCATCGGGATTCTTCGCTTGGCTCGCGGCTGGGCCAATTCTTGATGGATGAAGGAGTCGTCGAAGCCCGCATTCGACGCGTCAGATGCCGTCCCGGCGAAATAGATGCGCTCGATCCGCGCCCAGTAAATTGCCCCAAGGCACATCGGGCACGGCTCGCAGCTCACATACATCTCGCAACCCTTCAGGTCGAACGTGCCGAGCTTTTGGCATGCTGCGCGAATCGCGACAATCTCGGCGTGAGCCGTGGGATCATTCGTCGTCGCAACGCAATTCGCTCCTTCCGCCACAATCCCTTCGCTTCCGACGATCACAGCGCCGAATGGCCCTCCATGACTCGATCGCACATTCTCGATCGAGAGTTCGATGGCCCGTGCCATGAAGGGGTTGGTCACAATTCCACCTGCGAGGCTTCCACTTCAGAACTCGCGCTGGTCGAACGTAGCTCCACAAATTGGACGAAGCGGCTTTCCCTTCGCCGCCAGGCATAGAGCAGGGTGATCCCGATCAGGATCAACGCGAGGCACAGCCCTGTCCACAATCCGGCTACGCCCCAATTTGCGCGAAAGCAGAGATAAGCACCCAGCGGCAGGCCGACCGCCCAGTAATAGACGAGATGGCAGATCAGCGGCGTACGCGTGTCTCCTGCCCCGCGCAGTGCACCGGTAGCCACCGCCTGCAGTCCGTCGAACAATTGAAAGAATGCCCCGATGAACAGCAGCACGCTCGCCGCTCGAATCACCGCCGGGTCCGGAGTGTATATCCGCGCGATGTACTTTGGCGCGAGGCATAGCGCCAACGCCGTGCACGCCATGAAACTCGCGCCAAGAGTCAAAGCGGTCCAGCCGGCGCGGCTTGCGCCATGCGCGTCGCGCCGCCCCAGCGCCTGTCCCACGCGCACTGCGGCCGCCGAGCCGACTCCGAGCGGCACCATGTATGTGAAGCTGACCGTGTTCAGCGCTATTTGGTGGCTCGCCAGCGGAAGCGCGCCCAACTTGCCGATCAACGTGGTCGCCACGGCGAAAATGCCTATCTCCACGCCAATCTGGCTGGCTGCCGGGAATCCGAGAGCCAGCAGTTCCCAAACGCGCGGAAAATGCGGCTTACGCGAGACTTGGCGCAATCCCGTCTTGTGCCGAATGTCGTAATAAAGGACATAGATCATCAACACGAGTGCCATGTAGGCACGCGCCACACAGGTCGACCAGCCAGAGCCTACGGTTCCCATCGCGCGAAATCCCAGGTGCCCGTAGATGAACGCCCAGTTGCCAATGAGATTCACGAGGTTCGCGGAAATCAGCGCGAACATCACCGGCTTGACGAGGTTCACGCCCTGCAAGTATCTGCGGAATGCAAAATAGAGCAGCAGAGGGAGTGTGCCCCAGTTGAGCGCGCGGAGATACGGGATAGCCTGGGCGGTGAGCGGTTCGGGGATGCCGAGCATTTTTACGATCGGCGCCCACAACCGGACCAACCCCATGAGGACCGGAGTCAGCCCCAGGCTGAGGTAGACGCCATTGATCAGCGACCGGTGCGCGTCTTCCAAGTCGCCCGCGCCGTAGGACCGCGAAACGAGCGTGTCGAGCCCCAGCATTAAGCCTGTGCCAAAGATCGCCACCACGTAATACAAAATGCTCGACAGGCTCACTGCGCCGATGGCCACTGCGCTGTCGCGCTGGTGGCCGACCATGATCGTATCGACGATGCTCATCGTCATCCAGCCGAGCTCCGCCAGCACGATGGGGACGGCCAGCCGCAGCATCGGCCGGACTTCTTCGGCCACGTAATGTGCGAAAAATCGCTTCAGCATGGGAGCAAACTGTCGAATCGCGGCACTAAAACCAGCGAAACGGACTGGGCGGAGCATTTTCGGGCCGGCGCGATTCGTATTTCAGAGTCTATCGGGAATCCTGATCTCATAAAACTCTTATCGATTGGAGAAGTGGGACATGAACGGAGAACGTGCGAATCCTTTCTACCGGCGTCGGGGTTCATGTATTCTTGTTCGCTTATGCTGGATCTCGGGTACGTTCGCGAACATCTCGACGTGATCGAACAGATGGCGCGCGACCGCGGCGTCGCGCTCGATCTTGAACCTTTTCGCGAACTGGATGCCGAGCGCCGTCAGTGCATCACCACCGTCGAACGCCTCAAGGCGGAGCGCAACAAGGCCAGCGACAAGATCGTCCACCTCAAGAAATCCGGCCAGGACGCCTCCGCGATTCTCGCGCGCATGAAGGAAGTTTCCGAGCAGATCAAAGGCGACGACGAGCGTGTCGCGGAACTCGACAATCGTCTGAAACAGTTTCTTCTCACCATTCCCAACATCCCGCATTCGAGCGTTCCGGTCGGTAAAGGTGCTGCGGGCAACGTCGAAGTCCGCCGATGGCCCGATCCGTGGCACCCGCAGAAATTCGATTTCGCTCCGCGCCCGCACTGGGAACTGGGCGAAGCGGCCGGGATTCTCGATTTCGAGTCGGCGGTGAAAATCGCCGCCGCGCGTTTCGCAGTTTACAAAGGACTCGGCGCACGGCTAGAACGCGCTATCGCAAATTTCTTCCTCGACGTGCATACGCGCGAGCACGGCTACACCGAAATTCTTCCGCCGTTCATTGTCAACACGGCTTCGCTGATCGGCGTCGGGCAACTGCCGAAGTTTGCGGCGGACATGTTTCATCTGGAAGGAACGGACCTGTGGCTCACCCCCACTTCCGAAGTGGAACTGACCAGCCTGCATCGCGACGACACACTTGACGCCGATTCGCTTCCCCTGAAAGTCTGCGCGTGGACGGCGTGTTTCCGCTCCGAAGCTGGCGCAGCGGGAAAGGACACGCGCGGCCTCAAGCGGCAGCACCAGTTTCAGAAAGTGGAGATGTTCAAATTCACGCGCCCGGACCAGAGCTACGCCGAACTCGAATCGCTGGTGCGGGACGCCGAAGACGTCCTGCAGAAGCTCGGGTTACCCTATCGCGTGGTCCAGCTGTGCACCGGCGATATGGGCTTCGCTTCGGCGAAAACCTACGACATCGAAGTCTGGCTGCCCTCGACGAATGAGTTCATGGAGATTTCGTCCTGCTCGAACACGGAGGCGTTTCAGGCGCGCCGCTCGGGAATTCGCTTTAGGCCCAAGGGCGGAAAAAGCGAGTTCGTGCACACTTTGAATGGCTCCGGCCTCGCGGTCGGGCGAACCTGGATCGCCATCGTCGAAAACTATCAGCAGGCCGACGGTTCGATCGTGATCCCCGAAGTCCTCCGCTCGTATATGGGCACTGACAGGATCGAGGCTCTCAAGCCAAGGCCCTCAGGTCAGTAGGCGGGAACTCACGCGCGGACCAATCGGCTGTCCAGGGCCAAAGGCCACCTCAAGGAGTGGCGTTCTTTCGCGGAGCTAAAGCCCCACGCTTCCACCGGGGACCCGAGGGCCACATCCCCTTTCATCTCAGCGCAATCTACCCTGGCGCTCCTGAATGAAACCGTGGGCGAGCGGACGGCATCTATCTCTAGGCAACTGCAAGCGATGAAGTCCTCCGAGACGAAGGCGGCCAACCTAAAATAGTCACTGTGAGTTCCGCGACGATACAGTCACAAAAGAATTCGTGTTTTGGCTGGGTTGAGGCCGTTACCCACAGCCGTCGAGGGCTGGCGATGACCTGCCTGAGCGTCGTACTTTGCACGATTCCTGCTCTGGGCCAATCGCAGCAGCCGTCTACTCCCGGAGAGGGGAGTACTCAATCTGCAGCGCCGGAGGCCGCTGTTCCGGCCAGCAAGCCGGCCGATCAGCTGCCGGGCGGCAGCATCAGCGGAACAGTGGTCGATCAAAGCGGAACCGCTCTTGCCGGCGCCCGCGTGACGCTCGCGCGAGAGGGTGGATCTGTGACTCAGGAGGCGCAATCGGACGACGATGGCCAATTCTTTTTTGTCAACATCGCCCCAGGCCCTTTCCGGTTGACGGCCACTGCGGCGGGGTTTACGACGCGAACTGTCGCCGGAACGCTGCATCCGGGCGAAGCGTATAAAATCGCGCGGGTCGCGCTGGCCGTTGCCGGCGTTATGACCGAGGTGCGCGTCACGCCTTCGCAAGCGGCGGAGGTGCAGCTGAAGGATGAGGAAAAACAGCGCGTGCTGGGCGTGGTTCCCAATTTCTACGTGACGTATATCCGAGATGCGGCACCTCTCGACGCAAAGCAAAAGTTCCAGCTTGCCTGGAAATCGAGCATCGATCCGATCACCTTCGGAATCGTGGGAGCGACGGCAGGTATACAGCAGGCGGCGAATCAATTCAGCGGGTACGGACAGGGCGCCCAGGGCTATGGGAAGCGCTTCGGCGCGGCGTATGCCGACGTCACGATCAGCACCTTCATCGGCGGGGCTATCCTGCCGTCACTTCTGAAACAGGACCCCCGCTATTTCTACAAGGGGACGGGCAGCAAGCGGTCGCGCATCATGTACGCGTTGGCGGCTTCTGTGATCTGTAAGGGAGACAACGGGCACTGGCAGGCGAATTACTCGAATATTCTGGGAAGTCTCGCCTCCGGTGGAATTTCCAATCTTTACTATCCGTCGCAAAATCGGAATGACGCCGCGCTTACCTTCGAAAGCACCGCGCTGGCCATCGGGGCCACGGCTGGGGCGAATCTCCTGCAGGAGTTTGTGGTTCCGAAATTGACGCTCAAAAAGGCGTCTGGCGCCCAACCGGCGCAGCCCTGACCTTTTTGAGAGGAGGCGAGCAGGGTGCAGGCGGGCACCTACACCCTGGACTCCGCGTTTAAAACTCGCTTCCGCTCTTTTACATCGACATTGGAGCGTTCTTGATGCTGTCGACGTGCAACATGCCGGTCTTCGTCATATAACCCGAGACCGACACTTCCTGGCCGAGGTTTGCATCGGTTATCGCTTTTTGATTGCTGATCTTCTCGACTTTCTTCGTTTTGGAGTCGACGAAAACCCACTTCGCGCCTTGCTTTATGCATTTCATGGCGCATGCCTTGTGGTCGGCGGAGGCGCCCTTCGCGCCGCAGTTGCTGTCGCTGATCCACCCGGTCATGGTCATCGTCTTCATTCCCTGTGCAAGCACGGGCGTTGCCAGGCTGAGCGTGGCGATGAGCATCGCGAACAAACCAAACATGCTAAAGGCTCTCTTCATCTTTGATCCTTTCTCGAAAGATTTTGGGGAGCCTGTCGTCTGCTGGTTCCCCTAACCGGCGGTCCTTGGAAGGTGACCTCGGCTGCCGCTCTTGCTTGGCGAATGCTGTCGCACCGCTCTCGCCCAAAGCGGTTTGCCGAGCAATGCCCGAGCGGTAATCGAAGTACGCGCCGGCCACGATCATGGATTGTAGCGCAATTGCGCGCCGAGGGACACCATCACGGCGAGGCGCCCGCTAAGGTGCGGCGGTCGAGGGGCTGGAACGGACGGGCGGCGAAAAAGGGCTTTCGCGCGGTTCGGCGGGAACGTAGACTGGATGCGCAATGGCCACCAAGTCTCTGGCTGAAGGCGCGACAAGCCGCGCCCTGGCGAAGAAAGGCCATATGTCACTGCGCCCGGCGCGAGAAGACGCGACCAAGGTTCGAGAGGTGCTGCGAGTGCTGGGCGTGGACCCGGCAGTGGCGGGAGCGACGGGATACGGCGTGATTGAATGCGCGGGAGCGGAGCCGATTCTGCTTCGCTTCGGGGCGCTGAAGCTGCCGGCGAGCGCGACGTTCGCATCGCGGCTGCGAGAAATACACCACGTGATCGCGCGGCTAGTGGACGAATTTGTGCCGGATGCGGTCGCGGTGGAGTCGGTTTTCACGGCGCTGAATATGCGGACGGCGCTGAAACTGGCGGAGATTCGCGGCGTGGTACTGCTGGCGGCAGCGCAAGCTTCGATTCCGGCGTTCAGCTATTCGCCGCGCGAGGTGAAGGCGAGCGTTGCGGGTTATGGCGCGGCGTCAAAACAGCAGATGCAACAGATGGTGAGTTCGCTTCTCAGGCTCTCGACAATTCCCGAGCCAGCGGATGCCGCCGATGCGCTGGCGGTGGCGCTTTGCCACGCACAGTTGTCGCAAGCGCGTGAGCGCATAGCAGCGGCGATGGGAGGCAGTTCGGCGGGCGCCGTCCGAGGCAACGCCGGGCGCGCGGCGCGCGTCTCGAATCAGGTATGAACGTGCGCAGAGTGATTGCCGGAGCTTCGGCGCTCTTATTCATGGCGCTGGCGTGTTTTGCTTCGCAGGAAACCTCCCGCGCGGGCAACGCGGGAAGTCCGACAATCACGTTTCGTAAAGTGTTCAAATCGAGCTACCCGGAATTTGTCGAGATCAAGGTGACCGAGTCCGGAACGGGAACGTTCGACATACGGCAGCTCGATGAGAGTCCGAACCCGCAGCCGCTGAGGTTGAGCCACCAACTGGCACAGCGGATTTTTCAGTTGGCGGCCACGTTGCACGATTTCCAGGGAATGGTACTGGAGGCACACCGGCGAATCGCAAACCTCGGACAGAAGACGTTTCGTTATGACAACGGCGGCGAGACGCACGAAGCGACGTTCAATTACACGCTCAACGATTCCGCCAACCAACTGCTCGACATTTTCGAGGGAATTTCACGCGAGGAAGGTGATATTTCCGACCTGCGCCGTACGATGCGCTATGACCGTCTGGGAGTGAACGACGTTCTGCTGCAGGTGCAGAACGACTACAACCAAAAGCTTCTCCCCGAACCCGAGCAACTGCTGTCCACGCTCGACGCCATCGCGAACGACGACCAAATCATCAACATCGCTCGCGACCGTGCCCGCAAACTTGCCGGCCACATCCGGCTCGCCCGGTAGCACGCCCAGTATTTTGAGGGATCGGCCGTTCCGGCAGCGAGATCGCTTATCCTGGCTACTAAGGGTGCGGAACAAGTCGGGGACGATCAAGGCGATTGTTTCCGAGCGGGCGAACCTATCGGTGATCAAGGGCAAGCTTCGCTCGGGGGAAAAGTCGCGAACGCGCTTGGCGGCGTGGGTTTGTCGACACTTGGGGTTGCATGATGCGCGGGGAAGACCGCGGGTTTCTTCCTGTCTAAAGGCCCTGCGGGATTTGGAGCGGGAAGGGCATTTCAAGCTTCCTGCGCCGGTTCTCACCGTGGTTTCACACTGGCGGACGCGGCGGCACGCAGGACCGGTTGCTGCGCCGAAGGATGTTCCCGAACAGCTACGGGAGGTTCGGGATCTTCATCTGGTTTTGGTGAGTCCGGATGAGGAAGAGAGGATGCGCACCTGGAACGAGCTGATGGCGCGAGAGCACCCGCAAGGAAAACGACGGCTGGTGGGGCGGCAGTTGAGGTATCTGGTGGGCTCGGCGCATGGCTGGCTGGGAGCCGTGGGGTTCAGCGCGTCGGCGTTGTATCTCGAAGCTCGTGATCGCTGGATTGGCTGGGATGCGCAGGAGCGTCGGGCGCAGGAGGGTCGGGTGGTGAACCTGAGCCGCTTATTGATCCGTCCCGGCGTGCGGTGTCGGAATCTGGCTTCTTATGTGCTGGGGGCCTGCGTGCGTCGGGTGCAGAAGGATTTCCAAGCGCGTTATGGATATGCGCCGTGGCTTTTAGAGAGCTTTGTGGACCGGGACAAGTACCGGGGGACCTGTTTTCAGGCCGCCAATTGGGAGCGGATCGGGCAAACCAAGGGACGCGGGCGGAACGATCGTGCGAACCAATCGCCGGAGAGCATCAAGGACATTTATGTTTATCCGTTGGCGGCTGACTTTCGCCGGAAAATGGGGATGACGGTTGAGCGCGGCGGGAATCTTCGCGCGCTGGCGGTGGAGGAAGGGTTGAGCTCAGGCGAGTGGGCCAAGCAGGAATTTGGCGGGGTGGAGTTGGGAGACAAGCGTTTGCGGGATCGTTTACTCCGCATTGTGGAAGACCGGTGCGATCATCCGGACGCGTCGTATCTGGAGGCGGCCGGGGGTGACCGCTATGCGGCCAAGGGCTATTACACGTTCATCGACAATCCGCGGGAGACGCTCCGCCCGGAGGCGATGCTGAGTACGCATCGGAAACGCACGATGGAGCGGATGATGAGTCACCAGCTGGCACTGGTGGTGCAGGACACCACGGACTTGAATTTTTCGACGCGCCCGCACACCGAAGGTCTGGGGTTTGTGGGAACCAACCAGACGGGGGCCCAGTCGTGGGGGCTCCAGCTGCATTCCTCTGTAGTCTTGACCCCGGAAGGGCTGCCGCTGGGGGTGTTGCGGGCGATGATGTACGCGCCGGAGAGAAAGGGCCAGGCGGGCAAAAAGAGTATCGGGCGTCCGATCGAAGAGAAGAAATCGTTCCGTTGGCTGGAAGGATATCGAGATTGCGTGGCGGTAGCCAAGAAGATGCCGAAGACGCGCCTGCTCACGGTGATGGACCGGGAAGGCGATATTTTCGAGTTGTTTGAGGAGGCCGAAGCGACACGCAAACGGGTGGGGGTGTTGGTGAGGGCCCGGCATAATCGGCGCCTGGAAGGAAGGGAAGGCAAGCTCTTCGAGACGTTGAAAGCGAGCCGGAGCAGGACGCGTATCGGAGTGGTGATTCCCCGGCAACGCTGGAAGCAGGCGAAACGGGACGAACCGGAACAAAAAGGACTGCCGGATCGCCAGGCAGTTTTAACCATTTGCTTTCAGAAAATTTCCGTGGCTTCGACGCGGAGCGATCTGCGGTCGGCGCCGCCCATCCCCCTGTGGGGCGTCTATGCGCGGGAAGAGCATCCTCCGGCGCAGGCCAAGGCGATCGAATGGTTCTTATTGACGACGGAGGAGGTGCAGACGGCCGAGGAGGCCGCGCGCATCGTGGCCCTCTACTGCCGGCGTTGGCGCATTGAGGAATGGCACCGGGTTTTAAAAAGCGGCTGCAAGGTGCAGGAGCATCAACACCAAACCGCCGAGCGCCTCAAGCGGGCCATCGCCATAGATGTCGTTCTGGCCTGGCGCATCCAGTTGATGGTCTTGCTGGGCCGTGAAGTCCCCGAGCTGCCCTGCGACGTTTTTTTCGAGAACTGGGAAGTGAAGGTCCTGGAAGCTCTACAGGAACAACGGCCCCATGCCAAAGAAGGCCAACATCCGATGCAGTTGAGTGCGGCCATTACGCTGGTGGCCCAGCTCGGAGGGTACCTGGCCAGGGGCTGCGATGCTCCTCCCGGAACAAAATGTCTTTGGAAGGGAATGATCCGGTTATCGGGAATGGCGGAAGGGTATCGCTTAGCCGAAACCCCCGCATTTCCGCGCAGTAGGGAGAAAATAGTCGTGGAAACGGTGCTGCTCCTCTCGGAATGACACGTTTGCGGAGTCGACCGCGCCCGCAAACTCTCGCGGACGTCCGGCTCGCTAGCAAACGGCGCGGCAAAGGCCGAACGTCCCGCACAGGCACGGGCGAGAGCGCCTGTGCCACACAGCCGGCTGACTTCCGATAGGAATGGCTAGGAATGAGCACCGCTCCAAATTCGGGTGTGAGTCTGCTAGGCTGAGGGGCACCCAAGTCCGCTCGTTTGTAATATTTGTGAAATATTCGGTGCTGGGGCTGCGTATCAGCTTATGGAGCGACGTAAGACAGCCGGTGAGATGAGCGCCGCGGAACTAGCCGAGGTGCTGACGAGGGTCCGGGAGGGCGACGCCGAGGCCTGGGGCGATCTGTATCGGCAGTACGCGGCGGCGATCTTCCGGTTCTGCAGGCGCGCCCTGCCCACGAAGGAAGACGCGGAAGACGCGACAACTGAGATTTTCATGAAGGTGCGACAAAAGGTCGGGACGTATGACTCGTCGCGGCCGTTCACGGCCTGGCTGTACAAAGTGGCCAGCAACCACTGTTGGGATACGCTCCGCCGGCGGCGTATCCGGCAGGATCTGGAAACCGGAGACCTCGAGACGTTGCCGCTGGAGCATCCAGACCCGAGCCAGCTCGAGAAACTGCAGATCGATCACACCAGCAAGGAAGTCCGGGCCGCGTTGGCTAAGATGCAGGACCGGGCGCGAATGGCGCTGGTCCTGCGGTATTACGCGGACATGAGCTACGACGAGATTGCTGACACGCTCGGGGTGCGCCGGGCGTTTGTCGGTGTCCTTTTGCTGCGCGCACGGCACCAGTTGCGTGATGTTCTGGCGGAGGCAATGCCGGGAGCGCGCGGCGCAGTGGCGGGGAGCGCGTCATGAACCACTTCGATGAAATGACGGCTTTGCTGTACCTCGAAGGTCAGCTCGAGCCGGAGCGGGCACGGGAAGTCTCGGCGCATGCAAGGGAATGCGGCCAGTGCCGGGAGCTTCTGGGCGCGCTTGAAAGAGAAGGCGTCTGGCTGCGGCAGGCGCTCGAAGCAGAAGACGAATCGGTGCCCGCGCGACTGGTGGAAGCGCCTGAACGCGGCACGCCTTGGGGCTGGATCGCAGCTCTGGGGCTCAGCGCAGGCGGCGCGTACACGGTGTGGACCGGCATTATCGATCCCTGGCGCGCGCAGGCGGCACAATCGGGATTCACGCAAAGCAATTTGCTGACGATGCTCTTCTTCAGCGGCACGTTCTGGAAAGGATGGGATGCAATGCGCAGCCTGACCGAGTTCCTGGCAATGTCCACACTGACGATTGTGGTGTCCTGGCTGCTGCGGCGGCACTGGCGGCGACTGACGACGGCAGGAATGGTCGTCGGGGCGGCGCTTCTTTTTGCGCTCGCTCTGGCGGCTCCCCCGGCTGGCGCGGCAGAGGTCAAGCACGGAGACCCAAATTTCGAGCTTGCCAGTGGCCAAACGGTGCCGACAGATCTGTTTGTTTTTGCGCAGCGCACCACAATCGACGGAGATGTGGATGGGGATCTAGTCGTTTGGTCGCAAGTGGTAACGGTGAACGGGCACGTGAAGGGCGATGTGATCTGCGGCGCACAGAGCCTGCGCATCAATGGAACCGTGGACGGAAACGTGCGCTCGTTCGCGCAATCCGTCGATATAACGGGAACAGTAGGGAAGAATTTCATGAGTTGGAGCGGCGAAACGAATCTTGAAAGCAAAGCATCCATCGGGGGAAGTGTCACACTCGGTTCGAACGACGCAACGCTGGCGGGCAAGGTTGGCGGAGACGTGCTCGCAATGGCCGATACGTTTGACACGAGCGGGTCGGTGGGACGGAACCTCACGATCCGGAGTGACCACTTGACGATCGATTCGACGGCGGACATCAACGGTAGCGTCAAGTACACGGGCAGGAACAAGCCCGAGATTTCACAGGGCGCGAAAATGGGTCCGTTCGAGCAGGTAATCCCCAAAACCCGGCCGCGATACGAGCGGATGAGATTCTACTGGCATCGGATCCTGCTTTGGGGCGTCGGATTCGTGTTCGGGCTGGTGCTTCTGCTCCTTATACCGGGCTTCTATGCGGACGCTACGGGAGCGTGCAGAAAGTATGCGCCGGCCGCGGGATTCGGTTTGCTGTTTTTGTTTGCCACGCCGATTGCGGCGATCATTGCCTGCGCCACGATCGTCGGACTCGGAGTGGGAATCACCACGCTGCTGCTCTACATCATCGGGGTGTACGCCTCGACCGTTTTCGTGGCTGGCTTCGTGGGAGAGGCACTGCTGGGCCCAAGCACTGGAACGGGCGCGGCAATCGGCAGATTGGCCCTGGGACTGCTCATAACGCATGTACTGCGAATCTTGCCCTATGTCGGAGGATGGATCCTGTTCATCATGATGTTTTGGGGATTCGGCGCCATGATCATGGCCATTTACAAGCGGCTGCGGCCACAGCTCGCAGCTTCCGCCGCGGCTTGAGGTGAGTACTCACGGCGACTGCATGCAATCGTCCAAGATGGCCCAGGGCTGAAGCCCATCGACGGCGGTGAGATTTTTCGCGGGTCTTAACTAAGACGGCGACCGGGCAGCTTCGTTTGGTGCCGATTCCTCTGACGACGTCCCCGTTACCGTCTCCGGGGACCCCCAAGGCGTCTGCGAGTCGCTGTACTAGCTGACGATTCCCAAGTTCTTGCCGACGCGGGAAATGGTTTCGAGAGCCTTCTGCAAATCGGCGCGTTTGTGCGCGGCGGTGACGATGGTGCGAAGGCGCGCCTTGCCTTCGGGAACAGTCGGATAGCCGATCGCGCAGGCGAAGACGCCTTCGTTGAACAGATCGCGCGAAAACTGAAACGCTTTCGCCGCGTCGCCCACCATGACGGGCGTGATCGGCGTTTCGCTGGTGCCTGTGTCGAATCCGAGCTTCTTCAGGCCGCGCTTGAAGAATTTCGTGTTGGACCAGAGTTTCTTCGTGAGTTTATCGCCCACTTCGGAATCGAGGAGTTCGAAGGCGGCCTGGCAGGTCGCCGTCACTGAAGGCGGATGCGAGGTGGAAAACAGGAACGGCCGGCCGCGATGGTAGAGGAAGTCAATCAAATCCCGCGAGCCGCAGATGTAGCCGCCGAGCGAGCCGATCGCTTTGCTGAGCGTGCCGACCTGGATGTCGACGCGTCCGTGGACGCCGAAATGATCGATGGTGCCGCGACCGCGCGAACCGAGAACGCCGGATGCGTGAGCGTCGTCGACCATCATGATGCAATTATATTTTTCGGCGAGGTCGCACAGTGCGGGCAGATTGGCGATGTCGCCATCCATGGAGAAAACGCCGTCGCTGATGAGCAGCTTCTTGCCGGGCCAGTCGCGCGTTTCCTGAAGGACGCGCTCGCAATCGGCATCATCCTTGTGCTTGAAAACCTTGATTGTGGCGCGCGAAAGACGGCAGCCGTCGATGATGGAGGCGTGGTTGAGCTCATCGGAGATGATCAGGTCTTCCTTGCCGAGAATGGCGGAAACCGTTCCGGAATTGGCGGTGAATCCGGATTGGAAGACGACGCAGGCCTCGACGCGTTTGAACCGCGCGATCTGCTCTTCGAGCTGAATGTGCGATTTCATGGTGCCTGCGATGGTGCGGACAGCGCCTGAACCGACTCCGTATTTACGCGTGGCCTCGATCGCGGCGCGGCGCAATTTTGGATGCGTGGTGAGGCCGAGGTAGTTGTTGGAGCTCAGGTTGATGACTTCCTTGCCGTCGAAAACTGCAACCGGCTTTTGTTCGCCCTCGAGAACTTTCAAATGAAAATAGAGATGCTTGGATTTCAGGTCTTCGAGCGCGTCGTGCAGGAAACGAAGCTGCGGGCGCCCTTGCGGACTGACAGCCGGTGTTGTCATGAGTCCTCCGTCGTAAAACAAGTCTTGATTATGAGCCCATCCGGCTCAGTTGGAATCCAGTCGTAGCTAAACGAGCGAAAAGCAGATCCCTCGAACCCCGCCCCGCGCCCGCTTGTGCGGGAACCCAAAAAGCGCGGGGGACTTCGCATCGGTTCGCAACGGAGCAACCAGATTAGTCGGGCAGTCTGGACTGAAACTTCCGGCTGGACCTACAAACAAGAGCATATACCCGAGCGAAGCGGCCATGCAACGCCCGTCCAACGCGTCAGAAAAATGGGATTTCGGGATATGGCGGTTTTTTTAGCCTTGTCTTACGGCATGTATTGCCGTAAGATAAAGCCATGGCCAACACACCGCCCTCCAAACAACTCCGCCAGGTCGCTGCCGAGCTGGCCGAACCCAAACCCATGCGCCGCGGCTCTGTCTCCGAGCGCACCGTCAAGTGCAGCAAGCCGGGCTGCGCCTGTGCCAAGGATCCAAGGCACGCCATGGCCCTACTTCAGCCTCGCACAGCGGTGGAAGGGAAAACTCAGTCTCGCTTCTTAACTTCCGAGCAGGCGGCTCTCGCCCGCCAACAGATCGAGACCGGCCACGCGTTTCGCACCAAAGTGGAGGCCTTTTGGCAGGGCTGTGAGGACTGGGCCGACCGCGAGTTGCAGGCTGCGCCACCTTCCTCCGCTTCGACCTCCTCCCAGGAGGCCGAAAAAAGGGGCTCCCAACGGACCTCCAGAAGGAAATCTTCCGGGAGATCGAAACCCTCCTAGGTTCCTCCTCCGTTGCGGAACTGGATTTCGAAGCCGTGGAGACGGCCGCGCGCCGGCAAGCGTTGTCCTTGGCCGCCCGGGCCTTGGAACAGAAGCTCAACGCCGACACCAGCGATTATGGGGGACCGGCCTTACCCTGTCCCTGTGGCGGTGTGGCCTGCTATCACGGCCGCCACGAAAAGACCTTCGAAAGCGTGTTGGGAGCTCTGCACCTGAAGCGGGCCTACTATGACGATGACCAAGCCACAGCGGATTCTGCCGCGCGACCGCGATCTGAAGCTGGAGTTATTTTCACTGACACCCGGCGTTCTACGCATGACCGGCAGTGCCGCCGCGCATTGAGCTTTGAAGAGAGCTGCACGATATTGCACGATTTGGCGGGAGTCGAAGTGAGCACAAAACAGGTCGAACGAGCGGCGGAAGCACTGGGCGCGGAGATCGCCACGGATGAACGCCAGCAGGTCGAGCGAATGGGCGAGGTGGCTCCCACCATGTACCTGGGTATGGATGGAACTGGAGTGCCCATGCGTAAAGAAGAAGTGGCCGACCGCGCGGGCAAGCAGCCCGACGGCAAGGCGAAAACTCGCGACGCCAAGCTGGTCACCATCTGGACGGCTGAATCGTGCGATCCGGAAGGCAGGCCGGTGCGTGATCCGGGATCGATCACCGATTCCGCCGCGATTGAAACCGCCGCCACCCCCGACACCAGTCCTGAACTGTCGGACTTTGCCGCGCGCGTCCAGCGCGAGGCCAGCCGTCGCGGTTTCACCGCAGCAGCGCGTCAGGCCGTGTTGGGAGATGGTGCGGCCGGGATTTGGAATTCGGCGACGGAACTGTTTCCGCAAGCCAAGCAGATTCTCGACCGCTATCATGCCAAAGACTATCTCAGTCGGGTGGGGAAGATCATTCATGGGGAGAGCGCCGAGGGCAAACAGTGGATCGAGGAACGCTGCAGCGAACTCGACGAAGGCCGCTTAAGCGCCATGGCGCACGTGCTGCGCAGCCACGTCGATCAACACAAAGAGGCACGGGCGTGTATTCACTACCTCTGGAAGAATCGACGGCGCATGCGCTACCCCGAATTCGAAAAACAAGGGTTCTGTACCTCGACCGGTGTTGTGGAGTCGGGTTGCAAGGTAGTAGTCGGCACGAGGCTCAAGCGGGCAGGCATGCACTGGACCGTCAAAGGTGCCAACGCCATCATTGCGCTCCGCTGCTCGAAGCTCAGCGGACGATTCGAAGATTTCTGGGAACGCCGCTCACAGAAAAAACAGGCGGCCGCATGAGGTCATCCCAGAGGGACGTCCTTCGCAGAAGGCCTACTTCGGCGAGCCGTTCGGATAGAAAAGGACTTTGCCGGCTTGGCCGGATTCGAGGAGCGAAAAGGCGCTCTCGAATTTCTCGAGCGGGAGGCGCTCGCGGAACAGCGGCTCGAGATTCAGGCGGTTGTGCTTGAGGAGTTCGGTCATGTGAACCCACGTCTCGAACATACGGCGGCCGTAAATTCCCTGGACGGTGGCGCCTTTGAAGATCACGTCGTTCACCAGGTCCAGCGTCACATCGTCTTTCGGAATACCCAGGAGTGACGCTCGGCCGCCCTGCCGAAGCATCTGAAAGCCCTGGCGGATGGCTTGTGCGCTGCCGCTCATTTCGAGCAAAACGTCCACACCGCCGTCCGTCATTTCGCGGACGCGCTCGACAATCCCCGTCTGTGTTGGATCGAGCGCTTCATCGGCGCCCATTTTCTTGGCCAGTTCGCGACGATGAGGATTCACTTCGGTGGCGACCAGCGAAGCACAGCCGCACGCGCGGGCAACAGCGATGGCCATTAGGCCGATGGGGCCAGCTCCGGTGACGAGCACGTTCTGCCCGGCAATCTCGCCCGCCGTGACGGTATGAACCGCGTTGCCGAGCGGGTCCAGAATCGCCGCATAGTGCTCGGGAATGGCGGGGTCGATTTTCCAGATGTTGCGCGCGGGGATGCGGACAAATTCAGCGAAGCAACCGTCCGCGTCGATGCCAATGATCTTCAGGTTCTGGCAAACGTGCGGCTGGCCCATGCGGCACGGCCGGCAGTGACCGCAGTTCACGTGCATTTCGGCGCTGACGAAATCCCCGGGCTTCGACGATACGACTTCATCGCCGACCGTCTCGATCACGCCGCAGAACTCGTGGCCGAAGGTCATGGGCGGGTGAATACGTGAGGCAGACCAGCGGTCCCAGCCGTAGATGTGGAGGTCGGTGCCGCAAATGGACGCTGCGCGGACGCGCACCAATACGTCCGTGGGACCGATCGTTGGAATAGCTATGGATTCAAGCTGCGCTCCGGATTGCGGGCGTACTTTGCGCAGCGCCTTCATCGTCGCGGCAGGCATCAGTTATCGACGGCAGAGCGGACACGCTTGTTCCGCAAACGTTCGCGGAGGGCGCAATTCCGGTGAGTCAAACTGGTGTCCGTTGCCGCCTCATGTTAGCACACAGGCCGGACGCCTCAGAAGCTGAGGCTTACCAAGCTACCAAGCTTTACCAAGCCTTACCAAGGACGCCGCATCCCCGACCGCGGCACAGCTCCAGATTTCCTCGCTCAAGAAACCAGTTCAGCCGCGGAAGAAAACCATGCTCAGGGCCTTCGCGGTTGGGGCTTGGCGGGCGTCGACGCAGGCCTCGAGGCCCCTGCCTTTACCGGATACGTCTGGTCATAAAGCTTGACCACATCGTTCGTGACATTGATCCCGTTGGCTGCGTAGATGACCGGTGTCTGCTGCGACGAGGTATCGATGATGACGGCGTAGCCATTCTCGGTCGAATACTTGTCGAGAACCGTCATCAACTTGCGTCCCAAGGTGTTGATCAGATCCTGTTGCGCGTCCTGGTAATCGTCACGCGCCTCCTGCTGCTTGCGCTGAAGCGTGCGGCTCAGCGTTTGGCTCTGCTGCTGCAGGCGGAATTTCTCGTCATCGGAAAGCGTGTTGGCCGTGGTCTGCAGGCGGGTGTTGATGTCCTGGATCTGCTTCTCCAGATTCTGCAGTTCACTCTGCCGAGGCGCAAACTTGGCGGTCAGTTCGCCGGCGGCCTGCTTCCCTTCCTGAGTGCTCGTGATGGCCACTTCCATGTTGAGCACACCGACTTTCGTGGGCGCGGGGTCCGCTTGCGCTGCGCCGCCCGTTTGCGCCCAGACGGCGGGCACCGCCAATGTTGCCGCCAGGGCCGCTACTGCCAGATAAGTCCTCATGACGCTCTACTCCTTGTCGGAAATTCGGGTGAATGTGAACCGAGCATTATAGCTTCGGTTTTGAAAAAGGGTCAATCTCGAATCCGTGCCGGCAGAATTCGCACAGGCCCGCCTGCACTCGCACGCCAGCTTGCCTACATCGGATGCGAAACCCCTTTCGGGGGTTGGCCCTCGAGGCAGGTTCCAAGCGGCGTTCAGGGCAACGGGATTAGAAGCACGCGGTTGTTGCTCTGATCGGCGAGAACCGCCAGATTGAGCTTGGAATCGATGGCGACCGAGAACTGCGGCGATCCGCCCAGCCCAAGAATATCGCGCACCCGGGGTGCCGCGCAGTTTGTGCCAAGCGTTGGCGGACAAACGTAGTCCAGAATCGACATCGTCTGGCTTGCGCTGTTCGCGGTGATCAGGGTGCTTGTCTGGTAGTTATAGTCGAGAGCGGTGGGATTCATGCCGACTTGAGCGAAAGAGGGGACGCCCGAATTGGGATCCACGAAGCCCACGTTGTTCACCAGGCTATTCGCCACGACAAAAACCTGATTCAGTGGATCGAAAATGATCCCCGTAGGAAGATTAAAGCCGCCGGGGCGCGGTTGTTGCGTACCCTGGTCCAGCTTCAGGATATTGACCGTGCTGGCCTGCCCCTGACCCGCAATGGCCACGCCGAGGTAGTCGAGATTGGGATCAGCGGCAACCGCTTCCGGGTTCAGGTCAACTTGCAGACTTCCCGACGGACTTGCACTGGAAGGGAGCCCTGTGGAAGGCAAGGAAATGGGGCTCAGATTCCCATGGGCTCCAGTTGCATTCGTGAGCACATCCGTGACGTAAGCCAGAGAAGTGTCCAGGTTGACGCCAACGCCGGTTACACCGGTGCACGAGCCGGAGCAGAGGGACAAAGAGGCCGGTGGGTTCGTTTCGGTCGTGTCGATGACACTGACGCTGTTGCTTCCATTGTTGGCGACCACGGCCAGACCAAGGAGCGGATCAACCGCAATGCCTTGAGGGGCGGTCCCCACGGAAATGGGAGAGCCTACTGTTCCCACCGTCCCGGCGCTGGCGCACGTCTTTCCCGGCGGGGCGGCGTTCGCCGTGAGGGCCACGAGCGAGACAGTGCCGTCGCCCGAGTTGGTCACCGCGGCAACGTCGCAATCGGCATCGATTGCGACGCCGAATGGCTGGGCGCCGACGGGAACCGACTGGACGACGAGCAAATCCTCAATATTGGAGATTACGGATTGGCCGGGGTTCTGGACGTAGACCGAGTAGCGGCGGGCGGTGTTGAGCATGCTGGCGGGAACAGTCGCGGTGATTTGCCGGCCGGTTGGTGACAGGACGGACGGCACTGCCGTCCCATCCAGAAACACTTGGGCGCCGCTGGCGAACCCGCCGCCATTCACGGTCAAAGACGCTGGGCTTGCGGAGGTGTAGGTGATCTCCGGACTGGACAGCGTGATTTGCGGAGCTTGCGAAGAACCCAGCGAAGAGCTGGAACGCACGGTCCCGAGCGAAACGACGGAGACGGTGCCGTCCGTCTGGTTGACGACCAGGGCTTCGTTTGTGACCGGATCGATCGCTACGGCGGCCGGGCCGTTTCCGACGGTGACATTCTGCACGACCAGGTGATTCTGCAGATCGAGAATCGCCGCCGTGTTCGCGTTCGTGTTCACTGCAATGCCGAGGTTCGGAAGAGCGCTGACAGCGGCAGCGATGTAGCCGGGTTCATTCACGATCACGCCCTGGTTCGTGAACGGAATCGTGCTCACGGACTGATCGAGCAGGCTGAACATGGTGAAATTGCCTTGGGTCGGCGTTGTGAGCAGAACCTGATGCGTTTCGAGATTCAGGCCGATGCCCTGCACGCCCGTGCTCAGCGTCAGATCACCGATCACCGTAGGCTGGCGTCCCGCATCGATTCCCGAGACTGGATTCCGGCCGAGATCGACAAAGTTGATGATCGAGAGTCCTCCGCCTCCCGCAGTTACGACCGCCCAATTGAGGCGTGGATCGATGGCAATCGCCGGCTGCGGCCCGGTACCGTATTTCGGGAGCGTCTGCGTCGGCGTTCCTCCCACCTGCTGAAGGTAAACGGGAGCGCCACTCGAGAGGTCGAGAATCGTGGCCACGTTCGTGGACGCATTGGCGATGATCGCTCGGTGCGTCACCGGATTGATCCCGATCGAATAGGGCGTGGCGCCGGTGGGAAGCGGCGGGAGCGCAACGGGTGAAGAGACTGCGTTCGTCTTCAGGTCGATGCTCGAAACGGTGTTATCACCATTGTTCACCACGACCGCGATCGGATCGAGCGGTGCGGGCAAAGCATCGTCGACGGCAACTCCCGTCGGCGCATTCCCGACCGCGACAGTTTGAACGGAATTCGTTGCGAGGTTGATGATGGATACCGAGTTGCCGGCGGTGTTTGCCACGACGGCAAGCCCGTCGGCTTCGTCCACCGCAATCGCGGAAGGGCCGGCTCCGACCGCGACGGTGGCCGTCGGAGAAGTCAACAGTGTGCCGGCGGCTGGCGTCACGGCGATGTTGATTGCGGACGTGGAGGGCGCACCCGCCACCAGACCGCCGTTCTGAACCACAATCGGGTACAGCCCGGGAGTCGATAAGGAGCCCGCCGGGATGTTCGCTGTAGCCCGTCGGGTGCTGGTTAAGGACATGGCTGCACCGACGCCAGCAGTGGTTCCAGGGAAACCGTCAAAAGTTGCGCTGGTGACAGTCTGCGAGAAAAATCCTCCGGTAAGGCCCACGCCGAAGCCCGCTGCCGTAGCTACGACGCTGTCCGGCGAAGAGGCGACGAGTGACGGGCGCGTTGGCCCCACCGAAAGCTTGACGGAACCGCTTACGTCTCCGTTCTGGCGCTGGACCTCAATCGGCAGCGGTCCGGTCTGCGTCAGAAAATTAGAAGGTATCGTGGCGCGCATCCGCGTGTCGCTGATCAAAATGGTCGGAACGGCCGTGCCGTTCACCAGGATCTGGCTGGTCGAGAAGAAGTTCGTTCCCGTCAGGTAAACGTCTTGCTGCGCCGAACCCTGCTGAGCAGTGGTGGGATCAATAGAGGCAATCGTCGCATCGGCTGCATTCGAGACGGTCAAAGTCGAGGTGCCGGATTCAGAGGGGTCGGCGGACGATGTGGCTTCGATCTTGGCAGTAATAGCGGTGCTCGGGGCCGTGTAAAGCGCGGCCTGCGGACCGGTGGGGATGATGGTTCCATCTGTTGCGTCGCCGTTTGCGACGCCATTCACGCTCCAAGTTACGGCGGTGTTCGTCGTGCCACTAACGTCCGCGGTAATCGTATACGTTTCCTGCGTGCCGATCGTGGCAGTGGTGGGAGTCATCTGGACGCGGATGCCCGAATCAATCTTGACGTAGTTGACTCCAAAAGCCGTGGAGTTCACCGTGCTTAAGGCCATAACCTCAAAAGAATTTGATTGCGGCAAAGTCACGGGAGCGGTGTAGACGCCATTCTGAGTGATCGTGCCGTATCCGGTCACCGTGCCGGAGCCCGAACCGGTGACGCCGGGAATTGGAGTGCAGGTTGTAGGCTGAGTCGGCGGATGGGTGAGTTTGGAAACAGGCAGGCAGATCTGCCAGTAAACAGTGGTCGTTGAGCCGCCGCTAACGTTGGCGCTGAACGTTTGCGTTGCCGACTTCTGAACCGATACGGGCGATGTCGGCGACGACCCAAGGCCAGGTTCGCCTACGGCCGAAACGGTGACGCCGATCGTCGTGCTGTTGCCTCCACAGCCGGCGACCACCACGGGCAGAAAAAGCGCCGCGATCAAACCGAACGGCCTTACCGTGCTGGCGAACTGGCGGGCGGACCGGCGGCCCAAGGCGGCGCGGCCAGGAGTCAGCACTATTGGACCGGTGTCTTTGCCGGTTAGGGGCGCCGCTACCCTTCGACTTGCGTTCGTGTTAGCCATGTCTTTTTCGCTCAGGATCAGAATGTGCGGCTCACGGTGAACCGGAATACGCTCTTCTGTTCGATCAGTGACGCGGGCAATTTTTGGCTCTGAATCTGCAAGAACTGCTCGAGCTGCGGCACGATCTGAGTTTGAAGAACGCCGTAGGGCAAAACTGATTTCTGGGAATCGCTCAAGTAGTAGGCTCCCGGCAAAATGTTGTTGTTGGCATCCGAGACCAGCGGGCCCTGGATCGTGCCATGCAATCGTGCGTAGTTGTAGGCCCAATAGAACCGGAAGGGAGCCTGAATGATCGGCAGTTGAATCACCATTTCGATTCCCGCCGAGCCGTGGGGAGCAAAATTTGTTCCGCTGATGATCGGCAGATTCTTCCCGATCCTCAGGCCCGGAAAATCCGAGTTGGGATATTCTTGTTGCAGCGTGGTAACGGCGGAAGGATCGAGCTGCAATTGGTTTTTCCACAAAATCCCATCGGCGCCGATGTCGTTGAAGAGCGAAAGTCCGACGTATTCCTGATAGAGCGGTATGCGGTACTCCATGTTCGCGAACATCTGCGTATCGCCCCCGGGGCGCGTCGGGACGTACTGCAAAGTCGGCACGTTGATCGTCTCCGGCGAGGGCTGCCCGTTGCTTCCCAGCCTCGTCGGATCGAGATAGGTGATTGGAGCGCTCGACAGGTTGGGAATGGCCACGAACGGAGAAACCGTGTAGGCCTCGAAACCTCGGATGTCGTATTCGCCGCCCATGTAGTACTTGTTGTAGGGAGGCGCATTCTTTCCCGCAAATCCGGAGATGGTCGCCGCCTGCACGCGCAAGCCGATCACGTTGCGATGGTGGTAGTGCGGATGGAAATAGCTCAGCGAGAAGATTTCGGAAGCCGAGTTGACATTGCCCTGGAGCGGGCCGCCTTCAAATCTCTCGCTCAGCGAATAGCTCATCCCGTGGGTCGGATTGACCGGGCTGTCGATCCGGTTGTATGACAGGCTGGGCATGACGTAGCTCTCGCGAATCCCGCTCAATGCGGAAGGTCCCGCGAGGCTGCGGAATTGTGTGAACTCGAAGAGCAGTTGCGCGGACTGGCTGAAGGCGGTGATGTTCGTGGTCGACCAGCCGTAGGTCAAACCGAGCCGCGCGAAGGAAAATTTGCGCAGCGGGTAACTGGCGAAGGCCGTGAAGCCCTTCGAGTTATTCGTGTAGTTCTCTTGCAGGGCGGGATTGATCGCAACCTGCGTTCCCAGCAGAAGCCCAGTCTGCCGCGCGGTGTTGTAGTTGAACTGGTTCGAAAAGATAGTGAAGCCGGTCGAGATCGGCCGGTCGAACAAGTACGGTTCGGTGAATCCGAAGAGAATGCTCTTCTGGATGTCGCCGACCTGGGCGGAAAGCGTCAGCGTCTCGCCCAGCCCGAGGAAATTGTTGGTCTGGTAAGACAGGCCGACGAAGCTTCCGGCCAGCCCGCTGACGCCGCCTGAGAAACTGATCGACTGCTTCTGCTTTTCCCTGAGCTTGAGCCGGATGTCCACCGAGCCCGTTTTCGCGTTTCTTTTCAAATCGGCGTCTTCCGGCTTGATCTTGTCGAAATAATTCAGCTGGTTGAGCCTCAGAAGACTGAGCTCCCAGAAGTGATTATTGAAAACCTGGCCCTCGTCGAGCAGCAACTCGCGGCGGATCACTTTGTCGCGAGTCGTCGTGTTTCCGGCGAATTCGATGCGCCGCACATAGTATTGCTTCTGCTGGTCGAAATCGAGAGTCAGGTTGATGATCTTCTTCCCGTCGTCGATGTCGAAATCGGGGTTGGGGTTGAAATCGATATACCCATATTCGCCATAAAGGTCTTTGTAGCTCTTGAACGACTTCCGCAACTTGTCGACCGAAAAGATGTCGCCCGGCTTCATGGGGAAGATGGTGGCCAGAAACTGAGGTTTGAAGACGAGGCCCTCATCCGGGTCAGCGCTGCGGAACGTAAGCTTGCCCATGTGATACTGCTCGCCCTCGACGACATTGATCGTGATGTTGGTAGCCTTCTCGTGTCTGGTGCCCACCACCGGCCAGGGACCTGGGATCCCGGCTTTATTGATGTCGACCGTCTTGAACCCCTCAGGGGTCACGTCGACGCGGAAATAGCCGTTGTTCTGATAGAGGCTGCGAATGCCAAGCTCGAGGTCCTCATCGAGCTTGGGGCGGTCGAACGTTTTGTCCATTACCGGAATATAGGTCCAATAGAGCGGGATGGCGTAGGGCCGGTCGTTGCGCATTGTGCGAATCAGCCGTCGGTCGGAGAAGGCTTTGTTGCCCTTGATGATGATCTTTCCGACCTTCACCTTCGGCCCTTCGTCAATATTGAAAACCAGCTTGACCGCATCGGTGGCCGCAATCTTTTCATAGGTGGGCTTCACGGTGGCGAATTGCCGGCCGTGCGCCGCCAGCAGTTCCTTGATCACCACAGACGCGCGCGTTACCTTAGTGGGATCGAACTGGCTTTCGACCGTAAGCCCCACCTTCTTGTCCTTGAACGCGTCCAGAATGTCCGATTCAGTGATCGACTTGATTCCCTTGTACTCGATGCGGCGAATGATGGGTCGCTCTCTCACGTAGAAGATGACGATTTTTTCGTTCGGCTTGTCCGGGCTGTCTTCCACTTCGAGACGGATGTCGTCGAAGAACTGCGTGTTCCACAGCAGCTCAAAATCGCGTCGCAGGGCCTCGACGCTATAGGGGTCGCCCTCCCGCGACAGTATCCTGCCACGCAGTGTGCCGGTCTGGATGCGCCGATTGCCGATGAATTCAATACGCTCGATGACGTATTGATTGCTGGGGCTCTCCTGGGCCTGCTGAGCCCATAAAACGGTAGGCACCAGAAGCAGACACACGGCCGCGACGAGTTCGAATAGGCGCAGAAAAATTTCCCTGCTGGCGGCCAGGACTAGACTCAAGGCCGCAGTCTTCCACCCAAGATTTTCTTGCTCCCCCGCCGGACTGCTCCGTCCAGCTTGCGTGTGGGATTCTTAGTGGGCCACCGGGGTTGCTTCTACCAGGGGGCGGAAGGACAAGCCGTCGCCGGCAAGAAAAACTTCCAGCGTCGCCGGTCTTTGCAGCCCGCCCTGGATCAAAGCTTCCGACAGTGGGTCTTCGACATACTTCTGCAAAGCGCGCCGGAGCGGCCGCGCGCCATAATTCCGATCCTTGCAAGTCTTCTCGAGAATCCACCGGCACGCCTCCGGCGTGACGCTGATTTGGACCTGCCGGTGGACCAGCGTCTCGTTAATTTGGCCGACCAGCAGATCGATGATCCGAAGCAGGTCATCGTCGGTGAGCGAATTGAACAGGATCACTTCATCGAGCCGGTTCAGGAATTCTGGGTTGAAGATTCGCTTTACTTCGCCCATGACCATGTCGTCCTGGCCCTTCGCCGCGATCAGCTCATCCGCAGACTGGAAACCAAGTCCCGCCTGCTTCTGAAGTTGACGCGCGCCGATGTTGGAAGTCAGGATGATGATGGTGTTGCGAAAATCGACGGTGTTGCCGAGACCGTCCGTCAACTGCCCATCTTCGAAAACTTGCAGCAAAATGTTGTACACGTCTGGGTGCGCTTTTTCAATCTCATCGAGCAAGATCACGGAGTACGGAGTGCGACGAACGCGCTCGGTAAGCTGCCCGCCTTCTTCATACCCCACGTATCCCGGAGGCGCGCCGATCAGCTTTGAAACGGAATGCTTTTCCATGTATTCGGACATGTCGAAACGGATCAGCGATTTTTCACTGCCGAAGAGAAACTCCGCAAGCCGGCGCGCCACTTCCGTCTTCCCGACGCCAGTCGGCCCGAGGAACAGGAAGCAACCGACGGGGCGCCCGGGAGCCTTCAAGCCCGCTCGGCTGCGGCGAATCGCGCGCGCCAGGGCCGTGATCGCGCGTTCCTGGCTGATGATGCGGCGGTGCAGTTCTTCCTCGATGCGGAGCAGCTTCTGCTGCTCGTCTTCTTTAATCGAGGTGACCGCGATACCGGTCCATCGCGCCACCACTTCCTCGATATCTTCGCGCGTCACGACTCCCGTCGAGGAATCGTCGATCTTCAGCTTCTCGCGAAGGATGCGCAGGTGCTCTTTTTCCTTGCGCTCTTCCTCCGAATAGAAGCGCGCTTTCTCGAACTCGTGATTGGCGATTGCCGTTTCCATGCGGTGCGTAATGAATTTCACGCGCTTTTGCACTTCGGCGACTTCATCGGGGAGCATAGCCTGACGCAGTTTCACCCGCGCGCCGGCCTCATCGAGCAGATCGATCGCCTTGTCCGGCAGGAAGCGGTCCGGAATGTAGCGGTTCGACAGATAAACGGCGTAACGGATCGCCTCTTCCGTATACGAAACAGCGTGGAATTTCTCGTAGCGGTCGCGGACGCCTTGCAGGACCTTGATTGCGTCGTCCTCGCCGGGCGCGGAAACTTTGACGGCCTGGAACCGGCGCTCAAGAGAGCGATCTTTCTCGACCGACTTGCGATACTCGCCCGGAGTCGTCGCCCCAATGCATTGAATCTCACCGCGACTGAGTGCTGGCTTCAGAATGTTCGCCGCGTCCAGCGAACCTTCGGCTGACCCGGCGCCCACCAGGGTGTGCAACTCGTCGATGAAGATGATGGCGTTCTGGCTCTCCATCAGCTCCTTCATGATCGTCTTGAGCCGCTCTTCGAATTGGCCCCGGTATTTCGTTCCAGCCACGATCAGCGACAAATCGAGCGACAGGATGCGCTTGTCGGCGAGGAACGGGGGAACGTCCCCGTCCGCGATGCGCTGCGCCAGACCCTCGACGATGGCCGTCTTTCCCACGCCGGGCTCGCCAATCAGCACGGGATTGTTCTTGGTCCGCCGGCAAAGGATTTGAACGGCGCGCTCGAGTTCCCGGTCGCGCCCTACGAGCGGATCGAGCTGGCCCTCCATCGCCGCTTGCGTCAAATCGCGACTGAACTCCGCCAATAGTGATGCTTCTTTTGGCCGATTCACAGGCACCTTCTCTCCGCCGCTGCCGCGCGTCAACTCCTCGCGAACAGCGGAAAGTCGCAGTCCGCGCTCGAACAGAATTTCCGCCCCGAAGGATTTCTCTTCGCGCAAAACTCCCAGAAGGAGGTGTTCCGTGCCAACGTGCTTGCTTCCGAGCCGCTCGGCTTCTTCGGCGGCATAATTCAGGATGCGCTTGCACTCCTGGCTGAGCGGAACCTCTACGGAAGTCGAAATTCTTTCGCGCACCGTGATGCGCGACTCGATTTCTTTGCGGATCGACTCGATCGAACCATGGGCGCGCAGGAAACGGTTGGCCAGCACCTTGTCCTCGCGCAACAGGCCGAGCAGAAGATGCTCGGTTTCGATGTAGGGGCTGCCGTATTGGCTGGCCTCATACCGCGCGAAAAAGATGACCCGTCGGGCCTTTTCCGTGTAACGTTCAAACACAGTTCACCCACGCTCCCCAGAAGTGTTCGCGCCCATGCTGGCCGGCGAAACGCGCGCTCCGTTGCTTCGCGCGGCAACCAGCGCCAGATGTCCGTGCTCCAGCCGGAACACACGGTCCGCGCGCTGCGCCAACCATTGATTATGCGTTGCCAGGATCGTGGTCAGATGATGGGACTTGTGCAGCCGGCGCATCAGATCGAAGACGCCCTCGGCGTTTTGTTCGTCCAGATCACCGGTCGGCTCGTCCGCCAGAAGCAGTGCCGGCTGATTGATAAGGGCACGCGCAATCGCCACGCGCTGTTGCTCTCCCCCTGAAAGCTCGTTCGCACACTGGGTCCCGCGACCAAGCAAGCCCACCTCAGCCAGCCACTTCGCAGCCGCCGGAATCGCCTGTTGCTGAGTCTGCCCCTCGACCAGCAACGGCATCGCCACGTTCTCGGCGGACGTAAAATCGGGCAACAGATGATGCCGCTGCCACACAAAACCGATTGTGCGATTCCGATATTCCGCCCGATTTTCCTCGGCAAGCGCCCAAAGCGAATTCCCGGCGAAGTATACTTCACCGCTCGTCGGAGTGTCCAGCGCGGCAAGCAAGTGGAGCAAAGTGCTCTTACCGGAACCGGAAGGGCCCACAATCGCGATCATCTCACCGCGTTCCACCGAGAAGCTGACCCCATCGAGAGGAGTGATTTCCTGACCGCCGGAACGGAAGACTTTTCGGAGTTTTTCAACGCGCAGAAGCCCCAGACCTTCCCCATTCCCGAATTCCGGGTGAGTCGTTACCCGCGGGCTGATATGCGTCTGCATCGCCTTCCAGCTTTCCCACACATTAGATGCCGAACTCGGCTTTCGATATCTCCTTCGTTTCCATGGAACTACCAATATTCAGCCTGGATTTTATCCAAGAACTTTCACATTTTTGCCGTAGGATTACACAGCCAAACACTTTCCCCGAACCCGCTGGCGGTTCCATGAGATGATTCTAGCACGCTCGCTGCCGAACATCATAAAAGCGCACACAAAGCGCGGAAAAAGCAAAGCCCGGCGAAATTTGTCATTCGAACCGGAGGATGTCCACGGGCAGGATTTTCGCGGCCGATTGCGCCGGAAGGATGCTCGCCGCCACGCTGATTGCGAGCGCGGTGACCGCGATCCATAGAGCGTCGAGCGCGTTCGCATGGAAGGGGACGTATGGAATTGCGTAGACCTGTGGATTCAGGGGAATGAGCCTCCAATTGTTAGCAACGGTAGACGCCGTGTAACCCAGAGCCAGGCCGGCAACGATTCCGGCGATGCTGACGGCCAATCCCTGCGCCAAGAAAATCCTGCGGATCTGCCGGCTCCGCGCGCCCATCGCCATGAGTACGGCGATATCGCGCGCCCTTTCGGTCACCGTCATCATGAGCACGACCAGGATATTCAAACCCGCGACGAAAGTGATCAGTCCGATAAATAGCGCCGTTACCAGCTTTTCGAGACTCAACGCGTTGAACAGAGGCCGGTTCTCATCCATCCAGGTAGTCGCCGTGAATCCGGGCCCGGCACGCTTCAACAACTCGTCTGCAACCTGACGCGCGTCGTCCTGACTCGTCGTGCGCACCTCGAGCAGGCTGGCGACGTCGCCAACACCAGCGAGAGCCTGGGCCGAGGCCAGCGTCGCGAATGCCCAATTGGAGTCGTAATCGTAGAATCCAGAGTCGAAGATTCCCGTCACTCGAAACCGCTTTGGATGCGGGAGCATTCCGAACGGCGTGAGGTTTCCTTCCGGGCTGATCAGCGTGACGTAATCGCCCACGGAAATTTTCATATCCTCCGCCATGAGCCGGCCTACCAGAATCGCGGGGATGCCGTCGGCGTCGCGCGAGAAATTCGCCGAACCGGAAACGATATGCCGTAAGGCGCCGCTCGCCCGCAGCTCGAGCCGAGGATCAACACCCTTCAGGACAATTCCGCGGGCGTGAACTCCCGAAAGAAAGGAGGACTTCATCATAGACGGCAGGCTCGATCGACTTCACGCCGGGAGCCCCGCTCAAGGTTGTCATCAACTGGGGGTAATCCCGGATTCCGTTGGGGCTCAAGGGCTTCAGATTTACATCGGCGGTCACGCTCAAGAGGCGATCGCGAATGGCCTGCCGGAAGCCCGTATTCATGGAGAGCGCGATCACCAGCGTCGTCACTCCCGCCGTAACACCGATCATGGCAAGCAGCGTCACCAGCCGGAGCACCGCCGGACGGTTCGGCGACCGCAAATAGCGCTGAGCCACCAGCCATTCGAATTTCATTCGGTTTTTCCGCCACCAGGCGAGGCTCCGGCCGATTGCTCCAACTGCGATGTCGGTTCCGACTCCGGACGAAGCAGAGGAAACAGCATCACCTCGCGAATGGCGTGCGAGTCCGTGAGCAGCATGACGAGCCGGTCGATTCCGACACCCTCGCCCGCCGTTGGAGGCAAACCGTGGCTGAGGGCCCGAATGTAATCGACATCCACTTCCTTCGGAACGTCCTGCCCGCCCTTTTCCACCTGGGCCCGAAACCGGCGCTCCTGTTCGGCAGGATCGTTCAACTCCGAGAAGCCGTTCGCCAGCTCCATGCCCGCGATGAACAGCTCGAATCGCTCCGTAAGAGAGGGGTCGTCCGCGCGCTGCTTCGAGAGGGGCGAGATTTCGGTTGGGAAATCGTAGATAAAGGTCGGCTGTATTAAATGCCGCTCTGCGACAGCTTCGAAGGTATCTCCGATCATCCGTCCAAGGGGCTCCCGCTCGAGATTTCCGAGAATTTCATGCAGAATCGCCTTCTGAATCGCCAGGGGGTGCGCCTGGCCCGGTACGCCCGTTTCCCAGGGCGGAAGGCCACCCTGCCGAGCAATCTCTATTTGTTTGTCGGTTTCGACCACCGTCGCGTTAAGCACTTTCCGCAGCGTATCTTTCGATTTGAGATCATTCGCTCCGGCGGACACCGGCAAGTATCTCAAGATCGCCTCGCGCATCGAGATGCGTTCAAAACGGCCGAAATCGATCTCCTGTTCGCCGTATTTGATTTTCGTGCCGCCGCGACTCTTCTCGACGACATGCCGAAACATCTGCTCCGTCAGGTCCATCATTTCATGGTAATCGCTGTAGGCCTGATAGAACTCGAGCATGGTGAATTCCGGCTGGTGAATCGCGTCGATGCCTTCGTTGCGGAAATTCCGGTTGATTTCGTACACGCGGTCGAATCCGCCCGCCACAAGTCTTTTCAGGTAGAGTTCGGGCGCGATGCGCAGGTAAAGATCCATGTCGAAGGTGTTGTGATGGGTAACGAAGGGCCGCGCCGTAGCCCCGCCTAGGATCGGATGCATCATCGGCGTCTCGACCTCGATATAGCCGCGTTCGTCGAGAAACCTCCGAAACTCCCGGATGATTTCGGCGCGACGCACGAAAATCTCACGCGCGCTCTCGTTGGTGATCAGGTCGAGATAGCGCCGCCGGTAGCGCATCTCGACATCGACCAGGCCGTGCCACTTCTCGGGAAGAGGCAGCAGAGCTTTGGTAAGGAGCTCAAGCCTCTCGACACGGATGGTCAATTCGTTCGTCTTGGTGCGGAAAAGGAGTCCCTCGACGCCAATCACATCACCGAGATCCAACAGCCTGAAAAGCTGAAAGGCCTTCTCACCAACCTCGTCGAGTTTTATATAGACCTGCAACCTGGCTCCGTCGCTGAGAAGGTGCGCGAATGCTGCCTTACCATGCGGCCGGAGGGCAACAATTCTGCCAGCCACGCGGACATGAACCGGGTTGGCTGAAAGGTCCTCGGGCGTCGAAGCGCTGTACTGCTCGAGGACTTCCCTGGCGGTGTGCGTCCAGGCAAAACGATGGGGATAGGCGGCATGGCCAAGGGCCTCGATCTCCTCCAGCTTCTTACGGCGCTGGTGGAACTGGTCGAGTGGTTCAAATTCCAATGGATCAGGTCCTTTCGGTCCGGTAACGAGAGGCAACAGGCAACTGCTCGGCGACAGTCTCGCAGTATAGCGGCGCTATTGAAATAGCGTCAAGAAAACCGCGAATTCCATTTCGGGAAAGGAGAGTCGAAAATCAGTGGTATAATCCGCGCGTTTCCCCGGGGGTCGTGTGATGCCTAGGCGAAGAGTGCGGCCTTTGCCCGTTCGGCTGGATGTCTGCGACGATTGGATTCGGGCGCTGCCACGGGAAAAGGGTCGGCTCTTCGAAGCCCTCGTAAGCCAATGGGAACGTTCCTACGCCATGATGAGCGTGGCCTTGGATGATGCGCTGTCGCTTCGCGCGCGCGGCGAGTTGATCTGCGCCCACCAGCAAGCGTGGGTTTCCATCGACCTTCTCCAGCGCCTTTCCGCTAGCCTCATTGGATGCTGCGAAATTCTCGCCCGCCGCGGACGGGGGCTGGACAACATGCCCGCCGTCGAACCGATGCGTACGAAATTTTTCCGCGGTGATGCGGGACGCAGCGCAGCGTCGTGGAACGGCATCCTGCACCACGTGCTGTTTGGAGGCCGGGCCCGATTTGTTCACAAGGTTCGAATCCTCTCTGAAACCCTAGCGCAGATCGAGGAGCAATTCGTCGCTGCGGTTGGCGACCTGTCGCGCGGGATTTCTACCCAGTCCGACGTCTGGAAGAGCCTCGACTGCCTGCACTACGATTTCAACACCTGCCTTCGCGAAGCTGAAATCGTGCTGAAGTCTTTCCTTCGCGTTCTTCCCGCCGAGCAGTTGCAAGGTGTCTCGACGGAACTGGAAGCGCCGCTCGCCCCCCGCCGGGCTGCGGCGCTGGCCGGCACCTTCCCACGCACGGCGTCCGCCTGACCACCTTCAATCTCGCTCGACGACACACGCATCAGCCCGGAATCAGCGCTGGCCCGTTCCAGGGCTAAGCAACCGAAAGGGCGGCGGAACGCGTCTATTAATCCCACATGGACATTGAGCAAAGAACCGCCGATGCGACGCCGGAGTTCCCACCATCTGCCACGGCTCGCAGACGTTCGCTGTCTGCATCCGCTCCCACGTATCGACTACAATCCTGTGGTTCTGCCACAATGGCAAGGTCACCTCTGCCCTCCCGCATTCAAGAGGACGCAGCCCGGCGCGGGCTTCAAAGCAGGGTGCGCAAACAAGCGCAAGTACAACTTCCAGAAAGGCCGACGCATCGCACTTACGGATGCGTCTTGACGGGTAGCGTGGCCCGACCGAGGCGAATCGAAAACGGCGAATTACCGGAAGCGGACGCGATCCGTCTTGCACAACAAGGCGACGCGGCCGCGTTCGAGCGCCTTTACCGGCTGCACAGCCGGCGGGTTTACTCGCTCTGTTTGCGGATGGTGGGGAATACGGCGGAAGCTGAGGATCTGACGCAGGAGGCGTTCCTCCAGCTTTTTCGGAAGATCGCGACGTTCCGGGGCGAATCGGCATTCTCGACTTGGCTGCACCGGCTGGCCGTGAACGTCGTGCTCATGAAGTTGCGCAAAAAGTCTGGAACGGAGACTTCGCTCGAAGAGGTCACCGAACCCGATGAAGAAGCCGGCGGCCCTCGTCGAGATTTTGGTGCGCCGGACCTGACGCTGACCGGTTCGATCGACCGGCTGAACCTCCAGCGCGCCGTGGAGCAGCTACCTCCGGGATACAAGGCGGTGTTCGTACTCCACGATATGCAGGGATACGAACACAACGAGATCGCAAAGATCATGGGCTGTTCGATCGGAAACTCGAAATCGCAGCTTCACAAGGCAAGAATGCGATTGCGCGAGCTTCTTCATGAGGTGGTGCGCGAAAAGGCCCGCGAGGAGCGTCGTGCGGCCGGCGGTTCCGCGGGCGAGGACTGAAAATGGCTACCATGGCATGCAAGGAGTTTCTCAACCAGCTTGACTCTTGGATGGACGGTGATAACTCACCGAGCGCCCGCGAGCACTTGACTGGCTGCCCGGGCTGTCGCGGCATCGTCGACGATCTCGCAGCCATCACTGCGGTCGCGCACTCCATGTCCGAGGAGCCCTCCGAACCTCCCGCTCACCTCTGGAACTCGATTCGAGCTCAACTCGGGCAAGAGGGCGTGATTCGTCAGACGCCCTTACGTCCCGTCCCAGCTCCACGCAACTTTTGGCAAGGGTGGTTTGCGCTGCCAACCCCCGCACTGGCCGGCGGTTTCCTGGTGCTTCTGCTGGCCACAAGCTTTGCGCTTCGCGGCCCGGTTACTCGCAGAATGAACGACTACCGCTGGATGCGCGGCACGCAGAATTCGACAAGCCATCTCGGCGCGCAACTCGATTCCGTGGAACACGCGACCGTGGCGTCGCTCGCGTCGAATCCGGTCGTTACGGCCGCGCTCCATAAGAACCTCGCCATTGTTGACAACTATATTTCTTTGTGTGAAAAAAGCGTGCGCGAAGACCCCCAAAGCGAAATGGCTCGCGACTTCCTTTACGACGCCTATCAGCAGAAGGCTGATTTGCTCGCGCAGATGAACGAACAGGGAGAGTAGGCCGATGGACACTTGGTTCGCTGTTCCAGAAACGAATTGGAAGACCGCTCTCCTCCTGGTGCCGGCTCTGGCGTTTGCGGCGTCCTCGGCCTCGGCCAGGCGGCTTGAACGGCATTTCAAAGTTGATGCACGACCGATCGTGACGATCCACAGCCCTAGCGGCACGGTTACCGTCAAGGCCTGGACGAAGTCCGAAGTGCTCGTGATCGCCGACATTCCCAGTGGAGAAGTGGACCTGGGAGCCGCGCAGGACGGAAACCATGTCGATATCGGCACCCGGCTGTTGAGCAATAACATCTCCCCCAGCGAACTGCGCGCCGATTATCAGGTAAACGTCCCCGAAAACGCCGAACTGCAGATTCATAATGACGCCGGAGGCGTCACCGTCGCCAATGTGCTCGGGGATATGAGTATCGAGACAGTCGCCGCGGGTGTCGATTTGCAGGACGTCGCCGGGTATTTGACCGTGAAGACGGTGGCCGGATCGTTTTCGTGCACGCGTTGCGCGGGTCGCATCGAAGCCAATTCCATTAGCGGCAACTTTAACTTCGTTGACACCCACAGCACGCACATTCAGGCGCAAACTTCGACCGGCAACATCATCTTTTCAGGCGAATTCCTTCCCGATGGCGAGTATCGGCTGAGAAATTATAGCGGCGTGATCGAGCTTCGCTTCGCGCCCGGCGACTCCTTCGATCTGAGCGCGACTTCTCTGAAAGGCAAAGTGAACAACGAAGCCAAGCTGATTCCTCCGAAGCACTCGTTCCGCTCCTCTCCGCGGGAGGGCGATGCGCTTTTCGGTAGCTACAATGCGGCAGGCCGTGCCCGCGTTTCCTTGACCTCCTTCGATGGTACAATCAACGTCGTAAAGCGCTGAGCAGCCGGCCCTTCTGACATGGAAGCACGGTGTCGCGATTCAGCGCTTCTCCGCAATGGCGATCGATAACGGCCCCGGAAAATTGGTCTGCCTTACGGGATTCATGGGCAGTGGCAAGTCCACAGCCGGGCGTCTGCTGGCGCGCCAGGTGGGCTGGCCTCACGTCGATCTCGATACGAGGATTGAGGAGGCCGCCGGGCTCGATATTCCGCAGATCTTCGCGCAACACGGCGAGCCTGAGTTCCGCCGAATGGAGCACGAGCAACTGGCTCGCGCGATCGGCGAAGCAGCTGAGTTGCGGCAGTCCCGCATCATTTCCCTTGGCGGCGGCACGATTGCGCAACCGCAGAATCTCGCGCTGCTGCGGGACAACAGGGCCGTGCTGATCTGGCTGGAGTGTCCCGTCGACGTGCTGCTCGCGCGTTGCGTCCAGATTACGAATCGCCCTCTTTTCCGCGATGAGGAAAGCTTTCGGGATCTGTATCGCCAGCGGCTTTCGTTTTACCAGCTCGCCGACCACGCCGTCGACAGCAGCGGGGAGCCGATTCAGGTGATCGAGCAAATCCTCGCGCTCGGAATCTTCCCCAAGGTGATCGCATGAAAAACTTGAAGGAAGGGCGGCGGTCAGGCGCGTTTCCGGCGCTGCTCTGGATCCTGACTGGAGTTCTCGCAGGCGCCCCGGCGATCGCCGTGGCTGCGGCGAATCGTCCCTCGACGTCAAGCTCGCCGTCGCTGTCGCCGGCTCGACCGAGGTCCGCCGATGCGCCTGCATTCGAGGCGGACAAGGGAACTCTTCGCATCACGGTGAACGGACAGAAGGTCGGCAAAGAAGAATTCGAGATCGCTCCGGATGGAGCCAATTGGATTGCTCACGGCACCACGGAAATCCAGTCCGAGAAGGGCGTAACTCATGTTACGGGCACCCTCGTGCTCCGGCCGGACGGCACACCCGTCCACTACGAGTGGTCGACACAGGGTGCGAAGAAGGCTTCCGCAAAAGTGGATTTCAACGGTCCGACCGCGACCAGCGAGCTTCACGTCGGCGCCGCGCGTCCCTTCACGCAGCAGTTCACGTTTCCCTCGCCACGAGTCGCCGTCCTCGACAACAATCTCTACGATCAGTACGCCGTTCTCGCACATCTATACGATTGGAACAAGAAGGGCTCCCAGACTTTCCCCGTCCTCGTCCCCCAGGAGCTTACGCCCGGAAGCGCCACGGTAGACTCGCTGGGGAAACAAGAGGTCGAGGGCAAAAAGCTGGAGGAGCTGCGCGTAACGACCGAGGACAATGACATCGATCTTTATCTCGACGGTTCGCGTCTCGTTCGCATAATCGTTCCCAGCGCTAACGCGGAAATCGTTCGAGAATGAGCAAAAGGAAGGACCCGAGTCTTTCCAATGCGGCTCGGGCCCGGGTTATCGCAAGAACTATAGCGCGGCGCTGTGGACGGACTGGAAATTCTCGGGTTTGGGCTGCTCGATCTTGACGCTCACGTTCAATTCCGAGCCCTTGCGCAGAACGCCGAGCGTGACAGTCTTCTGATCCCTCTTCTCGCGAAGCTGATCGCGCAACGCGGAGACGGACTTTACGGCCGCCCCATCCAGTTTGACGATCACGTCGCCCGCCTTCAATCCTGCTTTCTCCGCCGGAGTTCCCGAGCGCACCGCACGCACCAGAACTCCCGAATCCCCCGGAGCGCCAAAGTAAGCACCCAGTTGGCCGGTCAAGTCTTCCGCTTCGATTCCGAGAACCGGCCCACCCGAATTCATCCACATGAAAGTCTCCGGGCCGTGGAAATCGAAATTGGGGGACGAAAACGCAAACGTCCGGCCAAAATCGCGCGCCATTCCCCGCATTCTCTTCTCATAGTATGCGTTGCGATCGGCGAGTTCCACCGATAGGGTCTGCGTCCCGCCATCACGCGCGATCGTAAGGCGCACGTTGCGCCCGGGAGGCGTTTCGCGAACCAGTCGCCGGAATTGAATGGTCCCTTCCACGACTTGACCATCATATTGGAGAATCACGTCGTTCTGCTTCAGCCCTCCTTTTCCGGCCGGGCTGTCCGGTTCAACCTCCTCGACGAGCACTCCGCGAACTGAGGGGAGCTTCAGGTCTTTTGCCTTCTGTGCGGTAACCTCTTCGATTTCCACCCCGAGCCAGCCGCTGTCGTCATCCCCCGAGATGAAGACATTCCCGTTCTCCTGCACGCCGTTCTTGACTTCGGAGGCGATTTCCTGCGCGCGCGCTGACATGGCTTCCGCTCGGGCCTCGAGCTCACCTTCCTTCCCTTCAAGGCGCGCCGAGAGGTTTTGCAGTTTCGCGATTTCCGGCGAACTCATCGCCTCCTCCTGGGCCAGCCGCTGGGACAGGCCGGAAAGCTTGTCCTCTATTTGCATATTACGGAGCATCGCCCTGATTTGTTCCGCGTCAGCGCTTAGATTCGCGCATTTCTGGCCCGGAGAGCTTGGCGCGCCTTGCGTCGACGAAGTGGCAGGCTTCTTGGCTGTTTGCGCCAACACGGCGCTTGGACCCAGCCCGAGTCCAAGTACCGCGGCGCAGAAGGTCGCAGCAGTCCTCTGATCGACAAATTTCATGCGAGTTCGTCCTCACTTTCGAAGATTCGCCCCGAAAACGAAAAGGTCACACGCTCGGCCGTTCCCGGACCAGGTGAATACCTCCGTTAACGGTCCGAACGGAAATTTGCCCTCCGCCTCCATCGCCGAGCCGCGCACGAAACACGCGGGAAGAAAGCGTTCCCGCGGTCGAAACCACCGGCAATTCAGAGACAAAATCTCCGTTCATGTTCAGGACCCGCAGATCGGCTCGAGCGTTCGATGGAAGCCCGAGGAACACCGAACCATTCACGGTCTGGATGTTCACGGGGCCGCCGTCCAGGAGTTTCCGAAGCTCGAGGTGCAGATCGCCGTTCGTCGTTCTCGCGCTGAAGCGCCCGGAGCTGTCCAGGACTTCCACGTTGCCGTTCACGGACCGCAGATCTCCTTCGCCCTGCACTCCGCGTACGAGCACGCTGCCGTTCACCGTGTCGACGCTGTCGAGCAGCACGCGGTATGGAACGTGAATCACGTATTCCACCGCGACTTGCACGCCCTCCCCTTCCGGGTACAGCGTCCGCACCGCGACTTCTCCCGGCTCGCTCACCACCGCGATTCGCACACGGTCCAGATCGCGCGGATCGCCGAGCGAGCTCTTCACCGCGCGCACCTCAACTACGTCGCGTTCCCATCCCTCCACGCGCACCGAGCCATTGACGTTCTCCAGCAGAAAAGAGCCGCCCTTGGTCAGTGGATATGTCTTTAGAAACGTTTGGTTCGCCGCAAACACAGGCGAGGAAACCCACAACGCGCACAGTAGAACGGCGGCCGCCAACATCCGTTGCACCGCCGATTCCGTCGATTCCCGCACGAACTGAATCCCGGATCCGCCACCAGTCGAATTTTTCTGCACAGGGCACCCCCCGCTCTGACAGTTTCTTCCTGGGCTTTCGCCCTTTTTCTCCCGGACCGAAAATTCCGTTGCGCAGGTTCGCGCGATTCGTGCGAACTCTTATTGCGGTGGCGCGTCCTCGTGCGCCTTTTGCCACTGCTCGAGCATGCGAAACTGCATTTGGAGTTGGCGCTGCAACTGCTGCATCTGTTCCTTGTAAAGTCGCAGTTGCTGGTTCTGGTCGCTGAGAGCGAGCCGGATATTCCCTGCCACGGTCCGAAGATGGATTACTTCGCCGCCGCCGTTCAGAGCGCCCTCCACTCGCACCATGTGCTCGCCATTCGTGCTGTCGTCGTAACTCACTTTCAGGGGAAACGCGGGATCGACGATCACGCGGTGGTCGTCGCCCATCTGAATCCGGCCGTCAATCGTTACGGGCAGCAGTCGCGGCAGGTACAGGACAATATCGCCGTCGTTCGACTGAAAGTCGCACGATCCCTCGTGTTTCGCGGGCAAACCGAACCATGCCGTAATACCGCCTGCGGAGGCCGTCGCTTTGACAGTTCCGTCCACCTGAGTGAGGTAAATGCTTCCACCCGTCGTCTGCAGGTCGGTTGGCCCCGAAAGGCGTACCACGCGAATTCCGCCGCCCCCCGTCTTTGCGCGCACGAGTCCCGCCGCTTCGCCCACCTCGATCTCTCCGCCTGCCGTCCGGGCCGTCAGTTGCGTGCCCGAATGTTGCAGCGTGATGTTGCCGCCTCCCGTATCGAGGTGCGCGATTCCCTGAATCGAATCGGCGTGAATGTGTCCCCCCGCGGTACGTAAATTCGCACTACCAGAGACGATACCCGTAGTGATGTGGCCGCCTCCCGTGTCCGCAACCAAATCGCCCGCGACGTTCCTCACCGAAATATGCCCGCCGCTTTCGCTCACGAGCCGCGCCGACCCGGCGATATTCCCGGCCGAGATGTTCCCGCCAGCCGTATAGAGCGCCACCCGCCCGTTGACATCGTCCGTTTCGATGTTTCCCCCGCCCGTTGAAACGTCGAGGCTGTAGTTTTTCGGGACGTTCAAGGTGATCGTTACCCACAGCCGCCCGCAACACTGCTGCCCGGCAGCAGTACCTCTGATGTACGCTCCATCGGGAATCTCGCGGGCGTCAATACGGAATTGCTTCAGAAGCTCCCTGGCATCGTGGCTGTCGCCGTCGGCCTCGAGACGAACGATGTAGTCGATTTTTCCCGAACTACGCGTGTGGATGACTACATTCCCGAGTTGCGTGACGACGCGGAGGTGGCCACCTTCGCGTGCGGCAACGCTCCCGCTGAGCTGCGAAGTCACGTGTGGCCCGCTCGTCCGCCGGTGCATCGCGTTTCCGGCCGCCGGAATGGCGGCTCCGGCGAACAGCAAACCGGCGATCAAGATCGGCGCTAGGCCGATTCTCGAGGAATTGCTGCCAGCCCTCTGCGGGGGGCGTGAAGGGATACCTGCGAGGATTCCAGGCGAGGGCATGTTCAGAACTTCTGCCGCGGCCCCACATCACGCATGACCGCGGCGCTTTGCAGCCGAATGTAGGTGTTCGGGTCCGTCCGCATACGGTTACGCAATACGGAAAGCAGGTGATCGTCGGAAACCACCTGCCCCTTGGCCGCCATCGACTGCAGAGCGTTGATGGCTTCAATGCGCACGCCGGGATTCTGATCGTCGAGCGCATCGAGAAGCGTTTCGCGGACGATATCGTGAGGCTCCGCGCCATTCAGCGCTTCGAGCGCCTTCAATCGGACCGCCGTGTTGCGATCGGTATGAACAGCCTGGCAGAGCACCGAACGCACGTCCGGATCGTTGCTGCGCGCGCGAAGAAGATCGACGGCGTTGATGCGGACATCCGGGTCAAAGCGATCGGCATTGCGCAGAACGTACAGCAGAACGCGCTTCACATCGCTGTCATCGACTGTGCCGTGAACCGTGAGCGGCCGCTGCGCCTTGAGCTGCAACTCCACTTCCGGCGGTTCGCTGCCTCCCGCCGGAATCACGTTTATACCCGAAACATCCGCCGTGTGAAGGTCAAGCGCGGAGAGAGCGGAATCACCGGTTGTGGCCGCCCCGCCGTCGGAGCCATCGTTTGCGGCCACTGCCGGAACGGGCGCTCCCGTGGAACGGTGCATCAATCGAGGACCGTAAACGCCGGCCGAAAAGCCGAGGAGCAGGAGCAGCGCCGCACTCCACGCCGGCCGCGGCGAAATCCAACTCGCCGGAATCAGGCTCGCAATTCTCCTCCGCCAGGATCGCTCTTCGTTGCGGTCCAACGCGTCTTCCAGCTTCGCGCGGCAACTCGCCAGCAAAGCGGCGTCGGGTTCAGCGCGGTGCGACGCAAAAGCCCGGAGCAAACTCTTCTCGCGTTCGAGCGCCGCCGCGCAAGTTGAACAATGCGCAATATGCTCGATGACTTCGGCCTGTTCCGCCGGATCCAGTTCCTCGCCGGCCGCGAACAGAATCAGCAGCGGCTCCATATCGCTGCACAGCGGCCTCGAATTGCGCATGTCTCGGTCCATTTTGGGCGCGACCCTACCTCAGAAAATCCAGATTGGCACGCAATTTTCTCGTTGCCCGGAACAAAGAATTTTTCGCGGTCTCTTCGGACGTCCCCAGCAAATCGCCAATCGCCCGCAGCTTCATCCCCTGATAGTGCTTCATCTCAAAAACGATCCGTTCGCGCGGCGAAAGCTCGTTCAAAGCTGCCGCAATTTGCTGCGCCAACTCTCGCCCTAGCAGGTTTCGCTCCGGATTCGCTGCCGCCCTCATTTCCGGCTGCCGGTCGAAGAAATCTCCTGGGTTGCCGTCGGCCGCTTCAATCGCCGGTGCTTGATCCTCGCGTCGACTCGATTTCCGCCGCAGGTGGTCCAGCGCCACGTTCGTCACGATCCGGTACATCCAAGTGTAGAAGCTGCATTCGAAGCGGAAGCGGTGCACGTTCCGGTAGGCGCGCAGGAAGCTCTCCTGGTAGATGTCGCGCGCGTCCTCGGGGCGCCGGACCAGGTTCAGCGCCAGCCGGAGTACGTCGCGATCGTAGCGACGCACCAGATCCTCAAATGCCGCCCGGTCCCCTGCCTGCGCCTTCCGAATGAGCCGGTGCTCCTCCGCGACCTTCGCCGCCGCTGCCTGGCGCGCATCTCCCTCGAACGCGACGCTCATCCCCATCGATTCCAACGGCTGCGATTCGGTCCCAAGCGGCGCCTTTGTTTCGGACCGGCGAAGCCTGCCCTCCGCATCTCGAGCGGGTTTACTTTCTCCCGCGAGCTGTTCCTCCTGTCCTTGGCGGCGGACAGGTTCCGTAGGGATAGACGGCTGGACTGGCCGTTCGTGAGCACTTGAATCCGCGGTTTTCCCAGTATCGGACATACACCCGCCCGTTTATGCAGCGAAGGATCAGCGGTCTTGCGCACGCGATTGCAAAGGCAAGGCTTAGCGGAAAGAGGAGGCACGAGGATCCCGCCCCTGCCCACCGCGCACGTTAACCTTGGTGGAATAAATGCACGGGTGTCGCCAGTTACGAAGCCACACCCGGCGCGCTCCAGGTACGCAGTTCCTCGCGCAAAAAGACTTGGGTAAGCTACAGGCTGGCGGCCACGCGAATCAGGCCGTATACGCCGGCGCATATCACGAAATCCAACAACATCCCTGGATCCACGTGAAATCCTTGGTGGTGAAATGATTGGGGAAGGTGAGGAAGCAGCGAAAAATAGTAAATCGCGTTGCCCAGCAGGATTGCAATCAGGTATTCGAGCCAGCGTCTTGGCGTCGCTCCGAGGAATTGCCGCGGCATTCAGACCTTTCAGCGACAGCCGAACAAAAGACTTACGTCAACGCTTCCACTATAGGCTAGTCGAATCATGCTGTAAACGAACCCGCCGCGAGGTGTAGAGGCCTGGCGCGCCAATCCGAGGTTCGCTTGAAGCGCTGGCCGGTGGATCCCAACGAGAGTGCATGCCAAAGGTCTCGCGCAGAGGAACCCCATTTCGAGAAACCCCGGGGTTTTGGAAGGAATGGGCATCTCCCCCCAATAAACGGGGCGCAGGCATGGAACGTTGGCGTTCGGCCGGCATCGAATGATTGCAGTGGAAAGGTGGTGCACAATGTCGCAGTTCACGCGGTCCAATTCACGCGCTTTTCTCGCAGTCGCGGCGGTTCTGGGGATGGTCCTTGCCTCTGGAAGCGCCGCACTGGCAGCAACGCCAAACAAACAAGCTCCACGGGACCAGGCGCACTACCAAGTCTGGCTCACGCAGGAAGTTCGGCACCGGCTCGTCATGCTGCCCTGGCTGACCCTTTTCGACAACCTCCAATATCGAGTTGACGGCACAACAGTGACCCTGACCGGCCAGGTGGTCCGTCCGAGTCTGAAAACAGACGCGGAAAGGACGGTCAAGAGCATCGAGGGAGTAACCAAGGTCGTGAATGATATCCAGGTTCTGCCGCCCTCGAGCATGGACGACCAGATCCGTCGCGCGGAGTACCGAGCGATTTACGGATTTGCCGGGCTGTGGAAATACGCCATGGGCGCGCTGCCTCCCGTTCACATCGTCGTAGCGAATGGCCGCGTTACACTCGATGGCGTTGTTGATAGCGAAGCGGATAAGAACCTGATCGGGCTCCGCGCGAAGACGGTTCCCAACGTTTTCAGCGTGACGAACAACCTGCTGGTAGCCAGCCCAGGCAAATAATCGAGAGCTGCGCTATTTCCGGAGAGGGGCGGGTCCGATCTTCGCACGACCTGCCCCTAGGTTACTGGGTGGCTTGCTCGCCGGCGTGGAACTGCGTCCATGGGCCAGCGTCCATGTCGCGCAGCACAGGCGCCTCCCACGAGTAGTCCGGGTGGGCCTCCAGAAATTTCGCCGCGTTGAAGTTTTCGCCGCATGGATGGCCAATTCGGGCGATGAAGCTCATTTGCGCCGCCATCGCGCTGTCGGTGACTTTGCCTTGCACCGCGCCACTCGGATGGTAGGGATTCTGCTCGCTGCCCGGGTCCCCGGGAGTGAGGACATCTCCGTGGCCGCATAGGCTCCGCCGGTCGGCTATTTCCTTCTTCAGATATGAGTCGTAATGGTCCGACTCGAAGGCCTCGGCCAGAGTCGTGTCGATTTTCCCTCTATTCTCGGCCATCAGCTGGTCCCAGCGGACGTGACGCGCGTTTGCCGAAGCCGCCAGATTGGTCGGATCGAACGTTGTTTCCTCTTTAATCACCAAGGGATCACTCGCGAAATTGGATCCGACGAAATATCCGTCCTTCGTCCGCCACACTTTCGTGTGTTTCAGGCCCTCCTCGAAGCGCGCGACTTCGCCGGTTTTGCGGTCGCCCAGCAGCCAGTCGTTGGCATAACCGCCGTTGTTGCCGTCATTCATGATTCGCACGAAGTCGTCGATCGAGTTGGCGTACTGCGTGGCTTTGCGCGCGCGCGCGAATTCGGGTTTGCCCGTGGGATCCCAGCCGTGGAAGTCGCTGATCGTGGTTTCGGTCACCATCAGCCCGGCGGAGTTGATGGCGAAGTCGTCGTCGCTGGCGATCACGCCGGGAAAGCCGTCCATCAGGATGCGGTTTCCCTGCTGCGGCACGATGTCGAAAACGATTCGCCACCGTTCTCCATCAACGTAACTCGTCCAGTTGTTGTGCGCCATCACGATCTGGCCGTCCTTGGTCCAGCTACCCGTCGCTACGAACGCGCTGCACGCCTCTGGCGCAGTCAGCTTCGGCGCATTCTGCGCGTGGGTAATCGAATTAAGCCAGGGCACGTAGTAATCGGGCAGCTCCATGAAGGCGTTCATGGCCACGACATCGTCCAAGTCAAGCTTCACTTTCTTGGCCTCGAGGCCGGCGACGATGCCGCGCAACTCCTGCTGGTACTCCGGATCAATGCCGTGCCACAGCGAGTCATGAGCCGTGCGGCGGAAGAAATCCCAATTGCGTCCCGTCTCGTGTGTCATTTCCAAGCTGACCGCTGCAAAGGCGTCCGCAATTTCTGGGGCGAGAAGATAGCCGTGCTGATAGCCGATATTAAACGGGGTTCCTTCGAGATGGACATAAATCCAGCCACCATGCTCGAAACGATACGACTTCGCGAGTCGCGCATCGTCCGGCGCCTGCGTCATCGCGTGAGCAGCAGCCGCCAACGCAGTGTAGCGCTGCCCAATCACCAGAAGCCGCGCCGCCACAAGCGCCAGGCCCAGCACGATCATCAATGCCACAGGGAGACGATTCCTTTTCGTTTGCATCAGGTAAGTTTGCTCCTCGTCTTGCAGCGTAAAATTGCAGCCGTAACGACCCACTATTCTGATCGTCTGTGGTGATGGAGGCAAGGAAACAAAGAGCGCGTCGGAGCCGAGCGCTCCTACAGCGAATGCCGAATTGCGCTTCCCTGCTCGCGGCGAAAGAATCGCACATGGAGGTGAAAAATGATCAAGAAAGTGAAAGGCGGATATCAGGTGCTGTCGGAAAAGACGGGGAAAAATCTGGGCGGCCCATACAAAACGAAAGGAGAAGCGAAAAAGCGCCTACGCCAGGTGGAATTCTTCAAACGCACGAAGGGCTAAGCACGGTTCGGCGGACGACTGGCCCTGGCAGCCTGCAAACGGAATAGGTTTTTCACTCGGATTCGCTATGGATGAGTTCGTGGCTCGACGCCCGCGACGCCGCGGGATTCCAGCGCGGGGGCGGCGGTTCTTCTGCACGAACCCGGTTCACGAAGCGGCCTACCTTCAACGAACCTTGGATGAAATGGTTGATCTTTACCGGCCCGGCCAGCCTAATCTCACGCACCCAGTGCAGGCCTGTGCTGATGGCGCACCCACATTGCGAGCAGTCTGGCGAGCCGCCAAACACGCACGGCTCGACGCGGCTGCGCAAGTCCGCCGAATAGTTCGCGGACATTTTCGCGAAAACGCAATCCGCCGGATTCTCTGGCGGCCGCAGGAACGCCTCGGCAAGGCCTCGCTTGAACAGAAGCTTGGGATATTGGGCCGCCAACAACGGCAGTTCGCGCGCGCACACCTCGCGATCGGCCGGAGTCAGCGTTTCAACGCTCTCTTCGCCAGTCTGCGGCGTGTACACGCTCACCCAGATGCGGTTCACTTCCGCCCGCTCATTCCAGAAGGCGACATACTCCTCGAGATAGCCCGGCCGCGACAGCATCGGCCGCGTGATCACCCAATGAATATTTACCTCGCGGCCTGCAATATTTTTCAGGATGCGCTCGTACGTCGCGGGCTTTCGGCGTGGGTCGTGATCCTCCGGCAAGCCATCAACCGAAACCGCCACGCGCACGCGCCGCAGCTTCATCCACTCGACTGGAATCGGAATCACCGCACTGGTCACGACCAGCGTAAACACGCCCATTTCACTGAGCGCGGGAAGGATGCGGCTCAACTCGCGATGTCGAACCAAAGGCTCGCCGCCCACCAGCGAAACGTGCATGGGCTTGTGCTTTCGCACCAGATCCAGAACGCCGTTCACCAACGCATCGCCACGGAAGTCGCTCAACTGGCTCAGCGTCACGTCCCCGCCCAGGTGCATGTCCCCGTAGGCGTAGCAGCCCGGACACCTGAGCGGGCACTCGCGCGTGATCTCGATCGAGAGGAGCGGCACTCGTCCCGTAAGGACACGACCCCAGGCCGTCAGGATTTCTCGAGCAGTAAGACTCGGACTTGGAACAAGTTCAGCAGACATGGCCCTCCACCGGACACGCGAGATTAGATGCGGGAGCGAGGGCATGGGTGCCCCGCGTCGGGCATTTGTCGGGCATTTAATGTACGGATGGAAACCATTCGTTCTAATGAGGATGAAGCCGCCGTCGGCGAATGAAAGGCTAGTGGATGCCGGACCAGTCGTCGGCCAGAAGAATGGAGTTGCTCGGATTCGAAGGGTCGTATTTGACGCTCGCGGCTTGCCCCACCGCGATCCGTTTCAGGTGCGCCTCTTCCTCGAGCCCAGTGACATCCTGCGCCGTCTCGTATGTGACGCCTGAAATGGAATAGGAGTAGTAGAGCAGCTTCTGCGCGCCGTTCCTGACCGCACTGGAGCGTTTGCCAAGCAGGCCCAACCGCTTCTCCGAAACTTCCTGGATGTCCGCTTTTGGCGGCTGTTCACCGGCGGCATGGTCCACCACTTCGAGGATGTGCCCTTCGACGATACGCCCGATGCGATTCAGATAGACGCGGCGCTCACGTTCGTTCTCGGCGGAATCCTCCGGCTTCTTCCTGAACAGGAGGAAGGCTCCGCCTGCGGCCAGCGCCACGATGCCGGCCATGGGCAGAACGTCGCGCCAATTGGCGAGAAGGCTCTTCAACGCGCGCCTTTGCGCATCGTCTCCGGCACCGTGATGTCGCCCAGAACCTCGCGAACCTTCTCCCAGTCCTTGAGGAAGGTCTCCAGTCCACGGTCCGTCAGGGGATGCTTGAACAGCATTTCGAAAACTTTGAACGGCATCGTGCCGATGTGCGCGCCCATTTTGGCCGCTTCCACAACGTGCAGAGGATGCCGCAGGCTTGCCGCGAGCACCTGCGTCTTGTAATCGTATGCGCGGTAGATTTCGAGGATTTCGCGCAACAGCTTAAGCCCATCCTCGGAAATGTCGTCCAGCCGCCCGAGGAACGGGCTGACGATGTAGGCGCCCGCTTTTGCGGCGATCAGCGCCTGCGACGGCGAAAACACCAGCGTGACGTTCACTCGCACGCCTTCGCGCGACAGCTTGCTGAGCGCGCGCACTCCCTCCGGAATCATCGGAATCTTGGCCACGACGTTCGGATGCCAGCTCACGACCTCGTGCGCTTCACGCAGCATACCTTCGCAATCCGTCGAGACCACTTCCGCGTTGACGATCCCGTCTTTCACGATGTCGCAGATTTCCAGGATCAGCTCGCGGAACGGCTTTTTTTCTTTCGCGGCAAGACTCGGATTGGTTGTCACACCATCGAGAATCCCCAGGGACGCGCCCTGGCGAATTTCATCCAGGTTCGCCGTGTCGAGGAAGAATTTCATGAGTACACCCTCTCACCCACCGCTCGCGGAGAGCGGAAGAATTCAGCCCTGCGGGCCCACCACCCGATTGCGCAGCGTCCCGATCCCGCTGATGCTGACTTCCACAACGTCGCCCGGCGCGAGCGGCCCGACCCCCGAAGGGGTGCCGGTTGCAATCACGTCGCCGGGCTCCAGCGTCATCACCTGCGCCATGTGCCGGATTATAGCATCAACGGAAAAGATCATTTCCGCCAGGCAAGCGCTCTGTTTCCTAATTCCATTCACGCACGTTTCGAGAGTGGCGTGGGCCAGATCGATGCTGGTCTCCAGTACAGGGCCGAACGGACAGAATGTGTCGAAGCCTTTGGCCCGCGTCCATTGCCCGTCACCCTTCTGCAGATCGCGCGCGGTGACGTCATTCAGGCAAGTGTAGCCGCCGATATACGACGATGGATCATCGTCTGCTCCGAGGGCGCGGCAGCGGCGACCGATCACGACGGCCAACTCGCCCTCATAATCGACGCGCTGCGAAATCGCCGGCAGCACGATCGGTTCTTCCGGCGCGATGATCGCCGACGGGGGCTTCAGGAAAATCAGCGGCTCCCTCGGTGTTTCGTTGCCGAGCTCTTTCGCGTGCTCAACGTAATTGCGTCCGACGCACACAATCTTGCTGGGCCTCGACGGAGGAAGAAGCTGGACTTCGGAGACTGGCCACTTGTGCCCCCTGCGCGCAAGATCGGTTTGCGCGCCGCTCCCGGCCAGAACGCCGAGAATTTCCTCGGGCTCACCGGACAATTCCCAAACTTCCTCGTTCTCGACGATGCCGGTGGACGGCTGCGGATGGACTTCGTGCTCTTCGCGGGTAAGCTCGCCTGAAGGAAACGCGAAGAGCTGAAAGCGGCAAAGCTTCATCGTTCGTGCGAGCTGATCTCGCGCGCGCGGTGACGCCCTGGGGCGATCGGATGACGCCTCGCCTCCAGAATCATCCCTCCCACCCAGGAACCTACGGCGATCACGCCATAGATCACGGCTCCCTCGATCATCGCCTCGAACGGCGCTCGCAGAGCCTCGAACAACTCGTGGAAAACCATTCCTGCGATGTCGTAGGCCAGGATGAACATCATCCATCCGATCATGGCCGAAGCGAACAGTCTCCAGGGGCGATCGAGAAACCGGAACACAGGAATCATCATGAACAGCACGAACAGACTGTAGGATGCCGCGTTGCGTTCGAGCGCGTACCGTTCGAGACCGGGAATCCGGTTCGCCGCTACAAGCGATCCGAGCATCACGATCACAAGCAGTGAGCCGGTGTAGAGCCCAGTGATCAATGCCGGATGCCCGCGCTCTTCTCGAAGACTACGCGGGGGGCCGGGCTCGGCGGCTGGAGGCACCATGATTTCGTTCATGTCAAGGCTGACTTTCCGCCGGCACTTCACCTGGAACCGCCGCGCTGGTCTCGCTCTCGTTTCCGGAGCGATCCACGGCAGTGACGGCGTAGAAATATCTCTGGCCGGCGACTGTGGACATATCACTGAACGCAGGAGTTGGCAACAGTCCCGAGTTCAAACGGCTGCCCCGTGTGCCTTCTTGCTCACTCCTGTAGACGTTGTAACCTGCCACATCGGTTTCAGAATTCACGTTCCAGGAGAGATCGATGTGCGCTGGCGTCGTTCCCTCGCGCGGAACGAAGACGGCAAGAAGTCTCGTCGGAGCGGTAGGCGGGAAAATGTCCCGCATCGTGATCGTCGCCAGATTCGAGTCGCTCGACTCAACCTCTGTGCCCGAATATTCGACGACGCTGCGAACCAAATACTCGTAAGTCGCGCCCGCCTCCGCCTGAGAGTCTTCGTATGCGACCGATTGGCTCTCGCCAATTCTCGTCAAATGCGAGGCCCGCTTGTTCTTGCCCTCGATCGCGAACGGCGCTGACTCGACCGTGGAAGAGGGCTTTTGCGCCTGACCACCGGAACAGATCTCAGCCCGATAGATTCGGTATCCCTGGATCGGAGGCCTGGGACCGACGGCAGCTTGCTGAGGCGCCGTCCAGGTCAGCTTCACGGCCGCTCGCGCCAGTTCCGCTTTCAGGTCGCCAATCGGTTCGGGAACGGGATCGACGTGCAGGCTTGCGATGTTCGAATCGGGCGAGGGCGTTTTTCGTGATACCCGGGTGCGCACCATGTAACTCGCCACGCCGCCCGGGTGCCGCTCCAGAACCTCGGGAGTCCAGACGTCCGGGTAGCCAATCTGGCCCTGTCGCTCGTAGTGGCTGACCAGCGCGGAGGGGATCGTAACAAGCAGCGAGGCACTTGATGGCGCCGTGGGAGCGGCGGGAACCGCTCCCGCACTCGAGAAATCGCGATAGATTTCGATATCCGGAGGGTGTTTCAGGAGGCGATGCTCCACCGTTTCGCGCGGAAGCGTAAACGTGAGCCGAGCGCCGTTGCCCGATTGCTCCACAGAGAGGTCCGCAATCGCGGCGGGAACCGGCGGCTTTCTTTCCGCCGGTTCGCCGGGCGAGGCACAGCCACCGGAAAGAATCGAAAGGAACAAAAGGAAAAATGGAAAAAGGAGAACGGGTGAGTTTCGGATTCGGGCGAGCCGCCGGCGCGACGCTCTGATTCCCAGTTTCACTTTTCTATTTTCAATTTTCTACAGGATGTAGCGGCTCAAATCCTGGTCTTTGACGATGTTCGCAAGCTGCTTCTGGACGTACGCGGCGTCGACTTTCACCGTCTTCTTCTTCATTTCCGGCGCTTCGAAGGAAATTTCCTCGAGCACTTTTTCGAGAATCGTGTGCAGCCGGCGCGCGCCGATGTTTTCCGTATGCTCGTTGACCGTGGCCGCGAATTTCGCGATTGTCGCGATCGCGTCGTCCGTGAACACCAGCTTCAGTCCCTCCGTATCGAGCAGCGCCACGTACTGCTTGATCAGCGCGTTCTTCGGCTCCGTGAGAATGCGCGTGAAGTCTCCCTCGGAAAGCGACCCGAGCTCGACGCGAATCGGGAAGCGCCCCTGCAGCTCCGGGATCAGGTCCGAAGGCTTCGTGGTATGAAACGCGCCCGCCGCGATGAACAGAATGTGCTCGGTGCGCACCATTCCGTAGCGCGTGTTGACCGTCGTACCTTCGACGATCGGCAGTATGTCGCGTTGCACGCCCTCGCGCGAAACATCCGGGCCGTGCCCGCCCTCCCGGCCCGCAATCTTGTCGATTTCGTCGATGAACAGAATTCCCATTTGCTCTACGCGCTCTACGGCGATGCGCGTCACCTGGTCCATGTCGATCAGCCGGCTCTCCTCTTCCTGGATCAGGTAGTCGAACGCCTCCGAAACGGTCATCTTGCGCTTCTTTTTCTGCTGACCGAACATTCCGGAAAGCATGTCGCGCACGTTGATGTCCATCTCCTCGACGCCCTGGTTCGAAATGATCTCGAATGCGGGCATGGAGCGCTCGCGAACTTCCACTTCAACGAGACGTTGATCCAGCTTTCCTTCGCGAAGCTGCGCCCGCAGCTTTTCGCGTGTGCGTTGCACCTGTTCGCGGCGCTGCGCTTCCGTCGCCGGCGTCGACTCGGGCGGAGGAGGAGAAGACGGCAGCAGCAGCTCGAGCAGGCGCTCTTCCGCGGATTGCTCGGCGCGCTCGGCCACTTCGTCCAGCTTTTCCTCGCGCACCATGTCGATCGACGTCTCCACGAGATCGCGCACCATCGATTCCACATCCCGCCCCACGTAACCCACTTCCGTATACTTCGAAGCCTCCACCTTCACAAACGGGCACCCCGCCAAGCGCGCGAGCCGCCGCGCAATTTCCGTCTTGCCCACGCCAGTCGGCCCGATCATCAGGATGTTCTTGGGGAGAATGTCCTCGGCGAGTTCAGGCGGCAGCTTCTGCCTCCGGACGCGGTTGCGTAGGGCGATCGCCACGGCCTTCTTCGCCGCCTGCTGACCGATGATGTATTTGTCGAGCTCGACGACGATTTCCCGCGGAGTCAGCTCGTCAAACGACGGCAGCGTCTCCTGCTCCTGCGTCTGCTGTTCACCCGTCAAGTAAATCACCATGCCCTTTCTCCGGCCCGCTCCCCGCAACTCACAGTCCCCAGCCCACAATTCTCCGAAATCACAATTCCTCGATGCTGAAATTCGCGTTCGTATAGATGCAGATCTCGCTCGCGATGCGCATGGCTTCCGATGCGATCTCCTTCGCGCCCATCTTGGTGTGTTTCGCCAACGCCCGCGCAGCCGAAAGAGCATACGGTCCGCCCGAGCCGATCGCGGTGATTCCGTCGTCAGGCTCGATCACGTCTCCATTTCCCGAAAGCAGAAATGTTGATTTTGCGTCCGCCACAATCAGCAATGCGTCAAGATGACGCAAGGAACGGTCCGTGCGCCAGTCCTTCGCCAGTTCCACGGCGGCGCGTGGCAAATTGCCGTGAAACTCCTGCAGCTTCGCCTCGAATCGCGCGAACAGAGAGAGCGCGTCGGCCGTGCTGCCCGCAAATCCCGCGAGCATCTTGTCGTTGTACAACCGGCGGACTTTCTTCGCGTTGTGCTTGATCACGCCTTCGCCGAGCGTCACCTGCCCGTCCGCCGCCACCACCACTTTGTTGTCTTTGCGCACGCACAAAACCGTCGTGCCGTGCATCTGCTGCGATTTTCGGTCCATTGCCATCCGCCGATTATACTCCGCGCGTTTCGAATCAGCTAACGCGACGCGAAAAGGCCAAGCGGAGCAGCCGCGATCAGTGCGAATACAACGAAAGCCCGAAGGCAGCCGCGACGATTATTTCACGCTTGGTTCTGGGCCAAAGAATACCCTGTCCTGGCACCCACAGATTCGCGAGGACGAGGACAAGAACCACAGGTATCCCAATCAGAAGCTGCAGCCAGTGTGGTCAATTGTGGAAATGAAAGATCTTCTCCAGACGCTAGCTCATGCCAGCGGAGAGAGCAGCGTAGAAGGAGTCGAGCTCGGCAGGCTGCGTGAAGATGTGCGTCGACACGCGGAAATGGTCGGGCCCGCCGGCGATGCGCATGTTCCGCTTCCCGCACTCCTCCACGACCCGCTTCAGGTCGCCCTTCCATTTCTGCTTGTCGGGCTCGAACGTCACCATGCCGCCGTAAAACTGGTCGGCGCTCGCGTTGACGATTTTCAGTTGCGGATAGGCCGCCACGCGGTCGCGCACCTGCTTGCCCAGCTCGTGGATACGCGCGTAAATAATCTCCGGCCCAAGCTGATTGTAGAAATCGATCGCCGCCTTCAGGCCCACCATCACCGAAAGATTCGAAGTCCCGATCCACGAGAAGCGGTACGCCTTGATGTCATAGTTGTTCCAGTTCGCCGTCGCGATATTCACCCACAAATCCTTGAGCCGCTCTTCGCGAATGTAGAGGAAGCCCGTCCCCTTGGGCGCCATCAGCCATTTGTGCGGGCTCGAACCGTAAAAATCGCAGCCGATATCGGTGAGGTCGAGCGGAATTTGCCCGATCGCGTGCGCCCCGTCCACGTGCGTCAGGATTCCGTGCTCGCGCGCCATCGCACAGATTTCCTTCGCCGGAAGAACGACACCCGTCGTTGTGGTGATGTGGCTGAAGAAAATCAGCTTCGTCTTGGGCGTGATCGCCTTCTGGAAGCGCTCCACAATCTCTTCTGCACTGGAAGGCGGCTGCGGGATTGTGACATAGTTCAGCTTAATCCCGTGGCGGAGCACGCTCTGATCGAGCGGGCAATGGCCGCCCGGATGTTCCTGATCCGTAAGAAGGACTTCATCGCCGGCCGCCAGATTCATGCCGTTGACCACCACGTTGTTCGCTTCCGTCGCGTTGCGCACCAGCGCAAGCTCGTCGGTCGTGACGTGCAGAAAATCCGCTAGCGCCTTACACGTCTCCTGCAAATGCGTATTTTCGTCGTAGCCAAACCATGGATAGGGCGCCTCGACAAACGTCTCCGCGGAAAGAATATGGTCAATCATCGTGCGCAGAACCGGAAGCGGCGTGCACCCGACCGACCCGCAATTGAGATTGATGTGATCCGGCGCCAGCAGCCACTGTTTGCGCAGCCCGGCCCAATATGCCTGGGGACTGCTGGAGAGAAGGTCTTTCGACGGCAACGCCGGAGCCACCTCGCACAGAACCTGTTCCGCGCGTGCAGCGGGAACTCCGAGCAGTGCCGCCGCAACCGCCGCGCCGCGGATGAACTCACGCCGATGAAGCATCGTCCCTCCTCAATGCTCGAGCGGATTGCTCGAGATCAATCGCGGGCGACATTATGCCCCCGGACTCAGCGGCTTGCCACGACGAAGTGAGTGGGAATCGCGCGCCAGGCTAGGCCAAAAACCATTGGGAAAGACGGAAGTAAAGCGAAGGCGCGCAAACGAATCTTTTGGCGAGTAGAAATTCTCATGTATCTGATTTGCTCGGACTTACGACAATTTCTATTCGCAGGCATTTGCGGGTAGACGTCGTCTGGGGGATGCTCCATCGTCTAGCCGCCATGCGATCAGGTAGCTCTTCCCTCCGTCGCTACTCGTAGCGTAATGCCGTCAGGGGGTCGGTTCGTGTCGCGCGGCGCGCCGGGAAATAGCAGGCAATGACGGCGACGAACGATAGCACGAACGCGACGCTCAGAAACGTGATCGGGTCGTGCGCGCTCACGCCATAGATCATCTTGCTCATCAGCCGCGTAACCCCAAACGCCACGGCCGCGCCAATTCCAACTCCGATCAGCGCGAGTCCCGCTCCCTGCCCCACAATCATGCGCAGAACGTCGCCGGGTTGCGCTCCCAGTGCCATGCGGACGCCGATTTCATGCGTGCGCTGGCCTGAGATGTACGAAATTACGCCGTAGATCCCGACCGCCGAAAGCAACAGCGCGAGCCCGGCGAAAAGGCCCAATAGAATCATCGAAAATCGCCGCGCAGCCAGCGAGTCGGAGATGATTCCGTCCATCGTCTCTGTGCCATACATCACCACCTGGCTGTTGTATTGCCCGAGCGCCCGGCGCACCGCGTCCACTTCCGCAAGCGGCGCCCCGGCCGTTCGTATCATCGCTCCGGAGCCGCGCGACATCAGCGGAAGAAACTGGTCGGGAATCTGCGAAATCGGGAGATAGCACTGCGCTTGGATAGGACTGCCGGAGTTCTCGTCGAGTCCCCACTGTTTCACGTGACCCACGACCCCCACGATTTCCGGGCTTGTGCCGAGAATGGCGAAATTCACGCGCTTGCCGATGGGATCCTGGTTGCCAAAGGCGATACGCGCGAACTCCTCGTCGATGACGATCACCTGCGGCGAGTGTTCGTTATCCTGCGCCGTGAGAAAACGCCCGCGCAGCAGCGGGGTGCGCATGATCTTCAGGTAGTCGGGCTGAACGGCATAAAACAACGAGCTCTTCATTTCCGAATCGCTCGTGGGCTTGGGCTGGCCTTCCAACCAGAACGGCAGATCTGAGTCGCCGTTCATCGGGACCGAACCAACGCTAAGCGACGCGCTCTCCACTCCGGGAACCTGGGCCATCGTGTCGCGAATTCTTCTCAAGGCCTCGCGAATAGCAGCCGGCGTGTCGCCCAGCGGGCGCGGGGATGACACCCCGAACGTCAGGACGTTGTGTGGATCGAAACCGGGATTCACACTCCATAGTTTCGCCAGGCTGCGAATCATCAGCCCCGCTCCGATCAGCAGCACGACCGCCATCGCCATTTCGACGACCACGAGAACTCTCTGCGTCCGATGACGGACGCCGCTCGATCCGCGCCCCTCTTCTTTGAGCGACTCGGCCAGATTCGGTTGCGAACTCTTCAGCGCCGGGACGAGTCCGAAGACAACTCCCGTAAGAACGGAAATGCCCAGCGTGAAGAGCAACACGGGACCGTCGATGCCAATTGCGTCCGCCCGCGGCATCGCCTCTGGGATAAGATGAATGGCGGTTTTCGTTCCCCACGCGGCCAGCGCAAGTCCCAGCGCACCTCCGGCAAGCGAAAGCACACAGCTCTCCGTGAGTAATTGCCGAACGACCCGCATCGGGCTGGCGCCCATCGCCGCGCGAATCGCAAACTCGCGCGACCGCCCGGTCGACCGCGCCAGCAACAGGCTGGCGACGTTCGCGCACCCGATCAACAGAACGAAGGCGACCGCGGCCAGCAACACCAGCAGAAACGGTCGGATCTCGCCTACAACATCGTCCTTGAGCGGGGTCAGCGTTACTCCACTGCCTTTGTCAGCGTCGGGATAGTCTTGCGCAAGATGTTGCGCGATGGCCTCCATGTTCGATTTCGCCTGGACCAGAGTAACGCCAGGCTTGAGCCGCCCGACCGCGTCCATGCCCATCCCTGTTCGACGATCGCGGAACGTCGAGTCATCCCACTGGCCAATGGGAACGAAAACGTCCGTCCGGGTGCGGAAGTTGCCGGATTGATAGCGAAAATCAGCCGGAACGACGCCGATCACGGTGTAGGCTTTGTCGTTCAGCTCAATGGTTTTTCCTACGATGTCGCGAGACGAACCGAACTTTCCTGCCCACAACCCTCCGCTGATCATCGCCACCGGCGGCGCGCCGATCTGATCCTCTTTGGCTTCGAACGAACGCCCCAGCACCGGCTTCACGCCAAGAAGCCGAAAGAAGTCCGCAGAAACCATCTCCACCTTCAGGCGCTCCGGCTCGCCCATACCCGTCAAATCAAAGTTATCCTGGCGGAATGCGGCAAGCGCGGAAAAACTCTGGTTGTCGCGCACCCAGTCCAGGAAATTCGGATAGGAAATCGAAGAGTGATGGAATTCTTTTGTGCTGGAATAAACCGCGACCAGGCGGTCCGGGCGTTCGTACGGCAGCGGATTCAGCAGCACGCCATTGACTACCGAAAAAATTGCGGTGTTCGCACCAATGCCCAGCGCGAGCGTCAAAATCGCGATCCCAGTGAACGCCGGCGCTTTCGCCAGCATCCGCAGCCCATAACGAAAATCCTGCCAGAGCGTTTCCATCGCGCCTTCCCTCCTGCTGTGCTTCTACGCAGTTCGCACCCGTTTAGTTCCACTCAGGGGTACAGTGGGCTTCGTGCCTGCCCTGAACGTACCAACGAATCTTTTCTTGCAGTCTCCCCTGGGCCCCCGAGGGATGGCCCGCGAGTTTGCGAGGAACGCGGTTACCCGCGCATTCGGCGGCAAGAGAACGACGCCTTGCCAGCTCCCCAGCCAATCATTCGGAGCGCCGCGGGAGGCCGCCAACAAGAAAAACGAATGGCCGCATATCATTCGCCCGCTCGCGCCACGAATCGCGAGTCACTCATATCTGAGCGCGACCATCGGGTCGACGCGGGTCGCCCGCCGAGCCGGAATGTAGCAAGCGGCCAGCGCAACCAGCGACAGCAGGACCGCTCCCCCCAAATAAGCCAGCGGATCGGTCGCCGTCACGCCATAGAGAAGCGCCGACATCAACCGCGTCAGCCCCAGCGCCGCCACGATTCCCGCGCCCAGCCCAATTCCCATCAGTGCTGTCCCTTGCGACAAAATCATGTTCAAAATGTCGCGAGGCTGCGCGCCCAGCGCCATGCGTATCCCCATCTCGTGCGTCCGTCGCGTCACCGCGTACGACATCACTCCATAAATTCCCACTGCCGCCAGAATCACGGCCAGGGCGGCGAACAATCCCACGAGCAGCAAGGCCAGGAACCTCTGCGAGAGCCAGTCTGATCGCAACTGCTCCATGCTGCGAACCTGGTAGACCGGCTGACTGGGATCAACCGACAGAATCTCCTGCCGCACGGCTGTCGCCAGGCTCAGCGGGTCCACCGACGTGCGAATGGCGAGGCTCATCGTATTGAACGGCCGCTGCGCCTCCGGCCAGTACACCTGCACGCGCGATGGCGCCTCGATCTCCCGGTAATGCACGTGCGTCACGACGCCCACGATCGTCATCCACGGGCTCGTCGAACCCATCCCGCCGAGGTGAAGGCGCTTTCCTACCGGATCTACGTTCGGAAAGAAGGTGTGCGCCAGGGTGTCGTCGATGATCGCCACCGGCGCCGCTGTTTCCGAATCGCTTTCCGTGAAGCCCCGCCCGCGCAGCACGCTCATACCGATCGCCTGGAAATATCCCGCTGTCACCGGCCGCCAATCCGCTTCGGGCGTCCGCTGGTCCGTCTGGACCGCTTGCGTATCGATGGTGACCGTGCCGGAGCTGCCCTGCCCGCTCAGGGGAAGCGCTGCAGTCGCGCCAGCCGCTTGAACGCCAGGTAAACGATCGATTCTCCGCACGATTTCGCGATAGAAGGCGCGTACCTGCTCCGGTTTGCTGTACGTTTCATCGGGCAAACTGACGCGCATGGTGAGCGCACGGTCCGCGTGGAATCCCGGGTCCACCCCCAGCACGCGCAGGAAACTGTGCATCAGCAAACCCGCGCCAACCAGCAGCACCACTGAGAACGCGGTCTCGCAAATCACCAGCACCTGGCGGATCCTCGCCGACGAGCCTCCTTCCGTGCTTCCCCGCCCTCCCTCTTTCAGCTCCGCATACGGCGTTCCGCGCGCCGACTGCCACGCCGGGAAGAGTCCGAAGATGATTCCGGTGAGGAACGTAATCGCAATCGTGAACAGCAGCACGCCGCCGTCGATCCTCACATTCGCCATGCGCGGCAGAGCGACGTTGCCGATCCCCACGATTTCATGCAGTGCGAAAGGAGCCAGGATCAGTCCTGCCAACCCTCCGAGCCCGGCGAGCAGCAAGCTCTCCGTCAGCAACTGGCGCACGATCCTCATCCGCCGCGCGCCCAATGCCGTGCGAATCGCCATCTCTCGCTCGCGCGCCGAAGCGCGGCCCAGCATCAGGCTTGCGATGTTGACGCACGCGATCAGCAACACGAATCCCACCGCCCCAACCAGCACCCACAGCGCCGCCTGCACATCGCCCACGGTCTGTTCCAGCAGCGGCACCATCAGAAACGTGAAGTTGAATTTCGCGTAGGGATACGTCGGATTCTGCGCCACCATCTTGCGCGCCGCCGCTTCCATATCCGACCGCGCCTGTTCCATCGTCAGCGACGTCTTAACGCGCCCGAGCACTAGATACCCGTGGTTGCCGCGGTTATCCGGCGTTAGATCCTGCGGCGCGAAGGCCAGCGGTTGCCACATCTCCGCCTGCAGCGGGAAATCGAAGCCCTTCGGCAGCACTCCGACGATTGCCATCGAGTGCCCATTCACGCTGAGTGTCCGCCCCACGGCGCTCGGATCGCTCCCGAATCGCCGCACCCACAATCCGTATCCGAGTAGCAATTCCTGGTCGCGTCCCGTCTGCGCCTCTTCCGGGGTAAACACGCGCCCGATCACCGGCTGAATGCCCAGCATCGGAAAAAGGCTCGGCGAAACGGCGGCGCCCTCGATTCGCTCAGGGCTCGCGCCCGCGACGTTGAAACTTGCAATGGTCATCGCCGCTACTTCCGAGAAGCTGTGGTTCAAATCCTGAATGTCGCGGAATTCCGGGGCGGAAATGGCGTTGCGATCGTCCGGCAGGCCGATGCCCGTAAACCGGCCCCACACCGCGACAAGCTTCTGCGGCTCAGGATAGGGCAGCGGTTTCAGCAGCACTCCATTTACGATGGAAAAGATCGCGGTGTTCGCGCCGATGCCCAGCGCCAGCGTCAGCACCGCTACCGTCGTGAAACCCGGCGCCTTGACCAGCATCCGCGCCCCGTACCGCACGTCCTGCCAGAATGTCCCCATCTCCCTCACCTCCGCTGCTCATCCCTTAAGCATTCCGCTCGCGTCCCATCCCCGTGCAGACTTGCTCTCCGGAGCTGAACCACGTGCCTCCCGCGTTCCTCGACAGTTCGCCGGCCGCTCATTTCAAAGCCCCACCAGGAGGCCCCAAACAAAAGGTAGCAATCGGCGCAACGCTATATTCCGGCTCACCAGTCACAACTCACCCAGTCACCGGTCACTCGTACCGTAGCGCCACCATCGGATCGACGCGGGTCGCCCGCCGCGCTGGGATGTAGCAAGCCGCCAAAGCAACAATGAGGAGCAGCATCGCAACGGCGCCGAAGGTCAGCGAATCAACAGGGCGCACTCCGTAAAGCAGGCTTGCCAGGTAACGGGTCACGCCAGAAGCCGCCGCGGCCCCCAAAATCGCCCCCACAGTCGCGAGAACGATCCCTTGCCGAACGACCAGCTTCAACACCTGGTCCCGCTGGGCGCCCAGCGCCATGCGAATCCCGATTTCGCGCGTTCGGCGTGTCACCTCGTAAGAAAGCAGTCCGTACAATCCAATGCACGCCAACGCCAGCGCGAGAATGCCGAAGAAGCTCGACAGCTGCCCGATCATGCGCTCCTGAAAGAGCAGTTGGTCGATCAGTTGCGTCTCCGTGTGCACGTCGAAGACCGGCAGGTTGCTGTCCATTTGATCCACCGCACTGCGCACCGCGTTGGTAATCGCTGCCGGTTTGCCGGCCGTGCGCAATTCGAAACTCGTGTTGCCGCCGCTCGACGGCACATACATCGTCGGGTCGATCGGGCTTCGCAGGTCCTGATACTTCGCGTCGCTCACCACTCCGACGATCGTCCATCCCGGGCTCGCCCAGTCGCCCTTGTCCGGATTGGCTTCGCGTTCGCCGAAATGCAGCCCGAGCGGATTCACGTTCGGAAAGTATTTTCCAGCGAACGTCTCGTTGACGATCACCGGCACGGGCGCTTCATTTTCTGCGCTTGCCTGCGACGTCTCGCTCGTCCCTGGTTTCGCCGTCGACTTCGCGGCGGTCGACGCAGCCTCGCTCGCCCCCGCCGTGCCCGCCTCTTTCGCTTTCTGCGCCGCCTCGCGCGCTTCCTGATTCTTCTGCGCAACTTCCGCCTGTGCGAAGGCGCCCGAACTGAAGTTCCGTCCTGAAAGCAACCGCATGTGCATCGTCGAAAAGAACCCTGCGCCCACGGGAAGATAATCGGCGTCCGATTCCTGGTCCTTTGGTGTGCCGGGTAAATGGAAACCGATCGACCACAGGTCGCCGCTCAGGAGCGTGCTGTTCGAGTAGCTCACCGACTCGACTCCCGGAATTGCTGCGAGCCGCTGCTGCAAATCCCGGTAGAACGCGTCGATCTGCGGCGTTTTGTATCCGATTAGCGTGGGATCCAAACTGAATGTCAGCAGATTCCGCGTATCGAAGCCCGGATCGACGTTCCTCAGATTCTGCAGCGTGCGCATCAGAAGTCCCGCGCCCGCCAGAACCACCATCGCGAGCGCTACTTGCGCGACAACGAGCCCGTTGCCCAGGCTCAGCCATCTGCCTCCCACACCCGCTTCTGCTGAGGAACTGCGCGAGCCCTCCTTGAGCGCCGGTGTCAAATCCATCTGCGTGCCGCGAAAAGCCGGCGCGAACCCAAAAATAATTCCCGTCAAAACCGATATCGCGAACGTGAATGCCAGCACACGCCCGTCGATTCCCGGAGTGAACCCAAAGGGCTCGTTGAAACTGCTCCTGATTAGGGACACGATCGCGCTGGTGCCCCAAACTGCAAAAAGAATGCCCAGCGCCCCGCCAACCAGCGAAAGAAGAACGCTCTCGGTCAGCAATTGCCGCACGATTCTTCCCCGGCCCGCGCCCAGAGCCAATCGCAAGGCGATTTCCTTCCGCCGCGCCGTTGCGCGCGAAAGCAGCAATCCCGCCACGTTCGCGCATGCAATCAAGAGGACAGTCCCGACAGCCATCATCAAGACGTACAATGCCTCGGACATTTGCGTCGTCGAGCCTGTCAGCCCGGACTGCGCCGGAAGCGCCGCAACCGTCGGGTCGTCCTGGGGCTTGGAAAGCGACTTCACGCCATGCAGCATTTCGTTGCGAAAGAGCGTTGACACTTCCGCCTGCGCCTGCAGTCGCGCGACGCCCGGCTTGAGCCGTCCGATGATTACCAGCCACCAATTATAGATGTCCGTTGGCCGGGCCCTTTCTCGCGCATCGGGATGTATGAGCGGTAGCGCGGAAAGCGGCAGCCACACGTCGTAAATAGTCCCTGGACTCAGGCTGTCGAATCGCTGATCGGGCACGCCGATAATCGTGAACGGCACGTTATTCAGGTGGATCGTCCTGCCAATCGCCGATGGCGAGCCCCCGAACTGACTTTTCCAGTAGCCGTAATTCAGCACCGCAACCGGCGGCGCCGAAACCGAATCATCGCTCGGCGCAATTAGCCGCCCCGCGGCCGCGCGTACGCCCAGCGTCGAAAAGAAACCGCCGGAGACTGCTTGCACTCCCAGCACACTCGCCGTCCCGTTTCCGCTGAGGTCAACCCGGCCGGCGCCTGCGAATGCCGCGACGTTCGAAAACGCGCTGACGTGCGAGGCCACGTAGTGGAAAAAAGGCTCGGAGAACGAGCAACTCGAGGATGGACCTTGATCCGAGTAATTGGTCGGACAATCGCCGTAACTGCTGCTATCGTGCACTTGCGGTTTGTTCCGCGCACTCCATTTCAGAACGACGAGCGTCCGCGCGTCCTGCACGGGCAGCGCCCGCATCAAGATGCCGTCAATCAGGCTGAAGATCGCGGTGTTCGCGCCTATGCCCAGCGCCAGTGTCAGCACCGCTACCGCCGTGAACCCCGGCGCCTTCCCCAGCATCCGCGCCCCGTATCGCACGTCCTGCCACAACGTTCCCATGGACGCACCCCCTTTTCGAAGCTCGGCCTTGCGCGATTCTATCCGCTGGGATTATCGCAACTTGAAGCCCACCGTTATGCCCGGCACAACCGCTGAGCACGATGAGCTTTAGCCCAAGGCACAGGATCGTCGCCGACCTGCGCTTGCCCGTTTCCGGGAAACCCTTCGCGAAATCGGACACCCTGCGGCTTCCGCTTCTCCGTAGCGTGCGTCGCGCGCCGCCGGGCTGAATTAGCAAGGAGGCGGCACCACGCCAGTCCGCCAAACGCCTGCCTGCCGGGAGGCGGGAGATTCGCACCGCCCGGGAGGCTGCAAAAAAAGGAACAAACGCAAGCTCGGCCCACTCGATCGATCAGAGTCCATCTCCGCTGACGGACAGGTGCTTTTTGTAGCCACAATTACCCGAATTCCGCTATAATCGGGGATTGTGTAGAGTGAGCTGGCCCCACCTGAGCGGGTCTGCCGGGAAAAGCAACATGAAACCGATCATCGCCAAGGTGCAAGAGTCACAGCTACGCAAGAATCTCCCCGCCTTCCACCCCGGCGACACCGTGCGCGTTAGCGTTCGCTTGAAGGAAGGCGAGGGCGAAAAGGAACGCGTGCAGGCATTTGAGGGTGTTGTCATGAATCGCCGCGGCGAGCTCCTCAACGAAAGCTTCACCGTACGCCGCGTCAGCTTTGGAATCGGCGTCGAGCGAATTTTCCCTCTCCACTCGCCGATGATCAGCTCGATCGAAGTCCTGCAGGCCGGAAAAGTTCGTCGCGCCAAGCTGAATTACTTGCGCGCGCGCAAAGGCAAGGCCGCCCGCATCAAGCGCGCCGACAAACTCGAGCCCGTGGCCGCCGCCACTGAATAAGTTCGTCTGTTGTGGCGCCGGCGTCTCGCCGGCGTTTTTCTTTTCAGCGTGCCTGAGTGTTTTCCTCTACGTCGTCTGCCTCCTGCTTCCTTTACCTCCTATGCTTTCCCGCTTTGCATGTTAGAATCGCGCGCGATGGGACGGCTCTGCTGTTCACGCTACGAGCGCCTCGCGCGACAAAACGGCTGGTTACGCATCGCGGGGCTCGACGAAGCCGGGCGCGGCTCTCTCTTCGGTCCCGTCTTCGCCGCAGCGGTCATTCTGAATCCCAAACGCCGCATCGTCGGCCTCGATGATTCGAAAAAACTGCCGCCCGAGCGCCGCGGCGAACTCGCCCAGCGCATCCGCGAACATGCCCTCGCCTGGGCCGTTGCTGAGATCGACGCCAGCCGCATCGACGCCTGGAACATTTATCAAGCCAGCCGCCAGGCCATGGTCGCCGCGATTTCGCAGCTTCAGCCCTTTCCCGATTACCTGCTGCTCGACGCCATCGAGCTCGATCTGCCCATCGAACAGAAGGCGCTGATTCACGGCGACGCGCGCTCCGTTTCCATCGCCGCCGCTTCCATCCTCGCTAAGGTTGACCGCGACGGCCGCATGCAGGAATTCGATCAGCTCTATCCCCAGTACGGGCTCGCGCAAAACAAAGGCTACGGCACGCCCGACCACCTCGAAGCGCTGCGCCAGTTTGGCCCTTCGCCTTTGCACCGCTTCTCTTACGCTCCCGTCCGCGAATCCCGCTGCTGGTCCGCCCGTGCCGAGCAAACCCCCCTGCCGCTGGTCCCGCTTGCCGAATCCGCGTAGGGACCGGCACCTCGCTCGCGTTGCTCGGCTCGGGGCAAACATCCTCGTCGGGATGTTCGAAAGTGTAGCGAGATACGTTTAAATTTAAACCTCAACGCACCCTGCGCCGGAGCGGGGCATTGGTACTTGGTGTTATCCCGTTCGGCACCATACAGGGCGCGACTGATGGACCGCGGTTTTTGGCGCGTGCTACCCTCCAATAGCTGAGCCGGAGTGTCGCTGGACGGCTCGGAATGCTGAAGTTTGAATGCAGCTTCAGGGGCTGAAGCGCGTGGCTGGTGAGCGAGCTTACGCCGGGGCTAAGCTCCGGCCTCCTGAAAGCATTTTTCAGCAAACGGCTTCGACGTGGCGCTGGCGCGGAGAGAGGGAGCGCGCGGAGAAGCCGAAAGCAGATCCTCACCCTCGTTCGCGGACCGCGCGACCGGGTTCGGGGTGACAAGTCACGTACCGGCGCGGGAGCGGGTAAGAAGAACTCTTCATGGCATTCAACAAGAACAAAGCGCTGGAAAGCGCCCTGAAGTTTCTGAACCAGGGCAAAGTCCCGCAGGCGATCAGCGAATACCAGCAGATCCTCCGGCACGACCCGAAAGATCAAGCCACGTTGATGACCGTCGGCGATCTGTACGCGCGCGCATCGGACATGCCGCACGCCATCGAATATTTCGAGCGGCTGGCGCAGGTGTACCTGAGCGACGGATTCAACAGCAAAGCCATCGCCATCTACAAAAAGATCGCGAAGCTGGCGCCGAATGAACTGACTCCGCTGGAGCGCTTGGCTGACCTCTACGTGCAACAGGGCGTCCTGAGCGAGGCTCGACCGCTGTTCCTGCAGATCGCGGAAGTGCACCTGAAAGCGAACCGTTCGCAGAAAGCGGTGGAAGTGCTGCAGAGGCTGCTCGACGTGGAGCCGGATAACCCGCGCGTGCAGATGCGGCTGGCCGAACTCTACAACGTGATGGGCCAGAAGAAGGAAGCGGCCCATACGTATCTCTCCTACGCGCAGCGACTCCTCGATCGCAACGAAAACGACGAGGCTCTGAAACTGGTCGATCGCGCGCTCGAACTGGAGGCATCGAATGCGTCAGCGCTGCTGCTGAAAGGCAAGGCGCTGGCCTCCGCTAAGAAGAACGACGAGGCAGTGAAAGTTCTGTCCGCGCATCCGGAGGCGGATGCGGGCGGCGAGCTGACCGATCTGATCTTCAATCTCGAGATCGAGTCGGGGCACACGGCGAATTGCCTGGAGCGAGCGCGAAAACAGCTCTCGCGCGGCCACGCCCATTTCGGACAGCTTATGCGCGTGACGGACTCGCTGATCCACGCCGGGCAAACGGAAGAGGCGCTGGCGCTCCTGCGCGAACTCCGCGGCCCCATGATTGAGGCGGGCGAACAGGATAAATTCCTCAAGTCGCTCACCAATCTTACGGAGCGCTCGCCTCAGTCGATCGAAGCGCTGGAGATGCTTGCCGATTTCTGCCGCCACACGAGCGATCCCTTCCCTTTGAATACGGCGCTCGGCCACCTTGCCGACGCCTACGCGGCGCAAGGCAATTACGCGCGCGCCGTGGAATTGACGGCGGAATTGGCGGATCACCACAAAGGCGACGAGCGCATCCTCGAGAAGCTGAACCAATTGCGCGCGAGAGCCGGCGGCGCGCCAGCGCCAGCGCCGCAGCCCGAACCTCCACCCGCCGATCCGGAATCCGGGGATTCACCGATTGCTTCGGCCGAGCTCTCTCCCGAAATGCCGGTCCCGGCGCCGGAGCGGCATTTCGGCGCGACCAGCGAAGCCGACGAGATTCCCGCCGCGGTTACGGCTGCCGAGCCGGAGCTGGACGAAGAGACCCAGCGCTATGTGGGCCAGGCGTTGACCGACGCGGATCTTTTTTCCAGCTACGGGCTGACGCAGAAGGCCACACATCTTCTCGAAAATGTTCTGGAGCGCGCGCCGAGGCATACACCTTCGCTCGAGCGGCTCCTGGATTTGTATCTCGGCGCCGGCAACGAACGCCGCACGGCGGAAATCGCCTCCCTGCTCGAACAGATCTACCGGCAACGCGGCGATTCGACCAATGCCGACCACTTCTCCGAAATGCGCAAGCGGTTCCAGAAGGCGGCGGACCTAAACGAGCCGGAATTGCCCGAGGCGGTCACGCCGGCTGCTGCCGCTCCGCCTGAAATTCAGGCTGCGGTTCCGCCCGTCGCCGAAGCGGCGGCGCCTGCCGAGTCCAGCGCGCCCGCGGAATTCGAAGTTCCGGTGATTCCGATCGAGACAGAACCGGAGCATGCTGCAGGCTCCGCCTCGCCGGTGACGTCTTCGGAAACGCCGACGTTCGAGATTCCGGCGGCGGAACCGCAACCGAACGAGGCGCCCGCGCCGGTTCTCGAAAGCGAGACTGCTGCCCCGCCTCCGCCAGCGGGCGCCGTCGAAGAAGTGGATCTCTCCGACGAGTGGGAAGCGTTGTCGAGGGACGTTCAGGAAGACCCGCACGCGCCGTCTGCGGAACCGGAGCACGCTTCGGTTGAAGAGAAACCCGCCGCTGTGCATTCCGCGGAGGAATCCGAGGCTTACGATGAGGCTAAACCGGCTTCCTTCGACGAGGCCGCGCCCGGCGAAACATTCGAGCTGACTGACGAAGCAGCGGAGCCTGAGCCGGCGCCAGCGGAAGCCGAACCGCTCTCGGCGGAGCCGGTCACAGCCGAGGCCAGCAACGGCGACGCACCCCATGCTGTCACCGTCGAACCACTCGCCGAAGCGTCGCCTGCGGCCAACGAGTCCACGCTTACCACCGACGATTTCATCAAGGAGTTAGTCGCTGAGATCGAGGAATCCGTTCCTGCCCTGCCGGTCGAGCCGCCACAACCGGAGATGGTCGAGCCGCTGCGAGCGCAAACGATCGCGGCGCCGCCAGCGGAGATCATCCCGCCCGCGCCTGAGCCAATCCGGGAACCGGTCAGCGCCGCGCAGGCTCCGCCTGCAGCGATTCACGCCGCGAAGCCGCCGGAACACTCGGTTCAGGAACAGGTCCACGAGCCGGCTCCTCAGGTGAACGCCGAGGTGTTGAACGAACTCGCGGACGTTTTCCAGGAATTTCGCGACGAGTTGGGCGAAATCGAGGGTGAAGAAGAGGATCTCGAGACGCACTACAATCTTGGTATCGCCTACCGCGAGATGGGCCTGCTTGACGAGGCCATCGGCGAGTTTCAGCGCGTCGCAAAAGCGATTCAGAAGGGCAAGCCGTTCCCTTACGCCATGAACTGCGCCACGCTGATGGCGCTTTCGTTCCTCGATAAGGGCGAGCCCAAGATCGCGGCGTTCTGGTACCAGAAGGCGCTCGAAACTCCGGGCGTCGACCAGGAAACGGAACTTGCGTTGCGGTACGACCTGGGCATCGCGCTCGAAACGGCGGGCGAATCCAAATCCGCCCTCGACAGTTTCCAGCGCGTCTACGCCATGAACATCGATTATCGCGACGTTGCCGACCGCATCGCCGCTCTGCAAAAGCACGTCCCCGTCTGACAGGAGTCGACAGTTCACCGGTCGGAGACAGCACAGCGCCGCAGCTAAGGTCGAGCAGCCGCGAGACAGCCTGCCTATGCCAACTTCGAACGCGGGTTGCGGGCGGGAGAAGAATCCCACATAATCCTAAGCCTGCCTGCCGACGGCCCTTGCTACCGGACGGACCGGGGCGGTCAGGCAGGCCCGAACGATGAACCGCTTTCTTCGCGTAATTCTTCTTTTGATTTGGATCGAACTGGGATTCGCCCTGATTCTCCTGCCATGGTCGGATATCTGGGAGATGAATTTTTTCCTGTTTCAGTACCCCGCGCTAGGATTTCTGATGAAGAACGCATTTTTTCGCGGCGCCATTTCCGGATTGGGCGTCATGAACGTGCTGCTGGCATTGGAATCTCTTCGCCGGCGCACGGCCGCGGTCGTCAGCCGGACGTAACCCAGGCGCGGCTGAAACAAGATCGTCGCGCCAAACGATATTTCGTCGGGCTCCTGAAATGAAACCGATCGTTTGTTACGTTACCGATCGTAAGTCGCTCGCGCTCCCGCCAGGGATTGATCCAACCGCAACGCTGCTGGAGAAAATTCGCATGACTGCTGGCGCAGGCGCGGACTGGATCCAGATTCGTGAGAAGAATCTTCCGGGAGGATGCTTGCTGGCGCTCGCGCGCGAGGCGGTGACTTCCGCGAGGGAAATCGCGCAGAAAGCAGGCGGGGCCGAGACGCGAGTCTACGTCAACGACCGGTTGGATGTGGCGCTTGCGGCGGGCGCGGCGGGGGTTCATTTGGGCGGGGAGTCGCTGCCGGTTGCGGATGTCGCGCGCTGGCGCCGCTCAGGAAAGACGCCGGCAGAATTTCACATTGGAGTTTCCTGCCACAGCATGGAGAGCACTCTCGAAGCAGAACGAGACGGCGCGAACTACATCTTTTTCGGTCCCGTGTTCGAAACGCCCTCGAAGCGAGCCTTTGGCCCGCCCCAAGGCCTCGAGCGGCTGCGCGAAGTCTCCGCGGCGATTCGCATCCCGGTGATCGCGATCGGCGGCGTGAACAAAACGAACGCGGAAGGGTGCATTCGAGCCGGAGCATCCGGCATTGCCGCGATTCGTCTGTTTCAGGAAGTGGCGGACGCGGAGAAACTAAAGAAGTTCATTTCCACATTGCATGGCCTGGGCGACGCAGTCCGATCAGCACATTAATTTGCAAAAAACCGCGCCACCAGGGCACGCCTCCTTTTTCGGCTCGTATTGAGGTTCGACACAGATGCCGGAGGCAAAATTCAGGCGCTGAGCCAGCGGCCGATGGGCTGCCACGGTTCGACGTGGTCGCAGATCACCTTGATCACCGCCGTGACCGGAATGGCCAAAATCAGGCCCATGGCGCCCCAGAGAAACCCCCAAAACAGCAGCGACACCGTCAACGCCAGCGCGTTCAGTCGAATACGCCAGCCCACCAGCGCGGGAATCAGCAGGTTTGCGGCAACCAGATGCAGGATCAGCAGCACGACGAAAATACCGATGAACGGCGGCACAGCATGGAATTGTTTTAGCCCGATCAGAAGTGGCGGAACCCAGGCCATTACGACGCCGATGTACGGAACCAAGTTGAGCAGCCCGGAAACGAGTGCAATCAAAAAGGCGAAGTCGAGGCCGATCCACCAAAAGAACAGCCAATTCGCGAGCACGAGAATGAGTCCAACCAGCGCGGTGCCGATCACGTAGCTGCGGAGCACGTGCGTCACGTCGGCGAGAGTCTGCTTCACCTGCGTGCGTTGCGTCGCGGGAAACAACTGCATGGTGGCGTGCCACACCTGGCGCTTCGCGGCAAGCATAAAGAAAACGAGGAAAGGAACGAAGGTCGCGGCGAGTACGAACGAGTAGAGCGAACCGATCCGGGAAACGACGGCGTCGCGCAGCGTGTGCGATTCGGTGATGCGGATGACGCTTGGGCCGGGCCGGGCTTCCGGCTCGAGTTCGGAAACGCGAGCTTCAAAAATGTCGAGCTTTCTCTGGATCGCTCCAGCAACTGACTGCAGGGGGGCGCGATAGGTGGGCCAGTCCTGCCCGAACTGGTCGACGCGGTCGACGAGCGACCAGGCAAGGACCATGAGCAGTGCCAGCGTGATCATCAGAACGAAGAGCGAGCCCAGAGCACGAGGAACGCGCACGTACTCGAGCCAGGTCACCAGGGGATCGAGGAAGTACGCCATAAGCACGGCGACGAGCAGCGTCACCAGAACGGAGGAGGCCCAATAGCAAAACGCAATGACGATCCCGGCGGCAATGATGCGCGCGCTTACGGAACTGGCGGATGCAGGCGCCGCAACTCTCGTCTCTTCCAGGGGCATTGACCGTTACGATAGCATAGAGACGTAGAGGGTGCATGCGGTGTGCCCGCGCGTACACTGTTCTTCCGGCGCCCGGCCAGACATGGGCGGTTCGCAGGGTGCTCTGGACTCCCAGCCAGAACACGATCGTGTTTCACGCCGATTGCGCGAGCGAAAATCCCATCAGTTCAAAGGCGAGACGGGAAATGGCAAAGCAACTTTTCGGCACGGACGGGATCAGAGGCATTCCGGGCGAATATCCGTTGGATGATGCGACGCTGGTGCGCACGGGGCTTGCGTTGGGAGACTATCTGCGCAAAGGCGGGACCCGCGCGCGCGTCCTGATCGGCCGGGATACGAGAGAGTCGGGTCCGCATATTGCCGAAAGAATTGCGCGCGGGCTGGAAACAGCGGGGGCACAGCCCGTTTCAGCGGGCGTGCTGACGACACCGGGAGTCGCATGGCTGGTGCATCACGAACGATTTGCGGCGGGCGTCGTGATTTCCGCGTCGCATAATCCATATCACGACAACGGAGTGAAACTGATTTCGTCTTCGGGAATGAAGTTTCCCGATGCGGTGGAAGCGGGACTCGAGAAATTCATTTTGTCGGGCGATCGCTCGATTCCGGTCGCGACCGGGATGCGCGCCGAAGGGAACGAGGACCTTCATGATGATTACCTGGCCGGGCTTCGCGCGGCGCTGTTTCCCGGAGCAAAACTTTCCGGAATGAAGATCGTGCTCGACTGCGCGAATGGCGCTTCGAGTAAACTTGCGCCGAGACTCTTTCGATCGCTTGGCGCGGAAGCGGCCGCCATGAACGATGCGCCCGACGGGCGCAACATCAACGCGAATTGCGGATCGCTGCATCCCGAATCGATGCAGAAGCGAGTCGTGGAAGAGAAGGCGGCGCTGGGAGTGGCGTTCGATGGCGATGCGGACCGCGCGATTTTTTCAAGCGCGTCGGGAAAGCTTGTGGACGGCGACGGCGTGCTGCTTGCGGCGGGGCGTTACATGAAGGCGCAGGGAATGCTGAAGGGCGGCACGGTGGTGGGAACGACGATGGCGAATCTGGGCCTGGAGCGCGCCCTCGAAAGAGAGGGGTTGAAGCTCATCCGCACGGCCGTTGGCGACCGGTACGTGCTCGAAGAGATGCAACGCACGGGCGCGAACCTGGGCGGCGAGCAGTCCGGGCATATTTTATTTTTGGATGATGCAACGACCGGAGACGGCATGCTGACGGCGCTGAAAATTGCATCGCTGGTAGCTCTGGAAGGGCCGCTCGACAGTCTTGTGGCCGACCTGAAGATTTTCCCGCAGAAAATTGTGAATGTGAAAGTGCGATCGAAGCCTGCGCTGGAAACGCTTCCGGAAGTGGCGCGCGCGCTGGCCGAGGCGGAGAAGACGCTCGGGAATAGCGGCCGTATCGTGCTGCGCTATTCGGGCACGGAGCCCCTCGCGCGCGTGATGGTGGAAGCGGAGCGCGAAGAGGACGTGGAGCGATGGACGGAAGCGCTGGCGTCGGCCGTGCGTTCGGCGATCGGGGGTTAACGAGCGCGCCCTGACCGGCGTGCGCCTGGAAACGAGCTGGGCATACCGTTCCTTGGAAAATGCGCCGCGTGCGAGTCAATCGTCCCTCCGGAACTCCCGCTATGTAACAGAGATAGCGCCGACGGCGCCGCGCAGAACAAGACTGCTGCAACTATTGCAGTGAAGAGCGGGTTTGGGCGAGCAGAGTGCGGAGCTTTTGCTTGGCCTCCAGGATGCGGCGGGGATTGGGAATTAGCTGAGCGACGGCGGGCGGGGCGGCGCGAATCGCTTCTTCCAGCGCAGGCAGGACACTCGGGTCGCGCAGAGCCTTTGCGCAAGCGGAATCGATGCGCGTTAATGCGGCCGAGGCCTGTGCGTCGGCGGGGAACTGGGTCCGCATCACCTGGAATTCATGATCGATGGCGGATCGCCAGTCGAGGCCTTCGGGACCGAGGCGCGCCACGGCGTTCTGCAGTGCCGATCGCTGGGCAGCAGAGAGGTTTGACTCGCGGACTGCGAATGTGGCGGCGCGGAGATGCTCGGAGATGAGCTGGCCGGCAATCAGGGTGGCAAAAAGCGTGCCGCCGTTGGCGACGTCGTGGGAAAAATGCAGGCCGGCAGCGAGCGCGTCGACGGCGGCGTCTTTGTCGCCCGCATTGAGCAGGTGCAAGCTGTGGAGAACGTTGAGGCGCCCGAGGGCGAGGGCGTTTCGCGCGTATTCGACGGGCTCTTCGCTTCCCATTGAATCATCCAGGCCCCAGTCGCATTCCGGGAGAGTAGTGGCACGATTCATAATTTCGAGCGCGAGTTTATTTTTCTCCACGACCTCTCTGAATTTCGAATCGTCGTATTCAGCCCGGCCGGCGAGAACCGCATTTAGTTCCGCCGCCTGGTCAGCGGTAATCGCGGAATCCTGCATCACGGAAAATGCGGACCAATAGCGCAAGGCGGCGTTTCTTTCGGACGCGGGGCTCTGCGCGAACGCGGGCGCTGCCCACAGAATCGCCGAGACAATGAACAACGAAATCGTTCGACGGACGGTCATGGCTTCAGGTTCTCCTCACTGAGCACGGCGAGCGCGCTCTCCCGGCCTCTCGGAATTGCAACCGAGCTGGACTCGGATCCGAGCGAATCGAGCGCCGCTTCGAAGGAAGGCGAGTTGACCAGCAATTGATTCGCAGTGCCGAGCGTCAGCGGCTGAGAAATCGCCGGGAGATCGACCACGGATGAATTCGAGTTGCTGCTGACGGGGGGGACTTGGCTTCCGGGGTGGTGGTGCAGCACGACGATGGCAAGAGTCACCGCGGCTGCGGTTGCAAGAAGCGCTGCGAGGACCGCCGAGCGGCTGTGCGTCGGCTTCGCGGGTGCGTCGAGCGGAAGCGGCGCGGGCGCAAGCGGCCGAAATTCCTTCAGGTAAATTTCGAATCGATCCTCATCGAGGCTTGGCACAGGGATTCTCCTTCGGGCAATCTTTCGCCCCCTGCTTAGCGGATGCCTTGCCCGACACGGACTCGCGCAGTTTGGCGAGCGCGTAGCGGTAGCGCGAGGCTGCAGTATTGGGGCTGAGCTCCAGAAGCTCGGCAATTTCGAGAAAGGTCAGCTCGCCCCAAATATGCAGGATCACGATTTGGCGCTGGTCGTCGGGAACGGCGACAAGGGCGCGGCGAAGGTTTTCTTCGGCGGCGAGGTCCTGCTCGGGCGCGCTGAACCAGGCGGAATCGGGATCGAGCGCTATGTTGCGCTGAAGGCGGCGGGCGTCGTTGAGCACGGCATTGCGCACACAGGCGAACACGTAGGCCTTCTTGTTGGTCACTTGCTGCATATTTGCGTCCTCGATCAGCTTCAGAAACACCTGCTGGACAGCATCCTGCGCACGGCTGCGGTCGCCGGCGATGGCCGTGGCGAAGAGCAGGAGGGCCGGACCGTGCTGGCGGTAAAGCGCCTCAATTTCGGCGACAGCGGTGCGAGTGGTCGGCACGATGCGATCCGATGATAAGACACTCAAGAAGACTGGATTTGTCTATTCTGTCTTCGAAGAATGCTAACGGCGATGCGGGCATGAGCAGCTAGGAGGAAAAGGTCCCTTCGGCTGGCGCCGCTTTCGGCGCTCCGCTCAAGATGACAAGGTCGTACCCCCTCCGGAGACGTGCTCACTGTCGTGCAACGTGACAGACCCGGTCCTGATCTTCCAAAGAACATAGAAAATAGGGCGAAGACTTTAAGAAACTGGATTTTCGCCAACGGGTTTTGCGGGCGTGAGAGGGGTGGTTGACCCGTAAGTCCAGCAACTACAGTATTATCCGCGTGCCGATTCCCGGGAAACGATCGTGGCAATGCGCTTGCAATCGACTAAGGCGGCTGTCTCTTATTCCCGGGGTGGGCCGGTTTCGCCGCGCCGAAACCGGAACTTGGGGGTAGAGCGAAAAAGGGGGCCCTTGCCGGGCCCCCATATTTTTTGGATCCTCGATCCAGTCTCTGCACAGCAGGACGACTCGCCGCTAACCGCCAGTACGTCAAATCCTCAACTTTTCGAAGCGCTTCATTTATGTTTTCAGTCACTTACGGCTAGTGCCTTGTCGAGTATTCCGACGAAAAGCGTGTCGGACAGCCGGAGTGCATGATTAAGGGCATGGGCGGACGGCAACGTTGTCGATCGGGACCCGCTGTGATTTAATGCCCCGCAGGCGACCCCCGCAATGGGCTCTACGGTAATCCTTCTGCTTCTGGTGGTGGCTGCGTTTCCTATCATAGCCATCATCGCCCTGGTGCGCACGACGACCCTGCAAAGAGCCGTGAATGAAATCCCGCAGCTGATACAGCGGCTTTATGAACTTGAGCGGCGGTTGGTGTCGCTGGATCAGCGGCTGAACGCGCTCAGCGAGCCCGGGAAAGTCGAGCCGGCCCCTGCGCCGATCGCGACTGAGCGCGCGAAGTCCAGCGAGCCGGTTCGAGAGTCGAGACCCATGACGCACGCGCCGGAACCTGACGTGACGCCAAGCGGCTCGGCAGCAAGTTCAGCCAGCATTGTCGCGCCCCCGGCTTCGTCGACCGGGCCTGCGCAGCCGCCGAAGCCATCGCCGCCGCAGTTTACGGCGCCAGTTTCGAGCCAGTGGGAACCGAGCGAAGCACGGGACGTGGAAAGCACGATCGCGGGGCGCTGGTTCAACTATGTGGGGATTCTGGCGATTGCGCTGGCGGCTGCGTTCTTCCTGAAGTACGCGTTCGACAATAACTGGGTCGGACCGGCAGGGCGCGTGACGACTGGAATGATCGTTGGCGCTGCGCTGTACCCGCTGAGCCAATGGATACTGAAACGCGGCTACACGTACTACTCGGAAGGGATCGGCGGCCTCGGGGCGGTGATTCTTTACCTGTCGGCGTGGGCCGGCTGGCACTATTACCAGATTTTCTCCCAAGGCATCGCGTTTCCGTTGATGATCATGATCACGGTGGTGACGGCCGGCGTTGCGTGGATGCGAGATTCCGAGCGGTTAGCGGTCCTCGCGCTAGTGGGCGGACTGCTGACGCCGATCCTCGTCAGCACTGGCGAAAATGCGGAGGTCGCGCTGTTCAGCTATACGGCGGTGCTCGGCGCGGGAATGCTGGCGATCGGGTGGGAGCGGAAATGGAGGTGGATCGCGCCCATCGCATTTGCCGGGACGCTGATTTATTTCTGGGGCTGGTACGCGGATTTTTACTACGAGTCCGAACTGGGCGTCACGGTGCTGTTCGCCACGCTGTTCTTCGCGCTGTTCGCGGCTCTGCCCACATTGAAGTGCTGGCGCGAGGGCGAGCTGGCCAACCACGACATCGCGATATTGGCGAGCAACGCGTTCCAGTTTTTCACCGCTCTGCGACTGATGCTCTGGCCGGACTACCGGTGGGGGTTGACGCTCGCGGTCCTCGGCCTGGCTGCAGCGCACTGGCTCGCCGGGCGCACGGTGCCGCGCACATCGAGCCGGGCGCCGCGGCGATTATACAACGCGCTGGCGATCCTATTCGCGACTCTGGCCATTCCGATTCGCCTCGAGGGGAAATGGATCACCATCGCCTTCGCGCTGGAGGGGCTGCTGCTGATCTGGAGCGGGCTGCGCGCGCGATCGTGGGCCTTGCGCGCGGCTGGATTGGCGCTCTTTGGGGTTGTGGGAATGCGGCTGTTTATTCTGGCCGTTTCGGCGCCGGCGCCGCAGACACTTTTGTTCAACCAGCGATTCCTGACGCTCGCGGTTTGCGCGGCGTGTTGGCTCGGCGCGTTCCTCGTTGCGCGCAGTTCGGGTGGTGAGTTGAGCGCGGCGGAAACGCAGGTCTATTTTTCCGTCGCCGTCGCGGCGAACTTCTGTTTCCTATTGGCGCTGTCGATGGACGTGTGGGACTGGTTCGGGCGCATGCCGTCGCTCGGAATCGACCGCGAGAGGGCGCAAGGATTGGCGCTCTCGATGCTGTGGGTGGTGTACGCGCTCGCGCTCATCGTGGCGGGAGCGATTCGCAAGTCGGCGGCGATACGCTGGCAGGGGCTGGCGCTGCTTGGGTTGGCCATCGGCAAGGTGTTCTTCGTCGATCTCTCGTTCCTGACGCGCTTCTACCGCATCATTTCGTTCTTCGTGCTCGGGATGGTGCTGCTGGCCGTGTCGTTCTTCTATCAAAAGCGCCCGAAAGCCGACCTGAAGCCGGACTGAGTTGATGGCAAAGGGCTTATGGCGATTTTTGATCGGCACGTGTGTCGATCAACGACGGCACACCCATGGGCTGTGGAGAGATGCTGGGAACACAAACAAGCGTTGATTCGGAAGCACTTAGGCGTTTCGCGAACTCCAAGTGGTTTCGCTTGTTTCGCATCTACAACCAGCGGCGGACGCGGGACTTGTACTCGAGCCACTCGGCACCGAAGTTCTTTTCGAGCTGGCGTTCTTCGCGACGGATGAAAAGGTCGACCAAGGGCAGATGGGCGGCCGTAATGAGGAGCGCGCCCGGCGATCCGAAGAGCAACCCTGCTCCGAAGAAGATGAGGACGTTACCGCCGAGATAGAGCGGATTGCGTGAGAAGCGGTAGGGGCCGGTGGTGACGAGCTTGGCCTGCGGAACGAGCGAGATGACTTTCATTTTGCGCTCGTAGAAGTCGTAGGTGGCCCACACACGCAGCAGAAAACCCGCATCTAGAAGAATCCAACCTGCCGCCGTCCCGAAAATCGAATGAAAGCTACGCCAGCCGAAGCGCAAATCGAGCCGAGTTCCGAGGTAAGCAACGGCGAAGCCCACCAGAACCACGCCTATATTGTGGAGAACGCTTTTCAGCAGGTTTACGGTCGAGGCGCCGGAGAGAGCGTTGTTGTTCTGCGGCGCAGGATTCGCAGCGGCCTTTCGGCGGGCTTTTTTGGCGGGTTTCATTGGTAGCCGAGGGCGGGTCTGAGACCCGCCCCTACGGATACTACCTCGGGATCATGCGGATGAGGGCGGACACAGGTCGTTGTGACTGCTGCGAACGTCCGCAACGAACCCGCCGCCCGGCGAACAGCCCGACACGCCGGGTGGTCAACTGCAGCCGGAGGTGCTGCCGCAGTTGGAACACTTGTAGCAGCTGCCGTTAGGAGTCATGAGCATGCCGCACTCGGAGCAGTAGGGCGCGCCCTCGCTGGCAGAGCGAGCACGGGAGGCGCGGTCGTCTTCCGGCGCCTTCACGGTAGCGACGGAAGGCTTAGCCGCTGCGACAAGAGGCGCGGACGCAGCGGAATCCTGCTGGCCCCCGGAATCGCTATCGAGATAATCGCGCGAGATGAATTTCCCGCCGAGCCAGCGGCCGATGTAATCGACGATGGATTTCGCATAGCGAATTTCGGGATTGGGGGTGTAGCCGGAAGGCTCGAACCGCGAATTGCAGAATTTGTCGACGAGCGCCCGGAGCGGCACGCCGTATTGCAGCGCGATCGAGACCGATAGAGCGAAGGCGTCCATGATGCCCGACAGCGTGGAGCCTTCCTTGGCCATCTTGATGAAGATTTCGCCGGGCTGGCCGTCTTCGTATTTGCCGACCGTGAGATAGCCCTCGTGGCCGCCCACCGAGAATTTGTGGGTGATCGAATTGCGTTCCGCGGGAAGCTTGTGGCGCTTGGTGCCGGGGAACATTTCAGCTTGCAGCGACGCCGCTCCTTCCGCTTTGGCTGGAGCGGACTCTGCGGGAGCCGTCGAGGGCTTCGATTCTTCCTTCTTGCCCGCGGCGGAAAGCGGCTGCGAGCGCTTGGAATTGTCGCGATAGATGGCGACGGCTTTCAGGCCGAGTTTCCAGGATTCGACGTAGGCCTGGGCGATGTCTTCCACCGTGGAATCTTCGGGCATGTTGATGGTCTTGCTGATCGCGCCGGAAAGGAACGGCTGAGCGGCGGCCATCATGCGGAGATGCCCGCGCCAGGCGATGGAACGTCCACCACCCGGGGAAGCGAGCGAGCAATCGAAGACGGGCAGATGCTCGAGCTTAAAACCGGGAGCGCCTTCGATGGTGCCGTTCGCGTCGATGAAGTCGACGATCTTGGCGACGGCTTCGGGCGCGTAGCCGAGCTTGATGAGCGCCTGCGGGACCGTATTGTTCACGATCTTGATCACGCCGCCGCCCACGAGCCGCTTGTGTTTGACCAGCGCGAGGTCGGGCTCGATGCCGGTGGTGTCGCAATCCATCATGAAGCCGATGGTTCCAGTTGGCGCGAGCACGCTGACCTGGGAATTCTTGTAGCCGAATTTCTCGCCGAGTTCGAGCGCCTTATCCCAGGACTCGCGAGCCGCACGAAGCAGGGCGGGCTGGACGTTGTCTTCCTTGATCGGACGAAGCGAATCGCGATGCATGCGGATGACGTCGAGCATGGGCTCGCGATTGCGGAGATAGCCGCCGAAGGCCCCCATGCGTTCGGCGATGCGCGCCGATTGCGCGTAGGCTTCGCCGGTCATCAATGCGGTGATCGCGCCGCAGAAATCGCGGCCGCCGTCGGAGTCATAGGGCAGCGCAAGGGACATGAGCAGCGCGCCGAGGTTCGCGTAGCCCAGGCCGAGCGGACGGTAGTCGTGCGAGTTGCGCTGGATACGCTCGGTGGGATAGCCGGCATTGTCTACCAGGATTTCCTGGGCGGTTATGGTGACGTCGACGGCGTGGCTGAATGCCGCTGAATCGAATTGGCCGTGGGAGCCGAGGAACTTCAGCAGGTTAAGCGAAGCCAGGTTGCAGGCCGTATCGTCGAGGAACATGTACTCCGAGCACGGATTCGACGCGTAGATGCGGTCGGTGCTCTTGCAAGTGTGCCAGCGATTTACCGTGGAATCGTACTGCATGCCGGGATCACCGCAGTGCCAGGCGGAATCGGCCATTTCGTGCATCAGGTCGCGGGCGCGATATTTGTCTACGGGCTTGCCATCGTTGACGTTGCGAGTCCACCAATCGCGATCTTCTTCGACGGCCGTCATGAATTCGTCGGTCACGCGCACGGAATGATTGGCATTCTGGAAGAAGACGGAGGAGTAGGCCTCGCCGTCGATCGAGCGATCGTAGCCCTGTTCGATCAGGACGTGCGCCTTGCGCTCTTCCTTGAATTTGCTTTGGATGAACTCGAGGATGTCCGGGTGATCGACGTTCAGGATCACCATCTTCGCCGCGCGGCGCGTCTTTCCGCCGCTCTTGATCACACCGGCGAACGCATCGAAGCCTTTCATAAAGCTGACCGGGCCGGAAGCGATCCCGCCCCCCGAAAGGGATTCGCGGCTGCCGCGGAGGCTCGAGAAGTTCGTGCCGGTGCCCGAGCCCCACTTGAAGAGCATGCCTTCGGTCTTGGCCAGGTTCATGATGGATTCCATGCTGTCCTGGACCGAATTGATGAAGCAGGCGGAGCACTGCGGCTTGGCTTGGACGCCTACGTTGAACCAGACAGGCGAATTGAAGGCCATCTTCTGCTCGACGAGGAGATGAGCCAGTTCGTCGCGGAAAATGTCGCGCGATTCGGGCGAAGCGAAATAACCGCCCTTCTTCGCCCCAGCGGACAATCGTGTTCACGACGCGACCGATCAACTGCCGGAGGGAAGTTTCGCGCTCAGGCGTGTTCGGCTTGCCGTGGAAATACTTCGAGGCAACAATGTTCGTTGCCGTCTGCGACCAGGATTTGGGGACTTCGACGTTCTCCTGCCTGAAAATCACCTGGCCTTTATCATTGCTGATGAGCGCGGTACGCTTCTCCCATTCGACCTTGTCGAAGGGAGACACCTTGCCATCCGTGAACCGGCGCTGAAACTCCAGGCCGGTGTGGGGTCGAGCAACTTTTTCTGTTTCGATTCCGTTCAAAGTCATACGAGTCTCTGCCATGTGATCTGCCTCCGCGCAGGCAGGAAGGGCCGTCAGAACACACCACTACCCTTCCTTTATATTATCGCTCTTAGTTTTGGTGAGTGGAACCCCAGGCAGGCTTGGTGAGACGGAAAGGATATCTCATCCGGCGCTGCCCAACCCCGCTAAACATCTCCGGCGCTTGTGCAAAAAACGCTTTGCGGTTCAGGCATCATAATCCCTGCGGGTGGCGTGTCAAGAGGAAAAGTACGTATATGTGATGTTTCGTTCTACTACAGACGCAATATATAGTGGTAGCGTTGCTTCGCCTGGTCCAGGGTCACTTGGCCCGAATTTTATCCGAACGATCTTCGCCGCAAGATCATCTAAACTAATGTCATGCAGCGAATGGCCCAAAGAATTTCCGTGTTCGTGGCCGCAGGTGCGCTTTGCCTGGCTCCCTGCGGCAGCGCACTCGCGTCGCGGAAGTCAGGGGCTGCAGCTTCCTCGCGAGGGGTGCCCCACGCCATCGCTCAAAAGATCCGCGTGCGCGGCGTCGAAAACTTCGGCGAAGTCACGCCCAGATTGTATCGTGGCGCGCAACCGACCGCGAAAGGATTCGAGAACCTCTCCAAGATGGGCATCGGCATCGTCGTCGATCTGCGCGACGGCGACGAACCCACGCGGGAAGAAGAGGAAGTTACGGCGGCGGGGATGAAGTTCGTTGCAATTCCATGGCGCTGCACGAGTCCAAAAGACGACTACTTCGCGAAATTCCTCACGGTGCTTCGAGACAACCCCGATAAGAAAGTGTTCGTGCATTGCTATGTCGGCGTTGACCGTACCGGAATGATGGTCGCGTCCTACCGCATGGCCGAACAGGGATGGCCGGCGGAAGAGGCTCTGCGCGAAATGAAGGCATTCGGGTTTTCGCCGTTCCACGAACTGATCTGCTACGGGCTGGGATCTTACGAGCACAGATTTCCATCGGTGGTCAGCTCCAGCCCGGCCTTCCAGACCTGGCGTGCTGGTGAAGAGAAGCCATCCGTTCGGGTCCCCCAAAAGCAGTAGAGAGACCTCTCCGGCCAGGATCGGGAATTAGACATCTGCCCGCAGCCTGATCGCAGCCATCGAACGATCGCGTGAGTCCTCCTCTTTGTGCTTTCACGAGCAATACCGCTTCGATTCCCACGCACTCACGTAGCTTGAAATTCTATTAAAATAAAAAGGTCATGGCCACAGCGGCAATTGAAATCGAGAACTTGACCAAGGACTATCCCGCAGGGTTCTGGCGCAAGCGAATGCGCCGGTCGCTCGATCATCTTTCCTTGCGCGTGGAAGAAGGCGAAGTGTTCGGCTTTCTGGGGCCCAATGGCGCGGGCAAGACCACCACGCTCAAGCTCCTGATGCGGCTGATCTTTCCAACAGAAGGCACAGCGCGCATTCGCGGGCGTTCGATCGACGACGTCTCCATGCACGCGGAAATCGGCTACCTGCCCGAACAGCCCTACTTTTACGATCATCTGACGGCGCGCGAACTTCTCGACTATTACGCCCGGTTTTCCGGCTTTGGCCGTGCGGAACGGAAGCGGCGTGTGACGCGCTACCTGGAGCTTGTGGGGATCGCGGCGGCGGCGGACGTCCAGCTTCGCAAATTTTCCAAAGGGATGCTCCAGCGCGTGGGAATCGCGCAGGCTATTCTGCACGAGCCAAAAGTAATTTTCCTCGACGAGCCCATGTCGGGTCTCGATCCGATCGGGCGGCGCGAGGTTCGCGACATCATTCTCGACTTGAAGCGCCAAGGGCGTACGGTTTTCTTCTCGACGCACATTCTGTCCGACGCCGAAATGCTTTGCGACCGCGTAGCGGTGCTGGTGGGCGGAAAGCTGCAGGGAACGGGAGCGCCGGGAGAGATCGTGGCGATCGACGTTCAGGCGATGGAGGTGTTCTTCGAGATGCCCGATGGGAGCAGCGTTCCCGCCGCGCTCGCGCAGCAGGCCACGCAAACCGGCGCGCGCTATCGGATCGAAGTGGGAGAGGCGGACCTGTACGCATCGCTGGACCGGTTGCGGGACGCGGGCGCGAGAATTCTCTCGGTAACGCCCGTTCGCCCCACGCTCGAGGAGTATTTCCTGCGGCTGGTGGGACGCGAAGCAGCCGCCCCGCATGCGGTTGAAATGGTGATGCGATGAGCGCGATGCCCGGCGTGGTGGCGATCAACACGTTTCGCGAAGCTGTGCGCGACCGCGTCCTCTACAACCTGGTTTTCTTCGGGCTGATGATGATGGGCGCGGCGATCCTGGTCGGACAGGTGTCGATTGGTATCAATCGGCTCGTAATCATCAATCTTGGACTCTCGGCGATTTCCGTGATCGGGCTGGTCATGGCGGTGTTTATCGGCGTCGGGCTGATCTACCGAGAGATGGAGAAACGAACGCTCTACAGCTTGTTGGCCCGGCCGGTGCAGCGATGGCAATTTCTTGCCGGCAAGTACGCGGGTCTGCTGCTTACGCTTCTGCTCAATACGTCGTTCATGACGATCGGACTGGCGGCCGCGCTCTACTACGTGGGGCGTCCGTTCGTTCGCGCGGACCTGACCGCGCTCGTCGCGATTTATTTCATTCTCCTGGAACTCGCCCTGGTCACGGCCATCGCTCTCTTCTTTTCCTGCTTTTCGAGCCCCATGCTTTCCACGCTCTTCACGCTGGCCATCTACGTGACCGGCATTTTCGCCAGCGATATTCGCGACTTCGGGGCCTTGACGAAAAGCCCGGCCGTGCAAGCGTTCACGCGGGCGCTGTATTACGTGGTTCCCAATTTTCATAATTTCAACGCGATTGCCGCGGCCGGCCATGGCGAGCGAGTGCCGCTTGCACTGGTTTGGCAGAACACGCTGTACGCGATCGTCTACGCGAGCGTTGTGCTGGTGGCGGCCTCTGCAGTCTTTGCGCGGCGAAACCTGAAGTGAACCCCACGACTTCATCTCGTTCTCTCTGGAAGGCCCTGCTGGCGATTCCGCTGCTGCTCGCGACCGCGGCGTTTCTGCAGTCGCGCATCGACGCGCAGACGCGTTCGGAAGCGGCCCAGAAGGAAGAGTTGCTCGTGCGTTCCGGGGCGCTGCTGAAAAAACTGAGCCTCGGATACGATCCACTGCTGGCGGACATCTATTGGACGCGGGTGGTGCAGTATTACGGATCGCGAATCGGCGAGCGGAACGCGAGTTTTGATTTGCTTGGGCCGCTGCTCAATATCACCACCGCTCTGGATCCTCATCTCGTCGTGGCCTACCGGTTCGGAGCGATATTTCTGTCCGAGCCGAAGCCGGCCGGGGCCGGGCGCACCGATCTTGCCGTGGATCTGGTGAAACGCGGCATCGCCGCGAATCCAGACGAGTGGCGTCTGAATTACGACCTTGGGGTCCTTTATTACTGGCGGCTAAAGGATTATCACGATGCGGCGGCGGCGTTCCTTGCGGCCTCAAATCGGCCCCACGCGCCTTACGTGATGCTCAAGCTCGCGGCTGCCGGAATCGCTCAAAAGGGTGGTTCGATCGAGACCTCGCGCATGATTTTTGCCGAGCTGTACGAGTCCACAAACGATCCGAAAGTGCGGAAGATGGCGCTCAAGGAATTGCGGGCACTCAAAGCGCAGGAAGATGAAATTCAGTTAGATAAAGTCATCCAGCAATACGAAAAGCGCTTCGGGCGAAAGGCCGCGTCGATGCTGGACCTGGTGAATGCGCGGCTGCTCCCCGGTGTTCCCGTCGATCCTGCCGGCATTCCCTACGTAATCGGCCCCGATGGCAAATGCCGCCTCAACCCCAACAGCCCGATCGAGGCGCCCGAGCGATAGAGCCGGGCCCGCTTTTGACTGTCCTGCACATTGACTGCGGGTGATTTGCCATAGAGTTTTTCGCGGAAAAAGTGCGGGCGTGAAGCTATTCGTAGCGCAGGGCTTCGACGGGATCGAGCTTGGCAGCTTTCGTCGCGGGCCACACCCCGAAAATCAAACCGATGCTGACCGAAACCGAGAATCCGACGATCACCGCCCAAATCGGAACGACTGCTTTCATCCCGGTAACAACCGGAATCAACAGAACGATCGAGCTGCCCAGCAGGATCCCTATGATCCCGCCGCTGCCCGTCAGCGTCATGGCCTCAAACAAAAACTGCCAGGTGATATCGCTACGGCGCGCGCCGATCGCTTTCCGAACGCCGATCTCGCGGGTGCGCTCCGTTACAGACACCAGCATAATGTTCATCACGCCCATCCCGCCGATCAAAAGTCCGATTGAACTGAGCACGACGATCACCAGGGCAACGCCGCCGATGATGTCGTTGAACTGCTGAGCGGCCTCCACCTGCGTTTGAATCGAGAAGTCATCCGGCTTGTCGTAGGGAACCCTGCGCTCGCGACGAAGGATCCCGCGGGCTTCATCGACCGCCCGGTCCAAGCGCCCGGGGAAGGCGAGGATGCGAATGGCAATCTCGTGCTGGCCGGAATAGAGCTTCATAAACGTGTAATAGGGAATGACGACGCGGCGGTCGTCGTTGTTGGTCTCAAATCCCTCCACGGGCCGATCGAAAACGCCAATTACCTTGTAGGTTGAGCCATCCACGATCACCTCTTTGCCCAGAGCATCCTGCGCCGTGGGAAAGAGAGCCGTCGCCGCGTCCTGCCCGAGAACGATCACATTCTCGCGGTGCCTGTTCTCCGCCTCCGTGAAAAAGCGGCCCGCCTTCAGACTCGCGTTGGAATAAACCTGGAGGTAGGCGGGGAACGTTCCGCGAAATTCGCCGCCCAACACCTGGTTTTTTCCATAGCGGACGTCGTGCTCCTGGGTCCATTGAAAGACGGAGACGGCAGTCTGCTCAACGTCGGGGCAGAGTTCCTGAATGGCCTCGCCCTCTTCGAGCGTGAGCGGTTTGCGCAGGCGTTCCTCTTTGGGCCGCCGGCCTATGTGCGGCCCCTGGCTGAAACGGTCGATCCACGCCGTCTCCACGCCTTCGGCCTCGATCATTTTCTGAACGGTTCCGCGAAAGCCCTGAATCAGCCCCACCACCAGGATGATCAGGGCGACTCCGATCATGACGCCCAGAATGGCGAGGAAGCTGCGAAGCTTGTGCGTCCGCAGTGTGTCGAGGGCCAGCCTCAGGTTTTCGCGATAATCCTGGCGCAGGGGCATGAATCAGTTCTCCACACGCAGGGCTTCAATGGGATTGAGCCTGGACGCGCGCACCGCCGGATAAATCCCGAAGAACAATCCCACCGCGGTAGAAAGGGCCAGAGCGATCGCAATGGCGAAGAATGGCGTCGAAATCGGGACGGGCGTTACAGCCCGAACCAGATAGGCAATGCCGAGCGCGAGCACGACCCCGAACGCTCCACCCGTCGCGGAGAGCAACGAAGACTCCACAAGAAACTGCATGACAATGTGGCGGCGGCGCGCCCCCAAAGCTTTCCTTACGCCGATCTCGCGCGTGCGCTCCGTCACGCTCGCGAGCATGATATTCATGATCACGATCCCGCCCACCACTAGAAAGATCGAAGTGATCCACACCGCGATGGCGAAAATATTCCCGGTGAGACTTTGCCAAAGGCTCATCAGCGAACTCGGTTCAATGATCCCGAAATCGTCGGCATCCTGGTAACGCAGGTGGTGCCGCGTGCGCAGGATCACTCGGGCCTCGTCCTCCGCGGCCGGCATCCATTCCAGGTTGCGAGCCTGGATGAAGATCATGATCGTATCGTCGGGCTTCAGCCATTCCTTCCGGTAGGTCCCCAGAGGAATAAAAATGAAATTGTCTCGCGACTGGCCGAGCACAGTGCCCAGCTCCTTCGCCACGCCGACAATTTCGTACTCGCTCGCTCCGGGCCGGATCGTCTTGCCAATGGGATTGATACCGGGAAAGAATTTTTTGGCTACATCCGCTCCGATTACGCAAACCGGCGAGCGGTGGATCTCATCCGCCGCGGTCAGTAATCGGCCGCTGGCGACGTCGATGGCTTCCAGAGGCGCGAAAAAAGGCGATGCCCCGACGATGTTGACGTCCTCCATCAACTGGTTCCCGTACCGGACATCGGCAACGGTCTGCTGCTCGCCGACCACCGCCGAAGCCAGCTTCATGTCGCTTCTCAGCGCTTCGAGATCGTCCGGCGTCAGCCGCGGCCGTTTCTGGGCCTTGTACCAGTCCGCCTCGTTCGTGATGATGCCGAAGCGGTCCACGATGAAGGCGTTCGCACCCAGATTGGCGATCTTGGTGGCAACGTACAAATTCAGCCCATTCAGGACGGAGATCACGGCTACCAGAGTCGTGACCGCCAGAATCACCCCCAGCAACGTCAGGAAGGTGCGCAGCTTGTGCGAGCGCAGAGTATCCAGCGCGAGGCGGAGCGTCTCTTTCAGCGCAACGCTGGTCTCCCGGGCTTCCTTCAGGAAACTGGATGTCTTTTCCATCTCTATATTTATAGACGGATAGGTACCTTAAAAAGTGTCACCTTGCGGCCAAAATTACAAGCGGTCGGCGCTCGTCGCCTTGTTCGAGGACCAAGGGGCCCCGCACCCGCGTTGCCGTCGAACGACAAAGCCTGGAAGGCAAAAGGCTTAGCTACTGTTGACCTATACGATAGACCGGCAGCAACCCCGGCCGATTCCAGATACAATTGTGCTTGCAACCGCCTCCCGGCCGCAAGAATCTGACTAACGAGGCCGTTATGCAGCGCCAGTTTGCCATTCCGGTTTTCACCGGGATACTGAGCTTTTGTGCGCTCGGCATCCCCTTCGCTCAGGTCTCTCTCCTGGCCGATCCTGCCAGGACCACCGGCCAGGTCTTGCCTCAGCACCGGGCTCCTTCCGAAGCGGAGCTGAAGGCGCGAACCGGGGAGTTGATCGCCAATCAGCATGCCAATGATCGGGCGACCACGCAATACGAGTACGTCGAGAGGCAGTTTGATCGGTCGGGTGGTTCCAATCCGCGCACCATTGAGGAAAGAACATTCCGCGTGGTCCCGACCGGCACGGGAACTCTGAAAATTCTGCTGCGAAGCGATGGAAAGGACACTGCACCCGCTGACTACCAGCGTCAATTGCGGGACTGGCAACGGGTGCTGGAGCTGGCGCTTCGCCCGGACGATCCGAGGGAGCAAACGGCTACTGCCAAGTTTGAGAAGAAACGCCGCGACCGCGCGGAGCTGGTCGATGCTACCCGTGAAGCTTTCTCCTCGGAATGGCTGGGCCGCGAAACCATGGCCGGCCGGGATTGCGACATTTTCGAACTGAAACCGAATCCGAAGTTTCACCCGCACTCGATGCTGCAGGAGGCGCTCGTTCACTTCACGGCAAAGGTCTGGATCGATCACGATGCGAACCAGATCGTCCGCGCGCAGGCCCGTTGCATCCGCGATATTTCGGTGGGAGGAGGCATTCTCGGAAAGCTCTACCGGGGAGGCGTCTTCGATTTCGAGCAGGCCCCCGTCGCTCCCGGTGTGTGGCTTCCGACGCGCTATCAGTACGACTTCAGCGGCCGGAAATTCCTGTTCACCTTCGAGGTGCACCAGGTGATCGAATCGAGTCACTACCGGCGCGTTGGGCCTCCGGAGCAGGCTCTGGCCGCGGTGAAAAACGAGATCGCGGAAGGGAAAAGCAGCTACGGCGACCCGTGATACCGTCAGGCAACGCGGGGAGGCGCCGACGCTTCCGCGCTCTCCCCTTCGTCGCACACCATCCGTTTCAAGCCATCCTCGCTGTCAGTGCGCGGCGGCAGCCACTTCCTTCTCGATCGGCGCGCCGACCAGGTTGCCCCACTCGGTCCACGAGCCGTCGTAATTCTTAACGTCATTGTAGCCCAGCAAATATTTCAGGACGAACCAGGTGTGCGAGCTGCGCTCGCCGATTCGGCAGTAGGCGATCACCTCGCCGTTGCCCGTGACGCCCTTGGAGTCGTAAAGCTGCTTCAGCGCGTCCGCTGATTTGAACGTGCCGTCCTCATTCGCGGCTTGCGCCCAGGGAATGTTGGCCGCGCCGGGAATGTGGCCGCCGCGCTGCGCGGTTTCGGTCATGCCGGGAGGCGCGATGATTTTGCCCGTGAACTCATCGCCCGAGCGCACATCGACAAGCTTCGCGCCGTTCTTGTGCTCGACGGCCGCCAGAACTTCTTCCTTCCGCGCGCGAATCGACTCATCCGGATTGGTGGCGCGATACGCGGCTGGCGCGACCTTCGGCGCGTCCTTCGTTAGCGCACGCTTCTCCTCGAGCCATTTCTTGCGGCCGCCGTTGATCAATCGCACGTCCTTGTGACCGTAGTACTTGAGCTGCCAGAACGCATAGGCGGCGAACCAGTTGTTGTTATCGCCGTAGAGAACCACGGTGGTATCGTTCGAAATGCCGGACTTTCCGAGCAGCGCTTCGAGCGCCGCTTTGTCGATCAGGTCGCGGCGGATGTTGTCCTGGAGCTGCGATTGCCAGTTCCAGCCCACCGCTCCCGAAATGTGGCCTTGATCGTACGCGGATGTGTCCACGTCCACTTCGACGAAGCGCACTTTCGGATCCTGCAAGTGCTCCGCGGCCCACGTGGTTGAAACCAGCACTTCCGGATGTTTGTATTCAGCCATTTTTCTTTCTCCTCTCGCTGCTTTGTCAATTCGTTGATTGAAGATTGAATGAAAAGGCGTCCTGAAAAACGAAAAACCCACCGGCCAGTTTCATCTCTGGCGGTGGGCTTGGAAAAACCGGGCTAAAAGCGGTTTGCTAAGTCGCTAGCCTGCCGTGCCAGAGGACACGCGTCCGCAACACTTGCAACAACAGCAGCGAACCGGTCTCTGGCTGATTGCCATGCAACGATGCTACACCGAAAGCGACACTGGAGCAACGAATCGGCCCTTTCGTGTTGGGCCAGCTCCGAGAGCGCCCCCTCAGCGAACGTCTACTCGACACAGCCTTCGAATAGAAAACGCCGTAAGTAGCTTGGAATCAGTGGCATAAAAATTCCTACCCGACACAAAATCCGCTTTTTCGCCTTCGCCGTATCTTCGCCAACTCTGTATTTTGCCCCGGAAAACTTCTCTCGTCTGGGGCACAGTCAGGCGATTGGCTGAAGCACGCCGTCGGTGGATTCCAGTTCCATGCGGAGAAGCCAATCGAAGTGAAATTTCTCGGCGGCGAGGTGCTTTTCGAGGTCTTCGCGGCTGGGCGCGTCGAATTCGACGAGCATCTTGCCTTCCTGCATGTTCACCATGACGCGGCGCGCGGTCACGGACTCCGCCGCAAACAGACGGCGCGCGAGTTCGGTCGCGCCTTGGCGCGTCAGGCAAGCCAGCGCGTGCTGCGAAATGTAGCGAGGCATTGCGTCTCCTAATTTTGCCAGCGGGCGAACGTGCATCTCGCGGCGACATTCGGCATGCGGCGAAACGAAGACTTCCGTCGCGCTAAGCGGCGGGCATCCGACCGACCCCTACAAGGGGGTGACCATCCAATTCCCGCTGGAGCGTGTCAGCGCAGGAGCCAGAGCGGAAGAGCAGCCTGGGCGCACTGCTCGATCATGCGCTGGTCACTCGCAGTAAATGCGTTGAGCGCGCTCGCTCTCGACGTCCACGGTGCCGATCACGCGCTCGCCGGAAGGGTCGAGCACCGGAACGATGATCTCCGAGAGCGTGTCGCCGAGTGTCGCGAGGTAGCGCGGATCGTTTCGCACGTCAGCGACATTCACCGCTTTCTTGTCCCTTATCGCTGCGCCGGTCAAGCCCTTGTCGGCCGGAAATGTAGGGAATTCGGGAGCGCCGGGACCGCTCCAGCCGACGATGGAAACCTTCTCGTCGTCCACGTCGTAGACGCCAACCCAGCGGTACTCGCCTAGTTTGCGAATCATTTCGGCCAGACGCTTCGCCCGTACCGCACGGTCGTCGCTGCCTGCCGCTGTCATGCGGATCTGGCCGAGCACGTTGTTCATCACGATGGGCATGCGTTTCCTGCTCTCGCTTCATCCTTCGCGATACGGAGCGGCTGAGAGAGCCCTCGGTGCACCCAAGGCGTCCGCCTCGGGATGACGATGCTCGCCGCATCGTCACTTGAGCCCAGCCAACTTGCCAATGCCGCGCATCTTCATTTTGGCCATGCTGCCGTACTGCTTCATCATGCGGCGCATGTCGGCGTATTGCTTGAGGACCTGATTGACTTCCTGGACGGTGGTGCCGCTGCCGCGGGCGATGCGCTTGCGGCGCTTGCCGTCGATCAGGTGGTGATTGGCGCGCTCGGCGGCGGTCATGGAATTGATGATGGCTTCGATGGATTTCAGGCGGCTTCTCGTCGACTGCAGCGTCCTTGGGCAACTTGGCAAAGGGGCCGATCTTCGGCAGCATGCCCATCAACTGTTCGAGCGAGCCCATCTTGCGGATCTGCTGGAGCTGGTCGCGGAAATCCTCGAGGGTGAAATCGTCTTCGCGGAGCTTGCGCTCGAGTTCGCGGGCTTTTTTCTCGTCGATGGTTTTCTCGGCGTTCTCGATCAGGCCGAGCACGTCGCCCATGCCGAGGATGCGGCGAGACGATGCGGTCGGGATAGAACGGCTCGAGGGCGTCGTATTTTTCGCCGACGCCGACGAATTTCACGGGCGCGCCGGTGACTTTGCGGATCGAGAGGGCCGCGCCGCCGCGCGCGTCGCCATCCATCTTGGTGAGAATCACGCCGGTGATGCCGAGGCGCTTGTGGAATTCGCCCGCCGAGCGCACCGCGTCCTGGCCGATCATGGCGTCGGCGACGAAGAGGATTTCTGCGGGATTGAGCTCGCGCTTGAGCATCGGAGAGTTCGTTCATCAATTCGTCGTCGATGTGCAGGCGGCCGGCGGTGTCGACGAGGATCACGTCGCAGGCGGACGAGTTTTGCTTCGCGCGTCGCGCCGCGAACGATTTCGAGCGGCTTGTCGGTGCCCGCGCCGGGCCAGAGCGGAGTGCCGGTGGCTTTGGCCACTTGCGCGAGCTGTTCGCGGGCGGCGGGGCGGTAGACGTCGGTGGAAACGACGATGGGGCGGTGGCCGTGCTCGGCGAGCCATTTGCCGAGCTTGCCGGTGGAGGTGGTTTTGCCGGAGCCTTGCAGGCCGCACGATCGAGCCAGACCGAAGGCGGGCGCGAGGCGAATTGCGGCTTGGCTTCGCGGCCGAGGAGGTCGGCGAGCTCGTCGCGAACGATTTTGACGACTTGCTGATCGGGCGAAAGCTGGAGAAGGACTTCCGAGCCGAGGGCTTTCTCGCGGACGTGCGCGATGAATTCGTCGGCGACGCCGAGATTGACGTCGGCGTCGAGCAGCGATTCGCGGATTTCGGCGAGGGCCAGGGTCGAGATGCTCTTCGGTGAGCTTGCCTTGGCCGCGGAGGTTCTTGAATGCGCGCTGTAGTTTGTCGGTTAGAGTTTCAAACATTCGCTGACTCGCGTTCAAGCAGGAGCGGAAAAGCGGCGACGAGGTTACCGGCGACCTTGTGCGAACGCCCTCGCTCCATTCTATCAATTTTATCGGGCGAAACATCACCGCAGAGGACACGGAGGAGACTAGGCGGGAATTTTTGCACTGGCATTCGAAACGTCCGAAGGCCAGGAGACGGGGGTGATGGGGCCGACGACGAAGAGCCAGGAAAGGGAGCCAACCAGAGTGAGCGCGCCCAGAACGGCGACGGCCCAGAAGAAGTGTCCGGTGAGACCGACCAGAAAGCCGGTTAGCGCGGGGGCAACGATGCCGGCGAAGTTGCCCACGAAATTCTGGGCGCCCATCCACTGGCCTGCGGCGTCGGGTCCGGCAAGAGTCTGGGCGCCGGCGAAAAGAAGCGGGTTGGCAATGCCGTAGAAGCTGGCCGCGGCGAGCAAAAGCACGACCGAAAGCACGGGTGGGACGACAACGCCGAGCGTCAGCGAGATTCCTGCGCCCGCAAGGCCGATGACGAAGAGGAGTTTGCGGATGCGCGAGGCGGAGGGGCCGGGGGCGATCCAGTGGTCGGAAAGCCAGCCGGAAACCAAAGAGGAAATCGCGGAGAGCAGAAACGCCAGCCCGCCGATTTTAGCCATGCTCTGCATGGAAAAGTGGCGCTCGCGGACAAGGTAGTAGGGCAGCCACGTCAGCAGGAAATAGACGAGATAATTGCAGCAAAAATGCGAGACGCACGCGCCGCTGAAAGAACGCTGCCGCACGATGGCGCTCATCGGGGGAGGCTTGCGCGTGGCGGCGCGGTTGATGATCGCAGATTGAGGTTTTGCAACGGGTGTTTCGGCGCGCGCAAACCGGAGGGATCCGCCGCGGCCGGAGGTTGAGGCAGCTCGGAGCGGGCGCGTATAGACCAGCCATGGCACCAGCCACGCGAGAGTGATGAGGCCCAGAACGATGAAGAACGGGCGCCATCCGTACCGAGCCATCAGGATTCCTCCGGCGAGCGTCGCGACGGCGGGACCGGAGAATTGACCGGCGGCGATGGCGCCGTTGCCGAGGCCGCGGTGGCGTATGGAGAAATCGCGCGCGAGAATCTTCGCGTAGGAGGGATAAGCAACCGCTTCGCCCATCCCGAGAACGAGCCGCACGGCGAGCAGCGCTACGAAACCGTGCATCAAGCCGGTCACGGTGGTGGCACAGGACCAGATGAAAAATCCGAGGGCCAGGACCCAGGTGACGTCGACGCGGTCGATGAGCCAGCCCGACGGAATCTGGAAGGCGGTGTAGGTCCAGAAAAACGAAGAAAGCAGAATGCCGAGTTCGGCAGGTGAGAGGTGAAGCTCGTCCTTCAGGAGCGGCGCGGCAATGGAAAGATTGCCGCGGTCGATGTAGTTGATGAAGATGGAAAGCGCAAGGAGAACGAGGACGCGCCGGAGCGGGCGGGAAAGCTTGTCGGAATCGGGAGCGGTTGGCACGGCGGAGGCCGCGGCTAGTTTGCGCGGCGGCGGGATGGTAGCACGAAGCCAGACCTCGGAAGTCAGAAGTTCGAGAGTAAAAGTCTGGGGACGGAAACCAGGGAAGACCGATCTTCAAGAAAGGAGCGAATTACGGGCACGAAGCGGTTGGACCTCAAATTTGCTCACGCCGGCGCGGCGAAGACATATCATGGTGCCATGCGGGCAAGGCTGGAAGTAGGCGAGCTGACGATCGAGTTGCCGACAGCGAAGGGATGGGTGCGGCCGGTCGATGGCGTGACATTCCGGCTGGGGCAGGGCGAATCGCTGGGCATCGTGGGCGAGTCGGGGTCAGGCAAGACGATGCTGGCGCTGGCGTTGATGGGATTGACTCCTCCCGGAGCGCGCGTGAAAGGCCAAGCCGTGCTGCATCTGGCTTCCCGGGCGGGAAACGCGGAACGCAGCGGTGCGGCGGCGGCGGAGAATCGGACGGTCGATCTCGTGAAAGTATCCGGCGAGGAGATGCGCGCGATACGAGGAGCGCAAATCGGCATGATTTTTCAGGAGCCGATGACGGCGCTCGATCCAGTGCTGCGCGTCAGAGACCAGATCGAAGAAGCAATTCGAGTTCACGAACGAGGGCTTTCGCGAGCGGACGTTCGGCGGCGCGCGATTGAGGCGCTCGAACAAGCTGCGGTTCCGGAACCCGAACGTCGCGCGCGCCAATATCCGCACGAGCTTTCGGGCGGGTTGCGGCAGCGGGCGCTGATCGCCATGGCACTCGCGGCGGGACCGAGTGTGCTGATCGCGGACGAGCCCACGACGGCGCTGGACGTGACCGTGCAGAAGCAAATCCTGGAGCTGCTGGCCGAGTTACGGCGCGGCCTGAATCTTTCGCTGATTTTCATCACGCACGATTTGGGCGTTGTGGCGCAGATCGCCGAGCGCGTCTTGGTGATGTACGCGGGACGAATCGTCGAGGACGGACCGGCTCAGGAGGTGCTGCGCAATCCCCGGCACCCCTACACGGAAGGGCTGCTCCGTGCGGCACCGCGCTTGCAGCGGGGCCACATCAAGCCGATTCCGGGAACGGTGCCGGCGCTCGACGCGTTGCCGCCCGGATGCTCGTTTGCGCCGCGATGCGAGCGGCACATTTCCGATTGCGATGCCGCCGTGCCGGAGCTGCGGCGGATTGACGATGAGCGGCGAGCGCGGTGTATTCTCGCCCGGTAATTGATAAAGGTGAGAGGCGATCCTGAAATGGCCAGCAAAGACCAAGAACAGGCCGACCTGGTTCGCGACAGGTTCACGCGCACGGCAGAGGTGTTCGGCGATTTCGCGGTGAAGGAGCGCGTGCGTGAAGCGGAACTGCTCGTGAAGCTCACCAGAGCTGGCAAGTCGGACCGCGCGATCGACCTCGCGTGCGGGCCCGGGACGCTCGCGTTGCGATTTGCGCGGCACGTGCGTTGGGTGGCGGGACTGGACTTCACACCCGCGATTCTGGGCCGCGCGCGGAACTCGGCGAAAGCGGAGGATATTGCGAACCTCTTTTTTGTACTGGGAGACGCGCGGCGGCTGCCGTTCGCGGATGGCTCGTTCGAAGTGGCTGTGACCAGCTACAGCCTGCACCACATTCCCGAGCCGCAACGGGTGGTGGCCGAGATGGCGCGCGCGCTGGCGCGCGGAGGGCGAGCGGGCGTGCTCGACATGATCGTGCCGGAAGGACCGCGCGCCGCCGAGCTGCGCAACCGGATCGAAATCGCGCGCGATCCCTCACACACGCGCGCCATGCCGACAAGCGAATTGGAGAAAATGTTCGCCGCGGCGGGTCTGCGCGTGATCGCTTCGCAAGAGGATTCCAAGGCGAGGTCGTTCGACCACTGGCTGAGCGTCGCGGGATGGAAGCGCGGCGACGCGGCGTATGAGGAAACCAGGGCGTTGCTGGAACAATCGATGCGCGAAGGCAAGGACTCCGGCTTCCATCCAAAGCTCCTGCCCGCCCAATCGTCTGGCGGCATCGGGGACATTGAGCTGAAACAGACGTCCGCCTTCGTCGTGGGCGAAAAAATCCAGTGAGCCGGAAAATCGGGCATCCACTGTTTTACAGCGCGGAGGAAGACCAATGAGCAGGCCGCGAGCGCGCAAAATTCCAATTGGAGTATTCGACCCGGTTTACGCCGATTTGCCGCTCGACGAGATGCTGGAGAAGGTCAGCGCGCTGGGCCTGGAAGCGATGGAGATCGCAACCGGCGGCTATCCTGGAAATCCACACTGTCCAGTGGAGACGCTGCTCGCCGATGCGGCCAAGCTGAAAGCGTGGAAGAAGAAATTCGACGACTCCGGGCTGCGCGTGGCGACCTTCAGTTGCCACGGGAACCCGCTCCATCCCAATCCCGCAATCGCCAATCGCGACGCAGAGACGTTCCGGCGGACGGTGTTGCTGGCCGAAAGAGCCGGAGTCGAAGTGATCGTGGGGTTCGCGGGCTGTCCCGGCGCAAGCGCGGCTGACAAGAATCCGAGCTGGATCATTTACCGCTGGCCTCCGGAGTACGCCGCCGCGCTCGACTGGCAATGGAAAGAACGCGTGATTCCCTACTGGAAGAAAGCTGCGGCGTTCGCGCGACAGCATGGAATCCGCGACGAACTGCTGGCCGAGGCCGGATGACGTACGACAAGTCTTTCGCGCAATCGCGCGCCGACCACTGCGTCGATTCTAGGCTGCGCGGGGCGAGGGAGCGGGCAGCCGCTGCCCGCAGTGCGGGCAATTCGCCCACGTGGCGTCGGCACCTTTGCCGCAGTTGGGGCAAGTCGGCTGGACGGAAGTTCCGCAACGCGGGCAAAACGTAAACCCCGCCTTCACAGGGTTTCCGCAACCGGGACACGGCTTCGGCAAAGGATCGCGAAGAATGAAGTACAAGATGATGCCAATCGCGTCGGGGATGAAGATGGCGAGCAGCGTCCACATCACGTAGCGCATCTGACGGCGCTTCGCGTCGCCGGAGACGTAGCCGATCAGCGCGACAAACGCGGGAATCAACAAGAAAATCCCATAGACAAAGAGAGCCTGCAGCACCCGCGGCCAGTGGCCCATTTGCGGATCATGGGGAAGCACGTAGAAAAACATGGGTGTCGTGATTCCGATGTACATCAGCAAGCCCACAATCCAGGCGGCGGTCGGAATGACGCGCAGTTCTTTTGTGAAGCGACTCATGCCATTCTCCTTTCGCGGCGCTGCCGAACCGCCAGCATCACTGCCGCGGTTCCTCCTGCAAGCCAGGCCAGCGCGGTGAGCCCGGCAAAGTTGATCCAGGTGTGATTGAACTGCGGATCAAGCAGGCTCAGAAGACGGCTGACGAGGTGGAACAGCGGCCAACTGACGATCGTCAGGAGCCACGCAAAGCCCACGACGAAGATCATCACGCGACGATTCCAATCGTGCTCCGCCCGCTCGGCGATCTTCTGCTCCGCGCGCGCAATCGTGATTTGCAACAGGCTGGGCGAAGGCTGAGGCGTCGGCAGGCGACGCAGGTCGCCGGTGATGGATCGCCAGGCATTCATCTCGTTCGAGCAGGTGTCGCATGAACGAAGATGTGCAGCGGCCTGTTCCTCCTCGGCAGGTGTCAATGCGCCCGCCGCAGCCAGAGCCAGCAGCTCCCGGATTTTGTCGTGCTCGCTCATTGCCAATCCGCTCCCGGGTAGCGCGCTTCGAGTGAAACGCGCATTTGCTGGAGGGATCGTCGCAGCCGCGTCTTCACAGTGGAAAGCGGAGCGCATGTGACCTGCGCGATCTCCTCGATCTTCATCTCTTCCTCGAATCGCAGCGCAAGAACTTCGCGATAGACCAGCGGCAGCGACTCCATGGCTTCGCCGATGTGTCTCCGACGCTCGGCCTCCAGAACGCGATCGAACGGCTCGGGCTCGCCGGAGGGAAGCCTGTCAGCGGCCGTGTCGCCTCGTGCGTCGTCCGCAAGCGGCTCGTCGAGGCTCTGCGGATGAATGCGACGGAGATGATCGATCGCAAGGTTCCGCGCGAGGGTGAAGAGCCACGCGTCGAAATTGCGGCTGGTGTCGAAGGCGCGAATCTTCTCGACGACCTTCAGCCAGGTCTGCTGGAAGAGGTCTTCCGCTTCCGCGGGCTGCCGGACGATGCGCAGGAGATATCGGTACAGCCGGTTCTGATAACGGGCGATGAGTCCCGAGAGAGCGTTCAAGTCTCCTCGGCGAAGCCCGGCCACATCCGTGTCGACGGCCACGAGCCCCTCCCACGACATTGCGGCGGCGCCTATCATACTCGTTATACGGATGAGGACCGGAAAAGGACGCAGGGGGAATCTTTGAATTCAGGAAACTATGTGAAGCAAATGATGAAACGAGGGAGAGTCCGATTATCGGTAAGTTCTTAGGTGGCAGCGCCTTCGCTGCGAGCGACGAGCTTCTGAAATTCGGGATCGCCGTGCAGGGTGTCCAAGTCGGTGTCCTGAGCGGCCCAAGCCCGGTTCCCGTATCCCGCCGCGAAAGCTTTTTTGATGGTTTCCAGCGCGGCCGCCTTCTCTCCCAAGACGCCGTAACAGCAGGCGGCGTTGTAAAGGGTGTTCGCGTCGCCAGGCCGCAGCGCCACGGCTGTTTGCAGATGCCGCATGGCCTCCTCCGCGTTCTCTTTGGCCGCGGCAAGCGTTGTCGCCAGCAGGATACGGGCGCGAACGTCCTCCGGCACCAGTTCGAGTTGCTGGCGTAGCACCTTGGTGAGGAGTTCGCGCAAATGCTCCGCATCTTTCTTCCGCCCGAGGCGCTCCGTCGCCTGCTGATAGGGAATATAGGTGTTGTAATCGTCGCCGTTGCATTCGATGGCGCGCTCGGTGAGCGCCGCGGCCTGCTCGTAACGGCCCGACGCGAAATAGGCCCGGCCGAGAATGTTCCAGGCGCCGTCGCAGTCTTGCTTGCGTTCGATGGCCCGCTGCGCGAGAAGTTCGGCTTCGTCGTATTTCTTCTGCGCGTAGCAGATACGGGCGCGTGCCACCAGCACTTCGGGCAAATCGGGTGCCAGCGCTGTGGCCCGGTCGCAGGCGGCCAGTCCGCGGTCAATCCATTTCGGGTTCTGTTCGCGAATTTCGTAGATGAGCCCGCACAAGTGCGCGATGCCTGCATGCGCCAGCGCAAAATTAGGATCGAGCTGGATGGCCTGCTCGAACATCTGCAGCGCATAGTCGCGTATTTTCGCGGCGCGTGTAGCTGCGGCCGCGCAGGTAAAAATCGTAGGCTTGCGGATTCTCGGTGGGCTTGCGCGCGATGGTTTTTTCTTCCTGCGGCGTCAGGGTGATGCGCAGGGCCTGGGCGATGCTGCGCGCGATTTCTTCCTGGATGGCGAACACATCTTCGAGTTGGCGGTCGTAGCGTTCCGCCCAGACCGAGTGCCGCGTGGATGCTTCCACCAGTTGTGCGGTGATCCGCACGCGGTTGCCGGCGCGTCGGATGGAACCTTCGAGCACGTAGGCGGCGCCAAGTTCTGGCTCACCTGTTGCGCCGTTACTGGCTTGTCGCGAAAGGCCAGCATTTCCGAGCGGGGGAAAATCTCGAGTTGCTCGATTTTCGAAAGCTCGGTGACGATGTCTTCGGTGATGCCGTCGCGGAAGTATTCGTCCTCTTTTGCGCCGCTCTGATTCTCGAAGTACAGCACGGCGACCGATTTTTGCAGGGCGGGAGCGGCATGCGACTGCGAGCTGGAATCGCGAGCGCTTCTTTCCGCGACGGGTCGGCGGCTCGATTCAATGTCTCGCCGCAGCCGCTTCAAATCCGCGCGGAGCTCGGCGGCCGTCTGGCAGCGCAGGTCGGGATCTTTCTCGAGCGTCTTGCTGAGGATGTTCTCGAAGGCCAGCGGAAGCTGCGGATTCAGTTCCTTCGCGGACGCGGGCGTGGAATGCAGAATGCCGTCGAAGATCACGGCCGTGGTGGTGCCAGAGAAAGGAACCGAGCCGGTGGCCATCTCGTACAGCACGACGCCGAGAGAAAACAGGTCCGAGCGCGTGTCCAGTTCCTTGCCAAGCGACTGTTCGGGAGACATGTAAGCCACCGTCCCCATCGAGCTGCCGGGACTGGTGAGATCCATTTCGTCGAGGGCCTGCATTTGCGCGTGCATGGAGGTGGCGCCCACGGTTTCAGGAGATCGCCGGAGCACGGGTGTAAGCTTCGCCAAACCGAAATCCAATATTTTGGCCGGGCCGCGTTCGACTAAAAAGATATTCGCGGGCTTGATGTCGCGGTGGACGATGCCCTTCGAGTGCGCGGCGTCGAGGCCGTCGGCGATCTGGATGCCGATCTCCAGGAGTTCCGACAGGTCGATCGGCTTCCCGCGCGATGCGGTGCTTGAGAGTCTGGCCCTCGAGCAACTCCATGGCGATGTACGGCCGCCCTTCAAAATCCCCGATGTCGTAAATGGTGCAGATATTGGAGTGATTGAGGGCGGAGGCGGCGCGCGCTTCGCGGCGGAAACGGTCAATGGCCTGAGGGTCCTGCGAAATGCCGTCGGGCAGAAATTTCAGAGCAACGCTGCGGCCGAGGCGCGTGTCCCGCGCTTTGTAGACTACACCCATGCCCCCGCCTCCGAGCCGATCGAGGACCTGGTAGTGAGCGACGGCGCGGCCAATCAGGGGCTGGGTGTCCATAGCAGGCCGCTCATATTAGGCCTCAGCGACAAGCAAGTCAAACGCGACCGCGGATAGGGGATAAAGCGCCGCGAAACTGCCCTTTTTTCTACATATTTCGGTGGGCTTGGCGGCGACCATCGGGCATCGAGCCATGCCTCAGCTTCCAGTTCGAGGAGGAAGAGTGAAGAGGGGGCGCGGACGGCTGGGTCTCGGCAATCCAGACAGGAGGCGGAGCACCGCTCTGTAAGCCGCTTCACACGGGGCGGATGCGACCGATGTGCTAGAATTGCGACATCGTGCTCAAGGTACTGCAGGATTTACTGGAGCTTCAGAACGCCGACCTGCGATTGCACGAAGCTCGTAAGCGGCTCGCCGGGTTCCCCGGAAAACTCGCCGAGATCGACGCCAGCCTCGGAAGCGCGAAAGCAAGCCTCGAAAAAGCCAAAGCCGGACAGCTTGCCGCGATCAAGGACCGCAAGAAATACGATCTCGACGTGGAGCAATGGAAAGAACGCGCCCGCAAGTATAGAGAGCAAAGCTCGCAGGTAAAGACGAACGAGGCCTACAAAGCCCTGCAGCACGAAATCGAAGGAGCGGAAGCCGAAATCGCCAAAGCCGAAGATCGCTTGCTCGAGCAGATGGTGGCGAGCGAAGACTACGATCGCCAGGTGAAGGCCGCGGAAAAGGCCCTGAAGGAAGCGGAAGGCGTAGCGACGGGCCAGCGGACGAGAAAATCGAAGGGGAACGGGCGGCGACACAGAAAGAAGTGGCGGAACTCGAAGCGGAGCGCAGCGGTCTGCTCCCGGCTATTCCGGAGAATTTGCTCGATAATTACGACCGTATCGCGCGGAAGCACAACGGGACCGCCATGGCCGAAGTGCGCGACGAAAAGTGCACCGCCTGCGGCATGCGCGTCAGGCCGCACGTGTTTCAGGAAATGCGGCGCGCGAACAGCGAAGAGCTGTTTCACTGCGAGACGTGCACGAGAATTCTCTACTACGTCGAGCCGGAATCGGGAGCAGCCGCAGCACCGGCCAGTTCGGCCCGGGCGAATTCGGCCGCGAGTGAGGCCTAGAACATCGAAGCCGTGGACCTCGCCTTCGAGCATTCGTACTCCATAGATAATTGCGACCGATGACGCCGCAACCACCAGGCCATTCCCGTCTCTTTCCAGACACTCCGGCCGGCCCTCCCGGCGGAGTCCACACCGCGAACATTGACGGCGCATCGCGAGGAAACCCCGGGCCCGCCTCGTACGCTCTGGTCCTGAAAGACGCGTCCGGCAAGGTAGTTTTCCAGCTCGGCAAGAAGATCGGGCGTCAGACGAACAACGTGGCGGAATACTACGCGCTTCTGGCGGCGCTCGATTATGCCGTTGGACGCGGGATCAAGGCGCTGCGCATCCGCAGTGACTCCGAATTGCTGGTGCAACAAATGAGAGGCCGCTATAAGGTCAAGAGCGCGGACCTGAAGCCGCTGCATGAGCGCGCTTCGAAACTGGCGAGACAGCTGGAATATTTCGTCATCGAGCATGTGCCGCGCGAAATGAACCGGGAGGCGGACGCGCTGGCGAACCAGGCCCTCGATGGCGGCGCAACGCGATATGAAGGACGCCGCGAGTCGATCGCCACGCAAGACGCCGCCGCCCCAACCGCGACACGCAAGAATGTGGACAAGGGGTCCGAGACACAGTCGGAAGCCCAGAACGCCGAGCCGAAGCAGAAGGCCTCGGGCGCAGAGCCGCGCATGATTCGGGCGCGTTTGGTGAATGGCGCGCTCGTGCCGTGGGAACCTCTGGACCTGCCTGAGGGCAGCGTGGTAATCCTCACGATTCGCAAACCATAGCAAAACAAGCTAACCACCTATGAAAGAGTGCTCTCCGCTTAATTGGCCGCACATTGGTACTGACGTTCTATTGCCGAATAGTGGAACCGGCCGCTAACCTGTCCTCCTAATCGAACACCAGGGACCGCTGTGACCACGCTTCTCGACAAGCTGCCAACCATTCTTGTCCTCGGATTCCTGGTAGGAATCTTTCTATCGCTTCGCAAGCATGCCCCATCCACGCGAGTTCGCCTCTGGACGTGCGCCTGGGCCCTGATTCTTCTCCATTTCTCCGTCCAGGTATTCGAGACCGACACCGAGCGCTCGAGAAGATCTGGAGTCGGTTGACCTGGCGGCGCTCGAACTCTCCGGGATTGTTTTCGTGATTTCGCTCACGCGGGCGGGCGAAGACAGGCTGCGGCGAATCGTACTGTTTTCCGTTCTGGCTGTGCCCGTGGTGTTTCACGCCTTCGCCATCACCTTCGACTGGCACGCGACGTGAGTCCTGGCTGGCTCGCCGGCCGTGATGGCACTCGGCGGCGCCGGTTATGCTGTCCTCGAGACGTCGCATCCGGACGCCTTCGATTTTACGGTAGCCGCCATCGTGCTCGGCGCGGGGTTCTGGGGTTTCAGAACCCAACTCGCCGGAAGTCCCGACTTCGCCGTGAACGCGATCCTTATCCTCAGCTTCGCCACTTGCGGGATCCTGACTGGAGACGCTACCAGCGGCGCTCGCCCGGCGTGATCGCGGTGGCGGGAGGTTTTCTTTGCTGGGGCGCCGTGTTCCCGGTTGCCACGGCCGTCGATCACTACCTGCCTCATCTACAGGTGAATCCCGAGATTTGGAACGTTCCGAAACTTTTCGTGGCATTTGGAATGGTGCTGGCGCTGATCGAGGAAAAATCGCTGATCATCGAGAGGGCCCGCGAACGCGAGCATGGGGAGAACCGGTTGCTCTCGCGGCTGTCCCAGATCAGCTCGCGCCTGCTCGCAGGCAAAGATCCGACCGCGCTCTGCCAGGAAATTGCGGCGGCAATCACGGACGCGAGCAGCTTCCCGCAGGCAGCCTTGTTGCTGGTTGCGGAGGGCAGTTCGCTACAGTTGGCGGGGTCGAGCGGACTCGGCCGTCGGAGCTCGACGAATTTCAGGGCCGGATCGCGTCGTGGAAGGTCGGAACCTAAAGGAACTGTGCTCGCCAAGCGAGCGGGTGGGATAACTCGTTCCACGTCGCCGGAACGCAGAACCAGATTTTCATCCGTTGGTGTCCTGGCGTGGCTCGCATCTGGGGTGCTTGTGGCTGGGCGGAATGCGGGCGGGAACATGGGACGGAGATTCGGAGATCGCGAAATTGGAGATGCTGGCGTCGGACCTGGCGGTGACGATTGAGAATTCCGGTCACCGTCGCCTGGTGCAATCGGAGAAGTTGGCGGCTCTGGGCCAGCTCGTCGCGGGAGTAGCGCCGAGCTGAACAATCCGCTCACCGGAATCATGGGCTATGCGGAACTGCTCGGCGAAGAAGTTCGGGAAGAGAGCGCCAACAAGCGCGTGCAGAAACTCGGCAACGAAGCGCGCCGCATGAGAGAATCGTTGACGGGCTATTGCGCTTCGCGCGGCAGAACAACGCCGCAGGCCGTTCCGCCGACCTCAGCGCAGCCTTCGCGATGTGATCCAGCTCCGCGAGTACCATCTTCGCAAGCTCGGTATTCATATCGAGCTCGACGTCGAGCCTCGCTCCCGCCGTGGCAATCAGCGAGGAGAGCTGAAAAGGCGCTGCTCAATCTTCTGAACAACGCGGTGGACGCAGTCGAAGACAGCGTGAAACGGCAGATACGCGTTCCGCTCAGCAGAACGGACGCGTTTCCGTTCAAATCGAGGATTCCGGCCGGGCTTTTCCGATATTCATCGCGCATTCGACCCTTTCTACACCACCAAGGCGGTAGGGAAAGGAACCGGCCTGGGCCTGAGCATCTGCTATGGAATCGTCCACGAATGCGGCGGCGAAGTTTTGCTGGCGAACAAGGAGCCGTATGGGGCTCGCCGTATATTTGAAGTTCCCGGCCGTCGGACGAATGCGAGCGCCACTCCCCGTGTAGTTCTTCCGATCGGCCGACGCAGCTTTGAATCCGCACACAACCGATGAGCCCGTCGCGGTTTCCCGGCGGAGGTTCTTACTGTTTCAGGAAATACGAGCGGTAGAGGGTGTCGCGCTGCGCGGGAATGAAGCCGGCGTCGGAGATAATGCGGCGCAATTCAATTTCATTCGTGCGATTGCGAACGCCTGCCGCATGAACGACGTTCTCCTCGATCAGAATGCTGCCCACGTCGTCAGCGCCGAATTGCAGTCCGACCTGGCAAATCTTGATCCCCGGCGTAAGCCAGCTCGATTGCACGTGGTCGATGTTATCGAGGTAGAGGCGGCTGATGGCGAGCGTCTTCAGGTAATCGAAAGCCGTGGTTTGCGGGATTTTTTTGCCGAGCGGAGTGTTGTCCGGCGCGAAGATCCAAGGAATGAAGGCCGTGAACCCTCCGCTGTCTTCCTGCATGCGGCGAATGCATTCGAGATGGTTCACGCGATGGCGGATATTCCTCGCCGCAGCCGAACATCATCGTTGCCGTGGTGCGCATGCCGAGGGCGTGCGCCGCGCGATGAACTTCCACCCATTCGGCTGATGTGCATTTCAGCCGCGCGATGCGCGCGCGAATCTCGTCATCCAGAATTTCCGCGCCGCCGCCCGGAATCGAATCGAGGCCCGCGTCGCGCAACCGCGCGATCGTGTCGCGCAGCGAAAGCCCCGACACTTCCGCGATGCAGGTGACTTCCGGCGCGGAAAAACAGTGCAGATGAATCTGCGGAAATTTCTGCTTGATCGAGCTGAGCATGTTTTCGTAGAACTCGATCCGCAAATCCGGATGCAAGCCCGCCCTGCATCAGCACGCCCGTCCCGCCCAGTTCGATCGTCTCCTGAATTTTCTGGTAGATCTCCTCGAGCGGCAGGATGTAGCCGTCTTTCGCGCCGAGCGGCCGGTAAAAAGCGCAGAAGGAGCAGTATTCGGTGCAGAAATTCGTGTAGTTGATGTTGCGGTCGATCTGATAGGTGGCGATGCGCGGGTCTGTCTTCTTGCGGCGGACTTCGTTCGCGGCCATTCCGATGCCGATCAGGTCATCGGAGTTGAAGAGATCGAGCGCTTCCTGTGGCGTCAGACCCATCGCGTAAAGTTTAACCTAAACGGTCGGAATTTCGGCTAAATCAGCGAAGATCGGATCGCCCTCGCGCACGAGTCCTTCGCGCAGCGCGGCGCCATAGACGCCCGATGCAGCCTGCCGTGTTTGCGCGAAACATGCTCGAATACCATGCGGCGACGCCTTGGCCGTGTCCGGATCGAGGCCGATCATGACGCAGCGCCCATCTTTCTTAACAACCTGGAGCGTGACCTCTTCGCCGATTTGCAGTTCTGGCGTCCCGACAAGCTCGTCCTCGAAAAGGGCTCGTCGTATCCCGCCAGTCGAACATAGAAGTTCTCGCGAAACCTTCGCGGATTCAAGTCGATGCCCGTTTCCTCCGATAAAGCGCGCGCAATGTGCTCGAGCCGAGAATCGAAACTGGACGCGAATCGGTCATACTGCGTTCGGAAAAGCGAAGACGGAGCGACCGGCCAAATAGCAGCTTCGAGGCGAACTCGTGAATGCGATCGTCCTCCCATGCGGAATTCCCGCCCTCCGGCGTCAGTCACTTACCGCATATTGATCCGTCCGGGGAATTCCGCTCGTCGACGGGCATGGCGCATTAGATGAAACCGTGGGCGAAACAAGAATCATCTCGTGGCCCTTGCGGCCGGTCATCCACGGAAAATCCGACTTGTTATCCGCGTCGATGAAGGCATAGACGCGGTCGCCTATAATTCCGGCAGAACGTGACGCGGGCCTCGGCGAGATCCTCGCCCGCCATGCTCTTTACGGGATAGCGCCGCAGGCCGGCCAGCGTGCCGATTTGCTGCACGACTTCAGGCTCCGCGCCGAGCGGTGGAGGCTGCGGGAGATGTTGCGAATTCCAGCGGACGCCGATGCGGAATCAATCCCGCGGAGGCGGCCTTCTCGAAAAAGAGTTGCAGATCCCTCGAGATATTCCCGCTCAAATTGAAATGGATGTTCTCGGTCAGATAGCGGGCGAGCGCTTGCGGTGGAAGATCGAGTTTCACCGAAGCTGCTTCGGAAATTTCGCGAATGCGCTCCATGCCGTATCGTTTCGACGCTTGGAAATCGGCGATCACTTCCGGGGTGAGCGCATCGCGCCGGGCTGCCCAGATCGCCAACACGCATGGCTTACCGGTCATCTCGCGCCATTGGTGGGCGATGTCGTAGACCCACACCGCTTCGAATCCGGGAACGGGCATATCGTCAGGATCGCCCTGGCAGCATTGCTCGCCGCTGGGCGCTTTGCCGGAAAGCGCGTCCATCTTCAACGAAATGCGCAGGGCGGGATCGCCGATCACGAGCGCGGCGTCGGCCTGTTTGAGCATCTCCGAGGCATCGGGAGAAAGATCCACGTATTCGGGACGAATCTTCCAGTAATCCTGCGGGCGAGCAGGCGCACCAGGGCTGCGGAACTTCGGGAACTCGTATCCAGAGCGACGCGCTTCGCCATTTCAATCGGCTTCTTGGCCACGACCAGGATGCTGCGCACTTCGCCCTTGGCAGCAATGGCGATTTCCGGAAGCGCGATGACGCCCTCAATGCGCTGGTATTCGATCGACGGGATGATTGCCACATCCACGTCTCCGCGTCGCAGGGCCTCGGCGCACTGAGAGGGAAAAGTGAAGGAAAGGTCGTACTTGCCCTCGAGCGGCCCTTCTGCAAACCCCCAAACAAGCGGGGCCGTATTCAGATACTCGACAATCGAGATGCGAAGTTTGCTCATGGGCAACAGGTCGAATATAGCACAGCCGTTTGGACCCTCCGCGGGCGCGCCGAAAAAAACGGCGGCGTACGATTTGAACTATAGCGCTGCGCGGAACTAGAATCCTCTCGCCATGCCTCGCGTGCAAGCCGTCCTGGAAACGTCCCTGTATGTCACCGACCTGGATCGCGCGATTGGTTTTTATGTGAACGTTCTGGGCCTTCGCCTGATTCCGGACGGCTGCTTCGAAGGAGGACGAGGCGCCGCGCTGCAGGTGGGCGATAGCCCGAGCGTGCTTCTGCTTTTCCGCGCGGAGATCACCCGCCGCGAAGGCCCGCTGCCCGCGCACGGAACCACCGGCGCGGGTCACGTGGCATTCCGCATCGGTCCGCACGATCTCCCCGCCTGGCGCGAACACCTGAGTGAGCACGGCGTGACAATCGAGCAGGAAGTCGCATTCGGAAACAGCCCACCATCGATCTATTTTCGCGATCCCGACGGAAACTCGCTCGAACTAGCCGTAGCGGACATCTGGGGTCTCGGCGGTTGAACTGCCGGCATTCGCAGTATGGTGCGAACGAATAGACGGGTCACCTACCGTTGCTCCCACCCTTCTTCTTGGATTATTGCCTCACCGACTGAGGGGGATACCCTGGGCCCAGGCAGCCCTCCTACCGGGCGCGGATTAGCGTGCAGCGTTCGTATCGATTCCGTATTTCTACTCATCTACAAGAGCGACCGTCGCGTGATATAAGCGTCCAGTTTCGCGGCAGTTTCGGGATCAGGCAATGGAAACCGACCGCTACTTGGGATGGCTGGCGCTTGCCTTGACCCCGGGTCTCGGCGCCCGAACGGCGGGGAGATTACTGGGCGAATTCGACAGCCCGGATGCCATTTTTCAGGCGTCGCTGACGGCGCTGGAAGCGCAGCGCCTGCCCTCGGCCGTGGCTCAGGCGATTCATTCGCAGCGCCCTCTGAGCGACGCGGCCAGGGAACTGGCACCGGCATAGTCCGCCGGTTGCCGCCTGCTCACGTGGGACGAGCCTGGATATCCCGCCCGCCTGCGGGAGATCTACGATCCCCCTTCCCTCCTGTATGTTTATGGAAATATAGAACTTCTTTCCAGGCACCCGGTTGCGATCGTCGGGGCGCGACGTCCCAGCCCCTACGGGAATCAAATGGCTGAACGGCTGGGACGAGATCTCGCTGTTCGGGGATTGGTAGTCGTCAGCGGCTTGGCCCGTGGGATTGACGGGGGCGCCTTGAGCGCGGTGGCCGGAGCGACCGTGGCCATCTTGGGCTGTGGGATCGACCTGGTTTATCCCAAGGAGAATAAGAAGATCTATGAGGAGATCCGGGAGCGTGGCGCACTCGTCAGCGAATTCCCCATGGGCACCTTTCCTGCGCCGCAGAACTTTCCTATTCGCAACCGCATTATTGCGGGAATGGCCCTGGGGGTGGTGGTCGTCGAGGGAGCCCAGTATTCGGGATCACTTATCACGGCGCGCCTGGCCATGGAGTTTGCCGCGAAGTCTATGGAGTTCCGGGGAATGCGAAAGAGCACGGATCAGAGCCGTCCTGTGGACGAATTGGTGGAAACCTCAGGTCTGACTTCGTCGGAGGTACTGGCTACCCTGTTTGACTTGGAGATGAAAGGCATGGTACGCCAGTTACCGGGCAAGCAATTCCTGAAAGTCCTGTTGTAATCAGTCAACGGATGACAGGTTAGGATGGTAAGCGTTTCGCGAGGGGTCGAAGAGACGGGGCCGTCCCCCGCTACCATTGTTTTACGTGAAACAATCGAAGAAAGAGAAGAATGGCAAAGTCACTCGTAATCGTCGAATCGCCGGCTAAGGCGAAGACGATCAACAAATATCTGGGCCGGGACTATACGGTCAAAGCGTCCATCGGACACGTCATGGACCTGCCCAGGAAGACGATTGGGATTCGTCTGCCCGACGAGGGGACCAAGAAAAGAAAAGGAGCCAAGAGCAAGAAGAATGGCAAGGCCGCAGAGAAGACTCCGAAGAATCCAATCACGCTGGACGATCCGAAGATTTTCGAGCCCACGCTGCTGATCATTCCGGGCAAGGGCAAGGTGGTCAACGATCTGAGGAAATCGGCGAACTCGGCCGACGTCGTTTACCTGGCGGCTGACCCGGACCGCGAGGGCGAGGCTATCTCCCATCACCTCGCGCTGGTGCTCTCGAAGCCGGCACGATTCACCGAAGATGAAGTGTCGAACGGACAGAACGGCAAAGCCGCGGAACAGGAAGAACCGAAGCCGAAAGGCAAGGGCAAGAGGAACCGCGACGAAGTCAGCATCCCGCCGATTGACTCCAAGAAGATCTTCCGCGTCAGTTTCAACGAGATTACGCCCAAGGCCATCCGTGCCGCATTCGAGAAGCCGCGCGCAGTCGATTCAAACCTTGTCGACGCGCAGCAGGCACGCCGCGTGCTCGACCGCATCGTGGGATACAAAGTTTCGCCGCTTCTCTGGAACAAAGTGCGCCGGGGGCTTTCGGCAGGACGTGTCCAGACCGTGGCGCTGCGGCTGATCGTCGAGCGCGAGCAGGAAATCCGTGCATTCGTTCCCAAGGAATATTGGACGATTCACGCCATGCTCGACGCGGGCGAGCCGCCCATCTTCGAAGCCAGGCTGAGCAAGTACGAAGGCGAAGACATCGAAGTCTCCGACCAGGAGACCGCGGACAAAATCGTCGCGGCGGTGAACAAGGAAAAGTGGCTGGTCGCGGGAATCGCACAGAAGGAAAAGAAGCGCAATCCTCCGCCTCCGTTCACCACCTCGAAGCTGCAACAGGCCGCTTATAACCGCCTGCGCTTCACCGCGAAGCGCACGATGGCGCTCGCGCAGCGCCTGTATGAAGGGGTGGAGCTCGGCGAGGAGGGCTCGGTCGCGCTGATCACCTACATGCGCACCGACTCGGTGAACGTTTCGAGCGACGCCCTCGCCCAGGTGCGCGAGCTGATTCCGCAGCGCTTCGGCAGCGATTACCTGCCGGAGAAACCAAACTATTACAAATCGAAGAAGGACGCGCAGGAGGCGCACGAGGCCGTTCGTCCGACGGACGTTTCGCGCGCACCGGAAAGCGTCCGGAAGTATCTGGACGACAATCTGTTCAAGCTCTACCAGCTGATCTGGCAGCGCTTTGTCGCCTCGCAAATGCTTCCAGCCATCCTGGATCAGACCACCATCGATATTTCAGCCGGCGATTACACGTTCCGCGCCACAGGATCGGTGCAGAAATTCGACGGCTACCTGCGCGTCTACCAATCGCCCGCAGCACTCGCCGACCGCGAAGAGGACGAAAAGGCCGAAGAGGGCGAGGGCCGGGCGCTTCCGCGAGTCACCGAGGGCCAAATGCTTCGACTCGACCAGATTCGCCCCGAGCAGCATTTCACCGAGCCTCCGCCGCGCTATACCGAAGCGACTCTCGTGAAAGACCTCGAAGAAAAAGGAATCGGGCGCCCGTCGACGTACGCGTCGATTATTTCGACGATTGTCGAGCGCGAGTACGTCAACAAGCACCAGGGCCGTTTCACCCCCACGATGCTTGGCGAGCGTGTGAGCGGGCTCCTGGTGAAGGCGTTTGACGACGTCTTCGACATCACGTTCACCGCGCGCCTGGAAGAAGAGCTCGACGAAATCGAAGAAGGCAAGCTGCCGTGGCGCGACTCCGTCCGCGAATTCTGGGAGAAATTCGTCGTCGACCTGGCCAAGGCCGGCGAGGAAATGGTCTCCTACAAAATCGGAATTCCGACCGGCAGGAAATGCGAAAAATGCGGACAGGGCGAGCTGCTCGAGCGCATCAGCCGGCACGGCTTCTTTCTTGGCTGCTCGCGTTATCCGGATTGCGATTTCATCCAGGACCTCGCGCCGGAACTGGGCGATGAGTCCGAAGACAAGACTGAATTCTGCGAAAATTGCGGCCGCGAAATGACGCTCAAGCGCGGGCGCTTCGGCGCGTTCCTTGCTTGTAGCGGGTATCCGGAATGCAAGACGACCCGAAGGCTCGTGGAAGGCACGCGCACGGCGCGCCAGCCCGACGTTCCTCTCGGCGAGAAGTGTCCGGACGATGGCGGCGAACTGCTGAAGCGTCACGGGCGATTCGGCGAGTTCATCGGCTGCTCGAATTATCCCAAGTGCAAGTACACGCGGCCCATCACGCTTGGAATCAAATGCCCGAAATGCGGCGAAGGTGAATTCGTGCGGCGCGGCTCGGCGGGAAAACGCGGCCGGGCGCGCGTGTTCTACGGTTGCAGCCGCTATCCGGATTGCGATTTCACCACGCCCCACGAGCCCATCAACGAGCCGTGCCCGAAATGCGGCGCGCCATTCATCGTCGAAAAGCGGACGAAGCAGGGCAACATCCGCGCCTGCCTGCGGGAGAATTGCGATTGGGAAGGTCCCGCGCCGGAAGCTGGCGCCCCATCTCACGCCGCGCCTGAACCAGTCGGCGCCGGCGCACCCAAGCCCTAGACCTCTCTCCTTTTATCACTTCAAATTATCACTTCAAAGCGGGACCGCCCATTCGAGCCGTCGCGAATGTTCTGTTTTAGTCGGACGCGCATTCCATCCGTCTTTCAGTGCGTCTTGGCAGCGGGTCGGCACAATCGAGACCGGACAGTGTCCGAATGTGGGAGCAGGTGTCCGCAATCGAATCGATCGCGAAATTTCTGCGCGCAAAGACTGATTTCAGGAAGCGATCGCATGTTTCTGCTTTCGATGCGCTGCGACATTCGTCTAAGCAGCACAAGGGGCGGATCCGATCGAAGGAGGAACCATCTTATGTCGCGCAGCAGAATGAACTGCGTCCTTTCCGTTCTCGCCGCGTTGGCTCTTGCCATGCCGCTCGCGGCCCGCAGCAATGCGGGAAAATCGAAATCAACCGCTCGCGCCAGCATGGATCTGGTGAAAGAGGCCAGCATGGGCGGCAAACAGCTCAAAGCGGGAACCTATGACGTGGAGGCAAGTGAATCCACGTTGACGCTGATGCAAAAAGGAAAAGTCGTCGCCGAGGCCCCGATCGCGTGGAAAGACGAACAGTCCAAATCGCCCTATTCAGCGATCGTTACGGAGGGCGGATCCGTCACGGAGGTTCATTTCAACGGCAAGAAGCGCTTTGCGCAGCTCTCCGGAGGGTCGATGTCCAGCGCAGGGCAGGAATAGCAGTTTTCTCGCAGACCAATCCAGGGCGGGCGGCGTTCGCGGACAACTCTGCCCGCTCGACGTTTTGAGGCGAAGCGAGCGACCCGAACTTAGGGAAGTAGTCGCCGACAGGCGCTATCGGCGCGAGCGGTCCTTCTGCACGGCATCCTCGATCAGCGCGTCGAGTTCGGCTCGCGTCAGCGTGATGCGCTCTGTGTCCGTGCCCGACGTGACCAGGCAGGGGCCGTCGCCCGCGGCTTCCACGCCGTGTCGAGCGCGAGAGGCCAGCAATTTATCGACTTCCTCGCGCGACAGCAGCACCTGTTTTCCCAGAAGGCGGCTGACGAGACCGACGCGCGCGGAATGCTCCGGCGGTCTCCATGCGGAAGAAAGCCGTCAGCAGATCGGGCCCGTAAGTGACCACGCCGTGATTGGCCATCAGGATCGCGTCGTGATTCTGCACGAGCGGCTCGATCGCCGCCGCCAATTCCGGCGTTCCCGGTGTGCCGTAGCGCGCGACGGGAACGCAACCGAGCGTGACCACAAGTTCGCGAGGATCGCTTTGTTCAGCGGGATTCCGGCGGCGGCGTAGCCGGTGGCGGTCGGCGGATGCGCGTGGCACACGGCGTTGACGTCGGGCCGGCGCCGGTAGATCAGCAGGTGCATGCCGAGTTCGCTCGAAGGATTGCGGCTGCCGTTCAGCTTCGCTCCCTCGGAGGTCGATGATGACCAGGTCGTCCGGCGTCATCATCCCTTTGCTGAGGCCGGTGGGCGACGTGAGGATCCGCCGCGAATCCAGGCGAACCGAAATATTGCCGTCGGTCGAGGCCACATAGCCGCGCTCGTGAATCCAGCGGCCAACCGCGCAGATGTCGCGGCGGTGCTCTTCTTCGGTCTTCAGCGCGCCCGGGTAGAAATCGCTTCCGGAGCACAGTGCCGCCTCCCTACCGCAATCGCGCGCGCGATGTCAAGTGTTCACGCGTAAATGCCGCGGAGTTTCAAGGCGCGGGCCACACGGTCGATCGCCAAATATACGCGGCGATGCGGTTGTTCACCTTGTGCGTTTCCGCATAGCGCACCACTTCGTCGAAGCTCTGCTCCATCACATCCTTCAGGCGCTCGTTCACTTCGCTTTCGCGCCAGAAGAATCCCTGCCGGTCCTGCACCCACTCGAAGTAGCTCACCGTCACGCCGCCCGCATTGCCCAGAATATCCGGGATGACGAAGATTCCCTTTTCCTCGATGATCGGCATCGGCGTGCGAAGTCGTCGGGCCGTTCGCGCCTTCGCAGAGGATCTTGCAATCGACCCGATGCAGCGTTTTCCGTGGTGATCTGATTCTCCGTCGCCGCGGGAACCAGGATGTCGCAAGGACGAAACAGGATTTCCTGCGCGCTCAACTTTTCGCCGCCGCCCGGAAAATCCGGCAGCGGCTTGCGCTGCGTGTAGACCCAGTCGATCACTTTCGGGATGTCGAGCCCTTTTCGTTGTACAGCCCGCCGTGAATGTCGGCCACGCCGATGATCTTGTATCCGGCCTCGTGCATCAGTCGAGCGGCCTGCGAGCCCACGTTGCCGAATCCCTGAATGATCACGCGGCAGTCTTCGCGCTTCATCCCGAGTTTATCGAGGGCCTTGTCGCAGCAGATCATCAGGCCGCGGCCGGTCGCTTCCTTGCGTCCCTGCGAGCCGCCCAGTTCGAGAGGCTTTGCCGGTAACGACGGCCGTGGTCGCCTGCCGCACGTGCATCGAATAGGTGTCCATCACCCAGGCCATGGTCTGCTCGTTGGTGCCGATGATCGGGCGCCGGAACATCGCGCTCGGGGCCGAACCATTCGCTCAGTTCCGCGGTGTACCGGCGCGTGATGCGTTCCAGTTCGCTGTTCGAAAGCTTGCTGGGATCGCAAATCACGCCGCCTTTTGCTCCGCCGAACGGAATATTCACCACCGCGCACTTCCACGTCATCCAGGCCGCCAGCGCGCGCACTTCGTCGAGCGTCACGTTGGGCGCGAAGCGAATTCCGCCCTTGCCCGGGCCGCGCACCGCCGAATGCAGCACGCGATAGCCGATGAACACTTCCAGCTTGCCCGTTATCGAGCGCCACCGGAACGTACACCGTGATTTCCTTGCTCGGGTATTTCAGATAGCGATACACGCCGTCTTCCAAGTCCCAGTTTTTGCGCGGCGGCCTCAAAGCGCGCTTCGGCGGACTGGTAGACATTCAGTTCATCTGGTGCGACCGCAGACATACCGCCTCCTGGCTTCCCCAATCCCACCCGACAAGGGGGGGTGCCCGGCGCGCCCGCGGCGTAAGTCGCGCGATCCATCTGCGAGCGGCCCCAACAGCGCCGGTCAGTATACGAACAGGCGCACGAGGGCGCAACCCGAGTGAGTCTTGTGAGGCACTACTGCTGCGGCGCGGCGCCGCTCAAAAGGCGGTATCGGAAGACTGCAGGAGGAGCCACCTTCGTTGGTTGCGTCTAGAATTCAACCGCTTGATTTTTGGGAAGTGCGCGAGGCAACCCAGGCGAGGAGGGTGCAAGCCGAAACCCAGTAAGGAAAGATTCCATAGAACGTGTCGGACGCCGAATGCGAATGGCGATCGATGGCCGTGAATACCTGCACGCAGAAAAGCGCCGTGAGAATCAGAGCGAGCCAGCCGGGCCATGCAACAGGCCGCTAGAACCATCCCCACTCACGGAACCAGACCCGCTTCATATGGGATGCTCCTTCTGCCAGACGACTCGTTGCGCCTGAGAGTGCAGCGAATCCGCCCTGCGCATGGGCCACTTACGTTAGCTGACCGCGGCTTCCGGCAGTCGTCCGAAGCGGCGCTCGCGGGCGAGAAAATCGTCCACGGCTTCCGCCAGATCCTTGGACTCGAAATCGGGCCACATGCGCGGTGTAAAGAAAAGCTCCGCATATGCGCATTCCCAGAGCATGAAGTCGCTAAGCCGGCGTTCGCCGCCGGTGCGGATGAGCAGGTCGACGTCGGCCGCCGGGCCGTCGCCGTTGGTCACTTCGCCCAGGCGTCGCGCGAATTCGCGCTCGGAAACTTCGAGGCTGGAAAGCATCCAGCAGGCCGCGCGTAGGATCGCCTCGCGCGAAGAATAGTCGAGGGCGATGCGGAGATCGAGCTTTCGTCCCGCAGCGCTCGCGCGCTCCGCAAACTCGATGGCGCTTACCAACGAGGGCGGTATGCGGTCGCGACGCCCGATGATGCGGATGCGCACGCCTTCGGCCGCGCATGCCGAGGCCTCCCCGAGCAGAAATTCCTGCAGCAGACCGAGCAAAGAAACGACTTCGCTGGCGGGACGCTCCCAATTGTTTGAGGAGAAAGCATAGAGCGTAAGTACGTCGATGCCGAGCGCGGGAGCCGCGCGCACTACGCGGCGGACGGCCTCCACTCCGGCGCGGTGCCCTTCCGACCGAGGGAGCCCGCGGGACGCGGCCCAGCGGCCGTTGCCGTCCAGAAGGATGGCGACGTGCAGCTTCGATTCCCGAACAACACTCAAAGTACTTTTATGCATAAAGTATCAGGCCCGTGATCCAGCGCCTTTCTGGCGTTTTTCCCGCCTCATCTCAATCGCAACAGAATAGAACTTTTGGGGTTTACCGGTCGCGCGTGGCCCGGATTAAAGCTTCCATATGGTCCAGATATTTTTCCAGTTCGCGCCGCCCCGACGCCGTCAGGCGGTACTCCGTCTTCGGCAGCCGGTTGGCAAAGGATTTCGTGCAGGCAATATAGCCCGCATCTTCCAGCTTTCGTGCGTGAACGCTCAGATTGCCGTCGCTGGCTCCCAGAAGCTGCTTGAGGTCGCTGAACGTAAGCGAATCGCTCACCGCCAGCGCGCTGACGATCGCGAGCCGCGTGCGTTCGTGAATGACCCGGTCCAGGCTTACTGCCGGCGCTTCTGGGTGCGCGGGCGCAGTCAGTCGCTTGGATTTTTCGTCCCGCTGCGCGCGGGCTGCGTTTGATCTAGCCGCCATAGTTCCTCGCAATCACTCCTCCAAAAACGATGTGAAATCCGCCGAAGCCCACGGCGAGAAAAATATTGCTCCAACTGGAAGGCGAAAACAGCGCCACGGCCCCCAGCACCATGAAGCAGAGTCCCATCAAGTGCACAATCCGGATCGAAAACGCCCCGCCGGTGACCACGGCCGTGCCGTACAGCAGCAGCCACATTCCCGCGATGGTGCTGAGCAATCCCTGCCGCACCAGAACGATCGTCAGCAAAGCGCCGACCAGAACAGGCGGAGCGAAGCTATAGACGAATCGCCGGCCCGGCCCCGAAAACAGCGAGGTGCCCGAGCGGCGCGCCTTCGTGATCGTCGCCCACGAAGCGATGGCAATGGCCAGCGTGGCCTCCATCATCCACGTGATCAGCCATCCCGTCGACGAATTCTGAAAGGACGCAATAGCCGCGGCTCCCAGCGCCGTGATGCCCATGGCCACGCCGCCCCAGCCGGGGACGGCCGTGAATGAGCCGGCCCGCTCCATGGTCTCGCGAATGAACCGGAGATTGTCCCGGGCGCGGTCGTCCAGAGCCACGGGGTTGGGGAGTGGGGACCAGGGCTGCTGACTCGACATGAGCGGACGATACAGGCCAGAATTGCAAATGTCAAGTACTTTGATAAGCAAAGCCAAACGCGTGCGCCTTGTCGATAACCCCCGGCCGGACTATCCTGTTCCCGAAGTTCACGGGAGGACTCATGAAGGCTGTCGTTGCAATCCTAGCTGCGCTCGCGATTACGCCCTGCCTTTCTTTTGCCCGGCAGGCCGACAAAAACCCCGTTTCCGACGCCGTCCGCAGTATCGTCGAGCATCACTCGAAACTCATGATCGCCGCGGCGGACGAAATGCCCGCCGATAAGTACAGCTATCGCCCCACGCCCGCGCAGATGACGTTCGCCCACCTGGTCGCACACATCGCCGAGTCGAACGATTTCCTCTGTGCGAAAATTTCCGGAATGGCGGCTCCCCAACAAGAGAAGCTCGCCGACACCGACCCGAAAGACAAACTGGTCGGCGCGCTGAAGGACTCGTTCGGCTTCTGCTCGGAGGCCCTGTCGAAGGCGAACGATTCGAATCTTGGTGAGACCATGCAGTTCTTTGGCGGGCGCACCGTGACCAAAGCGTTTGTCATGATCAACCTCACCGACGATCTCTACGACCACTACAGCGCGCAGGCGGCTTACCTCCGTCTGAACGGGCTCCTCCCGCCCAGCGCCCAGCACAAAATGTAGTAACGCTTCGACCGGCTCGGCGCGGCCCCGGTTCTAGTCGCCCCGGGGCCCCGCCCGGACGGGGTAGCGGCCGAGCATCCAGTTCCAGCGGATGTAAACGAGATCACCGAACATCAGCAGGCTGTCGCGCAGCACGTGCACCTTCGTGGCCGGATCGTGCGCCCAGCGGACCGGCACTTCCGCCACGCGAAGTCCGTGGCGGTTGGCCAAAAACAGGATTTCCGGGTCGAAGCCGAAGCGCTCGATGCGTTGCTGCTCGAAAATCACGCGCGACGGCGCGCGGAGAAACGCCTTGAAGCCGCACTGGGTGTCTTGGAGCGTCAGCCCCGTGAACAAGCGCACGAACTCGTTGAAGATGATTCCCGCCAGCTCCCGATAGGCCGATTGGTGCACTTCGATCAGCGAGCGATCCACCGCGCGGGAACCGATCGCAATGTCGCTGCCCTCCGAAATGGCCGCCAGAAGCTTGGGCATCTCCTCGATGGGCGAAGAAAGATCCGCATCGGTGAACAGCGCGATCCGGCCGCGCGCCTCCAGCATTCCGTGACGAACGCTGTAACCCTTTCCGCGGTTTCCGCCGTTTGAGACGATCCGCAGCGTCGGAATCCTCCGCGACCATTCCTCCACAATGCGCAAAGTGCCGTCCGTCGATCCGTCATCGACGACGATGATTTCCACCTGGAGCAGCGAAGCGGGCGGAGCCGAGAAGTACTCTTGCATGCGCGCCAGCGCGCGCGGCAGCCGCTTTTCTTCGTTATAGGCGGGAATGATGATCGAGAATTCCGGAGCGGGCTCGCTCATTCGTGCGGCGTCCGTGTGTCTCGCCAGCCGTAGCGCCCGACGAGGGGCACGAACCGGCAGTCGTATAAAGACTCCTGCGAAATCTGATCCGGATTCTTCGTTAGCCTCAGCAATTCCTGGTGCTCGGCGCCCCCAACCGGAATCACCAGCCGCCCACCCGGGGCGAGTTGTTCGACGAGCGGTGGCGGCACGGCTGGAGAGGCGGCGGTGACGAGAACCGCGCCGTACGGCGCAGCCGTGGGCCAGCCGAGCGAGCCGTCCCCTTGCTCGATTTGCACGTTCGCATATCGGAGCCGCGCGAGGCGTTCGCGCGCGGAACTGGCCAGCGCTGTTTGGGCTTCGATGGCGATCACCTCGCGCGCAAGCAGCGAGAGGACCGCGGCCTGGTAGCCGGATCCCGCACCGATTTCGAGCACGCGTTCCGATCCGGTCAGGGAAAGGGCCTCGGCCATCGCCGCTACCATGAAAGGCTGCGAAATGGTTTGACCTTCTCCGATGGGCAACGGCTCGTCTGCATACGCCGCCTGGACGTACTCCGCGGGAACGAACAGGTGGCGCGGCACGGAGCCCATCGCTTCGAGGACGCGTTCGGATCGAATTCCGCGGTCGCGAATTTGGCGGGCAACCATCTCGCGCCGCGCATCCTCGAAATGGGAGCCGTCAACGGAAGCGCGGTCGTCATGGACCATTCGGCACGCCTCGCCGGAGCGCATGGAATCGTCGCCGTCGGCAGGCTATCATACGCGGGCGACACCTAAGGTTGAAACTATCACAGGCGCTCGAGAGGCGCTTTCTACGCCGAGGAATCGCCGGCAGGTGCCGGCGCGCGCGCAAATCGAACAATGACGCGGGCCGCCAGTTCCGCTAAGATGAACGTCGACGATTCAATTGCCCGCCCCCAGGAGAGGAACTCATGAAACTCTTTCTCGTAATGATTACCGCCGCCGTGTTTGCCGCCGGTCCGGCGTTGGCGCAGACGCCCGCGCAAGCACGCCCGCCGGCCCACTATCAGCCCGGCGTTGCGACGCCAGACCAGCAAGCCCAGTCCTCTCCAAAACCGGCAACGCCGGAGGAACCCGCCCCGCAGAAAGTGGATCCCGCGAAGGAGAAAGCGATCCGTCATCTGATGGACATCACCGGAACGGCGAAACTTGGCAACAACATGACAGAAGTCGTCGCGCTTCAGGTAAAGAACGCGATGAGCCGCAGGCTTCCCGCGGACAAGCTGGACAAGTTCATGACCGATTTCAACCAGAAGTTGAGCTCGCGCGCACCGGCCAATGAAGTGGCCGACGCCCAAGTGCCCATCTACGCGCAACATTTCTCCATCGAGCAATTGCAGGGCATGATCCAGTTCTATGAATCGCCGGTCGGCCAGGAGATGGTGAAGGCCCTTCCCGACGTGCTGCAGGAATCGCAGAAAACGGGCGCCGAAATCGAGCGAAAGGCCGCTCTGGACACGCTGAAAGACATGAGCAACGATTATCCCGAGCTGAAGGCCATGCTGCCGCCCGACGAGCAGAAGCCGTCCTTGGGTCCCGGCGCGCAACCACAGCCGCAATCGCCGAAGCCGCAGACTCCCCAGCAACCGCCGAAACCGCAACAGTGAACGGGCGAACCTTCCGCCTGCTCCGCAACTGAAACGCGAGCCAGGGGAGCCCGATCCGGCTACAATCTGGTGGTCATGGATTGGTCTCCCATTTGGATTTCGCTGGCGACCAGTGTCACCGCCACGCTGATCACGGCTGTCTTGGGTCTCGCCGCCGCGGCTTGGCGCGAGAGACGCGGCGGGGCGGTGATCGCGCTCATTGACGGCGTATTCCTTCTGCCGCTGGTTCTTCCGCCTACCGTCGTCGGATTCCTTCTGCTCCTTCTTTTCGGGCGCAACGGCCCTCTCGGGAAACTTCTGATGCGATTTGGCGCGACCATCGTGTTTTCCTGGCCGGCTACGGTGATCGCGGCCACCGTCGTTTCGTTTCCCCTGATGTACGTCACGGCGCGCGCGGCGATCGAACAGGTGGACTCGCACGTTCTGCAGGCGGCGAGAACGCTGGGAGCGTCGGAATGGCGAATCTTCCGCGAAGTCTCGCTTCCGCTCGCCTGGCCGGGCATTCTTGCGGGGACCATCCTTTCCTTTGCTCGTGCACTGGGCGAATTTGGCGCCACGCTGATGATCGCCGGGGACATACCGGGAAGGACCGCCACGATCCCGATCGCCATTTACTTCGCTGTCGAAGCCGACGAGATCAAGAGCGCGCTGGCATGGTGCGCCGTGGACGTCGTCATCTCGCTGGCCTTGCTCGCCATGCTCTATCAATGGACCAATGCGCGCGGTTTCGCGCGACGGACCAATGCGCGCGGTTTCGCGCGACGGGCGAACGCAAACGAGCCAGCGGGATGGGCGCGGCGCTGAAGTGCCCCTGGAACTCCAGATCGCGAAGCAGTTGCCCGACTTCACCCTCGACGTCGCGCTCCGCGCCGACGACGACGCGCCGCTCGGTGTCCTCGGACCCTCCGGCGCGGGAAAATCGATGCTCCTTCGCTGCATCGCAGGACTCGAAAATCCAGACCGCGGCAGAATCAGTCTTCAGGATCGCGTTCTCTTCGATTCCGAACGTAAAATCCAGGTTCCCGCGCGGGCGCGGCGCGTGGGAATCCTGTTCCAGCATTTCGCGCTCTTTCCGCACCGGACGGTCGCGGAGAATCTCGCGTTCGGGATTCGTCATCTGCCGGTTGAGGAAAGGCAAAAGCGAACCGCCCAACTGGCCCGGCGAACGCATGTCGCAGGACTCGAGCAGCGCTATCCCCGCGAGCTTTCCGGCGGAGAACAACAGCGCGTCGCGCTCGCCCGCGCTCTGGCCGTCGAACCGGAGGCGCTGATGCTTGATGAGCCGCTGTCGGCGCTCGATACGCACCTGCGGAGCCAGATCGAGGCGCAACTCCAGGAAACCTTTCAGGAATACAAGCGGCCGGCGCTGGTTGTCACGCACAGTATGGAAGAGGCCTACCGGCTTTGCCCGCGGCTGCTGGTGCTCTCGCGCGGGCGCGTCGCGGCATTCGGAAGCACGGAGGAAGTATTTCGCCGCCCCCCGACTGCGGAAGTCGCGCGGCTGACCGGCTGCAAGAACATTTCGCGCGCCAAAGCGGTCTCTGGCGGCGTGGTTGAGGCGACTGATTGGGGTTGCGGGCTTCGCGTCGCGGAGACGATTGCGGGCGCTCCGGCTTACGTTGCGATCCGCGCTCACCATCTTGATTTTGTCGAGTCATCGATGCCCGGCGCTTCCGTTGAGAACGTTTTCCCGTGCTGGCTGGTGCGCTCGTCGGAAACGCCCTTCCGCATCACGCTGTTCCTGACCCTTCGCGAACCGGGAAAGCAGGATGGCGCAACGGAATTCGACCTTCAGGCGGAAGTATTCAAGGAGAAGTGGGAACGCTTTCGCGACCAGCCCCAGCCCTGGCACGTCCGCCTATCGCCAGCCTCCGTTTTCCTTATGCGCGAGTAAAGCTGGTACCTGCCCCAGGGCGTGCCTTCTGTCCGGCACCGGACATTCAAGCTACGGTAGCAGCACAATTTGTGAGGCGGTGCCGTTGGCCAAAGCCGGAGCCGCGGCGCCATATACAAATCTTTAACGGGCGGGAGAAGCTGGTGCTTACTTGAAGTGTTTGACCCAGCGGATGTCGAAACCGTAGGTGCCGTTGATGTCGCGGAGGAATTCGACAGACATGGTGCGGCTGACATCGTACTGCACCTGGATGAGCTGGTACTGGTTGGTGGTGGCGGCGTTGGTGGAATAGGTGATCGTGAGGTTGCGAGCCACCTGCTCCTGGATGGTGACGCGGGCGGCGGCGTTGGATTCGGTGGCCGTTCCGGCGACGAACGGGTCCACGCGAAACTGGCTGATGCCGAAAAGATGCTCGATGCGCCCGCCGATGCCGGTGGAAATCGCTTCCGAGAGCAGGGCGGTGGCACCGTAGCTGGGCGAACCGGCGGACTGCGTGCGCAAACCCGCGCTCTCTCCGGGGGTGCCCAATGCGAGCAGGGCGATGATATCGCTATCGGGAAGCGGAGGATCGGAGCGATAGGTCATCGAAAGGCGGCTGGCCGGGCCGGAGAAATTGATGGTCACCTGATACTGGCTGATCGTGGCGGTAGCCTCGACGTTGAGAACCGGATCGAGCCGGAACGGATTGGCAAAATTGATGTCGCCGCGCGTGAGCTGGAAATTGTTTCCGCGAAACGCCATCTGCCCGCCGAGCAGGTGGATGTTGCCGAGCAGGATGGGGCGGTCCCAGGTGCCGCGCAGGCGGACGTTGCCGTCCACGCCGATCTGCGCGCCGGCCCACTGAATCTGGGCGCCCGGCGCAGCCTGGCCCTCGACGTCGAAGGAAAGGTTGCGCAGGAAGGGCGAGCTGGAAGGTGGACCCGCGGTGGTCTCCGAGGCGGCTTCGAAAAATGAGGACACATCCACGCCTTGCGAGAACAGAAGCCGCTGAACCTGTATGCGCCCACTCAGAACGGAAGCCGTCGTCGACCCCGACAACTGCAGCGTTCCGCCCGCGAGCCAACTCAGGCCGGTCGGGTAGCGGATGCGAATGGCGGAGGTGGACGCGTTCACCTCGTAGCGCAGCGGACCTTCTCCGTAAACGACGTTGCCGCTCAGCGTCAACTGGCCGCCGCCGGACTGGGCGGTGATGCGATCGAAGAGAAAGCGGCTCTGATCGAAGACGAAGTCGCCATTCACGCTGCTCAAGCTGACCGGAAAATCGGAGTAGCTGGCCGAGGCGTTGTGGATGGTTGCGCGTCCCGTAATGCGCGGGCGCGAGATCGTGCCCGCGATCGAGACGTTCGCGTCGGAGGTGCCCTGAAATTCGAAGCCCGAAAGGAATCCGTTGAGCAAGCGAAGATCGAGGCGTCCGAGGACGGCCAGGCGCAACGGCCGGTCGCGGTCGAAGCGCGCGGAACCGGTCACGTTCAGGTCGGTATCAGGTCCATGAAGACGCGCCTGATCGACGCGAACTTCGTTGCGCCGATAGGTGAGGCGGATGTCCTGATCGTTGGTCAGGTGAACGAATTCGTAATCGAACGAGATGTGCGAAACGTCCGCCGTGACCTGGATCGAGTCGGGCCGGCGCATTGCGCCCGAAATGGTGAAGACGCCGTCAGCGATGCTGTGGCTGGTGAGATGGCTGAGATGAAGGCCGGCAACGATGAAAGGGTCCAGGTCAAAGTGGACGATGGAAAGCTGACCGGAAATCGGCTGATCGTCGTCGAACCCGATGGCAAGTTGGCCATCGAGCGTGGGTTGAGGAGCTTCGGAGCGGATCGTGACGCGAGCGACGTGCCCGTCGGAAGAAATCTGGCCGCGAAAATCACCTTCCTTTTCGGTACCGAGGCCCAAATTCACGATGCGCAATTGCCCCTGGGCCGTCGGGGCCAGAAGAAAACCTCCGCCGTGCAGATTGAAACTGAGTTGACCGGCGATCGGAATCGATGGGCTCTGTATCTCGCGCACCTGCTGCAAGGCAATGCCAGTTCCCGTGAGATCGAATTCGGTGGTCAGATCGGGGCGGTGGAGCGCGATGCTTCCATCAACGCGTGCGGCTCCGCGGCGGAGCTCCGCGTTCGAGAGGCGTATTTCGTCGTGCGCGACGTGCAATTGGCCGCTTAGGCGGTCGAAGTGAACACTTTTCGCATCGATGTTGTCGAGCACGAACGAGCCGTCAAGCGCGGGCTCCTCGCGCGTGCCGCTTCCGTGGAAGTCGCCGGTGAGCAAGCCGGTCAGGGGGTAGTTCATCCCCAGGATTTCCTGCAAATCCTGGGTGGGCGAATGATCGAATCGCGCGTCGAGAGACCACGTATCCGACGGCAGGAAGCTCCATTTGCCGTTGAGTTTCAACGCGAGTGTGATTTGCGCTGATGTGCGGCCCCGGCGCACGACCGCATTTCGCAGATGGAAATCGTCGGGCGAATAGTCCATGTCGCCGGTGATTGCGTCCCACTCGAGCTCGTCGTAGCGCGCGTTTTGCGCCTGCACGTGTCCGGCAAACGTCGGACCTTTCAGGCGGCCGAGAATGCGGCCTTGCCAGTCTGCCTTTCCCGCCACACGCACGGGATGCTTTTCCCTGTTCAGCAAGACATTGATGAAAGGATCCCAATCGCGAAGATCGCCGGAATGGAAGTTCACCTCGAGCGCCGAATTCGCTTTGCCCAGAGGCCCGTCGAAGGTCCAGTGAGCGTTCGGCGTGGAGATTTCGGAGCCGGGCGCGAGCAGGACCCGATGGAGGTTGTCAGAATATTCGTAATCAATTTTCGCCGATATCGGAATGAGTCCGGGCGTGAGAACGGGCGGCGGCGACCAGCGCGTTTCCCCACGCGTGCTGAAGTGCTTGAAATTCCGCTGCCAGGTGTTCACGCAATCGGCATCGATCAGGCCTTCCCAGTGGAGCACGTCGACGGGAAAGCTGGGATTGTCGAGAGCGGCGAGCACGTGAGCGAGATTCGCGCCGCGAAGCTTCGTCTCGGTGCGGAACGCGAGGCCCTGAAACGCCATTTCGAGCCGCCCCTCTATTGAGCCGTCCAGAGCGGTCACGCGCAGGTTCGGGACGACGAGCTTTCGATCCGCGACCTCAAAGTTACCCCAGGTGCGCATCCCTCCGGCGTGGAACCATTGGAAGTGAGTGCCGATATCGTGAGCGTTGTAGTAGCCGCCCGCTGTCCACTGGCCGGAGGCGTACTGCGCGTGACCAGAAAAATCGGCGACGCCGTCGGGAGTATGCGGCGAATGCAAAATTGTGCGAACGTCCAGGAGAGAGAGGCGCCCGCGATAGTGCAGATTCAAATCGGGACGTGAAAAACTTGCCAGATCGCCGTGCAGATTCAATTCGGAGTGCGGGAGATGGAGAACGAACTGATTCAGCTCGAAGGAATCGGGATGAAGAGCGAATTTCCCATTCATGTCAAAGGTGAACGGAATGTCTTTCCTGGCGGCGAGCAGCACATGTCGAAAATCGAAGCTCCCGAGATAAGCCCCTGCAGTCGGAGATTCGGCGATGTAGTGAAGCGCGAAGTCGAAGGCGCGGCCGTTGACCGCCAGCGGGATGCGGAGGTTTCCGATGTCGGCGCGGCCGTCGCGCAGGTCGAGTTTGCTGATTTGCAGGTCGAAAAGAGTCTCTTGCCAGGGCTTCCCTTTGGACCGCGGTTTGCGTGGCGGCACGTTGCTGTGGCCGTAGCGATCGATGGAGATGGCGAGCTCCGGGCGGTCGAGGGTGAGCTCCTCGAGCGAAAGCTTACGATGGAGGAAAGAAAGGATGCGGACCTCGACGGCGATGTGATCGGCGTGGAAGAGTGGCTCGGCGGCCGGTCCTTCCAGGCCGTGCAGAGTCAGCCCGTCTATTTCTACACGCAGCTTCCATGGATAAAAGCGGAACCGCTTCATTTCCACGCGAGCGCCGGTGCGGTCTTCAATCGCGCGGATTGCGGCGCGGCGAAGAAACCGCTGCGCAAATCCATTGGTGAAGGCGATGTACAGAGCGAGCCCGATGCTCACGGCCAGAAAGAGCAGGAAACCGACGCCGTGTTTCCAATGGAGCTTCACGAGGCGTCTCCCGGGGGAACGATCTCGATCTTCAGGCGCTCGCGCGTCTCGTCGAGCCATTTTGCGGAGTGGTCGTCGATGGCCCTTTGAATGAGGACCTCGCGAATCGTGTCCTCCACGTCGTCGAGAGGCGGAATTTTCTCGCCGCGCTTTTTCAGTTGCGGAACGAGTTCGTTATCGTAGTAGGCTTGGATCTCTTTGTCGTCCACCTGGGCGGCGGGCCGAAAGCGATAATCCAGGAAGCGGGAGAGGTAGAGCTGCTCGCGAAGCAAGCGGCGAACGGCGGCCTCGCTCAGCCCCACGGCGTCCAGCCGGTTGTGGAACTCGGCGGGAGACGCGAACTGCTTCATGAGCTGCTTGTAGGCGGCGTCAACGGCTTCATCGGAGGGCTGCTTGTAATTCGTCGCGGCAGCCTCCTGACGAACGACCCACTGGTCGGCGAGCTCGCGGATAATTTCGTCGCGCGATTTCGAGTGACCGTCGACGAGCTGCTGGAAGGCGCCGAGTTCGCGCACTTCGCTATCCGTGATGATGCTGTCCTCGATGCGCGCGGCAATTCCGTCGATGTTGCGGGAAATCCCGGGGACCACCACGCTCGAGGGATTCGACGACCCGGCGGCGCTCGTTTGCGTTTGCGCGAGGGCACGCGGCGCGACGCCACAGCCCACCGTCGCCAGAAAGCCGAGGATGAGGAACGGACGCGTCATATCAGAAGACCGGTCCAATATTGAAAGAAAACTCGAAATGCGGCAGTCGAAGATTCTGCAACTGCTGCGTGCTCGGATTGTAGAACTGGTATTGCGCCGGGTTCAGTTGGTATCCGAAATCCACGCGGACAGGACCGACCGGAGTGGGATAGCGAAGCCCGAAACCCACCGTGTGCGAAAAATAGTCGAGCTCGGTGACCGAGGGAGGCTTCCAGTTGAGGTTGATGTGATTGAAATCGCTATATACGTTTCCACCGTCATAGAACAGCGTGCCGCCGAGCCGGTTGCCGATAAGCGGCAGCCGCATCGGAAAACGGAACTCTTGGTTGAAAACAAGGATGGCCAGCCCGCCGACGGGGAAACCGGAACACGGATCGCGCGGTCCGGCTTGATTCAAGCCGAAGCCGCGAAGCGAGGTGCCGCCGCCGGCGAAAAAACGCTCCGGCAGTGGAATGACTTCCTGAACAGGGGTCGATTGCGTCGAGGTGCATTGAGCGATGCCGGTGAACGGCGTGTTGCCTTCAATGGTGTTGGCGAGCGGCTCTTCAATCCCAAAACGCGTGGAGCGGGCGAAGACGAAGTCCCGTCCGAACGAGTAGTAGGACGAGTTCTGGAAGAAGCCGCGGAAAAAGCTGGCGCTCGATCCGAGCTTTGTGGATGCGATGCTCGCGTCCGCCGTGTTGAACGTGCCGCGCTTGGGATCGGCGGGGTTGTCGCGGCGGTCGCGCGCGTACGTGATGCCGACGCCGGAGACGAGAGTAGGCTGGCTCAGCAAGGGGATCTCGTTGGGATTAATGGTTTGGTTGAGGTTGGAAGCTTCGACGCGGCGGTAGAAATAGCGGTAGAGCAGCGAGCTGGAGGGCGTGACCGTTTGTACCAGCTGCAGCGCGCCTTCGTAACGGGTAGACGTAAACGTCGAGATGTCCTGCGTCTTCTCCGCGAAACCCGTAAGCTGCAGGCTGAGCGTGTTGTTGGCGAGAAAGTTGTTCGCGGTGTAGCCGAGAGCGGCGCGGTATTCGAGCGTGCTGGCCCGGACCCTGAGAGACAGCGTCTGCGCGCGGCCAAACATGTTGGCGCGAGAAATTTCAAAAATGCCGCGCGGGCTGGCCGCGAGTTCCGTCGCGCTTGGATTGCAAGTCGTGATGACGTTGTTGTTGCTGGTCGTGGTCGTCGAGCCGCAACTCGCTCCGATCTGCTGCACCTCGAAGCCGAAGCCGTAACCGATCGTGTAGCGCTGTCCTTCGCGCGCGTCGACCACCATCACCTTGTTCGGATCGCTGCCGTCGGGGTTCTGCGGCGCGATTTGAACGCGGGTGAAGACTCCCAGGTTGTACAGGCGCCGTTGGGTTTCGGCCACGTCGCGTTCGCGCAGCGGACCCCCCGGATGGATCTGGACCTGCCGGGCGATGATGCCTGGACGCGTGTATTGATAACCGGTGAGAAGAACCTTGGAGACTTCGACTTGCGGGCCCTCGGTGATGTGGTAGACCAGACGCACCCGGTCGGTCTCGCGGGGACCGGTTTCGGCGGCGCCCACATCGCCCGGCGAAGAGCTAGCCGAAGAACGATCGGAGGCGCCCGAAGGAACGGGTTGCGCATTCGGGGCCGCAGGCGCGGGCAGGACTTCCTCCTGAAATCGAGCTTCCGGAAAGCCTTCGTTGAAATAAAGCGCGAGGATGTTGTTGCGGTCACTGGCGACGTCTTCCGCCGAGTAGGGCTGGCCCTTGGTTGAGCCGATCACAGACATCAGTTCCTCAGTCGGTAGCGCGTGATTCCCTTCAATCTCGAGCGACGCGACGCGGGTCTGCACTCCCTCCGTGATCTGGAACGTCACGAACAGGTTCCCCTTCTTATTGTGGTACTGGTCGTCGATCTGCGGGTCAACTTTGGCGTCGCGAAAGCCGTTCGAGACGTACAAGTCCCGAATCGAATCGGCGTCGGAGCGAACGAGCCGCTGGCTGAAGCGCCCGCTCGACGCAAAGGCAGCCGTCTGAATCTGCAATCTTCCGCTGAGCAAATCCGTGCTGAAGTATTTATTCCCCCTGAAGGCCACGCCCGCCAGGCGGAAACGGTCTCCGCGCGAAATGTTGTAGACGATCACTTCGGTATTCTTCGCCGCTTTCTCCGTGCGGTAGTTCACCTCGGCGTTGAAATAACCCTGACGCTGAAAATAGTCGCGGATATTCCGCCGGCCCTCCTGCAGGAGGTCCTCGTCGACGCCGCCCTCCGCGTAGATCGGGAGAAGACTGCGGAGCTGTCTGCGGTGCAGGTGGGCTCCCGTGATGGCGATGGCCACGCGAGGGCCCGTGACGACCGAGCAAGTGAGCGGAACGCTATTTGTGCGGGAATCGTACGCGCCGGGAGTGATCACCACGGAAGCTCCGAGGTATCCCTTCCCGACCAGGTAGTTCTTCAGCCTCTGTGCGGCGCGGGAGCTGCGCGATGAAGTGAAATCCTGTCTGGATTTGAGCTTCGCGTGGCTCAGGAGCTGGCGGCTGGTATAGGGCGTTTGATCGTTGATGGCGATGTCGCCGATGCGAGCCCGCGGTCCCGGATCGACCGTCACCACGACATCCATCTGCCGTGTATCGCTGTGCGCCCCGAGAGACCGGGTGACGTTCGCCAGATAGAAGCCGTCTGCACGGAGCGCCTCGCGCAGCCGTTGCACGGCATCACGAAGCGAATTCTCGCGATAGGGTTCGCCAAGGCCCAGGCGCATGGCCGCGAGGGCAGCCGACTCGGTGGGAGGCGGCCTCAGCCCTTCGATGCGAACCACATTGAAATAATAGTTTTGCTGAACCACGAACGAGATGTGAAGGCCGTCCGCTTCCGGAGTGGCCGTTACGCGGATGTCGGAATAGTCGCCCGAGCGATAGAGCTGCCGGAGGCTTTCCCTTTCCGTCGCGAAATCGAACGGCTGTCCCACCTGCAGCGCGAGCGGCGGGATGGGGCGGTCGACCGCTCGCCCCGTTTCGTCGACGACGCGAATTTCGGCTACGCGGAGGCCTTCGATCGAACCCACTTCCTCTTTGGCAAAAGAGGATCGAGGCGCCTCAGATTTGGCGCCCGGGAATGCGCCTCCCGCGAGACCCAGAATCGCGCACACCCCGGCGAGAACGCGCAGCGAGTGTCGCCTGAGGCAAAGAACTCGCAGTTGCGGCCCCTGCGTGGAAGACGTGGTGCGACCCTTTCCAAACATCAAGTCCCGTGGAATTCCCATCCGCCCTAGAAAGTGAGAGGAGAAGGTTAGCACGTGGCGTTGCCTGCCGCGCGCGAAAAGGCGCTATCATGACCTTTGAATCCGGGGACTCGAATGAATCGGGACCAGCGGGATAAATATTCGCGTCAAATCCTTTTCGACGGCATCGGCGAGGCGGGCCAGGAGAAGCTGCTCGCCTCGAGCGCGGTCCTGGTGGGCTGCGGCGCGCTGGGCACGGTCGTCGCGGGCTTGCTGGCGCGCGCCGGAGTCGGCCGGCTGCGCGTCATCGATCGCGATTTCGTGGAACTTTCCAACCTCCAGCGGCAAACTCTCTTTACGGAGGCCGACGCTCGCGAATCGCTGCCGAAGGCTGTGGCCGCGGAGCGGAATCTGCGTGCCGTCAATTCCGAAGTCCAAGTCGAGCCCATCGTCGGTGATCTGACTTCCCGGAATGCGCGAGAGCTGCTTTCGGGATTTCCGCTGATTCTGGATGGAACGGACAATTTCGAAACGCGTCTCCTCCTGAACGACGCCGCTGTCTGTTTCTGTATTCCCTGGATTTACGCGGCTGCCGTGGGCAGTTACGGCGTGACGCTGACGATTCAGCCTGCGCAAACCGCTTGCCTGGCTTGCTTGCTCGAGAGCGAAGAAGGAAACCTGGCGGCCGGCGCGGAAGAGACCTGCGATACGGCGGGAGTGCTTGGCTCGGTTGTCGGCGTAATTGCCTCCATCGAGGCGGGCGAGGCCATCAAGCTGCTCAGCGGCAATGCCGAAGCGCTCCATCACAGGCTGATCTCCTGCGACATCTGGAGGGGGCGGTTCCAATCCATCCGCGTGCCGCGCAATCCGGATTGCCGGGCTTGCGGGCGGCGAGAATTCAGTTATCTCGAAGGCGCGGCTCAGCCGCACATAACGATGTGCGGGCGCGATTCGGTGCAGATCCACGAGCGCAGGCGGAAACTCGATCTCGTCCAGCTCGGGCGGAGGCTGGCGACCGCCTCTGACAGCGGACTTCGAAGCAATGAATTCCTGCTGCGCTTTCGTGTGCCGCCGTACGAGATGACCGTATTCGCCGACGGCCGCGCAATCGTGAAGGGAACGCAGGACCCGGCCGTGGCGCGTTCACTTTATGCCCGGTACATCGGCGGCTGAACGTTGTGTCGCCGGGCTGAGGCGCCGATCTGCCTTTGACGTTCTGTGGACCGGAAGAAAATCAACACTCTACATACGACCACAATTTTCCGATAATCGCGTCCTATAAAATGGAAGGTCAAGAATACTTACCCTAGGCCTATACGTGCAAAAGAGCACAGACACCCGCCGTAGTCGCGTCTATTGTTATCCCTAGAGACAGCGAAAAAGAGACGACAGGGGTGATTACTGACGCCGATTGAGGCCCGTTCACTTCTCGCCGTCGCTCAGCGCTACCCTTCAAGGCAGCTATTCATATCCAATTCAGGAGGACATCATGAGAAAGCAACTGACCGGAATTGTGCTTGGAACCGCATTGGCTGTGCTGGTATCGCTTCCAGTTGGTCAAGTTGCGTTTGGCGCGGCAGAGCATAACTCCGATTGTCACAAACGACTGGAAAAGGACAAAGCAAAAATCGATCATGACTCAGCCAAATATGGCGAGCATAGTCGCCGGGTGGACAAAGACGTCGACCGCCTGGATGCAGACCGCCAGTGGTGCCGCGAACATCATCAGGATTGGGATCACTCGCTGTTTGACGTGGGAATTTACATCAAACACTGAGCCGTGCCGGGGCGGCTGTCAAGACGGTCTAATGCCGGGCCGCTCCAATTCGCCGATAAACCGGGTGTTGACTGCTTTGGTCACCACCCTGCCGTTTTCGCGAAGCTTGGACCCGGTACCGGCGTGGTGCAGGTCAGCCGTCGAGTCTTATCCCTGGAGTCCGTCCCACGACCAGTGTGGGATGCTGAGGCCGTTCGGCACATCATCAGCGGACTGGTGGTAGCGGGACATCGTAGTAGTGGTCGCCCAAGCGAAGTAGTCGTGCAGCACTTGTCGCAGCGCACCGTCATCGGCTAGTCCGACATCGGCCAGAGCCTGGTCGAAGCAGGCAATCGCGCGGCGATCCATTTCATCGTGCTCTCCGTTGCCGCTGTGCATTTTGACCACGGTGGTCTCGTCACCATAGGACTCGGAATACGTGCTGGGGCCACCGAGTGCCTCGGCCCAGTAAGCGGCGAGTCGCTCGACATGCTGGGGGTGGAAGCCGTGGCTGAAGGCATGGCCGACCACGTCGTCGGCCATCACCCGGCGATGCCAGGCGTCGGCAAGGCGGCGCAGGCCGTCGTTGCCACCCACCGCTTCGAAGACAGTTTGCATGCCTCCATGATGACAACCGTTTCATCTTTATGCAAGATGATGGCCGCGCGGCGAGTTCAGCCGGGGTAACGCAACCGCGCCGTTCGACGGGACGGATTATAGGCATCTAGGAAATGCCCGGCAAAATAAGTCACCGTTCTCCGGCACTTATTGCGAAATGTATTTGCCGGCTCGACTTGCCCGGCAGAGGGAATCGCTTAGCTACGACGCCGATCACTATGTTGCAATATGACCCGCCACTTCTTGTCCGGGATAGCTCCCGATCGGCGGCCTTCGGGATCTGCCCATATCACAGGCTGCCGGGAAGGAATTCCAAGCGGACGTATAGGCTTCAGCCGGCGAAGCGGCGCACGGCGGATTGGCGCATGGCGGCGCGGTCGATATTCTCCCGGCAAGTCATCAGGGTGAGCAGCGTGCTGAGGATGCGCGCCTTGATTTCGTCGGACATCGAGAATCCGCTGGTCGCCACACTGACGAGCGTGGCGCCGCGGCCCTCGATTTTGCTCATAAATTCCTGCCGCCGCTCGTGAGAGACCTTGCCCAAATTCGATTCGCGGCGCATTTCTGCGCATTCCTGCTCCACAGAGAGCGTGAAATGCAGGACGCACATGCGCTCGGCGGCGAGTCCCGCCGGCACGACAGCTTTGCAACCCTTTGAGGAGCAGCCTTCTGCCACAGACGCGCACCTTGAAAGACGGAAGTCCGTTCGTTTGTAGCATTAACGAGGCGTGATTTCCAGTTGGCGGCGAGTTTGATGCGTCGAATTGGATAGCTGGCCGTTTGGCGGGGCGATTGGAGAGTCCCTGCGGCGCCACGCCCGAACGAGCCTTTCGACGTCTGTCCGCCCCGCTATAGGTTCCGATTGCAGCCCAGGCAAGGTAAAATGCGTGGATGCTGGTACGGGTGCTTTTTTTTGGGCAGTTGAAGGAAATCGTCGGAGCATCGCAGGAAGAGGCCGAGCTTTCAGAAGGCGCCCGCCTGGAAGACCTTTTCGAGCGCTACGGACGGCGATTCCCGAAGCTGGCTGAATTTCGGGAGTCCACTGCCGCCTCGCTGAACCGGGAGTACGCGGACTGGCGCGCTCCGCTTGCGAGCGGTGACGAGGTGGCCTTTCTTCCGCCGGTCAGCGGAGGTTAAGCGCCGATGGTGCAACAAGCGAACATCGCGGAGGACGTCTTTCAATTCGTACGCGAGCCGATCGATACGCCCGGGATTGTCGAAAGCCTGAAGGCACCCGAAGATGGAGCCGTGGTTGTATTCGACGGCTTCGTGCGCAACAATTTCAAAGGCCAGCGCACGCTCTATCTCGAGTACGAAGCGTACGAGGCCATGGCGTTCGCGAAGATGCGCGAGATCGGCGCGTACATGCGCGAGCATTTCTCCATTCACCGCATAGCGATGGTTCACCGGTTGGGCCGGCTCGAAATCGGCGAGACGAGCGTCCTGATTGCCGTCAGCTCCGCGCACCGCGCCGCGGCTTTCGACGCCTGCCGCTATGCGATCGACGCTCTGAAACGCGGCGTGCCGATCTGGAAGAAAGAATATTTTGTGGGCGGCGCAGTGTGGGTCGAAGGCGAAAAACCAAGCCAGCAAGCCATTTCCGCGCCATCCTCATCTACACTCTAGTGCTCTTCGAGCCTCTGGCAAATGTGCGTATTCTTTGAAGAAACGTCCCGGGAACGAGATACGTCCTCTTTTCGGAGATCGTCGACCAAGCGCGACGCTTCGCAAAGCGACGACTTGACGGAAACTGGAAGCGGGCAAACCGCCGCTAGATGAAACGCCTCCTCGTCCTGCTGCTTGGCCTTCTCGGGTTCTCTTTGTGGGCGAGCCCGATGGTTATGGGCCGCACAAACGGGCAGCGCCAGCGCGGGGCAATCCGGGTGGAGACGAACCTGGTGGAGATCCTCGCCAGCGTCATTGACGCGCGCGGGGAACCGGTCGCCGGCCTTACGCAGGACCAGTTCCAGGTTTCCGAGGAAGGCGTGCCGCAGAAAATCGTGCGGTTCGAAGCGCAGACGAACCGTCCGCTGGACCTCGCGTTGATGGTGGACTCAAGCTCCAGCGAATTTGCCGATCTCAGATTCGAGGACGAAGCTGCGGCGCATTTCATCCGGCAGGTCATGCGCCCGAGCGATCGCCTGGCTGTCTTCGAATTCGACGAGGACGTTACGGAGCTCGCCGATTTCTCCGGCGACGTGCCCCGGCTCCAGGCAGCGGTGCGGCGCGTCGTTCCTGGCTCCGGAACATCCATGTACGACGCGCTGGTGCTTGCGTCGAACGAACTAAAGCGGCGGCCCAGCGGCCGGCGACGCGCAATCGTTCTGGTAACGGACGCCGGCGAAACCACCAGCGGCGATTCGTTCGACCAAGCGCGACGAGCCGCGATTTCATCCGAGGCTTTGCTCTACCCGATCATCGTTCGCGTGGTGAAAAGCGAGAATGGACGCAACACGGCCGGCGAACACGCTTTGATCACGATTCAAAACGACACCGGCGGCGCGATGTTCTTTCTCGACGATCTCGGCCAGCTGAATTCCGTATTCGACCGCATCGATCGCGAGCTGCGCACGCAGTACTTGCTGGGATACTATCCCAGCCCGGAGCCGCCGCCGGGAAGCTATCGGCACGTGGAAGTGAAAGTGAAGAGCGGCGATCTGGTGCATTTCCGCAGAGGATATTTTTCGGCGGGAAAGCCCGCGGAAACGCCCTAGCAGGGCATACGCCCGATTGAAGGATTCGGGTGGGCCTGAGACCTGCTCCACGGAAAAATGAATGTCACCTGGCGCAGCATGAATGAATTTCTCGATCTTGCGGTCGAAGCGGCGAACGAGGCGGGCGCGGTGTTGCGCGCGGACTTCGGGCGCCCGAAGAAAATCTCCTATAAGGGCGACGTTGACCTGGTCACCGAGTCCGACAAGCATTCGGAATCGATCATCGTCTCGAAGCTGCGCGCGCGTTTTCCCGCGCACGCGATCGTCGCGGAAGAGGGCTCGCGAGGCGCGGCCGCCGGCGCAAAATATTGCTGGCACATCGACCCGCTCGACGGCACGACAAACTTCGCGCATTCCTATCCCTGCTTTGCCGTGTCCATCGGCCTCTTTGAAGACGGCAAGCCGCTGGTCGGCGTGGTCCTGAACCCGATCGCGAACGAATTGTTCACGGCCGTTCGCGAAAAAGGCGCATACCTCGGCGGCAAACCAATCCGGGTTTCGCCGATCGAAAAGCTGGCCACGAGCCTCGTCGCGACGGGCTTTCCGACGCATCAGCGCGCAAACAACCGCAACATCTACTACTACTGGGATTTTACCTTGCGCTCGCATGGCGTGCGGCGCGACGGGTCGGCGGCGCTCGACTTGTGCTCGGTCGCCTGCGGGCGATTCGAAGGATTTTGGGAGTTTGGCCTGAATTCGTGGGATACAGCCGCGGGGATGCTCATCGTACAGGAAGCCGGTGGCCGGGTGACCGATCTCGAAGGCGGCGCGTATCAGCCCGGCGGCCGCAGCATTCTCGCGACGAACGGGCGCGTTCACGACGAGATGCGGCGATTGGCCGGCTCGATTGCAGAACGCGCGGCGAATTCCGCGCTCTAAGCGGGCGAGCCTCCTCCTTTCGTTTCTCTCCCTGTGGATTTATAATCGCCGCAACGGGTGACCTCAGCAGTTTGAGATGGAGGAAACGATGCGCGCAGATCGCGTGGAAGTCTCTTGGGACAACGACAAATCGAAGTGGCTCGTGCGCATTGCCAGCGGCGAAGAAATTATCCGCCGCCACTGCGACCTTCCGAGGAACGCCGACGACCAGACGTTGCGCACGGCAGCGCAAAAGACGGCCACGGACGAAGGCTACGAAATCGGCACGGTCGACATCCGGCGCTAGCCACAGCTCTTGCGTCCGCCTACAGTCCCGTCCCACAGTGCTGCCGGAGGCTGCTGGTGGCCCGGTGGCCCCTCCCTTAGGCTTGTTATCCTGAGCCTCGCCTGACGCGGATCGTTCTGAGGGCGTCGGAACAGTTTGTCATTCTGAGGGCCGCTTTTCGGGCCGAAGCCCGCCTGCCGCAGGTAGGAATCTCTCTTCAAATGCGGGGATGAGCGGTTCAAATCTTTGGCAGCACGATTCCCTGCTGCGACTGGTATTTCCCTTTCTTGTCCTTGTACGAGATGGCGCACGTCTCATCGGATTCAAAGAAGACAACCTGGCACAGACCTTCGTTCGCGTAGATCTTCGCCGGCAGCGGAGTGGTATTGCTGATTTCGAGCGTGACGAAGCCCTCCCATTCCGGCTCGAACGGCGTCACGTTGACGATGATCCCGCAGCGCGCGTAGGTCGATTTGCCCACGCAGATCGTCAGCACGCTCCGCGGGATGCGAAAATATTCCACCGAGCGCGCCAGGGCAAACGAATTCGGCGGCACGATGCAAACCGGCCCTTTGAATTCGACGAACGACTTCGAATCGAAATGTTTCGGATCGACGATCGTGGAGTTGACGTTCGTGAAGATGCGGAATTCGTCGGCCACGCGCATGTCGTAACCGTAGGAGGAAACGCCGTAACTGATCACGCCGTCGCGCACCTGGCTGTCCTCGAACGGCTCGATCATCTTGTGCTCCAGCGACATCCTGCGAATCCATTTGTCGGACTTCACGGACATTTCTAGATCTCCTTTATCCTCGTTCGCCGATCGACAACCGCCGATTGCGCTGGAAATCCCGCTTCGGGCATGCCAAGCTCGCCGCGCATCGCGAAGAATCGTGCAGTGTAGTACAGGGCGAGCAGCTTGACAAATCCGCAAGGTGCTGACTAGCATAGGTTTCCAGGTTAATGGAGGCGGTTGTGATCAAGCTCGATCTGGTAAACGCGATCGTACAAAAGACGAACATCACTCGCACCAAAGCCGAACAGGCCGTGGAAACCGTCTTCGAGGCTATGAAGAACGCCCTTGGACGCGGCGAACGCATTGAGCTCAGGCGCTTCGGCGTCTTCAACGTGAAGCCGCGCAAGACCGGCATCGGGCGCAATCCCCGCACCGGACAACAGGTGAATATCCCGCCGGGAAGAGCCGTCCGCTTCAAGCCCGGCAAGGAACTTCAGGCTCTCCCGGTCTCGAAGTCCTGAAAACGGCATTCCTGAAATCAATCGCACCCTGAAGAGAACAGATCAAAATCGGCTACGCTCTGTTTCCGTACCGTTCCGCCGGGCCGGGGCATCCAAGAATTGAACATGGGAAGCGCCGGCCCACCGAACGGAAACGGAAATGGACACGGGCGAGTTCCCGTCGAAATCCTCGAATCGCGATTCCCGCAGATTGAGCATTTACAACCCGCTCGTTTGAAGCCCCGGCCCATGTGGCCCGCTACGATGCTTTTCCTGCTGACCGTACTTTCGACGTTGATCGTCGGGTCGGAATTCGCGTTGTCGTACGCGCAAAACCGCGAACCGTTTTCCACCACCGAAAGCATGCTCCAGATGATCGTCCAACCGTTCGAGCATCCGCAACTGCTCGCGATGGGCGTGCCATTCTCGTTCACGCTGCTCTCGATTCTGATGGCCCACGAACTTGGGCATTATTTCGCGTGTCGCCTTTACGGCATCGACGCGAGCTACCCGTATTTCATTCCCGCGCCCACTTTGTTCGGCACGTTCGGCGCGTTCATACGGATTCGTTCGCCCATCACCACACGCAAAGCGCTCTTCGATGTGGGGCTCTCCGGCCCCGTAATCGGGTTTATTCTCGCGGTTCCGGCAATGGCCTACGGCGTCGCGCAAGCCAAGATCGTGCCGAACGTGCAGGATACGGCCGCGATCGTCTTTGGCACGCCGCCGCTCATGCGCTTGCTCATCGGGTGGTTCCATCCCAACGTGGACCCGTCGTGGATTCTGCTGCATCCCGTGGCGCGCGCGGCGTGGGTGGGATTGTTTGCGACGGCGTTGAACCTGCTGCCTGTCTGGCAGCTCGATGGCGGGCACATCGTTTACAGTCTTTCGAGCAAGCTGCATCAGAGAATTTCGCTGACGGCCGGCCTGACGCTCGTGGCCTTCGGAATTTATTACTGGCGCGGCTGGATTTTCTGGGGGCTGGTGCTGACTGTCCTCGCGTTGCGATTCCGGCATCCGCCGCTCTACGATCCCTGGGAACGCCTCGGCCGCGCGCGCTGGATCTGGGCCGTCGTCGCCCTGGCCATCTTCATCCTCTGCTTCACACCCTGGCCCGCCTCGAATCCGTAGTCATTAGCCGTAGCCAGAGCTTCGTGTCAGGGCGCGACTTTCCAGTCGCCGTACGCCACCAAAGATGAAGAGGGCTTGAGCCGCTGGGTCAGGCTGCGGCTTCAGCATCATTCTAACGGCCCTCCCTTTCTCGTGCGGTGATTCAACTACCGCTTCAAGTTATTTCTGAGGACCGTCCTGGCGACCGTGTTCGTAGCCGGCCTCGTAAGCCTTCTGGTCGTCATCCTTCTTGAAGTGCCTCTTCTTGGAGTGGTCCCGGTTATGCGCCCGGTCATTCCGGCCGTCGTTCACACCTTGCTGGTAGTTCTTGTTCTTCGAGTAATCCTGATCGTGGGCTCGATCTTGCGATTTTCGGGCCTGATCCTGATCGCGGTCCTGTGGTAACGGAGATGCCGTGGTTCGTACCGCCCCTCCGGTGATACCACTGCCCAACACCAGCGCCACAATCCAGACACATTGCCTTAAATTCATTCTCGCTCGCATAGGATCTCGCCTCCGCTTTTCGTGCTGATTTTTCAAATGGCAGTTTTACCTGAGCTGTCAGTCGTTGTCCCGCGACCGCTCCAAGCGACAACGCAGTAGAAAGTAAAACTGCGCAAAAAGGGACAGTTCTGAAAAAGAGCTGGCGCGGCGGACTACTTCGGAAGGGTTTGGCGCTGCGAGTCGGTCGGCCCCTACACGGAATTTGAGGTGAGCGCCAACTTCCTCAGCACCAGCACTGTTACGCGCTCTTTCGGCGCGGATATGCCTTCACGCTGTCTGGCGTCACCCTGCGGACGCTGACCCGGTCGGCAAAGACTGTGCAATATTGAACAGGCCACGGGATCGGGACCCATGCTATTTTAAGGTATGTTGACAGCTGCAAATGGACGTGTATCCGTTGGCGCCCGTCGTTCCCCCCGAAAAGCAAATTCGAGGGGATCTGGGTTCGATGTGAAGCTATTTTTGGATTCGGCTGGTCTGGGGAGAAAGGTCAAAACATTTCGAAGAAAAGAAACCGTCTTCGCCCAGGGGAATCCCGCGAAGAATGTAATGTACATCCAGGAAGGCGGTGTGCGGCTCACTGTCGTGAATGAGACCGGCAAAGAAGCCGTCGTGGCCATCCTTGGACCGGGAGATTTTTTTGGGGAAGGATGCCTTGCGGGCCAGTCCATTTGCATAGCGACTGCGACTACGATTGCGCCGACCACCGTGCTCGTGATTGAGAAAAACGAGATGATTCGGGCGCTCCACGCCGAACACGAGTTCTCTGACCGCTTCATCGCCTACATGCTGGCGCGCAACATACGGGTGGAGGAGGACCTGATCGACCAGCTTTTCAACTCCAGCGAGAAACGGCTGGCGCGCACTCTTCTGCTGCTCGCCCGCTATGGCGCACCGGGCGATCTCCACCAGGTGCTTCCCAAAGTATCGCAAGAGATGCTGGCGAAGATCATTGGCACAACGCGTTCTCGCGTTAATTTCTTCATGAACAAATTCAGGAAACTGGGCTTCATCAAATACAACGGCGAGATCCACGTCAACAATTCCCTCCTGAGTGTGGTCCTGCACGATTGAGTTAGCTTTTGCGCCGCGCGAAGAGAAACCAGCCATCCGGATGGGTCGCGGCTAACTTAACAGAGAAAGTGTTCAAAATTGAACGGTTTTGCGGCCGGCGGTTGCCGTATATTCTCGGCGCGCATGAAAAAGAGAGAACTCTCGCCCGAGCAGTTATCCTCCGTGCCCTGTCCTACATGTGGTGTCGCTGCCGGTGAGCGCTGTGTCCTGCATTCAGGTGCTCCGCGGTCGGAGCCACACGTGGACCGGAAGCTTGCCGCTGCGGAGGCCCTTGAGGGGGAATGACTTCACCCCCGGTCATAGATTCGCGTATCTCCAGCATTCGATCCCGGCAGCGGTGGGCTAACCCCTGGTAAGCGAGCTAACCTTGCATTCGCTTTTGACGCTAGCACGTTACGGGACGGCCTGACTCCGCGGTCGTTAGCCGCTTTTCGCGAAACGCCGTCTCAGGTCAAACTCGCAGGATCGACGTCGACGATCACCGCAGTTTCCGGAATTTCCTTCGCTGCGCAAAAATCGAGCGCCCCGCTCAGGACGCGCGACAGCGCCGCGCGTTGCTTCGATTTCAGGATGAACTGAAAGCGATACTCCTGGCGCAGGCGCGCGAGCGGAGCGGCCGCCGGCCCCAGAATCTTCACGCCGCCGTTCTCGAATTGTGCGAAATAGGGCGCGAGCGCACGCGACCAGCGAATCGCATTCTCGATTTTGCGGTCGCGAATCAGCACGCTGGCGAGCGCCGCGAACGGCGGATAGTGCAGCATCTGCCGGAATTGCGCCTCCTTCTCGTAAAAAGAAGCGTAATCCTGCTGCCGGGCGAATTGGATCGCGTAGTGCTCGGGATAATAGGTCTCCACCAGCACTTCGCCCGAAAGCTCCCCGCGGCCGGCGCGGCCGGCCACCTGCGTGAGCAACTGAAAGGTGCGCTCCGCTGCGCGAAAGTCCGGCCGGCCAAGCGCGAGATCCGCGGCCACCACTCCCACCAGCGTGACACGCTGAAAATCGTGGCCCTTGGCGACCATCTGCGTTCCCACCAGCACGTCGATCTCGCCTTTCGCAAACGCCCCGAGCACCTGCTGGTATTCGCGCTTTGTTCGCACCGTATCGCGATCGAGCCGCGCCGTGCGCGCTTGCGGAAATTGCTCGCGCAGGTATTCCTCGACGCGCTCCGCTCCGTCGCCGACGAAATACATGTACTCCGAATGGCATTTCGGGCACTCCTTGGGAGGATGAACCGAGAAGTTGCAGTAGTGGCAGACGAGCCGCTGCCGTTTCTTGTGGTACGTAAGTGCGATGCTGCAGTTCTGGCATTGCACGAACGCACCACAGCTTCGGCAAAGCAGTGACCAAGAATAGCCGCGGCGGTTGATCAGGATCATCGCTTGCGTTTTTTCTTCCAGGCGCAGGGCAATGGCCGCGCGCAAAGGCTCGGAAACAGGCATGGCCTTGCTGCGCTGCCGGAATTCTTCGCGCAAATCGATGATGCGAACCTCCGCGAGCGGCCGGTTCGCCACGCGCTCCGTCAGCTCGATCAGCTGATATTTTCCGGCGCTGGCGTTGTGGTAGGTTTCGAGCGACGGTGTCGCCGACCCCAGCACGGCGACCGCACCTTCGACGCGCGCGCGGTAGACCGCAACGTCTCGCCCGTTGTAACGCGGCGTTTCCTCCTGCTTGTAGGCGGACTCCTGCTCCTCGTCGACGACGATCAGCCCCAGATTTTCGAGCGGCGCAAAGACCGCCGACCGCGTGCCCACTACGACGCGCGCCTCTCCATTGCGAACGCGCCACCATTCGCGCGCGCGTTCCACGTCGGGCAAGCCGCTATGCAGAATGGCGACGCTGGCGCCGAACCGCGCGCGCACCAGCCGGCCGGCCCAGAGCGTCAGCGCGATTTCGGGAACGAGCACGATCGCCGTTTTTCCGCGCGCGAGCGCCGCTTCGATGGCGCCGAGATAAACTTCCGTTTTCCCGCTGCCCGTGACGCCGTGCAGCAGGGCCGCCGCGAATTTGCCCGCGACGATCCATCGCCAGATTTCCGCAAGCGCCCGCTTCTGCTCGAGATTCAGAACGTTTGTGGGTGGACTGAAATTCGCTTCCCAGGGATCTTCGTCAGGAGTCACCGGCTCCTCCCACGTGAGCAGGCGGCCATTTTTCTTCAGCCTCTCGATGGCCGCGCGCGAAACATTGGCCTTCTCGATCAGCACTGGCAGCGGCACCGGGCCGGCGGACGCCAGAAATTCGCGGACGCGTTCTTCGGGGGCGCGCTCGCGTTCGGCGCGGCGCGAAATCTTCTGACCGGTGGAAGAGCGGGGCTTCAGGCCCGCGCTCAGTCGTGCAGGATCAGCGGGCTTTAGCCCTGGGGTTTCCCCCTCGAACTGCTCAGTCGCCGTTTCTGGCCCTTGAGAGTCATGCCGCTTCCACGCAACAATTGTCTGCGCGCGCGCTTTGCGATGATGCGCCACCTCCCGCGCCACAATCACCCCTTGCTGGATCAGCTTTTCCAGTGCCGCTTCGCCTCCGGGCCAGCGGTGCGCGCGCGCAGACGAGACGGGTCTGTCCGCCTCGAAGCGTCGCAGCAGAGACAAGCCGCCGGCCTCGGGAATCGCCACGCCATCCGTCAGAGCGAATTGCGCAAGCTGTGCTTGGCCCGCTTCGGTCAGCAAATATTCCCGGTCGTGGCGCAATTCGATCTCGGGCGGAAGCATGGCTCGGAACGTTTCGCCGATGGGAGCTAGATAGTAGCGGCTGATCCAGCGGCCGAGCTCGATCAGATGCGGTGTGAGCGCCGGACGCGGATCCATCAGCTCGGCGATGGTCTTGATGCGAACGCCAGCGGCGCCTTCGGGCACGCGCTCCGACTCCGCGAGCGCGACGCCAATCATCGGCCGATTGCGAAACGGGACCACGACGCGGCGTCCCGCGAGAACCTCGCCATTCGCCGATGCGGGGACTGCGTAGGTGAAGCTCGACCGGAGAGGAACCGGCAGGGCGACCTCGCAGTAGCGTTGCGCCATGCGACGTAGTTTAGCCCGAAAATCGTAGCGGTGCCGTCTTCCCTCTCTGGCAAAAGCGATTCTGGCGGTTGGCGGTCTCCCAGTCGGGACGATCGGGCGGTTCTATTCCATGCACGAGTTGCCCGGAAAACGGCCAAACCCATTTCTTGGCCCCAAGACGCCGTTTCGACTTCATGATCAACATGCTTGATCTACTGCCGACCACTTTTTGTTCGCTTTTTCTTGGCAAAATTCAGAGGCTGACGAGCACAATCCCGGCGAAAATCAGCGCGATGCCCAGCCACTGTGAACGCTCCAGCCGCTCGCGAACGACGATCCACGCGAGGAGCACCGTCACCGCGCCATAAAGTGACGCAAGTACGCTCACGACAGACACTTGGCCGGTGGCGAGCCCCGCATTGTTCGCGAAGAACGCGGCCGTGTCCGTTACTCCGATCGCGAGCAGAAGCCACCACACGCCGCCTCGCGGTGGCCGCAGGCTCTGGCGCGCCGGCGCCGCTGCGAGCCCGAGCGTGAACATCGTGGAGAGCCGAATCATCCAAACGGAGAAAGCGCTCCCGGTAAGCGGAACGACCCGAAACCCGAGAAACCAGAACATGAAGCCGAATCCGATTGCGGCGATGACAGCCCAGGTGACTCCGTTCGACACATGAGGATGCGGGTGCGTATCGCTCGCGGCGCCGCTCGAATTTGAGGAGAACGACGTCGCCGCAAGGATAACGCCGATGATTGTGACCCCCAGCCCCAGCGCGCGAAGCGGTTTGAGGCGTTCGCCGCTCAAAAACGCAAGCGCGACGGTTATTGCCGGATAGCTCGACGAAATCGGCGCGACGATGCTCATCACGCCGATTTGAAATGCGTAATAGAGAGAAAGCGACCCGAGCGTGCTGAGCACACCGGCAAAAGCCGCCAGGGCCCATGGACTCCATCCGGAGGTCGTGGGAGCGATGCCGCCGGCCCATTCGAGGTAAACGGTCATCACGACGAAGCCGACGACCTGCATGAAGAAAAGCGCGCGGAACGCGCCGATGCGGCGGGAGGCAAAACGCGCGCAGAAATCCGCCACACCCCAGCAGATTGCGGCAGTCAGTCCGAGAAGGATTCCCAAGTAGGCCTCGCGACGCGGCTAGCGCGGCTGTTTCGGCTTGAGATCGAGAACGTCCTCACCGGCGCGGCTTCGGCTTGAGCCCGAGAACGGCCATGACTTTTTGCAAATCCTTCCAGACTTCGCCCTTGGCGTTGGGATTGCGCAAAAGGTAGGCGGGATGATACGTGGCGATCAATTTTCCGCCGCGATAGTCGAACCATTCGCCGCGAAAACGCGAGATTCCCTGATTCGTTTGGAGAAGCGTCTGCGCGGAGCACGCACCGAGGCAGCAAATCACCTTCGGTTGAATCACGGCGAGCTGGCGCGACAGAAAAGGCGAGCAAATCTCGATCTCGTCGCGTTCCGGGAGGCGGTTTTCCGGCGGGCGGCACTTCACGACGTTGCAGATGTAAACGTCCTGACGGCGCAGGCCCATGGCTTCGATCATCTGCGTCAGAAGTTTCCCGGCGCGGCCGACGAAGGGCTCGCCCTGCACGTCTTCGTCGCGGCCGGGGCCTTCGCCGACGAAGACGAGTTCCGCCCTCGGGTTGCCCACGCCGAACACAATGTTCGTGCGGGACTTGTGCAGTTTGCAGCGCGTACAGTCGCCAATATCCTGGCGGATGCGCTCGAGCGAATCGTTTTCGATGCGATCTTCGAATAATGAAGGGCCGGACGAACCTTGGATGACGGGCAAACCCGGCGGGCTGGCCGACAGAGGCGAGGAGCGGCCAGCGGATTCGCCAGCCGAAGCTGAGGCTTGCTCGATTGGCATCGATTGGGCTCGCGCGATACTGGCGGCAGATGCCAGAGAAGGAGGTGAATTCCGGCTGACGTAAAAAGGGCCGAGGCCAAGATCGTTGGCGTAGCCAAAGAAGTTTTCAAGCCGGCTGCGTGAATCGTCATTCATCGAGTGCGGATTATCGCGGAGCGAAGCGAAAGGCGCAAGCAGCCATTCCAGAAATTCGACACAAACCGACCAACGGCGCAGACCGAGCGGCGCAGACGTTAGAAAATCGAACGAAGGGTTTGCGCGATGAGTTTCAAATCGAGCGAAAACGACATCTGCTCGATGTATTGGAGGTTGAGCGACAGTTTGTGCGGGAGAATAACGCGCCGGTAGAACTGGTCGGGATTCGAACTTCGCTCGATAACCTTCTCTTCATGACGATAGCGAATCGAGGCAATATCGGTGATTCCGGGAGCGACGCTGAGCACTCCGAGCTGCTCCCGGGTGTACAACGCCACGTACGAGGGAATTTCCGGGCGAGGCCCGACGAAACTCATGTCGCCTTTTACGATGTTCCACAGTTGAGGAAGTTCGTCGAGCTTGGTCTCGCGGAGAACTCGGCCGGCGCGCGTCACGCGTTCATCGCCCGCAACCGTGATTCCCCATCCGTGCCGGTCGGCGTCCACCCTCATGGAGCGGAATTTTATGATCTGGAAAATACGCGCATCGCGGCCGACGCGATTCTGTTTGTAAAGAATGGGGCCCGCGGAAGTGAGTTTCACGAGGACGGCGATGGCGAGCAAGACCGGCGATAAAACGATGAGCGCCAGGAGCGAAATGAAGAGATCGAACGCGCGTTTTCCGAAACGCGCATAGAAGCCGTGACGATGAGGGTTCGAGAACGGTTCGAGCGGAGCGGCCCGTTGCGACCGAGTCTCGACGTCAAGCGATGGGCTATGGGAAACGGACACGGAGTACCCTTATCGTCTTGTCCCTCGGCAAACCTCGGTCACGGCCTCGACAACTCGGTCGATGGCCGAATCGTCCATTCCGGGATAAATCGGAAGCGAGATGCATCGGGAGAACTCCGCCTCGGCGACAGGGCAGTCGCCCGGACGGTAGCCATAGGTTTTCTGGTAGAAGGGATGAAGGTTGAGCGGAATGAAATGAACACTGGTTCCAATTCCGCGGCTTCGGAGTTCGTTCACAAAAGCGTTGCGGTCTATTTTTAAACGATCCAGGTTCAGGCGAAGGACATACAAGTGCCACGAGGAATCGCGATCGGAGGCGATCGAAGGGGCCTGGAGGGCCGGGATGCAACCGAAGGCGGCGTTATAGCGCTCGGCGACGCGCCTCCGCGACTCGCGCATGGTGTCGCACTTCGAGAGCTGGACAAGGCCGAGGGCTGCCTGCAGGTCGGTAAGATTGTATTTGTACCCCGCTTCAACCACCTCGTAGTACCACGAACCGTTGTGCGCGTAGCGTTTCCACGCATCGCCGGCTATTCCGTGGAGACGCATCAGGCGGACACGTTTCGCACAGTGGTCGCTCTCCGTGGTAATCATGCCGCCTTCGCCGGTCGTCAACGTTTTCGTGGCGTAAAAGCTGAAGGCAGTCATTTCGCTGAGCGAGCCCACCCTGGCTCCGCGATATTCCGAGGGAAGCGCATGGGCCGCGTCTTCGACTACGTGAAGATAATGCGTGCGAGCAAGCGAATGGACCTCGTCCATGTCGCAAGGCAGCCCGCCAAGATGGACGGGAACAATGGCCCGGGTGCGCGGCGTCACTTTACTGGCAGCGTCCAGCACGTCGAGATTCATCGTATCCGGGTCGATGTCTACGAGCACGGGCCGCGCTCCAAGATACTTGACCACTTCCCCTGTGGCCGTGAAGGTGGTGGCGGGGATCAGAACTTCGTGAGCCGCCCCGATCCCGGCGGCGTCGAGCGCAAGATGAAGGGCCGCCGTTCCGGATGAGACGGCGATCGCATGCCGCGCCCCGACGTAGGAAGCGAATCGCTCTTCGAACTCAATGGTCTTCGGCCCCATCGTGAGCCATCCCGAGCGAATGACCTCGGCAATGGCCGCGATTTCTTCCTCGCCAACTGCCGCACGATGGAACGGAACTTCATGGACCCCTTGCAGCGTCGAACTCATCGTTTCACTCGCTCCCGAGAGCCTTCCGTTTAGGTAACCAAAAATCTGCCGAAGCCTGCGCGGATCGACTCCTCTTCACTGCCCGCAACACATTACTGACATTGAACTTAAGCTGATACAGCCTCGGTCGCCAAAAGCGCCCGCGGAGACGCACAGCCCCCGGCAACGCTCTTTAAGGATGGCGGACGAAGGCGATAGGCAGCCATACGTACTTGTCTGTATTTTCACCTGAGACTTCAACGAGTGCCGGAATCTGATGAATCACCTGGCGGCGCAGGAAGCACTCGATCGTTTCGACGCAGATGCGGATCGGGGCGGCAGGCTTGTCAGCGACAGCGTGGCAGTTCAGGACCGCAAAGGATTCTTACCCGGGAATCGCTTCCAGCGTAAGGACTTCGAACGGCTGGAGGTTAAGGGAGTGGGGTTTACCTGCACGCAGATGAATCGTCGACGCCCTCGCACCCTTCCAAGGAGTACGCGCAATGTAATCTTCGCTAGCGCCGGCGGGCAGTTCGAAAGCGGCGCGAGCATCAAGTTCGTACGCCCGCGGCGCTTTATCCGGATTGCGGAGGGTGATGATGCCGCCGCGCGGCGACCAGGAAGTCCAGCCGTAAACTTCGAGCTTCGCCGGATCGCCGCCGACCCAGTGCGTGTCGACCAGAATGTCCGCGTTCTGCCTGGACCACCTGGCGGCTTCGGCCAGCGTGTTCCAATCAGAGGCGGAGAGCAACGAATGGGTGATGTACATCTCCTGGAGCTGCGTTCCCGTACCAAAGTAGGAGCGCACCTCGGCGGGGAAATCATGTCCGGGATCCGAGTCTAGTCTTTTCGCGGATCGCGCGTAGATCAGCCCGTGCAGCATCAGCGAATTCAAGGGGTAGAGCGGGCCGCGGCGCACGACGTGCTCGTAAGTCGCGGCGTCGCGATACGTGATCCACTGCTGGCGATCGGTGCCCACGCCCGCGAACGAATCATCCTCTCCACCGCGCCAGGTGGAATCGGCGTAGCGAAGCCAGAAAGGCGAGGGATACGTGCCGCTGGTCAGATTCACGTACAAATTCTTCTCGGCCTCGCGCAAGTCGCCGATCAGGCTGATCATGGCGTCGAAATCGCTGTTGAATTTGCTCCCCGGATAAACCGTGGACGTGTCGGCGGTACCGTCGAATTTGAACTGGTTCACGCCATACCTGCGAACCATCTCGATGCACACTTCGCGAAATCGTTTGAAATAGTGCGGACCGGAAAGTACGAAGCCTTCGGAATTCTCTTCGTAGTCGTGCAGCTTTCCGTACGCGAGGCGTTCTTTGCGCGGACCATCGTACCCGCCCCAAGGCGAAAGCCAAATCCCCGGCGCGGCGCCGTATTTTGCCGCCGTGGCCCGGAGCGGTTCAAAGCCGCGCGGAAAACCAGAGTTGAATTGCCAAAGAGAGTTGTGGTCGTCCCAGCCGTCGTCAAAAAGGAATGAGTCCAGGGTGACGCCGCGTTTCTCGCGCAACTCGCTGCCGAACGCGTTGATCACATCCAGGGCTCCTGCCTGATCGTAGGGAGTGAAGTAGCCGAGATCAAACCAGGAGTTGTAATGGAGAAACGTACGGTAGGGATGCGCACGCTCGCGTTCGATATATTGCAGAAAACTGCGTCGCAGCTGGCCGGGCTCCGTCAGGCCGATCACGGACGAGTAAGATCCGGACCGGCCGCGTTGAAGGGGGAGCTGACGTTCAATGCTGCAGAGAACGCGATTCCCTTCGACCTTGCTTTCCGAAAGCGGATGCTCGAACCCGGCAAACCAGCCTCCGAACGTCACGGGTGATCCTTTGACAGTGCCTTGCACTTCGGCGCCGGGAACTTCCAGGTCGAGCAATGTAATGCGTCCGACGGAAAGATCTCCCGCGATTGGCTCGATCGTCAGTTCCTGGCGAATGTAATGCGAGCCATCGCGAAGGATCGCTCTCCACTGAGCCCGGACGCGGCGGCTTGTGTCCTCGAATGTCGCCGTTAGCGCACTCCCGCCGACGCGGTCGGAGAAGCGCGAAGCCCGTGGGTCAGCGGCAATGGTTTCGATACGCGGCGAGCCGGTCAGCTTCATCGCCGAGGAAACAATCGGTTCGGAGCCACGCACCGCGATCGCAAAAGCCGGCATAGGTCCCTGGATCGTCTGTCCCGTTCGCCGATTTTCGATGCGAAGAAGTCGCAACCCAACGGGAGAGACTTCCCATTTTGCCAAGATTGCATCGTTCGCGAGAGATGGGGCTTTACCTTCAATGGCGGCTTGCGACCCACTTTGAGCGTCCGCACACCAACTCGCTCGCGAGAAGCGGCTTAGATATGCCGTCGCCGGCAGACTCCCGACAAAAAGCGACGACTCACTGATGAAATCCCGGCGTGTGAGTTTCGTGTTCTGCGGGACACTTGAGCCGCGCATCTTTGAGTCGTTCTTCAAAGTTTCTCTCCTCAATCCGAGAGTGGCGGCTGGAATTGAACCACGCCTGGTCCCGCGCGTGTAATCAGAAACTGGCTCGCCTGGGCTCGCTGAGGGTGCTGTTTGCGGTAATGCGCCGCCCATGCGTCGAGAAAACCCTCTGCTTGCTGCGAAGCAACGAGTGCCCAAACGCTCCCGCCGAAACCTGCGCCGAACGCCGACGCCGCTACAGCTCCCAGCACGCGCGCCGAACGGGCAAGCTCGACCGTCTCCGGCGTCTGATTGCCGAGCAACGTTTCGGCCAGATGCTGCGAGCGGTCCATCAGTACGCCGAGGCGTTCGAGGTCGCCGCTCGCGAGCGCGCCAGATACGCCTGGAACGATCTCGTTGCTTTCTTCCGCGAATTGCGCGAGCCGATTCAGCAGCAGTTCTGGAGCAAACCCGGGCTCGGCGGACTTGGCCAGGATGTGACGGAGACGCTCCAGCGCGTCGGGGGCCGACGCCAAGGCAGCCGCCAGGGACACGTCCTCGCGTCCCGTGGCGCGTTGCCACAGTTCGAGAATTTTGCGCGCGGCGAGCGAAGCGCGATTGTAGGACTCAAGCGCGTTGCCCGTCTTGTCCGCTTCCACTCCGCTTACTCCAATGACAAGCACGTGCCTTTCAGGTGCGCGAATTTCACATTCGAGACGGACCGGGCAGTACGAATACTGCCGCAGGTAGTCTGCCCGCGAGCACAAGATGGCGACGTGGTCCTCGCTTCCGCCGAGCGTGCCCACTCCGCGTGTGCCCGAGGAAGAGCCAAAAGCCGCCCCGCTTTCGATCGCCGAGAGGTATACGGCCAGATCCTCTCCATCGCGAATGGAGTTCTGAAAGAAGTCGCCTTGCGCGAGCGAATTGACCTCCGCAATCGCAAAGAAAAGGGCCACGATCAAGGCGCTCGAACTGCTCATGCCGGATGCGGGAGGAAGATCGCTGGCGAACGCAATATTCGCGCCCGTGCGTGCCAACGGGAAATCTCGTGCGATGCGCCGAGCAACCGTAACAGCATAGTTCGACCACTCGCCGCGAGCCGGTTCGGCGTCGGGATCGAGGATGAGGCGAGCTTCCAGCCCGCGGCTGATATCGCGGATGTGCACCTCCGCGTCCGTTCTCGGAGCGGCAACGATGCTGATGCCGAGTTCGATCGCGCAGACGAGGCTGCGTCCGCCAGCATAATCCGTGTGCTTGCCGGCGAGTTCGACTCGTCCGGGAACGAAAAATGCGCACACCCGATCCGCCGTTGCGCCGCGCAGCTCGCGCAAACCGGAGAGCAATTTCACGAGCGCCGCGCTTTTCGCGGCCGATTCCGTGGCGCTCATGCCCGCGGCTCGCAGTTGCTCTTCGAACTGGGTCACAAGTCCGGCCGGATGTGCGCGAGACACTTCGCCACGGCGGAGATGTCCGAGCGATAGGAAAGATCGAGGACCCGCGCGCGGAATGGCACAGCCTTGAACCGCAAGTGAAGCGAACCGATGCCCAGTTGCACCGCTTGCGGGAGTTCGAACTCGCCGCGCGAAGACCGTGGGACCTGTTCGCACGCCCGAAAAATGGACGGATCGAAGCGCCAGCAATTCATGCTCACGAACACTTCCTCGCCAACGGCATCGGACATTTCGTGGGGCTTCTCGACGATCTTCTCGAGCCATCCATCCGCGCCGATCTGCAGAAGCGCATAATGACGAATCCTCTCGCGCGGAATGTTGCCCTGCCGGACCAGGCTTTCGCGCTCGAAGGCCGCCAGCCCCGGCTCGCCGAGTTCCCTCAGACTCTTGAAAACTTCGACAGGATAGTAGTTGTCCGAGTTCAGGACAAGGAACGATTCTTCCACGGTGAACACCCGCGCGGCCAGGACAGCGTTCGCCGTTCCGAGGGGCTTCTCCTGAATCGCAAAGCTGATTTCAATGCGACGCGGACAAAGTGAAGTGTAGTACTCGCGAATGGACGCGTGTTCCGGCCCAACCACAATGCAAGCCTCGCGGATTCCGGAATCGGCCAGCGCGCTGAGCAGGAAATCCAGGAACGGCCGCCCGACTGGAATCATCGCCTTCATCCCGGCTTCGGCGGCTTCCTGTTGCGTGCTCTCGAGATTCGCGGACGCATCTGCCAGCCGCATTCTCTTGCCCAGCCCTCGCGCGAGGATCACGGCTTTATTCAAATTGTTTGGCTTTTCCACGATGCCTTCCGGTCCGCGTCGCGCTCTTCGAATGCAATCCTCGCTTGTTACCAGGCAGCGCGGGGCATTATCCTACGTCGCGTTCCCGACGGAAGCCTTTGTATTCTTGTAGGTTGAGGACGAGAACCATGCGCCGCAAGTACCAACTCAAGAAAACCGAATCGCGGAGCAGCACGACGGGACTTTTGGCTGCACGCCTTGTGCTTGCCGGTATGGACGCTGGTCTTGCTTCTTGGCGCTTTTCCAGCTCGAACCGCGCCGGCCGCGCCCCATTCGATCCGCATCGAAAACGGACAGTTCGTGCTCGACGGGCGGCCCTTTCAAATCATCTCGGGCGAAATGCACTATGCCCGCATCCCGCGCGAATACTGGCGCGACCGTCTTCGCAAGGCGCGCGCCATGGGGCTAAACACGATATCGACGTACGTCTTCTGGAACCTGCACGAGCCGAAACCGGGCGTTTACGATTTTCGCGGCCAGCTTGACGTCGCCGAATTTATTCGCGAGGCGCAGGAGGAAGGCCTTTACGTGATCGTGCGCGCCGGCCCGTACGTCTGCTCAGAGTGGGATCTCGGCGGCCTTCCAGCATGGCTTCTCGCCGATCCGAACGCGAAGTTGCGAAGCCGGGAGGAAAGCTTTCTGCATCCTGCGGCCGAGTGGATGGATCACCTCGGCCGGGAACTCGCGCCGCTCGAAATCACGCGCGGTGGCCCGATCATCGCCGTTCAAGTGGAGAACGAGTATGGATCATTCGGCAGCGACAAAGTCTATATGTCGCGCATTCGGGACATGATCCTCAAAGCCGGCTTTCGCGACGTGATCCTTTATACGGCGGATGGCGCAATCGAACTGCCGCAGGGAACTTTGCCGGACTTGCCCGCCGTGGTCAATTTCGGTCCCGGCGAAGCGCGGTCCGCTTTCGCTGCTCTGAAGGCGTTCCGCCCGCAGGGTCCCTTCATGAACGGCGAATACTGGGACGGTTGGTTCGATCATTGGGGAGCGGCGCATCACGTTACTGACATGAAACAGCAAGCGCAGGAACTGGATTGGATGCTTTCACAGAGCTACTCGGTGAACCTGTACATGTTCGAGGGCGGAACATCGTTCGGGTTCATGAGCGGCGCGAATTTCGAACGGACCTATGAGCCTGACACGACGAGCTACGACTACGATGCGCCCCTCGACGAGGCAGGGCGCCCAACGAAAAAGTTCTTCGCCTTTCGAGACGTGATCCTCCGCCACTCGCGCGGCGCGAGCCTGCCCCCGCTCCCGCCTACTACGCCCGTGATTGCCATCCCGAAATTCACATTGGGCGAATCAGCATCGCTCTGGACGAATCTCGGGCGCCCGATCTCCTCCGAGCGGCCGCAGACGATGGAGTCCCTCGGACAGTCTTACGGCTACATTTTGTATCGCACAGCGCCTGAAAGGCCCCGCAAAAGGCTCTCTCGTCATCGATGAGGTTCACGATTACGCTGAGGTTTACGTCAACCAGCGGCTTGCCGGGACGCTGGACCGGCGACTAAACCAGAATCGTCTGCTCGTCGATCTTTCGACGGATGACAACGTCCTCGACATCCTCGTCGAGAACTCCGGAAGAATCAATTTCGGGCCAAAGCTTCGCGACGACCACAAAGGAATCACCCACTCGGTCAGCTTCGCGGGCCACGAACTCACGGGATGGCGGATCTTTTCGCTTCCAATGCTCGATCCGGCCTCTCTGCACTTTGCGAAGGCCGAGGTCTCAGGCCCGGCATTTCATCGCGGGTACTTCGTGCTGAAAGATGTTGGCGATACATTTCTCGATACGCGCGGCTTGGGCAAAGGCGTAGTTTGGGTCAACGGCCACAATCTCGGACGATTCTGGAACATCGGTCCGCAGCAGACTTTGTACTTGCCCGGCGCGTGGCTCCGAAAAGGAAGAAACGTCGCGATCGTCTTTTCGTTCTACAACGGACCGATTCCGCCTCTCCGCGGGTTAAGCGGACCCCTACTCAACGAAGTTCACGACGCGCCCTGATACCCAGGCGAGGATCGAAGTCACTTGATACGGCGTGCGTGATCGCATCTTTTGCGGCTATCATGAAACACCTGCCGGCGTGGTGGATACTGCCCGCGCATACGATCAACACGGCAGGGATTGAGAGGCGCACGCGGGCGAACTCCGCGCCGGCGACAAAGGGAATGCAGACGAAAATGAAAATCGTGGACGTGCGTGCGACGACCGTCGCGGTTCCCTTGGAAGCTCCCTTGCGCCATGCCAACGGAGCGCACTGGGGACGCTTTGTGCGCACGATCGTCGAGCTCGAGACTGACGAAGGCCTGATTGGATTAGGAGAAATGGGCGGCGGTGGTGAGAGCGCGGAAAACGCGATTCGCGGCCTCAAACCTTATCTGCTCGGACACGATCCCCTCCAACTCGAACAGCTCTACTGGAAGATCTGCAATCCCACCGCTTCCCTTTACAACAATCGGGCGCAGCTCCACGCCGCCATCGAATTCGCGTGCATCGACTTGGCCGGCAAGAAACTTGGCATACGCGCCTGCGATTTGCTGGGCGGTGCGCTCCGCGAGGAAATCCCGTTCGCCAGCTATCTTTTCTATCGTTACCAGGATCCGAAGACGGGACTCGGAGGCGAAGAAACCGCCGCCGAGATGGTTGCGCTGGCAAAGAAGCTCAAGCGCGAACACGGATTTCGCTCCCATAAATTGAAAGGCGGCGTGTTTCCTCCTGATCACGACTTGGAGGTCTATCTTGCGCTGGCGTCGGCGTTTCCTGGAGATTCCTTCCGCCTGGATCCCAACGCCGCTTGGAGCGTTGAAGAATCGATCCGCATTGGACGGGCAATCGAAAATGTTCGCAACGACTATTTCGAGGATCCATGCTGGGGCCTGGAAGGAATGCGTCGCGTCCGTTCGTTCATCAAGATTCCAACCGCGACGAACACCGTTGTGGTCAATTTCGAGCAGCTTGCCGCTTGCATTCGGCTCGATGCTATCGATGTGATCCTGCTCGACACCACTTTCTGGGGCGGACTGCGCCAGGCGTGGAAGGCTGGGGTGGTCTGCGAAAAGTTTCAGCGCGGTATCAGCGTCCACTCCAGCGGTGAGCTGGGGATTCAGCTCGCCACCATGCTCCATTTGGGTGCTGCCCTCCCCAATCTGACTTTTGCGGCTGACGCCCACTATCACCACCTGACGGACGACATTCTGAAAGGCGGCAGGATGAAGTACGTCGACGGCAAGATCGCCGTGCCGAAAGGAAATGGTTTGGGCGTGGAACTTGATCGCGACAAGCTGCAGCAGTACGCCGAACTGTTTCGCAGCGCGGGAGGCTATCCCTACGACCGCGATCCCGAGCGCCCTGATTGGTTCGCGATTATTCCCGAAACTCGCTTCGCCCGGCCGAAAAAGTCGGCTTTCTAGCGATTCAAACCCCTTCGGCCAAACGGGCGCACCCTTTCCCGTGATCCACGGATGCAGAACAGCGGGTACTGCGGCCGGGAGGATTTGGGCTCGTTCTGGCGAAGGCGCAACTTCGTCCGACACTATACGCGGAAAATGCCTGCGGGGTAGACGATCCAGGTGTCCGTTAGAATGTGGACGAATACGAGAAAACGCCACGTTCTGCGCACAAAATTGCCGTCCGAAATTTGCCAACCTATTGCATAGATGGGACTTAAGAGGGTTCGTTTCGTAATTATCCTATTTCTCCATCCGGTCTGTAGTATAAATAGAGTACATACTTATCTAGTACAATATGGAAGCCGCGATGGAGAACTACGATCACTGCGGTTCTAACATCGACGAGCGGCAGTCACGCCTAGCTGATTTCGCTTTTGAACCATCTGTCCCACTGTGTTGACTCCAGCACCGCACCTGTGCGTTAATGCCAGCAGAGCTGTTGCGGCCGGCGCCGCTGAACAGCGGTCAGAACAGAACGACGGGACGGATGCGAAGTGGGTCGCATCGGTTCCTTTTTTTTTGGAACGATGATTTTGCGCGAGGGATCAAGATGAATGACAGAGTCCAGAACCAACACCAAAGTTCCGGCGTTCGGCGAAAGCCGGGGCCTCGGACAGCTCATGGCAAACGGAACTCGCGATACAATGCGATGAAAACAGGGATTTTCGCGAAAGTCGTCCTGGCCGGGAAGCCATTCAGCGAGCGCCGCGATGATTTCGATCACTTAGTTGCAGACCTCCGGCAATCCATCGGCCCGCGCGATCACTTCGAGGAAGTCCTCGTCGAGGGTCTCGCGCTCGAATTCTTGAAGCTGGCCCGTACCTATCAGGCCGACGCGGAGGTCGCGCCGCTGCTCTTCCGCAAGATCTTCCAGAAGTTCGAGAGCAACGGCGAGGAACAGGCGATTGCCAGTCTCCTGAATGAACCGTCCCCTACGGATCAAAAGCTTCCCGCGGCGGACCTTTTGATGCGATACGAATCGGGGATTTGGCGACAGATCGACCGGCTCATTGAACGAGTGGAGCACTGGCGACGACTCCACGACAGCTCGGCACAGACCGGCTGGCCGAAAAGCGGTGGCGCGTGATGGCACGCTCGCCGCGTGCACTGTTGCCGGCACCTCCATTGGGACGCTACGGCGAAGCATCGGATCCCGCGAAATTGTATGCCCAATCGCTCAGCCACCTTCTCGGCCTGTCGCGTGAGTTGGATGAGCTTGGTCCCAGCCGAGTTGCGCGTACCAAGTTTACGAGCCTCATAGTCCAGTGTCTGAACGTGTTGCACATTGAAGAAAAACGCTGGCGCCCATCGACTGCAGCGTGAAATTTCTCCGGTGCCGAGGGGGGCAGAGGGGGCTCATACGGCAGGCAAGACAAAGCGGGGGATGCAACTCGCCGCCGCGCATAACGGTGAAGTCTGAGACGGCATGTTCGCGTGGAATAATCGCCTGGCGCTCTCGCGCCCCGTCGCCTACGGGATATCGACGCCGTTCGAGGTGAGCGCAGACGAATTGGCCATCGTGACGCAGTACTTCGAAACTTCCGATGACAAAACCCAGGTTGGCCCGTCCGAGCAATCGGAAGGACCCAGAGGTTCCCGTACGGTGGCTGTTTCGCGTCCGCTCGCGGCAGATCTTAACCTGCTTCTCTCGGAACCCGAGCCAGACCTGATCGCCATTCGTCATGAATTGGAGGCCGTTAGCTGGGAAATTCTAGGCCGGACCGCCCGCTTGTCCGAAGAGCTGGAGAAAAGGGGCCGGAAGAATGTGCACCCCATTCTGGCCGTACTGGGCCTTGAGTCCCGGAGGGCCAAACTCGTGCATCAAAGCATCGCCGGAATTCTTCGCTGTTTTGGCGGCCAGCAGCGGCTGTTGATCGAGGCCGAGTGGCGAGGAAATGATCAAGCTACCAGCATCGCCGACGCACGAGTCGAGAAAATTTTTGATCGCCTTACAGAACAATTCCTCGACATGATGGCGAAGAGCGCGCCATCTAAAGCCGACGACTGACCAACCGGAACAATTTTCCAATGGCCGAAGAAGTTGCGCACGAGTCGCCTCGGGTTGCGACACGACTTGCGCGCTCAGGTAGTCGGACTCGACGACAATCCTTTCGAAGCGATCCTGGCTGCGCTCGGCGACTTTCAAGCTTTCCCGCGAGCAGAACCTGGTGCGCACCAAGTGATCTGAATACGAACTAACCCGAAGTTGCCAATCGGCCGAAACTGGGGTAGACTGGTGGACACATGAGGTAGAATGGTGGAATGCATGGCTCTCAACATCAAAAATGAACGGACTCAGAAGCTAGCCCAAGAACTGTCAGAGTTGACCGGGGAAAGCATGACCGCTGCAGTCACCGAAGCTGTTCGTGAGCGTCTCGATCGGGTGCGTCAGGAACTGGGCACCGGCCTCGCGCAACGGCTGCTCAAAATCGGCAAGGACTGCGCGGCCCATTTGAAGGCTCCCTATCGAACCGTTGACCATGGTGAGTTGCTCTACAACGACAAGGGGCTACCCCGATGATAATCGATACCTCGGCCGTAATCGCCATCCTCCGGAATGAGCCCGAAGCAGAAATTTGCGCGAAGGCAATTGCCGGTGCGAATATCCGGCGCGTTTCAGCCGTCAGCTATGTCGAAGCTGGGATCGTGATTGATGGAAGCAGGAGCCCAGTTGCGAGCCGACGTTTTGATGATCTCTTCAGAGAGGCTCAAATTGTCATCGAGCCGGTCACCGAAGACCAGGCCCATCTTGCCCGCGAGGCGTACCGCGATTTCGGAAAGGGCAGCCGGCATCGAGCTGCCTTGAACTTCGGGGACTGCTTTGCATATGCCTTGGCGAAAACCACCGGCGAGCCGCTTTTGTTCAAGGGCGATGACTTCAATCACACAGATCTTACTCCTGCCATCAAGTAGATCGAGAGGCCGGGTGTCCTCCTGTAATTTATGAAGCGCAGGTTCCTGAACGCACACTCCGCGGCGTTCCAGGGCAGAAACCTCCTGCTCCCGCCCACGGATAAGTCAGACAGCTAGTGCGCTATGGCCATGTAATTCCCGTATCCGACGATCACAGTCGAGCCGACGAGTAAAAGCAGCGCCAGCGTCAGCAACCACCCAGCTCGCATTCCGGCTCCCTTCCACTCTTTCAGCCCGATCCCCCAGAGGCTCCCGAAGATGATGATGCTGGCCATGTGCAGGGTCCAGCTTGAGAACTTGTATCGGCCCATCTGACTTTCCCCCATCGTGTAAAAGAAAAACTGGAAGTACCACGTGGTGCCCGCCAGCGCGCAGAGGAGATAGTTCGACAGCATGGGCGCGCGACGAGGTTGCTGCTCCACCGTTGCGCCTTGAGCAATTGCGATTGCGGAGCCTCCCCTATCACGCTCCCACCCCGGCGAGCGTTCGACGACCTCGCGGCTGGCCGGGTCCAGGGCGGTCTCAATCGTGGTCTCGTTTCGCGAGACCTTCGCGTCCTCCCGCGCGTACCGGCTGAAATACTCGCGGCCGCTTTTGTTTCGCGCGTGAAGTATGACGCACCACACGAAATTAGTGAGGAAACCGCCCAGCAGAAGCACCGGCAGAATAGCCAAACCCTGCCAAATCGCAGGCGTACCGTGCGCCAGCGTCAGGTTGCGGATCGGATCTCCCCAACTTAAGCCGAGCGCAAAGCAGGCGCTCATAACTCCCGAGAGAATTGCCACTGCGACTCCTTTGCGGAGATCGAATTCTCGAATCACAGCTTTTTGCTGTTCGGGCGACATGGCTCGCTCTTTGCTCAGCCCGGCCAGGCCGGCGACGGAGATTCCTGCGAGGCACACAAACACCCCCAGGAGAATGATCCTGCCGGAAAGCGTCGCGAGCACTTGACGTCACGAAAACACCATGAAGGATGGGCGGAGCGAGCGTTCCAAACGCCGCGCACAGTCCCAGCACCACGGCCATACCCAGCGACAGGCCCAGATACCGCATCGTCAACCCGTAGGTGAGCCCGCCCACTCCCCACAGCATCCCGAAAAACGCCACCTCGAAAAGCGTTGTCCTAGGTGTGGCCGAGAGCACCGCGATTAAGTCGCGAGTGTTCAACCAGCCCAAGATCCACGGCGCGACGATCCAGCTAAAAATCCCGCCCGCGAGCCAGAATGTTTCCCACGACCAGTGCTTCACCCATCGGTAAGGGACATAAAAGCTGGCGGATGCCAGGCCGCCCAGCCAGTGCAGCCCCACGCCAAGCGCGGGATTGGGGGTCATCAGGTCCATGCACCTCGTGGTAGGATCAATTGCAAGAGGCCGCCCTCAGTGAACGTCCAGCCGACACACCTTCGCATTCCGATCAAGTAACCTCAACTCTTCTATTCCCTCTCTACAGGTGAAAAACTTCCTCCAGAGGCTGGATCTTACGATCCGGCGGCGTGTCGTCCGCGTCCGGCGAAGAACTCGGCCATCTCGCGCTGCCAAAGCTCATTCACTTTCCGATCGGCCATTTGCTCAAGAGCGCGTTCGAAATCATCCGTCTCGAGGTAGCCTACCAACAGTCCGTCTTCGCGAACGAACAGCGAGTAATTCTTCCATCCCGTCTCGCGCAATGCCTCCTGCATTTCGGGCCACACGCGACGGTGCCGCTCTTTATATTCGGCCAGCCGCTCGGGTTTGACCTGCAAAACAAAACAGACGCGCTTCATGGTCTCCCTATCGCAGAAAGGCTTCCGGCAAACCTCCATCCACGGGGACCACATGACCGGTCGTCTTGGCACTCTCGTCGCTCAAGAGCCAGAGAATGGCATTCGCGCAATCCTGCGGAAGAATCACGCTCTTCGTGAGAGTGCGCTGCGCGTAGAACTCCGCTAGCTTCGCTCGCAGTGCCTCCGTCGTTTCCGACGCCGAAAACTCGATCTTGTATTTTTCCAACGATGGCACCACTCGCTCCCGGGAGAACATGGCCGAACCAGCGACCACCGTTGCCGGCGCGATCGCGTTCACGCGGACGCGCGGAGCCAGCGCAACCGCCAGCTCCCGCACCAGGTGGCTCAGCGCCGCCTTGCTTGCGTCATACGCTTCGCTCCCGCTTTTTGGCACCGCCGCGTTCGCCGAGCTAGTGAGCACCACGGCGGCGCGCAGTCCCTGTTCCTTAAAGACACATTCTGCCGCGCGGCACAGCAAATAGTTTCCCGTGACATTCAGGCGAAATGCTTGAGCCCATTGCTGTTCGCTCAACTCGGCGCCTTCCGTCGACACGGGGTAAATGCCGGCCGTGTTCACGATGAGATCAATGCCACCAAAACGCAGAATCGTGTCTCGGATCGCCTGCGCTATGCTCTCCGCCGATCCGAGATCAACGGTCATATCCGCCACGAAATCGACGCCTGCGCCCGCGCTCGCTTCGGCCGCAGCGGCCTCCGCCCCGCGTGCGTCCACGTCTGCCACCATCACGTGGGCGCCTTTGCGGGCCAGTAGCAGACACACCTCGCGCCCGATTCCGCTCCCCCCGCCCGTCACGAGCGCGATCTTCCCGCTGAATTCTGCATCGGGTGCCTGGCGCTTCAGCTTGGCCTCTTCGAGAAGCCAGTATTCGATACGAAAGGCTTCGCGGCGCGGCAACGCGACATAGTTGTGAAACTGCGCGAATTCACACGATTCCTCGGCGTGCCGCGCTTGCGGAACCAGAGGGGTGACTTCGCTATCCTCCAGGGCATTCGCTCCGGCCATGACGTGAACGGCATTGATGAAAAATTCCGTCGTAATGCGCGCTTCTTTCTTATTTTTTCCAAATCCGAATAGCCCCACGCCGGGAACAATCACTACTGCCGGATTGGGATCGCGCCGCTTCGACGAATTCCGCTCCGCGAAGGTTTCATAGTACTCGTTGTACCCCCTGCGATACGCCGCCACGCCTTCGTAAATTCGCTTTTTCAAGCTGGCAGCATCCTGGCTTGCGGGATTCCAGTCGACAAAGAGCGGACAAATCTTCGTACGCAAGAAGTGGTCGGGGCAGCTCGTGCCCAGTTCCGCAAGCTTCTTGGACCATTCCGAGCCCGAAAATGCGAGCGCGTCTTCGTCATCGCAATAGTGCGCGATCACGCGCCGGTTTAAGGACAGCTCGCCTCGCAACGCGGGCAGGACTTGCGCGGCAATTTCTGCGCGCTGTGGATGAGGCTGGTGGGTCAACCCGCCGAACAGCAAACCCCTCCTCCGCTGATGCTCCAAAACGAACGCACCCATCTGGTCAATCGTTCGAATGCTGTTCAGGTAGCATTCGCGCTGCGTCCCTCCCCACGTGAATAACCCGTGCCCGCCGAGAAGAATCCCCTCCGCTTCAGAGTTGCCGCGAACCGCGGCCGCGATCTCCATCGCCAATGCGAACCCCGGCCGCTGCCAGGGGGTCCAGAGGATGTTTCGATGAAACTTACGGTTGAATTCCTCAAGCTTCCGCTTGCCATTGGCGCTCGCAGCCAGCGCAATTGCCCAGTCCGCATGCAGATGGTCCACGTGCGAAAAGGGAAGGAAGGCGTGCAGAGGCGTATCGATGGAAGCCGCTACGCGATTTTCGCCAAACGCCGACAGCGGGTAGAAACGCACCATTTCGTCCTCATGCGCCTCGCCGCGATAGTTCTCTTTCAGTTGCTCGAGCCGGTCCAAATACAACAGCGCAAATCCGGACTCTTGGATGGAGCCCAGGTCCCCTCCGCTCCCTTTGACCGCCAAGACGCGAACCATTGCTCCCGTAAATGGATCGGGTCGCTCAAACTTCGAGCTGGTGTTGCCGCCTCCAAAGTTGGTTATGCGCAAATCGCTTCCGAGCAAATTCGAACGGTAACGCAGCAGTTTGAGTTGATCCCCGCCCATCGCGTCGGCCCGCGCTGGATCCCAAAGGTCCTTCAGATGAGTGATCTCTTCTATTTCAAACATAAATCCATCTCGCAATACTGCCGGAACCGTTCGGTCTCGCCCTCCCACGCTTGCGTCTCAGCAGGCTCGTAGACCTCGGTAGGGAACGACCGATCGATCACGGCGCGCGCCTCCTTCAGTGAATTCACGGCGCCTGTCGCCATCATTTGCACGGCAACATTCCCCATCACGGCGGCTTCGGCGGGCCCCGCCACAACTCGCTTCCCCGTGGCGTCTGCGGTCATCTGGTTCAGCAGCCGGTTCCTTGCGCCTCCGCCAATCACCCGGATTTGATCGATGTTCTTCGCCGTTAGTCGTTCGAGCTTCTGAATGACGACGCGATACTTGAAGGCCAGGCTCTCCAGTGTTCCACGAACGTAGGTTCCGATTGACTGCGGCTTCGGTTGGCCTGTCTTTTCACACGACCGATCAATCGCCGCGGGCATGTCCTCCGGATTCAGAAACGACTTGTCGTCCGGGTCAAAAAGGATCCGAAAGGGTGGCTGTTGTGCGGCAAGCTCCGTTAATTCCCGGTAGCTGTAATTCTGATCGCGTGCGGCCCAGGATTTGCGGCAACCTTGCACGATCCAAAGCCCCATCACGTTCCGGAGCAGCCGCGTGGTTCCGTTGACGCCTCCTTCGTTGGTAAAGTTCAGCCGCAGAGATTCCGAAGTGATCACCGGTGCACCCATTTCCATTCCCACAAGCGACCAAGTACCGGAACTGAGGAATGCCGTGCCTTCGCGAGCCGAAACAGCAGCAACCGCCGATGCCGTGTCGTGCGACCCGGGAAGTACAACCGGGCAGCGCCTCCGGCCTGCAACCTGGGGCAGCACTGGCCCGAGGATTGTCCCTGGCTCGGCCATCGGACCCGGCAGGCGGGATGGGAGCCCCACTCGCTCCATGAGTGCCTTGTCCCAAGTGCGCGTTCGGGCATTCACAAGCTGCGTCGTCGTCGCGTTGGTGAACTCGCAGACGGCCTTGCCCGAAAGCCAATAATGAAATAAGTCCGGAATCGTGACCAGCCGGTCCGCAGCTTCCAACACGCGCGGCGCGTCGCGCTCGGCCGCGAGCAGTTGGTACAGCGTATTGATCGGCATGAACTGAATGCCTGTGGCGTTGTAGATTTCTTCCTTTGAAACGGCGTTCAAAAGCTTGTCCATCACCCCATTCGTGCGCGCATCGCGATAATGGTAGGGATTCTCGAGCAGCTCACCGCGCCGATCCAGCAGCGCGTAATCCACCCCCCATGCGTCCACGCCGATACCATCCAGCTCCCCTTCGGGGAGGTCCGCGACGGCGCGGCAAATCTCAAGCCATAGCCGCGCGACATCCCAGTGCAGCGAACCGCCATAGTTGACTGGCTCATTCACGAACCGGCGAACCTCCTGCATTTCGAGGACTCCGGCCCGAAGCCGCGCCAGGACGACTCGACCGCTTTCCGCACCCAAATCAATCGCACAATAGGTCCTCGGAACAGTGCCGCTTAAATCACTGAAAGTCTCGGTATAAGTCGCAGGGTTCGTGCATTTGGGCGTTCGGAGAGCTGGGTCTCGCCGCTTCGAGGCTCGCCGTAGTCTGTGACCAGTGGAAAGAGTGCTAGGCATAAGAGCTGACGATTCGCGAGTTTCGCACGGAGCGCTCGGCCGTGATGCGCTCCAAGTATCCGCCTTCGCGAAACGCCTGCATGGGATCCTGTGGCAATCGCTTCGACGCCCGCCACTCGCGAATCCCCGGCCTTACATCTGTGGAAAACGCGTCTTGGAGCAGAGATTCAGCGGCAACCAACTGGCAGTGCCTTTGCGCGAACGCCAGCTTCTCGTGTTGCACAAGCGCAGCCTTGCAGTAAAGTTCTTGTGCCATCGTGACCGTCTGAATCGTCGCTTCGATTTTCCCCTTAAGGTTATGGCTTTGATCGACGGTGTATACGATGTCAGCAGGTTTTCCGGTCTCCCATTCGAAGCACGGAATTTCGTGAAAGATCCGGAAAATCTGGTAAGGATCGATCGAACCGAGCGTCAAATCATCGTCGGCATAGCGGCGATCGTTAAAATGGAACCCGCCGAGCAAGTCCTCTGACAAAAGCCACGCTACGATCTGCTCGATGTTCTGAGAGAGATAGTGGTGTCCTGTGTCCACCAGGACCCTCGCCTTTTCCCCGGCCTTTCGCGCCATAAGCAGTGCCATTCCCCAATCCGCCAGATCCGTATGATAAAAGGCGGGTTCGAACGGCTTGTACTCGATGAGCATCCGCTGGTTCGGCGCCAATTCCGAATGTGCGGCGCGCAGATTTTCCTCGAACCACTGCTTGTGCAAACGGATGTTGGCGGTGCCGGGATAATTCGACCCGTCAGCAAACCAGAGCGAAATATCGCGGCTTCCCAGTTGCTTCGCGATTTCAATACTTTCTTTTACGTGGTGCAGGGCGCGATCACGCACGGATCTTTCGGGGCTCCCAAAGGAACCGTACTTGTAGATTTGGTCTTCAAACAAATTGGGGTTAATCGCCCCGGGCTGAACGCCATGTCGCTCGGCCGCTTCTTTGACGCTGCTGACGCTGGCGAGCCCGTCGCAAAAATCCCATTGAACGTGAAGAGCCACCGTCGGGCAGGCGCCAGTCAACAGGTGCACCTGTCCCGCATCGCTCAGTTTCTCTTCAATTGTCGTAGCGGCGGCTGGCTGGAGGAATTTTCCGAAGCGCGTTCCGGTGTTTGCAAAACCCCACGAAGGAAGCTCGATACGAAAGGCGTCGAGCGCGCTAAAGATCCTTTCTGTCTCCGTGAATGGCATCGAGACCCTCAGAAAAATAGAGACTACACGCGCAGGTACCTGCCGTCACGGAGTTTCTCTCGGCAGAGCAGCATCTCGCTCTACGAGCAGTCTTTGCGCCTTTTCTCGATCCTGCGCGCGACTCACTATCCATACCTTTACCTCGCTTGCGGCTGGTCGGATTTCTTCGTGGAGACGAACCGTGACTTCGTGCGTCAACTCTCGTCTCGAAAAATCGCCTACGAATATCATGAAACAGCGGGGGAGCATTCATGGAATACTGGGACCGCGCCCTGCAGCCGATGCTGCGAGCCATGGCCCGTAGGCTGTCTGTCTCCGCCGTTGCTGGGAAGGACTGCCCACGAAGATGAGATTCCCGTCGAGCCGTGCGCGGGCGGCAGGGATGTCCAGCCGGAGGAAATACAAAGCACTCCCCATCTGCGGCTCCCGATCTATATCCGAATTTCCGATCCTACAGCGCTCGAGAGCGGGCTGGTCGAAGGGAAAACTATTGGATTCCTACGCTCACGTCCGCGAATCTTCGGAAGTCCTGATCGAAAGTGGCCACGGGCGTCTTTTCGGCCGAAGCGGTTGCAGCGATCAGGCAGTCTATGAAATGAACCTTCGTTTCTCGATAGCGGTCCAAGGCGTCGAGGTGGATCGCCTCCTCGATGATCTCCACACCAAGACTGGAGATGAGCGCGCCAAGCGCCGAAGCGATAGCTACGCGTGGATGTTCATAGAAGGATTCGAGTACAAACACACACTCAGCTAGAACGGCGGGCAACACTACAACCACCACCTCGCCGCGGTCGCAGGCCTCGAACAATCTTCCAGCAGCCTTGGCATGTTTTTCGTGGTCTTGTACTAAATGGCGAACGATCAGATTCGTGTCCACAAGCCTTCGCTTGCTCATTGGATACCTTCGCGATCGCGGGCAGCCCTCGCTGCGGCCTCGCGGATTTGGGCGAAGGACATCCCCTTGCCCTTCTTGCTGGCGAGCACACCCTTAAGTGACCGCGCACCCGGATGCACGCGAATAGTTGCATGGTCGCCCTCCACCACGTACTCAAGCTTGTCGCCCGGTTTGATTCGCAAGGCCTTGCGAATCTTTCCGGGGATCGTCGTCTGCCCCTTGCTCGTTACTCTAGAATGCGGCATCGTGTCGCCCTTACCCGCCTTTGGTTCCTTACGCCATGATTATTCCTTACTTTCGAGTAATTGGCAAGGTTAGGGTGGGCTGCAAAAGCGCACATCTGAACGAGGGCGAAGAGCCCTGAACAGTCCTCAAAAAGTGGGTTCGAACGGCTTGTATTCGATGAGCATCCGCTGGTTCGGCGCCAATTCTGAATGCGCGGTGCACATGCTATGTCGCTTTCAGTGCGGGGCGAGTTTGGGCTGGCCCAACCATATGTCGAGACGGGTGTGAGGATAAAGCGGCGCGTAGCCTGCCGCGAGCAGCACGGCATTGCGTTCGCGCAAGGGAACCTGCAACGCCTCGGCAAGACGCAGAACCATCTCCCGGCTCGGCTGGGCGCGGCCCGTCTCGAGGCAGCTCAGATGACGCGTTGAGATCTCGGCATCGAGCGCCAGATCGAGTTGACTGACGCGTCGAGCACTGCGCCAGCGACGCAGCAGCAGGCCAAAATGCATATTAGGCATTTGGGGAGGTCCGCATGCGCCCGTGATTCCTTCCGAGCTTGTGCTGTCGTTCCCGCGCAATTGCCGGAATTTCACGAGTCTGGAACCCCTTCCGGATCAACACCCGGGATACGCCGTTCCGGCAACGGAGGAACGGGATGATGACCATAGACACAATTCCAGTACGTCCAAGAGCGCGCGTCAAAGATTCCAGCCGGAGCATCCTCCAGAGCTGCCTCGAACTCTTCGTTGGAGAAAAAGGCTTTGGTCGCCAGGACCTCTTCGAGAGTTCCATAGGTCATCACATAGGCCAGAAGCCGTTTTGGATACCGCAGCGCTTCGTCTGCATTCTCAAACCACATGACACGTTCGGCTATGGCGCGTAGCGCTTCGGAGTCGTTCATTGACTGAAATCCTGTCGCGTTATGCCCGGCCTTCCAACCGTTTGCGGCAGCCGATCTAATTTCACTTCTAGAGCGGTCTTGCGCAGCTGCTCTTGGACCGTCACAGAGAGATTAGGGAGATTCCCGTCCTCAAAATAGGTGAGCGCCTTCAATGCAACCATAACGTTAAATGTCTTTCCGTAAACTGCGTTACCAGCCGCCAGAGCCTCAGAGAGCGTAACACCTGCCTTCAGTGCCGCTGCGATATCCAGATAGTCTTTGGCCTCCGCACGCTGCTGAATCGTCTTTAGCTTCGTTGCGGCAAGGTCGATGAGTGAAGCCACTTGCAAATTGTTTTCGATTGCCAAGTCCGGTTCTTGTACATGATTCATCTGGACGTCGCCGAAGAAAGAGAGCTTCACGGGGCCGACTCGGTCGACTACGGCGGTAAGAGTGTTATCACCTCGCTGGTCGATGCGCGCATTCCTCAGGTACTTCACTTCCTGAAGCAGCGCACTGGTTTCGAAGCTGTCGTTCGAAAAGAAGTCGAAATCTTCGGAGCTTCTGTGTCCCAGCCTGAGTGCCAAACCGGTCCCCCTATAAAGCACGAAGCCATAGGGCGTTTCCCGCAGTTCGGCCCACAGGGCGCGCAGCGCAGGTGGCAATATTTCCAGTCTCGGGTTGAACAACTTCAGCTCCAATAATCGCGCGGATGGAAATGATCCATCAGGATTCGGTACGAATACTATCTCGATTCGGCCAAGCACAGAAGCATCCCCTCGAGGATCGGTCCGCGGAGGTCCCTTCCCGACCAGCCGAGAAATCAGCTAGCGCGAGCACGTTGAAGTACCGTGGAGTAGTCGATGGCAGATCCGGCAAAGCGTGATCAGATTATCTTCGGCGTCGTTGCCGAGATTGCTCCTCCGCCTTAGGTGATGGACATCCAGGTTGGTCATGGATCCGCAGTTCTGACAGCGCCAACCGTCTCGCTTTAGGATTTCCAGGCGCAGCCGCGCCGATTGTCCTGAGCGAACCGCTCGAGCAGGTGGACTCCCTGGTGCACCAGCCGATCCCAGGATTCTCCTCGCTTGTATTCAAAGGGCGCGTCGCGGAAGGCTCCCCATTCTTTAAACAGCGTCGCGGTGCAGTCTTCTTGCGAGAAATAGGCGGCCAGGGCTTTCTCAAAGCAGCGGCCAAAGACCAACGCGGCGCGAGTTTCCTTCTCGCGCCAGCCATCGAGGTACCGGTAGCGGTAACTGCGCGGACAGCGCAGATACTGGCTAATCTGGGTGTGGCTATAGATCATCTTTGATCTCTCGGCGGCCCTCGTGGTCGGAATTCGCGGCCGAAAGCTCCTCCCATTCCGAGGCAGGAGCAAGGGCTTCGACGTTCAAGAAGGAACGGCCGTGCAAAGCCACCCGAGAGGTTTTGATGACGCCCATCAAACCGAGAAGAGATCGTTCATCAACCTCATTGCGGCCCAGCAGATCGCTGTCGTAGCCAAACTCGCGCAGAAACCGATTCAGCTTCCACAAAGCTTTCGGATGGCAATAGAGGCGACCCGAGATGAGGCGGCCCAGGTGTTCTTTCGGTTCGATAACTTTGAACCGAAGGGCAAAGAATGGTTTCTGCGGATGGCCAAAGTAACAAGCGTGTTCGACTTGAACGAGAAAGAGTCCTTCGAGGCCGTTGCTGTTTGGGGATTCTGACTGCAGGCCCGGAAACTGCCGTTTCATGGCTGGACCTCCTGCGCTTGGTCATAACTGTTGAGTTTGCAGACGAGGCCGTCCCGGTCCTTAACAGCCGCGTCGGCCAAATGCGTGATGAATGATTCGACCAGATCGCGGCTGGCTTCCCGCAGTTCCTGCGTGCCGCAAAAGTCGGCAGCGTAGCGCTTCACCAAAGCCGGATCGAGTTGATGCTGGCGGATCAACAAACAGAGTTGGTCACGAAGCCGGGCTGGCGGTTGGGCCGATCCGTTTGAACCCTGAGGTCTCTTTCCGTTTTTCTCCTGACGCAGTGGAAACGAGGATGAAGCGGAGAATGATCCCAGCTCTTCGACGACTGCAGAGGCCGATGCCATACGCCTTGCGCAATGCACGATTGACGGCCCTCGTCTCGGCCACGCGCATCTCGGCGCCCCGCACCAGGGGCGATGTGTTCGAAGGATCAGCGTCGCCATAACCCACAAAACCCTTCGATCGCGAGGTTTTGTATACGGTCGCCTTGAACACCCAGCGGTTTGTGGCGCGATCGCAAAACCTGTAAACGGCGCCAGCCAGAATTCCGGCACATCCTCTTCGTTCCGCAATCCCGAGCAGACCTGCATGAGTTATATACCAACGGTTGTCCAAGAATTTGATCTCACCGGACGCGACGCATACGGAATACCTACTAGTTAGCAACCTCAGCCGAAGTATGGCTTCTGGGGTTAGCTTCCCCCAATTCGCTTGTGCGCATCTGCGGTTCCTGTGCCACAAGGTCTCTTGCTCGCGCTTTACTCTGTGCAGTGCCATGCAGTGCATGGCATTATATTATACTACAGACTTGTCAAGCTCGTTTGTTGTCAGGCAAACTGACCGGCGGCAACGCAGTATGCGGGGTTCAATGAAGAAGGACACACAATTCACGCTCCGAATGCCGACGGACTTAAAGAGAGAGCTCGAAGACATCGCCGCGCGCGAAGGCCGCAGCATGGGACAGATTTGCGAGGCTTTCCTTACGATCGGATCTGAAGCGTACAAGAAAGAGGGCGCGAAGGTTCTACAGCGCTTCTTTGTGCAGAGACAAAAAAGCAATCGGCCTCGTAAATCCGATCTCTAGGGAGGATCGGTTCACAAGGCGAACGTCCCTTAACGTACCCAGCATCCAGCTGCGACCACCATCGCTCTTTAGCGGTGTGGCCTTCCGCTGTAGCGCGGCTTCGGATGCTTCGTGGCATGATGCTTGGTCACGACGTGATTGTTTTGTCGTTCGGGATTTGCGGGCGCACGGAGATGATGCAACCAGCTCTTAGGGCCGCCGGCACCACCGCTCGCGAACGCTGGAGCCGACGACGCCAACAGCAAAAGCAACAACGCCCAAACCTTTGGTGTTTTCATTACCGCTTCCTCTGCACTACACTCCAGATGGCCGCGTTCAGTCGCTTGAGCTCGCATGGAATCAAACGCTCAAGCAGTAGCCGCTTCTCCGTTCTTCTTTAGACGCGCAATTTCCAGCCGGTCGCCAACCTGTGTCCGCGAACGGTAAATCGTGTGGGGCGGCAACTCCAGGACACTCATCGCCTTGAGCGACACCTTCGAGATGCGGAACGGGCGAACGTACTCTTCGACGTGCACCACTTCCTTGTCTTTGCTGAGAAAGACCAGATCGATCGGAAATAGCATCCCGATCGTGTGCACGCCCCGAGAGGGAACAATCCAGAGTCCTTTCCCCTGTTGCGCCCATCGCTTCGTCTTTCCGAGAAGTCCAATCAGGCGTGGAAAATACGAATCGGCGATTGTTGCTTCCGTTGCGACGAAGGTCTCCCGGGTCTTGTTATACACGTACACTTCGCCGCTGTGATTATTCGTTGACATCTTCTTATCGGTCCCCCGCCCCGCACGAGTTATTTCCAAAGCTCGTTGCTTATTCCGCTGCCTTGCGCTTGCGCCGCCAGATGATGATGAACAGCACTACGACTGCCAGGATGCCGGCCACGACTCGAATCGTTGTTGGGTTCACTTCTGTTGTCCTCCTACGTCGCAGAATCGCTGCCCACCGTACTGCAGACAGCGTGTACTTCTCTACTTGTACTCGGAATTCCTACAAGCAATCTTGCTGCCGAAACTTGCACACCCTTATTTCAATGCCGGCACCAGCTGGCGCATCAGCTGGATGATTGCCGGTCCAAGAATCACGACCATGAGCGCCGGAAAGATGAAGAACACGAGTGGTGGCACCATTTTCACCGTCGTCTTCGCCGCGAGTTCTTCGGCCCGCTGTCGGCGCTTCATCCGCAAATCGTCGGAGTGAACTCGCAACGACTGGGCCACGCTGGTGCCGAATCGCTCCGTCTGGATCAGCATGGCCACGAGCGCCTTGATGTCCTCGAGCCCGGTTCTCCGCCCCAGTTCGCGCAAAGCATCGAGCCTCGTCTTTCCTACGCGCATCTCCATGTTCACCAGCTGAAGCTCATCGCTAAGTTCGGGATGGGCAATCCGCAACTCTTCGGAGACGCGCATCAAGGCCTGGTCCAACCCCAATCCGGCCTCCACGCAAATTACCAGCAGATCCAGTCCATCCGGCAGCGCCAGGCGCAGCCGGTGCTGGCGCGCGTGAACCCGCCAGGTCAGCCACATTTCCGGAATCATGTAGCCCAAGACCGCGGCCAGCAGGAAAATGAAGAAGGGGTTCGAGCGGTAAATACCAGTCGCGAAAACCAGCCCGACAAGGGCAGCCGGCACCAGAATCTGCATACCCCGCATTGCCAGGAGCGCGTTCGGGTTGCGGTAACCCGCCCGCAGCATCAAGAGCTGGCTCTTCGACTGGCTCCCCGCCGGAAGCACGTTTCCGATTGAAGCCAGAGTGTCGCGGACTTTCTCTTTTTGCCTTTGCGCGAACCCCGTTTCTTCGACCGGGGGAGCTGTGTTCAGAAGCCGTGAAAGCCGGTTGCCGATTCCGATCTCGCCGGGCATGAACGCGAACAGCAGCGCTCCGATCACCGCGACGCTGGCAAGGAACGTAATTGCTGTAATTTCCCAAACCATTCTGGTCTCCGCCTCAAACCTCGATGTGGATAATCTTCCAAAGGATCGCGGCGCCGACAATTTGCAGCGTGGCCGCAACGACCAATACCGTTGGACCTTTCGGATCCGTAAAGAGAATCCCGATATAGTGAGGATTTATTATGCTCAGGACGAACATCATAAATGGAGGCAAGCCGATCAGGATTCCAGCCGTCAGCCTCCCTTGCGCCGTCTTCACTTGAACTTCCCGGTAAATCCGGAATCGGTCGCGAATCACGTGTGCCAGTCCATCCAGAATTTCTGCCAGGTTACCGCCTGTCTCTTTTTGAATCAGGATGGCGGTCACGAAAAATCGCACGTCAATCAGAGGCACCCGCTCCGCCAGGTTCAGCAGGGCGTCCCGGAGGGGAAGGCCGAAATTCTGTTCGTCGAACGTGGCTCGGAACTCACCGGCGATTGGCTCGGCCGATTCCTTGGCGATCATCTCCAGTCCCGTCGTGAACGCATGTCCCGCGCGCACCGCGCGACCGAGCAGATCCAGGGCTTCCGGAAAGTGCTCTTCGAACTTTCGAAGCCGCCGCTTGCGCATCCACGCGACCACCGCGATGGGAACGAGGCCGGCCGCAACTCCGATCAAGAGGGCAATCGGGAAATGCAAAAAGAACCGCCCTGCGATCAGGTCTGCAGCCGCTCCCACGACTCCACAGATCAGCAGCAGCTTTGCCGGTTTCATTCTCAACCCGGCCTGCCTCAGAAACTCCCGGAGACGTCCCGGCCACGACCAATGCAAAAGCACGCGGTGGACGGCCGGGATACTGCTCAGCATTTCATCGCGTAGAAGATCGACGGCCAGGGACTTATCTCCTCCACGACGCTCCGCTTTTCGCACCGATTCGAACCTGCGGCGCACCACTTCCTGCGTGGTGCCGCTTCCGAAAAACAGCCAGACCATCACGAAAGCGAGTGCGACCACTGCGAAGGTCAGAATGGAAATCAGTAGAGCCATATCATTCTCGTCCCGGCGAAAACCGCCTCAGTGTGCTGGCTGCAATTCGAACATCGACATCGGAAGCCGTACACCGGTCACCAGCAATCGTTCTCCGAACTTCGGCCGAATTCCCGTGGGAAGGAATTCGCCGATCACCTCGCCTGACTCTTTGATCCCGCGCTTCCGGAAGACAAAAATGTCCTGCATCGTCACCACCTCGCCTTCCATGCCGGTAATTTCCGCGATGCTGACGACTTTGCGCGTTCCGTCGCTCAGGCGGCTGACTTGCACCACCACGTCGATGGCCGAGGCGATCTGCCGCGCGAATCGCGCTATCCGGAATGTTCAGGTTCGCCATCGCCACCATGGTTTCCAGCCGGCTCAGAGCGTCGCGCGGCGAGTTCGCGTGAATGGTGGTCAGCGAGCCGTCGTGGCCCGTATTCATGGCCTGCAGCATGTCCAGCGCTTCCTCGCCGCGCACCTCACCCACGATGATGCGGTCGGGGCGCATGCGCAGGGAGTTGATCACCAGTTGCCGCTGCTGAACCGCGCCCTTGCCTTCGATGTTGGGCGGGCGCGTTTCCAGCCGCACCACGTGCTCCTGGTGCAGCTGCAATTCCGCGGCGTCTTCAATGGTGACGATCCGCTCGCGGTTGGAAATGTACGAGGAAAGCACGTTCAGAAAGGTCGTCTTGCCGGCGCCCGTTCCGCCGGAAATCAGAATATTCAGCCGCGCCTTCACGCAGCCCTGCAGCAGCTCCAGCATCGGCGGCGTCAGCGTGTTGTTGGCAAGCAGGTCCTCGGCAGTCAGCGGGTCGCGCCCGAAACGCCGGATGGAGAGGCACGGACCGTCGATCGCCAGCGGCGGAATAATCGCGTTCACGCGCGAGCCATCGGCCAGCCGCGCGTCCACCATCGGCGACGATTCATCCACGCGCCGGCCGATCGCGGAAACGATCCGGTCGATGATGCTCATCAGGTGCGCGTCGTCGCGAAACTGGATGCTCGTGCGTTCCAGCATGCCCTTGCGCTCGACGTATACCTGCTTGTAGGTGTTGACCAGAATGTCGGAGACCGTCGGATCGTCCAGCAGCGGCTCCAGCGGGCCCAGGCCGAAATACTTCGTCGAGAACTTCCTGCGCCAGCCGCTCCCGCTCCTGCAAGGTTCATCGGCGTGGATTCGCCCACGACCAGTGCTTCCAGAATCTGCGCCACTTCGCGGCGCACTTCGTCCCGGTTGACTTCGCTCAGCCGGTCCAGATTCAATTTCTGGATCAGCTTGCGGTGAATCGCCGCCTTCACCGCTCCGAAATCCGTTCGTCCGTTGGTATCGCTGGAGTTGGTGGCATGTGTCCTTTACCTCTTCGTGGAAACGAGAAAAATCCGCCTAATGCCAGCCCTTCTTGGATGCTGCGTTCGCGCATCCATTCCCGCCAGTTGCGCCGCGAGCTGCCGGTACCTCATCGCTCAGCAGATTGTTGTGATTCTCCAGAATCGGAGTGCCCAGGTTCACCGCCGTCGCTGGCTTTCCGAAAATCGTTGGGAAGACATGCGAACAGAGGCCGCTTGATGTTCTTCTCGTATGCTCTTCAACGCTTCCTCGTCGCCTTTATGCCAGCGATTGATGATCAATGCGGACACGCTCCGGATCCAATCCGAAGCCCGCTCATCGCTGCCAGCCGGCGGTCCAGTGTCCACAGCGCCGGAACATTTGCTTCCGCCACCACCAGGATCATCCGCGCCGCGCCAAGTATCGGACTCCACTCGGATGAGAAATGCGATCCCATGTCCAGCGAGAACCAGATCAAAATTGTTCTGCGCCACGTTCACCACTCGCTCCAGCAGCGGCACGGGAATCGTTTGCCATTCCTCCGGCTGTGTCGCGCCGCCCAGCACTTCCAAGATTCGTCTTGTGATGCGTTCAGCAGACCGCTGAAGAAGTGGCTATCCAGCCGATCCAGGTTCTCTACCGCATCTCGGATCCCGAATCGCGGATGCAGATCGAGCAGCAAATGGACATTGCCCAGCGGCCGCGCAAAATCCAGCACCGCGACGCGCTTGCGCGCGAATGTCGCCAGTTGCACTCCCAGGTTTACCGCCACGGTTGTAGCGCCGACACCGCCCTTGGAACCCATCACCACGATCAACTTGCTCGCCGTGGATAGTCCCTTGAGCTCCAGTTCCTCCACGAACCGGGACAACATCGCCTTCAGCGAGTCGGCATTCACGGGCTTCGGAATGAAGTCCTGAACCCCGCTCCGCATGGCTTCGAGCAGGATTTGATGGCTCTGCGGAGTGTTGGCCGAACACGCAATCAGCTTCGTTGCCGGATGCGCTCGTCTCAGCAGGGCAGCGAATGAAAAATAAGGCTCTGAATCGCGTCCCAGGTCAAGAAACACCACGTCAGGCATGTTCTCGGCCGTCTCGGGGATCCGATCCATGGGGATCGCCCACTGTCGGATTGACCGCACCAGTCCGGTCTGCTCCAGACTCGCGACCAGTTGCGCCGAACTCGCTTGGTCTCCGCTGGCTATGGCTACCGTTAACATTTACGCTTTGGGCTCCGTTCCTCTTCCTGCTCCGTCTGCCGGCACCGGGCTACTGCGACGGCGGTTTCTGTCCCTCCGGAGTCACCGGTCGCAAGAACGGCACCGGGAACGAGGGGCCCTGCGGCAACTCCGCCGGCGACAGCGGGTGAACGATGTGCGGAGTCACGACGATCAGCAGCTCGTTATCCGACTTGTTCAAGGTTTGGCTCTGAAACAGTTTCCCAAGAATTGGAATGTCGCCGATGCCCGGAACCTTTTCAAACTGCTTGATCACGCGGTTGTCGAGAAGTCCGGCGATCGCAAAACTCTGCCCATCCCTCAGGTCCATCTCCGAGACGACACGGTCAGTCTGCAACGCTGGAATCGTGAATCCTTGAAGTGTAACCGCATTCGAGTAATCGAGCGAACTGACTTCCGGCTGGACCTTCAAATGGATCAACCCGTCCTGCGTTACGGTGGGCGTGAAACCCAGTCGAATCCCATACTCCTTAAACTGAATCGTAATCGCGCCAGATGTGCCCGAGGCCACCGACTGAACTACCGGGTATGGGAACTGGCCCCCGGCGAGGAAGCTCGCTTCCTTCCCCGATTGCGTCAGCAGGTTCGGCTCTGCCAGGATTTGAAGCAGATTGTTTTCCTGCAAAGCCTTGATCGTCGCTCCCAAATTGATGTCCGGCCGGTAAATGAAAATATTCAGCAGATCGCTCAGAGTGAAAGTGTTTTGACCAGAAGTTGACGTCGTCGATGTTGATCCACTCGTGCTCGTCGTCGTCAAACTTCCGAGCTGGGGAGGGGCGAATTGTTGCGTCGATACGGACATTGGCATGTTCGACCCAAATGTCCGGATCAGATTTATCCCGAGCTGCTGGATTGCTGACCGGTTCACGTCCGCGAATCGCACCTGCAGCGCCACTTCCGCCTCGGGTGCCCGCGGCACCTCCATCAGGCTCGTCACCTTCGGCACGCTGTTCTTCACCACTTCCAGAATCTTGTCCGCAACGGCCGCCGACGAAACCTTCCCGGACAGCATCACCACGCTCCCGGAAGTTTCGATCTGCACCGGCTCGGACGGAAACACCTCATGAATCTTCTGGGCCAGTCCGAGCACATCGATATCGACGGAGACCTCAAACGACTGGCTCTGCCCCGCTTCGTCCCACAGGATCAGCGAAACTCCACCCGGGGACCTCCCGTTAACAACCACCTGGTATGGCGTTACGACATCCACCTCGGCGATGTTCGGGTCGGCCAGCGACACGCGCTTGATCTTCGTCGGCGACGTGATCACCAGCGAGCGTCCCACCAGTAGGTGCAATACCTGCGGCGTCTCGGACTGTTGCGCCGCCTGCGCGGCTCCGGTTTGCGGCGGCTGGGCTGGTGTAGCCGCCGCTTGGGTCGCCGGAACTGGAATTTCGGTCCCTGGGGCTGTCGTCTGTTGCCGTGCTGCGGCCAAAGGGCTAAAAAGCCCCGCCGCCATGGCCAGAATTCCGAGGGTCCTTCCGTAATTTCGCTGCCGCTTCATGGTGTGCATTATGGTTTCCAGTGTCACTGATTTTGGAACGTCCGGGTTTCTTTCTTGGTCCCTCGAATCACTTCGACTTCATACGGCGGCGGCACTTTCGGCACTACCCTGTGTCCGCCCCTTTTGACTGGCGCCGGCTCAGGCCCCGAAAACAGCACATCCTGGAGGACGGGAGCCGGAGTCACTGTTTTCGTGTCGACAGTGTTCCGCAGTGCAAGCTGGATTTTTCCTTCCGTGCTCGCCATCGTCAGTTTGTCCGCGTCCTCGGGCGAAACCAGCAGCGTAATCACGGGCACAGTCTGCGGTTTGCCTTCGCGATCTTGTTCAATCTTCTGCCCGGCCGCCAGCACCGGAACGTTCTCGAGAATGGTCCTCGTAATATTTCCGCCTCGGCCTCCCGCTATCTGCCCCGTCACCAGGACATCCACCATCGTTCCTGGCACCACGAAGCCTGCCACGCCAACCACGTCGTTCACGGCTACCGAGAGAGCGCGCATCCCTTCCGGGATCGTTGCAGGGAGTCCGGCGCCCGAGCCCCTGGGCGCCAGTTTCGCTTCCAGGATGGGTTCGTTTTCCGCTACCGCGGTAATCACGGCTCGCCCGTTGCAATCCTCGATTCGCGTGAACATTCCGTTGATCGGCTCGCCGGCCGGCCAGGTAATCGTACGCAAGTCCGACGCATCAAGTCGCGCCCCCACTTGCAGAGGTTGTGCTGCCACCACGATCTGCTGCGTCACGACGGGGTGGACCGCGCTCGCCTTCTGCAGTTGTCGGTACACAAACATGCTGATGAAGAACGCAACTACCACAGCGGCTGCCATGCCGATAATCAGCCGGTTTCGGTTCATGCCGATCTCCTTGATCCAAATCTCATAGGTGCACGTGCCACAGAGCCGCTCCGTAGCAAAGCAGAGTGGCTGCTGCCACCGCCACGCCAAACGGCAGCTTCATCAATCCCGGGTTGTCCAGCGAAACCTTCGGATTAGGCCGTAGTCCGAATGAAAAAAATCCTTGCACCAGCACAACCACGTTGCGGAACGTTGCCATCACTCGCCCCGCCCGCGCCATCAGGATCATGGCCATCAATCCCGACACCAGAATGCTTCCCACCAGAACGAACACGAAGAGCACGGGCCCCAAGAACGCGCCCACCGCTCCCATCAGTTTCCAGTCGCCGGCGCCCAACCCACGCAACAGCACCAGCGGAAGCAACAAGACGAGCGCGAGCCCCGCTCCCTCGAGCGATGCCTTCGTGCCGTGCCATCCGCGTGCGTAGGAATTGATTGCGATTCCGGCGAGAAATCCCGCCACGGTCAGCCAGTTTGGAATCTTGCGCGTGCGCCAGTCCGTCCACGCTGCAAGCAGCGTGAGACCAATCGCGAGAAACCAGATGGTTTGTCCGGAGGTAATCAATGAGGTTGCCTGAAAATGTCTCGTCGCTTCTTGTTGCCGACCGGGAACCGTCGCTATGTCCTGTGTCAGCAGCTTACGGTGATTCCGTGTAGACACCCTGTGCGTCAAAACCTAAGTTTCGAATCCGCATCAGCGCTCTGGACACAGTCGGCTGATCGCTGGCCACTCGCCCGAGGGCTTACAGGTCCTGTACGTCCTAGAACTTTCACTCTCGGGGTAAAAAAAACAAAAACCGAGCCGAACGGTCGCTTTCCCGAGCAGGGGATCAGGGGCCGCGAATGCGGCCCCGTCAAGCCCTTGCCCCAACTAAGAAGTAACGCTGAGGTTGTTCGCCGCCGCCCCGAACACATTGTTGATCGCCTTTGCCAGCGTGCCGAGCGAGCCGATCGCCGCCAAGGCAACCAGCACCAGCAAAAGGGCGTATTCCGTCAGGTCCTGCCCTTCCTCTTCCTTCCACAGCCTCATCAGGAGATTCTTCATTTCGGTCCTCTCAGATCGTGTATTGTCCGTACTGCAAAGCCCGTACCGCACCGGACTATATGCACTCGAGGAGCCAATCCCCACAGCCACAATTTCTGCCGTAAGTGACACATTTAGAACAGCATACCTTAGCCGAAGCGAGGGCGGAGTCGCGGCCTTCCCGGACCCGCATCCAAAGTGTTACCCATCGTGGACATTCCCTTCCCAAGCCACCGGCTCAACTAGTGACACCGATAGAATCGACCGTCGGTGTCCGGACGAGAATCAAGGCCATCGCCAAAGGCGCCAGGACGTACGCGACCGCAGGCCCGCGGAGGGAACCTAAAATGATGGCAATGTTCAGCGCCGTGTACGCCCAGACCATTCGTCGAGGGAGCTCACCTTGATCTGAACGAACATATCGCGCAACGATGGCGATGACCGGCACAAGGAGCAGGACCTGGTCCAGAGTCCAACCATAGGGCGCTGTCAGAACGGACACAGCGATCACCAAAGGCATGCACTCCTTCCAATCCCAACTTTCACCATGCCGGCGCCAGTAAAATAGGAACCACGCTGTGCCGAAAGCCGGAGCCACAAACTGCAGCGGGAAGGATCGTACAGAATCGAATGGATACCGCAAAATCGCTCCCAGCGCCGATGGCCAAATTTTCACGTAGCCGCTGTGCGAGAACTGCCAGTAATCAGCTAGCAGCCGCGGCCGAATCAGCAGCGCAATGCCGGTCAGTGACGCAATGGCGGCAGCTAGCGAAAGCACCGGTCGCCATTTCCTCTCGCGCCAGCACCACAGCACAAGTGCCAGCCAAAGCAGATACACAAGCTGGGGCTTGATGGCTGCCAGTGCCAGGCACGCGCCTGCGAACGCGTAGCTCTTGCGCGTCACGAAAAAAAGGAAGCCGGTGACGCCGAGAAGGACGAATGGGGTGATCTGCGCTGTTCCTATACATAGGAGCGTGGGATAGAAAGTAAACGCGAGGATTCGCTCGCTCGCGGCAGTCTCCGACGGAAACAAACGCCTCCCGTCCGAGTAAAGTCCGAGCAGGCTTTTCGTGGACAACCACACCACAAACGTTAGCGTACCGACCCAGACAACCCAGGCCAGGGCATACGACTTCGCGAGTCCCAGCGGTGCCATCAGCGGCAACGCCCAAGGCGGATTCAGAGCGACGATAGGCAACGACTTCGACCAACCAAGAGCACGTTCTAACTGCAGGGATTCGGTAAACGAGTACGGGCTCCTGCCTGCAAGCAGCTGATGAGCGGCCGCCCAATATTCGACGAAATCCCCGAGAGGCCTCGTCATCGCATAAGCAACAACCAGGAACGCCGCGCACGACACTAAGAGCCACTTAGCGATTCTCACGTCGATCCTCGGACACGGCGCGGAACGTATATATAAAAGCGGTCCTGTTCGCTGAGGCGTTCTGGAGACGGCACTCCAATTTGGCCTGTCATAATGTAGTTTTGCTCGATCAATTCCCGAGCGCGCTCGGTCAGGTACATGTCCACCAACCGGGCGTTGCCCGTCTCGCGGAGATCAGAATCCAGAACGATCACAGAAAACCACCCGTCACGAATTCGCGTGAGTAGGTGCTCGTCGGAAGCGATGCCCCGGCGAGAGAGAAGCTCCGTCTGGAAGAGGTCGGCAAAAGGCGTGTCGAATCCCGCCTGGACCAGGTCCCCACCGCGAAATCCGAGAGCACGCGAACCGGGGGTGGCAGTGTGGCGCAGGAACGACTCAAGTGCGTTGTATTGGGCGACATCTGCATGGTTGGGCGCTTGCGGCGTATACCACTGCCCGGCGACCAGCGCGAGAGTAAACAGGAACAATATTTCTCTCGCACCCGAACGCTTTACAAGACGTCTCCCCAACAGGGCAGGAACTAGGACACTGACTGCCAGAATCGACTCGTAGAAATACTGCATGAAACCCGTTGCTTTTCCGATCGTGATTACGCCGAGCAAAACGGCACAAACCAAGTAGCACAGGAGCAATCGATCCATGTGCTCACGGAGAAATTCGAACGCCAACAGGACGGGCGGGCCCAAGATCAGAGTGAATACCGTAAGGCCCAGTTTCCACTGTTCCCATGAAAAGAGCGGCGCCTGGTAAAACAAAAAGTGACGCCAGAACTCCTGACCGCTGAAAATCACCGATTGAAAAAGAACAAACAGTCCAGTCCCACATACAGCAAGGAGTCCGGCAAATTGGGCCGCGCGGACGTAGTTGCGCTCAAACAGCAGATAGAGCAACACAGCAAGCGAGCCGGCGACGAACTGTTGTTTGTAATAGAAGCCCAGGACCATGAGGGGAGCTGCAAAGAGAATCGCTCGGCTATCTCGGAACCGGTACGCGATCAGGAACCCAGCGAACGAAAGAAACAGGGCCACGTTATCCGAAAGCGCAGACGCACCGTGGAAGGTGACAATCCCGTACGCGAGAAATACGAGAGGGCTTAGCCATGCGACCAGCCAACTCCGAGTGAGCCAAAATGCCAGTAAGCCGCATCCAAACGAACAACCTAGAATCGCAATCGCAGAAAGAACGCGGAGCGGCAAGTACGAGGGCCTACCGGGGTCAACCAAGTGTGACCCAACCAGATAGTACAGCGGCCCATATGTGGCTCCAGAGAAGCCTCCATCGCTGGGCGGCGCGTAGATCGGGATCCCCTTCGCCAGACGCACCGTTTCCACCAAGGCGCATCCTTCATAACTCTCCTCTCCGGGATACGTGATCCTTGCGGGCCATGAAGAAACATTTCGCGCAAAGAAGAAACCAGCGATAAGAAATGCGGCGACACCGCAATACAGGGAAGCGGCGGGTCTGTTGCCGGAAGCCGCACTCACGTATCAGACCTTCTCGCCCCACATCACCATATTCCAAGCCAGCCAACGCACGAGCGGAAGCCGGGTTAGAAACGCGTCGGTTGCGCGGAGCGGCTTCCACCACCAGAGCGAGCTTTCCGACTCTTTCAGGATGCGCTTCCAGTACCGATCATCGTTTGGGTGCACGCGATCCTTCGCATAGTACTTCGCGAAGAGCGCCAGACTCGAAATCCAGAATTCGCGGTGGCCGACGTTGTGGAAGTATTTTCTGGCGAGCTTCAGGTCCGCCCTGGTCAGGGGCGACTCATCCGGCGTTCGGACCTCCGTCGCCATGCGCCGGTAAATGTTGATCGCCGGATTGTATGCGAGCGGGTCGTACGAAAAGAACATCCCGCCAGGCTTTAGCACCCGCCTCATTTTCTCGAAGAGAAGCGCGCGGTTCTGGACGTGATGGATCGTATTCGCGATGTACACGAAATCGTAAGACGCTGCGGCCACATTCAGATCTTCCGCCCCGGCGACAATCCCCTCCAGTTCAACTCCGAACTTCTTCCCCAGTGCGAGCGCCGTTTCCACCATTCCGGGAGACACGTCCGTAGTGGTTACGCGCGCGCCCTTCAGCGCAACATACACCGACGACTCTCCCAGCCCTGCGCCGATATCGAGCAGCTTCTTTCCCTGCAGCGAACCCATGCGCCGCAAAATGAACTGGTTCTCCATAGCGGTCGGCGCTTCAAAACACTCGCGCACGAGCACGTTCTCGATCCGCGTGCCACTGGCCCATTGATCGTGGAAATCCGCTTCTCGACGATGCTGGGTGATCAGGTCTGCCGGCATCTTAATCAGCTCTTCACCCTCGTTGGCGATCGGTGCTCCCGCGGGATCTGCGTCTCGCTCGACTGAAACCCGATTCTTTCGCGTAAGACATACAGCGGGCGACGCTTTGACTCGCCGTAAATCCGGCCAACGTATTCGCCAATGAGTCCGATGCAGATCAATTGGACGCCGCCGATGAACAGCACAGCGATCATCACGCTGGCCCAGCCTTTGACCAGACCGGAAACACCCAGGATTCGCTCGACCACTGCGGTAAGAATTCCAAGGATGGCTATCCCGGACGCCGCGAATCCCATCCATGTGGCAAGTCGCAGCGGAGTGATGGAAAACGAGAAAATCCCGTCCATTGCGAAGCGCAGCATCTTGAAAAATGAAAACTTCGTCACGCCCGCGGTTCGCGCCGCCCGGCGATAGGGAACGGCGACCTGCGAAAACCCGAGCCAGCTCACCATCCCGCGCACGAAACGGTCGCGCTCCGGCATCGCCAGCAGCGCATCCACCACGCGCCGATCCATCAACCGGAAATCGCCGGTATCAAGCGGAATGCGCGTGTCCGACAGGCGGTCGATGCAGCGGTAAAACGCTTTCGCAGTCCACAGCTTGAATGCAGTCTCGCCTTCGCGTTCGGCCCGAACCCCATACGCAACGTCGTACCCCTCCATCCATTTCTGCACGAACTCCAGGATCACCTCCGGTGGATCCTGCAGGTCCGCGTCGATCACCACCACCGCGTCGCCGCTGGCGTGTTCTAGTCCCGCTGTGATCGCCATCTGATGCCCGAAATTCCGCGAAAAACGCACCACGCGAATGCGCTCGTCGTGCCCCGCAAGGTCGCGCAGTACCTCCGGTGTCGAATCGGCACTTCCGTCGTCCACATAAATCACTTCGAATTTCAGGCGCATCCGCTCCAACGCCGCTGTGAGCCTTTGATTCGTGTCGCGCAGCGCCTCTTGCTCGTTGAAACAGGGCACGACTATTGAGACAAGCGGGCCGTCCGCTGTCCTGCGCGTCAGAAACATCCGCCCGCATTGCGAGTTCGTGACTCATATTCAATCTCCGCCCGCCAAGGATTCCCCAGTGGATTCAGGTTTCCGGCGGACAAACAACGCACTCGTATGGTCGAAGTAGACCTTTTCCCATTCCGGCAGCGCTGCCAGCGCAACCGCCAGAGGTTCATCCCGGGTTAGCAGGCACGACTGGATTTGATAGCGACCGAAGAACGTCCGAGCCGCCCGGCTTCATCTGTGTCAGCTCCACGTAATCTTTCAGAACGCCGCCCGCTCGTAGACCTCACTCCGGCCGTCGATGAAAACCTGGTGCTCGGGGCCCATCGACCAGATCAAGTATCCGCCAAATCCGTACGAATCGAGCATCGGTCCCGGAACGGGATGCTGACGCAGGTACTCCACTGCCTGTGATGGAAACTGCTGAGCCACCTTCGCCTGGAGATCACGCTGCGTCGGGAAGTAGTGGATCATGATCGCCCCCATACCAACCATCAGGACCGCGTTCAGAATGTATTTGTCTTTGGCGGCTTCGTAGCGCGGCACCCAACGCCCGAGCATCACTCCCAGAAGCGGCGCGAGGAATGGCACGAACAGCAAGACAAAGCGCACATGCAGACACGCCATTACCGTGGCGCCGACGAAGAGAAGCAACTGTTCCAGTCTCCAAGTAAAATCGAAGATCATTTGGAGCACGAAGAAGCCCAGAACGAGGCCAAGGAAAATTTTCCCGCCAACAATATTGAACGGCATCGGCAGCCATTCCAGAATGTTCGCCACGCTGACCGGGAGCGATGAAGCCACGCTGAATGGGAATGCGGCTAGCCGTGTGCCATACGGCGTAATCGTGACTGCGATGAGCGACAGGAGAAAAACCAACGATATGCTGCGGCGCTCCGCTAGACTCCATTTCTTCGCTTCGATGGCGCCCTTACGGAATCCGACCAAGCCGCAAATCCAGTATACGAAGATCGCTCCGAGGCCGACGATCCACGAGCCATGCGTGTTTACCCAAATGAGAAGCAGAGGCTGGAAGAGTCCAGATGGGCCACTTCTTTCCCCGCCGGAAAAGTTCGAGCGCGGTCACCGTGAGCACGAGGAAGACGTAGCCGAACATCTGGGAACGCATGTTGAACGATCCCGCGGCCAATGGATAGAGAAGCGCGGCAGCAACGAATCCCGCCTTCGAGTCTCCGGAAGTGACCGTTCCCAGGAGGTACAGCGCCAACATGATGGCGCTCCCCGAAATCATCAACAAAAGATCGAGGCCGCGTACCCCTCCCAGCCGAGAGACCGTCGCAATCAAGGAATCGCCCAGCCACTCAAACGCCATCCATGGCTGACCGTGCACGGTGAATGAGTAAGGATCGGTCGTCGGCCAATGATGCGTTGCCAGGATTGTTTGCCCAGTCTTGATGTGCCACCACATGTCCGGATCAACTGTGAAAGCCCGCGCCCCGTAGAACACGACTCCCACCAGTGCCGTCCCCAGCATCGCCGGAAACGAGAACGCCCACTTCAGCGCTTCCAGCGCGCGCGAACTCGATGTCTTCACGCCTTCGCCCGGCGTCGCCACGGCTTCCGTCTCAACGGATACGGCGATGTTCGATTCCTTCATGGTAGAGACATATCCCGACTGGTTTTAGCAATTCGCATTCCCAACAGCGGGCATCCTGCAAGTTACAGCAACTGAAGCTCTTAGAATCCGGGTCACCCGCAGGCAACGGAACGCAGTCTCCGATCAGTGCCGGACACGTTCCTGTTGCCATTCTCGCAGCACCGGATTCAGCGAACTGGCTCGGTTAGTGGGAGATGGTCATCTCGGACGTGCTCGACAGCGTTATCGAGCCGTTGCGCACAAGTGGGACGAGAAACCCAAACGGATAGCTCACTTGAACCTTAACAGGGCACCCGGGACTATTCGAACTGCTGGGACATCCGGTCGTACCGTTCCCCGGCCATACCGGGGTGGTCACGACCTTACTGGGATCAATACCGGGCGGAGTGATACTCTTCACATAATCCTGCACAACAGTATTCGCAGAGTTGGCGGGCCCAGAGTCGGGGTTCGCAACCGAGCAGCTAGCGTCATCGTTACAAGTAGATCCGTGGACGGCCGCATACCGCGTAGCGTCGCGCGCGGCATTCGAAAGGAAGTGGTACGTGTACAGCGCGCGCCCAAAATCCACGATTCCGAACAACATCACAAGGAAAAGAGTCACGGTGAGCGCGAATTCAACCATCGTACTTCCTCTCTCATTCGCGCAATACTTGGTCACTGCTGCACCACCCTTATCGTCGCCGTGCGATCAATCGTAATGGACTTAGGTATCCCCGGATAGTTGAAGAGCGAATTGAACGTGCCTTTGGCCTCGACGGAAACCATCACCACCCAATGACCTGTGTTGCAGCTTCCTGCGTTCGCATTGGTCTGTGAGCTACAATTAGCTGACGTAATGGTGCCGTTGCTGTCGCAACCGCAAGACGCACTCGAACTGACGGTCAGCTTGCCGACGTTCTGTCCGTTATTCTGAAAATCGTCATCTGCGGCTTGCTGTATACCACCCGTGTCAACACTTTGAGCGAGGTTCTGACCTCCGTATGCCGCTCCGGCACGCGCGGCGCCGCCGACGAGGATCGCGATGTACGCATAACGCCCAAGCTCAATCACCCCGAGCGCGAGTGCCAGAATCAGCGGCGTTACCAAGGCCACTTCTAGCAAGCTTTGCCCAGACTCCCGTCGCACATTCCCGTTGATGTCGGCCCGGTGCGCGCGCCTACTCGCTAGACGGTAACTCCTGTTTCGCGAATCTAGGCTGTCTCCGACCATTCGTTTATTCCACCAGGATGGCGTTCTTGATGACCGATGTACCCAACCCGGCTAGGCCTCCAAGGATGGCCCGGTCATTACCGTTCATCGTGAGGCCCCAAATAACTACAAGCCCGTTGTAACCTTCGTCCGGATTACTGTTCCCGCCCCCCGATAGAGTATCTGCGTTCTGGTCGGTCTTGGGGTCCTGATATATCAGAATTCCGTCGGACCACGACGGGCAAGCCGGGCAGTTGCTCGACGTCGGGGCTGTCAAGCCAACTGATGAATTACCAGAACAGTCGAATGTGGCGTCGTTCTTCAGGTAAAACATGACGCCAGTCCCCCTGATGGTCGGAGTACCGTGACACACGAACCCCCCGCCGTCCAGCACGTATATGCCGGGGTTGAAAACGTAAGATCCATTTCCCGTTACCTTGATCTGCGAGGTGTACGTCCCAGGATTAAAGCAGTTTCCCGAACACGATTGAGGGGCCGGCTGCGTTGGAACCGTCACAAACGCTAAGGGATTAGCCGCTGCAGGAATCGGGGCTGGACAGGTGGAGACCGACTGTTTGTTGCAAGTTGGCCCCGATCCTGGGTTACTGATACTGCACGACCCCAGACTGCCGCCCCCGGTTCCGCTACCCGCCACGCCAATACTGCCCGCACATACCGGGAACGGTCCGTTGGTATTGAAGCTGCCGTTATCCACGATCCCGCACGTCGGTGCTATTAATCCGCCTTTGTTGCCGCCGCCGTTACCGGTGAAACCGGACGTGGCACCCAACAGATAGAGGCAGCCCGAATTTGAGCCGCTCAGGTTCGTTGCAACCGCGCGCGCAGTAACAGTCTCTTTCGTAACCCCGAAGATTCGCATGAAATAGGTTGGATGCACCGCAGCGACAAGTACTTCCACGTAGTTGCCGTCCGAAGTGTGCGGTCCTGATTGCGGGCCCCCAGTAGTCTCGATCGAGTTGACCTGAACGCATACACTCCCGATCGCAGCGCTCGCTCCGCAGTTGCCGATATCGCCACCGTTGTCTGTGAACCCGTTTGCTACCGAAGCATTTTGCGCCCCCACCGTTACACCATTTCCGACTGCCAGATTGCTCGCCCCTGCTATCGCCGCCGCGTCCGCTGCAGTCTGCTGCAGCCTCTTCTCATAGCGCAGGGCACCCATGTCGATGCCTAGGCCCAGGAATCCCATTAACACCACCAGCGAAGCTGCCGCGATGTATAGTGCTTGCCCAGCCTGTCGATTCCTTCGCATCGTGCTCTCCACGCGCTTCCGTCCCCCCGGCTTAAGCGCCGCCCGTGCCTGCACTTCCACTTCCGTCCTCATTCGGTCACACTCGAACGCACTTTATAGGAGGCCTAACCCACCTACTGCATGCGCCATTCCATTCCCCCGAGTGTCCCCAAAAGGCACCCGGAGCGCATTCGTCCCTGTTTTCTTTACCCTGGGGGAGATTACGGAAAGTTACCACATCTGGCCACGGACCGGTTCCCCCCTACGTTATATCAAACCCTCGCCATCGCATCCGCTGTCGCATCCCAACCCGGCAAAGGTTGTCAGCCCCGCCGGGTACCTCCCTCTTCTACCTTTGCCTTCTACCTTGCCCTTCAGTGCGCGATCACCATCTCCGACGTGCTCGACAGCGTAATCGTGCCGCTGTGAATGAGGGGAATTAGAAATGGGAACGGGTAGCTCACGTTCACCTTCACGGTGCAGCCTTGGTCGTTGACGGTAGTTGCGCAACCTGGAGGAGTGCTATCCGCGCATTCGGTGCCGCCCTCAGTGCCACACACAGTTGTGGTGATCTTGCTGGAGTCGATTCCCGGCGGCACAAGACTCTTAACGTAGTTCGCGACATCCGTGTCGGTGGCCGGGCCGTTATTCATCGGCGCCGTGCCGTTGCAACTGCCGTCGTTGCTGCAGGTGTGCCCGTTTACAGCCGCCCACCGGGTCGCCGTGCGTGCCGCGTTCGAGAGAAAGTGATATGTGTACAGCGCACGGCTAAAATCAATAATCCCGAACAGCATAACGAGGAAGAGGGACACGGTGAGGGCGAACTCAACCATTGTGCTCCCTCGTTCGCCTGGGCGGCCAGGCGCTGCAACACCGATCCTTCGGCGAGTTCGCCTCATTGCTGGGCCACCCGCATCGTCGCTGTCCGATCCACGGTGATGGACTTAGGGATGCCGGGATAATTGAAGAGGGAATTGAACGTGCCCTTGGCTTCTACTGAAACCATTACAACCCAATGTCCCGCAACGCAGCTTCCCGCTGTGGGGTTAATCTTCGTCGTGCAGCCCGCCGAGGTAATCGTGCCCGAACTGTCGCATCCGCACGTCGTTGACGACGTCACAGTCAGCGCACTGGCGTTCTGGCCGTTGTTCTGAAAATCATTGTCGGCGGCCGTCTGAATTCCTGTGGTATCCACCGAATAGGGCAGCGCCTGCGCTCCGTACGCCGCGCCGGCCCGCGCCGCGTTTCCCACCAGTATGGCTATGTACGCGTACCGCCCAAGCTCAATCACGCCGAGCGCAAGCGCGAGGATCAAAGGCGTCACGAGCGCAACTTCCAGCAATGCTTGGCCAGATTGCGGAAATCGTCTCCGCATCATTTTCTCCTCACAACCTATTCAACCAGCGTAGCAACAGTTACCAAAGTCACCCCCGGCGGAAGCCCGGCGGTCCCCAACAAGTTTACCGTCGGGTTGCCGCTAAGGGCGAATGCCCCCGCGACTACAATGCCCGCCTTGTATCCAGTTCCCGTGCTGTTCCCGAAAAACGTCAGCTGGTCACTCGGAAAATAGAGGGCGCCATCAAAGAAGCTGTTGTCATCGCCCCCCAGCGTCGGTCCCTTGTTTGGACCAGGTCCAGTATTCGTATCGTTGGGGTCCTGATACATCAATATCCCAGCGTAGGTCCCGCTTGTAGGGGCCGAGAGCTGGATATTGGAAACTTGGTTTCCGCCACCTACGGCGTTTATGCTCGCACTGCCGGTGAAGTAGAACATGACGCCACTACCAGTCAGAGTGGCTTTGCCGTTGAACTGCACACCGCCAGAGCCGTCGATGTAATACACACCTGGAGCCAAAGTGACGACCGAATTCTTGCCGATTGTAATCGAACTGTACTCTCCCGGTTGGAGGGTTAAGGTGCCAGAGGTCGTCACATTGCACGGACCGCTTGATGGGCAACTTGCCGAGGGACCGGGATTGCTTGGTGGCGTCAGCGATCCCAGCGGGTCCGCCGCGGCGGGCATTCCATACGATGGACACGCACCGGGCTCGGTGCACGTAACACTTCCGCCTGGACCGCTCACGTTAGGATCTCCGGAAACGCCGAACGTGTCAGCCCTCACTGTTAGCGCGTTCCCCTTGCTGTTGTAATTTCCGTTGTCGAGAATTCCGCAGTTCGGAGCATTCAGGATGGCGCTGCCGTTAACGTTTACCCCTTCAATGCCGTCGGTCGGAGCACCCAACGTGTATAAGCACCCGCCGTTGTTCCCACCGCTCAGGTTTGTTGCGACAGCGCGTGCACTCACCGTCTCCTGAGTCACGCCAAAAATGCGCATGAAGTAGGTGGGATGCACAGCCGCGACCAGCGCCTCGACATAGTTCGCATTTCCGCTGTGCGGTCCCGATTGCGGCGGATTGTTGATCTGGACGCAAACTGTCCCGACCGCCGCGGTGGAACCACAGTTACTAACTTGCCCGCTGCCATTGTCCGTAAAACCGTTTGTCGCCGAGGCATTCTGCGCGCCCACTACAATGCCGCCCTGCCCAATGTTATTGGCTCCGGCCAGCGCTGCGGCGTCCGCCGCGGTTTGCTGCAGCCGCTTTTCATAGCGCAATGCGCCCATGTCGATGCCGAGTCCCAGAAAGCCCATCAGGACGACCAGAGAAGCTGCGGTGAGGTATAGCGCTTGGCCGGCTTGTCGATTCCGTCTCATCTTCCCTCTCCCTGCGGTCCGCCTCTCAGGGAACCTGGGCTTCCCAAGGCTCCCACCGGACCAATTCATCTGGAATCAGCTTCCTCAACCTCGCGCGGGGGGACACTCGCGTCCGGCAAAAACTTTCACAAAAGTGCTTCTAACTGTACTTCTCCACCCTCCAGCCGGCAACGACCTTTCCAGCCCCGATTGGTGACGATCGGTGACACCGGCCTTCTTCCACGTTCGGCGGCTATGGCTTGCGTCTCCCGGGCCCCTGTCATCTTTCAGGGACACCTTGGCGCCTCCGCCTGTCGCCTTGTGATAACTGCATCCCACATTCCATCGCGGTCTAGTACTGGAACCAACCAGAGCTCGGTTCTCAAGCTCCGATCCGCCTTTGTATCCTAGCCTCATCCCTGCGGTCGTCCCTCCCGCTCTGTGCTCTCGGTGCCTGTGCGGCCAACACGGTCCTCCAGCAGCCTGGCGAAGTCCTTGAGCACGGCAAACGGCGTTCGCACGCTCGCGATGGATTCTCCCATCTGCTCGATCTTCTCCGCCGCCAGATGACCCAGCAGCGTTCCCGCCCCCGCCAGGTATTTCACCTTTTCCGGCCGCAGCCCCATGATCCGGCAGCAGGTCGCATCCACGGCCACCGGGTCGTTGCCGAACACCAGCACGTTCGCCTGCTTCGGTGTGCCCTGAATCGGCCCGTTTCCTTCCATCGCGTTGATCCCATCCACGATCGCAAAGTCCGGCCGCACCGCCGCGTTGATATCCAGAATCGAGTTGTCGATTCCCGCCCAGTGCAGCACGTTTTTCGGCCAGCCGTAGCAGCCGCCCGGCACGATCCCGAACATGTTCTTCAGCGACAGCGTCACGCCCGCCCAGTGGTGCGTTTTCAGCTTCGGCATCGACACCACAAAATCCGCGCCCAGCACCGTCTTCGGAAAATAGAGTTCCTTCAGTTTCGAGGCCCGCGTCTTCAGCGGTACGCGCTGCACGTCGTCGACGTTCAGGTCGACGAATTCCCCGTTGAGCCGACCCGCGTATTCCCGCAAGCGCGACCGACTCGAGCACCGCTTCCGTGTCGCGGTCCATCGACGGCCCTTCGCCAATCAATACCCGCTCCGCCCCCAGCTTCAGAAACGCTTCGCGCGCCGCCGCAATCACCGCCGGATGCGTGTTCATGCAGCCCAGCAGGTCCAATCCGACAAAGTTCGGCTTGAGCAGCACCGTCTTGCCGCCGAGACAGATATCAAGCTTCTTGATGTCTTTGCTGCAGAAATTTCGCGCGTTTTATTCGCTGTTTCTTCGCTCAGATCGTGCTCGACGAATTCGCGGAGCGTCTCGTAAATCAGCTCGAAAAGATCCGCCTCGTAGCTCGCAACGCGCCGAATCGCCACCTGCGACGGCGGCCGTTGGAACGGAGGCATCAGCGCGCCTTCCGGCGTTTGCATTACTCCTTCTCTCCATTCAACCAACTCTCCCGGCGCCCGCCCAAAGCCAGGCACGCCCACGCAACGGCCGGCACGTTGTTCGGCAATCCGTTCTTCTCATACAGCTCTTGGAGTCTGCTCTCCGCGTTCACCAATTCTCGCCCGTATGTTTCAAGACAAATCTTCGCCAGCGCCAGCGAGCCAATTCCGATCGCGCCCTTCAAGCCTTTTTCGAGCCACTGCAAGCTGAACGTTTGCGCTTCGCCACGCGGCTCGTTTCGCAATGCGAGCAACGCCCACACCGTTTGCGGAATCGAGGGATCGCCCGTCACTCCATAGACCATCGGATTCCCGCAATTCCATCCGCCTCCAGGACACATTCGGTTGTAGAGCATGCGTCGCGCGAGATTTCGCCGCTCGCTTGCGCTTTCCGGCAACAACTCCTTCGGCGCTTGCTCCAGCGCGAGAAGCCCGAACGCAGTCGGTTCCACCCAGCTCGCCGTGTTCGGTGTCCATCCCCAGCCCCGCAGCGACTCGTCTTGTTGCGAAACAACTTCTCTTTTTCGCGAGCGAGCGAATCTTTCGCATCGTTCGCTGCACGAAAGTCAAATCTTTCGGCCAATCCGCGCAAATCCAACGCTGTCCCGCCGCCAACACTTGCCGCGACTCCGCATCGCTCGCCAGCGCCCAGCACGCCGAGCGACGTCGCCCAGCACCCAACCGTTTGCCCGGGAGATGCGGGCCAGGAACCATCAGGAAGTTGCGTCGAACGAAGAAAGCGCAGTCCACCTGAAACGATTTCGGCTTGGGAATCCAGTCCCGCGAGCGCAAGGATTGCCCATGCGGTCGGCTCTACCCGGCTTTCTGCACCCGTGCGAAAACCCCAGCCTCCATCGGCGTTTTGCGCCGATTTGAGAAATGGAAGGCAGATTTCCGCGAGAAAGTTTCCGCTGGAAAATTGCACTGTGCTTAATTCGTTTTTCACGGATATCCGAGGCATGATGCCACAACCTCGGAAATTACATCACTCGCGTTGAAGGAGGGGCGGGCGCGTGGACCGCCAGCGCCACCTCCACTTCCGATTCCTGCTCCTGGATGCCGAGTTGATTGATCAGCCGGTGCAAATAGCCGCGAGCGACGCCCAGCACGCGCGCGCTCTCCGCCTTGCGCCATCCGCACTCGCGCAATGTCCGCAGGATGAGCCTGCGCTTGAAATCGCGAACTTCTTCCTCGTAAGAGCGCGCGAGTTGCGGCGGCTCCGAACTGCTGCGCACGGCGGTCGGCAGTTGCCACACTTCCACGCTCGGGCCTTCCGAGAGCACCACGGCTCGTTGCACCGCGTTCTGCAGCTCGCGAACGTTTCCCGGCCACGCGTACTCTTCCAGGGCATGGAGAGACGCCTGCGAAAATCTCTTGGCCTTCTTCTTGAACTGCTCGGAGGAATTCTCGAGAAATTGCTGGGCCAGCAGAGGAATGTCGTCGCGCCGTTCTCGAAGCGGCGGAAGGTGCATCTGTACGACGTTCAGTCGGTAATAGAGATCCTCGCGAAACTTGTCCTGCTGAACCATCTCTTCGAGGTTCTGGTTCGTCGCGCAGATCACGCGAATGTTGGCGTTGAACGTCGTGTTGCTGCCCAAACGCTCGAACGTCCGTTCCTGCAGGACGCGGAGCAGCTTGGGCTGCAGGCCAAGCGCGAGGTCGCCAATCTCGTCGAGAAACAAAGTCGATTGGTCCGCGGCTTCGATGCGGCCGCGACGCAAGGCCAAGGCGCCCGTGAACGCTCCCTTTTCATGCCCGAACAGCTCGTCTTCCACCAGCGTTTCCGGAAGATTGGCGCAGGAGAAGGCGACCAGCGGCCGCACGCTCCGGCTGCTCATCTGATGGATCGCGCGGGCCAGTAGTTCTTTACCCGTGCCGGTTTCGCCTGTGATCAGCACGTTGACGTCGCACGGCGCAATCTTCTGGGCCAGGCCGAAGAGTTCCTGCATGGCCGGCGAAGTTCCGAGAAGCTCGAAGAGTCTCCCCGAGCCTCGCGAACTCGCCCGCAGACGCTCCAATTCCTTTTCCGCCGAATGAGACCGGTGCGCTCGATTCAAAACCAGTCGAAGCTCCATCATGTTTGGCGGGTTCGTGATGGTGTCGTACGCGCCACGCTGAATCGCCTCGAGAATCACTTGACGATTCCCTTCATCGCAAAGGACCACCGTGGGAGGATGCGAGGAGGCGTTGCCGATATCGTCCATCAACCGAAAGGCCGATTCATAGCTCCCTTGAGTGCTCACCAGCCGCAGGTCCAGCAGTACAACATCGCACCACTCTTGCAGGTCGTTGTTGTGAACGCGAGCCTCGCTACCCGCCCGAGTGGAGAACTCGGGTCCCAATGCACGCGACAACGGATCGGCGAAGCTCAGGTCCTGGCTAAGGAAGAAAACACGGATCTGTTCCGACAACGCATTCTCCTGTTCTGCCTTCGGGGCAGTTCAAGCCGGGCGGAGCTTGGTCCTCGTCGACCTCGGGCCCAGGAAAGTCGCATTCTGGTGAGAGGAATCCGAACGCAACGAATCACCCGGTCGCCTTAGCCGAGCTGGGGGGCGGGGCTGACCAAGCGGACTACCCCTTGATGGCAAGCATGATACCAAAAGTAGACACCAGGTAGGTGCGTTTCTGTAGCTACTAAGTCGAATAATTACACCGGAGCGCTGTCTCCTCCCGTGCACATAGGAAGAAACGGGTATTCAGGATGGGTAAGTTACTTCACATTTGGAGAACATGGCATCCACTCGCAACGGGGTAGGAGCGTCCACAACCGTTCCTCCTATCCAGTCTCACAATGGATACGTTATGCGAGTCGCCCTATAAGTGCAGCTTTCAACGATTTACCCGATCTTCTCCCTTTTCCGGCGGGATGCCGACCAGAATCTGCACCTCCACGGGTTTGCCGTTCCTCATGGCCGGCTTGAAATGCCAACGGCTGAAGGCGAGACGGGCAGCTTCGTCCATCTGCGGCATAACACCCTGATAGACCGTGACATGCTGGACAGTCCCATCGACAGCCAGTGTCCCCTTCAGAACGATGCTTCTGTGCGCCTTCTCAATCGGGACGGGGACGCGCTTGAAGTCAAAACGATGAGTCATGTCGACGTCTGGCGGCACCAGCGGATTCTCGAGGTGAATGACCGCCGTATAGCCACCTGAGGAGACGGTCTTCGCGTCCGCCGAGCTGTCACAATACTGCATGGACCAATTCCGGCCTGGCATCGGCAAGAAAATGGAGTAGATTTTCCCGCATTTCAGAGCGCCATATACGTTCAGACCGCCCCCGCCAATAGGTCCGGCGGAAATGACGAGGGTGTTTCGGCGAATGTTGAGCGGGGGCGCAGCGACCGGATAGATCATGTTGACCGGTAGCGAGGGATCGAGCATACCGCCGCTGCCGCCAGTCCCTGAGCCGGAAACGCTGACCGGGCCGGGCACTCCAGAGGCGCCACCGCCGCCGCCGCTGGATCCGTGGCCGACGCCGGTACTGGCGTCTCCCGCCGAGTTGCCGGAGCCCGTGCCCCCGCTGGCCGATCCGTTTGGATCCCCGCCGGGCGAGCCATTGTCCGCACCCGGAGGCGCAATCGAGAACTGGCCCCACCGATTTCCCAGCGGGTAGAGAAACTTGAGCCGCCGATCCCGCGGGATCAACGCCAAGGACGACCAGGCCAGCCACATCCGAGTTTCCACCCGACGGATCGCCTGAATTCGAGGCCGTTCGCTGAATCGGCGCTCCGCCACCTGACACAGGAATCGCCAGTTTTGGCTGAGTGTCCGACGGCGGGAGAAGCGAAGTCAGCGGACTCTTTTGCGAACTCTCGGAAAGAGACGGAGCCTCCACCGGAGAGAAGCGGCGGTTCGTCAGAGAGGGCTTCGTGTCATTCGGGTTCAGGGGAGCTTTCAGACGCTCCAAAGCCTGGCCAAACACGATATTCGGTAATTTCTGGTCCGTCGTGATCTTCAGGTCCGGCGGCGAGGAGGGCTGAAAGATCGTCTGCCGGAAGTTGTCCGGATGGACGGGGCGCGAAACAATCGTCATGTTCGGACGCTGAACCGTGCTCCCCAAGGCAGGCAACCGAACTGCATTCGAGCCGGCGCCCGGACGTCCACCGGGACCGGTGGGTGCCAGCCGCGGTAACTTGGGCGCCTGGACGACGGGCACGCGGTAGTAGATTTTCCCCGTGAATGCCGCGGCGTCGTCGAGCGGCGAAGCGCTCGCGGGAATCGCTTGCGGCAGATAGATCGCCAGCGCTAGAAAGCAGCAATGCAGCACAAACGAGGCCCCCAGCGACCGGCCGGAAAAGCGAGTGCGCGCCAGGTTCACGCAGTGCAGAAAGTGATTCACCGAGTGCGAGGATTTCGGATCGGTGCGGCTCACGAGGGCGGCAATCGAGCCGCGCCAATCGGAAAGAAAGGGCTCCCGCCGGACGAAGAGGCGCAACGAAGCGCGCTCCACGAATGGTGCTCGGGAGCCATTCGGCTGCGGTCTGCGACCAGGTTCAGTCGCGAGTAAAGTCATGTCGGTGGACATTCTCTCGGCCTGCGGCAATCGTAAGCTGCACTATCCTCTCAATTCCTGCTTGAGCCGTCACCATATAAAAGCGCGCAGGCGTCGAAAGGAGAAGCGGGAGCACGTTGGGTACCAATATTCGGCAATCTTGTTCCTCTCAAAGAGAGCTTGCAACCCTCCCAAGTGTCACCGTTTGAGCACGCTGGCGCAGTCCACCCATGGGCTGAACGCACGATCCGATGCCTGGGCGGAACAGAATTCTCATCTTCGAAGCCAGTCATTGGTGTAAGCCGCTTGAAAGACGAATCTTACACGGGGCGGCAGCTTTCGGGCGAGCACTTTGGTACGCGTCCTGCAAGAGAGATTTCGTGGTTTTGTCGGCTACATGGGCCCAGTTTCGCGGCCGGCAATCCAGAGTTCGGGAGAGGCTGATGCGCAGACTGCATAGGATCGCGGTGCTGGCGGTTTTGGTCGCGGCAGGAGCAGGGAGTTTGCGTGCACAAGCCGTTGCCGAGGCAGCCGCGGCAACATCCAATTCCTCGATGGCAGCGCACACCATGAAGGCACTGCCTCCCAACCTGGCCAGCCCTGCGAAAGACAACAAGTCGGCCTACATGATTGCGCGGAGCGGCCCCTCCGAAGAAGAGATCAATCGCAAAGACCTCGAAGACAATGCCGGACCGAATGCCGGAAAATTGCTTCTTCGATCGGTGCCCACCGGAGCGGACATTTTCATCAACGATCGACTGGTGGGGAAGACGCCTCAACTGATGGTGGTTGCGCCGGGAAAATACAAGATCGCCATGCGGGGCAGCCGTCAAGACGAAGGACAGAAACTGATCGGCCTGATGCCAAAAGAAACGCAGGCGGTAGTCATCACACTGAAAGAGCGATACCCCTCGAGCATCGTGATACGCTAGAACCGCACTGGAGCTGACTCAACCCATGACCGACAAATCAACAGCAGGAATCGATTTCGACCGGCAAGTATTCGTTCAGTCGCAAGCACCTTCTGCCACCGGCGTGGGGACGGGAGCGCGAATGGGCGGCCTGATATTCGGGATTGCGATCATCGCGGCGATTGCTTTCGTGGGCTACAAACTGATTCCGCAAACGTCGCGGACTTCGGCGAGCGCCGATGATCCAGCCCTGGCCAGCGTCGATCAACGGCTCACAATGATCGAAGAGCGTCTCGCGAAGCTCGAGGCCGAGAAAAAGACGGTCACGATCGTGAGAAAAGAAGAGCCAAAGACGACAGCGGCGGTGGCGACTGCGCCCTCCACACGGCCGGTGAGAACCGTTTACCGAGTCTCTGGGGCTCCGGCCACCGATCCGGCCACTGTACAGCGGCTGACGGCTCTGCAACGGGGCATAGGCCAGCTCCAGCAGAACCAGGCCGCGAGTCAAGATGCATGGCAGGCAACCACGAACCGTCTGGCCGATATGGCCGGCCAGGTGGGATCGCAAAACGTTACGATATTGCGGAACCAGGACGAGCTGAACGAGTTGATCAACCGCACGGACCTGGAAGCCATCCCGTTCGAACTGCTCCGCGGATCGAATCCGCAGCCGATCGGTCCCGTTTCCCTCGTTCTGAAATCAACGAATCCCAAGAAGCAAAGCTACACCCTGTGCGTTTACGTGCAGCCCACCTGCATCGAGTTGAAGGATCGAATGGTCCACGAAGTCGTGCAATTCGTGGTGGCGCGCAATAGCGCGCCGTTCCAGGTGGTGGCCACGCGAATTGTGAAGGACGAAATCCTCGGCTATCTCGAGGTCCCGCGAAACCAGATCGCGCACTAGCGCGCGTTTTCATCTTTAGGGACGACACAAAAACAAATTCTTGCCTTGCGGACGGACGGGTTTCTCTCCGGCCGGATGATTGAAGATGTCTTCCGGCCCTCCGCGCGAGGTGCAGCACCACGCTGTGCCGCTCCTCGCGGGATTGCAGATCACTCGTCGCAGCTTCACGAAAACGCGGGTCTAAGTTACTAGCTGCACCCCAGCCGCCACCGAACCCCAAATCAACCTCGTACAGACGCACGCCCATCGAGGTGTTCTCGATGAACGCTCTGTATGGGTGAGCGGCCGCTAGACGTTTTGGACAGGAAGAAAATAGTTCTGGCAGGCCTGCCGGAGCGTCCCACGATTCACCGTCGGATCCACTCCGCGATACTTCGCCGTCCAGAAAATCTGGTTCACGATATCTCGCGCGTGGCTGTGCGACAGCGTCTGCTGCAGGTCCTGAGTAATTAACTCGACGACGTAATGGGCCAGATCCGGCTCGCACGGAAGCATCCGCTTGGCGCACTCCATCTCGAAAATCTCGGAAAATTGTTCCGGAGTGGCATATGTCACGCCGACCTTGTTCGGTATTCGTCTCAGAAAAGCCTCATCTGCAAGGGTTCGCGGATCGAGGTTGGTTGAGAAAACCACCAGGACATCAAAGGGAATTTCGAATTTCTTCCCGCCCGGAAGCGTAAGAAAATCCATGCGGCGGTCGAGCGGGGTCATCCAGCGGTTGAGCAGTTCTTCAGGACGCATGCGTTGGCGTCCGAAATCGTCCAGGACCAGAATGCCGTTGTTTGCCTTGAGTTGAAGCGGAGCCGTGAAGAAGCGGCTGCTGGCATTGAATTGCAGGTCGAGCATCTCTCCCGAAAGTTCGCCGCCCGCAACCACGCGGGGCCGACTGCACACCACCCAGCGATGGTCCCAATCCTCGGGAGCTGGTCCATCCGCCTTGCGGTGCACGCCGGGGTCGTAAACGGCGATAATCTGGCGGTCGACCTCAATGGCGTGCGGAATCAGAACAAAGTCCTCAAAAACCGACGGGATATTGCAGGCGAGGGTCGTTTTGCCGGTTCCCGGCGGCCCGTAAAGGAAGATGGATGTTCCGGAGACGACCGCCGTCCCCAAACGGGTGAGCAGATCCTCGCTCAAAATCAGGTCCTCGAACGCCCGCTTCAAGTCATTCGGCGTGACCACGGTGCCCTGGACGCTCTGCGTTTGCACCCGCTGAGAATAGTCGTTCAATGAAACCGGAGCCGGGCCTGCATACTGGCTAATTGCCAGAAGGGCCGATGCCCGCTCCTTTCCGATGCCGGTCAGAGAGATGATGTGCGTTCCACGAACCATCCCTTTGACTTCGCAAAGCTGTTCCTTGCGGAAAAAGCGAAAGATCTCCTCGATCACGGGCAGACTGAGGCACATGCGGTCGGCCAGGACTGACAGGGACATCTCGCCGCCCAGGAAAAGAATCTTGAGGGCGAGCTCCTCGAGCAAGGTCTTGCCGACACCAACGTCACCAATTGTTTCGGGTGCTTCGAGCTGGATAGTCTCCATTTTTTGACGGTTCCCGCCGCTGTGCCGGACCAGAATGGAAAGGGCCGGGCTTAAAGAGAGTAGGTATCTATGCGTTGTATGACCAGCAAGTGGCATGCCATCTATAAGGTGCAGACAAACGGGCATCGGTATTTCCCTGTATCAGAAGTGGAGAGAAAATATGGCAGTTTATGTGCAAATCAAGGGATGGACATTCCTCAAATAGGGGGTTACTGTAACCGTAGAGAGCGGGCTGATTCCCACGCTGAGACTTACCTATGTAGCCCGTATCTCCTGGCAAGCCACTAGCGATAAAGCACTTACAGTGGTTCTAACGCGTGCCGCTGTGGGTTCGTTGAGTGCCGAGCTGCCGGGGTAAAAGTAGGCTCAGGGTGTACCGCCCGAATGAAAATTCGTGGCGACCTGGGAGATTGGGACAGTCCCGTGCAGGAGTGATCCCGGAGCGAGCGATTCTCTACTCGTCCTCAAGTACTTAGCGGGTGGATTGGGTGCCCAGAAGCGATTGGCTATGTCGCACATGACCGTTTGTGTGGACAATTCGGTGCCCCCCAAGGAGCGCAGAGTCCGGGTGCGTCATCCCCTCGGTGCCTTGGCTTATCTGGACATAGGGGCCGATAACGGCGGAATCATCCTTAATGTCAGTGAGGAGGGCTTGGCCCTCCAAGCCGCCGGTCCGCTCGATCAACAGAAGGAAGTAAGCCTTCGCATTCAGCTTCCCCGTTCGGAAAAACCGATCGAAACCGCTGCCAGAATTGTGTGGCTCGGCCAGTCGAATCGGCAAGCGGGAGTGCGTTTCCTCGCGATGCCTGCGGCCGCCCGCGCGCAAATACAGGAGTGGATGCGTTCCGAGCCCGCGCCGGGCTCCTCCGAAGACGCAACCCACCGAAGATTCAAGAGCCGCGCGCGCAGCGGTGCCCTTGCCTGAACCACTCCAGGACTCGCAGCGAGAGAAATGGCTCAGTCTGATGGCCGATTTTGCGGCGCACCAGTCCGCACGGCCGGCTGCTCCTGGTGCAGACTCAGATGCGCTTGCCGGCATCCCAGCCGCGCCAGCCACACCTGTTTTGCATCCGAGACCCGAAATCGTGTCTCGCGAATTCGGCAAGCGAAAACAGCAAGAGACCAACGCTTCCGCGATCGAAGCTCCCGTTGTGCGCAGGCCATACACGCAGGAGCAGGCCGCCATGGCAGCGAAGCCAAGGACAAGCGGTTCCCCGGTCAGCACCGGCTCCGGGGCGCTCTCCAATTTGCTCGCCCCGCCGCCCGCTATTCCGGGATCGACAATTCTCGCGCCCTCGTCTGGCTTCCCGGCAAACACCGGCATGGACGCAATGGAAGCAGCGAGGAATGCCGTGCGCCAGGCTGCCGAGACCGCGGTGCGTCGAACGCGAGCGCGCAATCAGATCTCGGTTGTAGCTGCGATTGTGTTGTTCTCGATCCTCTGCTTTGGAATTGGAACGTGGGTGGGGCCTCTGGTGAATCGTCAACTGGCGCCTCCGGTGGTTGCCACACCCGTGCCGCCCGTTACCAGCGCAGAGAGCACCACCACTCCGTCCACGAGTGCGAGTAAACTCGACGAGGCTATCCACGCACGAAGCAGCGAGAAAAAGTCTTCAGAGCGCTCGCATACCAGCCTCGCAGCGGAGAGCCAGCAGCACAAATCTGCGCCGCCCGTCAGTCCTGCTGATTCGGCTACCGCTGAGTTGCCGCGGCGAGTTGAGGTCTCCGCGCCGCTCGCGGTAAATCCTCCGCCGGTCCAGCCGATCCAATCTGCGCAGAACACTCCCACAATGCAGCCCTCGCCGGTGGATTTCGTGCCGGAACCGGCTGGTCCGCGAGTTGTCGACGGACGCGTGCTGAAGCCGTCGGACCGCTTCAACCCGTGCCACCTGACCTATCGCGTCGAACCTACGTATCCGCTTGAGGCTCAGCAACAGGGCCTGCAGGGAACCGTGAAGATTCACTTGGTGATCGCGGCCGACGGTTCTATCAGCAGCGAAAAATTCATCAGCGGGCCTTCGCAGCTCGCGCCTGCGGCCCTGGAAGCCGCAAAATACTGGCGCTACTTCCCGCGCTGCTCAATGGCGAACCGGTCCAGACCGAGAAAGACGTCGAAGTCCCCTTCCATCTTCCCCGCTAACAACACCTCGGCGGATTTAAACGGGTTGGCGACGGCATTCCCGCCCCTGATTTGCTTTTTCCCTGTGTCTGTCGGCGCTGAACGCGGATCGCTCGCCTATTGCTAGCTGTGTTCGAGGGTAGGAACGGCGTCTGAGGCCTGCGCGGCAGGTTCCTGCTTGCGTTCCGGCGTTTTCTGCTCGTGATACTCGTCTCGGTGTTCACTTCCCAGATGTTCGCTTGTCGGTGCGGCCGGCGAGAATGTTGTCCACGGCGGTCATCGCCGTCAGCATCGAGTGGTCCTGGTTGTTGTAATGGTGCATGCCATTGCGTCCCACCAGATACAGGTTCGGAAAGCATCCACGTAGTCGCGGACTTCCTCGAAGCGGTCGTAGGTGCCGAAGTACGCCGGATAGGTCTTTGCCATGCGGACCACGGTCGTCGCGCACGTCCGATTGGCGCCGAATGCCGATCTTTCTACTCGTTTCGCCAGTGCCGCATGCTCTCTTCCGACCGCGTCCAGAGATCGTCGCCCTCGTAGCAGAAGTATTCCACCCAAGCCAGACCTTATCGGGGTCGCCCACCAGGAACGGGCTCCAGTTATTAAAGATCTGCAAGCGTCCGGCAGTGACATCAGGTTCCTGAATGTAAATCCAATTGTCGTTGACCAGTCCTCGTGAGTCCGTCCCGTCGTTGATCTCCAGCTTCTTCACCAGCAGTCCAACGGTGATGAAATCGCGATAGACCAGGCCCTCGCTGACCTCATGCACCTGCCTGGGAACCGCGCAATCCAGAGAGTTCACAAGATCTTTGACGGGCATGGTGGAAAAAAAGTATTGCCCCTCGAATCGCGGCGCCGGCCTTCACGATCCGTGCCGCTCACGGCCTGCAATCGACCGCTCGACGACGTCCACCGCGGTCGACGTTAAGTTCGGTGATGATCTCGCCGCCGGACTCGATGATCCGCTTCGCCGCCAGCTCCCACAACTGTCCCGGCCCGAGTTTGGGATACATGAAACTGCTCGATCAGCGAAGTCTCCGTTCCCTTCTGCTTGATATCGCCGGCGCCGACCGCCATTTTTTTCAACACATGCAGCAGCGTCTTGCGTGATCGAAAGCCCTTTGATGCGCTGTGCGCCCCATTCCGCGCTGATGCCGTTGCACGGAACTCCCCACACCTTTTCGGTGTAAGACTTGAAGAACAGTCTCGTAGAGCTCGCGTCCAAAGCGGCTGATGAAGAACTGTTCCAGATTGTCGATCTTGCGGAGGGAAACGCGGCCACCCGAAGATAGCTGAGGCCGATGCGCAGGTGCGCGCCAGGCCGAGATTTCCGATGGTCTGCGCGCTGAGCGTGATCGGATACTCGAAGAACTTGCGAAGAAAATAGATGCGCGATTTGCGGCTGCGCAGCAGCATGACCGCATCGCCTCGCCGACGGTCACCTGCGGCGCCAGCGCCGCCTCCTCGACGGGCATGAGGCGCAGCCACCATTCCATGACCCGGTCGCTCTTCGAGAAGAAGCGGTGTCCGCCTATATCGATTCGGTTTCCCTTGAAATTGACGGTGCGCGAGATGCCGCCCATGTAGGCGCTTTGTTCCAGCACGATTGGCTTGATGCCGGTGCGCGTTAACAGTTCGTAGGCGGCGGTAAGGCCCGCCGGCCCGGCGCCGATGATGATCGGTCACCTGTTGATTCTTCCCGCTGGTTCGGTTGAAGACATCGGCACTCCCTCAACGAGGCGGAGCTTGAGCTCGCGCTTCAGGTCTTCGCACACCGGATCGGGCTACAGGAGACGCGAAACGCCCCGATCTGCGACGACGGGTCACCGGCGTTCCTCTCCGAATACAGCGTCAGATTGGCAAACGCGCCATCCGGCTCCAATAGCCAGACCGTACGGTCCTGAAAGTACTGCAGAAGCGGCCCGTCGCTTTGCTGAGCCTCTCTCGCCCAGACCACCTTCGCCCCGTCTATATCTGCCCGGTTATATACCATTCTTCAGGTAGATGCGATGGCGAGTACCGCACGATGACCAACTGCTTACCCGGCAACGCCCGCAGCGCGTGCAACGCCTGCCACCGCGCCCAATACCACGGCTCGCCGCCGTGCGGCAGAAGGTAACTCAGAAAGACAACACTACAGACCATCAGGGCAGCCGGGACGAATACAGTCGCCGCTTTCGAGAGGCGCAGTCCCTGACGGCTCTTGCGTCTCCAAACCGACGCGTAGCGGATGCCATAAACGGCCAGGAGGAGGAACAAACCCATCGCCGTCTCCACATAGCGAGGCATGAGCTGATACCCTCGAGACATAAGCCCCCTAAGAAAAACAGCAAAATGAGAGGCAGGAAGGGCGGGGGACGGTTCTTAAGGAGTTGGTAGCAGCCCACCGCCGAAACACGCCCAGCGGCCAGACGAGCGACCAGTAAACCACTTCCACCTTGTCCAGGACAAACCGCGCAAATCCATGCGGAAATCCGCGCGTGCTCCTCCACCAGTGCATTTCCCATTGATCGTAGAAGGAAGCCATCGCCGGATAGTCATAATGGGGCGGCGGATTGGCCGGCTTTTGCCAGAAGAAGGGCCGTGTCATGTGCTGGTTGACCAGGTTCAACTGGTACGGTGCCAGCAGCGCGCTTCCCGTCGTCCGCCAGTTCAGGTACCCCACCCACAGGAACGTCGGCAGCAAGATGGCGGCGACAGGAACCGCCACTCGTTTCAGCAGACCGCGCGTTCTCATACCGCTGAGTCCAAGCCAGAAGATTCCCCCAATCCCGACCGCGACAACGAAAACCGCGCCTTCGTAAGGCCGCGTGATTGCCGGCAGCACAACGCCGGATACCGCCAGCCAGAACGCGGCCGCCACGCTCCGCCATTTTGATTCGCGGATCAGCCCCAGCACCAGCGCGCCTCCCAGCACCACCACGCTTCCCCAAGATAGTTCTCCGTAAGCGTGTTGCGCACCACGCCAACAGTACGAAAACCAGCCCGCCCCATAACGCCCAGCGCGGAGGCATCCAGCCCTGCAGCATCCAGCAGATCGCCGCCGCCGCCAGCGCTACGGAAAACAGCATCCCGTACCATGGCTGCCCCGTCACGATCTGCCCGGCAGCCAGAAACAAGCCGGTTCCCGGCGGGTACATCGCGTTGTATGTCGGCTTCTGGTTCACGAACATCGTCTCGAAGTAGAACCACATCGGGTGCGTCGGGTTCGTTACACGCCATTGCGCCAGCGTGTCCCCCGGACAGAAGCTGGGTGAACTGATCGACGATCTTCGGCGGCGGCACATGAAAAAACGGAAGCAGCGCGATACGCCACGAACACCAGCAGAAACACGGTGATGATCGCCAGCCCCCGTTGCCGCGCAAAAGAACTGAAGCCGTGCGCGATGCGGCCATAAGCTCTCTCGAACCAGGGCAGTCTCCGCTCGCTGACTACGATGATCGCCACCCATATGAGCCCCTCAAAGAACACCCAGACGAGTATCTCCGCCAGGAACTCTGTTACCGCGGAACGTGGGAAATCCGCTGTGATGAATCATCGGGGTGCCAGATTGCAATTCCAAGTCCAAAGCCTTCAATTTCAGCGTCTTGTGCGAGGCGGCTAGGATTAAACAACTTACGCTTCGAGACGCTTGCTTGCACCCTTTCTGGAACCTGAATTGCTCCCCAATCCTGTGATTTCCGGCGTAAAGCCCGCTTTCCACGAAAGACGCGGGCAACGTGTGAACGAAAGTTGACACGGAACGGCAAAGACTGCCGTTTCTGTGAGGCTTATGAGTGCCTCTAAAGCAACCTCGATCTCCACAGCCCGTGGGCTGCATCTGGGCTCGGTCGAACCCTCAAGGAACCCGATTGAGCTTTCCGTGGTAATGCCCTGCTTGAACGAGGCCGAGACCGTCGGCATCTGCGTCCGCAAAGCCTGGGCAGCGCTGCGCGAAGCTGGAATCGCCGGTGAAGTCATCGTGGCCGACAACGGCTCGACCGACGGCTCAGCCGAAATCGCCGCGGCCGAAGGCGCCCGAATCGTTCATGTCTCTGCTAGAGGGAACGGCAACGCTTTGCGTGGCGGCATCCTCGCCGCACGGGACGCTACGTGGTCATGGGCGACTCCGACGACAGCTACGATTTCGCGTCGATCTATCCCTTCGTCGAAAAGCTGCGGGCCGGCTACGACCTGGTGATGGGCAACCGGTTTCAGGGTGGAATTCTGCCCGGCGCCATGCCGTGGAAGCACCGCTGGCTCGGCAATCCGGTGCTGACCGGCATCGGTCGGTTGTTCTTCCATTGCCCGGCGGGCGATTTTCACTGCGGCTTGCGTGCTTTCAGCAAGGAGGGCTACCAGCGCATGGAACTGCAAACCACGGGCATGGAGTTCGCGAGCGAAATGGTCATCAAGTCGACGCTCAAGGGCCTGGCCATTGCCGAGGTGCCGACGGTGCTGCACAAAGACGGCCGCTCTCGCCCACCGCATCTGCGAAGCTGGCGCGACGGCTGGCGCCACCTGCGATTCATGTTGTTGTTCAGCCCCCGCTGGATGTTTATGTGGCCCGGGGCCGCTTGCCTGGCCGTCGGGCTGCTGGCATCCGTCTTGTTGATGCGGGCGCCGATCAGCCTGGCCGGTGTCGGCTTCGACATCCATAGCTTGCTGATTGCGGGTTTTTTGGCATTGATCGGCTACCAGCTCCTCGATCTTCGGGCTATTCACCAAGATCTATCGCGGTGACGGAGGGCTCTGCTGCCCGAGGATCCGCGACTCAACCGCATGTTCCGGTGGATCACATTGGAAACCGGATTGATCGTCGGCGGACTGCTCGTCGCTGTCGGGCTAGGCGGATCGATCTGGGCAGTTTCCCACTGGGCACAAACCGATTTTGGCGTCTTGGACATGCGGCATATGCTGCGTATCGTGATGCCTGCCGTCTTTTCACTCACCTTGGGCACACAAATTATTTTCAGCAGTTTCTTCCTGAGCATCCTTGGCCTAAGGCGACGCTAGGCACTTTCCACAACATGACGGAAGCTGACAATTTGTTCGCCAACGCCCGAGCCGGGCACTCACCTGGAGCGAGACTCCGGGGGCTCAGGAACCCGGAATTTGCAGCGAGTGTCATGTTTGGGGCGCTACAACGTACATGGGATCTCCTGTCACCGTCTGAATTCGCCTCTATCTATCGGCTTGTTCGGACTCGTACCATGTGCAGCAATGCCCGTTTGCGCGGTCTATACCGTGGCGTCGAGTCGGTGATCCAACGTGGAGTTCCGGGCGATTTCGTTGAATGCGGCTGCGCGCTCGGCGGAAGCGCGGCGCTCATCGCCCTAACTCTGAGAAGCCTTGCTGCACAGCGCGAACTCTGGCTCTTCGACACCTTTGAAGGCTTGCCTGCGCCGTCGGAGGAAGACCCCGACTTCGAGAGCGCGATGCTCTACACAGGGGCGTGCATTGGAACGCTCGATGAAGTGCAGCAGTTGTTTAAAGACCTTCGGACCACTGAACGAGTCCACTTCGTCAAGGGCCTCTTTCAGGACACGCTGCCAAAGGCCCCCATTAACCAGATCGCCCTTCTGCACATTGACGGCGACTGGTACCACAGCGTGAAAACGTGTTTGCTCAACCTTTACGACAAGGTCGCGCCTGGAGGGATGATCCAGTTCGACGATTACGGCTACTGGGCGGGCGCGAGAAAAGCGATCGACGAATTCCTTTTGAAAAGACAGATAAGCTGCAATCTTAGGAAGCTCGACTACTCAGGACGTCAGCTGATTAAGGACGGTTAGAAACGGCTAACGTCGGTGAACCCGGAGTCATTAAGCTCACTCATTAAGCGGTCTCGAGTAAAATGAAGATACTGATCATTACCAACTTTTTCGCGTCGCACAAAGGCGGCCTCGAGGCCATCGCCGATGAACTGTTCCACGCTTTTTCCGCCAAGGGGCAGGATGTCACCTGGATCGCTGGAAATACCACGCCGCCCCCTGACGCGGTGGGCCGGTCTCACGCGGTTCCCGTGCGAATCTTTAACCTCGTCGAGGACAAACTCGGAATCCCCTTCCCGATTCCCTCGCTTCGCGCGCTTAAGGAAATAGGCGCTCAGATCAGGAAGGCCGATCTCGTAATCCTGAACGATTGCATGTACCTGAGTTCCATCGCGGGCTTTCTCATCGCCCGACTCTGCAGGATTCCAATCGTCATCCTTCAACACATCGGATTTGTTCCCTACAGGAAAGCGATTCCCAACGCTCTTATGAGGCTTGCCAACGCCATCTTCACCCGCCCAATGCTTTCGCGGGCGGATCAGGTGGTTTTCTACAGTGAAGTCACCAGGAAATTCTTTTCGGGACTCTCCTTCAGACGCGAGCCGGAAATGATTTTCAACGGCGTTGATGTCGGCCTGTATCGGACTTCCGCTCCGGACGAAACAAAGGAGCAGTTTCGAAGCAAGTATCACCTGCCCCTGCACCAGCCACTAATTCTGTTCGTTGGGCGCTTCGTCGAGAAGAAAGGCGTCGAAACGCTGAGGCGCATGGCATCCTTGCGCCCGGAGTGCGCGTGGGTTTTTGCTGGCTGGGGCCCCCTCGACCCAAGGTCTTGGAAGGCCCCGAATGTTCATGTCATTTCGGGATTGCAGCGTGCTTCTATCGCCCCGCTTTACCGCGCATGTGACCTACTGGTGCTCCCCAGCGTCGGCGAAGGCCTCCCGCTGGTCGTGCAGGAAGCTCTGGCTGCGGGACTACCCGTCGTGTGCGGGGAGGAGAGCGTCGCGGCCGATCCAGCCATGGCACCTTTCGTCCGAGGCGTTCCCGTCGAGCCAAAAACAACGACCGGACCGCCCAGAACTTCTTGTCGACAATAGAGTCTGTGCTCGCCACCGAACGGCAGTCGCCGGAGAACGCGGAAGCTCGTCGAGCCTTCGCCGTTGAGCGTTATTCCTGGCCACGCGCGGCCGAACGGTACCTTGAGATCGCGCGGCGTCTGATCGGCGACCCGCCTTGCACCACTCATAGTGGCCAGCCAGTCACCTCAAGAGGCGTCTGACAACATGCTTACGGCCGAGGCGCGCTGGATCAGAGACACCCTGAATCAATTTGACTCCGCAACGTTGTCTCCCGTTCTGAATGTGGGGAGTTCGACGGCCGATTTCCGTGAGCACGTACAACCCTGGATGGAGGAATCGGTGTTTGCTCCCCTTCGAAACCGAGGAGTCACCGTTCATCATCTCGATATGCGGGAGGGAGATGGTATCGATCTCCACGGGGATCTCACCGACGACGCCTTTGTGGCTGGGCTATCGCGCGACAGAGTATCGGACGCTTTTGTGTTGCAACGTCCTTGAGCACGTCGTCGGTCCAGCCGCTATCTGCACACAGCTCGAGCGGCTCATCCCATCAGGCGGCCACATCGTCGTGACTGTGCCAAATCGATTTCCTTATCATCCCGATCCGATCGACACAATGTTCCGACCCGATGCGCAACAGGTCGCCGCATTGTTCCCTGGGTGCGATCTTCTTCAGGGAGCCATCGTCGAGTGCGGTACGGGGTGGGACTATGTCAACCGCAGCCCACGCGCCCTGGTCGCGAAAGTAAAGCGGCGCCTCTCGCGCCTCCAGGAAAACGGCGGAATGGGAGGCACCACCAGTTTTCTGCCTTGGCTCTTTCGTCATTTTTTTCAAACCTGCGCATTGCTCCAAAGGCATCAGACACGGGACGCAAGCTAGGTGCCGGAGATCCCAGATATGGCGAGCTTCGAAAGATACAACGATTTGTGGACAGGGACGTGGGGCGACCAGCAGCGCTTCGGTCCTGTACACCGGCACCAGCGAGAACAACTGATCAAGCTGATCGCGAAGCTCAACGTGCGGACCATACTCGACGTCGGCTGCGGCTCAGGAGACAACCTCGCTGCAATCGTCCAAGCGATACCCGGCGCGATTGTGTCAGGCACAGACCTGTCAACCCAGGCACTCTCAATGGCGGCGCAAAGAGTGCCAAAAGGAACGTTCCAGCCTCTTGATGCCGAAAAAGAGAGATTGAATGAGCAGTTCGATCTGGTGCTGTGCAACCAGGTAATCGAGCACTTGGTTGACGACATCGCGGCACTGCGCAATATCGCGCGCATGTCGAAACGATGGGTCCTGGTGGCAACTATCCGCGGCCGCATGCGACCTTCCGAGCGCCATATAGGCCATTACCGTAACTATTCCGATGCCGAGTTACGGGCAAAGGCCGAAGCCGTTAATCTGGAAGTGGTAGATATTTTCGGATGGGGATTTCCTTTTTACTCGCCCCTGTATCGCACGATAACTGAATGGCTCCCTGGAGGTCCTCCAAACGGTAAATTTGGAACCGTGCAGAAGACAATGGCGAACTTCCTTTACTACCTTTATGGCCTCAACATCCCGCGTCGGGGCGACGTGGTCACAATGCTTGCACGACCGCGCGAGAGCGCGAACTAAAACCAAAGCACTTGGTCTCAATCTTGGTCACTGGAACACCCAGCCCGCAAACGCAGGTTCCCGCGAGCATCCGGCCCATCCGTGATCGCCTCTACCGCGCGATCTATGGGGCGGCCCTGGCCTTTTCGATCTGCCTTTGGCTGATAGCCGTCAAGGCGCCACTGTGGCTCGACGAGATAATTCGTTCTGGCAGATCAACGGCGGCTTTTCACAAGATAGAATCGCGCTCGCATGCTTTCCTTCTTGCCAGCTACGGTTATCTCTTATGGTTTTCATCGATGGTTTTCGGGACAAGCGAGATCGGCCTTAGAATTCCCTCCGTCCTCGCCATGTTGGCGGCCGTATATCTTCTCTACCTCGCGGCCCGCGAACTCTTCGACATCGACACGGCGTTGATCGCCTCGTTGTTTTTTGCCTGCACCCGATTGTTGTCTTCACTTCGATTGATGCCAGGCCGTACCCATTCGCGATTCTGGCGACCAACGCCGCCATTCTCATCCTGCGGCGCTTGCGCTGCAGCGATTCGACCTGGCTTGCGGCAGCCCTTGGCCTGCTCGCCGCCCTGATTATTTATTTTCATTTAGTGTCTAGCGGTTATCTTGCCTGTGCTCGCAATTTGCTTCGTCCTCTTTAAGACCGGCGATCGCAAGATTTTCTGGCAGCAGGCCGGCGTTGCCCTCGCTTCATTTGTTGCGGCGGTTCTGCCGCTCGTTACCGGGACTGCTGTACATCTTTCGCACGCGCGGAACCCACGTCTTCGAGAAAGCGCCCCGATTCATTGAGCTTCTCTGGACTGTCGCCCCCGGTTGGCTGGCTCTGATCGCCGGTCTGGCCGTTCTCCTTGCGACCGCAACCAGGCGCCCGTTCGTGCGCGACCGCGTCGAACGTTGGCGCGTGCTGTTCTGCCTCTCACTGGCGTTTGTGCCACTCCTGATTCTGTACGGCGTGAGTGTGGCCACGCCGCTGCATATCTTCGTCCCTCGCTACCGACTCGTTGCCATACCGGGAATCGCGCTTTGCTGGGCGCTTCTCGTCAGTCGCATCAATTCGCGCAATATACGGCTGCTGTTCTGCGTCGTGCTTGTCCAGCGTGACTGCCTACCGCGCCCTGGTCTCGCCTGACTCGCGAACCCATGGATACACCTGGAAGTACGCTCTCGCAGTCGCCGAACAAAACGCTTCTCCCGACAATGCTCCCGTCCTGATCTGCAGTGATCTGGTTGAATCCGACTACATCCCCATGCCGCTTGATTCGGCCAAGGACAGCCCTTACTTCGCGCCCCTTAGCTACTACAAGCTTAGCGTTCCCGTCGTACCCCTCCCGCGGTCCTTAAACGACGAGGCCATTCGCGTTGCTTCGGATTTCCTGCGAAACTCCGCGCCCAAGCGTCAGCGCTTTCTGGCCCTTGCCTGGAAACCGTCTTATCCCACCATAGATTGGCTCATCAAAGCGGCCTCGCAATATGACAGTCGCACGTTGGGGACGTTCGATGGCGTCGAGGTCGTCGAATTTAGGCCCCGCCGTTAACGGGCATCCACGGAGAATTGGCGTCTTCTAGTACTACTATGAGACCTATTTAATCCACATTTAAGACCAGGTACGTTGGTTAGTCCCTGCAGCAAAATGACGACAAATCCTGTGCGATCGAACCATCCATCCGCCGAAAAATCGTTGACCGCCCAGTATTTCGCTCCTAGAATTCGTCCTACACTTTCGTCCCCGCGTCGGACCTTATGATTTCACGCGCGCTCCCGGCGACGGGTGTCGGCGCGACGGATTTCACGAGAGAGGAGCCCGGCCATGTCTCGGAATCTCGGGGATATCTCCTTGTGCGTGCTTGTCTCATGCTTGTTGGCGTTTGCCTTTTTGTCCCAAGCGCAAGCTCAGACAAACGGCCGCCCCCGCCAGCTGATCACTCAAAATATCGACGAGAGTAAGCTTTTCATACTCCGTGGAAACACGCGCCCCGAAGCGCTCTCGGCCAACGATCGTGGCATCGTTGCGAATGATTTCGCGATGGAGCACATGCTTCTGCAATTGCGGCGTTCGCCCGAACAGGAGCAAGCTCTCAAGGCGTTCCTCGATGACCTCCAAAATCCGCAGTCGCCGAATTTCCATCACTGGCTGACCGCTGAACAGTTCGGCGAGCAGTTTGGCCTCGCGCAAGAAGATATCGACACGATTACCGGCTGGCTCGAATCGTATGGCTTCCGCATCAACTTGGTCTATCCCAGCCGAATCTTGATCGATTTTTCCGGCACAGCTGGACAGGTGCGCCAGGCGTTTCATACGTCGATCCATCAACTCGACGTGCATGGAACCGCGCACATTGCGAACATGCGCGATCCGCAGATTCCGGTTGCTCTTTCACCTGCCGTCGTGGGAATCGTGTCGCTGCACGATTTCCGCCCGCATCCGATGGTCAAGGTCCGGAGCCAATACACCTTCGGGAATGCGTTGACGGGAACGGCGGAAGCAGTGGTGCCCGGTGACCTCGCCACCATCTACAATTTCACTCCCGTCTTCAATTCAGGCATTACGGGGCAGGGACAGACAATCGCCATTGTGGAAGACACCAATTTGTATTCAACCGGCGATTGGACTACGTTTCGCTCGACGTTCGGCCTTTCGGGATACTCCGGTTCGCTTTCGCAGGTCCATCCCGCCCCGCCGAGCGGGCCGAGCAACTGCGGCGATCCCGGCGTGAATGCCGACGACGTCGAAGCAATTCTCGACGCGGAGTATGCCAGCGCGGCTGCACCGAGCGCTACAATTGAAATGGCCAGCTGCTCCGATGCACAGACCACATTCGGGGGCCTGATTGCCATTCAGAACATGATCAACGGGAACGCAGTGCCGCCGGTCATCAGCGTCAGTTACGGCGAGTGTGAGGCCGTGAACGGTGCAGCCGCCAACGCAACGTACAACGCCGCCTACCAGCAAGCCTCTACCGAAGGCGTTTCCGTCTACGTCGCTGCCGGCGACTCGGGAGCGGCAGGATGCGACCAGAACCAATCCGCGGCCGCCCATGGAATTGGTGTCAACGCGTTTGCCTCGACTCCGAACAACGTCGCCGTTGGCGGAACCGATTTCAGCGACACGTACTCGGGGACGAACGGCAATTATTGGAATTCTGGCAACACCCCGACCTACTCGTCGGCTCGATCCTACATTCCCGAAACCCCGTGGAACGATTCGTGCGCCGGCGCGCTTCTCGCAGCTCACGAAGGTTTCCCCGTCTACGGGTCGAACAGTTTTTGCAATGCCGCTGGAGGCTTGCTGGCAATGTTAACGGGAACTCTTACGACTGGGGCCGGAGGCGGCGCCCCGAGTGGTTGCGCCACCGGAAGTCCCTCGACTGAGGGTGTCGTTAGCGGTTCGTGCACCGGATACACGAAGCCATCATGGCAGTCGCTCTTTGGCAACCCAAATGATGGGGTCCGGGACACTCCGGACGTTTCGCTCTTCGCCGCGAACGGCCTCTGGTCGCATTACTACATCTTCTGCTATTCCGATACGGCAAATGGCGGTACTGCATGCACTGGAGCCCCCAGTGGCTGGTCAGGCGCGGGTGGAACCTCCTTTGCCGCCCCGATCATGGCCGGCGTCCAAGCCCTCGTTAACCAGAAAACAGGCGGAAATCAGGGCAATCCCAACCCGACTCTCTACGCCCTCGCCGCAAACGAATATGGCCCGACCGGGAGCCCCTCATGCAATTCCAGCCTCGGAAACGCGGTCTCGAGTTCCTGCATTTTCTACGATGTGACACTCGGCGACATGGCCGTCGATTGCACGGGAACCCAGAACTGCTACGACTCCTCAACAGGGTACGGCGTTCTTTCCACTTCCAACAGCGCAGATGTTGCGGCGTACGGCACGGCAACCGGCTGGGACTTCTCTTCCGGAATCGGCACCGTCAACGTTGCCAACCTCGTGAACGGCTGGCCGGCATCCTCGTCAACCCCGGACTTCAGCCTGTCGGCGTCGCCTGCGACCGCGTCTATCACTCAGGGAGGCGCGAGCGGGAGCGTCATGATCGTCGCCATTCCCGTAGGGGGATTTAGCGATAGCATCAGCCTATCTGCCTCTGGTCTCCCGGCTGGTGTAACCGCGACGTTCGGAACTAATCCCGCAACGAACACGAGCACGCTGACGTTGACGGCGAGCACTGCGGCGGTCACCGGATCCGTCACTGTGACGGTTACCGGCATGTCCGGCGACCTCACGCATACAACGTCTGTGGCGCTTACGGTCAAACCAGCTCCCGCTTCGCTGACCATTACCAAGACCCACGTCGGGAACTTTACGCAGGGACAGCAGAACGCAACGTACACAGTGACTGTGTCAAACGGAACGAACGCAGGGCCTACAATTGGCGCCGTATCGGTGTCAGAGACTTTGCCTACCGGGCTCTCGCTCGTCTCGATAGCTGGAAGCGGCTGGTCATGTACTGGCAGCAGTTGCACGCGCAACGATGCTTTGAACGGAGGAGGGAGCTTTCCAGCCATCATAGTGACGGTAAATGTCGCGACGAACGCAATGTCTCCTCAGGTGAATCAAGTCAGTGTGTCAGGCGGTGGATCGACAAGCGCAAGCGTCGCCGACCCGACTACCATTGTCTCGCCCCTTGGTGTAGCCGTCGGCAGCTTTGTGGGATCCGATACGGTGACGCAAGGGACGTGGCATCCGGTGTATGGAGCGGACGGATATTCGGTGGCCAACAGCAGTCAGACGATCCCCTCCTACGCCTCCTTTGCGCTTCAGGGGCAGTCGAACTATACCTGGGCTTCCAGCACCACCGATCCTAGGGCTTTGCAGACCGGTAGTGGAGCGGGGAGGATTGCCTCGACCTGGTACAACAGTTCGACCTTCAGTTTCGACCTGAATTTCACGGACGGAAACTCACATCAGTTCGCCCTCTACGCTCTGGATTGGGATACCACCGCACGGGCGGAAACCTTTCAGGTCGTGGATGCCAACACGGCAGCCGTGCTGGATACACGCAATATTTCTAGCTTCAACAACGGAATTTATCTGATCTGGAACCTATCGGGACACGTGCGGATCACTGTCACGCGGACCGCCGGAATCAATGCGGTGGTCAGCGGCGTATTCTTTGGCGGAAAGCCCAGTTCTGCGGTTGCCGCTTTCGTAGGATCGGACGCAACAACGGAAGGGACCTGGCATCCAGTGTATGGAGCGGAGGGATATTCGGTAGCCAACAACAGTCAGACCATCCCCTCCTACGCCTCCTTTGCGCTTCAGGGGCAGTCGAACTATACCTGGGCTTCCAGCACTACCGATCCTAGGGCTTTGCAGACCGGTAGTGGAGCGGGGAGGATTGCCTCGACCTGGTACAACAGTTCGACCTTCAGTTTCGACCTGAATTTCACGGACGGAAACTCGACATCAGTTCGCTCTCTACGCTGTGGATTGGGACAGCACAGCACGGTCGGAAACCATTCAGGTTGTGGATGCCAACACAGCAGCCGTGCTGGATACGCGCAATATTTCCAGTTTCCACAACGGAGTCTATCTGATTTGGAACCTGTCGGGGCACGTGCGGATCACTGTCACCTGGACCGCGGGAACCAATGCAGTGGTCAGCGGTGTATTCTTTGGAGGAAAGCCCAGTCCTGCCGTCGCCGCCTTCATAGGATCTGACACAACCACGGAAGGGACGTGGCATCCGGTGTATGGAGCGGACGGGTATTCGGTGGCCAACAGCAGTCAGACCATCCCCTCCTACGCCTCCTTTGCGCTTCAGGGGCAGTCGAACTATACCTGGGCTTCCAGCACTACCGATCCTAGGGCTTTGCAGACCGGTAGTGGAGCGGGGAGGATTGCCTCGACCTGGTACAACAGTTCGACCTTCAGTTTCGACCTGAATTTCACGGACGGAAACTCACATCAGTTCGCCCTCTACGCTCTGGATTGGGATACCACCGCACGGGCGGAAACCTTTCAGGTCGTGGATGCCAACACGGCAGCCGTGCTGGATACACGCAATATTTCTAGCTTCAACAACGGAATTTATCTGATCTGGAACCTATCGGGACACGTGCGGATCACTATCACGCGGACCGCCGGAATCAATGCAGTGGTTAGCGGCGCGTTTTTCAAATAGCGGGCCCGGGGAACATGGCGCCTCGCTGTAACGATCTGCGCGGCAGCTTCTCTAAAAATTCCCCTTCAAAACAAGCCGCTTAGCTTTCCCTAATGTTTGCAACGGCCCAAGCTGTGACATTCACGCGCCCGAATAGCTTGAATAACGTGGGACATGGTGCGTCCGGCGGCTGAAAATTTCCCTTACTATGACTAATGGTCACCGATTTACCAAAGCTCGGACGGCCGTGGGGCAGCACGAGGGATCGCTTGAAGCGGCAACGGCCCTGGGGGCTCGGATTCAGCATTTCGGTCAGCGCAGCTTCGATCCAGCACTCACCGCCCCAGGCGGTCGTGGAGGACCCCTCGCAGGACATTGATGGAGGCGGCGGGCAAGGTGTACATCGTGCCGGGAGCGGCCGCAATCTTGGACGCGACTGGCGGCAGATCGGGATCGGCGTAGCCGAGCTTCCGGTTCGGGTGCCATTGATATTGCGCTTTGCCGAACGAGAGCAAAGTAACGGTTCCGGCGAACGTGCGGTCCGCGTGGGCGCCATCGTCGTGAAACACGACGCGGACCTGGTGGGAATGGTCGTGATCCTTGTTGATCAGCAGCAGCGACCACTGGCCATCCGGGGCGCAGCACGGCATAGGCTGTGACGAGCGTGTCGCCGGCGTCATCCTTCACGTCACTCGAAGCTTTGAACACCTGATGCTCGGCTCTCCCCGGTTCGACCCATTGCTGCGTGATGAGCTGCGCGGCGTAAAACTGCGACGTGCGCGACCGGATCTCGTAATTCTTGTTCACCATGAACATGTGGTAGGTGCCCCAACTGTTCGGGCACGCCGGATGCGCCGGAGAGTACGGGAGATCGTGATAGTAGAAGGTCGCTTCCCCGCCCGCCGTCAGAAACGCGCCGAAGGTGTCGCCCAGCCAGAGAGCGCCAAAGATGTCGACGGAAGCCTCGCCGCCATGCGCGTTCGTCTCGGTGTCGAGCAGCGGCACGGACGGCGGGAGACCGTCGCCGCGCCAGACTTCCATGATGTGCGTCAGAAGCCGCGGCTCTTGGTAGAGATTTTTCCACGGAGTCTGGCAGCCGTCGTATGGGTAGTGCTCGAACGACATGAAGGCGAGATCGGAAATTCGCCCGTGCGATCTCAGATCGTCGAGGAATCGCCCGAACCAGGAAGTGTTTCCCTGCGCGTCGGCCCAGGCCTTGATGTCTTCGTCCACGCCTTCGAAGACGGGCCCGCCCAGCTTCAGTTTGGGATCCACGCGATGCAGGGCCGTCGCAAACTGCAGATACAAAGCCGCATCGTCTTCCGGCATCGTGTACTGGCCGTCGGGCTCTTCGCCCATTTCGATGTAACGGATCGGGTAGCCGCGCTTTTCAACGTAAGCAATCTCAGCCGCGGCATCCTCGGGCGTGCTGTAGAGCATGGCGATCGGAATAACCGCAGGGAGGCCGCGCGTGATGCCGCTCCTGTAGAAAAGATCGAGTCCCGGCTGATCTCCGGATTCCATGCGGTCGGGCGCGACGTACAGATCGGACTTCTCGTGCCAGGGATCAACCGAGGAGCAGTAGGTCAAAGACTGCTTTTGATCCGGCGAATGGTGCAGGTAGTCGGTGAACTGCGCCTTCTTGTCCATCGTGCCGAGATAGATTTCGCGCATGGCATAGCCCAGGCAGTTGCGGCGGTCGGCTGAGCCGTGCGTGTCGCATGTGTTTGAGGATTGCGTCATCAGGACGCGCACAAAGCGAGTCGCGATCGGGTGGGCTGCGTCGGCGAGCGTAGCCAGGCCGCCTTTGGCGTTCGCAGCATCGCCGAAACTGAAGTCCCGCCATTCGCCATCTGCCTGCCGGTCCATGGCATCTTTGCCGGTCCAATACTGAACCTTATATCGCGTGGCGTATGGGTCGGCCCAGGCGATGCGAATCGCGTTGACTTCCTTCTCGCTGCCGAGATCGACGACGACCCACTGCGGATGAAGCGAGTCGTCTTCGCGCGTGAACGGCTGGGTCAGATACGGATTGCTCTTCCAGTAGGTGTTGAGGTCGCCGTCGTCGAGGCGGGAATAGCCGTCGAATTCGCTCCCATTGTTGCGCGTGAAGCCGCGGTGCGGCAGAGAATAGCCGTAGGAGTGGCGAATCATCTTCGCCGTCGGCGTGGAATCGCCGACGAAGTACCCTTTGCCGGACGGATCGCTCCATTTTCCGTCCGGGTTCCAGTGCCACGCCTGCACGAACAGATCCGTGTTCTGGCGATAGCTGATCTCGCCCCAGCCCGCTTCGAGGATTTGTTTGATCTGGTCCGGGCGGAAGAACGTGTCGGTGGCGTTGCTGGGCACGCGATCCACGGTCGAGCCAAGCGCTTCCACGGGACGGAACGTGTTGACCGCGTGATTGGGAGTTGCGTCAACCCGAACCGTTTGGCCGCGAACTGCAGGCGCGAGCCCGGCGGACGAAATGACGAGGAGACCCACAACCGCAGTGATTTGCGCCAACCGCTTCAGCTCGCTGGACCCAAACAATCGATTCCTCACATGAGCGCGAATTTGAACTTGTATAATACGCCTCGTTCCGTTGCAAGGAGATCGTCGATGATCCTGAAAGTGTTTCCGGACAAGCCATCGCTCGGGAAAGCCGCCGCGGATCAGGCGCTGACGGCCATGAAGGCCGCGATTCGCGAGCGCGGCCGAGCGCGCATTATCGCGGCGAGCGCCGCTTCGCAGTTTGAATTTCTGGCCGCACTGACCGCAGCGCGCGATATTTCCTGGAAGGACGTCGAGCTGTTCCATCTCGACGAATACATCGGTCTTCCCATGACGCATCCTGCAAGCTTCTGCAGGTTCCTTCACGAACATCTGATCGACAAGACCGGAATCACGAACTACCACCTGCTGGACGGGGCCGACGATCCGGCGAAAGTGATCCGCGAGGCCGGGCAGGCGCTGACATCGGCGCCGATCGACATTGCATTCCTGGGCATCGGCGAAAACGGGCACATCGCGTTCAACGATCCGCCGGCCGATTTCGAGACGGAGGAACCCTTTCTCGTCGTGAACCTCGATGAGGCTTGCCGCCGCCAGCAGGTGGGCGAAGGCTGGTACAAAGACATCTCGGAGGTCCCGAAACAGGCGATTTCCATGTCCGTTCGGCAGATGCTGAAGGCGCGGGAGATTCTCGCCGTCGTTCCGGATTCACGCAAAGCGCAGGCCGTGAAGGCATGCTTTGACGGAGAGATCACTCCAATGGCGCCTGGATCCATTTTGCGGACTCATCCGCGCGCTACCGTGTACCTCGACACGCATTCGGCCGCTCTGCTCAGCCCGCTTACGATCGCAAAGCATGCGGCCGCGGGATGATCCCTGAGATGATCTGTGACGGGTTGCGGACCACGCGGGAGTGAATCGCTCGCCGAATGGGCCGCGCGCCGATGAATACCAAAGCCTCCGCTGATGCAGTTGAGCGAAACCGCCGGACGCGCCCGATCCCGTCTCTGCGCTGGTGGATCGCAGGAATTTTGTTCGCGTCGACGGTCATTAACTACATCGATCGCCAAACGCTGTCGCTCCTCGCTCCTTTCCTCAAACAGGAATATCACTGGACCAATCTCGACTACGCAAACATCGTCATTGCCTTCCGGCTGGCGTACACGGTTGGCCAAACACTCTGCGGGCGGCTCATGGATCGTCTGGGAACGCGGCGAGGGCTCGCGATCACCGTATTGTGGTATTCGATCGTCTCGATTTGTACGCCGCTGGCGAGAGGCCTTTACAGTTTCGCCGGTTTTCGTTTTCTACTCGGCGCCGGCGAGTCCGCGAACTGGCCGGGCGCGACGAAGGCGGTTGCCGAGTGGTTTCCGAAGCGCGAGCGGGCGCTCGGGACAGCCTTCTTCGACAGCGGCTCGTCCGATTGGCGGCGCGATTGCGCCATTCATCGTTCTGACCATCTTCTTCCGATGGGGGTGGCGTCCGGCAGTCGCCATTCCGGGCCTGCTCGGATTCGTCTGGCTGATCGCGTGGCGGTGGCTATACCACGCGCCGGAAGATCATCCACGAATCAGCCCGGCGGAACGCGACATGATTCTCGCCGACCGCGCAGAAGCGGAATCGCACGAAGGCCCGCACCTTCGCTGGCGCGACTTGCTGAAGCTGCCGCAAACATGGGGGACGATCGCGGCGAAAGCGTTCACCGATCCGGTGTGGTTCTTCATTACCGACTGGTTCCCCATTTACCTTGTGGCGAAGGGAATTTCGCTCCGGAACAATCTGATCGCGGTGTGGATTCCGTTCGTCGCGGCCGACCTCGGGAGCCTGTTCGGCGGATGGGTGTCCGGGCGATTGATCCGGCGAGGATGGTCGCTGGGTGCTGCGCGAAAGGCGGTGGTCGTCTTCGGCGGGACCGGTACAGTGCTGCTGATCCCCACGATCTGGACGGGGAAGGTTGCGGTGATCACACTGCTATTCGGACTCGCCACGTTCTGCTACGGCTCGTTCACCACGATAGCGAACGTGCTGCCTTCGGACTTATACGCAACGGGATCCGTCGCTTCCGTCAGCGGGCTGAGCGGAACGGGCGCCGGGATCGGGACCATTATCGCGTTCGAACTGGTCGGGCATTTCTCCGACGTCCGAGCGGCGGCGGCTGTGCGGCATTCGTTCGACCCGATTTTGGTCGCCGCCGGCCTGGTGCCTCTCGTCGGGATGATCCTGGTTCTGCTGCTGGTCCGCAACACGCGAGCCACGGACGAGGGGCTCGTGCACCGCATTTGAAAAACCTGAACTAACCGTCCTTCCCCGATCGGCCGGCAGACCGGCCGGGGATTCCTCATCGCCCCACCCCAGCACGCGTCACCGTCTAGAACAAGAATTTCAGCGCCAGTTGCAGGATGCGAGGCGATCGAGCGCCGCTCACCAGCCCAAATGTGCCGCCCACGTTCACGCCGCCCACAAATTGCGGGTAGCCGTCGTCGATCGTGCCGTCCGGGTTAAAGAACTGAGCGTGATTGAAGATGTTGAAAGCCTCGCAGCGGAATTCGAGGCTCTTCGTTTCCGTAAACTTCGTATCTTTCAGCAAGGCGAGATCCCAGTTGTTCAAACCGGGGCCGTGAAAAAATCGACGCGGAGAGTTGCCGATTTGTCCGAGTGGTTCCTGGCTGAAGATGCCTCCCACCGCCGGATCGAAGGAATTGAAGTACGGTTGCCCGGACCGCGGGTTCGTGTTGTTCAGAATCGTTCCGGCAGAAAGCTGCGGCACATCGATGGGCGCTTCCGTGTTCTGCGTGCCCGTCAGCGAAAGGTCATTGTTCTGTCTCAGATTGACGGGGAGGCCCGTGGCGAACGTCGTGATTCCGGAGATCGACCAACCGCCCGCAAGCCGGTTGGCCCAGCCCGTGTCGGCGTGGAAGAGCCGGTCGAAAGGAAGCTTGAAGTCGTAGCTGCTGGTGAAATTGTTCGTAACGTCGAAGACGCACAGCGCCATGCTCGATTTCGGAGTGAAAGGATTCACACCTTCCTGGAGACCGGAGGCGTCGTCGCGGCACTTGCTGTAGGTATATCCGAAAAGGAAGCTGGCCCAGCCACTGTTGTGCCGCACGCTGGCCTGAAAGGAATTGTATGCGGATTGAGCGGCCGTGATTTCGTAAGGATTGTTGCCCAGCACGAAAGCGCCATTCTGCGGCGGGATCACCGTGTATGTGGTGTTGACCACGTTGCAAGTGCCGGAACCGGACGCGCACGTTCCGGTCGTTTCAACTCCCGGAGTAGCCGCGGGAGGAAATGCAACGCCCGGAGGCAGGACGTACTGATTTCCCTCGCCAAACGGGCCGCACACCTGGTTCGTGGGATCGGGATTATAGGGCGCCTCGTTGAGCTGGAGGCAAAGCGCCTGATTACCCGGGTTGGCCTCGAGTTCGGTGAGCAGCTTGTGCCCCTGCGTTCCCACGTAACTCAAGCTGAGGACGGTGCCGGAACCGAACTGCCGCTGAACGGATAGTTCATAGTCTTCCGCATAAGGCGTGACGTTGTTGTGATTGTATGCGAGCGCTCCGATGATCGGCTCGGCACCGGCCCAGTTGAACGTGGTGTCCGGATTCGACGCGCTGACGCCCCGGGGCGGAAACGCGAACGGGAATCGCTGGCCTTCATTGTTGCCCGTCGCTCGATCGATGTACGGGGTCTCGAAAATCGGAGAGACCGGGCTGACGTAGAAGAGCCCGTACGGCGCGTCGCCGATTTCCTGGAACTGCGTGAGGTCTTCGATCGCCGAGTAGAAAATCCCATAACCGAGCCGGATGCTCATCTTTCCCGGGCCGCCGGTCAGCTTCGCCAGCATGCCCGAACTTACGGATGGCGAATAAGCCAGGCCAAGTCGCGGCGAAAAATTGTGGTACTGCGTTGGCGCCAGTGTCGACGGGACGCCCGGATCGCCGGGAACTAACCAGCCGGTCGGAGAGCCCGGGAAAAGCACGGACTGCAACGCCGGGAATCAACGTCTCGAGCTTCCCTCCGGTGTCGTACCAGGGCTGGCTGAATTCCCAACGCAAGCCGTAGTTGAAGGTAAGGTTCGGAGTCACGCGCCAGCTATCCTGCGCGTAGAGGCCGAAATATTTCGAGCGGGTATCCAGGATCTGCTCGGTAGCCTGGATCATGCTGGACGGAGCGCCTACGAGAAAGTCCGTGAAATCGAGGCCCGTTTCGCTGCCGTCAAAGCTGAAGCTCCCGTTTTCACCGTAGTAGTTCCTGTCGTTGATCTGGTCGTAGTGGAATTGTGCGCCGAACTTCAGGCTGTGCCGCCCTAAGATCTTCGTGAAATTGTCCTGCGCCTGAAACATGTTGTTGTACTGCTTTGTTGTATCGGGGGGAACGCCGATCGCGTAGTTGTTGAACGCGATGTTGGGAACGCCTTCCAGCGCAGGCTGGACTGCGGCGATGCCGCCGTTGAAAACTCCGCCCGACGTCGACGGCGCGGGAAACCCGAGAGATACCAGCGTGATCGGGCTTCCTCCGTTCTGGAGGCCGCCCTGCGGCGTAAAGAGGTGGGCCGCGTTCCGGACGTAGCCGATGCGGGCTTCGTTGAGTGCGGTCGCGCCGAACGCCTTCGTGTCGCTCAGCATGAATAGCTGCGCGCGGTCCCGATCGAGGCCGCTGTACACACCGATGTTCGGGCTGGCCACGGTCGCGCCGCTGTTCGGGAACGGATTGTTCAGTGTGTCGTCATCGCCGTGGTAGTACGCCGAAATCATTCCCCAGCGCGAGTTTTGATCGATCCGCAGGCCGACTTTGTCGTCACGGAGTTTTTCGCTGTACGCGGATGTCGAATAGTTGAATCCCGTCACGCTGGAAATGGCGTCGGGGACATTCGGCACGGGGATATAGGGCAGGAGGCCGGCGGCGGCGGAAGAGAAGCCGGCCTGCGGAATCACGAAATTCGGGAAAACGCAGTTTGCAGGATCGGTGCACCCGAAGTACGGCTCGCCGTCGCTCACCGCGTAGCCCAATCGCGCGGAAAGGATGCCGGCCCAGTTCGCTCCATTTACGGCCGAACCCGCCCCGATAACGGCATTCTGCTGAGCCGTGGAAAGATCGTAGTTCCCGCTGCCGTCAAACGTTCCGTCGGGGACGGATGTGGTCTGCGTCGGCGCGGAGAGCTGCCGCGTTCCCTGGTAATCCGCAAAGAAAAACGTGCTGTCTTTCTTGATCGGGCCGCCGACGGTTCCGCCAAACTGGTTCTGGATGAACTTGGGAATCGAGGTTGCGAAATAGTTGCGGGCGTTCAGGGCCGTGTTGCGGTTGAATTCGAACACGTCGCCGTGGAAACTGTTTGTGCCCCCCTTGGTCACGACATTGACCTGGCCGCCGCTGTAGTTGCCGTATTCGGCGTCGAAGTTGTTGGTGATGATGCGAAACTCGGCGATGGAATCCAGGTTGGGAACAACGGCCGTTCCGTTGTTCTTGCCTTCCTCGACGTTCGCGCCGTTCACCATGAATCCGTTGGCGGTTTCCCGCTGTCCGTTGATGGACTGCGTGCCCGAATTCACCCCTTGCGTATCGCCTCCCACCACGCGATCGCCGAGACCCGGAGCCTGGCTCGAATACGCGTTGGGCACGACGCCCGGCTGCAGCGCCAGAAGATCCGTGAAGTCGCGGCCGTTCAGCGGCACGGAGGTCATGCGTGCGCCCGTAATGACTTCGCCCATTTGCGTGTTTTGAGTTTCAACCTGCACGGCATCCGTCGAGACGGTCACGCGTTCGGCGACGGTGCCCACCTCGAGCTGGACGTCGGCGCGAATCGCGGAATTGGCGTCAATGACGATTCCATCCTTCTCGAAGGTCTTGAATCCCTTCTGCTCGACCTGGAGATTGTACGTTCCGACCGCAAGGCCGGGCAGGCTGTAGAAACCCTGCTGATCGGTCGTGACCACCGCGCGAATCCCCGTTTGGGTATTGATGGCGGTGACGGTGGCGCCCGGTACAACCGAACCGCTCGAATCCGTCACAAGGCCCGAAATTCTTCCCGTGACGTCGGCCCACGCGAGGCCCACGCTGAAGCACAAAATGCAAAAAATCGGAAGAACGACTTTCCGAAAAACTGGCATTTTCCCCTCCCCGCAAACGGAGTTATTCGTGCGATGCCCGGTTCACTGGAGCCTGCCTCGAATCACGGACACCGATGCCTTTGGCAAAGTGAACTCTGTCTCGCTAGAGGCGTTGACGGTTGAGCGGGCGGGGGGTCCATCCGGGTTCGCGGACCCGCCGTCCACATTAGGATGCCACTGGTATTGCTCGCTGCCGAAGGTGATGACGTCCACCTGACCTGTAAAATGCGCGTCGGAGTCCTTCGCCAGGTCGCGAAAATCAATTCGGACCCGGTGCGCGTTCTCCTGATCCTTGTTGACCACCAGGAGCGACCATTGCCGGTCCGGACGCACCGCCGCGTACGCCGTGACCAGCACGTCCCCGACGGCGTCACGAATGTCGCTCGAGGCGGGAAAGAGTTTGTGCTCGCCGCCGCCCGGCTGCATCCAGTCCAGATTGATCAGTTGGCTTGCAAAGAATTGCGAGAGCGGCTGCTTCACCTTCAGATTCTTGTCGGTGGAGAACAGTCCGAAGGTACCGGGCGAATTGTCACAACGCTGCGGATGAATGCCGAGCGGCATATAATGAAAATAATAGACCGCTTTGCCGCCCGCGGAGAGATAGGCGCCTACATAGTCCGACAACCACAGCGCGCCGAAAATATCCGGGAATGCTTCGCCAGCCTGCCAGGAAAGATTCGATTCCGTGATGAACTGCGGGACGTCGGCGGGGACGCCGTCCTGGCGCCAGATGCGAATCATGTTGGATACGAGCGTGTTCTCGTCGTAAAGATCGCTCCATTGGAGCATGCAGGGTGTGATCGGATAGTGTTCATAGGAAAAAAAGGCCAGGTCGCCGAGGTGGCCGTGCGACTTCAGATAATCGATGAAACGCCCGGTCCATGAAGCTTGGCCCGCAGCGTCAGGCCATGTTTCGATGTCGCTGTTCTCGCCCGTGAACACCGGGCCTCCCAATTTCAATTTGGGATCGACTTTGTGCAGCGCTTCCGCCCACTGGATATAAAGCGCGGCGTCGTCTTCGGGATTCGTGTAGTGCCCGTCCGGCTCTTCGCCCATTTCGATGTATGAGATCGGATAGCCGCGCTTTTCGATATACGCGATCTGGTTGGCGGAATCCTCGGGAACGCCGTACAACATGGCGATCGGAATCATCGCCGGCAGCCCCCGCGTGAAGCCGCTCGTGAAGAAAAGATCGAAGCCTACCTGGTCGCCCATTTTCTCGTCCAGATCGGCGGGCTCGTGCCAGGGATCGACGGACGAGCAATACGTCGCGGTCTGTCCCTGAGCGGGCGTATGCACGATCACGTCGTGAAAGTCGCCGTCTTTGGTGGTGTTGCCCAGGTAGAGCTCCCGGATGGCATAGCCGACGCAGTTGCGAGGATCGTTCGGCCCGTGCGTGTCGCACGTATTCGAGGACTCCGTCATCAGGATTCGGACCCACTCGACCATAAGCGGCGTGTCGGACAGCTCAAGAGTAACCGTTCCTCCCTCGCCTCGTTCAACTGTTCCGCCGGGAAATGTCTGCCAGGCACCCCCGGTAGGGTGCCGGATGGGATCGAGCGTGTCGGTGCCCGTCCAGTACTGGACCAGGTAGTGCTTGGCGTGAGGCTCGGCCCACGCGATACGGACGGCCGTGATCGGGCGTCGCGCCGCGAGATCGAGAAACACCCATTGCGGGTGCAGCGAATCGTCTTCGTGAGTGTATCGTTGCGTCAGGTAAGGATTGCTCTTCCAGTATGAATTGACGTCGCCGTCGGTCAGGCGCGAGTAACCGTCGAGATCCGTGCCATCATCGTGTGTCACGCCGCGGTGCGGCAGTTCGTATCCGTAGGAGTGGCGAAGAAACTGCGTGGGCGTCGAGCTGCCTGTGAAATAGCCCTTGCCGGAGGGGTCGCTCCAGGTTCCCTCTGGATTCCAATGCCACGCCTCCATGTGCAGTTCCGTATTCTGCCGGTAGGTGATTGGCCCCCATCCCGCCGCGAGGACCTGCTTGACCATTTCAGGATTGAAGAGTTTGTCCACCGCTCCATACGGCAGGCGATCAATTCCGGCTCCAAGCGCTTCGTTCGGCCGGATGGTATTGGTGGAGTGAGCGGGGGTGATGTCAACGCGGATCGTTTGCGCGAACACGACCGGCGCAAGCGCTAGGAAGGCCAGAAGAGAGACACCGCGCGCGCGTATGATTGAGACGGAACAGTTTTTTCCTGGCACTCGGGTACCGAAACGCGAAAAAAGCATTGAAGCCCTCCCCACCGCCAGGGTCCTATCCGCTTTTTATTCGATACGCAATGGAACTTCCGCCAAAGCCCTGACGAGACGCCCCGCCGGCCGAGGGCCTCAGTTTTATTAAATTTATTTAAAATGGATTAACGTTCAGTGGGAGCCCGTTGTCAAGTAGAATTATGCCCGCTAGCGGGTCATGTGCCGACAGGTTTCGCGTCCATGGCCTGACCGACCCATCGATATCGAATGAGCGATCTCAACCAGCTTGGAGCTTCGCCCGCAAAACTGAAGCGGGTCCTGGGTCTCTGGGACCTCATCATCATCGGCATCGTCATCATCCAGCCCATCGCGCCGATGGGAATCTACGGCGTCATCAACAACAATGCGGGCGGCCACGTCGTCACTACGATCCTCATCGCGATGGTGGCCATGCTCTTCACGGCGATCAGTTACGGGAAAATGGCGCGCGCCTACCCCAGCGCCGGTTCCGCGTATACCTACGTGGGACAGGAAATTCATCCCGCTCTCGGCTACATCACGGGTTGGGCCATGGTAATGGATTACATTCTGAACCCGCTGATCTGCACCGTCATTTGCAGCAAACTCACGCAGAATATTCTTCCCGGAGTGCCCTACTGGGCGCTGGCGATCGCGTATGCGGGAGGCTTCACGCTGCTGAATCTGCGCGGCGTGAAGGGCTCCGCGCGCATCAACGACGTGCTCGCTGCCGGAATGTCCATCGTGGTGGTCGTGTTTTTTGCCTTCGTGATTCGCTTCCTGTGGGGCCTGCACCACTATGGCGCCGCGTTTTTCACTCAGCCCTTCTATAATCCGCAGACGTTCAGCTTCAAGGGCGTCTTCCGGGGCACATCGATCGCCGTCCTCACGTATATCGGCTTCGACGCGATTTCCACTTTGTCGGAGGAGGTCGAAAATCCGCGGCGCAACGTCATGCTCGCCACCGTACTGGTCTGCGCGATCACGGGAATTCTATCCTCCGCCGAAGTGTATGCGGCGCAGCTCGTGTGGGGCTCGAAGCCCTTTCCCCAGGACATGGTTGAGTCCGCGTTTCCTCTGGTGGCCCGGCAGGCCGGCGGTTTCTTTTTGTTTCATCTCATCAATTTCACGGTGCTGATCGCCAACATCGGCTCGGGGATGGGCGCGCAGCTCGGCGCAGCTCGCCTCCTTTACGGAATGGGCCGCAGCGACGGTATTCCAAAAAAGTTCTTCGGCTTCATCGATGCGAAGAACGGTATCCCTCGCAATAACGTGATCTTTGTCGGTGCGATTGCCTTGATCGGCGCATTCCTCATTTCTTACGAGCGAGGCGCGGAACTTCTCAATTTCGGCGCTCTGATTGCGTTCATGGGAGTCAACGCCGCCGCCTTCATCCGCTATTACGTGCGCGCCAAAAAGCGGAGCTGGACCGATTTCGCCTTCCCGTTACTTGGTTTTTTGATCTGCTTCTTCATCTGGCGCAACCTGGGACACTGGGCCATCCTTCTCGGCGCGGTTTGGATGGCGGTCGGCATCGCCTATGGCGCGGTGAAAACGAGAGGTTTCAAGAGCGAATTGGTCCGCTTCGAAATCCCCGCCGAAGAGGACTAGCCCGCGAATACTGGCCGCCTCCGGCGGCTTGTGGTAAAGATGAGCGCGGCCGCGGTTTCGCAAGAGCAGCTGCTTCTCACGCGAGGTGCTCCGGGTGCGTCGCCGTAAGACAAGAGGATCGGCAGTCACGCTGCGGGACGTTGCGGAGGCCAGCGGTGTATCCACCGCTACGGTCTCGATCGTACTGAACAACGCGCCCCTCGCGCGCTATATTCCGCCCTCCACCAAAGACCGCATCGCAAAGGCAGCTAAGAAACTGGGGTATCGTCGCAAGGCCCTTTCCCGTTTTCTCGGCGCGACCGGCAACCACAGCGTGGGCGTGATGGTATTCGACCTTACCGATCCGTTTTGCACGCTTGTACTGCGCGGCATCGAGAACTCGCTTTACCAAGCTTCCTATCTTCCGATTCTCACGGACATTCACAATCAGCGCGGCCGCTTCGAACGTTATCTGGAAATGCTGCTCGCGCGTCCGGTCGAAGCTCTGATTCTCGTCGCGAACTGGTTGTTTGTGGATGTCGACCTGCTCGCGGATTTGGAGAAACGCAACATCCCCGCCGTAATGATCGCCAGGGAATTGAATTCCGGCAGCGTGAGCTCCGTCATGGTGGACAACGAAGCTGGCGCGCACCTTGCCATCGAGCACCTTTATTCGCTCGGCCATCGCAGGATCGCGTTCATTCGCGGGCCCAAGATGCTCGCCGACGCCGCTCCCCGCTGGCGCGGCGTGCGCTCGTTCGCTCGATCGGTGCGGCTCGAGATCGATCCCGTGCTGGTGGCCGATCTTCCCGATTCCCTGGATCCGAATGCTGCGTTCGAAGGCGGATTCAGCCTCACGGAAGAACTGCTGAAACATAAAAAGCGCTTCACCGCCCTCATGGCCTTCGACGACATGACCGCCTTCGGCGCAATTCGCGCGCTCGCGCGGGCGGGGCTGAAAACCCCGGACGATTGTTCGGTGATCGGTTTCGACGACGTCCTCCCAGCCGGACTTTCGATTCCGTCGCTGACCACCGTGCGCCAGCCGATGGAAGCGCTCGGCAGCGCCGCCGTCGGAATCGTCATGGAGGGCATTAATGCGGCAGCGGAAGACCGGGAATTCAAGCCCGTACATCGCAAACTCGCCCCGGAGCTCGTCGTTCGGGAATCCTCCAGGGCACTTACGTGATCCTCATAGTCCGGCGCTGCGATGTTGAGGAGACCATATGACGCGTTCGAACCAAACAATCGCCCGATTCTGTTTTGTCATTTTCTCGCTTGTGATCGCGTTTTCCGCTGCCGCGCAGAGCTCTTCCCAGGATCTCGAAACGCGCGCCGCGAATGCTCTTTCGCAAATTCGCGGAACGCTCAAAGTGCCGGGACTCGCAAAACCTGTGACGGTTCTCCGTGACCGCTGGGGTGTGGCTCACATCTACGCACGGAACCAGCACGACCTCTTCTTCGCGCAGGGCTACGTCGTTTCGCAGGATCGTCTTTTTCAGATGGAGCTATGGAAGCGCTCGGGACAAGGCAGGCTAGCCGAGATCCTGGGACCAAGCGCTCTCCAGCGCGACGTGAACGCGCGTCTCTTGCGCTATACGGGCGACATGGACGCCGAGTACGCCAGCTACTCGCCCGACACGAAGGAGATTCTTCAGGCGTTCACCGACGGGATCAATGCTTACATCGCCGAACGCACCAAGCCGGGCGGTCCAGGTTTGCCTGTCGAATTTCAGATAGCCGGATTCAGGCCGGAGCCATGGAAGCCGGAAGACTGCTTGAATCGAATGGCCGCATTTTCCATGACCGGAAACTCCATGGCCGAGATGTACCACGCAGAGGCTGTTGCGGCGCTGGGCGCGGTCCGGGCGACAAAACTGTTCGATTTCGATCCGGCGGTCGAACTTGATCCCGCACCGGGTGTGAACTTTGCCGGACTATCGCCGCAACTGCTGCGCAATCTCGTGGGCAGCGATTCTCGAATCGAATTCCCCGCGCATGCGCTGGAAGGCAGCAATGACTGGACCGTATCCGGCGAGTTGACCGCAAGCGGCAAGCCGATCGTCGCCAACGACCCGCATCGAGTTATTGCGGAGCCGTCGCTCCGCTACATCGTTCACCTGGTTGCGCCCGGCTGGGATGTGATCGGAGCTGGAGAACCGGGCCTTCCCGGCGTGGCCGTCGGTCACAACCAGAATATTGCCTGGGGCTTCACGATTTTCGGACTTGACCAGCAGGATCTCTACCTCGAGAAACTAAATCCGGCAAATCCGCTCGAATACAAGACGGAGCACGGCTGGGAGAAAATGCGCCTCGAGAAAGAGACGTTTGGCGTGCGCGGTCAGCCAAGCGTGGCTGTCGACCTCGAATTCACCCGGCACGGTCCTGTGCTGTGGGAGGACACAACGCGGGCGCTGGCCCTGCGCTGGGTTGGGGCGGAGCCGGGCACCGCCGGTTACCTGGGCTCCTTGGCCGTCGATCGCGCGCAGAACTGGGAAGAATTCCAGGACGCGATGAAGCGCTGGAAAGTGCCCTCGGAAAATATCGTCTATGGCGACCGGGCCGGGAACATCGGCGAATTTTCCGCCGGGCTCGCGCCGCTGCGAAAGAGTTGGTGCGGGCTCCTTCCCGTTCCCGGCGACGGCGGATACGAGTGGAGCGGCTTCCTGCCGACCGAACAGTTGCCGCACTCCTTCAATCCCGCGGCGGGATTCGTCGTGACCGCGAATCACAAGATGATTCCACCGGGCTATCCCTACAAAGTCGGGTACGAGTGGGCGCCGGGGTTCCGCTTCCGGCGAGTCACGGCGGTTCTCGAAGCGGCAAAATCCAGCGGGCACAAGCTCGACGTGGCGGACATGGAGAAGCTGCAGGGCGACGTGGTCTCTCTGCCCGGGCGCGAGTTCGTCAACCTGTTGCGCCAGGCGGCGGGGAATCGTACGGATCCAGCCGTGCGATTAGTGCTCGGCTGGGATGGCGTCGTGACAAAAGAATCCGCAGCGGCCGCACTCTACGAAGTCTGGTTGCAGGAAGTCACGACGGCAGTAACGCACCGCGCCGTTCCGAAGGAATTGTGGGCCATGATGCGGGATTGGCCGGTCTCCAAGGTTCTTGACGCTCTATCGCATCCAGCGTCGGACATCTTCGGCGCGCAACCCGAGACCGCGCGGAACGAACTGCTTCTCGATACTCTGAAATCAGCGCGCGAGACGCTTGCCAAACTTGAAGGCTCCGATCCAGCGAAGTGGTCGTGGGCGCGAATCCATACCGTGGAGTTCCGCCATCCGCTGGACCAGGCTCGGCAGGCGAAAGCCTTGCTCGATCTGGGACCGATCCCGCGCCCGGGAGACGACTACACCGTGAACGCGACCGGTTTTTGGAATAGCGGCTTCCAGCAAGTAGCGGGCGCGAGCTACCGCGAGGTCCTGAACCTGAGCGATTGGGACAGGTCCGTTGCTATGAACGTGCCGGGACAGAGCGGACAGCCGGGCAGTCCTCATTATTCGGATCTTCTGCCGCTGTGGAGTGAAGGGCGCTACTTCCCCCTGTGGTATTCGCGAGAATCGGTGGAGAAAGACACGGCCGACAAGCTCACGCTGGAGCCTCGATAGGCGAATCGGCGCGTTGCAGCGTGCTCATTTGGCCGACCGGCGTGATGGTTCAGCGAAACAGGCTGTGGCCAATTCTCCGCTCCGCAACTATACTCCGTCCGAAATGGCGCGAACTCTTCTTGCCATCCTCATCCTCGCGTTTTCTGGAAACGCCTATGCGAGTGCGCCTCACGGTATTCCGCGGCAGTTGGCTGGCGAACGCGCGGCGCGCGTCTCGAACGTGCGATACCGCCTCAGTTTCGATCTCGAACCGCATGCATCGACGACGCAGGGCAGCGAACAACTCCAATTCGTTCTGCGCGGAACGGGCCCGCTACTCCTGGATTTTCGCGACGGAAAACTCGAACAAATCTCCGTGAACGGCAAGCCGCTCACTACGGCCCTCGACAACGGCCACATCGAGCTTCCCGCCAACGCCCTGCGCGAAGGAGATAACGTCGTTCAGGCGGCCTTCGTCTCGAACATCGCTCCCGCGGGAAAGCCGCTCACCCGTTTCGAAGATCGCGACGACGGCTCCGAGTACATCTACACGCTATTCGTTCCCATGGACGCCAGCATGGCGTTCCCTTGCTTCGACCAACCGGACATCAAAGGCCGCTTCCAGCTTACCCTTGCGACGCCGAGCGGTTGGGCGGCGATTTCGAATACGTCCGTGCAGCGAATAGAGACCGGGGGCGGTGAGCAGCAGACCCTGTTCGACGAGACTCGCCCGATCAGCACATACTTGTTCGCCTTCGCGGCCGGCCCGTTCCGCAAAGTTCACGACACCCCGGGCCTTCCCGGCCTCTACGTGCGCAAGTCGCAATTCGAGCGCGCGCAAACCGAAGCACCCGAGGTGCAGGAGATCGCCGCGCAGGGAATCAAGTACCTTTCGCGTATTTCGCGCAGCCGTTCCCGTTTCCGAAGTACGACATGGTTCTCATTCCAGGCTTCGCGTATGGAGGAATGGAGCACGCCGGCGCCACGTTTCTGCGCGAAGAGTCCGTGCTTTTCCGGACGGCTCCGACGCATCTCGACCTGCTCGGGCGCGACATTCTCGTCCTGCACGAACTCACCCACCAGTGGTTCGGCGATCTGGTCACCATGCGCTGGTTCGACGACCTCTGGCTGAAAGAAGGCTTCGCGCAGTACATGGCCTATCAGGCGCTCGCGTCGTTGAAGCCGAACGAACCCATCTGGAAGCGCTTCTACGAATCGATCAAGCCCGCCGCGTACGAGATCGATTCGACGCAAGGCACCACGCCGATCTATCAGGATATTCCGAACCTGGCGGATGCCAAGTCTGCTTATGGCGCGATCGTCTATTCGAAAGCGCCGGGCGTGCTGAAGCAGCTCTCTTTCCTATTGGGTGCCGAGCATTTTCGTGACGGCCTGCGCGTGTACCTGAAAGAACACGCTTACTCGAACGCGGAATGGAGCGACCTGATTCACGCGTTCGAGCACGTCTCGGGAAAACCGCTGGATCATTGGGCGGACATGTGGATTCGTCACCGAGGAATGCCGCAGGTCGACGTTTCCTGGTCGTGCAGCGGGGATCGCCTCACGCATCTTTCGCTTGCGCAGCATGACGTGCTCGGCACAGACGCGATCTGGCCGATCGCCACGCAGACCTTGCTGGCCTTTCCTGACGGTCAGACCTCCCGCATCCGCGTCGACCTCCAAGCGCGGAGCGCAAAAGTTCCCTTCGATCCTCGCGCGCGGTGCCCCGCGTTCGTGTTCGCAAACGACGAGGACTACGCGTACGGCCGATTTCTTCTCGATGCGAAGAGCCAGCGCTACGTCCTCGCCCATCTGGCCGGCGTAAACGACGTCTTCACGCGAACCCTGCTCTGGGGCGCGCTGTGGGACTCCGTTCGCGAAGCCGGACTCGCGCCGCGCGAGTATCTCGATCTTTCCGCGCATCTGCTGCCGAACGAGAGCGACCTCTCGCTCGTGCAGACCATCCTCTCGAATTCCACCATGGCGCTCCACCGCTACCTCAGCGACAAGACGCGCGCGGCGTTCGTTCCGCAGTTCGAAGCGATGACTTCGCGCAGCATGCTCGACGCGAAGGATCACGACCTCCACATTCTGTGGTTCCGCGGCTTTCGTTCGCTTGCGGAAAGTCCCGAAGGCCTCGCAAAGTTGAAATCCCTGCTGAACGGGCAGCTCTCGATTCCGGGCGTTCAGTTGCGTCCACTCGACCGCTGGACGATGGTGACAGCACTGATCGCGTTCAACGACCGGGAGGCTCGCGCGATTTTCGAAGCGGAGCGCAAGCGCGACCCGGGCGGCGACGGGCAGAAGTATGCGTACGTCACCGAAGCGGCGAGTCCCGATGCGCAAACGAAGAAGAAATATTTCGACGAATACCTGCACGACCCTTCGCGCCCGGAGGACTGGATCGAACTCAGCCTTCATTCGTTCAATTACTGGAATCAGTGGGCGCTCACGCAACCTTATTTGAAGCCGGCGCTCGAAGCGCTGCCTCAGATCAAACGCGACCGCAAGATTTTCTTCCTCGTTGACTGGCTCAACGCCTTCATCGACGGCCAGCACTCGCCTGCTGCGGACGCCGAGGTCCACGAATATCTGCGCACTGCCTCGCTCGAACCCGATCTGCGCCTTAAAATCCTGCAGGCCGTGGACGAACTCGACCGCACCGTCAAGATCCGCCAGAAATTCCCCGAATTTAGAACACTCCGATCGCACGGCGAAGGGGCCGACGCGCGTCCTCAAAAGCGCATTTTCAGGAAACGCTACCGGTCCGGAGATTCTGTGCCGCGCAGACTCTGCAGGGCCGCGAGTGCCTTCCGGGCATTCGAATCATTGGGGTCCAGGGTGAGAGCTTTCTGCAACTCCGCTTCGGCTTCGCTGATCTTGCCGGTGCTGCGGTAGAGAAATGCGAGATTCTTGTGCAGCGTGCCCGCAACCGCGCACTCGCCGCAGATCTGAACAGCCTGTTGCATCTGGCTGATCGCATCGGGCCAGTTCTGCGCTCGGGCCGCTTCCAACGCGAAACGGCGCAACATCGCGGCGCGGTCCGTCATTCGTTCCCTTTTTTGAAGTTCTTCGAGACGGCTGTAGTACTGCTGCGCCTGCGGATCATGCTTTTTGGTTAAGGCTCGCGCGAGGGTGTAGAGGGCGTGCGATTCGTCGGGATTCAGCTGCACCGCTTTTTTCCAGTGCTCGATGGCTTGGTCCGTTTTTCCAACCTGGTCCAGGCACTGGCCGAGCAAAAACTGGGCATCGGCGTTGGTGGGATTCAAAGCGACGGCCTTTGCCGCGAGTTCTGCCGCCTCAGCCCTATTGTCCTGCTGCCTCGCCATCAAAGCCAGAAAGTAGAAGGCGTCCTCTAGCGTAGGCTGAAGCCGGAGGGCTGTCGTGAGTTCGCTGTGAGCCTCGGCGTATCGGCCTGTGACGAAGTAAAGGCGCCCGAGGCTCATGTGGGCCGCCGCGGAATTGGGATCGAGGCGGGCCGCTGAAGCGAATTCCTTGCGGGCGCGTTCTTGATCGCCCTGCTCGGCGAGGGCGATGCCCAGGTTCAAGTGAGCGTCGGACGAGTTCGGCTGCAGCTCGACTGCCTTTTGAAACGCCGCCATCGCATCCGCTCCGCGTCCGGCTCTTGCGCGCACGACGCCGAGAGCCGTATAGGCCGCCGCGTCCCGTGGATTCGCGTCAATCGCACGCTGCATTTCACTCTGAGCCTTCCAGAACCCTTCGACCTTAGCCAAACTGAGAGCGAGGTTTACCCAGGCCTCCGAAAAACCCGAGTCGGCCAGCGTCGCCCGCCGGAACGCCGCAATTGCTTCGTGATCTTTCCCCTCGTGGGAATACAGAACGCCAATATTGTTCAGCGCTTCGGCGTACTTTGGATTGCTCGCGATTGCCGCCTTGAATTCCTTCTCCGCCTCGATTTCCTGTCCGGTGCGCGCAGCAAGCAACCCGAGTTGATTGTGCGCTGCTGCAAGATCGGGTTTGAGCTGAAGCGCGCGGTCCAGTTCTCGACGCTCGCCTTCCCGGTCGCCTAGACCTCCAAGCGCGAGCGCCAGGTTGAAATGGAGCTGCGCGTCTCGCGGAGCGAGCTTGAGCGCGCGGCGATAGGTTTCCGCAGCCGCTTTCAGGTTCCCGGCAGCAAACAGATGATTTGCTTCGGTTACCAGCCGGTCGGCTTCCGGTTGTGTTTTTCCGTTGATCGACCGCCCTGGCGTCTGTTTCGCGGTCTCAGAAGGAGCTGGAGCGGCGAACGTCACGGTCGCCAGCAAGAATACGATCCCTGCCGCCAGGCGCCGGCCCACGCTGCACAGGATCGCGTTCGTTTCAATCCGCAGGACTTGCTGGCTGCAATGACGGCCCCTCATTTCAGTAGCATACTCCGCCGCTTATCAGTTCTGCGGGCGATTGCTTGCGCGGCCGGCACTGCTGCTTTCTTGAACCTCTCTCAAGAACGCGCGCAACAGGTCCACCTGCGGAAATCGTCGCAGAGCCTGGATCAGAGTCGCCGCGGCCTCGCGCGAGCGATTCGTCGCGAAGTAGTCTTCCGCCAGCAGTGAGTAGAGCTTCTCGTCGTAGGGAGCCCTTTCGATGCCTTTCCGCAGACAAGCCTCTGCTTCCGGGAATTTGTGCTCCTTGAGCAAGCGGCTCCCCAACTCCTCAAAATCCCATGCCATCGTCGAGCCAAGCTCGATCGCGCGGCTGAGATACCCGGCCGCCGCCGCATCTTCCTCGGGAGTTCGCTGTTGCAGCGCATCCGAGGCGAGCGCCTCCAGTACGTGAGCGTCGTTGGGCTGAGAAGTTTCGAGCTGTTTTCCCAGCGCGAAATAGCGCTGCATATATTCGCGGCGCTCCGCTCCGATTTGGCCGTAGGCCTGAAGCAGAGTCAGTGGCGACAAAGCATCCGGCTGGCCGGGAATCGCGTCCACGTGGACCAGGTCCGGCAGAGACGGTGTGGCCAGGTGGAACGTAACGTCGGGGAAGGGCTCGTTGGGAGTCGCGACAATCCGATGATTCGTGAGGCTGGCGTGCGAAATCGTAACGATGTCGCGCTTGGGCATGTGACAGCCGATACAGTTGTCCGCAGGCGTAGTCTGCCGGCGCGCTGCAAGAGGCGCGGTGCAACTGCTCTCCGTGTGGCAAGCCAGGCATTTCCCGCGGTAGTAGGCGGGCGCTGCCTCGCGCGAAGGCTGCAGGTGCGGGTCGTGGCAGGTGATGCAACTCATTTTTTCGCCGCTGCTCCGATAGCACTTGCTAAGCGTCATCGAAAAATAATGCTGAAGAAGGTCGGAATGCGGAGGATCTTCCCGAGTAGGAGGCGGCATCAGCACCGCGAGCGTGCGATCCAGCGGCTGGCCGGGCCGAAAATCCTGAAAATTCCTGCCGGGCTGCAGGATCCGGGCGTCGCCAGTTTGATGACACGACATACAGACATTGTCGGCAAGCCATGGCGAAAGTCTTCCGGGATTCACGATCGACGAACTTGCGGCTTCGGTGGGCGCCCCCTCGCTCATTTCGATAACGTGAGCGGCGCCGGGACCGTGACAATTTTCGCAGCCGATCGCCAGTTCGTCGAATGGCGGAGTACGAAACGTTCCGGCAATCTTCGCCACCGGGTTCGGCCGACCGCTGTGGCAGACGATGCACGAGGCATCAATCGGCCTGCTGAACGCCCGGTCGGCATCCTCATATCCCGGAGACAACGCCCAGGCGCGCGTTTTCGCGTAGTACGTCAGCGGGGCTTCGGAGATCTGGTCGCCTCGCTCGACAAGCCCGCCCATTCCGTTGGCACCCGCTCCGATGATCCACTCCACGCGCTCCGTTTCGCGGAACACCTCTTTTCCGTTCTCATCCGTCTCCCACTCGCTTTGATAGAATTGACCGTCTTTCGTCGAGACGTTGAGGTGACGATTGTGTTCCGGATCGAAGACGTCAGCCGAATTCGGCAGTTGCGCCAGAATTTCAGGCGTCACGGCAGACATCGACCGGCCCATGTCCGTGCGCGAGAACGAATCGTAGATCGATCGGTGGCAGCCTGCGCAGGCTTTCGAACCGGCGTATCCGCTGCTTGACTGCGTCTGCCAAGTGCCGTGCGATTTGCGAGGTTTGGGCTTAGCCTGAAAGCGCGGCCCGGCGGACATTGGAGCGGACAGTGGAATCGAAAGAAGAATCACGATCCACAGCAACGCCGTCCAGCGCGCAATGTGGCTCAGGAACTTGCTCCGGGCCCTTTCATGAGTCCCGCCGCTTAGTGCTTTGTTGAGGATGCTGGCACCTCAACGACCACCGTGTCTCCGGCCCCAACGGTGAGCTGAACCGAGGAACTCATGCGCCCCGAGAGATCCTTCTCTACGGACGCTTTGGTCAACTGGCCATCGACGAGCAGTGTCTCATGCGATCCGGGCAACGCGGCATGCCAAATCAGCGCCGGCCCGCTCTGATTCGTAAATGTGGTCTTCTGATTTCCCTCCTGTTTGACCGCGACTCTGTTTGCGCGCACCGGCAAGTTGCGGATCTCGGCCCAAGCCGTGCCCTTCGTGAGCGAAGGAAAAGTATTCACAAAAGTCTCGACGTAATCCCACTGCTGCAAGCCGTGATGCGGAGCGGGCGCCTCGACGTCGATTCCCATCAATCCGGTGACGATCGCGCCCACCACGGAAAACGAAACCTCCGGGTACTCCTGGCGATACCGGCCATTTCGCGCCAGGTCCATAATTTCCGAGTACGCCACATCCGGCTCGCCGTAGCGATACAGAACCTCCGGATAATGTGACTCCAGTTCGACGGGACCGGATGGGTTGGCCTTGATCGCGGCCAGCAGGTCGTTCAGTGCGGCTTTCGATTTCGGGCCATCTTCCGCGACGCGGTAATACAGCACGTCCACTCCATTGTGCCCCTGAAAATGATGATTCTCATCGAGAACCGCGTAGAAATGGCCGGTCTTTTCGTCCCACCACGTCGTATTGACGAATTTTCGAACCGCGCCGGCCTTGTTTGCGTAGACTTCCGCCGCCGCAAAATCCCCGCGCAGCGCTTCGATTTGAGAATACCCGCGGAAGGCAGCGTATTCGGCGGCGAGCAAATCGACACCGACGACAAAATCCTTTCGCCCTTCGTCATAACCGGGAATGCCGCGCGAAACCTGAAATTTATTCTGCGGATCGAACTCGCCCGGGATATTGATCAGGCGTTTGCGCTTCATCACATGATCGAGGTCGAGCGCCCACCGCTCGACGTAATCGGAAACAGTACGGTCGTAGAAATTCAGAAATTCCGGGTCGTCCACATACTTCAAATCTCCCGTCCAGAGATACATGCGGTAGCACGCGTCGAGCACGTCGAAGTTGGCCGGAAGGTCATACCAGAAGTGCGCGTCGTCCTGGTAATCCACCGGCGCCGGACGCCCGTAGCGGTTGATCTCCCAATAGCTGCACCAGTCCTTCGAATCCGAAATGTTCGCGGCAAACGCTTTCAGCATGTTTAGCGAATGCGGAGCGAGCCCCAGGACCTGCGCGCCCATGCTCTGGTGTGAGACGTCGCGCATGCAGAACGCTTCGCGTCCGGGCAGCGCCGCTTCATACCAGTCCCCCACGGGGTCCCCAGTGAAGGCGTACGCCAGTGCTTGCCGCCGCGCCCAGGCGAAGGCCGCGGCGAGCTTGGGATCGGAGGTGTTCAGTGCGATCTGGCCCGTTTCTGGTGCTGGCGCCGAGACACCCACCCGGGACGACCCGTGCTCGCCCTGCGGGATGCGCCCTGCCACATCGGGGAACGAAACAAGCATCAGAAGGAAGCAGGACAGAATGACCCTGCGAGGAATGAAGGCCAGGGGTGTTTTCATTACCAGTCGATCATCGTTGGTGTGCTGAAAAACGGAAGCCCCGGAGCGGGGGTGGAACCGCTCCGGGGGTCCGGTTCGCCGCGCCGTCAGAAAATAAGCTTCAATCCCAACTGGATTTCGCGGGGTTGTCCGTTGTCGCCGGTGATCGCCCCGAAATTTCCATCCGCAACGTTCGTGTCCGGGTTGTTGAGATTGACATGGTTGAAGATGTTGAAGAAGTTCGCCTCAAACTTCAGCTGTGTGCCCTCATTCCAAAGAGATGTCGCTTTGCTGATCGAGACATCCCAGTTTTGAAGGCCCGGGCCGTAAGCGTGGCCATTGCCGGTCCGGTCGTTGCCGATGGTCCCAAGAGCTGGCTCCGCGAAACAGGATGTGTCGATCCATTCGGCTTTCGTGTGAGGGTTATGGACGCTCATACCAGACCCAGCGCCGCAAATGAAGTTGGCCACCTCCGTATCAGACCCCGGCGGCAGCAGAGAGCCGTTCGCGTTGATCAGCATGGCCCCGCCCGCACGGAACGTTGTGATTCCGCTGATCTGCCACCCTGAAACGGCGCGCTCGGCGATACCCGAACCGCTGGCCATGTATCGCCGTCCGGAACCGAAGGGCAGGTCGTAGGCATAGCTGAGGACGAAATTCTGCGGGTAGTTGCCGTTCTTCCAGCCCTCGCCTACCAGTTGCAAGGATGTGTCATAGGGGCTGATCGGAGCATCGACGTTATCCATCAGTTTCGACCAGGTATAAGAGGCCTGAAGGGTCAAACCGATGGCTGTTCTCTTTTGAACTTCTGCTTGGAATGCGTTGTAGCGGGATGCTCCGTTGCTGTTTCGCGCGTGAACGCCCGTCAAAATCAGAGTTCCCGCCGCAGGACCTGACGGAATCGTCGCGGGATACGGCAGGCAATTCGGATAGTTCGTGAAAGGACTGTTGCCAGGTCCCGAAATCAGGCCAACCTCCGGCGGGTAGCACTGATTCAGCTGATAGTCATGAAACAGATGTGCCCCTCTGTTCCCGACATAGGCCACCTGGAAGGACATGTCATTCGTGATTTGCCGCTGCACGCTGATATTCCACGAATACGCCTCATCCGGTTGGAAGTTTTGCTGCACGTCGTACACTGCGGAGCCTTGCGGCGGGCAAACAAATCCGGACGGCAGGGTTACGTTCAATCCGGCTCCCGTCAAACAAGGAGTTCCTCCGGTCAGCGACGGTATCACCAGAAGTGGATAGAAGCTGGAGTTTGCCGAGGAGGTCACACCAGGGAAACCATTGGCCTCGATCAGCGACCCGCAACTGGTGAACTCTGGTGTGGCCCCCAGGGTACAACCGTTGTTGGGCTCGTTGAACGTGCCGAAGTTCTCCTGGATGAGAAACGGGTAGTTACGTTCCAGCGTTCCGGAGTCCGCTCCAAAGTTGTCCGGGAAGTAGCTGATGCCGAACGCCCCGCGCAGGGCCGTCTTGCCGTTATCCGGCGAATAGGCCATCCCGATTCGCGGCTCGAAGCCCTTGTAAAACGTATCGACGTTGGGCGCCCGATTGCTGCTCGTCGCAAGCTGGATCAAACCAGCGTTCGGCCCGCTCGTCAGGAAGTTGCTCTGCGTGTTCGTGATGCTCACCGGCGTTGTGTAAATGTCATAACGCAAACCAAGGTTCAGAGTGAGCTCGTTGTTGACTCGAATGTCATCTTGCGCATAGAAGCCCAGGAAATTGAAGCGTACGTGCGGAAGGGCGATGAACAGGTCGCGCTCCATGGCTCCGCCGCCGGGGCAACCGTTTCCACCGGGAGCACCGACCAGAAAGTCGGCCAGCGTATTACCGGTATAGTTGCCGTTGAAGTTGAAACACCCGCGGGGATCGTTTTGCGGGTTTGATACGCCGCCTTGGATGTGCTGAATGTCCGTTCCAAACTTCAGTGTGTGTCTTCCCCATATCTTCGTGAGGCTGTCGGAGTACTCATAGATGTTGGCGACCCGGCCAAGCCCGTTCGGCACCGAACCGGTGTCGCCCGTGGGACTCAGGTTGCTGTTGTCAAAGTGGAATTCAGCAATCCCACTGGTGGCCGGTATACCCGCCAGGTTTCCGTTGAGAATTCCCAGCTTGTTGTTTTCGTCGATCCCAAACGAGGTCACAAAGTCGCTCGTCGCGTAGCGGTTGAAGCCGACCCGCAGTTGATTGGTCATCGTGCCGGAAAATATGTGATCCCACGCAAGCACGGCGCTGTGATTGTCGTTCGTGGCGTTCGGGTTGTCGCCCCTCATGAATATTGTTCCAGGCGCCTGCGCGTCGAACTTGCGATGAAAATAGGACTCGCGCGCGAAGAAGCGATTGTGGTCGGAGAAGGCATAGTCCACTCTGACGTCAAACTGCGGTGCGCTCTCGGCGTTGACCACATTGTAGATCGCGTTGCTCGCCCCCGTCGTGTTAGGAAGCGGGATTACCGTTGGGTCCAATACTCCAAGCGAAACCGGATTGAGGTCCGCGGCCGGGACGGTGTCGTAGGTTCCCGCCACCGTAACCGCCGAACTCGCCGTGCACGGCACGCCCGCGAGTCCGTTTGCGTTCGCCAGGACTTGGCAGGCGCTGGCGTTCGTGATCGGCCCAGCGCCGCTCTTGACGAGGTCCGACAGGTCGCCGGTCCGCTCTGCCGGAGTCGGGACATTCAGCGCATCCGTCGCGCCTCCGTGCTGGGTCAGATACTGAAAGTCGCCGAAGAAAAACAACTTGTCCTTAATAATCGGGCCGCCTATCGCAGCGCCGAATTGATTCGAGTGATAAGGAGCTTTCGTGAGCGCGAAGGAGTCGCGCGCGTTGAAAGCGTTGTTGCGAACGTATTCAAACGCCTGTCCGTGGAATTGGTTCGACCCGGACTTGGTGGTCAAGTTGATGACCGCGCCGCCGAACGTTCCGTATTCCGCCGACGGATTGCTCGTATCGATTCGCATCTCCTCCGTGGCCGCAAACGGGATAGCGATATTGATAAAGTCGTTGGCCGGCTCGTTGTCGTGGACGCCGTCGACCATGAAGTTGTTTCCGGCAAAAAAGAATCCGTTGACGGAGGCATAGGAGCCATTACCCGGCCCGCCCGTCAGAGTCGATCCGGCAGCCGCAGGATTTTCGTAGAAGTCGCCCCATGCCTGCGGGGTCGCTCCGGGAACCAGAAAAACCATCAACTGAAAGAGTCGCCCGTTGATGGGCAAACTATTGATCTGCTTTGTGTCAATGAGCGTGCCGATGTCGGAGGTGGTGCTTTCTACCACCGGAGGTGCTCCAGTCACTTCTACCGTCTGCGTCATCTGCCCAGCCGAAAGGGTGAAATCGACGCGCGTGCTTTGTTGGACTTGGACGAGGTTGCCGTTCGAAGCGCCGGTCTTGAACCCTTTGTATTGAACGGTGATGTCATAGGTGCCCGGCGGCAGATTGGGTATGGTGTAAAAGCCGGCTGTCCCGGTTGTGGTGTTGTAGGTAACCCCGGTCGCCGTATTTTTCGCCGTCACATTCGCCCCGGCAATGACGGCTCCCGAGGAATCCACGACGGTTCCGACTATTGTTCCAGTGATCGCCTGTCCGAACGATACCGCAGCGAAAAGCCCCAGCAGCATCCCTAGCGCGGTCAACAACGTGGTCATCCTGCGCATAGCCCCCCCTTTTTTGCCGAGCTAATCCGGGTCAAGTAAGGATGGATTGCGCCGCCAACACATCTTTTGCGGTCCAGTCGCCGTGCACGCTCGAAACGACTGGCGCCGGAGTCATGTCGCATCGTCCCGTTGACCCTTTTGGGGCGCATACGGACAAGGCTCTGCGGCGCTATTTTTGTGCAAGGAACAACCCGGACGCCCCCGCCCGACTCGCATCCGTTTACCACCCATCTCGGTCCCCGGTCAAACTAGAAAAACTCAAGCGCCAGTTTAAGAAAACTTAATAAGAACCGCCCCGCCCGAGTTTGGTCCTCGCGAGCGACAAAAAGACCGACTCGAAAGGCGCTCCCGCCTGGAAGCTCGCGGGGTGCCAAAAGGCCGCGCGGCCTGCCCCAAATTTGCCTGGCCTTGATTTTCGGGTGCACGTCAGATTTGGGGGAGGACCTCATGCGGCCGCCTGTTTTTCTGTGAGCGACGTTCCCAGAAATCTTCGAATCGTCCGCTGAGCTTCGAGCAGCGGAGCGCAATGATGGCGTTGGCACCTTTGACGGTCCAGTGCATGCCTGCCCGCTTGAGCCTGGTCCCGACTACTACCTTGCAACCCGACTCCACGACGCCGGTCGAGGTACAGTACCCTTGTTTTTCGAATTCGGGGTAGCGCATGCGCCGTCGATTCGTCCAGAGGTAGTGAATACACGCCCGTGCCTCTTTGTGTTGATCGACGTGGCTGCGCAGCACGTGCACTATGGCGCTTAAGCGGCCTTCGTCGAGTTCGCTGCAGCGTTCCTCGATCCACTGTTTGCCCTCGGCGCTCTCCCCATGAATGATCTTCCCCACCCGACTGAGATAGTCTTTGGCATGATAGCGGTCGAGAATCTGCTTGGCTTGCGGAAACAGTTCCGTCGCCGAATTCCAAATCCAGACCGCACCATCTCCCAGCGCGGCCTGACGCGCTGCTGCGGTGAAACCGCGACGGCTGGCCTCGCGCTGGACGCGCGCGGCAAAGTCCGACAGTTCAGGACTGGTGTCGGGGGTGGCGGCGCTTTCAATCGCGGCGGAATAGGTGATCGATCCCGGATCACGCACCGGCCGGCCTTCCGCATCGCGCGATTCCGCCGTCCAGATGGTGACCAGCTTGGCGTCGCGAGTTTTCGCCGTGCCGTCGGGCTGCTTGCCCGCGCGGTCGGCCACTTCTTCTTTGCGCACGGGCACTCCGGTTCCGTCCATGCCCAGATACATAGTGGGAGCCACCTCGCCCATTCGCTCGACCTGCTGGCGTTCATCCGCCGCGATCTCCGCGCCCAGGGCTTCCGCCGCCCGTTCAACCTGCTTTGTGCTCACTTCGACTCCCGCCAAATCGTGCAACATCGTGCTGCTCTCTTCAAAGCTCAATAGCGCGGCGGCACTGCCGGTCATGCGCAGAACGCCGGGTGTCAGCGAAAATAACTCCAGCTTCAGATCGCGGTCGCGCGGGCAGAATCCGCTCTGGCATTGGTCATCGTAGTAGTAGGCCCGCTTCAGGTGCAGAGCTCCCAACACGCCTTCGAAGGTCTTTTCGTGGCGGCCGTGATAGCAGGCCACACCGCCACAGGGACAGGGTAAGGCCGGTCCCCCATAATCGCTGGTGTCGGCGTTGAGCTTCTGTTCCAAGGCCCGGGCGGCCAAGGACAACGCTTGCCGGCGCGCGGCCGTCTCCACGGCTTCGAAATCCAGTTCGGCGACGGAGGAGGAACCTAAGAGGGTTTCGATCTCCCGGAAGATTTCCTTTTCGAGACTCGTCTGAAGCCCTTTTTTTCCGCCTCCACTCGGGAGGCGGGCACCGTGCCGAGTTGTTCATCGGCCCATTGCTCGCAGGCCTCCCAATAGGCTTCGACGTGCTCTCGAAATTTCTGTCCCGCTTCAATCTGTCCTCGTACCACCGGCACCTGCGCGGGAGCGACATAGCGGGAGCGAGTCTTGCTTTCGACCTTTTCCGTCAGGGTGAAATAGGGGCCATGGGCCGCCTTGGGATCGTGTTGACAGGCGCAGGCCGCTTGTCCGCACTTCATGCGGCGTTCATAGAGCGAGCCCCGTCGCATCGGTTCCGGACGGGAGAGAGCTGCCGCTGCCTGGGCCACGTTCGAAGGGACTGCCGGGTTGAGGTTGTCCATGCTCGATCCTCCTTCCGTATATTATACGGTAGGACAAACCAAAATTGTCGCTGATTTTTTCGAAAGCCACCAAATCCTTGATTCTCTAAAACATTGATTTAGAAAAACGAAAGGATTGATAATCACGACTGCGCGGCGACCTGAATCCCAAAGGTCGCCGCCTGCCTGCTTTCGGGGGCAAAAGATGAACGTCCGGCAACTCGAAGTATTTCTCGCCGTAATCGATGGGAGGAGCGTAACCCACGCCGCCGAGCATGTTCATTTGTCGCCGGCTGCCGTCAGCCTCCAGCTTCACGGTCTTGCTGACGAACTGGAAACCGAACTCTTCATACGTTCGGGGCGCCGGTTGATCCCCACGCCTGCGGCCACGCGCCTCGCCGAGCGCGCCCGGTCTGTGGTCAAACAAATGCATCAGCTGCAGCATGACTTCAGGAACGATTCAACCACCGACGGACGTCCGTTCCACTTCGCGACGGGAATCACAACCCTGATCTATCACCTCCGGCGTCCGCTGCGGCTTCTCCGCAAACGGTATCCTACGAATGATTTCCAGATCTCCGTCGGAGTCACCGAAACGATCGTCGCGGGACTTCTCGAATCGCGCTTCGACCTTGGCTTGATCTCGCTCCCCGTCGCCGAGGAGGAACTCAACATTCTCCCGCTCTTCGAGGAGGAACTCCTTCTGCTTCGTCCCGCTCCTACGCGAATTCGTGGCGGCCACACGGCTCCCTTATCGGCATCGGAACTGGAGAATGTTCCGTTCGTCTTGTATCCCAAGCACAGCAACATGCGCTCCATCATCGACCGGTTTTTCGCTGAGATCGGCCTCGTGCCGCGCGTCGTGATGGAGGCCGACGACACCGAAGCGATCAAGGGTTTGGTCGAGGCAGGATTCGGCTATTCCATATTGCCGGAGTACTCTCTTCGCGGACGCGCCCGTTTCTTCCACATCCATCGAATCGGAGGCCACCGCCTGGTACGAAAGCAGGTGCTGGCCATGGCTCGCGTCGACTATCCCCGAAGGCTCACGGAATCGATCGCGAATTTCCTCTTGGCCCTTCCGTGGACGGGGCGTGCGCCCGTCGCGACAAAATCGCTCGAATCCAAATCTTCAGCCCCCACGACAAATCGTTGAGATGAATTGAAACAGCGTTTTAGTATTTCCAGTTTGACAGACTCCCGGTGGGCCCTTTACCGTTCAGCATGGATTTCGATGCAAGCGCTTTCCGCTCCGGTGGAAATGAGAGCGAGTCTGCTTCCCTATTTCGGGCCCTGTCCTTGTCTCGCCGGCTTCGTCTGCCGGCTTTTCGCAGCACTGCCGCAAAAGTGATCCATTCAACTCGAGGTGCCCACACAATGAAGCGACTAATCCTGCTCTTGCTCCTCTCTGCTCCGATGATGTTGCTTGCGGCGCAACAAACCGCGCCGGAAGGTTTCGAGCATTGGTCCAAGGCCTCGCTCGAAAGCCTCTCGAGTGTGCTCGCCAAGAAAGCGGCAAGCGATCCACACCATTTCGCCGTAAAGCAGCTCGCCGACTTCCCCAACGACTCGTTCCTGCTGGTGCGCAGGGAAGCGGACGGCGCCCCGGAATGGCACGAGAATCAGATCGACGTTTTCTTCGTGCAGTCCGGCTCGGCGACGCTGCTCGTCGGCGGCAAATACCTGAACGGCGAAACGGTCGCGCCGCACGAGAAGCGCAACGGCACGATCGAGGGCGGCGCGCGCATAAAGCTTTCGCCCGGCGACGTCGTCCGCATTCCGGCGCGCACGCCGCACCAGCTCCTGCTCGAGGGCTCGCACGAATTCACCTATTTCGTCGTCAAAGGGAAGGGCTACTAATTTGAACCCTGCGAGCTTCAAGAAGGCCACGCGTCTTTTCGCCGGTCTTGGCGGAATATCCGCGCTGATTCTGCTGCCGCTGCTCGCTTTGCATGGTCAAGACAAACGCTTCCACAACGCGCCGGCGGAAACCAGTGGTCTCAAGAATCCGTACGGCCAGCATGCGCCCGCCGAAGGCGGACAACTTTATTTGCGCTACTGCTCCTCCTGCCACGGCCAGAAGGGCGAAGGCACCGGCAATATCCCCGCGCTGGTCAAAGGACCGACGCAATCCGCGCCGGACGGCGAAATCTTCTGGTATGTCACGAACGGCGACATAAAAAACGGGATGCCGCCGTGGTCAAGCATTCCCGAGAAACAGCGCTGGGCCATCATCAGTTACCTGAAAGCACTGGGAAGCGGAAAGATCGCGGCGGCCAAACCCGCGCCGGGCACCGGGGCCTCGTTCGCTTCCGCGGCGGCTACCGCCGCTCTTCCCAAGCCCAAACCGCCGTTCACCGACTTCCGTTTCGAGACGCCCGGTAGATTTCGCAAGATCACGTTGAACGATCTGCCGGCGCCCTACGCAAGCCGTACCGCGCAAAACGGCCCGAAGAAAGTTCCGCGCCCAGCGAACGCATGGCCCAAGGTGCCGGCCGGGTTCAAAGTTGAGATGTACGCGACAGGTCTCGACAATCCGCGCCTGATTCGCACGGCGCCCAACGGCGACTTCTTCGTCGCGCAAAGCAACCCCGGCCAGATCCGCGTTTTTCGCGGAATCACGAAGAACGGAAAAGCCGAGCAGGTTTCCGTTTTCGCCGAGGGCCTCGACCGGCCGTTCGGCATCAACTTCTATCCTCCCGGACCGAATCCCGAGTGGGTTTACGTCGGCGATACGGACGCCGTCGTGCGCTTCCCCTACAAGAATGGCGATCTGAAGGCGCGCGGTCCAGTCGAGAAAGTGGTCGACGTTCCCGCCGCTTTGTATCACTGGACTCGCGACATTCAGTTCACTCCCGACGGGAAGAAAATGTTCGTTTCCGTCGGGTCGGCGTCGAATGTCGACGATCCCGATACGCATCCCGACGAAAAGAATCGCGCCGACATCCTGGAATTCAATCCCGACGGTTCCGACATGCGTATCTACGCTTACGGCATCCGCAATCCGGTCGGTATCGCCATCAACCCAAAAACCGGCCAGCTCTGGTGCTCCGTCAACGAACGCGATGAGCTCGGCGACAACCTCGTTCCCGACTACATCACTCACGTGACCGAAGGCGGATTCTACGGCTGGCCGTGGTGGTACATGGGCGGGCATCAGGATCCGCGACACCCTGGAACGCATCCGGAACTCAAGGACAAGGTCATTACTCCGGACGTCATTCTCGATCCGCACGACGCTTCGCTCGAAATGACTTTCTATACCGGCCATCAGTTTCCCGCTGAATACCAGGGCGACATCTTCGCCGCCGAGCATGGCTCCTGGAATCGCGGGGTTCGCGTTGGCTACGAACTGATTCGCGTCCCGCTCCATCAAACGGGCCACGCCTCCGGCGACTTCGAGGAGTTCATGACCGGCTTCGTCGTGGACAACAATCACGTCTGGGGCCGCCCCGTCGGCGTGACGGTAACTCCCGACGGCTCCCTCCTCGTCACCGATGACGCCTCCGGCTCCATCTGGCGCATCGTCTACACCGGTAAAAAGTAGCGCAGCGTTTGGGCGACAAACTTCGGGTCACTTTGTCCAGTCTTCGATCTTGAGGTGTTTGACGCGTTTGAAGGCTGCATCGCTGGACACGAGGATCAGGCCAAGTGAGAGGGCATGGGCAGCGATCATCATGTCGAGGCTACCCAAGAGCTGGCCGCGGCGTTCGAGCGCGGCGCGAAGCTCGCCGTATTGACGCGCGGCGCCGGAATCCCAGGGAAAGACGTTCACGGCCAGAAGAAACGTTTCGATCGTGGCCTGCAACGGAGCAGAAGGGCGCCGGGCCAAGCCATAACGCAATTCCCCTTCGGTTACGGCAGACACGCCAAGCTCTTCCATGGGGACTCTGACGAGGCGGCGATCGAAGGCGAGACTTCGTTTGGTGATGGCGTGGCTTGCGGCGCTGGTGTCGAGCAGGAAACGCGCGCTCATCTCCCGAACAACTCACGCTCTTGCGGCGGGGGATCCTTGCGCTCGGCCAGGAATTCTTCGGCTGCGCGCGGGTCGGCCTTGATGGCTTCATCTCTAATCCTGAAAAACTCGTCCCAGGAGGCAGGGCGCCGCGAAAGGATCACGTCGCCGGTCTTTTCATCCTTGCGAATAAAAACCTCGTCGCCCTCGAAACGGAATTCGGCCGGCAGGCGCACGGCCTGGCTTCGGCCGTTTTTGAATAGCTTTGCGGTGCGGGGCATACGGAGTTCCGCCACAATATATACCATGATATATTCCCACAAGGCAAAGACGAAATCGATCGGTCAGGCCGAACAACAGCAACGGAATCTAGTGCTGAGGAGTTTCTTCTTGGGGACTGGCTATTTTCTGCGTTGCGCCGACCGAGAACAGTTTGAAGTCCCCGAAATGATGGTAGTAGTGCAGGAAATGGCCCTGGTATTGGATGTACGTGTCGACGTTTTCGGGCAGCCATAACTCGACTTTATGATCCGGAAACTGGACGGGGACGTAGTCGATGGCAAAATGCTCGCGCCTGAAATCGACAGGCAAGAGCGGCTTCATGAGGTCTGTCTCCAGGTGCAGAACCTGCCCGCCCGTTTGCGCTACCCATGCCCTTCCCTTCAGGTCGAGCGGATATTCGTGCGATGGCGTGTCAAAACCCGAGAGCAAGCTGGTGGGGCGGTCGGCGCGCTGCTGGAAATGAATCATCCATGCCGGCTGGTCCCTCCATTTGCCGAGTCCTTCGCAGGTCCACTGGAAGTCGTCACGGAATCGTCGATGAAAGGCGAGCACGAGGCCGGGGGCGCCCAAGTCCTGTATCCGGCCCGGCAAACGCATTGAACTAGAGCTGCTGCCGCCGCCCCGCCATTCTCGGATCTGTATTACCCTTGCGGAGAATGTATCGATGAAAACGATGTAGGTATATTTTCTGGATATCGGTGTTTCCACTTGGCCGTTGGCCTTGAACTCAGTTGCCTGGTAATCCTCAGTGGCGGAGAACTTCTCGAGATCGCCGGCAAATTCCTCCGCCTTGCTTTCGGCGGCTTTCAGAAGGGTGGGCAGATCACAAGTTTCGCCCGAGACGACCGGCGGCTTCGCCGCGTCCACATCAGGCGGCGCCCACTTTTCGGGCGGCGAAACATCGAGTGCCGATGCGGGCGGCACTAACTTCAACAAAACGGGCAACGCGCGGGTTGCATCTTCCGATGCGGGCGGCATTGGCCGGACGGGATCGGCGGGCTCTCGCCGGAGTTCTGCAGCGCGCCGCTGGGCAGGCGCGGCGTTCGGATCGCGGGGGTATTTGTTCGCAAACTGTTCGAACGCGTCGGCGGCCTTTTGCCGGTCGCCCAATTGTCCCAGCGCCTGGGCCAGGACGAGCAGGACAGGACCGGCTCTTTCTTTGCCGGAGTCGAGGGCCTGCTGCGCGTGTTCGCGCGAATCTTGATATTTGCGCTGCCTGAGATAGGAACTCGCCAGGACCCACTCAGCCTGCCAAGAAGATGCGTCCAACTCCGTCGCTTTCGTCAGGACCGCGATGGCTCCAATATCGTCGCCTTGGCGGAACCGCAGCGTCCCTAAGGCCAGTAATGCTGCGGGCCGCTTGGGGTCTATCGAGACAGCTTGCTCGAGATGCGGTTTTGCCTCTTCCAATTGATTCGCGAGTAGAAATGTCATCCCCACAACGTACTGCACGAATGGATTGCCGGGTGCGAGTTGCAGAGCTTTTTCCGCATGCTTCCGCGCAGAAGCATTCTTACCCGCCCGCAGGTCCCGCAAGGCCGACTGCACCTCCTTCTGCGCCTTGGGTGCGAGCACAAACTGCCCCGTAGGAGCCTGAAAAACCAGGGCTTCGTTGACCGGCCGCAGGAAAACAGTCACGCTCGAAGTCGCGCCGGGGATCTCGGGCAGCGCGACTGTCTCGTGCGCGTCTTCATAGCCGTCAACTTTTACCACGACCTCATACTCGTGCCCGATGCCCAGCCCCACGAACGACCATCCATTCCCCTCGTTGCGTGGGATGGCGGAGGTGGAAAAGGGCGACATTGCCGATCCGATTTGAATTCTCGGAAAGAGGGTGCCGCGAAGCGGGCGGCCGTTTTCGTCTCGAATGTAGACTACGACTGTGCCCGTAGCTTCCGTGTTGGTGGTGGGCGCGATCGGGGGAAAGGGGCGTTGCTGAGTTCCGCCGGGGGCAGTTGGCGGCGCTGGACGCTGCTGACGGGCGGCGACTCGCGTCGAGAGACACAAGAGCACCACTGCGAAGAGAAGGACTTGCAGAAACTTCAGATGCATGCAAGACCTCGTCAATTAGAGTGCCGTTGCCCCAAGGAGTTCTGGCAGGTGCAGTCCAATTATCAGCGACGATACAGAACCGCTGATGTGATGTCAATCTCCAGCCGAATCTGGAAATTGAAAAGGTAGGTCAAGCTCCGGGGAATGCCGCAACGCGGGCACCAGACTGCGGGCGCGACATGCCGTGGCTCTACGCGGCAGCGAAGACGGCGAGTCGGGCGCTACAGGACCTTCTGCGATACGGATTCGAAGTAGGAGTCGAGGAAGGGGCGGGACTGGGTGACGCCGAAGTCCTTGACGTTGGAGAGCGACCAGGTGGCGCCGGGGCCGCGCGGCGTTTTGATGCGGGTAAACTCCGCGCCTTCCACCTCGTTCAGGACGAATGCGGGGCGGGCGTCCGGCTGCATGCACTTGATTTCGACGTCACGCAGCTCGATTCCCTTCACATGGCGGATGAAGAAGCCATACGCGGGCATGGGGCCGAAGCGGTAGGGCTCCGGATAACCATTCTCAAGCTCGCCCGGCTGGATCGTGGCGTCTTCTTTCGTGCCGCCGCCGGGAACGACGAGCTGAATGTCGCTGAAGCGAACATCTTCGATCTCGTGGCCGGGAATCCCGGCGACGATTGCGGCCTGATGGGTATTGGAGACAGACGCGACGATGTTGCTGATCAGCACGCGGCGCAACTGCCCGACGGGCGCGCCCGCGGGGCCGCGCATGCGGCTGCCGAGGCGGAGAAAGAAGGGAACGTCGACGATTTCGCGCATGGTGATGTTGCTGATGGAAACGTCTTCGAGCATCGCGCCGTCAACCGTTTCGAGGGCGATGCCGCGACAAAGTTCGCACACGCAGTTGGTAATGGTGATGTTGCGGAAGCCGCCGTTGCTTTCGGTGCCAAACTTGATGCGGCCGTTGCGCGGCACGCGCTCGTCGGGACCGAAGCGTTTCCAGGTGCCGTCGAGCACGGTGCCTTCCTGGTAGCCGCCGGTGACGTAGCAGTTTGCGACCGTGACGTTGTCGGTGGAACGCGCGAGGCCCAGGCCGTAGGAATTCTTGAGGCAGATGCCGTCGTCCCAGGGCGAATTGACGGTGCAATTCGAGACGCGCACGTTGCGGCAGCAGTCGATGTCCATGGCATCGCGGTTGGTGTCGATGATGAGGTTGTCGATCGTGAGATTGTCGACGCCCGTCGCGAGAATTCCGAAGTGGCCGCCGTGGAGAATGGAGAAATCGCGAAGGGTCACGTTGTGACAATTTTTCAGGCTGATGGATTTGTTGCCGACGCCGGGCGCGAGCGGCTTGTCTCCCGCGCCGCGGCTCAAGCCTTTGCCCCAGATGCGGCCGGGGCCAAAGATGGAGACGTCGGAGATTTCTTCGCCCCAGATCAGGCTGTTGTGCCAGTGGCTGTGGCCGAAGTCCTGGTAGTGGTCCCATGGATTCGGCTCGGGAGCGTCGTAGCCGCCGCTGCCGGATCCGGGCGTTTCGGCAGCGACAATCGTCGCGCCGGGACCGAGGTAGAGGGCAACGTTGCTCTTCAGGTGAATCGAGAAGCAGAGATAGGACCCGGCGGGAAACTGCACCACTCCGCCGCCGGCGGCGGCAGCGGCCTCGATTGCGCGGTTGACGGCGGGCGTGTCGATGGCCTTGCCATCGCCCTTGGCACCGAACGACACCACATCGAAATTTTCGCGCGCGGACGCCGGGCGTCGCGCAGGCGCTCCATACAGAGTTTCGGGCGCCACCAACAGCGAGCCCGCGGCACCGACTCCGCCCAATTTCAGGAAATCGCGTCTTCCAGCGGTCATGGGTATCCTCTGTCGTTCCAGATTACGGAAATAGCCGGTGCGAGCGGAGGCGCCGCAGCCGGCTGCCTCATGAAGCGCTCGCATGTTGCGACGTAAATGACGCGTGATTATAGGACTTAAGCGGCTTTGGAAGCTTTGAGTTTTTCTAAAACGATCCTTTATTCCGGCTCGACGCTTTTGCCGGGCGAGTCGCACGGAAGACGGATCGAGGGATGTAAGCCGGTCCGTTTAGTTTCGCTAAACCGTAAGATCAGTTCTTCTTCTTTGACAGGTTGGAGTCGGGGGCCCTATATTCCCGCGATTAGCGCGGCATTCTTGAGTGGAATACCCAGCCGAGAACTCCGCAAGGTAGTAAAAAGGGGCGAACCCGCAATCGCGCATGGAAGCGTCCTCCTTCAGGCCATCCAGTCTCGACGCAAGCCCAGGAGTTCCGGAAATCCTTGCCGCCGAGAAGATTGCCTGCGCCGTGCAGGACGTGTTGAACGCCGCCCCATGCGTCGACATGCACACCCACCTCTATTCTCCCGGTCTCGGCAGATTGGGATTGTGGGGCATCGACGAACTGGTGACGTACCACTATCTTGAAGCGGAGTTTTTCCGCTTCTCGGACATGACGCCGGAGAGCTACTGGTTGCTTTCGAAGAAAGAGCAGGCTGACGCAATCTGGCAGAAGCTATTCGTCGAAAACAGCCCTATTTCAGAGGCCACGCGGGGAGTGGTGGCGGTCCTGAAAGCATTCGAGTTGCCGACGAGCAGTCCCGATCTGAGGGAAGCGCGGGAGTTCTTTCAGCGGCAAAAGCACGATGCGCACGTAAGCAACGTCCTTCGCATGGCGGGCGTGACCTCGGCGGTGATGACGAACGATCCCCTCGATCTCGCGGAAGTCTCCATGTGGATGAACGGCATTGAGGACGATCCGCGGTTTCAGGCTTCGATGCGTTTGGACAGGCTGCTGCGCGAATGGTCCGATCCATGGCCGCAGCTCGCGGCCCAGGGCTACAACGTGGACGACCGCGCGTCTGCCCGCAGCATCAAGCAAATTCGCCGATTCCTTTCGGACTGGTATCAACGGATGCGGCCCGTTTACATGGCGGTTTCTCTGCCCGACGAGTTCCGGTTTCCGGAAGACACAGTTCGCGGACGGGTTCTGCGGGAGGCGGTGTTGCCTTCGTGCCGCGAATTCAACATTCCGCTCTCCCTCATGATCGGGGTGCGGAAGCAGGTGAACCCGAGAATTCGGCTGGCTGGCGACGCCGTGGGAAAGGCCGATCTGCGAGTCCTCGAAAGGCTTTGCAACGAATTTCCTGAAAATCGGTTCCTGGTGAGTGTGCTGAGCCGGGAGAATCAGCACGAACTGTGCGTGTACGCACGGAAATTCAGCAACCTGATGCCCTTCGGATGCTGGTGGTTCCTGAACAACCCTTCGATCGTCGAAGAAATCACGCGAGAACGCCTGGAAATGCTGGGCGCCAGTTTTATCGCGCAGCATTCCGACGCGCGCGTTCTCGAGCAGGTGATTTACAAATGGCGAAACACACGAAGGACGCTGTCGGAGATTCTGAGCGGGACGTACCGGCTCGCATGGGACGACGGCCGCGGCGTGACGCGCCGCGACATCGAGCGGGATGTTCGCCGCCTGCTGCGATCGAATTTCGAAAATTTCGCGGCGCGCGACGGAAACGCGGGCCCCGCTTCCTGACCTCCCGTTCCAGGGGGCGAAACCGACCCGCCCGTGCGAGAATTCGCGATTCAGCCAGATGAACGGCTCACCCAGGGGATACCCGGGGGCGAGAGGAGCCTGGTGATCAGTCGAACGAGGACGGCGGGTCGGACGACCGGGTTCGCCATCGTTCTCAAGCTGTGCGCCGTTTGGATCGTGTTGCTTTTCGTTCCCGCCACTCGAGCGCAAACGCAACCTCAATCTTTTCCTCCGTATCTTGCGCCCGATTTCGATTACGCGAGTTTTACCCGCTTCGACGCTCCCGCACCTCCCAAGAATTTGATTTACCAGTCCAACGGCTTCATGGCGCTTCAAGAGAAGGGATTCGGCGCACAAACGATCATCGTACCGGTGGCAGGCAATCCCGTGCCGACCAACAGCACGGATCGCCTGCTGGCGGCGGTGATCGACGCGCCTGTCTTCGCCGATTCGTCCGGGCGAAGCTTCGATTTCGCGGAGAGCCCGGGGAAGCGTCATCTGACGTACTACGCGGATCGAACGGTTTATCACGCAGCGTTTGATGGCGGTCCCGAGGTTACGCTGACTGTGTATCCCGTTTACGGCAAGTCAGCATCCGTCCTGGGCATCCGCATTGACGGCGGGAGCGGTCCGATTCGCGTCAGTTGGAGCACTCACGGGAGCGGATTTCAATTATTGACGGACGATTCCGGAGAAACGATATCTTACGGCTCGCCTCGATGGCCTTACCGCTTGCTATTTGGCGCGAGCCCACAGGCGCGTCCGAAGAGGGAGACCTTCCACTGGGAGTTGAAGAGCGGGAGCGAAGTTTCGGTAGTCGTCGCATCAGGCGAGGACCAGCAGAAGGCCGCCGCCGTGCTGCGCGAAGTGAGCGCCTCTCCTGATGTTTTCAGCAACGCAACGCACAAGGCCTGGAACGACTATCTGGCTTCCGCTCCGCTGGTCGCACCAGAGGAGCCGATTTCCTTCACCATTGGAACCACAGGCCAAAGAGAAACGATCGCGCCCGAGGATCTGGTACGCAGCGAACTCTGGTTCTGGCGCGGCGTTCTGACTACAACTTGCCAGGTTTCGTATCTGCCCGCGTGCCCGCTGACGATCGCTGACTGGAACGTGTTCATGGGAATGTGGGGCAATGACGGCATCGCGGAATCCATTTCCCTGGCGGCGACGGGACGAAAGGATCTGGCTCGCGCGGCCATCCTGAATTGGTTTCGCTATTCGGTGAACGCGAAGGGAGACGGGACGGCGGCGTGGACCATATTTCCGTCGGGCAAGAACACGTTTCAGGCCGCGGGCCCCGAACGCAACACGCAAAGCGTGCCGGTGCAAGCCTCGCTGGTCGGCCAGTACGTGCGCCTTACGGGCGACACTTCGATCCTCGACGCGAAACCCGGCGGCGCGGCCGGCGACCGCACGTTGTGGCAGGCATTGCTCGCGTATCAGAAGAACCTGCCGAAAGTGCGCGATCCCAACCACGACCATCTCATCGACTGGCTGCACACTTACGAAACTGGCTGGGACGACAAGGACTCGCCGTTCATCGATCTGAAGGGTCATCCCACCAGCGCGATCAACGAGCAGGTGTTCAATCTCTGGAGCCTGCGGGAAATGGCCTACTTGTCGCGACTGCGAGGGGACGATCCAGCGCCGTGGCTGAAGGAATTCGCTGCAGCCAGAAAAGCGGTGCGCAGAAAACTCTGGGATCAGACCTCGCAGCGCTACTGGGACCTGGACTCGAGTACCGGCGAACTGTGGACGCGCGGCGAGAATCTGGATGCCTACTATTTCCTCTACTACGAATCCGATCCGTCGCGCATTGCGGCAATGATGAAGCGGTTGAATGATCCGCAAAAGTTCAACGGCGTTCTGCTGCCCACGCTCGCTTTCGACACACCTCACTGGGGAGGATATTGGCGAGGCCCGGCGTGGCCGCGGGTTTTTTCGTATGTCGCCCTAGCGCTGGACCGCGCCGGCGAGCGGGCCGAGGCTTTCGACTGGCTGGCGCGGGCGGTCCGGTCGAACCTAGGTCCTCTGCTGCCCGAAAATGTCGACCCCAAGCCGTACCCGCCCGGAGAGCACGCGATCGGCAATGTGCGAATCATGGGTTACGACGCGCTGGACACGATGGTGTTTCCCGATATTGCCGGCTTGCGGACGTGGGCCGGAGAAGATCTCACTGTCGACCCAAATTTTGCGGCCGGCAAGCTCTACATTCGTGGGCAGAAATGGATGGGCGACAGCTATGACGCGGTGTTTGCCCCGGGAAAACCCACGTTGATATGGCGCAACGGACAGGAGATGAATCCTCTCTCACCGGACCAGATCTGGCGGGCCGCGAAAGACGGAGAAAACGTCGTGTTCAGAGCGGTTGGATCGGCTACGAATCGAAGCCGCGCCGCAAACTGAGTCCCTGCGGGATCAATCGTCCGTTCGACTCTCTTCCTTTTCCTTCGTGCAATTCGAATGGCGGCTCCTTCTGCCCGGCGACGTGCCGGCGAGCCGAGGAAGCGTGCGTCTCCAAGCCTGTCATCGTGGCGGAACTTGACAGGAGAAAGCCACTGGGCGAAGCTTTGCCATTGACTCATCGAGGGAAAACTCGATGTGAGCGATATCGACTGGTTCGCGCCGGCGCCGGCGGGATCAGTCTGTCATTAGCTGCCCAACTCGGGAATGGAACGGGCAGGCGGGACTGCATCGCCGGGAAGCGCCCTTAGAGATTACGCAGAAGCCAGTATGCCCCGAAGCTTCATCGACCGTTTGTTGTTGCCAGCCATCTTCGGCCTGACCACGATCGTGGCCGTGTTGGTCCTCTGGCAGATGCTGATCGGGCATCGAAACGTGGAGATCCAAGCTGCCACACAGGAGCAGGCGTCTTTCATAAAGACCAAAACGGAGTCCGAGTTGCGCGCGCGCGTTCTGCCATTGGAGCGTTTGGCGGGGCGTTGGGAAGCCGAGGGCCGACTCGATGAGAACGGCATGGAGTCAGACGCAAGTTTGGCCATGAGCGGATACCCTGCGTACCAGGCCCTCGAGTGGGTAGGTCCCGCGTTGCGTGTGCGCTGGGCCGTTCCGGAGAGAGAAAACGCGCCCGACATTGGCTCCGACCTCGGTGCCGTTCCCGGCCTGCGCGCGGCGTTGGAACGAGCGATCGACAAGAATGGCACGGTCATTGCGCCTCGCGTTGTCCTGAGGCGAGGCGGACAGGGTTTCCTTGTCTGTGTGCCTGTGCATTCGGAAACAGTCAGCGGCTTTCTGGTCGGCGTTTTCGAGTACCACCAACTGCTTTCCTCGATTCTTCAAGATGTCGCCCCGGATTACTGGGTCGCGGTTTATGACGGCAATGAGAATGTCTACAGCCGGGCAATCTCTGAGCCGCCACCGGAGGATCGGTACGTCGAGGAAACAAACATCGAATATGAGCAGTTGACGTGGCGAGTGGTGGTGTGGCCGAAGGCGGGGGCGGTATCTTACGCGCGTTCCGGTCTTCCCCTGTTCGTTTCGATCGGCGGCCTTTTGATGGCGTTGACGCTGGCATTCGCGGTGTACATGGCGGAAACAGCGCGGCTGAATGTGAGGAACCTGGCGGCGGCCAACCGCGAATTGGAGCGAGAAATCGCCGGCCGTGAGCAAGCGGAAGAAGCACTGCGGCACGCGCAGAAGATGGAAGCCATCGGGCGCCTGGCGGGGGGCGTGGCCCACGATTTCAACAACTTGCTCATGGTCATTCGAGGTCAAGCGGCGCTGTCGCAGAACAGCGGGGATCTGAGCAGCACACTGCGCCGCGAATTGACCGAAATTGTGAAAGCCGCGGATCGCGCCTCCTCCTTGACGCGGAAGCTCCTGGCCCTCGGCCGCAAACAGGTGCTTCAGTCGCGGGTTCTGGACCTGAATGCCCTGGTGGCTCAAGTGGCGGAACTATTGCCATCCGTTCTGGGCGAGCACATCAACCTGCACATACATCTTGAGCCAGAACTCGGGCGTGTGAAGGCCGATTCCGCCCAGCTCGAACAGGTCATTATGAATCTGGTTTTTAATGCACGGGACGCCATGCCCCTCGGCGGCGATTTGACGATTCAGACTGCAAATTCCGATCTGGACGCGGCGCAGAGCGGCAAGTACCTCGGAGTGCAGCCCGGGTCTTACGTGATGTTTGCCGTAAGCGACACCGGCCACGGCATGGACGAGGAAACCCAGTCGCATCTCTTCGAACCGTTTTTCACGACCAAGGACACCAACAAAGGAACTGGGCTCGGTCTGGCAACGGTTTACGGCACCGTGAATCAGAGCGGCGGCTGCGTCAATGTTTCGAGTAAAGTGGGCATTGGAACGGTGATCGAAGTCTATCTTCCACGAGTCGAGGAACCGGTGGAGGTTGTCGAGACTGTGAAGCCGGTTGTCTCATCTCTGCAAGGTAAGGAACGAATTCTCGTGGTGGAAGACGATGACGCGGTGCGCCACATGACACGCGAGTTCCTGAAAATAAAGGGATACACGGTAATCGAAGCCAGGAGCGCGGCGGATGCCATTCTTTGGATGGGATCGCACAGCGAAACGATCGATCTGGTGCTCACCGACGTGGTCATGCCGGGGATAAAAGGAGGGGAGTTGGTGGGGCACCTGGCAAAGCTGCGCGCGAATTTGAAAGTCCTGTACATGTCGGCCTACACCGAAGGCGATGCGATCAGAATCGGCATTCTCAGTCCGGGGACGGCATTCATTGAGAAGCCGTTCAGTCCCGATGAACTTGCGGCGAAAGTTCGGGAGGTCCTGAACGGAGATTCCCTGGGAGAACAACCCCTTCGACACGGCGCACAAGCTTGATCGGCCGGGTGCGGTGCGCGCATCCTCCGGCAGATACTTCGACCGATAACAATCGATGAAAGAATTTACAGGAAACGTTTCCCTGGTGACGGGCACAACGGGAATTGGCCGCGCGATCGCGGTGCGGTTCGCTGCCGGAGGCGCCGGCGTCGTGGCTTGCGGCATCGACAAAGCGGCGAACGAAGATTTAGCTCGCTACGCGATGGCTCATGGGCTCGTCCTGGACGTGGAGACGTGCGATGTGGCAGACGCGGAAGCGGTGCGCTCGCTGATCGCCAAGATCGTCGCGCGGCTCGGCGGCCTGGACATCATCGTCAATGCGGCCGCGATCCATGTGTTTGGCAATGCGGTCGAAACGGATCCGGAAACGTGGAACCGCAGCATGATGGTGAATGTTGGCAGCATCTTCCTCACCTCGCACTTTGGCATCCCCGAGATGAAGAAGCGCGGGGGCGGATCCATCATTAATTTCGCTTCCGTTCAGGGATACGCTTGCCAGCGCGGCGTCGCGGCCTACGCCACGTCCAAGGGAGCGATCCACAGCCTGACGCGTGCCCTGGCTCTCGATCACGCGGCAGACAAGATACGCGTGAACTCGATCAGTCCCGGGTCGATTCGCACGCCGATGCTCGCCAGTTCGGCCGCCCACTTCTCGCCGGACACTCCGCTGGAGGAAGCTTTTGCGCGGTTCGGCGCCGCGCATCCGCTGGGCCGGATCGGAACGCCCGAGGAAGTCGCCGAACTGGCTGCGTTTCTCGCGTCAGACAAGGCCAGCTTCTGCACCGGCGGCGACTACGTGATCGACGGAGGGCTGCTCGCCGGAATCGGCGTGCAATGATCTCGGAGCCAGTCTGTCTTGCGCCGGCGAACGACGTTTGCGGCGAAGGGGTTGTCTGGCACGCGGGGCATCGCGCCGCTTACTGGACGGACATCAATCGCTTCTTGATCCATCGCTTCACGCCCGCCGACGAGTGTGTTCGAACCTGGCTCTTCGAAGAGCCCGTGACCGCGCTCACGTTGACGGATCGCGACGACGCGCTCGCCGTCGTCCTTGCCTCGAAAGTAATCCTGTGGGAGCCGCGCTCGAACCGCCGAAGCGCGCCCATTTTCGCACTCGATGGGTGGCCAGGAGTTCGACTCAATGATGCGCGCGTGGACCCGCGCGGTTCGCTCTGGATCGGATCGATGCGCAACAACGTGAACTCGGATGGCTCTACGTGTGCCGCGGGCGGCCGTGATGGCGCGCTTTACCGCCTCGATCCAGATCGCCGAGTGAGCCAATGGTGCCGCGACATAGGAATCGCCAACACCCTGGCATGGAGTCCCGACCAGCGCCGATTTTATTTTGGGGACACGCTGCGAAATGTCATCTGGGAATATGACTACGACGCGGCGGCGGGATCCATATCGAACAGCCGGCCGTTCCTTCAAGGGTTCGACAGGGGATTACCTGACGGTTCGTGCGTCGACGCGCAGGGATATCTCTGGAACTGCCGTTACTACGGCGGCTGCATCGTTCGCGTTGCGCCCAGCGGGAAAATCGACCGCATCATCGACATGCCGGTACAGAACATTACGACGTGTGCGTTTGGCGGGCCGGACGGCAAGACACTTTTCGTCACCTCGGCTCGCTCCGAAGAGACGCCTCACGACCGGCTCGCGGGCGGACTGTTTGCGATCCGCACCGACGCGGGCGGGCAGGAGGAGAACCGTTTTCCAGTGTTTCGGGCCGGCTTGCACTTCTAAAGCGGAACGATCCTCGCCGCAGGTTCCAGACCTCGACGCCCGGATCATCGTTCCGTGCACCGCCGATCTGCACTTCTCCGAACTGCACTCGGACTTGCGGCCGGGTTACGGTTTCAATTGCTCCGCGAAAAATTTCGCCGACGCCGTGTAGGCCGCGACCCAGGTCTGGTGCCTCAGAAAATCGTGGATCTCATCGGGGAACACAAGCTCTTGATACTGCACTCCCTGTTTGCGCAGCGCGTCAGCAAGTTCGCCCATTTGCGAGAACTGCACATTGCGGTCGTCGTCTCCCTGAATCAGGAGGACAGGCGAACGCCAGGTTTTCACGGAAGAAATTGGTGACGAGTCCCATGCCAAGCGAGCCGCATCGGTGCGAGCTTCCGGGTTGTAGGTCGGAAGCCAGTTGCGAATCTCGACGTTCCAATCGTGAACGCCGTGCATATCGACTCCCGCGGCGTATAGATTGGACGCTCGCGCCAGCCCCATCGCCGTTAAATAGCCGCCATAGCTGCCGCCCCAAAGGCCGATACGCTTCGGATCGACGTCCGAACGGCCGCGCAGGTATAGCGCCGCTCCCTGAACATCATTGAACTCGCTCGCGCCATCGGCGCCGTAATTCAATGCTTCGCGGAAATTCAGGCCGTAGCCAATGCCGCTGCGGTAATTTACCGACAGCACCACGTATCCGTGGTTCGCAAAATATTGATTCAGCCCGTACGCATTGCTGTAGTACTGCATGTAGTGCCATCCAAGCAGCATCTCGCGTCGCGAACCGCCGTGGAAGAAAACGACTGCCGGGTGTTGTTTTCCGTCGTTCGCATTCGCCGGAAGGAACAGCTGCCCATGGATGCGCCAGCCGTCCGCCGCCGAGAAAATCACCTGCTCTGGCGTGACGAGTTGATTGGCCGGAAACTCGTGCGGAATCTGGTCTGCGGCCAAATCGTGGATTTCGCTGCCAGCGCCCAGAATCGCCGGGCGCAACGGCAAATGCGCGTCGGAACGCAAGACGGCCACTGTGCGGCTGTCGCTCGCGAACACGGGCGACGTCTCGATTCCGGCGCCGGTCGTCAATTCCTCCGGCCGATTGCCGTCGAGGGCAACCTTCCAGATGTGCCGGCGGTCGATATCGTTCTGGTTCGAGCAATAGACCACCGTTTTGCGGTCGTTGCCGAGCGCCACGTACTCGACTTCGAAATCGCCGGGCGTCATGAGCATCGCGTCGCCGCCCGACGCGGGCACGGAATAAAGATGAGTCCAGCCGTCGCGCTCCCAGGGGAAAACGATGCGGTCACCCGCTCCCCACAGTAATTGATTCTCGGCGACGATTTCGCGAAAGACGCTGCCTTGTCCCTCGGCCGCCTTCCAAATTTCGCGGCCCCTGCCGGTCGCGACGTCCGCCACACGGATCGACCACGGCGGCCCCACGCGCTTCGGAGCGAACACCAGATCGCTGCTGGAAGAGGGGATCCGGAGGAAAGCAATTTTCGACCCATCCGGCGACCACACCGGTTCCTGGTCGCGATCGGTGCTCGGATCAAGATAGGTCACAGTTTTCGATCCGAGTGAATAGACGCCGACAAAGCCATGATCTCCGCGCGAACTCGCGAACGCGATCGATTGCCCATCGGGCGACCAGCGGAGCGAGCTGTTCTCGCCCAATTCGTGAATCACTTGTTCCGGCTTTTCGCTCCCGTCGATTTTCGCCAGCCAGATTTCGCCCTTGAACACGTACGCGACGGAATCGCCTTTCGGCGAGACCGCCGGCGAATGCCCTTCACCGATTTTTCTCGGTTCGCCGCCGCCGACCGGCACAACCCAAACGTCCTGCTCGACGCCTGCCGCGATGCGAGACGGATTCGGGTACTCCCGTTTCGGAAACTCGAAGTCGCCGCCGTGAACGTAGACGATCGCGCTCGCATCCGGCGTCCAGGCTAGTTCTCCCACGTCCTGGCCGTCGTCCTGCGAATAACTGGTAAGCTGGCGCGACGAGTATCCCCTTCCGCCGCTCCCCGGCTTGGCGACCCACACATTGCGCTTTCCCTCGGCGTTGAACACCCACGCCAGCAGGCCTTTGGCCGGGGCAGGCGTCAAATCCGTCGGAAACGGCGCGCTGAGAACCTGCTCGATCGTGAATTTGCCGGCCGGTTCCTGCTTTGCAGAATCACGGTGTGCGAGCGCTGCAAAAGCAGCGCAGGTGAACAAAAGCAGAGAAGATAGAAATCGCTTCATTTTATTTTGGGTCTCCTCGGGAAAAATGAAGCGCGATCGTACGCTTTGGCGGAAAACAAGGCAAGGTGTCGCGGCGCGAAATAGCCTAGCACGTCGTGCAAATGGATCAGGGAAAAATCAGCGTTCAGACCAAAGCGTGGAGAGGTCTGATTTCGTCACTTATCGCGAAACAAGCGTCTCGATCTGCTTGATGTGGTTGATGTCGTGAGCCGCCATATGCTTCGCAAGTTCCCGAACGGTGAGCCTTCCGCGCTCGGCGTGATTCCCCGACCGATCCCACTGTTCGGCGGACAACCCGCTCAGCATTCGCACGTTTGCCTCGCGCAACAAGCGAAACATTTCCAGCGCCTCGTGAGCATCCCAGGAACGATAATTCCCCAGTCGCGCCCATAATTCCTGATCGAATCCGAGCAGCGTTTCTCCATCGTGTTCGATCATCTGCCGGTAACGCCAACTGCTCGTCAGCTCGTCCTCGGCCAGGTGGGCGAGAATCTCCAGGACGGACCACTTGTCGGGCCTCGGTCGTTCCTTAAGCTTCATTTCGGGGACGCCTTCGATGAGTCGGGCAAGCGCGCCGGGCGTCTCGCTCTGCAGCTTGAGAGCGTCCTGACCTTCCGCATATCCTGCCAATCTATCGCGATACTGTTCAGGTATCTCGGGCATCTGCCGCAATCCCTCGGTTTGAATCTCCTCCGCGTCGTAGCATCGGCTCACGCGGGCGCTGCAATCAACGCGGGTTCAGGTCGCCCAACCGGAATCACTTCCACGATCGCGTTGTAATCGGGAACGCCACTTGGATCGAGGCAGCCGGCCGGAATCAGCACATTCACTTCCGGCCAATGTCCCATCAGGCAGCCGGGCTTGATGCGTTCGATCTTCACGCGCCCTTGAAACTCGCCGCGGTCGTTCCGCAGAAGAACGGGATCTCCGTCGCTCAACCCAAGCCGCTCGGCATCGATCGCCGACATGAAGATGGCATCGCGGTTCGCCCCCGTCAGCGGGTCAACTTCGCCATGAATCATGCTGTTGAATTGCTTTCCACGACGCGTGGCCAGCAGAAAATAACCTTCAGGGATTTTCTCCTCGGGAAGGTCGACGGCGGAAAAATGACCCTTGCCGTCCGGCGTGAGGAACCGCTCCGCCAGCAGCCGCGGGCCGCCGTATTGGAATTGATCGCCCTTCTTTCGCAGATTCGCGATCCCTTTGTATGTGGGACAAACGCGATCGATCTCGTTGCGAATGTCCTGGGTATCGCACCAAGGGAAGGCCAGAGCGGCGCGCTCCGGATCGGCTCGCCGGGCAACGAGCACGGGAATCTCCCATTCATCTCTTGCTTCTCCGGGGCGCGGGCCGGGTATCTCCGGGCTATAAATGACGCGCCTCTCCGTGCTCGTCTCCGTCCCGCCGCCCCGCTGTTCGTAGCGCGTTCGCGACGGCAGCAGCAGCACCGTTTCTTCCGGCTCGATCAGCATGTTCGAACTGATCGTGATGTCCTGATGGATGCGCAGCCGGATGTTGCGCACGGCGCGCCGCACGCGATTCGGCTCGGGAAGCGTGTCGACGAAATTTCCGCCGCTTTGCCACAACGCATCGATTTCGCCGCGCTCGGCCGCCAGGATCATTTCTGCCGCTGCCAAACCCTTCCAGGCGGGCGGCTCGAAGCCCCAGCATTCCGGCTGCGCGAACTTCCGCGCGTTCTCTTGATTGGCTGGAGCGCCCATCACGTACGCGCCGGGCATCGCGCCCATTTCCGCGCCGCCCTGCACGCCGCTGTGACCGCGAATCGGCATCAGACCGGTCTTCTCCCGGCCCACGTTCCCTCGCGCAAGCTGCAGGTTGACGATCGCCCGCACGTTGTCGCTTCCGTACCGATGCTGCGTGATCCCCATACTCCACACGATGATCGCCGATCGCGCCTTCCCGAACGCCTCCGCGAACCGGAGCATTTCCGAACGTCTCAGGCCCGACCCGCGCTCGAGAGCTTCCCAGCGAAAGTGTCCGCACCTTCGCCTCGAGTACGTCCCACCCGGAAGTGCGCCGCGCAATAAAATCGCGATCCACCCAATCGTTCTCGATCAGGTGCTTGAGCACGCCGTGGAAAAAGGGAATGTCGCCACCGATGAGGACCGGGAAAAAATCATCCGCAAAACGCGTGCCCAGAAGCGCGCTTTTCGCCACGGACGGTACCCAGTAGCGTTCGAGCCCTGGCTCGAGGTACGGGTTCACGACGAATGCTTTCGTTCCCTTTTCCTTTGCGTAGTAGAGGTACTTCATCGAGACGGGCTGATTGTTCGCGATGTTCGAGCCGACGAAAACGAGCAGATCGGTGCCGATCCAGTCGGAGTAGGAGCATGTCGTGGCGGCGCACCCCACCGTGGCGTTCAATGCGGACGTGCTTGGCGCATGGCAGATCCGCGCGCTGGTATCTACGTGGTTCGTTCCGAAAAACCGCGCCACCTTCTGGTGCGCGTAATACGATTCGTTTGTGAGCCCCCGCGAAGTCGCGTACCAGGCCTTTCGGTGGGGATCGGTGGCCTTCAGCCCTTCTGCAGCCAGGGCAACCGCTTCATCCCAGGAAACCCTTCGAAAACCTCGGTCGCCCCGCTGCCGCAGCATCGGAAAAGGAAGCCGCCCGAGTCGCGGAAGCGCGCGTGGCGGGAGTCTTCTGAGTTGTGCTACGTCCTCCAGCAAACTCGCGTCCATGGGCGGCATGGTGTTCAGGCGGAGAAGCTTCAGGCGCAACGCGCACAAGTGGACGCCTTCCATCGTCCAGTCGTGCATTCCTGACGTACCCAGCGAGCAGCCGTCGCAACACCCGTTCGTCAAAATCCGCCACGCGTAGCTGAGATTGTCGCGGTTCTCCCAGACCGTCTCGAGAATGTCCTGGTACGCGTTGGGATGCTGTTCGTGCAACCCATAGGGAATCAGGCTGACCCAGCTCCGTTCCCCGTTTTTGCCGCTGTTCTCTTGCGTCGCTGTCGCCTCTCGCCCCGCTATTCGGTCTTACGACAAGATTCTGCGCCAGTTACAGTCCGGCAGCAACCGACAGAATCAAACAGATTCTCGCCTCGAGGTGGCTGTTCCTCATAGGATAGCCTCCAGCAGCGGGGTCGCTCTTATCGTCTCTGGTTCGCGCCTCGAATGTGCCGATTCGGCACACTTCTCCGCCTTTCTCGTGGACAGCCTCCTCTCCCTCGGGTCAAATTGGAAGACACACTTTTCCGGGAAGAGAACAATGACGAAGCGCGTCTCTTGGGTTTGCATATCTGTCTTCCTCTTTGCGGGAACCGCGTGCGCGCAAATCACGGGCCGGTATAGCCTGCCAACCGCGGTTTTCCTCGACGGGCCTGATTCAGCCCTTGCCCCCGCCGAACATGCCGCCGACGTGGCGGCAGCCCCACCCGCTTCCGTTGCCGAGCCGGATCCCGATCCGCTTCCCCCGCCGCAGGGCGTCTATGGCGTTCTTCCCAAAGGTGATCGCGAAATTTCCGTTGGCTACACGTTCATGCGTTTCTACGAGGCGCCCGGCATCACCGAGAACGCGAATGGAGGTTATGCCTCGGCGGTCTATTACCTGAAGCCCTGGGTCGGAGCAGAGGGGGAAATTTTCGCGGCGTTCGGAACGATCTCCGGCTCTTCCAGCAACGTGCTTCTTGCCGCTCTGGGTCCGCGGCTGCGCTGGCCGAGCTCAGGCCGGATTGAACTGTGGGGACACGCCCTTGCGGGAGTCGCCAATTTGTCGCCGCAGACGGCATACGGCAAGTCAACGGCGTTCGGTTACGAGGCGGGCGGAGGCGTCGACGTGAGCGTGGGCCGCGGCCGCTGGGCTTATCGCATCGAGGGCGATGCCGTGGGCACGCGATTCTTCAGCACCTACCAGATCGGCCCCAAAGTTTCCGCCGGAATCGTGTACAAGTTCTAGAGTTTTCTTCTCATCCTCGCGATCTTCGCTTCGCATCTTGCGTCGCCTGTCCGGACAGTGCTAAACCAGCTTCAGGAGCGATTTCGATGGCCCTCAATCCACGAAGATCAGCTGCGGGAAGGCGGCGAGGCGGCGCGCCCGAAGAACCGCGCGTCCCACCGGAACCGGAGGGGCACGAACAGTCCGAAAAGCTTGATGCGGTCGAGGAGGCGTCGCTCGAATCCTTTCCCGCCAGCGATGCTCCTGCGTGGACTGCTGGACGCGAGCCGAAACCGCGGATCAAAGGCGCCGCCGGCTAGGCTGTCGTTACGTCTCCCGCGGTTTTCTCATCTCATCATCAGGGATCGAAGAGTGCGGGCGAGTTCGGTCCTGAACGTCTCGGTAGCAGGGGAGCGGTTATGGCCAGAGAAAAACGAGCGACGAACGAAACAAGAATCGTGCTGCAGGTCGGCAGCGAGCTGCGCATCAAGAACAACGGTGACATTGTCGTTGATAATCCCGAACTTGAATTGGCGGGCGATACGCAGGCCGCGGACGCCGTTTTGGTGTACCGTCTCGATGCCGAACGGGGCGAGCACGTTCTCCGTCTCGTCAGGCCGGTCGCGGTTCAGCCGGAAGCTCGGCTGCGGCGCGGCGCGTGACCCGCGGTTCCTCGATTTCTTAGACGAAGTCTCTTTGCGCGCGCGAAAGGGCAATTCTCCATGCTTTTTGACGAGCTTCCCATTCGGTCGGTCACGCTTCGTAATCGCATCGTCGTTTCTCCCATGTGCCAGTACTCGAGCACGGATGGTTTCGCCAACGATTGGCACCTGGTCCATCTCGGTTCGCGCGCCGTCGGAGGCGCCGCGATCGTCTTCACCGAGGCTGCCGCCGTGCTGCCCGAAGGCCGCATTAGCGCGCACGACCTGGGGATCTGGAAAGACGAGCACATCGACTTCCTCGCTCGCGTGGCCCGTTTTGTTCGCGACCAAGGCGCACTCCCCGGAATCCAGCTCGCCCATGCGGGGCGCAAGGGCAGCACGCCGCGGCCCTGGGAAGGAACTGGAGCCATCCTCCCCTCCCGAGGCGGCTGGCACACCGTTGCTCCGAGTGCAATCCCTTTCGATGGAAACCATGCCGTTCCGCGGGCGCTCGATGAAGCCAGCATCCGGGAGAGCGTAGAAGCTTTCGCGACCGCCGCAAGCCGTGCTGTGCAGGCTGGATTTCAGGTCCTTGAAATTCACGCCGCTCACGGCTACTTGATCCACGAATTCCTTTCGCCGCTCACGAACCAGCGAACCGATTCCTATGGTGGGTCGCTGGAAAATCGCACGCGCTTCCTGCGCGAGATCGTCTCGGCCGTTCGCCGCGTTTGGCCGGAGGGAAATCCGCTGTTCGTTCGCATTTCGGCAACCGACTGGGCGGAAAAAGGCTGGGACCTCGATCAGTCAGTCGAGCTGGCCCGCATCGTGGCACCCCTCGGCGTCGACGTAATTGACTGCTCTTCAGGCGGCCTCATTCCCAATGTCAGCCTACCGCTTCGACCCGGCTATCAAGTGCCCTTCTCGAAGGAGATCCGCAATGCCACCGGAATTCTAACTGCCGCCGTCGGCCTGATCGACGACCCAAATATGGCGGATGAAGTCCTCAACCACGGCGAGGCCGATCTGATTCTTCTCGCCCGCGAATTTCTTCGCCATCCCTACTGGCCTCTGGAAGTCGCCAGCGGATTCGGTCTCCGAGTCGCCTGGCCCGCACAGTACGTGCGCTCCGCTCCGCCAGGGACTCCCATCAGAAATTCCTGAACTCGAACGCCTGCCGGAGCGAAAACTCACCAGTCAGTATTCGTTTCGCAAGCGCTCCCGCTACCCCCACTGGTTCGCAACCCCCAAAACATCTACCATGTTTCCTTCGTGACCATGCAGACTATGCACCGCCGCATCGCGGTCGCCACGATCATCGTGACCACGAGCGTGCTGCTGAGCCGCGTGCTCGGCTTTTTCCGCGAGTGGGCCGTCGCGCACCAGATCGGACCGGGCACGGCCACCGACGCTTACTACGCCGCGTTCACCCTGCCGGATTTCCTGAACTACCTCGTCGCCGGCGGCGCGCTCAGCGTCACCTTCATCCCCGTTTTCGCGAAATACGTGGCCGAGAAGCGCGAAGACGAAGGCTGGCGCGTTTTTTCCACCGTCATCACGGTCATGGGACTCGTTCTCGTCGGCCTCGTGCTTCTCGGCGAACTCTTCGCGAACAAACTGGCCGCCGCGATCGCGCCCGGCTTCGGCCCCGCCGAACGATCTCAGGTGGTCTTCCTCACGCGCCTGATGCTGCCCGCGCAAATCTGCTTTTACGAAGGGAGCATCCTCAGCGCTGTCCAGTACGCGAAAGGCCAGTTCGTTGTCCCCTCGCTGGCTCCGCTCGTCTACAACATGGGAATCATTTTGGGGGGCATGCTGTTGTCGTCGCGAATCGGTATTACGGGATTCTCGGTGGGCGTTCTGGGCGGCGCTCTGGTCGGCAACCTGCTGCTGCAGATTTACGGCGCCACGCGGGCGGGCGCACGCTTCTCGCCGAGCTTCGGAGTGAAGCATCCCGGCTTCTGGCTCTTCCTGAAACTTTCCATTCCAATCATGCTTGCTGTGTCTCTTTCCTTCGCCGACGACTGGATCATCCGCATCTTCGGCTCTTACCTCCAAGCCGCTTCGATCACATGGCTCAGCTACGGCAAGATTCTGATGCGCGTTCCGCTTGGCCTGGTCGGCCAAGCCATCGGAGTCGCGTCGTTTCCGATCCTCGCTCAGCTTTACTCCGAGAAGAAATTCGGAGAGTTGAACAGCGTCCTCAATTCCACCTTCAAGGGCATGATCTTTCTTCTCGTCCCCATCTCCGCGTTCACCATCGTCGAAAGCCAGCCGCTCGTCCGCGTCGCTTTCGCCCACACCCGCATGCACGGCCCGAGCCTCACCGCGACGGGCATCGCTCTCGCTCTTTTCTCGATCGGCATGTTCGGCTGGGGCTCGCAGTACATTCTCGCGCGCGGATTCTATGCCACGCGCGACACGGTCACCCCGGCGGTGGTAGGCACGGTGATGACCGCCCTGAATATCCCGCTCTACTGGTACCTCGTCCATCGCGCACAGTATCGCGGATTGGCGCTGGCGAGCTCCATCGGAATCATCGCCTACACCGTCGTTCTGTTCGTCCTGCTCAATCGCCGCACGCAAAATCCGGAATCGGGCGCGCTGCTGGTGTTCTTCGGCAAAGTGGGGCTCGCTTCGGCGGGCGCGGGGGTCTGCTGCTACGGGCTGGAGAGGTGGCTCATGCACTTTATTCCGTGGCAACGCGCTTATGGCTCGTTGGCCATGCTCGTCGTCGCGACGGCCGGCGGAGTCCTCGTGCTCGGACTTCTGATGAAGCTTTTGCGGCTTTCCGAGTTCGAAACGTATATGAAGCGGGTGCTCTCCGTCGCCATGCGCAAAATGGGCCGCGTGCCCGGCAACGCCCCAGGCATGTAAGAACTTGCGCAGGCACCGGTGTTCGGAGGGCCGCGTCTCTGTTTCCCTGTTCTCTACACCGTCCGTTGGGTGCACGCCAGATTTGGGGAATGACGTCATGCAGCCGCCTGTTTTTTCTGTGAGCGGCGTTCGCAGAAATCCTCGAGTCGTCCGCTGAGCTTCGAGCAGCGGAGGGCAATGATGGCGTTGGCGCCTTTGACGGTCCAGTGCATGCCCGATCGCTTGAGCCGGGTACCGACCACAAGCTTGCAACCCGATTCCACGACGCCGGTCGAGGTGCAAAAACCTTGTCTGTGGAATTCGGGATAGCGCATGCGCCGTCGATTTTTCCAGATGTACAGGAGGCACTCCCGCGCCTCCTTGTGTTCACGGATGTGGCTGCGCAGCGCATGCACCAAGTCTCTCAAGTGACCTTCGTCGAGTTCTTGATAGCGCGCTTGGATCCACGGCTCGGCCTCGCTCTCTCCATAAATGGCCTTTCCCACCCGACCGAGATAGTCTTTGGCATGATAGCGATCCAGGATCTGCTCGGCTTGTGGGAACAGTTCCGTCCCCGTGTTCCAAATCCAGCTCGAACCATCGCCTAAGACCGCTTGGCGTGGCGCTTCGGTGAAACCGCGACGATCGGCCTCGCGTTGTACGCGAGCGGCAAAGTCCGACAGGTTCGGGCTGGTATCCCGGGTGGCGGCGCTTTCAATCGCGGCCGAATAGGTGAGCGATCCGGGATCGCGCGTCGGTTTACCTTCCTTATCCCGCGATTCGGCCGTCCACACGGTGACCAGTTTGGCTTCGCGAGTTTTCGCCGAGCCGTCGGCTTGCTTGCCCGCGCGATCGGCCACTTCTTCTTTGCGCATGGGCACTCCGGTTCCATCCATGCCCAGGTACATGGTGGGAGCCACCTCGCCCATCCCTTCGACCTGCTGACGTTCGTCCGCCGCGATCTCCGCGCCCAGGGCTTCCGCCGCTCGTTCGACCTGCTTGGTGCTCACTTCTACTCCCGCCAACTCGTGCAGTAGTTCGCTGCTCTCTTCGAAGCTCAATAGTGCTGCCGCACTGCCAGTCATGCGTAGAACGCCGGGTGTCAGTGAAAATAGCTCCAGCTTCAGATCGCGGTCTCGCGGGCAGAATCCGCTGTGGCATTGGTCATCGTAGTAGTAGGCCCGCTTCAGGTGGAGAGCTCCCAACGCGCTCACGAAGGTCTTTTCGTGGCGCCCGTGATAGCGGGCCACACCGCCGCAGGGACAGGGTAAGGCAGGTCCCACATAATCGCTGGTGTCGGCGTTGAGCTTTTGCTCCAAAGCCCGGGCGGCTAAGCACAACGCTTGCCGGCGCGCGGCTATCTCCACGGCTTCGAAATCCAATTCGGCGACAGAGGAGGAACCTAGGAGGGTTTCGATCTCCCGGACGATTTCCTTTTCGAGACTCGTCTGAAGCCCTTTTTTTCCGCCTCCACTCGGGAGGCGGGCACCGCGCCGAGTTGTTCATCGGCCCATTGCTCGCAGGCCTCCCAATAGGCTCCGACGTGCTCTCGAAATTTCTGTCCCTCTTCGATCTGTCCTCGGACCACCGGCACCTGTGCGGTAGAGACATAGCGGGAGCGAGTCCTGCCTCCGACCTTTTCGGTCAGGGTGAAGTAAGGGCCATGGGCCGCCTTCGGATCGTGTTGACAGGCGCAAGCCGCTTGTCCGCACTTCATGCGGCGTTCGTAGAGCGAGCCTCGTCGAATCGGTTTGGGATGGGAGAATGCCGCGGCGAGTTGTGCGACACGAGCAGGAACTACGGGGGCAGGATCGTCCATTGTGAGGCCTCCTGCCGTATATACTACAGTAGGACACACCATGAATTCCACCGTCTTTTTCAAAAGCCCCATTTTCTGACGTGCGCCCCCGTCCGTTTCTTCATTTCAGATTTCCCTTCATTTCAAAGTATAGTTAGCGCCGCGTTTTGAAATAATTTCAGTCGATGGCCTCCATTCCCGACAAGCCCGCGCCGGCGCATTCGGGCCGCCCCGTCGCCAACGTTCTCGTGGCCACGACGGCCATGCTTTCCTTTATTACGTTCTGGCAGGCTGCGGCGGTTGTCCTCAACGATCTGGGCTCTTCCGCCTTCTACGCCGGCGCGATCGCCGAACATTTCATTGGCAGAACGGCGCCCTGGTTCATCCTGGCCATCATGTTGTTCGCCTTCGCCGTCCAGACGCTCTATTACGAAAGCTGCGGTATGTTCGTCCGCGGCGGCGTGTATCGCGTGGTGAAGGAGGGCATGGGCTCCATGCTCGCCAAGTTCTCCGTCTCCGCGCTGATGTTCGACTACATCCTCACGGGCCCCATCAGCGGCGTATCCGCGGGCCTTTACCTGACGGGGCTTCTGAACGAACTGTTTCACTACGCACACTTCCACATCGTCCTGCCTACAAACGCGACCGCAGCCGTTTTTGCCGCCCTCGTGACCATCTACTTCTGGTGGGAAAACATGAAAGGCATACCCGAATCGAGCCAGAAGGCTGTTCGCATCATGTATGTGGCGACGATCATGGTCGTCATGTTGATCGTGTGGTGCGGTTATACCCTCTGGGTGCGCGGCGGGCATCTACCGGCACTGCCGCGCCTGTCCAATCTGCAATACTCCAGCGACGCTCTTGGCTGGCTGCGGCACACTTCGCTGCCCTACACGATCGGCTTCATCGGCATTCTGATCGGTCTCGGCCATTCCGTTCTGGCCATGAGCGGCGAAGAAACCATGGCCCAGGTGTATCGCGAGATCGAGCATCCCAAGCTGCCCAACCTGAAAAAAGCGGGTCTGATCATTTTTCTGTACAGCGTGATCTTCACGGCGGGCGTCGCGTTCTTTGCCGTGATGATCATTCCCGATTCCGTGCGCTCGGGATATTCCGGCAACCCCATCAGCGGCCTGGCCATGTACCTTAGTCGGACCGTTGCTCCTGCGACTTATCTTCCGCATCTTCGTCGTCGTGGTGGGGACTCTCATGCTGGCCGGCGCAGTCAACACCGCCATCGTTGGCTCGAACGGCGTTCTTAACCGGGTCTCCGAAGATGGAATTCTCTCCGAGTGGTTCCGCCACCCGCATCGCCGCTTCGGCACCTCCTACCGCATTCTGAATCTGGTGGTCGGCCTACAGATGCTGACCATACTTCTCAGCCGTGGAAACATCCTCATCCTGGGCGAGGCCTACGCCTTCGGCGTGATGTGGAGTTTCGCCATGAAGGGCCTGGCTGTCCTGGTGCTGCGCTTCAAGAGCCGGGCGAGCGGGAATTTCGTGTGCCTCTCAACCTCAAGACTCGGCAATACCGAGCTTCCCGTCGGCGTGGCCCTTATCACGTTGACCTTGTTCGCTCTTATGCATCATCAACCTGTTCACGAAGGAGATCGCCACCATCTCCGGCGTGGCCTTCACTCTGGTCTTTTTCGCCGTCTTCCAGACCTCCGAAATCGTCACCCGGAGGCGCACCAAGACTCACAGCCGAGCTCGACCAGTTCAATCTCGCCCAGCAAGCCGACCTCACCCCGGAAGGCGTTGGCGTTCGAGCCAGGCAATATTCTGGTTCCGGTCAGCACCTACTACACGCTCTATCATCTCGAAGCGGCCCTGCGCCGCGCGCACACGCGCGAAGCTGAAATCGTCGTGCTGCACGTCCGGCTTTTGCGGCGCTCTGCTTCAGGCGAATACGATCTCGCTCCGGATCAACTCTTCAGCACCATCGAGCAGCTGTTGTTCACGAAGGTTCTCGGCATGGCGGAAAAAGAAGGAAAGCCCGTCCGCCTGGCCGTCGCCGCCGCAAACGACCTCTGGGAAGGCATTCTCCGCGCCGCGATGAATCTCCAGTCGAGCACCATCGTGGTCGGCAGCTCCGCGAAAATGGTCCGTCACCGAGCAGGCCCGCCAGGTCGGCCTGCTTGGGAACGCATGGGCGAGCCGCGCCCGCATGTCACCCTGGAGATTTTCACTCCCTCTGGTCAGGAACAGGTCTTCTATCTCGGGCCGCACGCGCCCCGGCTTACTCCCAACGAAGTCGATCTCCTCCACAAGATCTGGCTCCAGCTCAGCGAACGGCTCCCCGGCCAGGAAATTCACCACCACGACATCGTCCATTTCGCTCTCACGGAAGTGGAACGCGAAATCTCGGCGGGAGACGATAGCGGCGTCCTCGAACGCCTGCGCAATCACCTCAAAGAAATCCAGGGCCGGCGTTTCAATCCGTAAGGGCTCCATCGGCACCGCAGGGCAATCTCGATTTGTTACCCGATTTATCTGAAACCTCGAGGCCCAAGATCGCATCCCAATAAGGGAGAGCCGCTAAAGCGGTAACACGCAATCATCCTGCGGCTCGCCCACAGGAACTCGCAGCAGGCCTGCTCGATTTTCCGGGGGGACAATTTCGTTCGACCAAGGAGAATTTCCAGCTATGCGTATGCAAGCCAAGCATTACTTGATGGCGTTTTCCCTCGTGGCATTCCTTGCGCTGCCGGTGTGGGCGCGCACGGATTCGGCACAGTTGACCGTGACGAATTCGACGACGATCGCAGGAAAGCAGCTCAAACCCGGAACCTACAATCTGGAAGTACAGCCGAACCAAACGCAACTGAAAGTCGTCGACGCCGACTCGCGCAAAACCGTCGCCGAGGTTCCCTGCCAGTGGATTCAGCTTAAGAACACCCCCGCCAACACGGAGGTGCTGCTGGATAAGAACAATGTGACGGAGATTGAATTCAGCGGCAAAACGCAAGCGGTGAAGGTCGGCTGAAATCCTGGATTTTCGGCCCACACGAGCAACAGAGAGACAGCAGGAAAGGGCGGGGTCCATCCCGCCCTTTTTCTTTTTGTGAACGAGACCCGAAAGGCTAGTCCAGTTCCGGCGGCCTAAGTGCGGGGTGCTTCTTATCGAGGGGATTCAGCACTTCCAGTGGGATCTCGCCCATTATTGGTCCAACGGCACGCCGACAAGGACTCGAACTCCTCGGCGGAACCCCGCGCGCGCACGAGAAAAAGGGATTGCTCCAGGCGAGCAGAGATATCGAGCATGAGCCGCTGACCCGCCTGGCAGTTTCGGCGTCTGCGATCAAAATTTGCTCCCGCCCCCTATTTCAGGTACGTAGCCAGCCAGTCGAGAAACGTCTTGTACCAGAACTCGCTGTTCTGCGGCTTCAGCACCCAATGGCCTTCGTCCGGGAAAATCACGAGCTTCGATGGCACTCCCTGCACCTGCAGCGCCGTGAAAAATTCCAGGTCCTGCGTGTACGGCACGCGAAAATCGCGTTCGCCGCCGATCACCAGCGTGGGCGTCTTGAACTTCCCGAGCGCCGCCGCGTATTCATTCGGCGACCACTTCTTGTACAACTCCGGTTTCGACCAAGGTGGCCCGCCGAATTCCCAGTTCACGAACCACAGCTCTTCCGTTGAGCCGTACATCGCTACCGCATCCCACGGCCCTGCATGGCTGGTCAGGCACTTGAATCGCCCTGTGTGCGTCGCCACCCAGTCGATCATGTACCCGCCGTACGATCCCCCCGCGGCGCACGCGCGATTCCCGTCGATGAATGGGTATTTCGCGATCGCGGCGTCCACTCCGTTCATGAGGTCGGTGTAGGCCTCGCCTCCCCAATCTCCGCTGATTTCTTCCCAGAACTTCGACCCGTAGCCGAACGACCCGTGCGGGTTGATCATCAGCGCGACGTATCCCGGCGCGGCCATCACCTGCGGATTCCAGCGATATCCCCATGCGTCGTCCCATTCGCCCTGCGGCCCACCGTGAATCAGCAGCAGCAGCGGGTATTTCTTCGACGCATCGAAATTCGGCGGTCGCAAAAGCAGTCCTTCCACCCGCGCTCCGCCCGCGCCGGTAAACCAGAACGGCTCGGCTGGCGGCATCTCCAGTTGCGCCAGCAACGCCGCATTCTGATGCGTGAGCTGGCGCATGTTCGCGCCGTCGAAATCCGCGACGAACACCTCTGCCGGCATCGTCAGACTGGTGCGCGTAAAGACCAGCATCCTTCCGTCGCGGCTTGCGCTGACCTCGTCGTTCGCTCCGCTCCCGACCACCTTTTTCGGCGTCTTGCCTTCCTCGGCGGGTACTGCGTAGATCGGAAGTTCCGCTTTCTCCTCCGTGACGAAATAGATCGTCTTGCTGTCCGGGGCCCACGAGAAGTCCTCCACGTTCGCGTCGAATTTTTCTGTCACGTTGATGTGTTTTCCGTTCTTCCGGTCGTAGAGCATCAACCGCCAGCGATCGCTCTCGTATCCCGCTTGCATCTGCGCGCGGTACGCAATCCATTTCCCGTCCGGCGAATATTGCGGTCCCCAGTCGTCCCCTGGATTTGTCGTGATTCGCTTCGGCGTGCTCTCGCCCGAAACCGGAACAGTAAAGACATCCCCGTTCGTGCTCGTCGCTTCGTCTTTGTCCGTGTTCGCCGTGAAGCCCAGTTCCTTGCTGTCCGGCGAGAACGCAATGGCTTCCGGCTCGCCCAGGGTGAACGGCGGCACGTCGTAATCCGCCCCCGGCGTCAGGTCGCGCGGAGTGCCTCCCGTTGCGGGGACGACGAACAGATGGCTGCGCTTTCCGTCCGACCATTGCGTCCAGTGCCGGTACAGCAGCTTTTCCGCGACGTGCGCCTTCACTTTGCTTTTTTCCGCTTCGAGGTCCCGCTTCTGATTGCAGGTGTCGTCTTTGCAGTCCGGGTAGACGCTCGACGTGAACGCGATCCATTTCCCGTCCGGCGAGATGATCTCGTCGTCCGCGCCCGTCGAAAGCCAGGTGATGCGTGCTGCCTCGCCTCCGTCGAATTGGATCGAGTAAATTTCCGTACTGCCGTCGCGCGAGGAAAGAAAAAAGATCTTCTTCCCGTCGGGCGACCAACGCGCGCGCTGGTCGCTGCTCCCTCGCGTCAGTTGCCGCCCTTCGCCGCCCTCGGCCGGCACCAGCCAGATGTTGCTCAGCGTGCGGTTTGCCTCCAAGTCGGGCGTCGCCACCGTGTACGCCACCCATTTCCCGTCCGGCGAAATCTGCGGATCGTCCACCCGCTGCATCGAAATCAAATCCTTGAAGGTGATCGCCCGCCGAGTCGGCGTCTGCGCCCGTGCTGTGGCCGCCAAAAATAATCCCGCGATCAGGATCCCGGCCGCATTCCGCACAGAATTCATACTCCCTCCATACCGTCAGTCGGCGCGCTGCCGCACTCAATACCCAGCGCGCGCGATCATGTCACTTCAAGTCTGCGTTTGCCAAGTTATTCGAAGCGCGCATGAGTTGAAGCGGTTGGCGCGGTTTGCGGCTCCGAATCCACGGCCGCGAGAAATCAGCTCGATGCCATCTTCGTCGGGATGCCGACAGCCCAGGCGTAGCCGTCCGGGTCGGCGACGATCACGTCGCGCCAGCCATGGGGTTTTTCCTGTGTCGTCTGCAGAACCGTGGCCCCGAATTTGCGAGCCCGCTCCTCGACGTCGTCCGGGTCAGTGTGGAATAGACGCAGCTCCGCTCCCAGCCCGCGCCGCTGTCCACTCGTCAACTCGGCGTACCAGGGATGGTGGTCGTAGGCCTGGTCGGCATGCAGCATGAACTCCAGATCCCTCAATCGCAGGGCGGCAAAATCGCAGTCGGAATAAACCAGCTTTGCGCCCAGAACGCTTCTGTAGAACTCAACAGATCGAACGATATCGGAGACGAGGAGATTCACGGTGAAGGCGGGAAGCGTCCGCCCGTAGTCTTCGGCGGGCATCCAGGACTGGCCGGCATGTTTCTTCGTCATGACTTGTTTCGAGCGAGGATTCCAGCGAAGAAGTCTGGCATTTCCGTGTGACGGGAAAAGCGCCAAAATGGCCGCGGGCCGCCGATCAGCGGCCTCTCGTCCGCTGGCGAGGCGGCCGCGAGCCGAAGAAGACCAAGCCAAGGCCCAGCACGAGCTCCGTAGCGCTGGCCGCGCGCGGAACGGAAATTACCCGGCGCGTTTCGATCAGAACGCGTTGATTCGCGATCATTTCCTCGTGCTGTTTTGCCGGAAGCGCAAAGTTCGGCCGAATCATCGCGATGATGCCCGCAACGACCAGCAGAATCCCGAATACCGTGTAAAACGTGATCTTCAAGCCGCGCCCGCTCCCTCGAATTCGTCGCGCGAGTCTAGCTTTTCCGTCGCTCGATTGCACGAGGAAACGGCGGCCTTTGGGCCGGAACTGGCCGCTTGACTGGCCGATCTTGGATCTGGAATCCCCGTTAATCCGCGTCCAAATACAGCGGATGGTCGAGCACCAGCTCGAGCTTCGTGTTCCTCTCGAGCGTCACCTCCTGCCCTAGCTCGGAGGCGATCATGAATGCCGTCACCGCGCCGGTCGCGGCGCCGATGGCTGCGCCTTTGCTGTTGTGCTCGGCAACTCCGGGAGCTGCGCCCACGAGCGCTCCAGCTGCGGCCGCTTCCATGTCGTCCTCCCGTTTGCCGGCCCGGTTTTCAATTTCGCCTTCGCGGTCGTAGACGGCGCGAACGGAGGGAATGCCAGGCACGTCGGAAACGATAGCGACCAGAGGCAGCCATCCGCGGGGCGTCGCTATATCGTCGAAAGCTAGCCAGATGCGGGCGCGGCCAGCCTGGTGCGCGCCTTCGATCTTGTCCACATGACCCCGAATTTCAGCCCCGGGCCGCAGAACCAATCCGGCAGGCGTTCGGAGCGGGTCGAGGGTGTGCGCCCTGAATTCAGTGCCGTTCTTCGCCGTCTTGGTGCTGATAGCGCTGTCCAACCGGACGAGGAACCGCGTTCCCGCGGAAACCGCTCCGCCCGGCTCATCGAATGACGCTTGTCCAGGCGAGGAGGCCACTTCCGCCGGACCATTTTGCGCGCACAAACCAAGCGAACATCCCAAGAAGGCTGTCGACACGAGAAGAACACGAGCTAGTCTCATTATTCGTCCCTCCTCATCCTGCCTGGCTGGGTGATATTCAGATGTGGATTATCCAGACAAGGTGGTCTTTGTCTGCCTCATATGACGATCGACAGGCACTCCGGCGCATGGCCAAGAGCCTGATGAGTATCCCTAAAGGCACGTATTGAGCTTTGTCTTCCCTTCCAGTTCCCATTTTGATAGGTTATCTCCCGATTCTGCACGTATAAGACAGCCTAGATACTTTGCCCTCGTAGGTAGAATTACGGACTTGTTCTGAGTCCCATTTTGGACCTACACTCCGGCGACCATTTCGCGCTAACGGATCTAAACGCTTTGAAATCATTGCGCGTGGCAGGGTTAGGTTTCCCCAATGGAACGCTCCTTGCTTCGCAACTAACGCGATCCCTGAGGAGTCTTCATTTTGGCCGTCAGCAGCGGAGCAAGTGCAGCGTCGGTATTTGAAAGATCGGTCCCGGCCACAGTGCTGATCGTCGACGACGAGGCCACGACGCGCGATCTTTGCCGCGACGTGGTCGCCGAATCGGGCCTGCGCGCGCGTGCCGCATCCACCACCGAACAGGCGCTGGATACGCTCGATCAATATCCGGTGGACATTCTGATTACCGACTTGCGCGTCCCGGAGTTGGGCGGGCTCGAACTGCTCAAACGCGTCCGCGAGCGATATCCGGAAACGGCGGTGGTGGTACTCACGCAGTACGGCACGATCGAGAACGCCATCGAGGCCACGCGCCTCGGCGCCGCGGATTACGTTACCAAGCCTTTCAACGTATCCGACCTGCGCGGCAAGATCGATCGGATTGTCCGGCTGATGGATGTGGCTCAGGAAAACCGGGTGCTCCGCGAGCAACTTCGCACCCGCCCTGGATTTGCCGACCTGATCGGCCTGTCCCCGAAAATACAACGTGTATACCGGCTGATCGAGAAGGTGAGCCAGCACACCTATCCCGTGCTGATCCTGGGAGAAAGCGGAACGGGTAAGGAATTGGTCGCCCGCTCGGTCCATTATTTGGGCCCGCGCCAGAACAGGCCCTTTGTTCCTGTGGATTGCTCGGCGCTGGCGCCAACGCTGATCGAATCGGAGCTGTTCGGGCATGTGAAGGGCGCCTTCACGGGAGCCACGCACTCAAAGCAGGGGCTTATGGAATCCGCGGGTGCAGGGACTCTGTTTCTGGATGAAATCGGGGATCTTCCCGTGGATTTGCAGGCCAAATTGCTGCGCGCGATTCAGGAAAGAGAAGTAAGGCCGGTCGGCTCCACCGACCGCGTTTCGATTTCGACGCGAGTCATCGCGGCCACGAATCGCGACCTGGAAACGGCGGTCCGCGAAGGAAAGTTTCGCCAGGATCTTTTCTTCCGATTGAACGTCGTGCAGATCAAACTGCCGCCTTTGCGCGAACGCAAGAGCGATATTCCGCTTCTGGTGAATCATTTCCTCGAAAAATTCGGCGCGTCCGACCGCAACATCCGAACGATTTCCGAGGATGCGATGGGACGCCTTCTCGCTTACGACTGGCCCGGCAACGTCCGCGAACTCGAGAACGTGATCGAGCGCGCCCTGGCTCTTGGGTCGGGGCCAATCCTGCAGGTGGCCGATCTGCCGACGAGTCTGCACTACGGGAACGGCGAGCGAATCTCGCAAACCGACGAAATCGTTTCGCTCGAGGAACTCGAACGCCGGGCGATCTTCCGCGCGCTGCGCGAAGCGGGTGGCGACAAGCTGGCCGCGGCTCGCCTGCTCGGCATCGGCAAAACGACCCTCTACCGCAAGCTCAAGGAATACGAAGCGAAGTCGCACAAAGCCTGAGCGGAGCTTCCTACTTAACTCCCTCTCGTTGACGCCTGCCGACATCTGTTTCCGAATTCCTAGACAGAAACGGGTGAGTTTCAAAGCAGGAAGGCCGCCCACTTCGCTGCGCCCCCTCCGACTGTCAAGTCACTGAATCGAAGCCACATCGCCGCGCCACTTTTTGGCCAGGTTCATGCAACGCCAATCGGCGTGCGAACGACTGCTTCCATTCGACTACTGCTTTGGAATCGCACTCTGCGCCGCGGGATCGAGTACGCGATCGCCATCGGGACGGCGCTGTTGTGCAGCTATTGGATCGTACAGGGGCGATGGTGACCGAGCGGAAAGCGCCCATGAACGGAACCCCAGCCCCAGCGATCAACGAACCAGCCGCACCAGGCGGCCGCCACTCCGCCAGGAAGACCACCGGAACGGTCGCCGCGCGGCAACCGGCTGCTGTGACGGGCGATGACGGATTCAGCGCCGTGTTCGAATCGAGCGGCGAAGCGCTGCTGCTCACGGATCTCTCCGGCGTGATCTACCGTACCAACGAGCGGGCGCGCCAATTGCTGGGATTGCGGGAAGCCAATGCGCGCGGCATCGGCCTCGGAACGGTCTTGGCGGAACAGTCTGGCGCGAATCTTCTCCTGTTGTGTGACGCGGCCAACGCAAGCAAAGGCTCCAGCGTCGAAGCGGCGCTGGTCACCGGCCATCCGATCCGCATCACCCTGCGCTCGGTGCTGAATCATCCGCCTTCGCTGCTGCTTTGCCTCGAAGAGGGCTCCCTGGTGCAACGCGCGGAGGCCAACTGGCGGCGCGTGGAGGCGGAGCTGCAAAGCATACTCGACTGGGTGCCCACGGGCATCCTTGTCTTCGACCGGGCAGGCCACCTGCGGTTCTCCAGCGCACGATTCGGACAGCTTTTTGGCGTTGACGCACGCACGTTGCGCGATACGAAAACGATCGAAGATATGCGCGAAGTCCTGTCCCCCCGGTTTGGCGATCCGAAAACGTTCTCCGCGCCCTGGGAGAGTTTTGCGCGAGGAGAAGGCGAAACAAGTCACGACGAACTCGAGATGCTGCGGCCCTCGCGCCGCATCATCGAACGCTTCTCGCGCCCTGTGCTGGACCGCGAAAACCGCCCGATCGGTTTCCTTCAGATTTATTCGGACGTGACGGGCGAGCGGCAAATCAAGGCCAAAATGTCGCAAACGGAGAAGATGGCGGGCGTCGGGCAGCTCGTCTCCGGAATCGCCCACGAGCTGAACAATCCGCTCACGGCGATCATGGGGTACGCGCAACTCCTGCTCGGGCACACCCCCAGGCCCGACCAGCTCGAAGAAGTGAGGAAAGTGTATCAGGAGGCGGAACGCGCGCGGCGGATCGTGAAAAACCTGCTGTACTTCGCGCGGGAAAACAGGCCGCAACGCAGCCGCGCGGATATCAACGAAATCGTCGAACGGACCCTGGCTCTACGCAGCTATGAATTGAAAGTGGAAAACATTGAAGTGAACTGCGACCTGGCGCGGGATCTGCCCGCCACCATGGCCGATCCCTACCAGCTTCAACAAGTGATTCTGAACCTGCTGATCAATGCCGAGCAGGCACTGGTGGAAAGCCGAGGGCGCGGCCATGTCTCGATCCGGACGAGCCTCGCGTCGAAAGACGGCCCGCGGGCCGACGGAGCGGGCGGAATCTCCGTCGAGATTGCCGACGACGGTCCCGGAATTCCGTCCGAAATCGCCTACCGTGTCTTTGATCCGTTCTTCACGACGAAGGCTCCCGGAGTGGGAACGGGGCTCGGGCTGTCGATCGTGTATGGCATCGTCCAGCAGCACGGGGGCGAGGTAACGTTCGAGAGCCGGCCTGGCATCGGCACGAAATTCGTGGTCGAACTGCCCGTGGTGAGCGTTCCGGCGGAGCGCTCCGCGAATCTGTCGCGCGGGCACGCAAGCTCTGCGGGAGGTACGCCGAAGGGCCGGATCCTGGTAATCGAGGACGAGCCGACCGTCGCTCAGTTGATCGTGGATGTTCTGCGCGAAGAGGGACACCATGTGGTGTCTGCGATCGACAGCAAGGAAGGTCTGGAGCGAATCGCGCGCGGCTCCTACGATCTGATCGTTTGCGATCTGCGAATGCCGGGCCTGGACGGACCGGCATTTTACGAGGCTCTGGTCCGCGCGGGCAGCCCGCTCCAGAACCGGATCCTCTTTGTCACGGGCGACACTTTGGGTCCACGGACTCTCGATTTTCTGCTGCCCAAGAAGCTTCCGTATCTGGCAAAGCCATTTCTGGTGGAGGAGCTAAAGCTGGCCGTCCACGAGTTTCTCAAAAGAATCGAGGAAGAGCCGGAGCACGCCAGCCCGCGGCGGGTAAAAACATGAGCGAATTGATCGGAGAGGTGCGGGGGCAGGTTGCGATGCAAGCGCGAACGAAAGAGCCGGTCTCCCCAAGAAAAACGGCTGTCGTTCTGGGGATTCCGGAAGCCGACTTTCCGTGGCGCATGGTCGAGTCGGTGGAGGATTTCGTCAAGACCCGGTCCATCCTGACCGCAGGGACAAGCGAGCGTTTGCGCGAAACCGTCGCCCGGCACAAGCCTCCGGTGATCCTCATCGACGCGCGGATTCTGGGTCACGGGCCGCTCCGGGAAGCGCTGGTCGAGTTCACCGGGGCCGCTCACGTGATCGTCGTCGCGCCTTACGGCCGCCAGCCGGAAGTGGCGCGCCTCGTAGCGGAGGGGCAAATCGATTTCGTACCTCGCGAAGGCGAATGGCAGTCGCTGGCGGCCAGCCTGATCGAGCGGAGATTGCGCTGGAGTCCGGATGGCGAGAGTTCGTTCGCGTCGAATCCCGGCGGTTCAAGCGATGACCTCGGGGAGATTTTCCGCCACGAGATCAACAACCCGCTCACCGGCATTCTCGGCAATGCGGAACTCCTGCTGGCGCACAGCGACGGATTTCCGGCGATCGAAACGCAAAGGATTCGCACCGTTGTCGAACTCGCCGTGCGCCTGCGCGAAACTGTTCGCCGCGTCAGCAATCTGTGGGACAAGCGCTCTCACTCGAAATCCGCATAGCGCCCCGCTCGGCGTCGACTCACCTCCCGGCTCGCTCTTCCTGATTCCAACACACATATCCTCAAAACCTGCTTCCCGGCAATCGAGCGCGATCCCATCCGTGTGCGCATGCTTGCTATGCAGCGAGTGTTTCCGTACTCTGAACTTTTGCCGGAAGCGCGGAACTCTCAGAGGAAATCATGTCCTGCGCGATTTGCGGGAAGCGCCCGCCAAAGCGATTTTGTCCCGCGGTGGGAGAGAAAATTTGCGCGATCTGCTGCGGGAGCGGGCGCGAAGTGACGATTGATTGTCCCCCGGATTGCTCTTACCTGCTGGCGGCGCACCGGTATGAGGCAGAACACCGCCGGCCGCCTTCGGGTGAAGATTTCCCCTACAAAGAAGTCCAATTCCCGGTGGAATTCGTCTATGAGCGCTGGCCGGTGGTGACCGGCATTGCCGGAACAATTCTGCGTTTCCAAATGGAGCACCGCAACATCAACGATGGCTCGGTGCAACTCGCGCTGGAGGCTACGGCGGAGACCTATCGCACCCTGGGAACGGGAATTCTTTACGAGCGGCCGCCCCACGCGCCCGTAGCCCGCTCGTTGTACGGACACCTCAACGCATTTCTTCAGGAATTTCGCAAGCTGGAGGCGGACCGAGCCGGGTCTCCGTCTTTGAAAGATTCGGAAGTTTTCCAGCTGCTCGTCTTCATGCAGCGTCTGCTGAAGCAGGAGACCAATGGGCGCCCGCTCTCGCGCGCCTTCCTGGGTTTTCTCCGCGAGCGATTCCCTCTTCCCGCCGCGGAGAAGGAAGCATCGCGCATCATCGTCCCGTAAGGACGCCATCCTGGGGGCCACGGCAAGAGCTTTTCGGTCTCACTCTCGTCACCGCGGATTCGCCGTTGCTTGGCGCGAGAGGGCTCTCGGTGTCGGCAAACTCCTGACGACCTCATGGCTCGAAGCAGGAAGAGGAGGAATGCGTGGCGAGCCCGCGATGAATGCGGCGAGGCACACCAGCGAGAACGCCAGCGTGAGCAAGGAGACGGTCCGGACCTTCATACCTCGTACTGACGTCGGTTCCTGAACTGCCCTGGCTTGGGCAAAATTCAGCTTGGCCACGCGATCCTGCCGCGGCCTTCTTTTTCTTCTCTTTCCAGAAGAACTCGATGCCACTCTTCTTTTTTTATTCGTTCGAAGCGAAGCCACCGCTACTCTCCTTGGCCTAGAGCCAGCGCCAACTGAGGCGAGCGCCACGAATTCGGCGAGGGCGGAACAGGACGCGAGCCCAAGCCGTGTTTCCGGCGCAGGCCGTCGACCAGTTCCTTGATGCGCTTGCGGTATTCCTCGGGCGCGTCGCCGTAGCCCCGGTAGAAATCGCGATAACGCCGCGCGAGCTTGGGGAATTTCGCTTCGAGGAACTCGATGAACGGTTTCCATGACGACGGCATCAGGAAAAGCACGTTTGCCGCAAGCCACTGTGCACCCGCATCGCGCGCCGCGCGAACCAGCGCGTCGAGATCGTCTTCGCGATCGGTAAGGCCGGGCAGAATGGGCATGGCGTTCACGCCGACGTTGATTCCCGCCTCGCGCAGCTTGCTAACCGCTTCCAAACGCAGATCGGGACGCGGCGCGCGTGGTTCGAGCATGCGCGCCAGGCGGGTGTGGAGGGTGGTGACCGTCATGTGGATCGTGATCGACGAGCGTGCGGAGATTCGGCGCAGCACGTCGATATCGCTCACTATCTGATTCGATTTTGTGGTGATTGAGAGGCTCAAGCCCTCGCGCTCGGCCATTTTTTCGAGGATGGCGCGCGTCGTGCCGAATTCCTTTTCGGCGGGCTGGTAAGGGTCGGTGGCGGTCCCGATGGCGATGTGCTCGCCCCAGATCTTCTCCGAGGAAAGGTCGCGTTCGGCCAGCGCGCCGGCGTCCTGCTTGACGTAGATCTTCGATTCGAAATCGCCGCCATCGAGCTCCATGTATTCGTGCGTGTAGCGCGCATAGCAGTAGCGGCACCCGAACTCGCAGCCGCGATAGGGGTTTATAGTCCAGCGGAAGGGCACCCGCGGCGAATCGCAGCGGTTCAGGATCGATTTGACCGGGAGGAGAAAGTACTCCGTCCCGCGCTTGGCATCAGCGCAGGGGGAGGATGCGGCGAGGCGCGCAATGCCGACCAGTTCCGAAGCGGGCTTCACACTCCGGTCGGGTGCCGGAGGGGGCGCGGAAGCGCCGTTCGGTGGCTCACATGTGCCGTGGCGAGCGGCTGTGGGGAAAAGGGTGAGACTGGTCTGCTCCGTCGCGGGGCGGCGGCGACGAATCGTCGCCGGACCGTGTCGAAGGATGGGAGAAGTGGCCATTGAAAGCCTCGCCGCACTCGCCGATAGTATTCGCTTTTGTTTCGCCATGTCAAGGACAAAGATTCGCTTTTTGTTCGCCCCTGTACGGCCGAACAGAGTGCCCCGCGGGAACTCGGCCGGCGAATTCCGGCCTGAGCCCACGCCCGACGCGCCTATCCTATTTAAGGAGATTCGGAGTCCCCCTAAAGTGCCGGACGTCAACATTCTGATCGTGGACGACGACATCGCCAGCCAGTGCGCGATGCGCAGCGTCCTCGATGCGGAGGGCTGGCGAGTCAGAATTGTCTCGGCCGCCTCGCAGGCCATGCCCGAACTGGCGCGCGGCGTCTGGAACCTGGTTATCGTCAATGCGGCGTTGACCGATCCTCGCGGGCCGCTATTCGCGATTTTGCGTGACCTGGCGATGGCGGATGCGGAAATCGAGGAACCGAGGGCGTCCGATACCGAGGCGAGTTCCGGGCCCGGGCTCATTACCGAGCCTTCTGAACCGGCGCCTTCGACTCGCCGGCGTCTACGCGTGCTCTTCCTGATTCCGGCTTCGGTCTCGAAAGAACTGCAGCCCATAATCGAGCGCGAAGGTCTTCCTTATACGGCCAAGCCATACAACTTGCACGACTTCCTCGAGAAGGTGAGCGACCTGCTTCTCGAAGCTGGAGCGATCGACTCGCCGATCCGCACGATTCGCGAGTTCTCCACCGCGCGGAAGCGCAGGACCGTCCGCCGCACGCGGCGGGATGGCCGGAGCGGGGCCATGTTCGCTCCGCGCGAGGATTATCAGATGACCGAGGAAGAAATGGCCGAATGGGAGCGGCAGGAAGAAGAGGAGCGCAAGAAACGCCGCAAGCAACAAACGGAACGCGAACACCTTGGATAAGGCTTCTGCGTTCGCAGCGCCATTTCACCCCCCCGGCATTCTTATCCCGCGCGCGTGACTCTTTAGCGTTTCCTATGCCGGGAAGCGCCGAACTACGCTGGTACCTGCCGTTTCCGCGAGAAGTTCACCGATCGTTTTCCCGAGGACGGGGTGCACGACGCCCGGCGCGATTTCCGCCAGCGGCACCAGAACGAAGCGGCGCTCGGCCATACGCGGATGAGGAACGTCTAGCTCCGGCGTGTGGACCAATGCGTCGCCGTAGAGCAGAACATCGATATCGATGATGCGGGGCCCTTTCGGCACGCGCCGCTCGCGGCCAAGCGAGCGCTCAACGGCCAACGCGGCAGCCAGCAGCTCCACCGGCCCCAGTTCCGTTTCTGCTTCGATCACCGAATTCAGGAACCATTCCTGCTCGCGTAATTCTACGGGCTCGGTCTCGTAGAGCGACGAGCTTCGCGCGATGCGGATGCCGCGCTTCCCTAGCCCTTCGCGCGCGCGCGCGATATTCGCCGCGCGATCTCCCATATTCGACCCGAGCGACAGGTAGGTTCTTGCCATGACTCGCCCATATCGTAGCGGGGTTCGACGGGCCTGTCATTGTTGCCCCTCGGCGGGCGCCTGACACCGGCATTGCGGCTTTAAATATGCCTGTGTTCAAATGGACGCGATGAATCCGGAAACTGACCCCGCGGCGCGCATGCAAAGGGAGGCTTCCGAACAGGTTTCCGCCGACGCGCCCGGTCTGCGGGCTGATTCGGCGCGCAAGGAGCGCCTGCGGGAAATTCCTTCGGTGGATGAAATGCTCGGACGTCCACGCGTGCGCGCGTTGGGTGAAATGGCGGGGCGAGGCGCGGTGATCGAGGCAACGCGCAGCGTTCTGGCGGATGTTCGCGCGGGCTTGCTGGGCGAGGCTTCTCCGGAAGCTGGCGCAACAGCCGCGGCCACCTCTGGCACGCTCACCCTGGAGGTTCTCGAAGCGCGCATTACTGACGAAGTGAAAAACCGGCTCGCTCCATCCCTGCAGCGCGTGATCAACGCCACGGGCGTCATCCTGCACACTAACCTTGGCCGCGCACCGATTCCTGCGGCGGCGATCTCGAAAGTTGAAGAGACGGCGACCCGCTACTCGAATCTGGAATATGACATCCACACCGGGCAGCGCGGCAAGCGAGATGTGCACACGTCGGCGTTGCTCAGTGCGCTCGCCGGCGCGGGAACCGCCATCGTCGTGAACAACAACGCCGCAGCGGTGTTCCTCGTTCTGAACACGCTGGCGAAAGGCGCGGAGGTCGTTGTTTCGCGCGGCGAGCTCATCGAGATCGGCGACGGCTTTCGCATCCCCGACATCATGGCCGAAAGTGGCGCAGTCCTGCGCGAAGTGGGCACCACGAACCGGACGCGCATCCGCGACTACGAGCGCGCGATCAACGAGCGCACCCGGCTCCTGCTCCGCGTGCATCCCTCGAATTTCCGGATTACCGGCTTCACGGAGCGGCCGAGCCTCGAAGAGTTGGTGCTTTTGGGACGGCGAAACCAGATTCCTGTTTACGAAGACCTGGGATCGGGCTGCCTGGTGGATTTGAGCGACGCGGGAATTTCGGAGCCGGTGGCGCGTGCCAGCTGCGTGACTGGAGTTTCGGTTGTCTCCTTCAGCGGAGACAAGCTGCTCGGCGGCCCGCAGGCCGGAATCATCGCTGGAAAAAAGGAGATCGTCGACAGCATCCGGCGCAATCCGCTGTTTCGCGCACTGCGCGTCGACAAGCTGACGATCGCGGCGCTGGAGGTCGTGCTGAGGGCCTATCATCGCGGCGCGCTCGATGAGATTCCGGCGCTGCGGATGATTCGGCTGCCGGCCGATGAGATTGCGCGGCGCGCGGCGCAATTCGCGGAACGCCTGCGCAGGACGCTCCCTTCGGATATCTCCATCCAGCTGCGCGACGGCTTTTCCGTGATTGGCGGCGGCTCAACGCCCGATCAAGAGTTGCCCACGAAGCTGGTTACTTTGCGCAGCACGCGGCATTCGGCGGCTGCACTCGACGAGCGGCTGCGCAAAACCCAGAACGGCGTGCCCGTGATCGCGCGCATCGAAGACGACCAACTGGTCCTGGATCTGCGCACTGTGTTTCCCGACGAGGAATCCGCCCTCGCCGAGGCAATCTCCGCCGCGGCTACGGCAAACTGAAGTGTCTTAGTACCGTCACCATCCCAAATGCCGGGCTATTCGATCAGCGACGACGCCGAAAACAGCTCCGACAACTGCCATGACCAAGCCCGTCTTCCAAGCAATTTCCCACGCTCTATGGCTCCAGTTTTGACGGTCCGCGAATTCATCTATGGCCTTTCGAATTTCTCTCCGCTCGTTTTGGACCGAATACTTCTTCTTAAAAAGCCACCGGGCTCCAAGATTTTCGATTTGGTCGTAGGCATCCGTGTGGAGAAGATAAGGTCCCTTGGATGTATAGGCGAAGACCGGGAACGGAACACTTCTGTGAAAAGCATCATCCAAGCTTGCCATCAGACCAATCCCCTCCTGTGCCTCTTCAGGATGGAATCTGGAAGCTTGCTTCTGCAATTCAGCGATTTGGTCTCTAACCACGTTCTCAACCTCCTCGCGCTGCCTCTCATCCTTGTAAAAGTAGATGTCGCTGAGCAAGGCGTCTGGCCGCCTTCCGTCTCGAATAGCTCGCAGCACTTCGTCAGGCTCGGAGAAGAGCTCAATTTCGAATTCCGCCGCGTGGTTAGATCGGAACTCATCTCGGTTCTGTTTTCGGTCATCCACCAACCAAACGCGAGGTCGCTGCTGTCGAGCGAACCTGGACATGTACGCCTCCGTTTTCGCTACAGATGCATTGATCAGCTCGGGGCCGGATTGAAGATTCTTTCAGTCGATGACACGAAGGCAGCCGCGCCTCGCCAGCTCGCAAAACAAAAATCGAAGAGACAATGGAGGCCGCAAATCCAAAGCAGTTCGATTCTCTTCGCCACCCGCGCGGCCCAAAGGAGGCGTCTCCTCGAACCATTCACAGATGGTTGATCACGCTGGCGACGCACCCGGCGCCGAAGCCGTTGTCGATGTTGACGACGCTTACGTTCGAGGCGCAACTGTTCAGCATGGCGAGCAGCGCGGTCATGCCGCCGAAGCTCGATCCGTAGCCGGTGCTGGTGGGAACCGCGATCACCGGCGCGGCCACCATTCCAGCGACCACGCTCGGCAACGCTCCCTCCATTCCCGCGACGCAAACAATCACGCGAGCTTCAGCGAGCTTTTGCCGGTGCTGGAGCAGGCGATGGAGCCCCGCGACGCCCACGTCGTAAACAGCTTCGGCGCGATTGCCCATGGCTCGCGCGGTCACGAGAGCCTCTTCGGCCACGGGGATGTCGCTCGTCCCTGCAGTCACCACGAGGATCAGCCCTTTCCCGGCGATGGCGCGGTTGCGCCGGATCGTGATCGCGCCGGCAAGCTCGTGGAATTCCGCTTGCCCGCCACGCGCTTTGCTGCCGGAGCGGGCCACGCGTTTCACCGCGGCGAAAATTTCCTTGTTGGCGCGTGTGATCAGAATATTATGGGACGCATTCGCGCGCAGCATGCCCCGCACGATTTCTGTCACTTGCTTCGGCGTCTTCCCGCGCGCGAATACGACTTCGGGATATCCCTGGCGCAACGCGCGGTGATGATCGATCTTCGCAAAACCGATATCCTCGAAGGGAAGCTGGCGTAGGCGCTTGATCGCCTCATCCGCGCCGACCTTACCCGCGCGCAACGCCTCGACAAAGTTTCGGATGTCCGCTTCGTTCATGCCATTTTTCCGCCGCACGATTTTAGCACCGCTTCACGTTCGCCTTCGCGCTTGCAGTGAGGCCAATCCGTGCTAGAGTCTCGCCATTCGTCCTGGCTGGTTCGGGGCCCGAACCCAATTCCCTTTTCTCTGGAGGCAAAAATGTGGCTGCTCTGGACAATCCTGATCGGCATTCTGGCTGGATTCTTGGCGGGCAAGGTTGTTAAAGGGCGCGGCATGGGCGTGCTGCTCGACTTGGTAGTCGGGATCGTTGGATCGATTCTCGGCGGCTGGCTATTCGCCGTGGTGGGGCTGGCCTCATACGGACTGATCGGGCGATTGTTTACCGCCTTCGTCGGCGCGGTCGTCCTCCTGCTGCTCGTCCGCGCGATCAAGCGTGCGTAAGGCTGCTTTTCCAGATCAAATGATGTCTCCAGTGACAGCAACGCGACCAGCCGCCCGCCGGTGGCTCGCCAGCATCGGCGCGCTGCTTGCCGGATTTATTGTGGTCGTTGTTCTGTCGATCGGCACCGACATCGGGCTGCGCGAAACGAGCATCTTCCCCCCGCTGGGCCAACCGATGAGCGATGCCCTGTTCCTTCTCGCGACAATCTACCGCACTGTCTATGCCGTCGCCGGAAGCTATATCACGGCGCGGTTGGCGCCGATTCGGCCCATGCTGCACGCTCTCGTCGGCGGCGCTTTCGGCCTTGTGCTGAGCACAGTGGGGGCTGTTGCAACGTGGAACCGCGGGGCAGAGTTCGGTCCGCACTGGTATCCTCTCGCGCTTGTGGCCACCGCGATGCCCTGCGCCTGGCTAGGGGGCAAACTCCGCGTCATGCAGCTGCGTAAGGTCCGCCTATCCTGAACTGCCGTCGTGCTCCTGGCGAGCGTTTGGAACGGCACGATGGCCCGAACCGCAATATCGGCTCGCGTGGAACGCTCATTGGGTATATAAGTTTGCCCAGCAAAACCGGCCATCGCGAAATCGAACCTTAGGAAAATCTTAGGAGGATCCATGAAGCAGAGAATTCTCTGGGCGTTTGTGCTCGGCCTCGCGCTGCCAGCTGTCGCTGCGGCGCAAACCAAGTTCACCGCCACGATATCGTGCGCGAAACCCGATCCGGCGTACTCGATTGATGCGGGCGACCGAGCCGGTCACGCGCTCCAACTGGCGAAGTTCGCCTGCACCTGGACGGCCCCGATGGAGGTCGACGGCGTGGCTGCGAAAGACGGTCAAGATGTGGCCACAAGCGACGGCAGCGGCACCCGATTCCACACGGTCGGATACCACGTCAGCAATATGGCCAACGGCGACAAGATCTTTGTGCGCTTTTCCGGCACGAACACGATGACAAAAGACGGCAAGCCGGTAGCAGATGGAGGCACGTGGAGCTACATCGGAGGCACGGGGAAATTCAAGGGCATCAAGGGCAAAGGCACGTATAAAGGCAAGGCCGACGCCAACGGAAACATGGTGAGCGAAGTCGAAGGCGACTACACACTTCCCAAGATGTAGCACTCTCGCTTTTCAAGAAGGCCAAGCCGGTGCGGTGCCTGCGCGCTGCATCGGCTTTCCTTTTTCTTTTAGGAGGGCTGGGTTTTAACCCCGCCGCAAGGCGCTCATTCTCTCCATGGGCTTTAGCCCCTGAAGTCAGGGCCGAGACCTTTTGTCCGCGTGGGGTTATAGCGTTTAGCCGCGGGACGCAGTGCTAGTCTTGGGCCGCGTATCCAGACCGAAGTCGCGCTCCACTCTGCGATACCACGCATCATCGTCGCTGGCGTTCAGTTCCACCCACTCTTCGTCGGTCATCCCGGCTCGCCACTGCAGAAACGGAACCGCATCAGGTCCCACCGGGTGGCGGAGTTGCCATGTCCCGCTCTCTGCGACCTCCAGGATTTTCTGGGCCACCAGAGACGGGGGCGCCGGATTTTTCAGCGAAGCCGCAAAAAGATAAGCGAAGCGCTCGCGCTGCCGGTAAATCGATTTGTCCGGCTGGTCTCCGATACGCCGAGCCATCGCCGTATCGATGATGCCCGGCTCGACCATGGCCACCCGCACGTTGAACGTCTTCATCTCGCCCGCCAGCGCTTCGCTCAGCGCCTCCAATGCCCACTTGGAAGCGGTGTAGGAACTCAGCGGCGGGCTGGTGATCCGCCCGGCCACGGAACTCACATTGATGATGCAGCCGCTTCGGCGTTGCCGCATGTGCGGCGCCAGCGCCTGAATGCACCGGAGTGCTCCAAAATAGTTGGTCTCCATCACGGCACGGAACTCTGCCAGCGGAAGCTCCTCCACCGAGCCGGCCCGCTCCACCCCGGCGTTGTTGACCAGCACGTCGATTGCGCCCTGATCTCGATGGATGGCAGCGATAGCATCTTTCACCGATTCGTCCGAGTCCACATCCATCGTCGAAATGCTGATCGGGAGCTTTTCCTGTGCCGCCCTTTTCGCCAGCTCCGGCGACTGCGACGGTTTCCGCATCGTCGCGTGCACTTTATGCCCCGCGCGGGCGAAAGCGAGCGCGGCCTCCAGCCCGATTCCTTTGCTGGTCCCGGTAATCAGCACCGTTGCCATCGTTGCCTCCTCATGTGTTTTCCTGCGGTTGGCCTGCTTGTGCCGCGTATCCTACAAGGAATGCCAGCCGCCCGTCCGATTTAGTTTTCCGCAACGGCCACGTCCGACTTTCACTGCTGTCGGCCCGCACGATCAACTGCGCGTAAAGACCCGGTTACTTGGGCTAGGAATCAGATCGGGCGAACGTTCAATCGATATGGCGGCAATAAATTGCGGTCAAAGCTGCGAGTGCGTGCCTACCCCAATGAGATCTGAAGTCAAAACGCAGCTCCCACAACAGGTCTGACCAAGGCAAGCCCTGGTCTTCAGCCGAAGGTTTCCCTTCAGGTCGAGGTAGATTTCTGAAATGTCGTTAGCCAAGCTTCCCTGGACAGTATCTCCTTTTGCCGTGGCATCGAATATTTGCCGATAATCATCGACGCCTCCAATTTTCTCCCTGAGGGAACGACGCAGCTGCTCGCTGTTCTCTGTCGGAAATGCGGTGTCTTCCGTACCTGTTGTCTCCGGGACCACTATAGGAAGGCTTAGAGCGCTGCCATAAAGTTCGACCGCACTGATTCATAGCCGCCAGGAACGAATCAAGCTCAAGGTGTGGCGCTGAATCAACGGTTTCAATGAATCGCGTTGCCGCCGCACGGAATCGTTGCAGGACCAAATCTGGATTGTCGCTCATGGGCGTGTGGCGATTCTAATCCACGGGGCCCGCTGACTGCCTTCAAATGTTTCCTCTATCATCCTCATCTCCTATGTGACTTGACTTGCGCGAAACGCGGCACCTACACTCGACGATTCTGCCGAAGCTTTTCAGGAGGCCGGAGCTTCAGCTCCGGCGGCCAGGGTTCGGATTTTCAGTGGCTTTAGCCCCTGAAGTCGAGTGAAATTCGCGGCGAACCTGCAACGCAGGGTTGTGCGCTCGCGGGCCGGAGATACATGGCGAAACCTAACGGTCGCACAATCACGGTGGGCATTACAGGCGCGAGCGGCGCACTCTACGCGCAGCACGTGCTGCGGCTGCTCGATACCGACGCGCGTGTCGAGCGCGTCTACCTCGTGATCAGCGAAGCCGGCCTGCGCCTCGTCGCGACCGAACTCGCCATTAACATGCCAAATGACGCCAAGAAGCTGCCCGCTCTGCTCACCGGCACGCCCGCGAAGAAAATTGAATACCTCACAAACAAGGACATTGGGGCAAGCATCGCTTCCGGCAGCGCCATCGTGGACGCGATGATCGTCGTCCCATGCTCCGCCGGAGCGCTGGGCGCAATCGCCGGCGGCATTGCCAACGATCTGCTGACGCGCGCCTCCGACGTTTGCCTGAAAGAGCGCCGCCCGCTGATTCTTTGCATGCGCGAAAGCCCTCTCAATCGCATTCACCTCGAAAACATGCTCCGCGTCCACGACGCAGGCGCCACCGTAATGCCCGCCATGCCCGCCTTCTACTTCGGCCCGAATGGATCGACGACATGGTCGAGCAGTTTGCCTGTCGCGTGCTCGCTCAGGCCGGATTCCTCAGGAGAAGCAGTACCGCTGGAAGGGCGGCAAAACTCGGTCGCTTGTGGAAGAAGTTTGTAGGGCGGGTCTAGGACCCCGCCCGCGCCGAAGCAGCCTGCCGCCTGGCAGCCGACGGCACATCAAACAGGCGTTGAAACTCCGAGGTTCTGGGTTTGCCGCCTCTGCGGTTGCTCCGGATCTTTTCTTCGCATTTCTTGATCGGTAGCGCTGAATCTCCTAACTAGCCAAGGGCTCCGCCCTTGATATCCCTGCGGGATATGGGAGTCGAGGAAGTCAGGAGCCAGAAGCCAGAATGGCGGCGGCGTACGCGCCGAGGAGCCGGCTGATTTCTTCCAGCATGGCGAAGCTTTTCGGTGTCCCCGTATCCGAGGTCCTTGGCGAGGATCAGAAGTAGCGGCACTCCTCGACAGATCCCTCGGCCATATTCATGAACCGTGCCTTGTCCGCTTTCCCGCGGCGACGGAATCCCTCGGCGATGTTGGCGGGAATGGATACCGCTGCACGACGCAATTGCAGAGACAACCCATACGTCTCCTGTTTGGGAAAAGCCGACAGTGAGAGCGTATATGTCCAGCACGAACCGGTGAGCCTTCTGCCATACCAGCAGATCCTGAAATGTCCGGGCTGGTTTCGAGAGGACCATAGAGCAGGAGGCGTTCACGGCGGTATGCTCCTGGTATCTCACCACACAGGAGTGTGCCATGAACGCCTTCGTCGAGCATCACAAGAATAGCATCCAGTTCGGGTATCGGTGTTTTGATCGTCTTCTGCTGAACGGATTGATGCAACCGTTCCAGCAACCAGAGCGCGTGCTGGGCTTCTTCAACACCTATCGCGAGGGGAAACGAGTAACCAGGAGGGTCCTGACCGAGATCGCCGATCAGTTTCAGAACTGGCTAAAGAACCGTTCCGAAAAATGGGGCGTGCCCGTGCTGGAGGCGCCGGAGGAAGAACGGCGAGACGATTTCGTCCTTCCCTATTTTAGGAATGCGAAACGGACCGCGTCGCCGTGATCCTGAAGGCCACCGCCGGGCCGCGGTGGACGAACTCACCCAACGACTGCTGGATCTGAATCGCACCATCGGACAACCTAAGAAGATCACCATGATCTTCGGCCGCAAAGTAACCAAAGAATACAAAGGCAAGCTGCAGACCGTAATCGAAGATCTTAACCTTCCCAATCCGGTGATCCGCAGTCATTACGGGCATGGATTTGCCAAACAGTACGTTCGCGACGACCGGATCTTGCGCACCGAGCCCGCCACCAACAACGTGCACGATTACGGCGTCAACAAAAATGTCGAGAACCTTCCCCAACTGCGAAAGCGGATGTCAGAGATCATCGACAACTATCAGAATGTCCAACAGGACGTCCTGGAGACCTTTGTCGATCGCGGGCAACTGCGAAAATTGGCCGAGCCTACGGTTCTTCCCAGCGGAAAACGCATACCAGGCCTCAACCTCGACCACCCACGACAACTGGCAGTAATGCACTCCCTCGTGCGCTTCGCCAACATCGCTGCCGGCGGCAGCTTTACCACCGCTGACCTCTACGCTCCAGCTCGCGATGCTCTCGGCATACGAATCGCAGTACTCGTTGGCCTCGTTCCGCTATGATCTATCCAAATTGCGCCACAAGGGTTAGTCGAAAAAGTCCCACACTCCCGCCGTTATCGGCTAGTCGGCAAGGGTTACTCCGATCTGCCTGGTTTTCCTCAAGCTATTCGAAAAGATCTACGCGCCTCTGACTGCCGGCCTCTTGGCACCATTCCGCGGTGACCAAATCCTGGCCGAAGAGAAACGCTGCCAACTCGACCGCCTCTACCAACGCATCTGCGAGAATCTCGACGCGCTCCTCCGAGAAATCGGCCTCAAGATTGCCGCCTGAGGCCGCGAAACGAGAACGAAACGGGAACAAAATTCTCGCTTGGGGCCCTATAACGGTAACTAAGTGCTGTCGAATCAATATGGAGTTTTGCGGGCAACCCCTGACTTTGGCGTGGCGGTTGGACGTCGTTAATCGATACACGTGTCAACAAATTTCCACCTTAAGTGCCCTTGAATCAGCAACATCACAGAAACAACTTAATCGATACAGAATTCAACCGCCGCAGCCCGAAATCCAGTTTCTTGCCGTCCCTGCTAATATGGGACATGCAGTCGGTGGTCATGGTCGAGTACGATCCGGAGTGGCCGGCGCGCTTCGAGAAGTTGCGCGAACGGATCGCCGCGGTGCTGGGCCCGATGGCGCTCCAGATCGAGCATGTGGGCAGCACGTCCGTGCCGAGCATGTGTGCCAAGCCGATCATCGACCTGGACGTTGTGGTGCGGCGCGAAGACGTACCGGCGGCGATCTCGGCCGTCGAGGCGCTCGGTTACCGGCATGAGGGGAATCTGGGGTTGAGCGGCGCGAGGCGTTTCGCTGGACCGCAGAATTTCCCGAACACCACTTGTACGTTTGCCCGGAAGGCAGCCCGGCGTTCGAGCGGCATGTGCTGGTTCGCGATTACCTGCGGAAGCATCCGGAAATGGCGCGCGCGTACGCGGAACTGAAGAAGCGGCTCGCGCGCCGGTATCACGACAATCGGACGAAGTATCAGGAAGCGAAGGCCGAGTTCGTCGACTCGATGCTGGAGCAGGCCCGAATGGAGCTGGGCAAGAAAGACCGCTAGCAGTAGCCGTTCCCATGACAAAAAGCCGAATTCGAACCGTGCTCGAAATGATCAAGTTCGAGCACTCCGTGTTTGCGCTGCCATTCGCGCTGGTGGGGGCTCTGCTCGCGGCGCGGACGTTGGGCGGCTTGCCGACGTGGCGTCAGATTGCGTGGATTGTTGTGGCCATGGTCGGCGCAAGGTCTGCGGCGATGACCATGAATCGCATCGCCGATCTCGATTACGACCGCAGAAATCCGCGCACGGCAAACCGCGCGCTCGCGACCGGCCAACTCTCCGTGGGATTCGCGTGGGGGTTTACGATTGCGGCGTCCGCGCTGCTGGTCGTCGCGGCGTGGCAATTGAATCCGCTTGCTCTGAAACTGTCGCCGGTCGCGCTGGCCATCCTGTTCCTTTACTCCTACACGAAGAGGTTTACGTCCTGGTCGCATTTCGTGCTGGGCTTTTGCCTGGGCATCTCGCCGGCTGCGGCGTGGATTGCCATTCGCGGATCGCTCGACTGGCGGATGCTGATCCTGTGCGCCGCTGTGACGCTGTGGGTGGGCGGCTTCGACGTGCTGTACGCCTGCCAGGATGTCGACTTCGATAAAGCCGCCGGCCTCTATTCGATCCCAAAGAAATTCGGAATCGCGCCGGCTCTGCTCTTTGCGCGCGGGATGCACATCGTGATGGTCGGATTGCTGGCCTGGCTCGCCCTGAGCTTTCACCTGGGCTGGCTGGCGTGGGCAGGCATCGCGGTTGTTGCGGCGCTGTTGATTTACGAACATTCGCTCGTGAAGCACGACGACCTGAGCAAAATCAATGCTGCGTTTTTCACCGTGAATGGCTATATTAGTCTTCTGTTCCTGTTGTTTTGGGGCGCTGCGGCCGTCTTGAGGTGACCGCATGCGTCGCGGAACGAGGGTCATCGTAGGGCGCTGAGGCTCGAAGGCTTGCCGTGCCCCATTTGAAAAATGCCGGTTGAATTTCAGACAACGGATGCGCTGCTGCGGCCAATCGCGGAGAAAGTTCTGGCCGCAGAACGGCTGTCCGGCGAGGACGGGCTCGCGCTCTACGAATCGCACGATTTGTTGGCTGTGGGCTGGCTGGCGAACCACGTTCGCGAGCAGAAGCACGGAAACATCTGCTATTTCAACGTCAACCGGCACATCAATCCGACGAACGTTTGCGTCGCGCACTGCCGGCTGTGCGCTTTCGGGCGGTCGCCTGATGCGCCGGGCGCTTACAACTTCGCGCTCGAAGAGATTTGGTCGCGCGCAGCGGAAGGTGTCGCCCAGGGCGCGACGGAGTTTCACATCGTCGGCGGCCTGCACCCGGATTTGCCGTTCGAGCACTACCTGGAATTGATCCGCGGGCTGAAGCAACGGTTTCCGCACGTCCACCTGAAGGCGTTCACGATGGTCGAAGTGGGCTATTACGCGCGGATTTCGAAGCTCTCGATTCGCGACACCCTGCTAAAGATGAAAGAAGCGGGAGTCGATTCGCTTCCCGGCGGCGGCGCGGAGATTTTCCATCCTCGCGTGCGCAAGGTCATTTGCGACCACAAAGTCAGCGGCCAGATGTGGCTGCAAATCGCACGCACGGCGCACGAAGTCGGCCTTCGTTCGAACGCGACGATGCTCTACGGCCATATCGAAACTGCGGAAGAGCGCGTCGATCACCTGATGAAACTGCGCGAGTTGCAGGATAAAACCCACGGCTTCGTCGCGTTTATTCCGCTGGCGTTCCATCCCGCGAACACGGCGCTTGCGCACCTGCCGAAGCCGACCGGTCTCGACGACCTGAAAACGATCGCCGTCTCGCGTCTTGTGCTCGACAATTTCGACCACATCAAGGCCTACTGGATTATGCTGACGCCGCGAATCGCGCAAATCGCGCTCGGTTTTGGCGCGAATGATCTCGACGGAACCGTGGTGGAAGAGAAGATTTACCACGATGCGGGCGCCACCACGCCCGAGCACCTCACGCGCGCCGAACTGGAGCGCCTGATTCGCGCGGCCGGGCGCGTGCCCGTCGAGCGCGACACGCTCTACAACCGCGTGGACCGCTCGAACATGCCGCTTCCTCCCAGGCGTCCAAGACATCCGCTGAAGGCTTCATTCCCGCCGCGTCCCTTACCGCGAATTAGGCGTGTTCAGTGCTTCTTCGGATGGTAGAGGTCGCGCGATAGAATCAGCTTCAGCGTCACCTTGTCTGACCCCGGCGTAAGCCCGAATCCGATACCGCCTTCCACATCGACCAGCTTCGAGTAACGGTCGAAAACTCCCCATATCTCATGCGCCTGTTCGTCGCGCGGGTAGAAATCGCGCAGCGGCCCGATGTCGTCATACTCCTCAACGGCCACGGCCCAGCCGGGATCAAGATGGTAGGCGACCCGCGACGAAGGAGCAAAATCGAGGCTCTTGAAACCGCCGGCCCACGAATTATCGAGAATCGGGTTCACGAGCAGGTCCCAGGAATGGAGGTGCAGCCCGAAGATCGGGCGTATTTCCGAGGTAAACCTGTGCGGGTCCCAGTGCGCCGCGTTGTAGCTGAACTCGAAATTCACGGCGTAAACGAACGTGCGCTCGTCCGCGTGCGGCTCGGCGAACAGCAGCCGGATCTTGCCGCCGTTGATCGTTGCGCCGCGATCCTTTGAATACCCGCTGTAGAGCGGCAGGTACAGGCCCGCCTCGAGCCAGGGAGTAACGCCATACGCCCACTCGAATGTGCCGTTCCAGGATTTGTCGGGTATCAAGCCGCCCTGGAATGCCGGCGTTTTCAAGCCGTCTGGCGTGAAGTTGTTGTGTATCGTGAGATTGATCACGCCGGGCTCGGCAATCGAGCCGTCGTAGACCTGAATTTCGTCAGTCTGCCCGAAGGCTGGCTTGGTCGCCAGCGCCAGCAGAATCGCCATCGCCAATAGCGCCGGGAACCGCTGCCTGGAGAAAGTCCTTACGCGTCCACTGTGGTCATGCATGCGGGTGCGACTTGTCGTAGACGGACATGAGTTGCTCGATGGTGGCCTGCGTGTAGCGCTGAGTGGTCGAAAGCGAAACATGCCCCAGCAGCTCCTGGATCGCGCGGAGGTCGGCTCCGTCCGCCAGCAAATGCGTGGCGAAGGCATGGCGCATCGAGTGCGGATGGAGGTCCCAATCCACATTGCAGAGACGCGCGTATTTCTTCACCAGGTTTCGCACCGCATTGGTCGTCAGACGCAGACCCCGGCCACTCAAGAAGACGGGTTCACGGTTCGGCTGAGTCGTGCGCGACAGCAGTTCTTCCCGCACCGGCCAGTAGTTCTCGATCGCCCGCTTGGCTTTCTCTCCATAGGGCACGATGCGTTCCTTGCGCCCTTTACCGAGGACGCGGACCATCTGCCCGTGGGTATCCACATTGATGAAGTCGAGCCCGACCAGTTCGCTCACGCGCAGCCCCGAGCCGTAGAGCAGTTCCAGGATCGCGCGGTCCCGTTTCAGCAGCAGCTTCTCGTTTTCCCGCTGCTTTTGCGTCGGTTTCCTGCGCCCGGCGAGGCCCGACGGCGGAGACGCCAGATTATCCAGGAACGCGTTCATTTCGTCAGCCGTCAAAACTCGCGGGACACGCTTGGGGAGCCGGGGTCCGCTCACGAGCAGCGCGGGATTCCTGGTCGCGAAGCCTTCGCGCATGCTGAATCTGAAAAATGTGCGCAGGGCCGCCAGCTTTCGAGCGATCGACGACCGTTCCAGATTCTGGTCGTACAGGGAGCTGACGAATTCGCGGATGATCTTGTGGTCCACGTGGCGAAGCGGCATGGTCTGTTCGCCCGGCGGAGTGAGGAACTGCGCGAATTGCGTCACATCGCGCCGGTACTCCCGGATCGTGCACGGGGAAGCGTTCCTCTCGTAGCGAAGGTACGCGATGAATTGGTCGATGATCTGCTTCATGCATCCGCCAAGACCGCCAAATTATACAGTTTCGGGAGCAAACCGGGCACGGCTGTTTCCAGCCGGGCGCACGGCAACCAGCCCCCGGACTCCAAAGCGATGGACGGCGGAGCCCAAACGGGCAAACGGCGGAATAAATATCTGAACGCGGAAGGTTCGGCCAGTAACGGGCGCGGCCAACGTTTATTGCCGCTCCCCGCATCTGTAGTTCGGGTGGTGTCCGCCTCTTTCTCGACTGAATTTTGAAATGAAAGACGATCGCCGGGCGGTCCCTATCCGGAGATGCCTGAATGCGGACCGTCTCAAGAGCGCAACGTTCGTCGGCGAAAGCGTGAGCTGGGTTGGAACTTGGAGAGATGCGATTTAGAATAGCTGGCCTTTTTCGGCTCGAGACGTAACAGGAGAAACGATGGCGGAGTTCGCGAGGCTCGGAAATCTCTTCAACCGGTCAGGTGGGCTTTGATGCGAAACGGCAAGCCAATTCTTTTCTTTTTTGCCTTCATCATGGCGATTCTTTGCGTTTCGGGCTGCGGCGGCAGCGGCAACAGCAACACGAACATTACCTCGATCGCCATCACGCCGACGGCGATCTCCGTGGAACTCAACTCGCAAGCCGATTTCACGGCCACCGTCACTCTCGCGAACTCAACGATCAGCACGAATACGGCCGTCACCTGGCAGGTGAACAGCACGACCGGTGGCGATTCGACCGTCGGCACGATCGTCTCGTCCTCCACCGACACCAACGTGGGAATCTATACGGCGCCCAAAGTCGTCCCGACCACCAATAACGGGCAGGTGACAATCACCGCCATCATTACCGTGAGCACCGGCACCAGTTCCTCGTCGAGCACGACGATCACGTCGAATACCGCCACCGTTACCGTCGGAGTTAGCACAGTGCTCGGAGTGTCGCCTACGCAGGCCACCGTTCCCGCCGGCGGGACCTTTCAATTCTCGAGCATGCTGAACAACGTCCTGGACACCAGCGCCACCTGGACCGTCAGCTCGACGAACGGCGGCGATATCGGGTCTATCAATCCCACCACTGGGCTGTACACGGCGCCGTTTGCCCCTCCGCCGGGAGGAAAGGTGACGATCACGGCCACCGACAGCTCGAGCGGAACCGCGGAAACCGCTACGGCGACAGCCACCGTCGTCTACTCGGATGCGTCGTTGCGCGGGCCCTTTGCTTTCTCCTATGTGGGAGACGACGCGACAGGCTTCCGCGCTGTTGCGGGACGCTTCGTGGCTGATGGCGCAGGCACCATCCAGAGCGGCCTGGAAGACGTCGACAGCTTCGGCAGCCCAGTGGCCGCGGCTGTGCCCATCCTTTCCGGCACCTACAGGGTAGGTGCGGAAGGGAGGACGAGCGCCGTCGTGAACACCAGCCATGGCTCGGAAACCTGGCAGTTCGTCCTCACATCGACTTCACACGCGTTGCTGATTCGGTTCGATTCCAGCACGACGGGCCACGGAACGATCGACCAGCAAAATCTCGATAACCTCACGAATTCGCTTTCCGTGATCAAGGGCAATTACGTTTTTCTCGCATCGGGAGGCGACGCGCAGTTTCACCCCCTCGGCATCGCCGGCAGATTTACAGCCGATGGATCGGGCGGGATTCCGCAGTCCGCGTCCATCGTGGACGAGAATGACAACGGCACAGTGAAAGCGGCGGACGCAAGCCTCAGCGGCAGCTATTCCTTCGACACTACGAATTCCGGCACAGGCCGCGGCACGCTGACGCTTTCCTCCACGAGCACCGGACAACTGCAATTTGCGTTCTACATCATCGACAGCACTCATCTCGACATGATCGAAACCGATCAGGCTGCCCATCTGGCAGGAGACGTTTATGCCGGCGCGAGCGGTTCGTCGTTCACGGCCGGCGCGCTCTCTGCGTCGAACTACGTGTTTGCCGTGGGCGGGAATTCCAGTTCCGGAGCCTACGCCGCGGGCGGCGTTTTCACGTCGGATGCGAACGGAAACATCACCGGCGGAACGTTGGACAGCGACAACGCAGGATCGCCGACCGCAAACGCGTCGATCAGCGCCTCCACCTACTCTGTGGACGCGACCACAGGCCGTATCGATCTGAAGTTGGGATCAATGGAGTTTGCCGCCTATCCCACCGCCGGAAACACGGCGCTGATGCTCGAACTCGATTCCACGGCAATCGCGCAGGGCACGGCCTATCTCCAGCAAGCTTCTCCCGCCGCCCTCGCCGGAAACTTCGGTCTGGCCTTGAACGGGCAGGGGATTTTCTACAACGATCCGGGCTTGTACCAATCGGATGCCGAGGGCGAGGCGGCCATTACGTCGACGTTTACGGGGAACCTCGATATCAATAATTTCGGAACGTCTCCGCAGCCTTCCGACCCGATCGGTACCTCCAGTTCGATCGCGGCGCCCGGAACGAACGGCCGCGGAACCGCCACGCTGCAGCCGACCAATCCGCCGGCCACATACAATCTGGTGTACTACGTGATCGACGCCAATACGGCCTTGGTCGTCGGCCAGGACAGCACGCGCGTCCTCAACGGTATGATGATCCGGCAATTCTGAGGCGGACGAGATGCTGGCGGCGCAGTTTGGCGCCCCCACTGCCCCCGAAGCGTTGACACTCCCGCGTCGCTCGGGAATAATCGCTCGACATGATCGGCTCCCTGCGCGGCAAGCTCGTTGAGAAGCGTCCCAATCAAGTGCTCATCGAAGTGGGCGGCGTAGGGTACCAGGTGCAAATTCCGCTCTCGACCTTCGCCGGGCTGGGCGCGCTCCAGGCAGACACCGCGCTGCTGATTCACACTCACGTCCGCGAGGATGCGCTGGCGCTTTATGGCTTTTTGACCGCGCGCGAGAAGCACTGCTTCGAACTACTGATCTCCGCTTCGGGCGTCGGTCCTTCGCTTGCCTTGAAAATCCTTTCCGGAATGGGCATCGAGGAGCTTGTGCCCGCGATTCGCAAGGGTGACCTGGCGCAGCTTGTTCGCATTCCGGGCGTCGGCCGAAAGACGGCGGAGCGCATCGTGGTCGAACTGCGCGACAAACTGGTCGCCATCGACGTGCCGGAAACCGGCAGGCCGGCGACGCGCTCGCAGCTCGAATCGGACGTTGCGTCGGCGCTTGTGAATCTGGGATATGACGAGCGCGCCGTCGAGAAAGCGATCGAGAAGGCCCGCGGAGCGGGCGGCGCCGATTTCGAGCACCTGCTGCGCGGGGCATTGCAAATTCTTGGCAGCTCCGCGATGCGCAAGGGCGCCCTCGCCGCGACAAGCGAATAGCCCAGCAGGGGATACCGCCGCGGACATCCTGGTTAGCGTGAACTTCTCAACACACCCGCGCTAGCCGCCGCGTCTCCAAACCGTGTAATATGGTCGGCCGGAAATAGATATCCCCTTCCGGTGCGCCGCAGGATGGTCTTGCGGCGCAAACCTCACCAAACCAGAAATTCTCGAGTATCGAGCCGTCGCAGGGAAGTCGTGTACGAGGACGAGCCTTTGCCGGGCGTTCAAGACGAGCAGGGAGAGGGGCCATGAGCGCAAAGAAGAAAATCGGTATTCTAACGGGCGGCGGCGATGTTCCCGGCCTGAATCCGGTCATCAAGTCCGTCGTCTATCGCGCTGGCGAGATTGACCGCGAAGTGATCGGCATCCGCCGCGGCTGGGAAGGCTTGACGCACATGAATCCCGCGCTGGGCGCCGACCCCGCGTACATCCGGCCGCTCACGCGCGAGAACACGCGCACCATCGACCGCAGCGGGGGCACCGTGCTGCACACGTCGCGCACCAACCCGCGCAAAATGACCGAATCGAAACTCCCCCAGCACCTCTCCAAAGAAGAGCTGAAGCAGCTCCCCTTCGACGGCACGTATTACGATTTCACGCCAATCGTCCTGAAAAATCTGGAGCGCCTCGGCATCGATTGCCTGGTGGCCATCGGCGGCGACGACACGTTGAGCTTCGCTTCCGTGCTCGATTCGAAAGGCTTTCCGCTGATCGCCGTTCCCAAAACCATGGACAATGACGTCCAGGGAACGGAATACTGCATCGGATTCTCGACTGCGATCACGCGGGCGAAGGAACTGATCACGCGCCAGCGCACGACGCTCGGCTCGCACGAGCGCATCGGAGTCTTCCGCATGTTCGGGCGCGATGCCGGTTTCACCGCTCTCTACACCGCATACGTCAGCTCCGCGCGCTGCCTGATTCCGGAATATCAATTCGACCTCGGCCATCTCTGCGACCTGCTGATGGAGGACAAACGGAATAATCCGAGCAATTACGCGCTGGTGGTCGTCTCCGAAGGAGCGGTGTGGAAGGAAGGCGCTATCGAAGAATACGGCGAGGCGGACGCATACGGCCATCGCAAGAAGGTCGATATCGGTCACGCGCTCGGCGAGCAGATCAAGAAGCGCACCGGGCAGGAAGTGATGGAAAGCGACCTCACCTACGATTTGCGCAGCGGCGACCCAGACGCCATCGACGAACTCGTGGCCATCACGTATGCGAATATCGCTGTCGACCTGATTCGTGATGGCGTGCGCGGGCGCCTCGTCGGGCTGCAGAACGGATGCTACAGCCAGGTCGCGCTGAAGGATTTGCCGTCCGGTTCGCGCAAGGTCGACGTGTCTCGTCTCTACAACACGGAACGCTACCGGCCGAATTACACATCGAAGCTGGGCGCGCCGCTCCTCTTCAACCGGCTCTGATGGCCAAGGCATGAGAGCAGGCGGCCTGAACCCAGTGTGTTAAAATGGGGCTTCAAAGAGGCGAAACGATGAAATTTGGAGTCGTGCAGTTTCCCGGCTCGAATTGCGATGATGACGCCTATCACGCGATCGGTTCGGTGATCGGCCAGCCTGTCGAATTCATCTGGCACCAGTCGCACGAGGTTTCCGGCTTCGACGCCATCATCCTGCCCGGCGGATTTGCGTTCGGCGATTATCTCCGCACGGGCGCCATCGCGCGCTTCTCTCCCGTCATGAGCGCGGTCGGTCGCTTCGCTCAATCCGGCGGCCTGGTTCTCGGGATCTGCAACGGCTTTCAGGTCCTCCTCGAAGCGGGACTCCTTCCCGGCGCCATGATTCGTAATAAAGGACTTCGCTTCCTCTGCCGCCAGGTGCACATTCGCGTCGAAAGCACCAATACTCCGTTCACCTGCGAGGCCAAGCGCGGGCAGGTTTTGCAGGTTCCAATCGCGCACATGGAAGGAAATTATTTCTGCGACGCGGCGACGCTCTCCGATCTCGAGCGCAACGACCAGATCATTTTCCGCTACGTGCATCCGGATGGGCGCGACGCCGGCGATCCCACGTGCGGCGTGGGGCCAGAAGATGACCGCGCGGCGAATCCGAATGGGGCGCTCGCTGCAATCGCGGGAATCTGCAATCGCGAGCGTAACGTCCTCGGGCTGATGCCGCATCCGGAGCGCGCCGTCGAAGCACCGCTGGGGTCCGCCGACGGCCTCGTCATCCTGCGCTCGATGGTCGCCAGCCTGACTGCGCAGCGCGCCACTCGCAGCGACGAAGCAGTCCGCGTCGCGTAATTTTCGCCCATGAGCTAACGCGGCTTCTCGAGAGATGACGGAGGGCTGTCTTCGAAGCGGGCTTGCGAGGCGCGCAGTTTGCTGCGACAATTCGCCCGCAAACGCGGCGCTCTTCGTACCGCTGCACCCCGAATGAATCGCGGAGGATAATCACGATCAACCGCCTAATCGCATCGAGATCGTGTGTTGCCATCGAACAGGCGGCACCGATCATCGGCTCGCTGGTGATCGCCTTCTGCCTCTTCCTGGCACTCTCCGCGCCCGGTGCACACGCGCAGGCCGGCGCGGCATCAACCGCAGCTTCGCCCGACTGGCCCACGATCCAGAACGAAGCCTTGCAGGATCTCTCCGCGTACATTCGCGTCGACACAACCAATCCTCCCGGCACCGAGGTTCGCGCAGCGGACTGGTATGCCAAAGTCTTCAAGGCAGAAGGCATCCCCTACGACATCGCCGAGTCCGCTCCGGGCCGCGCAAATATCGCGGCGCGTTTGAAGGGACAGGGTTCCGAGCCAGCGCTGATCCTGCTGAACCACATGGACGTGGTGCCCGTCAGCCGCGAATTCTGGAGCGTCGACCCGTTCGCCGGAATCATTCGCGAGGGCTATCTTTGGGGACGCGGCTCGATCGACATGAAGTCGCTCGGCATCTGCGAGCTGATTTCGTTTCTCGAATTGCACCGCATGCACGTGCCGTTGCGCCGCGACGTGATTTTCCTCGGTACTGCCGACGAAGAGGCTGGCGGAAATTTCGGCGCCGGCTGGGTGGTGAAAAACAAGCCTGCATGGATTGCCGGCGCGGGATTCATGATGACCGAAGGCGCCGGCTCGCTTGCGGACGCCTCGGGCAGGCCGATTTATTTCGGCGTCGGCCCGACGGAGAAAACGCCCGCCTGGCTCGAACTCGTAGCCACGGGCCGCTCCGGCCATGCTTCGATTCCGATTCCCGATTCGGCTCCGAACCGGCTGGTCTCCGCGCTCGAGCGTTTGCGCAACTATCGTCCGCCGCTCGAATTGACGCCGCCGGTCGAAGCCATGTTGCGCACGCACGCGCCCTACGAGCCTGAGCCGTGGCGCGGCCGCTTCGAAAATATCAAGGCGTTTCTCGCCGAGCCGAACGCCTACGCCGAACTCGAACAGCGTCCTGAAATTCTCGCGCGTCTCAGGAACACGATTTCGATCACCGGCCTCACCGGCTCGAAGAAGGTCAACATCATCCCGCCCGAAGCCCGCGCGCAGCTTGACTGCCGCCTGCTGCCCGGCTGGACGATCGAGCGCTGGGTGGCGCAAATCCGCAGCGTCATCAACGATCCGTCGATCAAGATCAACGTGATCCTGAATTTTCCGCCGGCCACGTCGTCAACCGATTCGCCGCTCTACGCGGCGATCGAGAACGCGGTCCACACCCTCGATCCGGGTGCCGGCATCGTGCAAACGGTTGACGCAGGCTTCACCGACTCGCATTTCTTCCGCGATAAGGGCATCCTGAGCTACGGGTTCGAGCCGTTCGCCATCACGCAGGACGATGACGAGCGCGTGCACGGAAATAACGAGCGTATTCCGGTGAAGAATTTCGCTGACGGCGTGCGCCTCATGTGGGAAGTGGTGGACAACTTTTCTAAGGCCAACTAGCGGACCTGAGGATTTGAATGTTGCAAACCGAAACGCGCGTCACTTCTGAAGTCGCCGCCGAGCACGGCCTCACCGCCGAAGAATACGCGCGCATCCAGAAAATTCTCGGCCGCGATCCCAACATCACCGAGCTCGGCATCTTCAGCGTGATGTGGAGCGAGCACTGCTCCTACAAATCCTCGCGCGTCCATCTGAAGCGGCTGCCGACGCGCGGCGCGCACGTGGTGCAGGGCCCCGGCGAAAACGCGGGCGTGGTCGACATCGGCGACGGCCTCGTCGCCGTCTTCAAAATCGAGTCGCACAATCATCCCAGCTTCGTCGAGCCGTTTCAGGGCGCGGCGACCGGCGTCGGCGGGATTTTGCGCGACATTTTCACCATGGGCGCGCGGCCGATCGCCGTGCTCGATTCGCTGCGCTTCGGTCCGATTACTCAGCTGAGGCCCCAGTGCCGCGCGGATGAACGCTCGACTGCCAGAAGAAATCGCGCGCAATCCGCCGCAATCCTCGACGGCGTCGTGCGCGGCATCGCGTTTTACGGCAACTGTTTCGGCGTGCCGACCGTGGGCGGCGAAGTGCTCTTCGAGCCGTGCTACTCGAATAATCCGCTGGTCAACGCGCTGGCGCTCGGAATCGGCCGTCGCGACGAGCTGTTTTTTGCGCAAGCGCCAGCGGCGCGGGCAATCCGGTGATTTACGTGGGCGCGAAGACGGGCCGCGACGGCATTCACGGCGCATCGCTGCTCGCCTCCGCCGAATTCAGCGAAGAATCGCAGCAGAAGCGCCCCAACGTGCAGGTGGGCGATCCGTTCATGGAAAAGCTGCTGCTGGAAGCCTGCCTCGAAGCGATGCGCACCGGCGCGGTCGTCGCCATTCAGGACATGGGCGCGGCGGGCCTCACCAGCTCGAGCTGCGAAATGGCCTCGCGCGGCGGCGTGGGCATCGAGATCGACCTGGCACGCGTTCCGCAGCGCGAAACCGGCATGACGCCGTACGAAATGATGCTCAGCGAATCGCAGGAGCGCATGCTGCTGGTCGCCGAGCGCGGCCGCGAACGCGAAGTTTTCGCCGTCTTCGAGCAAGTGGGGACTCGACGCCGTCGAAATCGGCCGCGTCACCGAGGACGGCATGCTGCGCGTGCTGCATCACGGGCAGAGTCGCCGCCGAAATTCCCGCGCACGCGCTCGCCGAGGAAGGCCCGCTCTACGAGCGCCCCATTGCCAAGCCTGCGCGCAGCCGCGGCAACGAGCAGACGAAGCTCGTCGAATTCGCGCGCGAAGGCACGGACCTCACCGAGAATTTCCGCCGCCTGCTCGCCTCGCCGACGATCGCGTCGAAACACTGGATCACCGAGCAGTACGACTCGATGGTGCGCACGAACACGCGCGTCGGCCCGGGCGCGGGCGACGCCGCCGTGGTGCGCCTGAAGGGAACGAAGCGCGCGCTCGCCCTCTCCACCGACGGCAACGGCCGCTGGTGCTTTCTCTCGCCGCGCGTCGGCGCGATGCACGCCGTCGCCGAAGCCGCGCGCAACGTCGCCTGCACTGGCGCGCGCCCTATGGCCGCCACGAATTGCCTGAATTTCGGCAATCCCGAAAAGCCCGAAGTGATGTGGCAATTCAGCGAAGCCATCGACGGCATCGCCGAAGCGTGCCGCGCGCTCGAAACTCCGATCACCGGCGGCAACGTCAGCTTCTACAACGAAACGCTCGGCAAGCCGATTTATCCGACGCCCGTTCTCGGCGTGCTCGGCTTGCTCGAAGACGCCGAATGCGCGCTCGGCTCTGGCTTTCGAAACGAAGGGCGACACGATCTTACTGCTGGATGCAGCGAGCCCGGATCGACCTCGGTTGAAGGCGAAGGTGCCGGGCTGAAGCCTGGCGCTACGTTTAAATGTGAATTTTCCTCGTCTGAATACGCGAAGACGATTCACGGAATCGTTGCCGGTGCGCCTCCTGCAATCGATCTCGCTGCTGAAAGGCGATTGATCGAATGCCTCGTCGCAGCTCGCGGCGAAAGAGCCATTCTCTCCGCGCACGATGTGAGCGACGGCGGCATCGCCGTCACGCTCGCCGAATCCTGCTTCGCGCAGCAATGGCTTGTCGGCGCAGATCGCGCTGACGCCTGATATTGCACGGCGCAACCGCGCCGAGGTGGCCGCTCTTCGGCGAACGCGGCGCGCGCGCCATCGTCTCCGCTTCTCCCGAATTTGCTTGCTCGCGTCGACGCGATTGCGGCACAATGGAAGGTGAACGCTCTCGCGGATCGGGACAGTCATGCGGGGCGAGTTTCGCATCCAATATAAAGGCGCCCTCGTCGTCACGCGGGGATCTAAACTCCTTCAGGAAGGCATGGGACCGAGTCTCTGCCGGAGGCGCTCGAAAACGCATGAATTACAAGCGGCACGATCTTGGACGACCACTTCCACGATCACTGTGGCGTGTTCGGCGTCTTCGGCCATCCGGAAGCCGCCAAGCTGGCCTATCTGGGCCTCTATGCGCTGCAGCACCGCGGCCAGGAATCCGCCGGCATCGCCTCCACCGACGGCGCTGGACCTGCACTCTGCAGAAGCGCTGGGCCACGTGCAGGAAATCTTCACGCCGGACGTGATTGCGCGCCTGCCCGGCGAATCGGCCATCGGCCACACGCGGTACTCGACGGCCGGCGACACTTCGCTGCTCAACGCGCAGCCGATCGTGATCGACTGCAACAAGGGCAAGCTGGCGCTGGCCCACAACGGCAACCTGACGAACGCGCTCGAGGTGCGCCGCCGCCTCGAACATCGCGGCTCGATTTTCCAGACCACCAGCGACACCGAAGTGATCGTTCACCTGGTGGCGCGCAGCGCCGCGCGCAACTGCCGGAGCGCATGGCCGACGCGCTGGACCAGGTGGAAGGCGCGTATTCGCTGGTGATGCTCACGCGCGACGAAATCTATGCCATTCGCGACCCGCGCGGCTTTCGCCCGCTGAGTCTCGGCCGCCTCGACGGCGCCTGGGTGGTGGCTTCGGAAACCTGCGCGTTCGATTTGATCGATGCCGAGTACGTCCGCGAAGTCGAGCCTGGCGAGATGGTGCGCATTTCCCGCAGCGGGATTGAGTCCATCCGCTTCGCGCCCGAAAAGCCGCATCAATACTGCATTTTCGAGCACGTCTATTTCTCGCGGCCCGACAGCATGGTTTTCGGCCGCTCCGTGAATCAGAGCCGCGAAAGGCTGGGCCGGCTGCTTGCGCGCGAGCATCCCGCGGACGCCGACATCGTCGTCCCGGTTCCGGACTCCGGAGTGCCCGCCGCTATCGGCTACGCCGACGAATCCGGCATTCCGTTCCGGATGGGCCTGATCCGCAACCATTACGTGGGCCGCACGTTCATCGAGCCGGAGCAGGCCATCCGCGATTTTGGCGTGAAGCTGAAACTGAATCCCGTGCGCTCCATGCTTGAGGGCAAGCGCGTGGTGCTGGTGGACGATTCCATCGTGCGCGGCACAACCAGCCGCAAGATTGTCCGGCTGGTGCGCGAAGCGGGCGCTACTGAAGTTCACATGCGCATCAGTTGTCCGCCCACGGTTTCGCCGTGCTACTACGGCGTGGACACGCCGCGGCGGGATGAATTGATCGCGGCGCGGCAGTCGGTCGAGGAGATCCGGCAATATCCTGGAAGCCGATTCGCTCGGCTATCTCTCGCTCGAATCGCTGCGCGCGGCCGTCGAGGACATGGAGCGGAAGTTCTGCACCTCGTGCTACACCGGCAGCTATCCCACCGAGCTCGTCCAACTCGAAGTGGAGGCTCACCGTGCGAATTAGCGGAGTTTTTCAGCAGCTTCGGGCCCGGTCCTTCAGCAAAGCGGTTCCGAGGTTTGCTCCGGGAGTTTGCGTCTTCATAAATAATGAACAGGGGATGTTGTGAGTCCGAAAGTCGAAGCAGAAGAAGTCAAAGGCGCGAAATCGAAAAAGCAGGTGGCGACCACGAAGGATCGCGTCTGGCGCGAGGCTCTTTCCTGGTTCTGGGTGATCCTCGCCTTTTTCTTCATTGAAGGAACGCTGGTGCAGGCACGCGTCATCCCCAGCGGCTCGATGGAAAACACCGTCCTGATTGGCGATCACCTGATCGTGAGCCGGATCGGGTACAGCGCGGGCGTCCCGTTCACCGCTTGGAGCGTTCCTCTCTGGCGCGAGCCGAAGCGGCAGCAGATCATCGTTTTTCGCGCGCCCCTCCCGCAGGAGGGCTATCCCGATTTCATCAAGCGCGTGATCGGCGTTCCCGGCGACACGCTGGAGATCCGCGCGGGCGTCGTTTACGCCAACGGCAAGGCTTTATCCGAACCGTATCGCATGAGCCCGCCCAATCCCACCGAGTTCCGGGGTCCGTGGCACGTTCCGCCCGGCGAGTACTTCGTGATGGGCGATAATCGCGAGAATTCCTACGACAGCCGCTACTGGGGATTCGTTCCGCGCGCCAACATTATCGGTGTCCCGGTGATGATCTATATGTCGATCGCCGCGCCGGAAGAAGTTTGGGATCCCGGACACATCGCAGAGCGATTTGAGACGTACCTGGAAGTATTCATCCATCCCGGCGAAGTTCGTTGGAAACGGCTGTTCCATACGTTCTAGAATAAAGAGGAAGCATTTGGGATCTCAAACGGGTCAGACGGTGTCCGAAGCCGACCACAACAACCGGACAAGAAATTCGGATCGACGGCGCAGCGGGTTCTTGCGCGAACTCCTTTCCTGGTTCTGGGTGATCCTCGCATTTTTCCTCATTGAAGGCTCAGTCGTGCAAGCGCGGGTAATTCCCAGCGGCTCCATGGAGAAGACGATCCTGCCCGGGGATCACGTGCTCGTCACGTGTTTCGGCTACGACGCCGGGCTTCCTTTCACCGACTATCACGTTCCGCTTTGGCGCGAACCGAAACGGAAGCAGATTGTCGTTTTTCCGGCGCCGTTCCCGGGGCATCCGGATCTGATCAAGCGCATCGTGGGCATGCCGGGAGATCATCTGAAGATTGTTAACGGGCAGGTATTCGTCAACGGGGCTCCCCTCAACGAACCTTACGCATATCGCGATCCGAGCCTGGCGGCCGCCTTCACGGACAACTTTCCTCCGGCCGCGGATTCCCATGCCGCCGAGAGCCAGCTCACTCCCGCGTGGACCGCGGAACTGTCCCAGGATATCGACGACGGCAGCATCGTGGTGCCGCCCCATGAATATTTCGTGATGGGGGACAATCGGGAGAATTCCTACGATAGCCGCTTTTGGGGATTCGTTCCCCGCGCCAGCATTATCGGAACTCCAGCGATGATCTACATGTCCATTAAAGCGCCGGAGGAGGTTTGGGATCCCAGACATATCGGCGAGCGTTTCGAGACGTATCTTCGAGTGTTCGTCCACCCCAGCGAAGTTCGTTGGAAACGGCTGTTCCGTACGTTCTAAACTGAATAGAGCCCCCAGCCCTCGTGAAAAAAAGAGCGAAGTCCATGCGCTACGCGGATGCGGGCGTAAATATTTCCGTTGCCGAAGAGGCGAAGCGGCGTATTGCGGCCGTGGCAGGGAAAACGTTTCGCCGCGGTGTGCTCGCGCCGATCGGCGGCTTCGGCGCTCTGTTTCAGCTCGATACCAAGCGCTGGCGTGAGCCCGTGCTGGTGGCCAGCGCCGATGGCGTTGGCACGAAACTGAAAGTTGCCTTCGCCATCGGCATTCACTCCAGTGTGGGCGCGGACATCCTCAATCACTGCGTCAACGACATTCTGACGCAGGGCGCCGAGCCACTGTTCTTCCTCGACTATCTGGCGCTGGGAAAAATGGATACGCGCGTCGTCGAACAGGTGATCGAAGGCATGAGCCGCGCCGCGAAGCAAGCCGGCTGCGCGCTGATCGGCGGCGAAACCGCCGAGATGCCCGGCTTCTACGCGCCGGGCGAATACGATCTCGCCGGATTCATCGTCGGCGCGGTCGAGCGCTCGCGCCAGCTCGATGTTCGGCATGTCAGTCCGGGAGACATTCTGATCGCCCTGCCCTCAAGCGGCCTGCATACCAACGGCTATTCGCTCGCGCGCAAGCTCGTGTTCGAAGTCGCGAAACTCGAACCGGACACCTATGTCCCCGACATCGGCAACAAAATCGGGGCGGAATTGCTGAAGCCCCACCGCGCCTATTGGCCGCTGCTGAAAAACGTTCTCGCTCGCGGCTGGGTCTCCTCCATGGCCCATATTACGGGCGGAGGAATTACCGGCAACCTCCCGCGTGCGCTGCCGCGAAACGTTCAGGCGGTCGTACAGCTTGGCTCGTGGCCCGTGCTTCCGATCTTTCGCTATCTCGCCAAGGTGGGTACTGTGGACCGCGACGAAATGCTCAGCACGTTCAACCTTGGCGTGGGCATGATTCTCATGGTTCCCGCGCGGCACGTTGCGCACGTCGAGAGTGAATTGAAGCGCCGCCGCGAAAAATTCTACGCGATCGGACGCATCGAGGGCACCACCCGCGGCACTCCCCGCGTCGTCTACAGCGGCAAACTTCCCCTCTGATTCGGGTGGGGCCCATCGCACAGAGGCCAGCGTGCACACGAAATTCGGAGCGCCAGGGGAGGCCGCGAACCAAAAAGCAGTTCCGGTGATTTTTCAGCGTCCTGTACAGTCGTGCAGCAAATGCGCGTTTGCCTCTCTGGCGAACTATGCTAATTTCGCTTGCTTATGACGAAACGGATCGGCGTGCTGCTGTCCGGGCGCGGCTCAAACTTCGAGGCGTTGGCGGACAGCATCGCCGGGGGACGCATTCCGAACGCGGAAATCGCCATTGTCGTGAGCAATCGCGAATCGGCGGAGGGTGTTGGCAAGGCGGGCGAGCGCGGCATTACCGCGCAGGTGATCCCTTCGAAGGGCCTTCAGCGCGAAGCCTACGACAAGCTTGTCGTTGCGGCGTTGCGCGAGAAAAAAGTCGATCTGGTTTGCCTGGCGGGTTACATGCGGCTACTGTCGCCTTATTTCGTCGCCGCGTTTCCCAATCGCATCCTGAACATTCACCCGTCGCTGCTGCCGGCGTTTCCCGGCCTCGAAGCGCAGCGGCAGGCGCTCGAGTACGGCGTGAAGTTCACGGGCTGCACCGTGCATTTCGTGGACGAAAATCTCGATGCGGGCCCGATTGTCATGCAAGCCGTGGTGCCGGTGCGGGACTGACGATACGGTTGAGACACTTTCCGCACGCATCCTGCGCGAAGAGCATCGCATCTATTCCGAAGCGGTGCGCATCGTTCTCGAAGGCCGATATCGCATCGAAGGCCGCCGCGTCCTGATCGCTCGCGCGGAATCGTAGGGGCGGGTCCGAGACCCGCCCGTCGAAACGACCCAATGTCTGGCACAAGTTCAAACCCGTTCGCCGAACAGCTCGCCTACCTGCGCAAAGGCACTGCGGAAATCATTCCCGAAGAGGAGCTGAAGCAGAAGCTCGAAAATTCCGCAAAAACGGGCAAACCGCTGCGCGTCTATCTCGGCGTCGATCCCACCGCGCCCGATATTCACCTGGGCCACACCGTCGTGCTGCGCAAACTGAAACATTTTCAGGACATGGGCCACACGCCTATTTTCCTGATCGGCGATTTTTCGGCCATGATCGGCGACCCCACGGGCCAATCTGAAACGCGCCCGCCGCTCACGCGCGAGCAGGTCGACGCCAACGCGAAGACTTATCTCGAGCAGGTCTACAAAATCCTCGATCGCGAAAAGACGGAGGTCCGCTACAACAGCGAATGGCTCGGCACGATGTCGAGCTACGACATGGTTCGTCTCTGCGCCCACTACCGCCTGGCGCGCATGCTCGAACGCGAGGATTTTCGCTCGCGCCTCGAAAACAATCTGCCCATCGCCGTCCACGAGTTGCTCTATCCGCTGCTGACGGCGATCGACGCGGTGAAACTTGCATCGGACGTCGAAATCGGCGCCACCGAACAGAAATTCAATCTGCTCGTCGGCCGCGACATCCAGCGCGAATACGGCCTTGCGGGAGAAGTCGCGCTCACCATGCCGATTCTGGTCGGCCTCGACGGCGAGCGCAAAATGTCCAAGAGCCTCGGCAATTACGTTGGGATCACGGAGCCGCCCTCCGAGATGTTCGGCAAGATCATGTCGATTTCCGACGAGCTGATGTGGTCCTATTACGAGCTGCTGACGGATTTTTCGTCGCCGGTCATCGTCCGCCTGCACGAGGAAGTGCGCACTGGGGCGCTGCATCCGATGGAGGCGAAGATGCAGCTCGCGCACGTCATCGTCGCGATTCCACGGCGAAGACGCCGCCACCAAGGCGAAAGAGCAGTTTCAGCGCGTCTTCCGCGACCGCAGTGCGCCAGCCGAGATTCCCGAAATGAAATTAGCGGCCGGGACGCGCGCGCTGCATGCGCTGCTCACCGAAACCAAACTCGCCGGCTCGCGCAGCGAAGCTGAACGCCTCATCAAGCAGGGCGCCGTGGAGGTGGACGGGCAAGTGGAGAAGGATGTAAAGCGCGCAATTGCGCTGAGTTCCGGCGGCGCCGTGTCCCTCCGCGCGGGCAAACGCAGATTCCTCAGGGTCACAGGCGCCTGAGGCCCATACTCTCCCAGCGCCCACCTTGGGGCTCCCCAACACGAAAACAATTGTTTCACGTGGAACAATCGCTTGACTCTCGCAGCCAGCGGGCTGGCTTGAGAAATTATCGGTTGTGAGCTGAGTACTATGACTGACAGGATCTTGAATTCGCCACCGACTGTTGGCGCAGGAGTGGCTTCCTAGTTTAGGGGCGGGTCGCTTATTTTGCTGACGACAATAAGCAAAATCCGAGGCGTAAAGGACCATTCGGAGGTCGATTTTCGCGTTTAAAGCTGGCTCGGCGGAAAAAGCTCGTCACGCCGGCGCCGGCCCGTCATTGAACCTCTCACTGAACCTCGGCGAGGACGAGAGAGACGTCGTCGGACGGGGGGCCATCGCGCCACGCCGCCACGCGATCGAGGAGCGCGTGCTTCATCTCGCCGAATGGGAGCGTCGCGGTTTCGCGGACGAATTTCTGCACGCCGGGAACCCCAAGCATTTCGCCTCGCGAGTCGAAAACGTCGGTGATTCCGTCGGTGTACAGGACGATGCGGTCGCCGGGCTCGAGGATCGCTTCGACGGCCGGGTCACCGCCCACGGCTTCGGGGAGCGCCCCAAGAACCATCGCGCGCGATTCGAGCAGGCGCGGTTGCTGGCCCGGCGTGACGATCATGCCGGGCGGATGTCCCGCGCCGGCGAAAACCAGGCGTCGCGCATCGCGATCGATCCGCGCGGCGGCAGCGGTGAAAAAGAAAACCGAACCCCCGAGGTTCTGCAGCACGAAACGGTTCAAGTGGCGGAACATATCCCTGAACGGAGCGTTCGCGGCGAGCTGCGCCATCGTTGCGGTGTAGAGGCGATTGGCGACGAGGGCGGCGCCAATGCCGTGCCCGGAAACATCGAAGACGAGAAGGTTCAAGTGGTCGTCATCCTGCGGCGCAACGAGACCGAAGTCACCTCCGATGCGGCGCACAGGATGGTAATAGGTGTCGACGCGCACGGCGCCCCACACGATTGATTGCGGCGCGAGGCTCTGCTGCACGTGCGCCGCCAAGGTCAGCTCTTCCTCGATTTGTTTTTGGCGATCCTCGAGCTTTGCGTTGGCCTCGCGCAGCTTCAGTTCGGCGCTCTTCTGCTCGGAAATATCGGTGAACGTGATGACGGCAAAAATCCGGCCTTCCGGATCTTCCAAGCCCCGCGCGCTGATGATGACGGGCAGGCGGCCGCCATCTTTTTTGGGAAGCACGAACTCGAAACGGTTGTGGCCGTCTCGCAATCCGCGTTCGCGATGCTGGTTGAGGACACGGGCTTCCGGAACCGTGTAGAAGTCGGAGACGGTCTGGCCGGTCAGCATGTCTTCGGGAAAACCCGACATCTCGCGAAAGATGGGATTCGTGAAGATGACGCGCTGGCAGTCGTCGACCACCATCACGCCTTCGTTCAGCGTTTCAAGGATGGCTTCCATCTGGCCGAGCCACTCCGGCCTTTCGACTTCTTCCACGAGGACCTTCTTGTCCATCAAAATTGCACGAACTCGATCTTACCGAATCAGGGGAGGAAGCACCACGGATGCGCACCCCGATCACTCAATTCGATTCAGTCAAGCGCATTCCGGCTTCGGGCGAAGTAAAATAGGGCGGCGAAGCGTATGGATTGTAGAGCGCGGAAAACCTAGAGAATGGCGACAAACGCAATCGCCGAGAAAAATCCGCCGGAGCTGCCCGGGCCCAAGGGGCTGCCGCTGCTGGGCGTATCGATACGCCTTGTGCGGGATTCGCTCGAAGTGCTGCGCAGCGTGGCGCGCGAATACGGCGACATCGTGCGGATCCCGGTAATCATGGGGACGCGCATCTTGCTGAATCATCCGGATTACATCCAGCAGGTTCTGGTCTTCCAGCCGACCAAGTTCCATAAAAGCAAGCTGAGCAAGGAAGCCACGGAACGGCTGCTGGGCCAAGGGCTGTTGATCAGCGAAGGCGACTTCTGGCGGAGGCAGAGACGGCTCGCGCAGCCTGCGTTTCACCGGCAGCGCATCAACCAATATTCCTCGACGATGCTGGCATGCGTGCAGGCGCAGATGCGCGGGTGGGGCGACGGCGAAACGCGCAACCTGGCACAGGAAATGATGGAACTGACACTCGAAGCGGCCGTGCGCACGCTCTTCGGCACGACGCTTCCGGGAGAGGCGCAGCACGTGGGCCGCGCGATGACCTTCCTGATGCGCTATTCGCTGAGCCGTGCGCGCAAACCGATCCAGATTCCGGCGAACTGGCCGACGCCGAAAAACCGTCGGGCGAACCGCGAATACGAGTTCCTCGATTCGCTCGTGTACCGAATCATTGCCGAGCGAAAAGCGCAGCCCAGCTCGAATCACCGCAACGACTTGCTTTCGCTGCTGATGGGCGCGATGGATGAAGACGGTTCGCAGATGACGCCAAAGCAGCTTCGCGACGAAACGATGACGCTGTTTCTCGCGGGGCACGAAACGACGGCGATCACCTTATCGTGGACGTGGTACCTACTTGGGCAGAATCCGAAAGTCGAAGCGCGGCTACATCAGGAATTGCGGAGCGTTCTGGCGAGCAGGCCGCCCGAAATCGCCGATCTCGCGCGGCTGCCGTACCTGCAGGCGGTGATCAACGAGGTGCTGCGGCTTTATCCGCCGGCGTATATCCTTGCACGCGTGGCCATCGCGCCGTTCCGCATCGGCGAATACGATTTTCCGGCGGGAGAGACGGTGCTGCTGTCTCAGTGGGTGATGCATCGCGATCCGCGCTACTACGACGATCCCGATTCGTTCCGGCCCGAGCGCTGGCTCGACGGGCTGGCGGACCGGCTTCCGCCCGGCGCCTATTTTCCCTTCGGCGACGGCCCGCGGCGCTGCATCGGTCAGGGATTCGCGATGCTGGAATCGGCGCTGGTGATCGCGACGATCGCGCAGCGATTCCGCTTTCGCCTGGTCCCGGGCCGCAACGCCGTACCCGAGCCGCTGGTCACGCTACGCCCGAAACACGGAATCTGGATGACCCTCCACTCGGTTTGAGGGTTCCCGTCTCTGAACGCCGCTGTTTACATCAAGCTTCCAGTCTCCGGCGCGTAAGATAAACGATTTTCTAGGGTAGAAAACGAAGGCGAAAAGCCGTATGCTGTGGCGCTAGCCTGCGGGGGCGAGGCGCGGGTTTGAACGCGCGGCCAAGCTGCCGCCAAGAGGAGCAAACGTGCCTTCTCGTGCTCGTCGGCTGTTCTGGATCACCGTCCTCAGCCTGGCCGCGGTGCCTGCTTCGCACGCGCAACAAATCCCGCAAGCTGCCTGGAGCCGCGGCATTGGAGAGCCACTCGCCACCCCGGGCGTTAAGACTCAACAGACGAACGTCGATGACGGCTACTGGCAGGGCCTGCCGATCGGAGGCTTCGGCACCGGCTCGATTGGGCGCACGTACCGCGGCGACTTTGCGCGCTGGCATTTGAAAGTCGGAGTCGACAAATACAGGTCGGTTGCGCCGGACGTCTTCGCCGCGTACGAGCAGGAAGAAGGCGGCCAGCCGACTGCGGTGGTCCTTCGTGCGGGAAAGCCGACGGGCACTGAAACCTTGCCCGCTTGGAACTGGAACTATCCCGCCGGCGCAGGCAAGTACTACGCGCTGTTTCCCAAGGCGTGGTTCAAGTATGAATATTCCGGCTTTCCGGTGCAGCTCTCCTGCGAGCAATTCTCGCCGATCCTGCCGAACAATTACCGCGAGACGAGCTACCCGGTTGGCGTGTTCGTGTGGCGCGCGAAGAATACCGGCAAGAAGCCCGTGAAGGTGGCCATCCTGTTTTCGTGGGCCAACATGGTCGGCTGGTTTCATTCGTTCGGGCACGACCTGGATCCGAAGTTCAGCGCGGACGCCTATGATTCCGCCAAGGACGAGAAGCTCGGCAGCGGCACGATGAAAGGCATTGTGTTCCAGCGCGTGGGAGATGGAGCGCCGCAGACGGATCAGGACGGCCAGTTCGCCATCGCGACGCTGGAGGGCGATGGAGTGAGCGTCACGCGACAGACGACGATCGATCTCAAAAACGACGGGTCGAGCGTCTGGAAAACTTTTTCGCAAGACGGCACGCTCGCCGAGCCCGCGAAAAACTGGCTGAGTTCCGGCTCGAATCCGATTGGCGGTGCAATTTCGGCCGTCTTCACGGTAGAGCCGGGAGCAACGAAGGAAATTCCCATGGCGCTCTCGTGGGATTTTCCCATCGTACAGTTCGGAGCAGGACGGCGCTGGTACAAGCGCTACACGGCGTTCTTCGGAAAGAACGGCGACAATGCATGGGCTGTCGCGCGCACGGCGCTGGAGAATTATCGGCAGTGGAGCAAGGAAATCGACAACTGGCAAGAGCCGATTGCCAACGACGGCTCGCAGCCGCTGTGGCTGCGGGGCATGCTGTTCAACGAGCTCTACGACCTGGTGGATGGCGGGACGTTCTGGGAGAACGGCGAAGTAGGGAAGGCCGCGGCCGGCGATCAACACCATTTCAGTTATCTGGAGTGCTTCGATTATCCGTTCTACGACAGCCTGGACGTGCGTTTCTACGGATCGTGGGCGCTGCTGAAACTCTGGCCGGAGCTCGAGAAGCAGGATATGCGCCAGTTCGCAGACACAGTTCCGCTGGATTACGGGCAGAACCAGCAGTCTGGAGCGACGGGCGCGATCGCGCCGCGCAAGGAGGCCGGCTCGCTTCCGCACGATCTTGGCTCGCCGATCGAGGACCCGATCGAGCGAGTCAATCAGTACAACTATCAAGACGTGAGCATCTGGCGGGACCTGAACAGCAAGTATGTCCTGCAGGTGTATCGCGATTGGTATCTGACCGGCGCGAACGACCGGAAGTTTCTGGAGTACACGTGGCCGTCGGTGACGATGGCGCTGGATTTTCTTAAGAAATTCGACACGCGCGGCGACGGTCTGCCGCAGAACGAAGGCATCCCCGATCAAACGTATGACAACTGGCCGATGCGCGGCACGAGCGCATACTGCGGCAGCCTGTGGCTTGCGGCACTGAAGGCCGGCGTGGCGATGGCGGGGCCGGCCGGCGACGCTGCCGCGAAAGCGAGGTATCAAGCGTGGTACGACAAGGCGCAACCGAACTTCGTCAAGGAACTGTGGAACGGGAGTTACTTTAATTACGACACCGGCAGTCCCTATAAGGCAAACATCATGGCCGATCAGCTCGTGGGCGAATGGTACGCCGATCTCACCGGCCTGGGCGACATTGTGCCCGACAGCATGACGCGCAAGGCGCTGGAGCAGATTTTTCAGCACAATGTGATGGAGTTTCAGAGCGGTCAGATGGGCGCGGTAAATGGGCTGAATCCGGACGGGAGTGCCGTCACGATCTCCGAGCAGCCGCAGGAAGTTTGGTCCGGCGTGACGTTCGCTCTCGCGTCGCTGATGAAAGCCGAGGGGCTGACGCAGGAAGCGGACAAGACCGCCTGGGGCGTCTACGACGTGGTATACGTGAAGAAGGGCTACTGGTTTCGCACGCCGGAGGCCTGGCGCAGCAACGGCGATTACCGCGCCTCGCTGTATATGAGGCCGCTTGCCATCTGGGCCATGGAGTACGCCAAACGAGGCGCCGCGAAATAGCCGCGCCGCAATCGTCTCACTTTACGAATTCGCCGTGGCTCCCCTGCGCCCAGGGATCGTACGCCAGCGCGAAGCGAATGCGGTCCGGAATGGGCGGATGCGAATAGAAGAGGAGAACGTCCACCGGATTCGGCGCGGGGTCTGCCAGATCGACTTGGCCCAAAATCTGAAACGACTGCGCGGCCACTTGGCTCGAGTCGGACGTGAGGCCGTGAGTCACCTCAAGGCCATATTGATCCGCCTGGTGCTCGAAGTACCGGCTAACCGCGCTGCCGATCGGCGCGCCGACAAACGAAAAAACGGAAACCAGCAGCAAAAGCGCGGGAAGGGATGCCCAATCGGCGACGTCGCGAATCTCCCAATTCGTGGTTAGCTTCAAGTTTCGCGACGGCGCGTTCGGACCGGGATGGCGCCTGCCCCCGCGTCCCAGCAGCCACCCGATCGTTCGAAAGCCCAGATAAAACAGCACGAACAGCCCGACCGCCCCAACCGCCATTCCTTTCCAGATGTGGTTCAGCACGTAGTGTCCCATCTCGTGCCCGACCACATACACGATCTGCGGCGTGTCCATGTCGCGAATGGTCGTGTCCCAGACGACGATCCGCTTGGATGCCCCGATGCCCGTGACGTATGCGTTGAGCGCGGTTGTTTTCGCGCCCGCTCCCATCCAGAACATGCGGCTGGGTGGAATGCCCTGGCCAGCGCGCTGAACCAGTTGCTCGAGCGTAGCAGTAAGCGCAGGGTCTTTTTGAGCGAGCGGTTCGAACTTGTTGAACATCGGATCGATCACCACCGGCTGCACGAAAATCAAGAACGCCATGAGCGGCAGCGAAAGCAGCCAGAAATAGAACCACCACCTTCGCGGCGCTCTGCGAATCACGGCGTACAGGAGCCAAATCAGAAAGGTGCCGATGACGATGAGGACGATCTCCTGCTTCGTCCAATCCCAAAACCATGAGGCCCAGTCCTGAATGCTGATTCCGAAGCGGCGGCTCACCCAGTGCTGCGCGATGTCGAGCGGAATCGTCAGCCCGCCGATGGTCAGCACAAGCGGCGGGGCGAAGATCAGCGCTTGCAGAAACTCCACGCGGGAAACCTTCTGCGCCCAGTCGCGGTATTTCGGCGCGAGCCGCCAGTTCAGGATCAGCACAAGGATGAGCCACGAATATACGGTTCCGATCAACTCGCCCCAGAACGAGATTTGGTCGAGGCGGTGCGCCTTCCGGTAGAGCGCGGGCGGCAAGGTGTAGTGCGTGACCTGCTTGACCGCCTGTCCTGTCGCTGGAATTTGGGCTCCATTTTGCGGCGAACTTGGCAACGCGCTCGACATTGGCGTTTGCGAGAGTGCAAGTGCTTGCGGCGAAACGGACGGCGACGCCAATGCGGGCGACACGGTCACGGCGACGATAAAAAGCAGAACAGCGGATGGCAGAAATGCGCGCGTTGGCGGCATGGGTCCTCGCGGTGAACAGGATACGCCACCGGGACAGTCGAGGGTGCCTCTTTGGGTGCGCGGCGCGTTGGCTCTCTGCCGGACTCGCCCTGCACGCGACTAGAATTACGGGAGACTCGGCCGGTTGGGGAGGATCCCGATGATCGCAAAATGGGTAGCTGTCCTGCTGCTGGCGTCGCCCCCCTGCTTGGCTGCCGCCCAACAGTCCGCTCAGGCGCAGCCGTCGCAAAAACAATCGCAGACCCAGGAAGACAGCCAGGCGGAGCAGGACCCGCTGGCGGCAGCGGCCCGGCGCGCTCGCGAGCAGAAGAAGGAACAGCCTCGCGCGGCGAAGGTGTGGGACAACGACAATCTTCCGAAGACACCCGGAACGATCAGCGTGGTTGGCCAGGGCTCAGCATCGGAGAACACCGAAAAGGCCGGAGCCCAGAATGCCGCGCCCGCGGAGGCGGCAAAAAGCGCGCCAAAGAACGCCGCTGCGGTCGAGGAGCAAAAGGCGGCGCTAGAAAAAGAACTCGCTCAAGCGAAAGCACACCTGAAGAGCGTCACGACCGATCTCGACATCGCTTCGCGAACGTATCAGCTGGACCAGCAAACGTTCTACAGCAATCCGAACTACGCGTCCGATACGGAAGGGGCCGTCAAGCTGAAGGTGGAACAGAGCGGTATCGACGCGAAGAAACAGGAAGTGGACGATTTGCAGAAGAATGTCGACAATTTGACGGCCAAGCTCAAGGAACTCGGCAGCGAACCGTCAAAAGCCTTCACAAACGCCTGAGTAAGCCGACGGCGACAAACCGGCAACATGAGAAAAGGCCCGGTCCCACGCAACTCCTGAGCGCGGAACCGGGCCTGTTGATTTCCAGATGGTCTAGAACTGGTAACGCAGCCCAAACTCCATCGACGCGCGGAGTTGTGAGCAGGTGCGTGTAGTCGCCGAAAGTACTCGCGCTATCCAGTTCGAGTGAAGCGGTCGCCACGTCAAATCGCTTCGTGTTGAAGACGTTGAAAACGTCCCAGCGGAACGAAAGGGCGTGACTCTCATTGTAGGGCATCTTCCACGCTTGTCGTGAGTGACATATCCGCGTTGAAGAAGCCGTCGCCTCGAATCGTGTTCCGGTCGCCGGATTGTCCGGGGAACGGATAATCAAACGAGTTGATGGCCGTGTCGCGATTCGAGAAGACGTTGTAGTTTCCGTTGTCGCTGCAAACGGTGGGATCGCAACTGACTTTCCCCCGCTGAGTATGACGGTTGGCTCAGGGTGTTCGCTTCGCCGCTGAGTTGCCAGTTCGTCGGCCACTCGAACCCATGGGCAACGTTGACCGGGAACCCGGTGGACCAGCGCGTAATGCCGCTGAGGTTCCATCCGCCAATCAGCGCGTCCATGCCCTTGCCGACAGAGCTCGCGAATTCGCGGCCTACTCCGAAAGGCAGTTGCCATGTCCAGTTGGCGTTGATCTGGTGGGTGAGGTCGAAATCCGACACGCCCTTGAGCTGGTTGGGCGACCAGGCGTTGATAATGTTTCCTGCCCAATCCGCCCCATTCGCCCACCCGTTCCGCGTCGGAGGCCAAGTCGATCGAACGCGAGAACGTGTAGTTGAAGTCGAAGCGGATGCCCTGAGACATGCGCTTGTGCAGCGTGAACTGGAATGCGTGGTAGTGAGAGAAGCCCATTGAGCGCCACGCATAGAGAGATGAATATTGAGGGTTGTAGAACGTGTTGGTGCCTGTCGAAGGAACGTAGGAGTTCAGCGGGTTGCCGCTGCCGTCCAATTGCGTCCCGGAAACACCGAAATAGTCCCAAATGAACAGCGGCGTCGTTTCGTTCGTGCTGCCGCCACAGAAGAGATCGTACATCGCAGCGACCGGATCGTTGGTTCCGACGGTGGACCCTCCGGAAGTGCAAGAGCTCATGGCGTACTGGTCACCGGGCTGGAGCGGCTGGAGCATGTCCGTCCAATATTTTACGACATTAGACGGAACTGATGCGTCACTGAAGGACTCGCTCGGCACGCCAGTGCGATACACCTTGGCGAGAGCGTTCACCGCCGTGAAGTAGTCGATGCCGGAACCCTTGTCGACCACGTCGAGCGGCATGGCAAGGTCGTCCTGCATGAGCAGACGATGGCCAAGGTGCCCCACATAACCCAATTCGATGCTCATGTTGCCGGGGAGCTCGCGCTGGATGGAAAAATCGATCGCGTAGGAGTACGGCGCTTTAATCGAACTATCCAAACCCCAGCAAATGCAGAAGCCGCCGGTATCGAGCGTGCTCGGAAACGCCTGCGGGAATTGAGCCGGCGGAGCCGGAATAAAGATTTGGTTTCCGTTGTTGTCGGTGGTCGGAATGGTATTCATGTCAGTGATTCTGGTGCGCTGCTGACCGTTTCAATACCAGCGGGATTGCTCAGTGCGGTGGAGAGACCCAAACGAGCCGCCGCCCGTGAAGGTGCTCAGCATGCCTTCACCGAAATGGTCGTAGTAGGTGCCGAAGCCCACGCGAATGACTGTTTTGTCGCCCGGTGCCGAAAATGGGCAGCCAACCAGTCGATGCGGGGGCTGTAGGCAAACGCAATGCGCGGAGCAAAGTTCTTGGACGAGTTGGGCCAAAGATCCTGACGCCCGTTTGAACGGCCGGCAACGTCGAAGTAGACGAGCGGGTCCTGATTCGAACGGAATGCCGTTGAGCATATTCTGGTAGCGTTGCTGGAACCAGGGTGTCAGCGAGTTGATCCGCTGCCCATTCGAGTTCTGGTAGTAGGGCGCGACTTCCTGACCGCCAGTGTCCCAGGGCGGCGTCATGAAAAGGTAGCGCAGGCCATAGGTGAAGGTCAGGTTCGGCTTGATTTTCCACGAATCCTGGGCATAAAACTCATACTCGTGGAGACCGTAGTTATGCGCCACGGGAGCGCCTTGCGGAAGGGCCGTTCCGGTTTCGCCGTTCAGCCGGAAATTGTAGCTGGCATCCACTTCGCTGACGATTCCCATCAAGCCCATCAACGGGAAATCATACGAATTGTCGAACTGGTCGAGACGGCAGGCAGGCCGTTAGCGCCGGGGTCCAACGGGGCTTCCCGGTGTCAGCGATCCCGGAAGTGTCTAGCCAGGACGCGTTGGCGAGCCGTCGCTGAACGAGCTTCCGAGACTGGTGATGCCGTTATAGATCAGGCGAAGGTTCGCCCCAAAAGCCAACGAATGGTTACCCTTCTCCAGGTAAGGTCATCGACAAAGTTGTGAACCGGGAAACGTAAAATTGCTCGAACGAGTGACGCCCTGACTCACGGAAGATCCTACATCCCAAGGTTGCGGATAAAGATCCAGGGCAGCGTGCTGTCTCCGGCATTCCCAAGGCTCTGCTTGGTCAGCCCATAACGGAAATTGTTGACCAGACTCGAGCTGAGCAAGGCTGTATAACCAACGACGAAGCCCTTGCTCAAGTCCACCTGGGTGTTCTCGGCGGCCGCACTGGTGGGAAGGAACTGGGATGCGTAACTACCGAATCATCGCGGCCACTTCCGCGGAAAAAGAGTGTGTGATTCCCGTTTGCCGTAATTTGATAATCGATACGGGCGATCAACCAGTCAGTTTTTGCCGGATTTGGTCCTGCGAATCGGAAGCCAGAAAAATTGAACCGTCTCCGACGGTGGTGTCATTCGGAAGGGGATAAGTGTTGTAGTACGACATCGCCGCAGTGTTCGGGCCGATGTGAAGCGGGTCCATAGTGGCAAGCTGAGCGGGCTTACAGCATTGAATCCCGCTGGAAAGTCGTAGCTCTGACCGCTTACGCCGGTGGCCGATCCGCCGGGGCATTGACTGGCATCCGCACATTGGTACAGCGTCACGCCATCGCGGAGGCTCGCGGTGGGAACTTCACCACCTTCGCTCGTCGCCTGAGCGAAACGGTGCCCTTCATAGCTCAGGAAGAAGAACAAACGATTCTTGCGGACGGGCCCGCCGATTGACCCGCCGAACACGTTGTGGGTCAGCTGGGGCGGTTTGTTCGGCTGCCCGGAGTCGGCTTCCGCCTTCTTGATGAAGTAGTCGTTGGCTTCGCCAAAGACTGTGAACGGTTGAATTCGTAAGCGTAGCCGTGAAAATTGTTCGTCCCGCCCTTGGTTACCAGGGCCACTTCGGCCACCGGCCGAGCGGCCTTGTTCGCATCGTAATTCGAAGTGGAGACGCGAAATTCCTGAACGGAGTCAGGCGTGACCGGGAGCACGAAGCAAACGGAGGCCGTTGCCCTGGTCATTCGCATCCACGCCGTCGAGCGTAACGTTACTCTGGTCGCTGCGCTCGCCATTCACAGCGCCGGTGCGAGTGTCGTATATGTACAGATCGTGCGGTTCGTGGTAAAACAACGCCGGGTTGAACGCTGAGGAGTCCGGCACATTCCTTCTTCCAGCGGCAGGATTCGATCTGCTCCCATACCATGGTTTGCCCAAGGCTGGCGTCCGTGGTATTCAGGAGCGGAGCCTCACCGGTGACCGCGACAGTTTCTGCCGACTGGCCGATTTCATCGTGACGTTGATCGTCGCGGGAAGATTCACCGCAGTTGGATACCGGTCTGGTGGTACTTGGCGAAACCGGTAGCTTCCACATCCAGGTCATAATTGCCGGGCAAGATTTCCTGGAAGACGTAAGTCCTTGCCGTATCGTGGCTGTGCGACCGGGAAGTTTGTCGCCGGCATTCGTCAGCCGGACGGTCGCACGGGAATAGCCGCGCCGCTCGGATCGCTGATGGTGCCGCGCAAAGACGTGGACGCCTGCCCCCAGGCGCTGGGCATGGCGGTTAGAAAGGCAACGACAACACACAGGGTCGCGAGCAGATGACCGTTGGTTCGAAGCTTCACAAATCACCTCCAGGACAGACAGTGTCCGCTTCGCCGGGCACACCCATTAAGGCCTCGGCGAACGCGTTACCGCATGCAGGCGGAGTCCGCTTGATCTGACGGCGCTTGAAGGTTTCTAGCGCGAAGCTACACTTCTGTAGAAGGACAAAAGGGCTCTAGAAACCCGGCCGGGGACACCAGACACAAAACACACCCAAAGGACCCACACCCACGTCGGCAAAGGTTATAGTTCCAAGCTGGCCGCCGTGTCAACGAAATATCGGATCAATCAGAAATGCGAATGGCCCATTTCGCCCGTCGATTTGGACGGTTGCTCTAAAAAAAGTGAGCGGCCGGTGGGGGTGCCGGCCGCTCGTGGGCATGGGGGTGATGGAGGTGCAGTATTCGAGGCGACTCCAGGTTTCCAAGTTCGCGTCTTGAACCCTGAAACCCGCACCGCGAATCCACATGCAGAATGCCCGTAGCGCGCGGCGTCGTCGATGGACCCTCGGTTCACTTCACTCCGGTACGAAAGTACCCCCGTGGCGGCCTTCGGGATTTCTTCGCCAGCGCGGCGTAGGGCGTTGATCCTGTCGCCAACGTTGAAGCGGCTCTGCTCCGGTGATACGCTTCGCGAAAGGGAAAGACATATGAAGCGTCCGCTCCTCACCGGGGCGATACGCGGGCGCGCGTAGTACGCCGCGCAGCATTTATAAAGAGCGATCCATGTCGGCCACCGGAACAAAACTCGATCGCAAATCTGTCGTCGAGACGCAAACTCTCGCCACCGTTCGGCAGCTACTCAACGAATTAGGCGGTTCGCGGGGGCTGGATGAGCTCGATGCCCGCGGAGCGCGGGCGCATCTGGAGCGGGATCTGGGACTTGGGAGTCTCGAACGGGTCGAGCTGATGCTCAGATTGGGCGATATTTGCGGTGTTCGTCTTCCAGAGAGTGCAGTCGCGGAGGCGAACACCGTCGGTGATCTGATCCCGGCGATCCTGCGCGAGGCGCCCGAAACAGCTCGGGACGGAGTAAGCACGACGGCGGCTTTCGTTCCCGAGTCGCGCGATCGCTTGTTAACCGAAATACAACCAGACGTCGAGCGGCAGGTGCTTTCGGCTGGCACGCTCACCGAAGTGCTGCGGCTGCGGGGCGTGGCCGAGCCCGGCCGCGTGCACATTCACCTCCACGAAGAGGCGGCCGAGCCGCGCACCATCACCTTCGGCGAACTCTACCAGGGCTCATTGGGCGTGGCTGCCGAGCTGGGATTGCGCGGGCTCGAAGCCGGACAGACGGTTGCGATCATGCTCCCGACCTGCGCGGATTTCTTTCCGACATTCTTCGGAATCCTGTTGGCCGGCGGCATTCCGGTTCCGATTTATCCTCCGTTCCGCGCGGACAAAATTGCGGAGTATGCAAAGCGCCAGACGAACATATTGCGGAACGCAGAGGCGCGATTTCTCGTCACCTGGCGGCAGGCGGAAGGCTTGGCCCGGCTGCTGAAGCCGAGCGTTCCGTCGCTGCGTGGCGTGTTGAACGCGGAGCGGTTGTGCGCAGCGCGAGGCGAATCGCGAGACGGTAAGCCAGGCGAATCGGAAAGGGCGGACGCCTCCAACGGGGCCCGTGCGAAGTGGCGGCCGGTGGAGAACCTGACCCACCACGCCCGCCGCGAAGATATTGCGTTCCTGCAATACACCTCGGGATCGACCGGCGCGCCGAAAGGCGTCGTGCTTACGCACGGCAATTTGCTGGCGAACATTCGCTCGATGCTGGCGGGCGTTCGCGTGACGTCGGAAGACCTCCTCGTTAGTTGGCTACCGCTTTATCACGATATGGGCCTGATCGGCGCGTGGCTGGCGCCTCTGTGCGCCGGCATTCCGACGGTGATCATGTCGCCACTCGCCTTTCTGAGCCGGCCCGAGCGATGGCTGCAGGCGATTCATCGCCACCATGCGACGCTCAGCCCCGGCCCAAATTTCGCGTACGAACTGTGCGTGCGAAAAATCGCGGATAAGGATTTGGAAGGCCTGGACTTGAGCCGCTGGCGCGGCGCGTTGAATGGCTCCGAACCGGTGCAGCGGGCGACGCTCGATCGGTTCGCTGCTCGGTTCGAGCGCTACGGCTTTCGCCGCGACGCGCTGCTTCCGGTGTACGGGCTGGCGGAGAATTCGCTGGCCATTTCGGCCACGGATGCAAGTTTGGGATACCGCGTTGACCGCATCGAGCGAGCGACATTCGAATCGACCGGCCGTGCCGTTCCCGCCACGCCGGATGACTCCGCGGCGCTGGAATTCGTTGGCGCGGGTCGCCCGCTGCGCGATGTGGAATGCCGGATCGTGACGGACGATGGCGGGGACGCAGGCGATCGCATCGAAGGGCATCTTTGGTTCCGAGGGCCTTCTGCCACGAGCGGCTATTACAGGAATCCGGAAGCTACGCGCGAGCTCACAAGAGAAGGGAACTGGCTCGATTCGGGCGACCTCGCCTACTGGGCGGACGGCGATCTTTTCATAACGGGACGCGCGAAGGACGTCATCATCAAGGCGGGGCGCAACCTCTATCCGCAAGAGATCGAGCAAGTGGTCGGGCAAATCGCGGGCGTGCGGCCGGGCTGCGTGGTCGCGTTCGGCGCGCCGGACGAGCGCAGCGGAACGGAACGGTTAATCGTGGTGGCGGAAATTCGCGATGCAACGGATGCGAAGCGCGTTTCAAAGGAACTATCCGCTGCGGTGCAGGAGACGATGGGCCTGCCGCCCGATGTGATCGAACTGGTCCGGCCGCAATCGATTCCCAAGACTTCGAGCGGAAAACTGCGGCGCAGCGAAACACGCCGCCGGTACCTGCAAGGCGACCTCGGCAAGAAACAGCAAGCGCCCTGGATACAGATTGCAAGGCTGGCGATCCGTGGATCTGTGCCGCGGGGCTGGCTGGCGTTGCGGCGCGGCGCGAGGGGCGCTGCGGAGTTCTTATATGGCGTTTACGCGCTGGCGGTCTGCGCCGTTGTGGTTGGGCCGACGTGGGTGCTCGTGCGGTTAAGCCGTGATCCGGGTCGGGCCGCGCGGATTGTACGGTCGACATCGAGAACGATTCTTAAGGCCGCGCTGGTTCCCGTGCGCGTGGAAGGGAGCGAGTTGCTGAAAAACTTGCCGAATGCAGGTCCGTGGATTTTCACGCCGAATCATTCCAGCTATCTCGACATCCTCGTCGCGCTGGCGCTGCTTCCGGCCAGCGTGCGCTTCATTGCCAAAGGCGATGCCATCGAGATGCCGGTCTTCGGCACTCTCGTGCGGCGCAGCGGCCAACATCTGTTCGACCGTAACGATCCCGGGGCTCGAGTCCAGCAGGCCCAGGAAGTGGAGGCGGCGCTCGCCCGCGGCGAATCGCTCGCCGTTTACCCCGAAGGGACATTTACCGCGGTCACCGGCATTCGGCCATTTCAGCTGGGTGCGTTCAAAGCGGCGGTGGACGCGCAGCGGCCGATTTGCCCTGTCGCGATCCGCGGCGCCCGCCAGATTCTGCGCGACAAGACTTACCTTCCCAAATTCGGACGCGTTACGGTCACGATCGGCCCGCTCATCCTCCCCAATGCCGCCGCGGGAGGCGAATGGCAGGAGATCGTTCGTCTGCGCGACGAAACCCGCGGGATCATCGCCCGCAATGTCGCCGAACCGTTGCTGTGAGTTCGTGATCGACGCTCGACAGGCTGAGGGTTCAAAAACAAAAAGCCTGCGTTCATTCGTTGCGACGCGTCGGAAGTGCGTATATCATCCGCGCGCTATGAAGATGACGTCCATCGTAAGAGCGGCCATTTTCGCGTCCCTGTTCGCCCTTGTATTCACCGCGCGCGCACTGACCCAGACGAAGTCCGCGCAGGTGGAAGCAGTTTATCCCGCGGCGTACGCGCTGTACCTCGATATCCACGAGCATCCCGAGCTTTCCAACGAAGAGGCTCAGACGGCAGCGAAGATGGCCAGCCGCCTGCGCGAACTTGGTTATGAAGTGACGGAGCACGTGGGCGGTCACGGGATTGTCGCGCTGATGCGGAACGGCGCCGGGCCCACGATCATGATGCGCACCGAACTGGATGCGCTGCCCGTCGAGGAGAAAACGGGCCTGCCGTACGCGAGCAAAGTCCATGCCAAGGACCCCTCGGGCGCGGATGTTCCCGTCATGCATGCCTGCGGACACGACCTGCACATGGCCGCACTCTACGGCACCGCCGCGATCCTGGCGCACTCGAAGGACACTTGGCACGGCACCCTGATGCTGATCGGCCAGCCCGCCGAAGAAACGATTACCGGCGCGAAGGCGATGCTCGACGACGGCTTGCTCACGCGGTTTCCCCGGCCGGACGCGGGGGTGGCGCTGCACGTCGGCAACGGGCTGCCCGCGGGAAAGGTGGGCACGCGCTCCGGATACCTGTTGGCCAGCGCGGATTCGCTGCGCGTGACAATCTACGGGAAGGGCGCGCACGGCTCTGCACCGGAAACGTCCGTCGACCCGATCGTGATCGCGGCGCGCACCGTGGTCGCGCTGCAGACGATCGTTTCGCGCGAGGTGAAACCCGGCGAAGCGGCCGTGGTCACCGTCGGCTACATTCACGCGGGCACGAAGAACAACATCATACCCGACCATGCCGAAATGGGACTCACCGTGCGCACCTACAATCCCGAGGTCCGCAAGCAGGTGCTGGCGGCGATCGCGAGGATCGTGAAGGGCGAAGCCGAGGCAGCAGGAGCACAGCGGCTGCCCACGATCGAGCACTATGAATCGACGGACGCGCTCTACGACGATCCCGTGCTTGCCAAGCGGCTCACGCCTGTTCTTGACGCAGCCCTGGGCAAAGCGAACGTGGAGACGGTCGAGCCGGTGATGGCGTCGGAGGACTATTCCTATTTCGTCGAGGCGGGGATTCCGTCTTTCTACTTTTCGCTGGGTGGAGCGGACCCGCAGAAATTTGCGCAGGCGATGGCTTCGGCGGTTCCGCTTCCGTCGAATCATTCGCCGCTGTTCGCGCCGGACGCCGAGCCCGCACTGCGCACCGCGATTGCCTCGGAAGTCGCCGTCCTGCGCAATCTCCTCAACGGTTCGGCCGAGGCGTTGCGGAAATCTTTGACCCGCGAGGGAAGCTGACGCTCCGCTTCAAGGCTCGAACGGCGAAAGACGCGGGCCGGATCACCCCTTAATGCCAGAGGGTCGCCATTTGTACAGTAAAACCATTCGAGTCATGATGGCATCTTCTTTGCGCGTGAAATCTCCAGGGCTTTTTCCGCCGCGCTGAATCGTCTAAGCTACTTGGACGAACGATCCTGGGAATCCCAGAAAGGCTACGCATTGAAAATTCTATTCATCGGAGACATTGTCGGCTCGCCGGGGCGCAAAATCGTGCATGAGAGGCTTCACGACATCCTCGAGCAAAGGTCGATCGATCTGTGTATCGCGAACGGCGAAAACGCCGCGTCCGGATTCGGCATCACGCCGCGGCTGGCCGAAGAACTCTTCGCCTCGGGTATCGAAGTGATCACCGGCGGCAACCACATCTGGGACCGCAAGGAGATTCTCGAATACTTCCCGCACGAGCCGCGTCTCCTGCGTCCAGCTAATTTTCCGAACGGTTCACCGGGGAAAGGCCTCCTCCTTGCATACGCGAAAAACGGAACGGGCTACGCAGTCCTCAACCTGCAAGGCCGCACGTTCATGACGCCGATCGACGATCCTTTCCGCGCAGCATCGCAGCAACTCGCCTCGATTCCGCCCGAGGTCAAAGTAATCCTCGTCGACATGCACGCCGAAGCCACATCGGAAAAGCAGGCCATGGGATGGTATCTCGATGGCAAGGTGACCGCCGTGCTCGGCACTCACACCCATGTTCCAACGGCCGACAATCACGTCCTCCCCAACGGAACTGCTTACGTCACGGACGTCGGCATGACCGGCCCGCACGACTCGGTGATCGGGATGGAGAAGCAGGGAGTGCTGCAACGGTTCCTGGATTCCATGCCGGCGCGTTTTTCAGTGGCCGAGGGCGACGTGCAGATGAACACCGTCCTGATCGACGTCGAGGAAGCTACTGGCCATGCCCGCTCCATCGACCGCCTGAACTTTCGCCTCGACTAGCAATCCCACTTCCAAAGATTCACATGCTACGGCTGACGGAAAAAAACGGAACTTCGGCGCGGCATCTCGGGAATATCAAGGGAACGTCATTCGTGGCTGGGGGCGAGGTGTGGGCCGTAGGTGGCTGGGTGCAAGCCAGTTAGTCGTTTTCGGGCTCTTACAAGCGGCTTTGCCGGCGGGTGTCGGCGCGCAGGGCCTTCGCACCGTCATTGAGTCGCACAAGCGGGCCTTTTGACGACCGATCAGGGCGGCGTGCTGCAGTTTTCGGACTCGAACGGCAATTCCGCGGAGGACGACTACGATTTCGGCCAGGCGTCAGATTCTTCCGGGGCATCGGGGACGACGGCGGAGTTGGGAATGTTCGGATCCGACGATTCGCAAACTCCTGATTCGTCGGACGCGCTCGCATCGCCGCCGGCTGGAGCGCCGGCGATGAGCCCCATGGGCCTGCCCGCTCCGTTCCTAATCGGTTCAACTTTGGAGTCCTTATTTCCGGCCGCGCGGCCTTTCGGAAAGCATCACAAGTGGCGGGCCGTCCGGCAGGCCGGGAGGACTACCCGGAGGGGCACATTCGGGCGCAAGGGGCTCGGGAGAAGGACCCGGCGCCGGCAACTTCTCTCATTTCGGATATCACGGACGCTTCAACTCGGGTGTGCCCGCCTTCACCGCAGTCCTACGAGTGAACCTGGGTGACCTCGGCCAGCCTTCGGCCGCCGACAAACCGGAAATTACGGCGGTAGCCGTCGACCCGCAAACCCACGACGTTTGGGCGGCCATAGGCGACACGTTGGTTCACTTCAGCGGAGATGGAAATCCGGTGGGAATCTACTATTTGACTCTTGCAGGGGGAAGTTCGCTGAAGCCAGCGGCCTTGCTCGTCGAACCCAATCGACTGCTCGTCGCGACCGATCCCTGGGGGATATTCGAGTTTGCGCGGCCCGACAAACCTGCATCCCCTCAGCCCGGGCGGTTCAACATCGCACCACAAGTCGTGCCTCAACCTCGCTAACCTGCGTCAGCCACGAATCACGACTTCGTAGTTGAGGTGAACGACTCCGTCGGGGAACGTCTTGGTGGAAAGCAGTTTCAGCGGGATCGAGCGATGGCGCGGCGCGATCAGCGGGATCCCCTCGCCGATCAGGATCGGGATCACGTGGATGCTGAACTCATCGATTTCTCCCTCGTCGAGAAACGAAGTGATGATTCCGCCGCCGCCCATCATCCAGATCTCTTTTCCCTGTTGAGCGCGCAACCGCCGCGCAAAGCTCTTGACCGGCTCATTCACGAACTCGAAGCCCGGCCCCGTTGGTTCCTGCGGCTGGCGCGAAAAAACATAATTTTTGATGCGGGGACCGAATCCCCCAGCCTTCATTCCCCTCTCCATTCCCATCTCGATTCCCTTGTCGTACGTCTTGCGCCCCCACAGGATCGTGTCGATCGTCTTGAAGAAGTCGCTCATGCCGTAACTCCCTTTGGGTCGCGGACGCTCGAGCCATCCGACGTCCCCATCCGGTCGCGCGATGTAGCCGTCGGCGCTGGTGGCGATGTACACAATGATCTTCCGTTCCTTCGTCCCGCTTGTTCCACGTCTCATGCCATCACCATCTTTCTCGTTCCACTCGCGCGCCGTAGGAGAACCCTCACCATTTCACACGGTAGCGCACGTCTTCCGCGATGATCGGGGTGTCCCGATGCGACTCGCGTCTTCGATAAGACGTACGTTTTCATCCCTGGATAAGGCTTTTTACCCCGGCTGCCGCTAAGCGCGGCCTCATATGTCTTGCGGCCCATCAGAATCGTGTCGATCGTCTTCCAGTAGGCCGGCATCACCGCCGCGGCCTCGTCATTCCAACGTACCCAGTCGACGGCATGATCCTTGCGCGCCAGATAGTTGTCCAGGCTGTTGGCGCCGCCGAAGGTGATTTTTCGCATCACGAAACTCCCGTGAGGAAATGGAATAACTTGAGGGCGAATATAAATGGCCGTTCACTTACTGTCAAGGGTTGTTTGTGAATGACGGTTCGTTTATAGTTCCGCCCTCATGTCGCCCCGCCCGCGCCTCAAGTCCGACGCAGAAATCCTCGCGGCGACTGCGCGAGCCATCGAACGCGTCGGCCCCATACGCTTGACCCTCGCCGACGTAGGCGAGGAGGCGGGGATGGCCCCGGCCACGCTCCTGCAGCGTTTCGGCTCAAAACGCGGTCTGTTGCTGGCTCTCGTGCGGACCAGCTCTTCCGGTGTGCAGGAGGAGTTCGCCCGCTTCCGCGCCGAAAACGCGTCGCCTCTCGCGGTGATCGATGCGATCGCCAAGTGTATGGCGACGATGGCCAGAACCCCGGAATCTCTCGTCAATCATCTTGCGTTTCTGGAGATCGATCTGGCCGACCCCGAGTTCCGCCGGTTTGCACTCGCTCACGCTCGCGCCTTTCACAAGGAGCTCCGGAAGGTTCTCGACGAAGCGGTTCGTGCCGGCGAACTGCGGTCGTCTTCGACGCGGCGCCTGGCCAGGGCGATTCAGGCGATGATTGGAGGCTCCCTGCTCGGCTGGGCGATTTACCGCGAGGGCAAAGCACCCGCCTGGATCGCTGCGGACTTGGAAGTGCTCCTTGGACCGTATCGAACCGGACGAAATTCTCGGGCCTATCGGCGATGAGTTCGCTTGCCCCTCCAGGTGCCCTAACTTCAGCCGACTTTTGCGGTTCGCACTCTCGTTTTCCACAGGCATCGACGCGCTCCCGTCCTGTGGAAATCTTCTCCTATCTGGAGCTGCCTTCCAAATATTGGAACACGACACATTCGCCGATTCATTGAAGATTCCGCCGCCAACTGCGCGCGTTTCCTAGCTGCGCTTGCCGCAGGTCAGCGTGACAAAGGCGTCTTGAACGGCAAATTTTGTCATGTGGAAAAGCTGTGAATTCTTGTGGAAGAGGCGCGCCTAATTCGAATTGATTTCCCTTGCTCATCTCTGCGCGTTTAGGCAAAATCCCACGTCGCGTCCCTTTGAAGTTTTGCAGCTAGGACGATTTTCTATGCACCGCAATTTTGGGGGCCAAGGTTTGAATTCTGCGCGAAACGGGGCGGTTGTCCGCGGTGCCAGGGACCTGAGGGGCTCAGATCCAAATAACAAGTAGCCCGCCGGTTGCGGGTTTTCCACAACATTTCCACATCGGTGGAAATTCGACTGAGGGGCTAATTTTTCCAATGACTCTCTGGGACAAGATACTCCAGCACATGGAGCAGCGCGTTAACCCCCACAGCTTCGCCACCTGGTTCCGGCCTACGCGGCAGGAGCGTGCCGATGACGACCGATTGGTCATTCGAGTCCCAACCAAGCTGTTCTCCAAGCGCCTGAAAGAAACGTACGGCGAGATCCTGAAGGCCGTTCTGGTGCAAATCGGCCACCCCGAGCTTGCTTTGGAATTTGTCTATGTGGAAGCCGAGCCGGTTGCGCCCAGTCCGGCGACCTCCCAACAGACCAGGCTCGATTTTGACTCGGCCAGCCACCAGTTGAACCCGCGCTACACCTTCGAGACGTTTGTGGTGGGGGCCTCGAACCAGTTCGCCCACGCCGCAGCCAAGGCGGTGGCTGAACAACCGTCGAGGACCTATAACCCCCTGTTTCTGTACGGCGGAGTGGGGCTTGGCAAGACTCACCTGATGCAGGCCATCGGTCACGAACTGAAGCGCCGGAACCCCAGCATTCGGCTCGCCTATGTCAGCGCCGAAAAGTTCACGAACGAGGTAATCGCTTCGATTCGTTTCGAGCGTATGGCCGCCCTTCGCGACCGGTTCCGCAACATGGACGTCCTGATGGTGGACGACATCCAGTTCATCGCGACGCGCGAACGGACGCAGGAGGAATTCTTCCATACGTTCAACGCGCTGCACGACCAGCAGAAACAGATTGTGATCTCGTCAGATTGCCCGCCCAAAGATATCTCCGCAATCGAAGAGCGGCTGCGCTCGCGCTTCGAATGGGGCTTGATCGCCGATATCCAGCCGCCTGATCTTGAGACGAAGATCGCCATTCTGCAAAAAAAAGCGGAGAACGAACGCGTCCACCTGCCTGACGACGTTGCCGAGTACATCGCGCGCGCGATCAAATCAAACATCCGCGAGCTCGAAGGAGCACTGATCCGCCTGATGGCCTATGCCTCCTTGATCGGCGCCCAGATCAACCTGCCCATCGCTCAGCAGGTGCTTAAGAACGTCATCGAAACTCAGGAAAAAAAGGTCACGATCGAGCAGATTCAGAAGGCCGTCGGAGAGGTTTTTGGTTTGCGCGCGCAGGATTTGAAGATGCGCAGCAACTCGAAGGTGATCGCCTACCCACGCCAGGTCGCGATGTTCATCGTGAAGCAGCTTACCTCAGCGTCGCTGCCGGAGATCGGGAAGCAGTTTGGCGGCAAGCACCACACCACCGTTCTCCACTCGATCAACAAGATTGAAGCCTTGCGGCAGACGGACAAGGAATTGAACAAGACGATCAACAGGCTTATGGACTCATTCGGCTAGACTTGCGCTTTCTTGCGACCCGTAGGCTGATTGTTGCCTGTGGGAATTTTGTGGAAGATATTGATGGCGGTGTTTGGGGGCTTTTTTTTACACGGGAACTGATCGGCGTTTCACAGGCAAGGGTTCGTTATATGTGCTGTGAAACAAGACGTATAGACAGCTTTCCGCAGAATCCACAGATGCGGCGGCGACTACGGTTTTCAATATATATTCATAAAGAAGAAGCTGTAGAGTTACCGCAGCGCAAAGCGAGCACGAAAAAGAGGAAGTGTACGAGATGGAATTCAGCGTAAAGAAATTCGACCTACTGGAAGAGCTCGAGGCTACGCAAGGTGTGGTGGAGCGCAAAACCACCATTCCCATCCTTTCGAACCTCCTGTGTGAAGCCAAGGGCAACCACCTGTCGCTTACGGCCACGGATTTGGAGCTCAGTATTCGCACGTCGTGCGAGGCCAAGGTCAAGAAAGAAGGCGCCGGCACCATACCGGCGAAAAAACTGCTCGACATCGTGCGTTTGCTGCCTGAAGAAGAAATCAAGTTCAAGCTCCTTGAAAACCACTTCATATCGATCTCGTGCGACCGGAAGAATTACAAATTGGTTGGAATGTCCAAGGATAACTTTCCGGCTCTGCCCAACTTCCCTCACGCTCTCGTCAAGATTCCGGCGAAGTTGCTGGCGGATGTAATCGCAAAGACCACTTTCGCGATTTCGCTCGAAGAATCGCGCTATACATTGAATGGCGCCCTGCTCGTACTGAAACCTGGCTCGGTCACCATGGTTGCGACCGATGGACATCGCCTCGCGCTGGTCGAAACCGATCATAAATTCGAGGGGTTCTCCGCTGAGACGCGCGTTCTGGTTCCGAAGAAGGCTATGACTGAGATTCAGCGTCTCTCCGCGGAAGTAGGGGAGGAGGACGCTTGCGAGTTCGCGCAGGACGAGAGCCACCTATTTTTCCAATTCGGCCGCCGGCTGCTCACTTCGCGCAAACTCACGGGCCAGTTCCCGAATTACGAAGCCGTGCTGCCGCGCGATGCCAGCAAAACGATCGTTCTCGAACGGGCCGAATTGCAGGACGCGCTTCGTCGCGTTTCGCAACTAGCCGACCAGCGCTCGCATGCAGTCAAATTCGTTTTGGCAAAAGAGGGAGTGGAGATTTCAGCGTCGAGCCCCGAATACGGCGAGGCCAAAGAGGCGATCGACAAGGAGTTCAATGGCGACCCGCTGGCCATCGGCTTCAACGCGCAGTATCTTCTGGATTTTCTGAATGCCGCCTCGGATGGGCCCATCAGCTTCGAGCTCAAGGACGAACAGTCAGCCGGCCAACTCCGCCCCATGGCCGGCGAGTCAACCCGCTATCGCTACGTCGTCATGCCCATGCGCATTTAGACCACGATCGCCGGGAATTGTTAACCAATAAAGTACGTCCCGTGGATAAACTAGACCAACAGGACCTTGCCTGCCGCGCCGCAACTTTAAAGTGTCCGTAAGTTACCGAATCTAAACCGGATAGAATTTAGGAGCACTTGTGAAAGTCCTTGTAAGTTCGCGCTAATTTCGGTAGAATTCCGGCGTTAATTGTTCCCCTCAACCGGACTTTGCTGCACGGCAGTTGCCCGGAAATCGGCTCGCTGGCGCCAGGCGAGACGAGGGCAGACTGACCCGAAAAACCGTCCGCTACACGGGGACAACGCTTCCGCCGCGTCTCCCCGACGATTCGGAACGGGACGGGATGGAGAGCTGAAGAGCCCTTCGAGCCTCAGCCGCTGAATTCCCGGCGGGGGCCAATGGGAGGCAAGTGTCGAACCAGCCCGCCTAGTGGGCCATTCCACAGACCGGGCAGTTTCAGGGCGACCCGCCTTCCCGAAACGAAAACGCATTATGCAGAACGCGTTCCTGCAGATTTTTTTGCGCAAAGACCGAAACTTTCGAGGGCCTTCATCTCGGCGATTCCTTAAGGTCTGCCCCCGGAGGGCCATGTCTTGAATTGCTGACCAGGAGACACGTAATTCATGGGTGACAAAGAAACGCCAAGCTCAAAAGCAGGCGGCCACAAGTACGACGCAACCTCGATCAAGGTACTCGGTGGCCTGGAAGCCGTGCGCAAGCGCCCTGCGATGTACATCGGCTCGACCGGCGAGATGGGATTGCACCATCTCGTCTGGGAAGTGGTTGACAACTCCGTTGACGAGGCGATGGCCGGCTTTTGCGACGAAATCAACGTGGTCGTGCACGAGGACAACAGCGTCACGGTGACCGACAACGGCCGCGGCATTCCTGTCGATATGCACGCCACGGAAAAGAAGCCTGCAGCGGAAGTCGTCATGACCGTGCTGCACGCGGGCGGAAAATTCGATAGCGAGACATACAAAGTCTCGGGCGGCTTGCACGGCGTCGGCGTCTCGGTGGTCAACGCGCTTTCCGACTGGCTCGACCTGGAAATCTGGCGTGATGGAGAGGTCTGGGAGCAGTCCTACGAAAAGGGCGTGCCGACGTCGAAGCTGAAGTCTTCCGGAAAGACGAAGAAGACGGGCACCAAGATTACCTTCCACGCCGATCCCTCGATTTTCGATTCGGCGAATTACAGCTACGACACGCTTTCGCAGCGCCTGCGCGAACTGGCCTTCCTGAACAAGGGCCTGAAGATCACGCTCGAAGACGAGCGATCAAGCAAGAAAACCGAATTCCGCTTCACGGGAGGCATCGTCGAATTCGTCAAGCACCTGAACCGCGGCAAGCAAACGCTGCACGATTCGCCGATCTATATCGAAGGGAAGCGTGGGCAAGTCGACATCGAAATCGCTCTGCAATACAACGACAGCTACGCCGAAAATATCTTCGCCTTCGCCAATACCATCAACACGGTTGACGGCGGCACGCACCTCGCCGGCTTTCGCTCCTCGCTGACGCGCACCATCAATTACTATGCCGGCTCTTTCGGCATGCTCAAGGAGCAGAAAGACGAAGTCTCGATCAATGGTGACGATGTGCGCGAAGGGCTCGTCGCCGTGGTTTCAGTGAAGCTTCCGCAGCCACAGTTCGAAGGCCAGACCAAGGGCAAGCTGAACAGCGACATCAAGGGACTGGTCGAATCGCTCGTCAACGAGCGGCTTGGCGAATACTTTGACAAGCACTCTTCGATCGCGCGCAAGATTATCGGAAAGTGCATCGACGCCGCGCGCGCGCGCGAAGCTGCACGCAAGGCCCGCGAGCTGACGCGGCGCAAGTCCGCGCTCGATTCGAGCGGCCTGCCCGGCAAGCTGGCCGATTGCCAGGAACGCGATCCCGCGCGCTGCGAGCTGTTCATCGTCGAGGGCGAATCAGCTGGCGGCTCGGCCAAGGGCGGGCGCGACCGCCGCTACCAGGCGATCCTGCCGCTCAAGGGCAAGATCCTCAATGTCGAAAAGGCGCGCTACGACAAGATGCTGGGTCACGAGGAAATTCGCGCCATCATCACGGCCCTCGGCACCGGAATCGGCAAGGACGACTTCGACGCCACGAAGCTTCGCTACCACAAAGTTATTCTCATGACCGATGCGGACGTCGACGGCAGCCACATTCGCACGCTGCTGCTCACGTTTTTCTTCCGGCACATGCGCGAGCTGATCGAGAAAGAACACATTTACATCGCGCAGCCGCCGCTCTACCGCGTGAAGCGCGGCAAGATGGACCGCTACATCCGAGATGAGCGCGAATTCTCGCGCGAGCTGATGAAGCGAGCCACGGAAGAGCACGTGGTGAAAGGCAAGACGGGGAAATCGCTCGAGGGCGGCGAGCTCACGCAGTTCCTGCTGAATATTCAGGAGTACGACCAGGTTGCCGGGAAGCTCGCGCGCAAGCTGCGCGATCCGCGCCTGGTCGAATTGCTGGCCGGGAGCGAACTCGAAAAGAAAGTGGATTTCGGCGACAAGAAGAAGCTGCAGGAGCTGGTCAAGGCGATCGAGAAAGCGAAGCTCGAGCTCGAAGCGAAGCTGGAATTTGACGAAGAGCACAGCCTGCACGAGCTCGTGCTCAGGAATGGCGGCGAGCGGCGCATCAATTGGGCGCTGGCCGCGTCGCCCGAGTACAAGCGCTTGCGCACGCTCCGCGCAGCCATCGAGGAAAACAACAAGCCGCCGTTCACGATCACGCACAATGGCGACAAAGCGACCAAGGAAAGCGCGCAGCAGCTTTTGAGCTACGTCCTCGAAGACGCGAAGAAGGATTTCACAATCACGCGTTTCAAGGGTCTCGGCGAGATGAATCCCGAGCAACTCTGGGCCACCACCATGAACGCGGAAACGCGCACCCTGCTCAAGGTGAAGCTCGAGGACGCCGTCGCGGCCGAGGAAATCTTCGCCACGCTGATGGGCGAAAACGTCGAAGAGCGCCGCAAATTCATCCAGGACAACGCCCTCGACGTCGTCAACCTGGATATTTAGGCGTTCTAATTTTTTTTTCTTGTAGGGGCACGGCATGCCGTGCCCGTTTCGTCGTGAGGAAGCGTGGCGAGTCCCACGACTCACGAATTACGAATCACAACCCACGGAAGGCTCTAAATGGCGGATGAACAGAATCAGTCCGTAATGACGCCGGTCGATATCGAATCGGAAATGAAGAAGTCGTACCTCGATTACGCGATGAGCGTAATCATCGGGCGCGCGCTGCCCGACGTGCGCGACGGCCTCAAGCCCGTCCACCGGCGCATTCTCTTCGGCATGTACGAGCTGGGACTCACCTCGACGAAGGCCTACCGAAAATGCGCGAAGATCGTCGGTGAAGTGCTCGGCAAATACCATCCCCACGGCGACACGCCGGTTTACGACGCGCTCGTTCGCCTGGCGCAAGATTTCAACATGCGCTACCCGCTCGTTGATGGCCAGGGAAACTTCGGCTCAGTCGATGGCGATCCGCCCGCAGCTATGCGGTACACGGAAGCCCGGCTCTCGAAGATCGCCGAGGAAATGCTCGCCGACATCGAGAAGGAAACGGTCGATTTCGTTCCCAACTTCGACGAAAGCGAGCAGGAACCGGTCGTTCTGCCCACGCGGATTCCGAATCTTCTCGTCAACGGTTCTTCGGGCATCGCTGTCGGCATGGCGACGAATATTCCGCCGCACAACCTGCGCGAAACGATTGAAGCCGCCATCCTGCTGATCGAGAATCCAGAAGCCACGCTGAAGCAGGTGATGAAAATCGTTCCCGGCCCCGATTTTCCGACTGGCGGCTACATCTACGGCCGCGAAGGAATCGAGGAAGCCTACAAAGGCGGGCGCGGCAGCTTCCAGGTGCGTGCGAAAGCCGCTATCGAGCAGCGCAGCAAGGACCGCGAGGACATCGTCATCACCGAGTTGCCGTATCAGGTGAACAAGGCGCGCCTGATCGGGCATATCGCGGAGCTGATCAACAACAAGAAAATCGAGGGTATCGGCGACGTGCGCGACGAAAGCGACCGCGACGGCATGCGCATCGTCGTCGAGCTGAAGCGCGACGAAGAGCCGCAAATCATCCTCAACAAGCTTTTCAAGATGACGCAGATGCAGGAATCGTTCGGCATGATCCTGCTCGCCATCGTCGGCGGACAGCCGCGCGAGCTGGGCCTGCTGCAACTGCTGCGCCTGTTCATCGAGCACCGCGTCGACGTGGTCCGCCGCCGCACGCAATACGAGCTCAGAAAGGCCTCGGAGCGCGAGCACATCCTGCTCGGCTATCGCATCGCTCTCGACAATATCGACGATGTGATCAAAATCATTCGCGGATCGTCCAGCCGCGCGAATGCTCGCGAGAATTTGCACGAGTTCTTCGAAAACAAGACGGTCCGCGTCATGGTGGGCGGCAAGGAAACCGCGCTTCGCGGCGTGAAGCTCGACGCCAAGAAGTACGGCATCACGGTGGCAGGCTCGGGCGAAGGGCTGGGCCTCAGCTACGTCCAGATCGACGCCATCCTCGAACTGCAGTTGCACCGCCTGACGCAGCTCTCTGTCGATGAAATCCTGAAGGAACTGGCGCAGATCCGCGAACGCATCGCCGAGCTGAAGGAAATCCTCGCGAGCGACAAGAAACTCAAAGGCGTGGTCGTCGGCGAGCTACGTGAAGTCATCAAGTCTTATGGCGACGACCGCCGCACGCAGATCGTCGACCGCGTCGAGGAAATCAAGCTCGAAGACCTGATCAAAGACGAAGAAATGGCCATTACGGTGAGCCACGCCGGCTACATCAAGCGCACCTCGGTCGAAACCTATCGCCACCAGTCGCGCGGCGGAAAGGGCCGGATCGGGGCGCGAACGCGCGAAGACGATTTCGTCGAGCACTTCTTCGTCGCTTCGGCGCACAGCTATATTTTGTTGTTCACGTCGAAGGGCCGCATCTACTGGTTGAAGGTCTACGAAATTCCCGAAGCAGCCGCCGCTACGCGCGGCAAGGCCATCAACAACATCGTTCGCTTCCAGGAGGGCGAGAAGCTTACCGCCGTTGTCGCCGCGCGCAATCTGGAAGAAGAGAGCCGCTACGTCTTTCTCGCCACGAAGAACGGCACGGTGAAAAAGACAGCCATCGCCGAATTTTCCAACCCGCGCCCGTCCGGCATCATCGCGATCAATCTCGAACCGGGCGACGAGCTGATCGGCGCGAAGCTCACCGACGGCAAGCAGATGATTTTTCTCGCCAGCCACGACGGCCAGGCCATCCTCTTCCGCGAGACGGAAGTACGCTCGATGGGCCGCGCCGCCGGCGGCGTCAACGGCATGGACCTCGCGAAAGGCGACTACGTGGTCAGCATGGAAGCCGTGCAGCCGGACTTCGGCATCATCTCCAACCAATTCAAGAAGGAAACGCAGAACCTCGAAGAGCTGGAAAGCGATCACATCCGCGAATCGCTCACCTCGCTGATGCTTACGGTGGCCGAAAAGGGCTACGGCAAGCGCACCGCGCTGGCGGAATACCGCGTCACGTCGCGGGGCGGCAAGGGCGTCATCAACCTGAAATCCACCGACCGCAACGGCCCGGTGGTCGCCGCAGTGCAGGTGCGCGAAGATTCCGACGTGATGATCATTACGCATCAGGGCAAAGTGATCCGCGTGCACTCGGGCGAAATTCGCGAAGCGGGGCGCTCCACGCAGGGCGTTCGCCTCCTGCGACTGGACGAAGGCGACAGCATCGCCGCCGCAGCCGCCATCCTCGAAGAAGAGGAAGCCGCCGGCGCGACAACCACAGCGCCGCCACCCGAACCCGAGAAGAAATAGTGGGGCTGGCCGCGATTCGCGGTCCTGGGAGCGGTCACCATTGCGCCTATGCGTCTCAATCATTCCGGCGCCGCGTTGTGATCCCGAACCCAGTCCCGCCTCGTTTGCGGGAATATGCGTGAGGGATCTGCTTCTCGTTTTTGCTTCTTTGGTGCAACCCTCAGTCCGTTGTTGTTTACAATTCTCAAGTACCCGAATTTCCGGAGCATCTCATGATCGAAAAAGAAATCAGCGTCCAAACGCCGGACGGCGTCGCAGACGGCTTTCTCATTCAGCCGGAAAAAGAAGGCCGCTGGCCCGGCGTTCTATACCTCACCGACATTGGTGGCATTCGCGCCTCGAACCGCGGCATGGCCCGCCGCGTGGCTGCGGAAGGCTACACGGTGTTGTTGCCGAACGTCTTCTACCGCTCGGGCAAGCCGCCGCTTTTCAACTTTCCGTTCAAGATGGGCGATGAGCGCTTCATGAAGCGAGTGAACGAGATGCGTGAAGCGCTGCCGACGGACGCGATGGACCGTGACTTGGCCGCCTACGTCGATTTCCTCGCCAAGCAGCCATCCGTCAGCGGAAACGCCTTCGGCGTCGCAGGCTTCTGCTTTACCGGCCCCATGGCGCTGCGGACCGCCGCCGTGCGCCCAGACCAGATCGCGGCAGCCGCTTCATTCCATGGCGGCGGTCTCTACACCGACGTCCCCACGAGCCCGCACACGCTTCTCTCGCGCGTAAAGGCCCGCCTGTATTTTGGCCACGCCGTCGAAGATCGCTCGATGCCGAAGGAAGCCATCGAGAAGCTCGACCGCGCGCTCGCAGCCTGGGGCGGCCGCTACGAGAGCGAAATTTACGATGGCGCCCGCCACGGCTGGACCGTCCCCGACAATCCCGCTTACAACGAGCCGCAAGCCGAGCGTGCCTTCGCCAAGCTGATCGACCTGTTCGATTCCACGCTTAACCGACGCTAGAGCGAGCGGCCCTCTCGGGGAACGGCCTGTAGCGGGTACGACGGCGAGGGTTTCGTGTCAGGGCGGCATCATTCGAAGCCCGGTCCGCGCCATCGCCCTACCCGACCGTGCCGTAAGCAGCTCAAAATGAATGCGGCTTTAGCTGCTGGGACACGCGGAAGAAAGGAGTTTCTTCAGGGATCAAAAATCTGTGCGAAGGCGGGGAAACCAATGCACAGAACGCGAAGCCGCTACTGCCCCGGTGGAGGAATGTAGTATCCCGGCCGGGTGCGCACGTTGACGCCGCGCCGGTCCACAGTCACCTTGATGTCGTGATAGCCGGAAGGCTCGTCGCCGGGCGGGCGATAGCCGATGGTATATTCCGCATGGAGTTCGCCGCCGATTTCGTCGATGGCCTTCTGGATATTTCGATCGTGCAACGTATTCACGTGGAGGCCGCCCGTCGCCTTGCTCGCGATTTCGAGAGAATTTTGCCCCAGCGCGTTCTTCCCCGTCTTCACCAGCCAGATGAGCAAAGCTCCCAAATCCATGTTGGGCTGCACAGCCTGCTCCATTTCCGGAGTGGGTGGCTTGCCGTTGGGAGTGGGCACTGGATACGTTCCCGGCGGACCGATCTCCGTGGGCTGATACTGTCCGGCCGGCTGCCGCAAATCCGCGGCGGTTGTGCTCAGTCCAATGGAATAGATCGTGACGTTTGCCAACTGCGCGCGCCTCAGCACGCCGCCGAGTTTGTTTTCGCTTCCCGAATCCTGCGCTTCGCCGATCACCATCAGAATCCGTCGCCGCATCGACGGGCGGTCCTCGAGCATCCCGATTCCGCGCGCCATCGCATCATAGAGGCGCATGCCCGAGTAACCTGCCTGCAGGCGATTAATGGCGTTCTGAACCTCGTCAGGCTCCATGGTGAACGGCTCGAGCACATCGACTTTGTCGTCGTAGCCAAGCACCGCAGCCTCCGCGGTTTTGCCCATCACGGTCGCGGAGAACACAATTCCCGCCTTCCGGATCGCCGGCAGCATCGGTTCGACATGCGAGCTCGTTTCCACCACAAGCACGATCGATAGCGGCTCGCCGCCCAGGTCGAAATGGTTGATTTTCTGCTCGGTTCCGTTATCGAAGACGTGGAAATCCTTCTCGGCGAGGTCGAGGATCATTTCCTCCGTGCGGGGATCGCGAACCACCACAGGCGCGCTGACCTCGCTAACGCGTGCGCGAATCGCATGCTGCCGCTGTTCCGGCGATAGCGCCGGTTCGGGATGCGCGCCCGGCGCGAGATGGATCGGACCCGGCGGCGCGCCTTGTCCCCGGGCTGGCGCAAGGAGAAATAGAGGAATAAACAACAGTGCTCCCGTCCGAACGAACTGAGATGCCCGCATGGAATCGCCTCGTTCTATTCGATTCCTGGCCGCTGAAGCGTGTTGCATTCGAGACGGCCTGACGGCGGCCCGAAGCGCGGCAAACGAGCGGCGGAGGCCAGCCCATGGCACCCAAAGTTTGCACTCCCAAACCTCGACTCTATAGAATCCTCGTTTCGCCTTTTGTGAGGGACAACATGAAACGTTCCGGGCATCTGCCTATGCCGAAGCTGGCCTACGAAGACAGGAAATTCATGGAGAGCCTGGGGGCGCGGCCACTGCGCATCGTGGCCGAGTATCTCGATCCGCTGGGGCGGTTGCGCCGCGCGAAGGTCGGCGACACCATCGTGATGTTCGGCTCGGCGCGAATCCAGTCGCGCGAGCTCGCGGAGAAGCGCCTGCGTCAACTAGAGCGCCGCGCCCGTGGACGCCGCAATGGCGAATGGAAGCGCAAGATCGATGCCGCCCGCTCTATCGTGCAGATGTCGCAATATTACGAGCACGCGCGCGAGCTTTCGCGCCGCATCACCGAGTGGGCCATGACGCTCGGCAGCGACCCGCGGCGCTTCGTCGTCTGCTCCGGGGGCGGTCCCGGCATCATGGAAGCCGCCAACCGCGGCGCGGCCGAGGCCGGCGGGCATTCCATCGGCCTCAGCATTCAGCTTCCCCACGAACAGCGGCCGAATCCCTACATCTCGCCGGAGCTGAACTTCTGTTTCCATTATTTCTTCATGCGCAAGCTGTGGTTCGCGCAGATGGCCAAGGCCTTGATCGTTTTCCCGGGCGGGTTCGGCACCATGGACGAGCTCTGGGAAATGCTCACCCTGATGCAGACCAGAAAACTCTCATCGCATCACCTGATTTTAATTTATGGCCGCAAATATTGGGACAAAGTCCTGAATTGGCGCTACATGGTGCGCAGCGGAACGATCAACGAGCGAGAGTACGATCTCCTTCAGTTTGCCGACACGGTGGACGAGGCCTTCGAGCGCGTCCGCGCCGAGATGGAGGCCCACCACCTGATTCTATCCGAGGATTCCTGAGATGCCCTGGACGGGATCCCTCGACACTCTTCGGGCGTCGAAATTGGAACGTCAGAGGGCGCCGGATGATGTAGGAGGAGCGGCTGCCGGAACCGCCTCAGTTTCGAGACACTTCTAAATCGGCGGCAAAAACGGCATTGAAGCGCCGCTTTTCATCCTTGTCATGCAGCAGAACGATCGGAGACAGCCGCAAACGGTGCCTGCAGCCGCGGCAAACGGCCATTTCGCCCTGCAAATCCTGCACGAACCCGTCTGTGAAGTGATAGACGGAGGGCGGTCTACGGGCGTTCTTGGCCCCCTTTGTCCCGCAATGCGGGCAAGTGTACTCGATGGGGTCCTCCAAGGGATCGCGGTTCAGCGCGGCCCAACCCGTGTAGCGAACCCCAAGCGTTTCTGTTGAATTACGGCTCATGTCGATTTCCTCTGCTTCTGACCCAACTTCGGGCTTCTCCTTTTTGCTACTACAATCACGTTAGACGCAGGTTTTGCCCCTCGCGATGCAATGATCCCGCTAAAAATCCTGGCCCGCCTCCTCTAGAGACACGTCGCGAACGTCTGTAGGTCACTTCCTTTGCTGTGTGCGCACGATGGCTCATGGGCCCTGTAACCGGGAAGCCGAATTGGTGTCTATCCAAACAGAGATCGCGACCTTCGAGGATTGGCGCTTTGTGCTGAAACACTTACAAAGCGCCTGGCCACAATTGAATTTCTGAAACTTTGTCCAGGCTGTCGAGAGGAGGGGTGTGCGCCATGACTGAACGAAGGACCGGACCAATAACCGAAACAACGACCCAGCTGGGCGGCCTTTCGCGATGCATAGTGGACGGCGACAGGGAGGACCTCGTGCGGGCCCGTCGGCTCCGTCGCACGGCTCTTGCCGTCTCGATCGCTGTACAGGTGGCATGTGTGGCGGCGCTGCTCATTGGGCCGCTCATTGCAGCCCCAGGCGCCCTACCGCCTTCCTATACCGTCACACCGCTGCCACCCTACCATGGCGGCGGGAGCGCTGAGAGGCCGCGTCCGCGCGTGCGCGCACCGGAGCGCCAGTTTCAGCAGATTCTCGCGAATCCCCTCTTCTTCCACTCCACCGAGTCGCGCAGGCTCGCGCGCGAGTTGTCCGGAGAACCGGCGCCCGGCGTCCCACCCGCAATCGGCGATTTCGGACCTGACAACGGCGCAGGACCAGGCGGCGTTTGGATCCTGGGGGGCAGCGACAACGGTCTGCACATTCAACCGCCCCCGCCCGCTATGTCCCGCAAGCCGGTGCTCAAGAGCGAAGGTGTGATGGCGGGCGCTCTCATTTACAGGGTCGACCCGTTTTATCCACAGATCGGCCGGGCCATACATCTGTCGGGCACCGTCCGTCTTCGGGCCATCATCGCCATCGGCGGCTCAGTCCAGAGCCTGGAAGTATTGAGTGGGAGTCCGATTCTCGCGCGAGCTGCCGTGGCCGCGGTGCGCCAATGGCGGTACCGCCCGACACTGCTGAACGGCCGACCCGTCGAGGTCGAAACCTACGTCACCGTGAATTTCGTTCTGGGTAACTAGCCCAGGTTGCTCATGACGATGCAGGTTGCAAAGCCCGAGCTCGGACCGCTCGCGCCATTATCGATGCGGCTGAGGAACGTGCCTTGGGAGTATACTTCGGTCACCTTTAGTCCGGGGGTTCGACCATGGCTCGCCCACCGCCTCTTCGCTTATTCGGCTTTCTCGTTTTCATCGTTTTCGCATTCACACCCCTGGTGGCAGCCCGCCGCCACAGAAGGCGAGAATGAAGCCGCAGGCGCGTCTTACAAGCATTCCCGCTTCACTGTCCTCTGCCGCGCCCACCTCAGCACAGAACTGGCATTTTTCTCCGATCATCTCAACTGCTGAGGCATAATTATCGTCGGCCATTCGGTTGTAGGGGCGGGTCTCAGACCCGCCCACCTCGTGCTACGCCAAGAGAGTATGCAGCGTATTGAAACGTCACTTCCCGGCGTCTGCGAGTTGCGCCCACCTGTCTTGCAGGACGCGCGCGGCTTCTTCATCGAGACCTATCATCAGGAGAGGTTTCGCTCCCTGGGCATTACCGACCAGTTCGTCCAGGACAACCACTCGCGCTCAACGAAGGGCACGCTTCGAGGTCTTCATTACCAGCTTCATCACGCGCAGGCCAAACTGTGCCGCGTAGTCGAAGGAGAGGCTCTCGACGTTGCCATCGACATTCGCATCGGCTCGCCAACGTTCGGCAAATGGGCGAGCGTTGTTCTGTCCGCTGAAACGCACAACATGATTTATATACCCGCCGGCTTCGCTCACGGTTTCCTCGCCCTCACCGAATCCGTCCAGTTCCTGTACCAGTGCAGCGATTTCTACGATCGCGCTGACGAGCACGGCGTTCTCTGGAAGGATCCCGTCCTGAACATCGACTGGGGTATTGCCGCTCCGCTCGTTTCTGAAAAAGACTCAAAGCTTCCGGCGCTCGCCGACCTTCCTCGCGACCTTCTCCCGCGTTTCCAAGCGAAATGATGCCGCGCATCCTGCTCCTCGGAAAAAACGGGCAGGTCGGCTCGGGACTCGCTCGCCTTCTTCCACGTGTTGGTGAACTGACGGCTCTCGGCCGCAGCGAACTCGATCTCGCGCGCCCGGACGAAATCCGCCGCGTCGTCGGCCAGCTTCGCCCGAACATCATCGTCAACGCCGCCGCTTACACAGCCGTTGACCAGGCCGAAAAAGAAGAAGCGCTCGCTCGCGCCATCAACGCCGACGCTCCCTCCGTCATCTCGGAGGAAGCAAAAAAACTCGGCGCCTTCCTCATCCACTACAGCACCGACTATGTTTTCGACGGTGCGAAGCGCTCGCCCTACACCGAGGATGACCCCACCAACCCGCTCAGCGCCTACGGCCGCACCAAACTTGCGGGTGAAGAAGCTGTTCGCGCCGCCCGCGTTCCGCACTTGATCCTTCGCACGGCCTGGGTCTACGCCACGTCCGGGAAGAATTTTCTGCTGACGATTCTGCGTCTCGCCTCCACGCGCGAAGAGCTCCGCATCGTCAACGATCAGTTCGGCGCACCCACTTCCGCGCGCACCATTGCCCTGGCCACTGCTCGTCTCGTGGAGCCTCTCTTCTCTCGGGATAATCCCGGTCCTTCCGGCGTCCTGGAGCAATATGCGGGCACCTACCATTTGACCGCCGCGGGCCAAACCACCTGGTACGAATTTGCCCTCGCCATTCTCGAGGCTGCGAGAGGCTTGTCTGACTCGCCGGCCACATCACTCGCCGGTTTGTCTTGGCTTGCTGCCGCAACGGCTGGCCGGCCGTTCATCGCCAAACGCATCATCCCCATCACCACAGCCGACTACCCGACCCCGGCCCGCCGCCCCGCGTACTCTGTCCTCTCGAACGCGCGCTTCACCACCACGTTCGGCTTCGCCCTGCCCGACTGGCGCTCCCAACTTGGCGATACAGTCAGAGCGGGGTCCTGGTACGTCGCTTCGCCCAGTTTTCTGCTGGATTAGCCAGGTCCAACCCGCAATTTTACTCACTACAGTAAGCAACATTCGCTTCCTGATTCGTCTTTCGGACGCCTAACGCGTCGTTTGTCTATTGAAAATAGCGGCTGGCAAATTTGAGGAAATAGGGCCAATTCGGCGCTGGCGAATGACCGTCGTGGTGTTGGCGAAACGCGATGTCGCTGTCCACCAGCGCAGTTCCAATCGGGGGAAATTCCGTCGTGCCTAAATCTTTCGCGCCCAGCAGCCGGTAGACCGGTCCAGCACCCACCGCAGCCAGAAACATTCCTTTCGCATCCACCCAGCCGTCTCCCTGCGTCGCGCCGCCGCTAATGAAGACGGGCCGCGGCGCGCATAGTGCGATCAACTCGTTCGCATCGACCGGAAGATCGTTCGTCGTGAGCGGACCCGCGTACTTCAAAAAGTTTCCGGCCATCCAGTGATATTCGTTGGCGCCTGCGACGTTCTCTACCTGCTCGCCGAAAATGTGACGGTAGAGTTTCGCCCCGGACTCTCCCGACGAGCTGATGTATCCGATCGCAAAGCGAGGATCGTACGCCATCGCCACCAGCGCCGCTTTGCCGTAGCGGGAGTGTCCCGCGATGCCGACGCGCTTCGCGTCTATACCTTTGTCCGATTGAAAATAATCGAGAGCGCGGCTTGCGCCCCACGCCCATGCGCGCAGCGCGCCCCAATCATCCGGTTTGCGCGGACGTCCTTTGTTCACGAGCCCGATGATTCCTTCCGTTAATCCAGCGCCGTTGTCTGCCTGGATGCTCGTCGGGATGTAGCTGGCGTAGCCCCATCCTTTCGCGAGTACTTGCTGCTGCCACGAAGGCCCTGCTGCCGTCGGCGGACGAAATTCAGGAAAGCGCTTCGCGAGTTCGGCCATGAATTCCGGGCTGAAGTCGAGTTCCATAATCACCGGAACGCGGCGGCGCGCGCTGGCTGGCGTCGTCAGTGTGAGCTGAATATTGACTTCCACTGCCGGGTACGATGAATTGTCCACGCGGCCGATCAGCCTCTTCGTGATCACCGGCACATCGCCATTCATTTCTTTCTTCGCGCCGATCACTTGCCAACGCACTTCCGGCGTATGTTTTGGCGCGAATCCGTAAATTTCGCGATTAAATTCCTCGACGATCTGCGGGCGGTCCCGCCGCCACCAGATTCTCGCGGACGTCACGCGGTCGCCATCGTTCAGCACAAGTGGATCCGGCACCTTTCCGAAAGGGCCCGCCTTCGCTTCGTCGTAATTCGCGGCGTTCGGCGCAGTCGGATTTCCTGAAGGGTCCGGGCGCAGCGACTTGATATGCAACAGTTCCTGCATTCGTTCGCGGTCCTGCTCAGCGGTCAAATGAGCTGGCGGAACGAAACCCTTCTTCGCGTCAGTGTGCGCTGCAGACGGGCCCTGCGCCTGACCGCCGATGCAAAGGGCCGGCCCAAACAACAAAAAACACAAAAGAAAAAACCATCGCCGAGTCATGCATGTCCTTGAAACTTTCTTCTGAGCGATTATGCTGTCGAACCGCAGATTTCTGCTGCGAAAAGATTCGCGCCCAAGACAGGGCGGGAGGGTTGAGTCTCGGATTTCGGGAAGCGACCCGTCGACGAGTTCCCCGGTGGACATTTCGTGTCCGGCGGGATGAAAATTCTTACCATACAGGGAATTTTCTACCCGCGGTCCGGTATGCGCTGTATACAAAAAATAGGGTATCACCCCAAGTTTGAGCTAGTTCTAGAACTGTCAAAGTTTGGCACTTTACCTGCCACCCGAAACCGGCTGGGATCCACCCCCCAGCAAACGGCTTGCTTCCTCGTTCTGAGCGCGGATATCCCAGCACCCGCCATGTGCTCTGAGCCGTTAAAACCAGAAAGCTTCCCCGGGGGTTCTCCAGAGAAGCAGACACGAGGCCGACATTGAAAAGAGTGCGCGTCTTTTCTAAAGAGGTTCCGGAGGGAAAAGAAGAGCAGACCAGAGACCTTGCGGATCGATCCAATCTCTTTGTTTTCTGTGAGAAGAGTACAGGTGTAGCCCACTTTCGCGCTGGTTCCCTGAATGAACCGGAATACAGTCTCGATCGTGTAGCAAGCCTGTTTGCCATGCAATGTCTGGTTCGAGGATTCAGTCCAGATGATTTCGTGGTCATGGTACCGGCGGAAAAGAAGGTCACGGGAGAAATCGTAACCAGGGCGAAGGAACTCCTCGACGAGGGCCGTGCAGTCGCTTCGCCAGCGGCTTTGAGCCCGCGCCAGCGAGAGGTGTTGCATTCGGTCCTATGCAATCGGGCGAATAAAGAGATTGCCTCAAAACTCAACATCACCGTTCGCACGGTGAAGTTCCACATCTCCTCTCTTTTAAGCAAGTTCGGAGTCGAGAACCGAACCGACCTTGCCCGGCGAGCGGCCGGCCTGCTCGAGCCGGCGAGGGCAGGAAACGGTCTAGCAACAGCTCATTCAGACAGGGCAGAGGATCTCAACCGACTCGACCAGCGCTCGCTCGGCCCCAGTCCCGTGAGCACAAACCTTCGCATGGATCACGGGTCGGGCCGCATCGCGTTTCGAGGGCGTGCCGCCACGGCCTAACTGGTTGAGTCCGGCACCAACTTTCTTAGACATGGAGCGCGGCTCTTTTTGGATCGAGAGCCGCGCATCCGTGCCGTTCACGCCGAGCCTGGGCCTTACTGGCTCAGAGCGCTCCACCTGCTTCACTTCTTTGGGTTGTTGGATTTTGCGACAACCGCCATCAAACTCGAATTGACCTCCCTTGGCCTGCGGCCTAGTCTGATCACACGTTCCCTGTTTTCCGGAGGCGGACCGCGCCGCGGCCTGTTCGATTGCCCATCCATGGCATCCATCGACGATGATTTGAGCCAGATCGAACGTGACATCCGCACACTGAAGATCGAATACGAGCAATACTTCGGTGGAGGACGCAAACGCCCTCCTACGGATACACAATGGCGTCTCGAAAACCTGATGAGGCGTCACTCGGAGCGCATCGGCGATCTCAACTACGGACAGCGCTTTCGCTACAACAACCTGGCGCAGACATACGCCAAGTACCAGGACATGTGGCGCAAGAAGATTGCCCAGAAGGAAACCGGCGCGCAGCAGCATCATTTCGGTGCCGCGGCAAAGGCGATTGCGGCCGAGCGCGAGCGCGCAGCTCACGAGCGGAACGCGTCCGAGGCACCGCACGGAGAAGGTCGGGATGCCGTTTCGCAAGCCGGCACAAGCCGCAAGTCATCGCGTCCTGATTCGAAGACTGGCCGCAGATCTGAAGCCGACCGGCACCTTGAAGTCGAGGAGCTTTACCAAAAGCTCCTCCGGGCGCGCCACGAAGCCGGCGACAAAGCCAGCGCGCCGAGCTTTCAGGATTTCGCGCGTTTTGTGGAGCAAAAGACCCGCGAGCTGCAGGGAAAAGGTGCCCGAGAGGTGGAGTTTACGGTGCGGATCGAACAGGGCCGTGCGAAATTGAAGGCGAGAGTCTTGAACGAATCCTCCCAATGAAAACCTGCAGCAGAGGAGAAAGTGTTCGCTTTCATAGTAAAACATTGTAAATAAAAGACTTGCATGCATAACCGCGGACAGGTGGGACCCCATGTAAGTGCACTTCCTGACGGCGGGGACCTGATCTCGATTGACGCAATTTTACGGTTTTGCTATGTTTCTTGCATGGGTTCGAGAGTGTACTCGTGAAACGTCGTGCGGTTCGCGCCACAAGTGCTTCCCGGAGTAGCCACAAGTTGTTAAAAACACAGACTTTGTCGAAGAAGAAGGCCGTCGCGCCGCCCGACCCTCTGGCCCCTGCGCGCCAGCAACAGCTGAAGGCCTATGAAGAGGCCCTGAAGCAGTTTCAGCAGCAAAAGTTCCACAAAGCCAAACCTTTGTTCGAGAAAGTCCTGGAAGGTCCCACCAGGGAGCTAATTGACCGCGCCCACACCCACCTTCGCATTTGCGAACAACGGATTTTGCGGCCCTCGCTGGCGCCCGTAAAGTCGGCCGAAGACCACTATACGCATGGCGTTGCCCTCATGAATCTGGGGCGCTGGGACGAAGCGCGCGAGCACTTCGATCGAGCCCTCAAAGGGGCGCCCAAGGCCGACCACATCGTGTATGCGATGGCTGCGCTCGACTGCCTGACTGGTGAAGCGGACGCCGCCCTCGAAAAGCTGAAGGTCGCCATCCAATTGCGGCCTGAGAACCGCTATCACGCCCGAAACGACGAGGATTTCTCGTTCTTGCAGGAAGACCCCCGCTTCACCGAGTTGTTGTATCCGGAGAGGGATGGCTCCAGCGCCTAATCCCCGCTCCCCCTTGTGAGAAGTAAGGTACAAGAACGGTTCCAACCTGCACGCATCGTGGCTCTCGGAGGCGGGACGGGACTGTCCACACTCCTGCGCGGTTTAAAGGAATACGTCGCGTCGCGCCGGCCAGGAACGAGACCCCGGCCCATCGCGGACCTTGCGGCGGTCGTCACGGTCACTGACGACGGTGGGAGTTCGGGGCGCTTGCGCCGGGAATATCGCGTTCTTCCCCCCGGAGACATTCGCAACTGCATGGTGGCGCTCTCGAATGATGAGCGCCTGCTGACGCAGCTGTTTAAGTACCGCTTCCCCGGGAACGGCGGCCTGGGCGGGCATAGCTTCGGGAACCTCTTCCTGACCGCCCTCACGAGCGTAACCGGCGATTTTTCCGACGCCGTTCGCGTCTCGTCCGAAGTGCTGGCGGTGCGCGGCCGGATTTTTCCTTCCACCGAGCAGAACGTGACGCTCGAAGCCCAGCTCGAGGACGGCGCCCTCATCGCCGGGGAGACGCGGATTTCGAAATCCCGCAAGCGAATCGAGCGGGTTCGGCTGGTGCCGCGGCGCGCGCGTCCGCACCCGGAAACGCTTCGCGCAATCCGACAGGCTGATCTGATCCTGGTCGGGCCCGGTTCGCTGTACACAAGCATCATCCCCAATCTTCTGATCCACGGCGTGGTGGACGCGATCGCCCGTTCGCGCGGCACCTGCGTCTACATCGCGAATCTGATGACGCAGCCCGGAGAGACGCAGCACTATTCCGTGGCCGATCACATCTGCGCGATTTACGAGCACACCCGCCGGAAGGTGTTCGATTTCGTCGTGATCAACCGGGCACACGTGGGTCGCAACTTGCTGCGCCGGTACGGCGAACAACATGCAGAGCCCGTTGCGCCTTCCTACGCCGAACTCGATCGCATGGGACTGAAGTGTGTGACGGCTGACCTGCTGCAACATGAGGACCTCGTGCGGCACGACCCGGCGCGTCTGAGCCGCCTTCTCATCGAGCAATTCGTCAACAATCGCCGCAATCGGGGCAAGCGCTAGTCGAGGGACCGCATGCGGGGGCGAATCCTTTCGAGATGTTCTGATCGGGGCGAATCGGCATGCCTGGGATACTAACTAAGCGCTGCTGCGCACGCGGGCCATCTCGAAGGCGCGGCGAATCACTCGGGTGGCCGTCGGAGTCAGAGAGAAGCGCTCCAGATCGTCTTCTGAAGCCCACGCAACATCCGTCACATCGCTTCCGGCGCGAGCCTCACCATCGATCGCTTCGCACAGGTAATCCAGAATGACGAAATGATATTTCGCTCTTCCGTCATCGTCCCGGAAAACGCGCTCGAATACCTCGATGAGAGCGACAACGCGGACGCGGATCCCGGTCTCTTCGACGAGCTCGCGCTCCACGCCCTCCAGCAAGGTCTCGCCGACTTCGAGAGTTCCGCCCGGAATCGACCATTCGCCCTGAAGCGGCGGATGGCCGCGTTGGATCAGAAGCGCGCGCGTGTCCGCGATCACGACTCCACCGACTCCCACGACGGGCCGTTCCGGATATTCGCGCGGATCGCTCAGGTTCGGCATCTTCGAGCGCAGCCAGCTTACACCTTCGAGCGAGCGATTCGCTCCCGCACTGCGCGTGTATTTGCCAAGTCTCTACGGGTAGGCTGCGCGTCAGTGAGAACTTTAGATTTAGACAACGGCGCAGCTTCGACGAGCGAAGACTCACCACACGGCGTTGTGGAGTCGTTCCGGTTGCGCGTCTGTGTCTTCCGCGTTCGTATTCCGCGCATGCTCGTAGCCCTCGACGGTATAGCACATGGCGCGATCGAAGAACTGGCTCACCAGGCGATCCAATTCCTGGTGGCGGTAGAGCTCGACTGCCGAGTCCGCCAGGGCCCAACTGGAGAGATGGCCGCGCAGGTGGTTTTTCGTCAATACGAGCGCCCAAAGGACCTCGCTGACCGGGATCTTTTCATTGAAGCGTTGCGCTCCGAGATCGTGGTAGCGAGTCTGAATGGCGCCATCGGTATTCTCGAGGAGCCAGCGTCCAAACTGATGGTAAACGTCGTACGCCTTGGCATAGAGGTCGCGGGAAACGAGATGGCGGTACGAGGAAGTATGAGGGCTGGTCTGCAGCGTTTCGACCGTGCGCTGCGTAAGATCGGCTGCGTCGGATTCAATCAGAGCGATAAGCCTGCCTGCAAAATGCCGAGTCTCGGCCATTGTTCGGGATTCCCCCTGAATATGTGATGAAAGATGGCACGGGTACCGTTGCCTTGGAATTCCATGGATAATTATATCGTATTACGATATAACTGTATTCTCCAACCCGCACATGCGACATCTGGGACAATCTGAAGGCAAGGTCCGGTACGAGGTCCTCGAGGAATTTCGCTACGAGATTCGGCGCTTCCTTAATTTCAGCGAGCGCGCCGCGCGTCAGGCGGGCATTGAGCCCCACCAGCACCAGGCGCTCTTGGCGATCAAGTCTGCGACCCGCCGGAAAAAGCCCAGCATCGGCTCCCTGGCGGAACGGCTGCTGATCCAGCATCACAGCGCTGTCGAACTCTGCGACCGGCTCGAAGAGAAAAGACTGGTTCGGCGCTTGCGAAGTTCTGTCGATCGCCGCGAGGTGCTGCTCCGCCTGACCCCCGCAGGGGAGAATCTGCTGGAAGGTCTCTCCGTCCTGCACCGAACCGAGTTGCAGACGACCGGTCCGCGCTTGCTGAAAGCCTTACAGAACGTCATCCGGCGGGCCGGCCCTGTCGACGGTTCCCGGGGGCGGGACCAGACCGCTTCAGGAATGGTCAGCCCCGCACCTCTGTCCAAACCGCGCAATTTGGAAACGCCAGTCGCTGGCGGCGAAGTGGCGCACAGGCCAAGGAAGCGTTCGTGAAGAGGTTGCTACACAGACTGACCCTTTTCCGGCAACCACACGCAGAACAAGCAGCGCGGTACCGAGTAGGGACCGTTTCGTTGCTCGCCGCTCTGGTTGGAGTCCTTGCAGGGCTGATTGCCTACGCGCTCTACAACCTGATCGGTTTGTTCACGAACGTCGCATTCTATCGCCAGGTGTCATTTCATTTCCGCAGTCCGCAGCAGACGCCGCTTGGATATTGGGTGATCTTGATCCCGGTGATCGGCGGACTGCTGATCGGGTTGATGGCGAAGTACGGCTCGGAAAAAATTCGGGGGCACGGAATTCCCGAGGCAATGGAGGCAGTGCTGGTTTCGCGCAGCCGGATTCCGGCGCGAGTTGCGATTCTGAAGCCGTTATCGGCGGCAATCGGGATCGGAACAGGAGGACCGTTCGGCGCGGAAGGCCCGATCATTCAGACGGGCGGCGCGTTTGGTTCGCTGATCGGGCAACTGGTGCCGACGACGGCAGCCGAGCGCAAGGTAATGCTGGCCTGCGGAGGCGCCGCGGGGCTGGCGGCAACGTTCAACGCGCCGATTACGGGCGTGCTGCTGGGGCTCGAGTTGCTGCTGTTCGAATTCCGCACCCGGTCGTTCATCCCGCTCGTGATCGCCAACGTGATGGCGGTGGCCGTGCGGCGAATGCTGTTTGGCGGAGGCGCGATGTTCGCGGTCGAAAATGTGAACTACGACTTCGTCCACGCCCTCCCGTATTACGTGCTGCTCGGCTTGATCTGCGGCATCGCGGCGACGGGTTTTGCGTTGGCGCTCGAAAAGCTGGAAGGATTCTTCGATGGCATGAAGAAGATTCCCAACGTGTTTCATCCGGCGCTCGGTGCGCTGGGACTCGGAATCGTAGGATTCTTCATTCCACGCGTTCTTGGATCCGGGTATGACACGATCGAAGACATCATCAACAATCATCTTGCGGTGACGATGGTCGTGCTTGTGCTGGTATTCAAGGCGTTCGTCGTGCTGCTCTCGCTGGGATCGGGAACTTCGGGCGGGACGCTGGCGCCGATGTTCATGATCAGCGCGGCGCTGGGAAACGTGTTCGCCGTAATGGTGAACAAGCTGAGCCCGGGCGCCCATCTTTCGCCGGCCGCTTTCGCGATCGCTGCCATGGGAGCGCTGCTGGGGGCGTCGGCGCGCGCGACGTTCACGTTCATGTTCTGCGCGTTCGAAACGACGCGCGATTTCCACGCCCTGCTGCCGGTGATGCTCGTGTGCGTACTGGCGGACGCGGTGGCCTACCACACGATGCCCGCCTCAATCATGACCCAGAAATTTGCAAAGCGCGGCATGGCCGTGCCCGCGGAATACGAGCCGGCCGTGCTGAAGTCGATTCTCGTGCGTGAAATCATGACCCGCAACGTGCCGGTGATCGCGCCGGATGTTCCGGTGGGTGAGGTGGCGGAACGACTGGCGAAAAATGAAACCGGTTTCGATGTGATGGAAGGCGTTCCGATCGTTTCTGCGGCCGGGGAGTTGATGGGAATCGTTACGCAGCGGGACCTGTTGCGCGCGCTGAAGGAGGACCCGCTGGGAAGACGCGCCGTCTTGCCGGAGAAGCCGCGAAAGGTGATTGTCGCCTACGAGGATGAACTTGCTTATGACGCGCTGCTGCGCATGCTCCAAAACGACGTGGGGCGGCTGCCTGTTGTAACAAGGAGAGATCCGAAGCGGTTGGTTGGCTACTTGAATCGCGCGAGTTTCCTGGCAGCCTGGAAGCGGCACGTCGAGGAAGAATTCGTGCGCGAAAAAGGTTGGATCGGTTTTCGACGAAATCCTCGCAAGCACTTACCATGCGCGGAAAACAGCGGGCGGCCAGCGGAATCGACTGACGGGGATGCCCCGCAGCTGCAGAGCAAGGGCTGAAAGATCGGCGCTAGAACCCGCCGCCCCCGCCGCCGCCGAAGCCGCCACCCGCGCCGCCCCCGCCGCCGAATCCTGAGCCGCCGGAACTGCGGGGCGAGGATGCCATAACGCTTCCGGCCTGGCTGGCCATCATGTTCAGGTCGGTGACGAGGAAGAGCGGCTGAAAGCCTCCGGCGTACACGGGTCCCTGGTACCACTGTGGCGGCTGCATGGCGATGCCCGAAAACGCCTGCACCCATTTTTTCTCGCATCGCAAGGCCATCGCGTAGGGGAGATACTTTTCGAATGTCTCCGGCGCGTTTTCGAGGCGTTTGATGCGATCGCTTTCGACGCGGCCAAGGAAATCCTCGAAGCCCAGGACTTTCGCGAACGTGCGTGCGCCGGCGGCTGTCCGCGCTGGCATGAACCACCCGAATGCGCAGATAATTCCACCCGAAACAATTCCCGCCAGAGTCCACGTCAGGCTGGACATTCCGGACTGCTTGGCCCACCAGTTTCCAACGAAGATGAGCATGAATCCAATGACGAGCCCGCCGCCGATGTATCCCTGGCGAACCGTATCGGGACGATGGAGATAGTAGCCGTCGCTCACCAGCGCGTCGAAGACACGATCGCGAATCGGCGGCAGGTGCGTATAGAAATGATTCTGCAGATCGGCGAGGCTGACGTCGGGACTCGCACCGCCGTCGAACAGCGCGGACAGCATTTCCTGCTCATGCGGGCGCGCGTCTTGCCACTCCGCGGGCTGTTTTTTCAGGTGAAAGGCGTAGTCCCGGTGATGTGTTAGCCCGAGCAGCCCGCTGCGGTCCTTTTGTTCGATCGTGAGATAGCCCTTCACGGCAAGATCGACCATCGTGGCAGTGATGTCACGCATGTCGACCTCGTCGTCCACCAGCGTTCCGCATTCGGCAGGCGTGAGCTTGTCAGGGGGATCGTATTGCACGGTGATGGCATCGCGTTCGGGATCGCGGCCGCGCGTCCACCAAAGCCAGAACATCGCGAAGGAAGTCAGGATCGGAAACACGAGCAGCGGCCAGTTGCTGCGCAGAAAAAGCCCGATCTTCTCGCCGATGCCCGGCTCGTGGACCAACCCCGTGTCGAAGCCCACCACAGCCGTCAGGCCCTGGTGATACTCGAGCGGGTGCGTGGTGTAGACCTGCACGACGTTGTTGTTGACCGAGACATTTGCGTCCTGCGTGCGCGACATGAAAGCGCCCGCATAGGCCGTCGCTCTCACTCCCGCCGCGCCTTCGGGCAGTTGGATGCGCGCGCTGGCGGATTCAATCGTCGCCTCCCATTGCTCGCCGGTCACGTTCCAGTACAGTTCGTCGTGGTCGCTGAAGAAACGCAGAGCGTCAAGGACTTCATATCGAAGGATGATTGTCCGCGTCGAATTGTCTGCATCGGGAACATAGATTTTGAGCTTGAGGTAACCTCCTTCGTGACTCTGCTCGAGCTTCAGCGGGTTTTCGTCGTTGTCGCGGGCGCTCACGTTCTCGACAAAGAGCGTGTAATTGAAGCTCTCAGGATTCCGATATTGGACGGGGATCGTGCGATAGATGCCGTGCCAGCCGGTGCCGATGAATTGGGCCTCGATCCTCTCGGTGACGTCGATCGAGGCATCCCGGTGAACAACGACTTCCTCGTCGAAATTCTTGATGACAATCTGGCGGGCAGCCGCGGGCGCGGCCACACATAGGACGACTACGCAGACGCGGAGCAGCAGCCGCGATATCCGCATGCCGCGCTCAGCTCGCTGCGCCGCCGAAGCTGACCTTCGGCACTTCGCGCTCGGCCGGCGCGGTGATCTCGAAGAACTCACGAGACTTGAAATTGAACATGCCCGCGAGAATGTTGGTCGGAAATTGAGCGATCTTGGTGTTGAAGTCTCGCACGACCGCGTTGTAATAGCGGCGCGCGTTCTGGATGTTGTCTTCGAGCGAGTTCAACGTCTGCTGAAGCTGGTTGAAGCTCTCGACCGCGCGCAATTGCGGATAGGCTTCGGCCAGCGCAAACACCTGGCGCAGCGCGGCGGTGAGCATGCCTTCGGCCTGCGCCTTTGCGGCCGGGCCTTCGGCGGTCATGGCCTGGTTCCGCGCGGCGACGACGCCCTCGAGGGTCGTTTTTTCGTGCGCTGCATAGCCTTTCACAGTTTCGACCAGGTTCGGAATCAGGTCGTAGCGGCGCTTTAGCTGCACGTCGATATCGGCCCACGCGTTATCGCACTGCACCTTCAGCCGAACCAGACCGTTGTACATGCCGATCACGAAAATGATCAGCAGCGCCACGATGATGAGGACGACGATCAGCGCCATCTGTGCCTCCGCGGCCGGGACCGCCGCTGTGGTCAATCTAGGGAAGCTAGCGGCTAAGGATACGGCGGCAGGCGCTAAGAGTAAAGCGGGACTGCTTATTTCGCCGGGACGGATAATCCGGTGTCTTAACGCGCGGTTTCATCACAGCTGAGAAATCCCCTCGCGTGCAATCACCGCGGTTCTGCGCGCAGCACGACTAAAGAAAACTATTACCGCTAGCGTAAAGTAGCGTTTTGAGATAGGCTTGCCGCCTTCAACTTGCAGGCGCCATGTTATTCAAAAAACATTCAGCGCGGCCGTGTTCGGAATCGACGCGTATCTGGTCGAGGTCGAAGTCGACGTCAGCCCGGCCTTCCAGGGAAACTTCACCGTTGTCGGGCTTCCGGATATCGCTGTGAAGGAGAGCTGTGAGCGCATCAAGTCGGCTCTGCGGAATTGCGGCTTCGATTTCCCGTCGACGCAAGCCGTCACCGTTAACCTTGCTCCCGCCGACATTCGCAAGGAAGGCTCCGCCTTCGATTTGCCTATGGTGCTTGGCTTGCTCGGATGTCAGGGAACGTTTTTTGGGAAGGTGCTCGATTCGTACGTCTTCATCGGCGAGCTTTCGCTCGACGGCAGCGTGCGCTCCGTTCGCGGCGCGCTTTCGGCGGCGTTGGCGGCGCGGGAGCGGGGCATTCAGAACGTGGTTGTGCCGGAAGCGAATGTGCGCGAGGCCGCAGTCGTTCTCCGCACCATACCATCAGCGACGCGGGCTTGATCGGTGGGGGCGCCGTTCCGCGCCCGGGCGAAGTTTCGCTCGGCCACAATGGCGTACTCTTCCTCGACGAGCTGCCCGAATTTCAGCGCAATGTGCTGGAAGTGATGCGCCAGCCGCTCGAGGACGGCTGCGTCACGATTGCCCGCGCAGCCCTTTCCATCAGTTTTCCAGCGCGCTTCATGCTGGCCGCCGCAATGAACCCCTGCCCCTGCGGGTTTTTTGGCGATCCCACGCGCGACTGCCACGGCTCGCCCGCGCAGATCCAGCGGTACGTCTCGAAAATTTCAGGGCCGCTGCTCGACCGCATCGACATCCATATCGAAGTTCCCGCCGTGAAATACAAAGAACTGAGGAGCAACGAGGAGATCGAGCCTTCGGCTGCCATCCGCGACCGTGTCCTGAAGGGCCGCCAGATTCAAGTCGAGCGCTACCACGGCGAGAAAAAGGTATACGCCAACTCCCAGATGCCGCCCAAGCTGATCCGGAAGTTCTGTGCCATCTCACCCGATGGCGAAACGCTGCTCGAAACGGCTATCCAGAGGCTGGGGCTCTCAGCGCGGGCCCACGACAGGATTTTAAAGGTGTCGCGCACGATCGCTGATCTCGAAGCAGCGCCTTCGATCGAGCCCAAGCATCTTAGCGAGGCGATCCAGTACCGCACGCTCGACCGTACCTACTGGGCCTAACGCATTTCAATTTCCGCACCGCAGTCCTCCACGGTAGCGGCAACCCGTTCAACCCGTTCCCCGTTCGTTGACTTGCCTCGAAACGGTACGTAACATGACGCAACATGGGCTCAGTTCCTTCCCTCGTTGGCCGGACCATTTCTCACTACCGCGTCGTCGAAAAGTTGGGCGGCGGAGGCATGGGCATCGTCTACAAAGCCCAGGACGCCCGGCTGGACCGTTTTGTCGCTCTCAAGTTCCTGCCGGACGATGTTGCCCGGGATCCGCAAGCGTTGAGCCGCTTCCGGCGCGAAGCCAAAGCCGCTTCCGCTCTGAATCATCCCAATATCTGCACGATCTATGACGTTGGCGAAGAAAACGGCCAGGCGTTCATCGCTATGGAGTACCTTGAAGGCTCCACGCTGAAGCACCGCATCAGCGATCGCCCCATCGATCTCGAAAATTTGCTCTCCCTGGCCTCCGAGATTTCCGAGGCTCTCGATGCAGCCCACTCGCAGGGCATTGTTCATCGCGATATCAAACCAGCGAACATTTTTGTCACGAAACGCGGCCATGCCAAGGTTCTCGATTTCGGTTTGGCCAAGGTCGGTCGTCCGGCTGAGGGTATGTCCGCCCTGCCGACCGCAACGGCGGAAGAATTGGTAACCAGTCCCGGGGCGGCGGTGGGCACCGTCGCCTACATGTCTCCGGAGCAGGTGCGCGGCGAAGATCTTGATTCGCGAACGGACCTGTTTTCGCTCGGCGGCGTGCTGTACGAAATGGCGACCGGCCTCCTTCCCTTTCGGGGCGTCACCTCGGGCGTTATCTTTGAGGCCATCCTCAACCGCGAGCCTCCCTCGCCCGTCCGCCTGAATCCGGACCTGCCGCCCGCGCTCGAGCAAATTATCAACCGTGCGTTGGAGAAAGAGCGCAACCTCCGGTACCAGCACGCCTCCGATTTGCACGCCGATCTGCAGAGGCTTCGCCGCGACATTTCTTCCGGAACGAGGCGTTCGTCGGTCGCGAAAACTGAGCCAGAGCTTTCAGTGAAGGCGGACAAGCCGAAGGCGTCCCGACGTTACTCCTATCTCGCCGGGGCGGCGATTCTCATCCTGTTGCTCGCCGTCGCGGCAGGATTTCTGATCCTTCGCTCTTACTCGCCCCCACTCTCCGCCGGGAAAGACTGGCAGCAGCTTACCTTCTTTACTGATTCGGTCGTCTACCCCACTCTTTCTCCCGACGGGCGGATGCTCGCCTACATCCGGGGAAACGATCCTTTTATTGGCGCGGGACAGATCTACGTCCAGTTCCTTCCCGATGGTCAACCCGTCCAACTCACGCACGACTCAGCCTCGAAGCTGAGCCCGCAGTTCTCTCCAGATGGCTCACTTATCGCCTACAGTGTCGTCGATCCGTGGGACACATGGACAGTGCCCGTTCTGGGCGGCGAACCTCACATGCTGCTGCCCAACTGCTCCTCGCTCTCGTGGATCGAGGGAGGCAAGCGGCTCCTCTTCTCCGAGATAACCGAGGGCTTGCACATGAAGGTAGTGACGACCGACCAGGCCCGCGGAAACGGCCGCGACGTCTACTCGCCTAGCGGCGACCGCGGTATGGCTCATCACTCCTACCTTTCTCCCGATGGGAAATCGGTGCTGATCGTTGAGATGGACGATCGAGGTGCGTTCTTGCCTTGCAGCATTGTCCCATTTCGCGGTGGCCCGCGTCGGGAGGTCGGTCCTCCCGGGCGGCCATGCCTGGCCGGCGCTTGGTCACCGGACGGCAAATGGATTTATCTCAACGCCGAATCGGATAGTTTTCACATCTGGCGGGAACGCGCCTCGGGCGGACAGCTTGCGCAAATGACCTTCGGCCCCACCTCACAAGATGGCATCGCGGTCGCGCCGGACGGCAACTCGTTGATCACGGCGGTAGGCTCGACGGATAGCACCGTCTGGATCCACGATAAGGACGGAGACCGCCAAATCTCCTCGGAAGGAAGCGGCGGGGCCGCCAGTTTCTCTTCGGACGGGAAAAGTCTCTATTTCCTCATGGCCAACGGCCAGACCCGCGGAGACGAACTCTGGGTCAAGAATCTGACGAGTGGAAAAATCGACCGCGTCTTGCCCGGCTATGCCATGGACGCGTATTCCGTTTCGCGGGATGGAACGGAGGTCGCGTTTGTCATGCAGGAAAATGGACGTCCGAACCTGTGGATCGCACCCACGAATCGGAGGTTGTCGCCCGTGCGGCTCAGCTCTACGACTGCCGAGGATTCTCCCTTGTTCCTGCCCGATGGAGATCTCGTTTTTCGTGGAAGCGAAGGTAATTCAAATTACCTCTATCGGATGAAGAGCGACGGAAGCAATCGCCACAAGATTTTTTCTGGACCCATTCTCGACCTGAACTCTGCATCGCCGGACGGCCGATGGCTCGTCGTTTCGGCTCCCGTTCACGGCCAGGAGCAAACGGCTCGAAACATTGCGATCGCCGTCGACGGAGGGCAGGTCGTCAACGTTTGCCCTGGATACTGTTTGTTCAGTTGGGATGTCTGGGGAACGACAGCCTACATTCGCTACGAAAATCGGTTCCAGGGAACCTATGCCTTGCCCGTCTCCCGAGAATCAGGATTGCCCAGGTTGCCCCCAGACGGCATCACCCGCGCGGAAGATGTCACAGGAATGAAAGGCGCCGTGCGGATCCCAACGCTGGTCGATTCCGGTTTGGGTCCATCCGTATATGCCTACACGCGTCAGAACACCAGGCGCAACCTGTACCGAATCCCTCTGGCGCCAGGTGGGGGCTAACCGCAAGACGGCAGATAATTCGCTTGGCGTACGCCGGTACCTCTATAACTCTCGCTCCAGTACCTGCCGCCAATTGACTCCAGTGCGCCCGCTATGATACCCATAAACCCGCGTTATCGTTCTCGATTCGGGATTGGCGAAGGTAAGAGTTCTGGAGAACGTTTTCCCCCGGCTTTAGGATGGCACCCACAGCCCAACGCATAGAAGTCACGCTGGAGACTTTGCTCGAAAGCGTGGACTTGGCAGAAGGTATCGTCAAACGCGTCGCCGAAGCCTCGGGTTTCGAGGAAGACGACGTTCACAAGATCGGTATGGCCGTGCGCGAGGGCGTAATCAACGCATATAACTACGGCAACCAGCACGACCGCCACAAGAAAATACACATCACCGTGGAGCTGCAGCCGGAGAAAATGGTCGTGCATGTGCTCGACGAGGGTAAGGGCTTTGAACTGACCGAAGTGCCGGACCCCCTCGCCGAAGAAAACCTTCTGCGCACGTCCGGGCGCGGAATTTTCCTGATGCGCGCCTTCATGGATGATTTGCTTGTCCGCCAACGTCCGGCCGGCGGGGCCGAGCTCATCATGTCAAAGCGACTTCCCAGCGGATCCGAGAACGGCCAGCGCCCGCCGGAATAGAACCGGCGCATCGAGGTTTCCTTTGGCATCCTTACAGGCTACGAGTCGTAGAACCGGCGACGTCACAGTGGTCGATTTCAGCGGCAAAATCACTTTGGGCGAGGGCAGCGCGGTCTTGCGCAAAACGGTCCGCGAGCTGATCGATGGCGGTCATCGCAAAATTCTGCTGAACCTTGCGGACGTCGATTATATAGACAGCTCGGGCATCGGCGAACTGGTGAGCGCCTACACCACAGTTCAAGGCGTCAGTGGCGAGCTGAAATTATTGCAGCTCACAAGACGCGTCCACGACATCCTCCAGATCACGCGCTTGTTCACCGTTTTCGACGTGCAATCCGACGAAGACACCGCCGTCCGAAGTTTCCGGTAGTTGTTTGGCCGCGGGATGCCGGCTCTGGCTGCCCTCCATGCCCCCGGTCCCGCAAAGCGAGTGGGCCACGCTTTCGCAATCTACGCAGGCCTCCTGCGAAGAACGACGCCGGCAGACAAATCACCAGCGTCTTAACGCGATAAAGGACTGCACCCTCACAGCCAAAGAGAGCCGCCCGAATCGGCAACCGGCCATTCCCAGCCAAACCCGATCCGCGCGCCGGCGCCGCGGCGCCGCGCAAATGCTGGACACCGATTTCGGTTTGTGCAAGAATCCCGCCGCCGATAGGTGCTGTCTTCCCGCAGCATGTGTTTTCCGGCTGACCTAACGGCTTGCGCTGCTGGCGGGAATCGCAAGCACTCTTTCGGGAGATCAATTGAAGAGGAGTCGCTAAAGTTGGCTCGAGAACAGGGTGTGGTGAAGTGGTTCAACGCATCGAAAGGTTATGGCTTCATTCAGAGGCAGTCAGGCGAAGACGTGTTCGTTCATTTTTCCGCGATTCAGATGGACGGATACAAATCGCTGACGGAAGGCCAACTCGTCGAATTTGAAGTGAAGCAAGGCCCGAAGGGCTACCAGGCCGAAGCCGTAACCAAAGTCTAGCAATCATTCCGCTGCTGATTCGCAACGCCTCTGAGGCGGGGTTCCACGCAGGCACTGTTGTGCTTGCGACGCGTTCGCCGGATCTCGCGGCGGTCCCGCGATGTGATAAAATACACGTTTCTGCCGAGGTGAGCTTTTGCCGCAGCATATTTCCCGAAAAGAACTGAAGACGGACGAAGTGCGCGAGACCTTCGCGCACGGCGCCAATGCCCTCCTCTCGCACAAGCAAGGAACGACTTACATTCTTCTGGCCGCGATCATCGTGGTTCTCGCCGTCCTCGGCTGGCGAGCTTACACGAGCAGGCAGACGACGAAGGCTGCGGCGGCCTTCGCCAATGCGATGGAGGTCTTCGACGCTCCTACCGGCAGCCAGGCAGCTGCCCCTCCAACTCCCGGCCAGCCCGCCTTCAAGGACGATAACGCTAAGTTCACGGCCGCCGCTCAGAAGTTCGAGGACGTGGCGAAGAATTACTCGCGCACGCGGCCTGGACAACTGGCGAGCTACTACGCTGGACTGAGCCTGGAGCAGCTGGGGAAAAATGACGAAGCAAAGCGCTACCTTCAATCCGCTGCGAGCGGCGGCGATACGGACTATGCTTCCCTTGCGCAGTTCGAACTTGCCAAAATTGATGACAAGACAAGCCAAAGCGACCAGGCCGTCAAGCTGTATCAGCAGCTCATGGCCAAGCCGACTGTTCTGGTTCCCAAGCCGGTCGTGATGTTGGCCCTGGCTCACCACTATCGCGAGAAGAATCCTTCCGAAGCGGCGAAGCTCTATGGCCAGATCAAGTCCCAATACCCGGACACGGCCATAGCCGACCAGGCCGATCAGGAACTTGCTCTCCTGCCCGGGAAATCCTGAGCCGCAAGGTTCATCATGCATCCAGCGCCGTATGCGCCCTATGCCATGGACGTGCGGCGCACGCGCGGACGTCGCCATCCCGAAGCTTCGCATCCCTACCGCAACGACTACGCCCGCGACCGCGACCGCGTGGTTCATTCGCGCGCCTTCCGCCGGCTCGAAGCGAAGACCCAGGTTTTCACCTCCCGCTACTCCGATCATTTCCGTAACCGGCTCACGCACACACTGGAAGTCGCGCAGATCGCCCGAACCGTGGCCGGAGCGCTGGACCTGAACACCGATCTCGCGGAAGCGCTTGCGTTGGCTCACGACATCGGCCATCCGCCGTTCGGCCACGCGGGAGAGGAACAGCTCGATGCCCTGCTGCGCGAGCATGGCGGCCGCTTCGAACACAATCTGCAGGCGCTGCGCATCGTCGAGAGGTTCGAGCAGCGCTACCTCGATTTTCCCGGTCTGAATCTTACGTTTGAGGTGCGGGAAGGGATCGTGAAGCATTCCCGCGATTATCCGCCTGCGGAGTTCCCGGAGCTCGCCGAGTATCTGCTCGATCAGCGGCCGCCGCTTGAAGCGCAGCTCATCGATCTGGTGGACGAAATCGCCTACAACACGGCTGACCTGGACGACGCGTTCGAAGCGCGGCTGCTTGATCTCGAGCAGTTGCGCGCTGAAGTGCCCGCTTTCGACGCTGCGTATCGCGAGATTGACCGCCTCCATCCGCAAGGGCAACGCAAACTAAAATTCAACGAGGCGTTGAAACACGTCCTCGATCTGCTGGCCACGGACCTCATCGAGAACACGCGGCAAACGGTCCAGGCGAGCGGCGTTCAGAGCGTCGAAGGTGTTCGACGCCAGACAAGGCGCCTCGTGGCGTTCTCGCATGATGTGGCTGAGGAGAACGCGGCGCTGAAACGCTTCCTTTGGGCGCGTGTCTATTCGCTGCCGGCGATTGCCGAAGAACGCGACCGCTCTGTGCGCGCCGTCGAAGAACTGTTTCGCTTCTTTCTGGCGCACCCTGATCGCATGCCGCCCCACTACGCGGAGGAGGCGCTGCGAGAGCCGCCGCATCGCGTCATCTGCGACTATATCGCAGGAATGACGGATCAATTCCTGTTGCGCCAGTGTGCTGAATTGCTGACCCGACGAGGGCCGGCATCCTGAGCCCGGCGCTCTGGTTCTTTGCCGGCGAAGGATCATCCCTGTTCCCGATCCGATCAAAGCCCGCCTCCCGTGATTGAGGCACGCGTACACAGATGACGTCTACTCGATACAGCCTTCGAGTAGAAATCCCCCCAACCGCATGAAAACAAAGGATCGGCGAATTTCTACTCGATACAAAACCCGTTATTTTGTGTTCGCTTTGCTTTCGCCTATTTCGCCGTGCGCATGCCGCGCGTCCCCGCACACGCCTTAGTTGACGTGCTTGGCCGAGTCCTCTAAAGTCCTCGTCTATGACGAAACTCATTTCGCTGTTTGCAATTTTGACCCTCTCCTCGACCGCAGTTGCCGCGCAGCCGCAAGCGCAATCCCGGAACAAGACGCAGCCCCGCGAATACACGGCTACGGCTGCGCGCGAAACCGAGCCTGAATGGCCGGCGAGGGCCCTGCGCGAGCCGAAGGGTATGGTCGTGAGCGACGAAAAGCTCGCATCGGACGCCGGTGTGGAAATCATGAAGCGCGGCGGGAACGCCGTAGACGCCGCCGTGGCCGTCGCGTTTGCGCTGGCCGTGGTCGAGCCCGAAGCGGGAAACATCGGCGGCGGCGGATTCATGCTCGTGCGCATGGCAAATGGCCGCGAAGGATTCGTCGATTATCGTGAGACCGCGCCCGCCGGGGCCTCGCGCAATATGTACCTGCGGCCGGACGGGACCGTTGACCCGAAAGCGTCGATTGAAGGCTATCGAGCGATTGGCGTGCCCGGAACCGTGGCGGGCATGGCTCTTGCGCTGCATAAGTACGGAACGATGACCCTCGGGCAAGTGATGCAGCCGGCTATTCGTTTGGCTGCGAACGGTTTTCCAGTGGGCGCGAGACTTGCCGGGCTCCTGCGCGAGTCGCAAGCAATGGCGAAATTCCCCGTGAGCCATCGGATTTTTCAGAGGGATGGGAACTACTACGCGACGGGAGATATTTTCAAGCAGCCGGAGCTGGCGGCGACGCTGCAGCGGATTGCGAAGGACGGGCCGGCAGAATTTTATCGCGGCCGCACGGCGCACGATCTGGCGCAGGAAATGAAAGCAGGAGGCGGCCTGATCACTCTTGCAGATTTGGAGCATTACGAGCCGAAGATTCGGCAGCCGCTTGAGAAGACGTACGCGGCCGATGGCCACAAATGGGAAGTCGTCACCAGCCCTCCGCCTAGCTCGGGCGGCGTGGTGACCATCGAAGCGCTGAATATTCTGCAGACGATTCCATTGAAATCGTGGGCCGATCCGGAATCCGTGCACTGGGTGGTCGAAGCGATGCGGCGTGCTTTCGCCGACCGCGCGATGTACCTGGCCGATCCGGATTTCGAAAAGCTTCCCGTCGCGCAACTCACGTCGGAATGCTACGCGGATTCGCTGCGCGCCACGATCGATCCGGCGAAGGCCTCCTCGAGTCAGGAAGTTGCGGCCGATGATCCGGGAATCCTGAAGAAAGACTCGCCGTCATGTGCGAAAGCGAGCAGCGCATCCCTCGTGCCTCCGCCCGACAAAGACGCCGTTGCCATGGCGCTGGCGGAGACCGTCGAGGGACACACGACCCATTTTTCCGTCGTGGACGCGGCAGGAAACGCCGTGTCGAACACCTACACGATCAACAATTACTTCGGCTCGGGCGTGACTTCCACCGACGGGTTCCTCCTAAACGACGAAATGGATGATTTCACTTCGCATCCGGGGTCGCCAAACATGTTCGGGCTGATTCAGTCGGAGAACAATGCGATCGCTGCGGGAAAGCGCCCGTTGAGCTCGATGATGCCGACGATTGTTCTGCGCGACGGCAAGCTGAGCTTCGTGACGGGCTCTCCGGGCGGCCCAACCATCATTTCGGCGACGCTTCTTTCGGTGCTGAACTGGATGCGGCTCGGCATGGGCGCCCAGGCCGCGATCAACGCACCTCGCTTTCACGAGCAGTGGATGCCGGCCGCGGTGGTGATGGAGCCGACCGTGCCGGCGTCGGTGGTTCAGGGGCTCGAGAGCCGGGGATACCAGATCGCTCCGCGGCGGATGTGGCTGGGGAAAGTAGAAGCGATCGGCATCGATCCGGCGAGTGGTGAGCGGCTCGGCGCGCCCGATCCGCGGCGCGGAGGCGCGGCAGCGGGATACTGATCTTCTCGCCACTGGGAGTCCGTCCCCACGCGTGCCGTGCCCTTTGCCGCTATTGACGCCGCAGCCTTTTCCGCCGACCATACTTCTTCCGCTCTGGAGAGCGTAAATCGTCGTGCAACGCGTCCTTTCGACTTACCGATACGTACGGCACCCGCTGGAGCCGGTGCTGCTGAGTCAAATCGCTCGGGCTGGCATTCCGTCGATTGAGATTTTCTGCGCTTCCGGACACTTTGGCTATCGCTCCCAACAGGCGGTGCGCGAACTGGCCGACGCTCTCGAAGAAAACGGTCTGGCGCTGCACTCCTTGCACTCGCCGACCGAACGCGACGCGGCGCTCGGACGGCAGAGCGGCGTACCCATTTCAATTTCCGAACCGGAGCGCGTCCGGCGGCTCGACGCCGTCGATGAAGTAAAACGCGCGCTCGAGGTAGCCGAACGCATTCCTTTCAAATATTTGGTCCAGCACATAGGGCAAAGCCGCGCCGCGGCCGATCCGCGAAAGCTGGATGCTGCATTTAATTCCCTCGAGCATCTTGCGATCTTCGCCAAGCAGCGCGGGGTGACCATCGCGCTTGAAAATACGCCTGATGAATTGGGTTCCCCGGACTCCCTCCAGCAGTTCCTCAAGGAGACCCACTTGAAGGATTTGCGGCTCTGTTTCGACGTCGGCCACGCGCACGTGGATGCAAACGTTGCTGCAGCGTTCGAAATCATGCGCGACCGCATCGTCACGACGCACATCCACGACAATCACGGCGAAAAGGACGAGCACCTGCTTCCTTACGACGGCACGATCGATTGGGACGCGTTCCTCGGCATGATCTCCGGCTCACCGCATGAATTGCCGGTTGTCTTGGAACTCAAGGAAGCCGCGAACGGAGAACCCTCGCTCGACCAGGCGCGGGCCGTCTTCGATAAGATCGAGGAGAGTCTCGAAAGCAAGGGCAGCCGCACGGGAAAATCCTGAACGTTAGAAAGACGAATGGATCCCACGACGCAGCAAGCGCAATCAACAGCCCCAACGGTTACGATCGAGCAAGCCGGTCAATATTCCGGGCAGGCTGTTACGATTCGCGGCTGGCTCTACAATCTCCGCGAATCCGGCAAGCTGCTCTTTCCTATTTTCCGCGACGGGACAGGCGTGATTCAAGGAGTCGTTTCGCAGAAGGAGAATCCCGACGCGTTCGCGGCGTTGAAGGACCTGACGCAGGAGTCGAGCGTCATCGTCACCGGGACGATGCAAGCCGAGCCGCGCGCTCCGGGCGGATACGAGATCCATATCAGCGGAATCGAAGTCGTGCAGCGCGTGCCCGATTCGACTCCCTATCCGATTCAACTGAAAGAGCACGGCGTCGATTTCCTTCTCGACCAGCGGCACCTTTGGATTCGCACTCCGCGCCAGGCTTCGATCCTGCGGATTCGCGCCGAAGCGGAGCGTGCCGCGCGCAATTACATGGATAGCCAGGGCTACACGCTTACCGACGCCCCGATCTTCACGCCGGCAGCCTGCGAAGGCACGACGACGCTTTTCGAAGTGAATTACATCGACGACCAGAAGGCCTATCTCACGCAATCCGGCCAGCTTTATGTCGAGGCCACAGCCGCGGCGCTGGGCAAGGTCTACACGTTTGGCCCCACGTTTCGCGCCGAAAAATCGAAGACACGCCGCCACCTGACCGAATTCTGGATGCTCGAGCCCGAAGCGGCCTACGCGCACCTCGAAGACATGATGCAGCTCGGCGAGGGCTTGGTCAGCGCCGTCGTGCAGTCCGTGGTGAAGAATCGCTCGCGCGAACTCGCAGCGCTCGAACGCGACATCACGAAACTCGAGAAGATCAAGCCTCCGTTCCCGCGCATCACCTACGACGAGGCGATCAGCCTCCTGCAAAAGGCGGGAAATCCCGCGAAGTGGGGAGACGATTTCGGCGGCGACGAAGAGACGATTCTCTCGAAGAATTTCGACAAGCCGGTGATCATCCATCGCTATCCCGCGGCCATGAAGGCCTTCTACATGGCTACCGACGCCGCGCGCCCCGAGCTTTCCCTCAGCTTCGACATGATCGCTCCGGAAGGATATGGCGAGATTATCGGCGGAGGCGAGCGCCAGTCGAACTACGAAACGCTGGTCCAGCGCATCCGCGAGGCACAAGCTGCCGGAAGAAGCGTTCCAGTGGTACCTCGACCTGCGCCGCTACGGCAGCGTGCCGCACGCCGGCTTCGGGCTTGGGCTCGAGCGCACCGTGGCCTGGATTTGCGGAACCGAGCACATTCGCGAAGTCATCCCCTTCCCACGGATGCTCTATCGCGTCTATCCTTGAGGTTCCTGGCATTCGTTCCGGGCCGGGAAAGACAAAACAAATGGCGCAGAAAATCCGAATCATCGGAGTGCCGATGGACCTCGGCGCCAGCCGTCGCGGCGTCGATATGGGCCCGTCCGCTTTGCGTGTCGCCGGGCTGCAGTCGCGCCTGAAGCAGCTCGGCCATCAGGTGGAAGACATCGGCAACATCGCGGTCAAGCAGCCCGAAGAGCAGCACTACGGCGAGAAGAACGCCAAATACCTCGAAGAAATTGCCGAGACCTGCAAAGGGCTCGCGGAAATCTCAGGGAAAGCCCTCGACGAGGGTTTTCTCCCGCTCGTGCTCGGCGGCGATCATTCGATCGCCGTGGGTACGACTGCAGGCGCGGCTGCACATTTCCGCAAAGAATCGAAGCGAATCGGGCTGATCTGGCTGGACGCGCACGGCGACATGAATACGCCCGAATCTTCGCCGTCAGGCAACATTCACGGCATGCCGCTGGCATCGATCATGGGCTACGGACCGCCGGAACTGACCGAACTTGCCGGAATCAAGCCGATGGTCGAGCCGCGCAGCGTGGCGCTCGTTGGCGTGCGCGATCTGGATTCAAAGGAGCGCCGGCTGATGAAGGATTCCGGTGTGCACGTTTTCACCATGCGCGATATCGACGAGCGCGGCATGCGCGAAGTGATGTCGCGAAGCGCTGCGCTTCACGAGTGACGATACGGCGGGTATCGCCGTCAGCCTGGACATGGATTTCGTCGATCCTCGGACGCTCCGGGCGTGGGCACGCCGGTGCGCGGCGGCGTGACCTATCGCGAGGCGCACCTCGCTCTCGAAATGATTGCCGACAGCCGCGCGATGATTTCGTTCGAGCTGGTCGAAATCAATCCTGTGATCGATCTCCACAACACGACGGCCCTCTCGGCGTCGAACTGGTCCTTTCCGGCCTGGGAAAGAAAATCCTGTGAAGAACCCGACGGCATACGACGCAAGGATTCCGGACAGCGTGTCGCGATGACCGGCAAGAAACGGCTGCGCGTAGGCGTCCTTTTCGGCGGCCGGTCCGGAGAGCACGAAGTCTCGCTCGCGTCAGCCGCGTCGGTGATTCGCGCTCTCGATCCCGAAAAATACGAAGCCGTTCCCATCGGCATCACGAAAGACGGCCGCTGGCTCGTCGGCAACGAGCGCCCAAAAAATGCTTCCCGACGTGTTGAAGTCTGGCGAGCGCGTCGTGCTTCCGGCGGAACCGGCCGCTGCGGCGCTGGTTCCTGTCGGTCCGCAACGCGGCCAGCCGAATGTCGCCGTGGACGTGGTTTTCCCCGTGCTGCACGGCACGTTTGGCGAAGACGGCACCGTGCAGGGCCTGCTCGAACTTGCCGGCCTGCCCTACGTCGGCGCGGGCGTGCTCGGATCCGCCGTCGGAATGGACAAGGACGTTCAGAAGCGCCTGTTCGAGCAAGCCGGCCTGCCAATCGTTCCGTTCCTGGCCGATCCGGCGCTCGGAATGGGAACAAGATCGCCCCGGCATCACTCCGGCTGATCAAGAAAAAATTCCGTTTCCCCTTGTTTGTCAAGCCGGCCACGCTGGGTTCCTCCGTCGGCATGACGCGCGTGACGAACGCCAGGGAAATCGCAGGCCGCCATGGACTTTGCGGCAGAATTCGCGCTGAAGATCATCGTCGAGCGCGGCGATCGCCGGCCGCGAGATCGAAGTTTCCGTGCTCGGAAACGACGATGTCCGCGCGTCGATTCCCGGCGAAATCGTTCCGCACCGCGAGTTCTACGATTACACCGCGAAATATCTGGAAGGCGGCACTCAGCTTCTGATTCCCGCGCCGCTCACCAGAAAACAGGTGGCCAAATTTCAGGATTACGCCGTCCGCGCATTTCCGCGCGATCGACGGCACGGGCATGGCGCGGTGCGATTTCTTCCTCGAGAATCGCACGGGCAAAATCTTCGTCAACGAGCTCAACACGATCCCCGGGTTTCACCTCCATCAGCATGTACCCGAAGCTGTGGGAGGCTTCCGGCCTCCCGTACTCGAAGCTGATCGATCGCCTCATCGAACTTGCCTTCGCGCTGCATCGCGAAAAAGCGCGCACCAAATACTCCATCGAATTGCCCGCTGGCGCTGGCGGCGCTCTCGAAGCATAACCGCGGCCTCCCGAATAAGTGCTTGACGCTGCGGCCGCCGCTCGATTAAACTAACCGGTTAGTTAAATACGCGATGCCCGCGCGAGCATAGAAAAGTTGAAAATCCAGCGACGGCACAGCGAATCCTGGCCGCCGCGGAGGAGCATTTTGCGGCTCAAGGATCGCGGGCGCGCGAACGGACGAAATCGCTGCCGCGGCCCACGCGAACAAGGCCATGCTCTACTACTATTTCGGCAACAAACGGCGGCTGCATCGCGCCGTCCTCGAGAACCTCTTTCGCCAGCTCCGCGCAGGCGTCTACGCCCGGCCGGGAAAGACCGGCTCGCCCACGGAAAACTCCGCTCGTTCATTGTTGGCTATTTCGATTTTCTTGCTACGCATCCGAATTATCCCCGCCTGGTTCATCGCGAAGCTATGGAGAAGACGCGGAATTTCGATTGGATCGTCCGCGAATATTTGCGGCCTTTTTACAAGCAACTGACTAGCATGATTGAGCGAGGGGTCGGCGTCTGGCGAATTGCGGCGCGTCAATCCGCATCATACGGCTTTCACGATCGTGGGAATGATTACTTCTTATTTCGCTGCGGCGCCGATCCTCGGCGAAATCGCGGGGCGCGATCTTCTGAGTCCCAATGCGATTGAGGAAAGGAAACAAGCAGTGCTTGACTTCATCGATCACGGTCTGATGCCGGCCGGAGCGAGGTCTCGATGAGCGGCATGAAATTCTTCAGGCTGGTCGCGGTCGTTTTCATCATTGCCCTGGTCGTCTACTACTTGACGATGCCGCGCGGCAACGAGATTCCCCTGACCGGCATGGTGGATGGCAACGAAGTGATTGTGAGTCCGCAGATCAGCGGGCGGATGGTGAAGTTGAATGTGGACGAGGGCTCCGAGGTGAAGAAAGGAGAGCTGATCGGCGAACTCGATCCCAGAGAACTTGAAGCGAGCCTGGCGGCCGCAAAGGCGAACGTCGCCACTCTCGAAGCCTCCGTCCAACGAAGCCCAGCACAACTACTCCTGGACGAGCGAGCAAACCGGTGCTTCGATCGATCAGGCCGATGCCGGCGTGACGACCACCAATGCGCAGCTCGAACAGGCGCGCGTCCAGCTCTGGCGCGATCAGGCGGACCTGGATCGCATGCAGAAACTGTTCGCAAAGGGAGAAGTCTCCGCGCAGGATCGCGATCACGCCGAGGCTGCCGTGCGGATGTCGCAGGCCAACGTGGAGGCCTTCGAGACAATCGGTCAAGGCGCAGGAAGCGGCTGTGGCCGTGGCGCAAGCCAATCGCAAACAGGTGGACGTTCGCAAGAGCGCGCATCGCTTCGACCATCGCCCAGCTCGAACAGGCGCGCGCCAGCGAAGCCAGAGACCGCGACCAAGCTCGGCTACACGGAAATGCTATGCGCCGATCGGCGGCATCGTCTCCGTGCGCGTGGCAAAACAGGGCGAAGTCGTCGAACGCAGGTTCGCCCATTGTCGTGATCGTGGATATCGACCACCTCTGGGTGCGCGCGGAAGTGGAAGAAAGCTACATCGATTCGATCCAGTTCGGCCAAAAGTTGCGTGTCCGGCTGCCGTCCGGGGACATCTTCGACGGCCGCGTTTTCTTCAAGGGAGTGGAAAGCGATTACGCCACGCAGCGCGACGTGAGCCGCACGAAGCGCGATATCAAGACGTTCGCAATCAAGGTCGCCGTGCCCAATCCAGGCCGCAGGCTGTTTCCGGGCATGACGGCGACAGTACTGCTGCCGCAGCCTCAAAAGAAGAGCTGGTTCGACAGGCTCTGAACCACAAGGGTCTTCTGTCATGAATGCAATTGAAGTCGATCATCTGACTAAGAAGTTCGGCGACCTCGTCGCCGTCAACGAGATCACGTTTCAAGTTCAGGAAGGGGAGATTTTCGGCCTGCTCGGGCCCAACGGCGCCGGCAAGACGACGCTGATTCGCATGATGACCACGCTGACTCCGCCCACTTCCGGCACGGCGCGAATCGCCGGACACGACATTTCGCAAGGATGCCGACGGCGTGCGCCACGTCGCTCGGCGTGATTCCGCAGGCCTTCACTTCCGATCCGGAGCTGACGGCCGAAGAAAATATGCTGATTCACGCCAAACTCTACGGCGTCCCGGCGAACGAGCGCGAGCCAGCTGATTACGAACCTGCTCGAATCCGTGGATCTGATCAAATTTCGCTCGGCCCTGGTGCGCACGTTTTCCGGCGGCATGCGCCGGCGCCTGGAAATTGCGCGCGGCCTGGTGCATTCGCCGAAAATTCTTTTTCTCGACGAGCCCACCACGGGCCTCGATCCCGTTTCGCGCACGAACGTCTGGGAAATGATCCGCGACCTGCGCGAAAAAGCGAACCTGACGATTCTGCTCACGACGCATTACATGGACGAAGCCGACAAGCTCTGCGAGCGCATCGCGATCGTGGATCACGGCAAGCTCGTCGCGCTCGATACGCCCACCAGGCTGAAGGACAGCGTTCCGGGAACCGATACCGTCGAAGCGGAATTCGACAATGCGCCGGCCGACTGGCTCGAGCAGCTTCGAGAAGCTGCGCGCATGCGGCCGACGTGACGCAGCACGACGGAGTGGTTCACATCGCTTCGCACGACGGGCCTTCCACGGTCGCGGCGCCTGATGGATCTGGCGCGGGCGCGCAAAGTGACGGTCGAAGAGAGTCACCGTGCAGAGCACGACGCTCGACGACGTGTTTCTGCATTACACCGGGACGCGAACTGCGCGACGCGGCGCGCGGATCGGCCACCTATGACATCAGCCATCTCTATCGCTGAGCGAGTCCGGAACGTGGATGATCGGATGATCGTGAGCACGAAAGAAGTGGGCGGACGCCAATGAAATTCTATCGCATATGGGCGCTGATCGAACGCGACATGCGGAAATTTTTCCGCAGCCCCGCGCTGATGATGGCCTCCATGATTTTCCCGCTGGTGCAGCTGATCGTTCTGGGCTACGCCTTCGGCGGAAAGATCAAGGGCGCCACGGTCGCGGTCGTCGATCAGGATCACTCCGTCGAGTCGCGCCGGATGCGCGAGATGTTCGACGGCGTTGCCGCCGGCTCCGCAGACGTTCCGCGTGGTCGATTACGATTCGCAGCCGCACGCCGTGAACGATCTGCGCGCGGGGTTTGTGCGCGCCGTCGTCGAGATCCCCGACGATTTCTCCCGCCGTTATCTATCAGCGCAATCGCCCTCGCATCGCGCTTCATCGAAGACAACACGGATCAATTCGTCTCCAGCTCGATTGATCAGCGCTTGCAGCAGATGGTCGACGCGTTGAACGCGCCGATCGGTCGCCACGCGCCTCGATCAGGTCGTGCAGCTGAAGGTGGTCGAGATCTATCCGTACATCGAGTACATCAAGTATCTGCTTGCCGGCTCGATCGCCATGTCGATTTTCATCGTGGCCATGATCGGCGGCGGCATCACGTTCATCGACGACAAATCGCGCGGTCTTGCACGAGGGCTACCTGCTCACGCCCATTCACAAATCCGAACTCGTCATGGGCCTGATCGGCGCGGGGGCGCTCAAGGGACTGATGGCGGGATTGCTTCTGACGATCATCGGCGGGTTGATCGCGGGCATTCCCGAGCATCTGGGATCCGGTGCGGCTCTTTTATCTCACCGTGGTCGTGCTGGTGGCCTCGGTGGCGCATGATCAGCTTCATGTTTCTCGTCATGGTGCGCGTGGACGATCCGCTGGTTCCGCGCGCGATTTTCGGCGTGCTGAACACGCTGCTGTTCTTTCCCTCGGGCGCCATTTATCCGATCGAAGCGTTCCCGAACTGGTTGCGCTGGATTTCCGTCGTCGATCCGTTCACCTACACCGTGCACGCGCTCCGCAACCTGACTGTGAAGAGCACGGGCATTGAAGGAATTTACAGAGACGTGTTAATTTTATTGGGCTTCTCTGCGGTGATGATTGCGGGAAGCGTTATGCTGTTCAAGCGGCAGTTGTAGGGAACGCAAAGGGAGAAGGCGTGGGACTGTTTGATTCTACGGACGAGCATCCGCCCGCAAAGATTCGCCGCTACATCATCACCGGTGTCGCTGCCCTCGTCATTGCATTTCTACTCCTCTGGTATTGGCCCGGAAACCTCCGCTTCTTTAAGGAACGGCGGACCGTTGACCATCTGATGAACGCCGTCGTGACGGGCAACTTGCAAGAGGCGTACCGGATTTGGAAGCCTTCACCCAGCTATGAGTTCAAGGATTTTCTCGAGGATTGGGGACCCGGCGGATACTACGGTCCGATCAAAAGTTACGAGATCGAATCCACGGAAAGCGTTCGCAATTCCTCCAGCGCGGCTATCGTCGTTGCCGTCAGTCCCTACAAACCCTTTCCGAAAGACAACGACGAGGCCGAGCAATCCAAAACGCAGAAAATAACGTTATGGGTTGACCCCAAAGACGAATCCATCAGTTTCCCGCCGTACTGACTTCCGCGCCCTAGGCCTAGCCTGCCAGCAGCTCGTCGCACGCATTCAGTACTTCCTGGACGCCGATGGTTTGAATCGAGCGCAGCTCGCGCACCGCCAGGCTTTTGTCGCCCCGCTCCGGATCGAAAACGGCGTCCGTGTGGAGAGCGCGATATTCCGTCTGCCACGGATGCCACTGGACAGGATTCGTGGGGCCGTAGACCACGGTCGTGGGGCGTCCCGTCGCCGCCGCGAGATGCACGGGACCTGAATCGTTGCCCACGAAGATTCGCGCTCCGGAGATCAGCGCGATCAGCTGGCGGATGCTCAACGGCTCGGGAATTGCGGCGTGACCGCGCATTGCCTGCCGAACCCCGTTCGCGATCGCCTGGTCCCCGGGCGACAGATTCACCACGGACGCAATTCCTCGTTTTTCGCGAAGCCAGCGCGCAACCTCCGCGAACCGCTCCGCCGGCCAGCGCATTCCGGGTAATCGAGCTCCAGGCTGCAGCACAGCGTACGGCGAGCCCGGTTCAATGCCGTTCTGAGGAAGAATTTGAGCGACCGCTTCGAGCGCATCCCTCTGCGGAAAAACTTGCGTTTTGGGTATCGGGCCGCGTGGCAACCCGGTCCAGTAGAACTGCGAAATTCTGTGCTCCACGGCATGCACCGCCGCTCTTCCGTAGAATTCCTTCGCGTCCGGCACGAGTACGTTATGGAGGAACGAATACGGGAATCCCTTCCAGCAGACGCGGGCCGGCGAACCGGATGCCGCGGTCAGCAGAGCGCTCCGCGGACCCCCATGCTGATTGAACACGATTGAAAACTGCCGCGTCCGCAGTTCGCCCGCAGTCTCCAGGAATCCGTTGCTTGCGATTACGCTGGAAACCGCAGGATTGCCCTCCAGGATTCCAGCAAAACGCGGTTCGATCAGAACGTTGATCTCAAGGTCAGGGCGCCACGAGTGAATCGCGGCAATCGCCGGCGTTTCCAGCACCAGATCGCCCAGCGACCGCAAACGCAAAATCAGGATTTTGGCTCCCTGCGGGAGTTCCGGAAGCAGAGACGAAGGTTCAGCGGCCTTCAACTTTGGATTCAATGCGGGCTTCGTCGACGAGCATCACCGGAATGTCGTTGCGAATCGGATACACGCGCTGGCAGGAGGGACACTTCAGCCCCTGCTGGTCCGCAGTCAGCTTCACCGGAGTTTTGTCCACGGGACAGACCAAGATGTCGAGCAGCTCCTGGGAAACGGGCATAGTGCCTCCGATGCAGACTCTAGCAAAACCTCCTGCGTGAGGGCAATCCGGCTCGCAAGGGTGGACGCATCCGCCTCATTCGAGATGGGCCGTTTTGAAGGTCAACTGTCCTTTCCATTCGCCGCTGCCGCGCAAATGGACGGGCCACACGGTTACGATTTTCGAGCCCTGGTAAATGCGCTCGAAACCGTCCTCGGATTCGGAGACAGTCTCGATCGGGCAGACCCAGAACTCATGCGCGCCCGGCGCCACAAGCGTGACGCTCACCTTCTGCCATTCGTCAACGACGCGCAGGTGAGAGGCCGGAACCGCTGCCGACCAGCGCAATGGGTACCGCTTCCCGCCCGATTCGAAATAACGATCTGGCGCTGAGGGCGCCAGGAAATTGACCACCACTTCGATGCCCAGGTTTGCGGACGCCGCTCCCTGCGTCCGTTCCAGGAGAACGTCGCAGACGATGTCGAACCCGGCGTCCGTCCGCACCAGCGAAAATGTCTTTTGCACCTTCCAATCAAGACTGTTTCGCGATGCAAGCGCGATCCGGTCGTTGGAAACCTCCGAAGTAATGTACGAGCCTCCCGCAAGCTCCGCATCTTCGTCCAACCGGATCATCTCGCAGTCGTGGTGCGTTTTGTTCCGGCCGAATAGCAGCACACGGAACGACTGTTGTTTCCAGCGGTCGTAGTTCAGCCAGCGCTCGAGTCCCTCCTCCTTCGTTCGCATCTGCTCGTGGATGGATTGCACGCCGGTGGCGCTCTGTCCCACTTTGCCGCGGATTTTGGCGTGGTACGACTCGGGCCGGCGCTTGAGCGAATTGATCAGCGTCGCGTTAGCATCGCGGCAATCGATCGCGCTGATCGTGCCGCCGTCCTCGGGTTGGACCAGCACGGCGTAGCGGTCGGACGTGAAGTAAATTTCATCGCTTCCATCGCCGTCAAAATCGAGCGCCGTCGCTTCAGCGTACGCGCTCTTCCTGTGCGAAAGCCGGTCAGCAATCGTTTCAGCCTCGACTAGCGACCGCCAGGAAGCCGTGCGCAGGTGCGGCGCATACAATCCGCCGAACACTCCATGCCAGTACGGATCGTTGCACTGGCTTCGCAACAGAAGGGTCTTGCTTTGTTCCAGCTGGTGCGTGAACGCCGCGTCCGCTTCCCGCTTGTGTGAGAGGCGCTGCACTTTGGCTGAAACGTGCAGCATTTTCTTCTGAAGCAGGTTCGATTCGCTGTATTTCGAAAAGAAGTTTCGCCAGATGCCTCCCCTCACGAACGGCAGGTCCTTCGGCCGGGAAGCGAACTCCTCCGTCAGGACGTGATACCGGTTGCGCGCGGGCAACGGCAGCGCCCATTCCATCATTTCGGTGTACGAAGCGGTGGGAAGGTCCGCTCGACCCATAGGCGCATGCGAAATAAGGGCGTTTCCGGGCGTTGACGTTTCCAGCCAGTCTGCGTTGGTCTCGAGAGCTTCCAGAAAATTCTCGATCCATCCGTTTCGGTAACAGTGGTCATGCGTCCCCGGCCAGATTCCGAACTTCTCCAGATCGTCTCCCATCGTCGCGAACCCGCCAGGATGCTCCGATGCGGTTTTGCGCAGGAACTGCATCGTCTCGTCGACGCTCCGGAAGGGAATCAGATAGCGCAGCAACTTTAACCCCGGAATGATTCGAACGATCTGTCCCTGATCTTCGCCGATGTAATAGCCATAAAGCTGCTCCATCTCGAACCCGCCGCCGAGGAAATGGTTATCGTCAACCAGCGTGTAATCCACTTCGGCCGCTTTCAAGGTGGAAGGAAGTTGCGGCTCCCAAACTCGCTCGGCGAGCCACGCACCGCCCGGCCGCGCCCCGAAATGGTCTTCGATATAATCGGCGAGGCGGTGAATTTGCTCTTGGCGGTCTTCGGGAGGGATGGCGATCAGGATCGGCTCGTAGAATCCGCCCCCGATCATCTCCACCTGCCCCAGGCGCACGAAGTCGCGGAGGCGCTCGAAATACTCGGGGTGAGCCTTCTCGATCCACTCCAGCAGCGATCCTGAATAGTGCAGCCCGACGCGTATTGCCGGATGGCGCGTAAGGGCCTCCACAAACGGCAGGTAACACTGCGTGTAGGCGTTTTCGAGCACGTTCTCGAAATTTCCTACGGGTTGATGCGCGTGGAGCAGGAGAACGAGCTGAAATTTCTGCACCGGGGCCTCACAACAGCGGCTTGACGCCATAGGATAACTGACCGCAAAGAATTCCACAAACCGGCGCATCGCGCCGTTTCGCATGTGCCGTTTCGCATCTGGACCTCGGCTCGCAACGGTGCTATTGTCGTGCACCAGAGTTTGAAACACAGGATGCCACGCAGTGGCTTTTGAAGACAGGGTCCAGCGCCGTCGCAGCGAGAGGGTCACCAGGTCGTTGCCCATTGTCGTTCGCGGCGTCGACTTGCTCGGCCAGGAATTCGAAGAACGCACCGCCACTGTCAGCGTCAATCTTCACGGCTGCCGGTACGCCTCACGGTATCACCTGCCGAAGAACACGTGGATCACGATGGAGATCGCTCGCGGCGCCGAGTTCCGCAATGTCCGCGCGCGAGTCGCCTGGATCCAACGCCCACACTCGGTTCGGGAGTTCTTTCAAATCAACGCGGAACTGGAAACGCCCCAGAACGTGTGGCTCTTCGAGCAGTCCCCTGCCGATTGGGCCGCCGTCGAAACCGCGTCGCCCGGCAGTGCGGCTGAGAAGCAGTCTGAGTTGCAAGCGCCTGGAATTCTGGAATCGGAGACTCCGGGCGCCCCCGGACCTTCAAGGGAAAACGTTATGAATGAGATGAATGCGACGCCCGGTGGTTTGGATTCGATTCTTGGACAATCCGGGGCACCTGTAAATCCGCAGCCCGCGGAACATCCGCTGCTCCGGGACTTCCGCGCGGAATTTGAGCGTCGCGCCACATCGGCCTCAAACGAATCTGCTCCGGCCGCCGAGACGGTCCTCGACGCCTCGCCGGCGCAGCAGTCGTGGATGCGGGAAGAGCTTTTCGAAAAATGGAAGCACGAATTCGAGCAGGCCCAGCACTCCGCGCGCGAAACGCTCGCGGGCTATCAGGGTGAGATGGTCGAAAAGATCAGGGCCGAATTTGAGGCGGGTCTCGGCCAGGCCAGGCTGCTGATAGCGGAGATTGAGAAGAACAGGGACGATCTCCACGCAGAGAACAAGGCGGCCGCCGCCACAGCGGTTCGCCTCGCGCAGGAACGCCTCGAGCTCGGTGCGATTCACGACTCGCACGCGAATGCCGAGGTTCCGAAGCAAGCGTCGCCTTCCTTGGAAGAAGCATCTTCGGAATGGCGCGAGCGACTCCACACCGAAATGAATTCCGCGCAAACCCAGTGGGACGAGCTGCTCCAGTCTTCTCTGGACGGTGGAGTCCGCCGCATGGTCGCGCAATTCTCGCAGAGCTCGCACGAAATCACGCGTGTCGCGGAACGCGAGTTTTCTGAGCACGTCGGCGGACTTGGAAAGCCCCTGCTCCAGAATCTGGCCGAGGCTCGCGAAACTTTCACGTCGCTGAAGTCCGCGTTTGACGACGAATTGGCACGCGCCAAATCGTCTCTCGCCGAAATCGAGCATGCCCTGTCACGAGTGACCGGCTCTTCGGCGCAGATCGAGGTGGCCACGCGGGAGGCCCTGGACGAGCTGAATCGGGGTCTCCGGCTCGTTCTCGATGCGCAGACCCGGGAAATGGGCGACCGCGCCGAAGCGCTGACTGCCGCATCGATCGAAAAAACGGCCTCCGCGCTGGATGTTCTGAAGCAGCGGCTCGTTGGTGATGCCGCAGCGGAAATCGAATCGAAGCTCGCGCCACACATGAATCGCCTCCCCGAAATCCTCAGCGAGCTGTCGATGAAGGAACTGCAGGTGGAAGAGAGTTTGAGGCTGCACCGCGAGCGCCTGCGACAGATGTCGGACAGCAGCGAGCGGGACCTGCGCGCGCATTTCGACGCGGCGACCGCCGATTCTGCGCGGCAGTTCGACGGCGCCCGCCAGGAAGCCGCCGCCAGGCTCCAGCAGGAAATCGACACTCGCGTCTCCGGCGCCTCCCAGGCCGCTGCGAATGCGATGGAGACTGCCTCCCAGGGACTTGAGGAAGTGGCGCGCGGACGGCTTCAGACGCTCATCGAGCAAGGGCTCGCGGCGGGGGTGATGACGCTCGCGGAAAAGGCGGAAGATGCAAAGCAGAGGTTCGCGGTCGATCTCGAAGCACAATCGTCCGAGCGCGCCGCACGGATTCGCGAGCAGCTTGACGGATTCACTGCCGAGCTGACCGGGCGGGGACGGACCCAGATCGAGCAAGCCGCCGAAGCTACGGCGACGTCCTTCGGCCAGGTTCTCAGCGGAATTTCCGATCAGGAAATTGAGCGATTTACTGCCAGAACCGCCGGCGCCGCGCGAGAAACGGCCGAACAGATGGAAACGTCGGGAATCAAGCTCCTGCGGAACTTCGAAACCAGCGTCGAATCGTCCGTGGCAAGATTCCATCAGGCAATGGCGGCTCAGCTCGAAACAAGCGTCGCCGAGGGCCGCAGCACCCTCTCCAGCGAACTCACCTCCGCGCTCACTGCCTATCGGCTCGAACGCAAAACTCATGAGAAAGAATGGACGGACAACCTGGACCGGTTGAGCGGCGACGCCCTGGCGCGCTATCAGGAACGCATCGACACAGCCGGCGACTCTTGCGTTGTCTCCTCCGTGCGCCGCCTCAACGAGCACGGCCAGCATGGCCTCGAATCGCTGATGCGCTCGGCGGATCAGGCCCTGCGGGAATCGTGCGCGAAATTGTTCGACGGTTTGGCCGAAATTCTTCGTGAACGGGCGAGCAGCGGCGAATTCCCGGGACGTACCTCCGGAGCCGCTCGCGAAGCGGCTGAAGCCGCCCCTCCACCCTCGACGGACGACTCAGCGTCGAATCAGCCGAGCCTCTAATTCCACAATCCGGATCGAAGCGAACTCAGGAAGGAAGTTGCACGTCCACGTCGAAGCCTTCCAGGGAGGGTCGCACGCGCCGAATCACCTCGCTGGCCCAAAGCTTCTCGCTCAGCAGCACCAGCGATCCATCCTCAAAATTGCAGACCGCGCAAAACGAATACTTGGGAAACGCGACTCTGTACGCATCCACTCCCTGACGCGCCAGCTGGCCCTCCACCTCCGCGTCGCCCGAGTCCACCAGCGCTCCCGCGCGCGCGCCGAACGTTTCGTTCTGAAAGCGATCCACCAGGTCCTGCAGCGGAGCCTGTGCGGGCGACGGAATCACAAGCGAATGCTGGTTCGCCTCACGATAGGCGATGCGATGCCGGCCGCAGAAATCTCGCACGCGCTCCAAATGGCTGAAGAAATCGAGCGCCCATGGTTCGCTTCCCGCTGTGGCCCGTAGGACGCGGCTCCATATTTTCGCGGCTTCCATTCCCCTCACGGGTTCACGATTTTCGTCGGCCTCCGCCAGTTCGATCCCGATCGCGCGCACATCCGGACCGAGGTCGAGCGGCTCTACTTCCAGAAGGTATGGGGACATAAGGTCAGCTCGAATTCTCCGATTTCCCGAACGAGTGAGGACGTCAGCCCGCGGAACGCCACAGTCACGAACGTAAACCAACCGCCCGGTCGAGTCTATAACTCGTCTTCCGTGCTCGGCGCCGCGAACTTCTGCTGAAATTCCCGTGACTGCTTTCGGACCTCCAGCCAGTCGAAAAAGGTGCCCGGCATTTCGAGCCAGATGCCGAACCACCGGGCGATTTCCGCTTTTTCTTCGCGCTTGGAGGCGTCCACTTTCTGATTGTGGGCGATCATATCGGCCCTGCGGCGCCCCAGACGTGCAATTTCGCGCACGCGCTCGGCGGCCGCCCGCTCTCCCGCCGCCTCGAACTTCCGCATCAGCTCGTCGATCCGGACGAGGCACATTTCGGCCTCTGGCAGATCCGCGAAGTGAAGCAGTTCCTTGAACTCCTCCTCGTAGCGGTCTTCCGTTTCCGGACGCGCCGACCACGCGACGTGCAGTCCCGCTTCCTTCAGGACGCTTGCGACGTAGTCCGCGGACGTCTTGGCGGCGGCGCCCAGGCTCGCGGACGTTCGTCGGCCGATCTCGTCGATTTCGGCCGGCGTGAAACGCGAATGGCCTGTTTCGCGCGCTATTTCCAGGATGCGGGACTTCTTCGTGGGAATGTCGGCGCTGCCCGGGTGTTTTTTCCTGGAACCCGCCATCAGTTCTTGCTCTTCTTGCTGTGAGGATCAGCGGACTCGCCCGCCAGAGCGCGCCGCAAATGATTGATGTTCCGGTCGTGCTCTGCCAGCGTCTTGCTGAAGGAATGCCCGCCCTCGTCGTTGGCCACGAAATAGAGGAAATCCGTGTTCGCCGGCCAAAGCGCCGCCTTCAGCGATGCTTCGCCCGGATTCGCAATAGGACCCGGCGGCAGACCGCGATGCTCGTACGTGTTGTAAGGCGAATCGATGCGAAGATCGGCAGGGTGCAGGTTTTGTTCCACGCGACCGTCCAGACGGAACGCGTACTGCACCGTCGGGTCGCACTGCAGAGGATATCCCAGCCGCAACCGGTTGTAGAAAACGCTTGCTACCACCGGCCTCTCTCCCGCGTTGGGCGTTTCGCGCTCCACCAGAGACGCCACCGTCACCACCTGCTCCACCGACAACCCCTGCGGAACGGGACGAGAATCGCCGGGATCGACACTTTCCCAGACGGCGCGAAAGTCCTCAACCATGCGCTTGGCGGCTTCTTCGCAGCTCGTATGGCGCGTGAATTCGTAGGTCGAAGGAAACAGGAATCCTTCCAGGCTTTGCGCGCGCGGCGCAAGATCGGATATCAGCGACGTCTTGTGAGCCACGATCAAAAACTCGTTGCGCCCGCAAATGTGCTGCCGGTCCAGTTCGCTCGCGATGTCATACATCGTCCACCCTTCGGGAATCACCACGGTGTGAACGAAAATCCGGCCCCTGGCGAGCTTCCAGAACACTTCGCGCGAGCTTATCGGGCGGTCGATCAGGTACTCACCCGCCTGCATGGGTTCCCGGAAATGCCATTCGCTGAAGAAGAGAAAGGCGAAACGGTTGCGAATCACGTCTTCGTGAGTCAGGATGCCCGAAATTCGCCAGCGCGAAGTGCCGTGCGGAATATCGACGTAGACCTCGACGGGCCGATGTCCTCGGTACGGCTTATCGAGTTGCAGATCCAGCCAGCCGGCTGCGGCGCCAATCGCCGCAATTGCCAGAAGAGCCAGCAGGCCCAGGCGTCGCATCATAGGCTATTGCGTCTCCGCTGTGTTTTCACTCGCACGCGAATTTCTCCGGCCGAGATACTCGCGCAACAGCACGGCCGCGGCGATGTCGTCCAGCGCTCCCTGCCTTCGCCGCCTCGAAGAAGGCGATTCGGCCGCCGCTCGCTCCGCCTCCCAGGACGTCAGGCGTTCGTCGACGAGCTCCGTTTCGATCCCCGTCTCCTTCCGCAATTTTGCCGCAAAACGCGCCGCCTCCGCCGCCATTTCGCCGGCTTCGCCGCTCAAGTGCAATGGATGACCCACGATGATGCGCCCGACGGAGTGCTCCAGGCAAACTTGTGCCAGCCGGCGCAGATCGGCTCGGCGGTTCACGCGTAGAACAGTCCCAAGGGGCCGCGCCGTAAGCCCCAATTCATCGGAAATCGCGAGCCCGATCCTTCGCCGCCCGTAGTCGATAGCCAGGATCCGCCGCGCATTGGTTTCCCGAGTCACTAGCGAAGGTGGCCGCCGGGCGCCTAACGGCTTGATGACGATCACTGCACGCCATTATACGCGACCCCGGCAGCTCCCGGAAAACGGCAAAATTGCCGGCATGACTACAGCTTGCCACCTCGGCGGAATCCCATCCACCCTGAGAGCGCGGAGAGACAGATCAGGTCGGCCGGCTCCCGCTTCTACTGTGCGGCAGAAGAACGCCCGCGCTCGCCATCTTGCCACAGGCCCCAAAGGGCCGACGTCTTCATCTCCTCTGCAAGGCCGGTTCTCTTCAGAAGCTGCTCGATTTGCTCGCGTGACTGCCGCGGAGCAATGCGTCTCTCGTCATTGGCCAGGGCGTAAGCGGTGAGCGCGGCGATGGCCACCTGCTTCTTCACGGCCGGTATATCCACCTTGTCGTAGGTGTCGGAAAACGCGTGATAGTTCAGCATGTAGTTCGCGGGCTCTTGGTTCGCGACAAGAGTCGGCACGCCCTCAAGCAGAAAATCGAAATGATCCGTATCGGCTCCGGCGTCAAAAGTAAAGCCGGTGACGCCGAGCTGCCGCAGCGGCTCGAGTGCCTGCCGAACCCCGGCTAGCGCGTCCCGTCTCCCTTCGAGCGAGTAACCTGTCACGCGTCCGTCGCCGCTATCGAAAATTACCGCCGCAACCATGTGGTCGAGCTCTTCGCGATGGGCGTGCGCGTATGCCCACGAGCCCAGCATCCCCTGTTCTTCGCCCGTGAACAGCACGAAACGGATCGACCGCCGCGGAATATTTCCCGACGCGTGCAGCGCGCGCGCCGCATCGATCACCAACGCCACGTTGCAGCCGTCGTCGAGCGCGCCCGTGCCCAGATCCCACGAATCGAGGTGAGCCCCGAGCAAGACGAAGTCGTCCGGCTTCTCGCTCCCGCGAATCTCCGCCACAACGTTCTCGGATTCCACCGGGCCGCTCACGTGGTTGGGCATGTCGAAATGCACGCGCACCGGCTGGCCCGCCGCCAAAAACCGCGCGATGCGCAGCGCATCCTCTCGCGCCACCACCGCTTGCGGCAGCTCTTCGAGTTTGCCGTCGACGGAGCTCGTGTGCCGGTAAAGAAGCAAGTTCGGCCGTGTCGACATCCAGAAAATCGCCGCCGCGCCCGCCTTCACGGCCCGCGCGATGATTCCCGGTGCGATCTTGTACTCGTTCTCTAAATCATCCCACGTGACGAGCAACTTCGAGTGCACCAACACGATCGCACCGTTCGCCGCGTCGCCCGCTTTCGCGAATCCCGCGTCGTCGCCCTCGCCCACATCGACGATGTCGGCCGTGATCCCGCCCTCGGGCGTGGGCGGCGACCATCCGATCGAGACGAGACGCACGGGAAACGGCACGGGCGCCAGGACTTCGACCCGCGTCTTGCCTTCGGCCCAGCCGACCGGAATCGTGTATTTTTCAGTCATCACTTCGTCTACGCCCGCATGCCGAAACGCCTCCACGGCCCATCCAACGGCATTGTCCGCGGCCGCCGATCCACTCACGCGCCCGCCGATCGTATCCGTCAGGTAGCGCAAATTCTCAGCCAGCGGCGAAACCCCTTCCGCGCTGCGAATCACCACGGGCGCGATTTCCGAGCACGGTCTTCCCGGTTCGCAAACTCCCGGTCCCGACGGCGGCTTCAGTTTCGAAAGCGGTGTCCGCTGCTTCGGTATGATCTGCGCACCCGTGTTGCAGGCAGACGCAAACGCGAGCGCTCCGGTCGCAGCGACAACGAAAGTCAGTTGACGAAGCTTCAACACATACCCTCCCTGTTTCGGAGCGCGGTGAAAACCTGTTCAAATTGACGCTCTTCGCGCGAACTCTGTTTCGCATTATATCCGCAGGTCGCCATCTCGTATTAAGCTATCGGCGGACGCTAATGCCAACTTACATTGCTCTGTTGCGCGGCGTAAACGTGGGACAGAATTTGCTCAAGATGGAGCGTCTGCGCGAAATATGCACACAGATCGGCGCGAGGAACGTCCGCACCTATGTCCAGAGCGGCAACGTGGTTTTCGAGGGAGACGGCACGGCGGAGAAATGGACGCAAGCGCTCGAGCGAAAACTTGCCGGGGAGACGCGCCTTCCCGTTACCGTTCTTGTGCGCACCGCTGCCGAAATGAAGAGAGTGCTCGGCGGCAATCCCTTCGTGAAAGAAAAAGGCATCGATATGGCAAGACTGGCCGCCGTCTTCCTGCAGCAAGCGCCATCGAAGGCCACGCTGGAGAAAATGAGCGCCGTGGACGCCGGTAACGAGCGTTTCCATTGCGCCGGCAGGGAAATTTATTTGCACTGCCCCGACGGATTCGGCCGGGCGAAGCTTTACGGGCTCGACAAAATCCTTGCCCAGCGCACCACCACGCGAAACTGGAACACGGTCACGAAGCTCTGCGCGATGTGCGACGAATGAGGTTCGCAAACGGGCGCTTCAGGGCCGCGTACCAGGACCCCCTCAAAAGCGAAAACAAGGCGAAGCCGAAAAAGTGGGTTCCAGGACATTTCGCTTTTCGTTCGCTAAGGGCCTGGCCGAATGGCAAAAAGCGAGCATTTTGGACAGCCGGGTCGCATCGCGCGGAATTCGTCGGAGGCGGTAAGACTACACTGTCTCAAAAATGCCAGGAGGGTGGAGAGACTTTCTTCAGGGGCTAACAGGACGCTGAAAAAGTCGAACGGCAGCTTCAGGGGTTAAGGCTCCGACCCACTAAACTGCATGTATGAGATGGCTAGATGGCTTCTAGAAGAGGCCGGGCTGGCGGCGGTCGGCTGCTCGCTGTACCTCGTCGAACGGCAGTCCGAAATGCTTGTAGGCGAGCGCCGTCGCCACGCGTCCGCGCTGCGTGCGGTCGAGCAGGCCAAGCTGCATGAGGTAAGGCTCGTAAATCTCTTCGATCGCGTCTTCGTCTTCGCTGAGCGACGCGGCGATCGTGTTCAGTCCCACCGGGCCGCCGGAATATTTATTGATGATCGTGAGCATCAGATTGCGATCGACGTCGTCGAGCCCGTGCTCATCGACGCCGAGCATGGCGAGCGCATCGCGCGCGACGCCCAGCGTGATGTGTCCCTGGGCGCGAACTTCGGCATAGTCGCGGACGCGGCGCAACAGGCGGTTTGCGACGCGCGGCGTGCCGCGGCTGCGGCGGGCGATTTCGGTGGCGCCATCCTCATCCATCGTGATACCGAGAATTCTGGCGGAGCGCTGGACGATGCGCAGCAAATCGGCCGGCGTGTAAAACTCGAGCCGATGGACGATGCCGAAGCGCGAGCGCAGCGGCGCCATGATCAGGCCCGCCCGAGTGGTGGCGCCAACGAGGGTGAACCGGTTGAGCTGGTAGGGATGCACGCGCGCGCCGGGGCCCTGGCCGATGATCAGGTCAACGCGAAAATCCTCCATCGCGGGATAAAGGATTTCCTCGAGCGCAGGCTGCAGACGGTGAATTTCGTCGAGGAAAAAGAAATCGCGCGGATCGAGAGAAGTCAGAATCGCCGTCAGGTCGCCCTTTTTCTCGAGCAGCGGGCCCGAACTGATCTTGATGTGGGAGCCCATCTCGTTCGCCAGAATTTGAGCGAGCGTGGTCTTGCCGAGTCCCGGCGGTCCGTATAGCAGGACATGGTCGAGCGATTCGCCGCGCGCCCGCGCCGCCTGCACGGCGATCTGCAGGTTTTCTTTGACGCGGGCTTGCCCGATGTAATCTTCAAAGCTTGCGGGGCGGACGCTGGCCTCGATGCGCGCGTCCTCGTCGAACGCGCGCCCGGAGACGATTCGGTTCTGAGTGTCCTTCATTGAGTTACTCGTCTGCGGCGCCCGATTCCGCACGAGGCGGCGCGCAGCGCTTGAAAGCTGCCGCCGTCACTTCTTCTCGGTGAAGGTCACCGATGCGCGCGTTGTCGCCCAATCCATGTGCATCGTGCACGCGGAGCCGTTCGGCGCATAGGAGATGGTAAAGTCCTCGACCGACGAAGGCAGCGCGCTGAGTTTCATGTCGTATCGGCCCAGTTCGTATTGCTCGCCGGGATAGGGGATTCCCCATTCGCCAGTTTTCTTGCTGATGATAAGACTCCACTTGGCGGGATCTGGAATCGCAAACAGAGTGTAATTTCCAGCCGGCACGGACTTCCCATCGACTTCGAGGTTGGCCGTCGTTACGAAGGTCGTCGCCTCCTGTGCGCCTGCGCGCCACGGTTGACCATAGGGGTTGACCCCGCCAATCATTTTGCGTCCCCGCAGCCGCGGGCTGGAATAACTGGTGTTGATGGTTTTTCCGTCTGGAAACGTGCAGCTCGCACTGGCCGCCGGACTGAGCTTGTCTGGAGTCCTATGCTGAGCTCGAGCGAGAGCAGTTGATGCGGCGATTCCCAGAACAAGCACTACACAAGAAGCGATGAACCTTCGCATGTCTCTTCTCCTCCGATTCAAATTTGTGCTAGTAATCTCTCTAAGCACCCACGTAGCCTCGTGCGAAACGTCGATTCTATAACAGTTGCATACCGCCCCGCCTAGATTGCGAAGAGCCGGAGCGTGCCCTCCTTTGGCTCGACTGCGAGTCGAGAGGGCTTGCGCGGGACGGACCCTCCCAATCGGGGCGTGAATGAGCGAAACTCGGGTGGGCAGTTTGAGATCAACCGATGCCTCGGCAATCGCTTCTCGAATATTTCCGGCCCGACGCGCGGCCGCCGGGCGAAGTCGCGGTGGTGTGGCGGCGCGGATATCGCATGGTTCGCTGGAGCTATGCGGACCTCTTTCGCGCAGCGGCTAGATTCGCCCACGAACTCGAGGCCCGTTCGATCGCGAAGGGCGACCGCGTCCTGGTGTGGGGGGAGAATTCGGGCGAGTGGGTGGCCGCGTTTCTGGGATGCGTGTTTCGCGGCGCCATTGCCGTTCCCATGGACGCGATTGCGGACAAGAATTTCGCCGCGCGCGTAGTCCAGCAAGCGAAGGTGAAGCTGGCGGCCGTAGCGCGAAACATGCCTGCGCTCGATCCGGCCGTTCCCAGGATACTGCTCGACGATCTGGGCGCAGCCAGCGGTGCGCACTCGGCGAAGGATTTCACTCCGGTCGCAGCCCAGCGAAGCGATCCAGTCGAAATTGTCTTTACCTCCGGTACGACGGCGGAACCGCGCGGCGTGGTGCTGACGCACGGCAATCTTCTGGCGAATCTGGAGCCGCTGGAGAAAGAGATCGAAGGCTACCGGCGCTACGAGCGGTTCTTCCACCCGTTGCGCTTTCTCGACCTGCTGCCGCTGAGCCACGTCTTCGGGCAACTGCTCGGAATCTTCCTGCCGCAGATTCTTGGCGCCACCTCCGTTTTCATCGACACGCTGAATCCGGCTGAAGTGACGCGCACGATTCACGAGGAGAAGGTCTCGGTACTCGTCACCGTGCCGCGGCTGATCGAATCGTTGCGCGACCAGATCGAGCGCGATGTCAGCGCGCGCGGGGAGACGGAGGCGTTCCGACGGCAATTTCGCGAGGCCGAAGGGGAGCATTTCCTCCGGCGCTGGTGGCGTTTCCGGAGAGTCCGGCGGCGGTTCGGCTGGAAATTCTGGGCGATCATTTCCGGAGGGGCGGCATTGCCGTCGGCCGCCGAGGAGTTCTGGACCCGGCTAGGCTACGCCGTCATTCAAGGATACGGCCTGACGGAAACGACTTCGCTCGTCAGCGTGAACCATCCCTTCCGACTGAGCCAAGGATCGATTGGGAAGTCGCTGCCGGGACTCGAGGTGAAGCTGTCGGAGGAAGGCGAAATTCTGGTGCGCGGCGAGAACGTCGCGTCGGGCTACTGGAAAGACGCGGGCGTTGAGCCGGTGCTGGATCAGGAAGGCTGGTTCCACACGGGCGACCTGGGCGAGCGAGGCGCGGACGGCACGCTGTATTTCAAGGGCCGGCGCAAGAACGTGATCGTCACGCCCGAGGGGCTGAACGTCTATCCGGAGGACCTTGAAGGGGAATTGCGCAAAGAGCCGGAGGTGAGGGACTGCGTGGTGATCGGGCTCGAGCGAGACGGCAATGCGATTCCGTGCGCCGTGCTTCTGCTCCGCGATCCGGGCGCCGGTCCGAGCGCCGGTCCGGGCACGATCATCGATCGCGCAAACCAGAGGCTTGCGGCGTTCCAGCAGATGCGGCATTGGTACGTCTGGCCCGAGGCGGATTTCCCGCGCACGCCGACACAGAAGCCCGTGCTGAAACAGATTGCGGCAAGAGCGGAGCGCGAACTCGGCGGCAAAGCTGCATCGGCATCGTCCGCGCAAGCCAGCCCTGTGGAGCAAATTTTGCGACGGATCTCTCGCAGCGATTTGGCAGGCGCGAAGGCAGCGGGCAGGTTGCAGCTCAGCTCGATCGAACGCGTGGAACTTCTGGGCGCGCTCGAAGACCGCTACCAGATGGACTTGAGCGAAACAGATTTCACGAAAGCCGACACGCTGCCGGCGCTGGAAAAACTCGTGGAGCATCCACCGGAGGGCGCGCGCGTCTTTCACTATCCGCGATGGGCGCAGTCGTGGCCCGGGCGCTGGATTCGGACGGCTGTGTTCTATCTCCTGCAGCGTCCCGCCATGCTGATTCTCGGCTGGCCGCGCGTAGCGGGGCGCGAAAATCTTCGCGGCGTCCAGGGACCGCTGCTCGTGATTTCGAATCATATCGCGTATTTCGATCCCGCCTATATTCTTGCTGCGCTACCACCGCGTTTGCGACACCGGCTGGCGGTGGCGATGGACGGCGAGCTTCTGGAAACCATGCGCACACCGCCGGCGGGGGCGCCGTTCTTCGAGCGCGTTCTGCTTCAGGCGCAATATTTTGTGGTCGTTTCGCTGTTCAACGTTTTTCCGTTGCCGAGGCACTCGGGATTCCGCAAGAGCTTTGCGTTCATCGGCGACCTGGCGGACCGCGGATGGAGCGTGCTTGTTTTTCCCGAAGGGGCACGGACCCAGAACGGAGCGATGAACCCGTTTCAAGGCGGGATCGGCCTGCTGGCGACGCGCTTGCGGGCGCCAATCCTTCCGATGCGCCTCGACGGGATTTTCGAGCGCAAGGTTCAGGGCAAACATTGGGCGCCGCCGCGATCGGTTCGCGTGACGATCGGCAAGCCAGTGTCGTTTGAGGAAAACGCGGCGCCGGAGAAGATCACGCGGGATCTGGAGCAGCGCGTCGCGACACTCGCTCCGCGTCGCGAGTCTAGGTGAGTTGGCGGGTCGGGATGCGGAGACGGGCTTCGGCGCCGCGGTGGGACGCCCGGTTTTCGAGAACGAGCGATCCCCCGTGCGCTTCGGCGATCTGCCGGCTCAGCACCAAGCCGATTCCCGAGCCGCTCGGCTTGGTCGTGAAAAACGGCACGAAGAGGTTCGCGGAATTCGGGATACCGGGGCCTTCGTCGTCCACCCAGACTTCTATGTAACCGTCTGGTGTGTGCCCAGCCGACGCGGACGCCGCCGCCCGTTTCGAGCGAGGCATCCACAGCATTGTGCAGCAGGTTGATCAGGACCTGATCGAGCTGGTCGGGATCGGCCTCAATCTGCACTTCCGGCCCCGCCTCGAGCTGGACCTGCAGCCGCGATTCGAGTCCGACGACGCGGCGAACGCACGACACCGACCTCGACGATCGAAACGGCAGGCGGAGGAAGTTTCGCGAGCCTGGCATAGGCGTTCATGAAACGAGCGAGGCCGTCCGTGCGCGCGGCAATTACGTTCAGTCCGGCGCGCATATCCTCCTGCCAGTCCGGCGCGCGTTCTTTGCGCCCGAGCATGCCTCCGAGATTCTCCGCAACAGACTTGATCGGCGCGAGCGAGTTATTGAGTTCGTGGCCGAGCACGCGAATCAGCCGCTGCCATGCCTGGCGCTCTTCATCGCGCAGCGCGCGGCTCAGGTCGCTGATGACGCAGCACCTGATTGGGCAAGCCGGCTTCTCGAAAACTGCCGCGATGAATTTCCCAGCGGCCCGATTTGCCCGGGAACGCGGCCTGCACGATGCGCGGCGTTTCGCCGCTCAGGCAATCGGCCAGCCCCAAGTCCGCCGCGCGTGTGGCCGAGAAGGCGCTTCCGCCGGGCCGATTCAGGATGCGTTCGCCCGCGCGGTTGACGCAGGCGCAGGCGAGCCGAGCCCGTCGAAGGCGAAACACGGCGACATCGATTTCCTCCATCACCTTGCGCAGAAGCGCCGTCGCTTCCAGAGCGCCCAGCCGCTGCTGCCGCAGGGTCTCGCCGAGCGCGTTTACTTCGCGCAGCACTTCGCCGAGCGCGTCACTCGCGGTTCGCGCCGCGCGCCCGGATCGAGAAGTCGCCTTCGCGCAGCGCCGCGAGCAGGTTGGAAAGCGTACGCAGCGGAAAGACCACGCGGTTCTGCGGCGCTGAAGGCGAAACTCAGCCACGCCGAGCGCCATCAGAACCGTCAACGTCCATTGGAGCTTGGACGAGTAGCCGCCGGTCCACAGGAGAATGACGGCGACGATCGTGCTTCCCAGCCCCGCCGAAAGGGCGCAGGAACAGAATGCGCCGTTCGTACGAAGAGGGCTTCAAAGACTGTATTTTTGCAGGCGCCGATAGAGCGCGCTGCGGCTCAAGCCCAGCGCTTTGCTGGCATGGCTGACGTTGCCGCCGTAGCGGGCCAGCGCCTTTTGAATCAGAACGCGCTCCACTTCTTCGATGCTCATTTCCTCGAGCGCGAAGCGCGCCTTCGCGCGCCGGGCGCAGACCGAGATCGCTGGCGCGCACCTGCGGCCCTTGCGCCATCAGCACAGCCCGCTCGATGGAGTGGTCGAGCTCGCGGACGTTGCCCGGCCAGGGATGATCGAGCAGAAGCTGCAGGGCGACAGGCTCGAATCGTCTCAACCTGCTTGCGGTAGCGTTGCGCCGATTGCCGCAGGAAATGATGCGCGAGCAGCGGGAATGTCTTCGTGCCGCTCGCGCAGCGGCGGCAGATGAATCTCGATCGTGTTCGAGCCGGAAGAGCAAGTCCTCGCGGAAGCGCCCGGCGGCCGCTTCGGCCTGCACATCGGCGTTCGTCGCGGAAAGAATACGCGACGTCCACGCGCCGCGTTGTCGAAGAGCCCACGCGCTCGAACTCGCCGCGTTTCGAGCGCGCGAAGAAGCTTGGCCTGCAGATTCAGCGGGACGTTCGCGATTTCGTCGAGGAAGAGCGTGCCGCCGTCGGCGAGTTCGAAGCGGCCGACGCGGTCGGACTTCGCATCGGTGAAGGCGCCTTTCACGTGGCCGAAAAGCTCGCTCTCGAAGACGCCCTCCGGCAAACCGCCGGCGTTGACCGTCACCAGCGGGCGGCCGGCGCGCGGAAGACAAGCGCGTACAACGTGCGCGCGACGACCTCCTTGCCGGTGCCGTGCTCGCCGGTGATCAGCACGTTGGCATCCGACGGGCCCACGCGCGCGATCAGATCCAGCACGGGCCGCATCGAGGCCGATTCGGCGATGAGCGTGGGGCGCCCGTCGGCGCGCAGCAAGCGGTTTTCCGCTTCCAGGCGCTGGCTCTTCTTCAAAGCCTGCGACAAGCTCGATTTGCGTCTTCAGAATGGCGAGCAGGCGCGCGTTTTCCCACGGCTTCTGGATGAAGTCCTTCGCGCCGCGGCGCATGGCCTCCACAGCCAGCTCGAGGCTTCCCCACGCCGTCATGACGATGATGGGGAGCGTGCTTTCCCTGGAGCGAATGTTCGAGAGGAGGTCCAGCCCTTCCTGGCCGGATGTGGTGTCGCGCGCGTAGTTCAGGTCCATCAGCAGCGCGTCGAATTCGCGCGCGTCCAGGGCGGAGAGCACGGCAGTGGGTGAGGAAACGATCTCCGTTTCGAATCCCTCGCCTTTCAGCAGCAACCGCAAAGCTTCGCGAATGTCCGGCTGGTCGTCGGCGACCAGGATTCTGGTTCGAGATGCCTGTAATGGGATCATGTTCTAGGAAGAGCCCTCGATTTTCGTTCCATTCACCGGCTTGCGCTTTCCGCCCCTGGTTACTTCTCTTTGCCCGGCATAGGCCGGCAGCTTTTCACGACGTTCCGAGTCGCGCTTTACTCGTAGCGCAACGCGACCAGCGGATCGACTCTTGTCGCGCGGCGAGCCGGGAGATAGGACGCCAGGGCCGCCACGACGCCGATCAGGATCGGGACGCCGATAAAAGTAACAGGGTCGATCGCGCGAATCCCGTAGAGCTGGACGCCGTAGAGGTGCCCGTGAAGGTAAAGCGCCACCATGACGGCCGAGACCAGACCGATCAGCATGCCCGTCCCCGTGAGGATCATGCCTTCGCCCACGATCATTCTGAGAACGTCGCGGGGTTCGGCGCCAAGAGCCATGCGGATGCCAATCTCGTGCGTTCGCTGCGAGACGGCGTAGGCCATGACTCCATAGATTCCCACGGAAGCGAGCACCACCGCGACCGCTGCAAAAATGGCGAGCAGCACCACGTTCAGCCGCCGGTCGGCGAGAGCGTCCGCGAGCATTTCGTTCAGCATGTGCACGTTCGCGACCGGCTGGTTCGAATCGAGCGAGCTGACGATGCGCCGAACTGCTGGAACGATCGGCTCGGTCTTTCCGTTCTCGCGGATGACGATGCTCATCAGCCACGATGGATCCTGCTGGAGAGGCAGATAGATGGTGGGAATTGCGTCCACGCCCCAATCCCACTCCTGGATGTTGTCGACGACGCCGACGATGGTCAGCCAGCCGTCCCGTTGCAGCGCCTGCCAGGGAGCTCGGGTGGACACGACATGGAGCCGAATCTGCTTTCCGACTGGATCTTCGTTTGGCCAGTAGCGCTCGGCCAGGGCCTTGTCGATCAGGGCCACGCCCGCGCTGTCGGGGCCGTCGGACGGCGCAAAATCGCGCCCGGAGAGGATGCGAATGCCCATCGTGCGCAGGTATTGCCAATCGACCACGCGGTAACGCGACGTGAACTGATCGCCGGAGGGCCTGGGCCCACGGCCGGCGATATCGAAATCGAGGTAATCGGACCAGCCGGTGAACATCAGGAAATCGACGGCGCTGGCCGCCTTCACTCCGGGGAGGGTACGGACGCGGTCGAGCGCCTGCTGGAAAAAATTGGTTACCTGGCCCGGCTGGGAGTAATGGTCTCCGGGAAGCCAGATTTGCATGGTCAACACATTCGAAGGGTTGAATCCGAGATTCTGCGACATCAGGCGAATAAAGCTCCGGATCAGCAGGCTGGCGCCGACGAGCAACAGGAGCGACAGCGCAACCTCGGAGACCACCAGCGCTGAACGCAACAGGTGGCTCCGCCGGCTGGAGGTCGAGCCGCGGCTGCCTTCCTTGAGAGACTCGCCGAGCGAGGAATGAGAAATCTGAAGAGCGGGCGCCAGGCCAAAGATGATTCCCGTCAGCAGCGAAAGGCCGATCGTGAACGCCAGCACCGGACCGTTCAGCCCCATTCCGTCCGAGAACGGAATCTGGTGAGCGCCTTCGGGAAGCGCCGCGTGGATGAAACGAATCCCGCCGAAGGCCACGATCACGCCCAGCGCTCCTCCGATCACCGCAAGCAGGATGCTTTCCGTCAACAATTGGCGGAGAATGCGCTTGCTTCCGGCGCCGAGGGCGGAGCGAAGCGCAATTTCGCGCTCTCGCGAGGCGGCCCGGGCAAGCATCAGATTTGCCACATTGGCGCAGGCAATCAGCAGAACGAAAGCCACAGCCCAGAGGAAAATCAGGAGCGCGGGCCGCACGCCGTGCGTCAGAGATGCGTGCAGCGTCTCGATCATGGTGCCCTCGTTCCGATCCATTTCGGGGTACTGCTTCTTGAGGGCGCTGACCACGGTGACTATGTCCGCTTGCGCTTGCTGTACGGTCACGCCCGGCTTCATTCTGCCGAACACTACCAAATCGTAATGCCGGCGATCGAGTTGGGCCCGATTGAACGCGAGAGGAACCCAAAGGTCGAGCGCCACGCCGGTGCCGAACAGAGAAAAACTGCGTGGCAGCACGCCAACGATTTGGTAGGGCTCGTAATCAAGAACCATCGATTTTCCCACTACGGCCGGATCGCCCCCGAACCGCTGCCGCCACAGGCCGTAGCTGATGATCGCGACCTTCTCGTGGCCCAGTTGTTCCTCTTCCGGCAGAAACTCGCGGCCCAAAATCACCCTCGTTCCCAGCAAATGGAAAAAATTCGTCGTGACATGCGAACACCACACCTGCCGCGCCTCACCGCCTCCCGTAATCGTCACGAAAGAGGGGCGCCAGGCTCCGACCTCCTCGAAAACATGATTCATCTCCCGCCAGTCGAGAAATTCGGCGAGCGAAGCCGTGCCTCGGGCGACCTTTCGGTTGGGATCGGTATTCCAGACCATGACGATCCGGTCGGGATTTGGGTAGGGCAGCGGTTGCAGCAGGAACGCATCGACCGCGCTGAAGATCGCCGCGTTTGCTCCGATTCCAATCGCCAGCGTCAGCGCCGCGACCACCGCAAATCCGCGGTTTCGCTGCAGAATACGCCAGCCGTACCGCAGGTCCTGCCAAAATGTGCGCATCTTCGCTCCCAAGAACGTTAGCTGAAAGGGAGCATATTGTTCCTGTTTGATTACTTGTTGTCCATTCTATTTTCGCCGCAACGCGTCTCCGCGAACGCGCCGTAGCGTCGCAGGTTCGCGCGCCCCGCGGAGCACTCAAGTTGCTCCACTCCGCATTAATTCCAAAGCACTCAGGCAACATCAAGCCGCCTCTCGCGCCGTCTCACGTCTTCTCCTCTTGCGTCCGCCATCGAAGCAGATCGTTGCCGGTGGCTTACTCATGACGAAGCGCCACGATCGGGCGGACGCGAACCTGACACGCGTTTCAACCTCGTTACCGCTCGTGACCTGGCGCGCTTCCCGATCAGGCCGCTCCCGCTTGCGTTTGGCCGTCGACGATCCAGCCGTCGGCCAGTTGAATGATTCGATTGCCATAGGCCGCCCACGCCTCGTTGTGAGTTACCTGGACGATTGTGGTGCCGTCGTCATTCAGCTTCTTCAGCAGATCCATGATCATTTTTCCCTGGCTCGAATGCAGGCTGCCGGTCGGCTCGTCGGCGAGGATCAGTTTCGGCTTGCCGATCACCGCGCGGGCCACGGCAACGAGCTGCTGCTGCCCGCCGGAAAGCTGGTTCGGGAAAAGGTCCTTCTTGCCGACGATCTGAAACCGGTCGAGGATGTCCGCGACCATTCCCTGGCGTTCGGCCTTCTTGATGTCGCGATACGAAAGAGGCAGGTCGAGGTTTTCGGCGACCGTCAGATTGTCGAGCAGGTGGTACTGCTGAAATACGAAGCCGACATATTTTTTGTGCAGTTCGACGCGGCGGCGGTTATCCAGTTTATGGACCGCATTTTCGTAGAGGTAGTACTCGCCCTTCCACGCGCCGTCGAGCATCCCGACGATGCCCATCAGCGTGGACTTGCCGGCGCCGGAAGGCCCCATGATGGTGATGAAATCGCCTTCGGCAACTTCAGCATTGATGCGGCGGAGCACCCACGTCTTTCCGGCGCCCGATTCGTAAACTTTTTCGACGTCAATCAGTTTGATCAATGTTCTCTCCCGTTCTTGCCCTGAAACTGGCTGTTCGCGTCCACAAGCAGAACGCGCGAAACAGAGGAATCCACAATTCTACAACCTGCCGCGACGACGAGTTCCAGCATCCGGCGTCTACAGGCTGTCTCGAAAACGCCAGGAGTCGTGGAACGGCAGCTTCAGGGGTTAAAACCCCTGATACAAACGCCCACTTACGGCGGGGTTAAAACCCCGCCCTCCTGAAGAAAAGGCGTTTTTCAGCAAACTGCTAAAGGCCTGCGCTTCCACCCAAAGGCATTTTTCCGCAAACTGCTAAAGCCCAACGTTTACCGCGGCTTGAATGTCGGAGCTAAAGCTCGACCCCCTAGACTGCATTTATGAGATGGCTTCTCGTCTCAAGCCTCCAGGACTACTCGTATCTCAGGGCAGTGAGCGGATCCACGCGCGTGGCGCGCCGCGACGGTATGTAGCACGCGGCAGACGCCACGGCCGCGAGCAGCGCGGCGACAGCGATGAACGTCAACGGATCGCTGGCTTTGACGTCGTAGAGCATGGAACCCAAGAATCGCGTCACGCCCAACGCTACGCCGACTCCCACGATCGCTCCGACCAGCGCCAGCGCGATTCCCTGTCGCAAGACCAGCCTCAGCACGCCCTCCGGCTGCGCTCCCAGCGCCATACGGATGCCGATCTCGCGCGTCCGGCGCGAGACCTCGTAGGAAAGCAGGCCGTACAATCCGACGCACGACAGCACCAGCGCCAGCAAGCCAAAGAATCCCGAAAGCCGCGCCACGAGCCGCTCCTGAAACAGCAACCGGTCGATTTGCTGCGATTCCGTACTCACCTCGAAGAGCGGCAGATCCGGATTCACTTGCGCCACAGCCTTGCGTACCAAGGGAAGAATCGCCTGCGGATCAGCGGCCGTGCGCAGCTCGAACGTGGCGCCTCCGGCCTGCTGAGGCGAGTACACCATCGCGTGAATTTCCCGCCGCAGATTGTTGTACTTCGTATCGCGCACCACTCCAACGATCTGGAACCCGGGCGTGCCCGGGCCCGTAGCGGAACCGCTCTCCTCTCCGAACAGCTTTCCGAGAGGCCTTTCCTTGCCGAGATACCTCGCGACGAACGCTTGATTCACGATCACCGGCGTTGGCGCGCCTGTCGGTCTTGCCCCCCCATTCTCGGCGGACAGCGCGAAATCCGATTCCGTAAAATCGCGCCCGGCGAGAAGCGGAATGTTCATCGTCTTCGAAGAAACCCGGCCCGACGGCAAGCATGTCCGCCTCAGACTCCTGGTCCTGCGGGCGTCCCCGGCCAGTGAAATCCCATGATGCCCAGCCGGTTGCTCAAGAGCGGCATGATCGAGTAACTCGCAGATTTCACGCCAGGGGTTTCCGCGAAGCGGCCCTGCAGATCGCGATAAAGACTATCCACCTGCGAGAGGTTGTAGCCGATCAGCGTGGGATCAACGCTGAAAATCAGGATGTTGTGCGAATCGAATCCGACATCGACATTACGCAGATTCTCCAGCGTACGCACCAGTAATCCGGCGCCCACGAGCACGACGACGGCCAGCGCCACTTGCGCGACCACGAGTGCATTGCCCACGCTGAACCATTTCGCTCCCGCGTGTCCCGCGCCCCCGAGCCTCCTTCGCTCTCCTTCAACGCCGGGAGTCAAATCCACGCGCGTGCCCCGAAAAGCCGGCGCGATGCCGAAGAAAACGCCGGTAAGCAGGGAAATCGCGGCGGTGAACACCAGCACGCGCGTATCGACGCCAGCCGCAAATCCCAGGGACCGCGGCTGATTGCTGGACACGAACGAAACGATCGCGTCCGCGCCCCAATAGGCGAACAGCACCCCGAGAGCGCCGCCGAGCACGGAAAGCGTCACGCTTTCCGTCAGAAGCTGGCGGATCACTCGCCGCGTCCCGCTCCCAGCGCAAGCCGCACCGCCATTTCCTTTTGCCGCGCCGCCGCTCGAGCCAGCATCAGCCCCGCGACGTTCGCGCAGGCAATCAAGAGAATGATTCCGACAGCGAGCATCAGCACATAAAGGGGGTCGATGTACCGGCCGCGCTCGCCTACCAGGCCGCTTTGCGCGGGCACGAGCGTCACTTCGGGATTATCGGCAACGGTGGATAAAGTTCGCGGGCTATTCTCAGACTCAGATGGGCTGGGCGCGCCGGCAGGAACTGCTCCATGCGGCGCGTTCTGTATCATGAAGGGCCGATTCCCACCGGGTGGCGGCATCACCCGGTGCGCTTCGGCATGGCCCTGCGGCGGAATCTCTTTCATTTCACGTGATGGCGCGGGGACAGGTTCCGGACGCCCACCGGCCGATTGAGGCGGGCCACCGTACACCATTTCGCGCCGGACCGCCTGCCCACCGCCTGCTGGTGGGCCTGCCGGCGCCATGCCGGGCATCGCCAATCCGCCGTGGAAGAGCGGGACTGCCCCGTGGATCATTTCGTTGCGGAAAAATGCCGCTTACGACGGCTTGCGCTTCGCCGCGTTGCGTTCCCGGCTTCAGGCGGCCAACGATCGTCAGCCACCAGGCGCCCGGGTCTCCCTGACGATCCTGCCAGAACAGGGGATCCGTGACTCGCTGCGCGTCGGAGAGAGGCAGCCAGACGTCATAATCGCTTCCCGGCGTGATTCCCGTGAACCGCTGTTCCACCACTCCGACAATGGTGAAAGGCACGCTGTTCAACTGAATCGTGCGGCCGATCACAGAGCGCGATCCGCCGAACGCGCTCTGCCAATAGCCGTAGTTCAACACCGCTACCGGCACAGCAGACGCTTTGTCGTCGGCCGCGTCGAGCAACCGTCCCAGCGCCGCCCGGACGCCCATCGTGCGGAAGAAAGCCCCGGAAACGACTTGGCCGTTGATGACGCTGGCCGGTCCGTTACCGCTCAGGTCCAGGCGGTTCACGGCGGAAAATGCGGCGACTCCCGAAAACACGTTTGTTTGCGCAATTTCACGAAAAATAGGCTCGGAAAACGAGCACCCGGAGGGATTGGCGGCGCCCGGACGCATATCCGTCGGGCAATCTCCCGACATCATGTACTGGTGAATGTTCGGCGCGTTGCGCGCGCCCCACTTCAGCACCACCAGCTGTGACGGATTCTCCACCGGCAGCGCGCGCAGCATCACCGCGTCGATGAGGCTGAAGATCGCCGTGTTCGCGCCAATGCCCAGCGCGAGAGTCAGAACGGCGACCACCGCAAATCCCGGAGATCGCCCCAGCATCCGCAGCGCATATCGCAAATCCATCCACAGCGAATTCATCGCTTCACCTCTCGACTCGTCTCCTACTCATGCCGCAAAGCTATCATGGGATCGACACGCATGGCTCGCCGCGCCGGCAGGTAGCATGCCAGCAACGTAATTGCGCACATTAAAACGGTTATGCCGCTGAATGTGACGAGGTCCGTGGCGCTTACGCCGAAGACCAGGCCTGCCAGAGCCCGCGCCAGAACCCAAGCGGCGGGAACGCCGATCAGCAGACCGATCAAGGTCATCGTTACACCGCGACGGAGCACAAGGTGCAAGACGTCGCGCCGCTGCGCGCCCAGGGCCAGCCGTACGCCGATCTCGTGCGTACGCTCGGTCACCGAATACGCCATCACGCCGTAAACTCCCACGGAAGCCATCACCAGGGCCATGATCCCCAGAACAGTCAGCATGACGGCCACATAGGAAAAGCCAACCAGTTGGTCCTGAATTACCTTTTGCAGCGTCCGGACGTCGGAAATCGGCTGATCCGGGTCAATCTTTTCGATCTGTGTGCGAACCGCCTCAGCAAACGTCAGCGGGTTGAGATCCGTCTGGATGGCGAGATAGCCGAAACCCTCGGGCGACTGCCGATAGGGAAGATATACAGGCGGACTTTCTTTCGATCCGAGGATGCCGTATCGAATATCGCCAACAACCCCCACAATGCTGACCCACGGTGACTTTGAATCGTCGCCGCCCATCCGGATGAATTTGCCGATCGGGTTTTCCCCGTGGAAGTAACGCTCTGCAAAACTCTGGCTCACATCCGCGACAAGAGGCTGGTCCGGGCCGTCCGTGTCAGCGAGAAAACGACCTTGCCGCAGCGGAATACTCATGGCGCGGAAGTAGCCTTGATTCACGATCTCCGTATTGGCTTGGCGGTAGTCGCTTGGACGAAAAACGCGGTCCTGGATGGAGATGACGCCGTCCGTTTCATAGGGGCCAAAGGGAACGTTCGTCGCCACGGCCGCGGCGCGCACTCCCGGGATGGCCTCGAGTTGCCGAAGCGTTCGGTCGAAGAATGCGACCTTCTGCGGCGCCGCCTCGTATTTCGAATCGGGAAGGTCGACAACCATCGTCAGAATGCTCTGTGAGTCGAGCTTCGGATTCACGACGAGCAGGGAGCGAACGCCCTTGACCATCAATCCCGCGCCCACCAGCAATATCAGCGATAGGGCTACCTCCGCGACCACAAAGATGCTTCGCAGCCGCTGGCGCGCTCGCCCTCCCGTATTCCCGCGGCCTCCTTCTTTCAACTCTTCATGAACGTCGGATTTCGACGAGTGGAAAGCGGGCAGAAGACCTGAGATCACTCCGGCGGCTATGGCCACGGCGACGGTGTACCAGAAAACATCGGGTTCGAGACGGACGTGTTTCCACATCGGGAGATATCTTTCCACCTCGGGAGGCATATAGAAGCGGATCAGCCCGATCCACCAGTCGCCGATCAACAAGCCGGCACAGGCGCCCGCGGATGCCAGCAGCATGCTTTCCGTCAAGAGCTGGCGAATAATTCGTGGCCGGCTCGCCCCCAGGGCCTGGCGGACGGCAATTTCCTTCTGGCGGCCCGCTCCGCGAGCGAAAAGCAAGTTCGCCACGTTCGCGCAGGCAATCAGCAGCACGAAGAGGACAGCGCCAATGAGCAGTTGGCAGTATTCAACGGTGAGATCGCCCGCGACAAAAAGTCCAACGCTCATCACCTTCACGTTCCAGCCCGTCTCAGTCTGCGGGAATTGCCGTCGCAGGCGCGCTTCGATGGTATCGATCTCCGCCGCAGCCTCCCGGATCGAAACGCCCGGCTTGAGCCGCGCGATGGGCATGATGTAATGCTGGGACCGCAGCGTTTGCTCGGCGGGGGTCAGAGCGAGCGGCCGCCAGATCTCCTGGGTCTGCGGAAAATCAAAATCCTTTCCCATCACGCCGACGATGTCGTAGGCCGCACCGTCGAGATCGACGGTCTTGCCAATCACGTTCGGGTCGGAGCCGAATTTCCGCTGCCAGAGGCCGTAACTCAATAGGACCTCACGGTCGCGCCCGGGCTGTTCTTCTTGAGGCAAGAACGGCCGGCCCATCATGGGCATCACGCCCAGCGTATTGAAGAAATTGGCGGACACCAGGGCTCCATTGAGCTTTTCCGGATCGCCCTTTCCGGTCATGTCAGCGCCGTACCATCGCCACGCGGCGAATTCTTCGAACGAACGGCTTTGCTTTTTCCAATCGAGGTAGTCGGCCGGCGAGACCTGGCTCCAATTGACCGTTTGCCCCGGCGCGAGATTGAGGGGCATCACAAGGCGGTCGGCTTGCGGAAACGAGACGGGCTCTCGCAAGAAGGCGTTGGCCGCGCTGAACACAGCCGTGTTGGCCCCGATGCCCAGCGCCAGCGCTGTCACGGCCAGCGCCGTGAACCCAGGGCTCTTCAGCAGCATTCGAAACCCGTATCGGATGTCCTGCAACAGCGCCCCCATTTTTTCCTCCCGAATTCCCGCGCGCTACCTACTCCACCGCGAGGACGATCAGCGTCGCGTCGTCGTCCCAATGACCACGGCAGTACTCACCAACCGTCCCGAGAATCATTTCCTGCAATTCTTCCGCATCTTCATGCCGGTGTCCTGCAACCAACTCGAGCAGCCGCATCTCGCCGAATTCGTCCGCACCTTGTTCCGCTGACCGGCCTTCTGCGCCGGGCTGGTCCGGCGAGCATGCCTCTGTGATCCCGTCCGTGAAGAACACGACGCGGTCGCCCGCTACCAGCTCCAGCATGCCCGCGCTGTAGCTCTGGGATTCGAATGCGCCCAGCACGCCTCCGCCTTGATCCAGGCGCCGGCAGGAGCCGTCACGACGGACGAGAATCGGGGCGTTATGTCCCGCATTCGTGTAGCACAATTTGCGGGCGGGGCCGTCGAGGTGCGCGTAAAAAAGCGTTATGAAGCGGTCGGCGGCTATGTTCCGGCGAACCAGCGCGTTCAGACGCTCGCAGAGATGTTCCGGCGGCGTGTTTCCCGTGGTCAGCCCGCGCACCGCGGCCTGCAGGTTCGCCATGAGCATGGCTGCGGCCAACCCTTTTCCGGCCACATCCGCGATGCAAATTCCGAGCGAGTTTCCTTCAAATTCCAAAACATCGTAGTAATCGCCGCCGACGATTCGCGCCGGCTGCCAGGCGGCCGAAATCCTGTATCCGGCAATTTGCGGGATCTGGCGCGGCAGCAAGTCCTTCTGAATACGCAGCGCCTCTTCCACCTCGTGGTCTTGCCGTTCGGCGTGGAGAGCGATCTCGTCCCGCTTTCGCTGCCGTTCATTTTCCTGGTGGCGGGACTCGCGGCGCGCGCGCCCGATCTCGATCTGCTTCTTGAGGATTTCCAGCAGGCGCGAGTTGGTCCACGGCTTTTCGACGAAGTCGCCCACGCCGTGTTGCATCGCTTCCACGGCCAGCCCCACACTGGCCCAGCCGGTCATCACGACGATGGGAGGCGCGCCTTCAACGCCCTGCAACCGGGCCAATAAGTCGATGCCCTCCCGTCCGGAAGTCGTATCGCGCGCGTAGTTCAAATCCATCAGAATCAGGTCGAATTTGGCGCGGCTCATCGCTTCGAGGAGAGCCGCAGGAGAAGACACCGCTTCAGTCGCGTAACCCTGTCCCTTCAGGAGCAGCCGCAACGCTTCGAGGACATCGGGCTGGTCGTCTGCGATGAGGATTCGCGGCTGAGCAATCACGAGGTCATTTGTGAGCTGAACGGCCATGGTCGGCATATTGGGAGCGCCCGATGCCGCGGTTTTTGGTGCTGACCAGCGTCTTCGGGCGCCGCTATAGCATGGGCAGGTGGGTCTCCAGGAGCAAAGATTCTAAGTGGTTTGTCTAGAGACAAATAACGTCGTTCCGGAGGCGTCGGGCAGCGGTTCATGCCCAGTTGCGGGAATGGCGCGTCCCGGATTCGGACACTCGGGCACTGCGCCGGCAGTGAGGCCATGGCGAGGGCGGGATGAGTCCAGGCGAACAATCAGCGAAGAATTCCTGCGCGCGAAAGATGGCAACAATATACATGGCTAACCGAAAGGGGGCAGAACGCAAAACGCCGTGATAGGGCAGATATTGCGAAGCTCTTAGGAGTCATTGTGTGGGCGGTTCCGGCGAGCATGTCTTCCATGAAGTCTTGGCTCTCGACCCAGATTCCACCGGTTTCAACCGCGAGCAATTTAAGGTGACTGGATCATCACCCTTGAAGGATGGGATCTTCGCGAGGATATTTTCGCCAACGAATGCGCGAAGTGAGATGTCAGTCATGAGGTGACAGAGTTTCCGCTGGCACTAGAGAGAAGAAGAATTCAAGGTTGGCACCTATGGCTGGTATACATTCCATCTTATCTTTGGCGGCGGCTACGAAGGCTTCGAAGTCCTTCCGTGGCTGGTGTTCTTTTCCGAACCTAATTTTGTCCATGTAGTACTTGTTCCAATGCCACGCGACGAAATCGGCCGCTTCCGTGCCTCTCGCGACGCCTTTGTTTACGGTTGCAAAGGAACTGACTGAGATCATTTCGGCGGTCGGCTTGTGATAATCACCCCTTAGCCTTTCCACATTTTTGACTACCTCCCCTTCGTCCGTATCCCCGCTTTCCATGAAATATGCGAAATGCTCGCTGGGATATTTTTGTTTCTTCCAATATCCGTTGGCTATGAGGCTCAACGTGACCGCCTGAGAATGGATGCTCTCTCCAAATTTAGCGAACCATCCGGGAGGCGCTTTTTGTCGGAATTCGTCAGGCCTGAAGGCCACAAAAAATATCCGTAGAGCGTTCTCCGCAATTATGTAGGGTATTCTTTTTGAATCCACCTCATACAGTTCCATTCTTTTCGGATCATCCTCTCTTTCGAATTCCCCACCAACCCGGATAGAAGTCCGTCGCATGGAAAGCTGAAGCCTCCCAACCTCTTAGAAAACGATTCCACGGTCTAACAAATTTCTTATAAGAAGTTAGCTTAAAGATGACGTAACCCAAAGATATAATAGCGTCTGAGGCGTCACTTTTTTTCCCGAAATCTAGGTCAGAGGTCCTAGCAAACAATCAGGCTAAAAACGCTGTCTTCATAGGTCCCACAAAAACAAGCGCTTACACGAGGGGGAATTCAAAATAATTTCTTGTGGGTTTGCGGCCGGGCCGTTTTCTGGTATGAGCTTGCCCAGGAACGGCCCGTGCAATGGATGACCTCGACTTTCCGGGATGGCAGCCAGCCAAGTCCGTCGAAGTAGTTGAAGGCAACGGGCTGACCCAGGTGCTGGTGAAGGGCCAGTCATATATGCGTTGGCAGTCGGGGGATGAAGGATGCACGCGGCTGGCAATTGTACAGTTGTATAAGTGCGGGTTGGGGACGGAAGAAGATTTGGCGGCGGCGTTTGGCCGACACATCAACTCGGTACAGAACTACCTGAGGGATTTTGCTGGTGAGGGCATCCAGGGCTTGATGACGGAGCGCCGGGGGCCCAAAGGTCAGTGGAAGCTCACCCCGGAGTTGCGCGGGAAGATCTTGCAGATCGTTTTGCGGGAAGGTATCTGGAAACTGGAAACGATTCAGCAGCGCTTGCTGGAAGCCTGGCAGGAGGCGGTGAGCGTTCCGAGTATCCAACAAGTGTTGGAGGAAAACGGGCTGGGCGAACCGAACGCTGGGGGCGTCGGCGGCGCGGTGATTCAAGCTGAGCTTTTTGTCCGTGAGCCGGAGCCGCAGCCGCAGCTGGTTCTGCCCTTGGAGGGTTCTGCCGTTCAATTCAGCGAGCTAGTGAGCTCAGGCAGCATACCGGAAAGGCAGAGCGGAACAGTAACCAACAGCGCTGCGGGAGAAGAGGCCGGAGCCGCAGAGTTAGGCAGAGGAGGGCGGCGAGATTCTTATTCGCCTGCCCAGCGAGTCTATTTGGATCGGTTGGAGCAAGGTGCTTACAACGCGTATGCTGGCGGGCTGCTGTTTGCGCCGTTGCTGGCGCGATATCAATTCCTTCCGACGTTGAGTCGAGTCATCACGACGGCAGCCCACGAAGGCTACAGCCTGGCGGAGTTGGCGTTGACATTGTTTTACTTGGATGTATTCGGGTTTCGATCGCTGGAGGACTTTAAGCGGGCTTATCCCGAGGAGTTTGGCGTGCTGATGGGGCGCACGCAGAGTCCGAGCCTGTTTACGCTGCGGCGGTTCCTGCACAAGGTGAGAAAGCTGGGCCAAGGCGAAGCGTTGATCGATGAGTTTGCCCGGACCTATTTGCAGTCCGGCCTGGCTGCGTGGGGCGTGATGTATATCGACGGCCATTTCATGCCGTACTACGGGCTGTATCCGATCAGTAAGGGCTGGCACGGCGTGCGCCAAATGCCGATGAAAGGCAGCTACAATTTTCTAGCGGTGGACGAGCGCTTCGTCCCCTGGCTGTTTCTGATCCGCTCTTCGTCGGAGGATCTGCTGCAAAAGATACCGGAACTGATCGAGAAGGCCAGACGGATCGGGGAGCAAGCCGGAGTGAGTCGGCAGCGACTGAGCCAGTTGATCGTGGTGTTCGATCGGGAGGGCTACAGCGCGGAGTTGTACCGCTACCTGGAGGGCAAGGATCAGGGAGCGGGCCAGCGGCGGGCGCTGTTCGTCAGTTGGGCCAAATATTCCGATAGATGGGTGAACGATCTGGCGGAGGAGCAATTCAACCGGGTGGCGCAGGTGACTTACGAGATCCGGAAAGCGGAAGCGATCCCCTATCTGGAGACCACGCGCACGATGAACAAGTATGGCAAGATTCGGGCCGTAGTGATCCAAAGTGGAAGGGACAAAAAGCGAGCGGCCATTTACACCAACGGCACCGCCGAGGAACTCGGGGCGGAGCGGGTCGTGCAATTGATTTGTGGGCGCTGGGGAGAGGAGAATGCCATCAAGGAACTGTTGCACAAGCATCTCATCAACTACACGCCGGGTTACTTCCTGGAGGAATTGGAAGAGCAACCGCTGGTGGAAAACCCAGAGCACAGGGAACTAAAGAAACAGCGAGCGGGGTTGGTCAGTGAGCTGAACCGGTTGAAAATTGAATTGGCCGATCACCTGCTTGAGCCGCCGGCCAAAAAACGCCGGGCCCCATCCCGGAGTCAAAAGGAGGTAATGGACGACATCACGGTGATCGAGGGTAAGATTCTGTTGACCGATGATCAATTGGAAAAACTGCCGTCGGAAATCCGCTTCGACGAGGCGCACGCTGGAGAAAAACTGCTAAAACTCAATCACGAGAAGAAGCGGTTTCTAGATTGCATCAAGGTGTTTGTCTGCAACTGAAGAGCCGAAATGTGCCGCCTGCTGTTGAAACATTATGATCGGCCGAAGGAGGTCATACCAGCGCTGGCGATGATTGTCGAGCGAACGGGCTATGTGAAATTGGAAGGAGGGCGCTTAGAAGTCACGCTGAGAAGATTTACGGATCGCGAAATCGACTATGCTGCCCGGCACCTATGCGAGGACCTTAACCGCATGCAGCCTGTAACCTTGGACAAATTTCATCTTCCGATCCGCTACCATGTCCAGTAGGACCCACAAGAAATTTTCTTAAAACGCGCGAAAAGCTGATCGTTTGCTAAGACCTCTGTAGGTAAGGTATGTCTTCAGCATAACTATCAAACTACGCGGGCCTTCAAGAAATGGGAATACATCTTGATGGATTTGACTCTCGTGGCGCGACAAGCAAGGCACCTTCTCCCCGTCGTGCGAAAATCAGCGCATCGTCTCGACCGCGCCCATTCTCCGAGTTTCCCGGCAATGCGTCGACTGGAATCAGGCAGCCGGGGAAAACCGCTATTCGTACCTCAGCGCTACCATTGGGTCAACACGCATCGCGCGCCGAGCGGGGATGTAGCACGCCGTCAAGGCGACGAGAGCAAGCACAATCGTGACGCTCGCGTAGGTCACGGGATCGGTCGCGCTGACGGCCAGGAAGTTCCCGACCACTCGGGCCGCCGCAAACGCCGCGACCAACCCCAGCGCCAAGCCGATGCCGACGATCAGCATGCCTTGCCCCAGTATCAGGCTCAGAATGCTGGCCGGCTGCGCGCCCAGGGCCATGCGGATACCGATTTCGTGCGTTTTCTGGCTTGCCGCATAGGAGACGACGCCGTAGACGCCCACGACCGCCAAAATCAGCCCGAGAATGCCAAGAGCGGCCGCAAGGCCTGCGCCGACCTGAAACCTCAGCAGACCGTTCAGCGTGTTCATGGCTTCCGTCATTGTCTTTACATCGAATACGGGCAAATCGGCCGCAAGCGAATGGATGGTTCGCTCAATTTCGGGAATCATCGTTTGCGGCGGGCCGACCGTGCGAACTTGCAGCGATGCGAGAGAATTCGAAGCATAGTGTTGAACGAGCGGGATGTAGAAGAGGTTGCCGATTGATCCGGTCATCCCCGAATACCGTGCATTCGCGGCGATTCCGACAATTTCAAGCGAGTGCTTTGGATCGCTGTCCATCTGGAAGTGGCGCCCGATGGGGTCCCGGCCGGGCCAGTAGGCTTTCGCCATGCTTTCGTTGACGATCGCGACGGATGGTCCCGTTTCGTTATCCGACTCGGCGAAGGTGCGGCCTCGTACCATCGAAATCTGCATCGTCTTGAAGTAGTCCGTGAGGATTCCGTTGTAGCGCGCGAACGGCCCGGGCTGGCCCGGAGGCGGTTGATAGCCATCGATGCGGAGGGTATCTGCGCTTCCGTAGTAGCCCATGGGAGCCGAATTTGCTACGGTCGCCGAGACGACTCCCGGCAGCACGCGCACGCGATCCAGCAGAGTCTTATAAAACTGTTTCCCCTGCGCTTCGGAATATCCGATTTCGGTAGGATCCATGACGAAGTTCACGACATGGCTGGGATCGAATCCCAGATTCGTGCTCTGCGCTTTTCCGAGGCTGCGCGCGAAAAGCCCGGCGATAATGAGAAGCGTCAGCGAGCCCGCTACCTGCACGACAACCAGCGTGTTGCGCAGGCGATGCTTGCCGCCGACCACGCCGCGGCCCCCCTCGTGCAGAATGCTGGCCAAGTTTCCACGGGATGCGCGAATTGCCGGAACGATCCCCACAATCACCCCGGTGAGCATGGCCGCCGCGAAGGCATAGGTGAACACCCGCCAGTCAAACCCGAAATCCACATGGATCGGAAGATCCGTTCCGAGCGAGAGGCTGCCGACGGCCGAACTGCCCCACCATCCGAGAAGGATTCCGGCGATCCCGCCCACGAGCGCCAGAAGCACGCTCTCGGTCAACAATTGGCGAATCAGGCGCGCTCGCCCTCCTCCGAGCGCCGCGCGAATGGCCATTTCGCGCTCGCGCACCGTGGCGCGCACCAAAAGAATGTTGGCGACGTTCACGCAGGCCAGCAGCATTACCAGAGTGGCCAAGCTAAGGAATAGCCCGGAAATCACCATGAATGTGTTCTTCGGATCCGGATTAGGCCTGGCTCGCAATTCGGGATAGACGTACAGGCTCAAGTCCTCGTCTTCCTTGGGATGGTCCGCCGCAAGCCGATGCGCGACGACGGAAAGCGAAGCCTGGGCTTGGGCGAGCGTCACGGCATTCTGGAGCCGTCCCAAAACAACAAAATTGCGAAAACTGCGGTTCGTCATAAAGTCGTTCGGATTGCCATCGAGAATGGCCATCCCTAGCGGCAGGTAGGCCTGGATGTCCAAGAGCGATGCTTGACCGTTGAAACCTCGCGGCGCGACTCCCACAATCGTGATTGGGCGTCCATCGACGGACACCTTTCTTCCAACAATTCCCGCATCACCGCCGAAATGAGCTTTCCAGTAGCTGTAGCCCAGGACCATGACTGGATCCGCGCCCGGAACTTCTCCTTCGGAAGGAAGAATCAGGCGTCCAAGCGCGGGCTGAAGCCCCAGCGCCGTAAAGAAATTTCCCGAGACGTAGTTCGTCACGATGCGATCCGGCTTGCCGTTCTCGCTCAGGCCGTCGAGCCCGACCGTATACGCAAAAACGTCGGAAAACACGGAGGAATTCGTGTTCCGGATGTCCCGGTAATCGGGGATCGAAAAGTGGCCATCCACATCTCCATGTTTTTGCTGCAAAGCGAGCACGGTGATTTGGCTCGGATCCTTTACCGGCAAAGGACGCAACAGAAACCCATTTACCATGCTAAAGATCGCCGTGTTCGCGCCAATGCCCAGAGCCAGCGTCAAGGCCGCGATCACCGTGAACCAGCGATTCTTCGCCAGGGTCCGCAACGCAAACCGTACATCCATCCAGAGTGAATTCATCGCGCTCTCTCCTTGACTCGCCGCTCAACAACTCCGCCTTCCCCCTGCTTCCGCGCCGGGGTCATTCGTACCTCAACGCAATCAACGGATCCACATGAATGGCGCGGCGAGCGGGAACGGAACAAGCGGCCACCGCGACCAGAACGAGCAACAACACGCCTCCTGCAAACGCCAGCGGATCGGTGGCGCTCACTCCAAACAAGACAGAGTTGAGAACACGGGAAGCCCCGAAGGCGGCGAGCGAACCGATCGCAATTCCCGCGCCCGTAAGCCACGCTCCACTCCCGAGCACAAGCCGCAGAATTTCGCGCGGATGCGCGCCGAGAGCCATGCGAATCCCGATCTCATGGGTACGCTGCGTCACGTTGAAAGCCATGATGGCGTAGATCCCGAGAGCGCCGAGGAACAATGCCAACGCGCTGAAAAAGGCCATGAGATCGGTGACGATCTGAAAACCCGCATACATATCGTCCATCATGGACTGGATTGGGCGTATGAGGGACACTGGCTGGTCCGCGTCGATGGCCCAAACCGCGTTTCGAATCGCGTCGGCGAGCGCGGCCGGGTTCGCACGCGAGCGAACCACAATTCCCATCGATCCGGACGGCAACTGCTCAAAAGGGGCGTAGATTTCGCGCACGTGCCGTGTGCTCGTCGAGTTGTAGAGCTTGACGTCCTGCACGACTCCAACCACGGTAGCCGTGTGATCGACGCCGCCCGCCGTGAATCGAACCTTTTGCCCGACCGGATCTTCATTCGGCCAGAAATAACCGGCCAGAGCCTGGTTGACGACGGTTACAGGCGGCGCTGAAGGGCCGTCCGCCGTGGCGAAGGAGCGCCCTTTGAGCAGCTCGATCCGCATCGCAGAAAAATAATCCGGCGTTACCGCGCTGAACTCCGCGTACGGGACTTCGCTGGCCGGCGGCGCAGGCTTGCCTACCGCGTAGACGGGCACCCCGCTGCAGCAATCTCCGAAAGGAATCGATTCACTTGCGCCGGCGGCGTCGATTTGCGGCAGCGCGCGCAGCCGATTCACCAGCCGATCGTAGAAGCTCCGAATCTGCACGGGCGATTCATATTGCGTTGCGGGCAGATCCAGCTCGGTAGCCAGCACGTTCTCCGGCCTGAACCCGGGATTCTGATGGATGAGCCCGACAAACCCTTTCACCAGCAAGCCCGAGCAAACCACAATCACTACGGCGAGAGCGATCTCGCCGACGACGAACGCGTTTCGCAGGCGCGTTCCGTGCCGCGCGCCCGACGTCTGGCCGGCGGCCTCCTTCAGCATCGAAAAGACGCCCAATTTCGAGCTGGAGATCGCGGGTGCAAGCCCGAAAAGTATGCCGGCGAAAAGCGCGATTCCCAGCGTGTACAGGAACGTCTGGTAATCCAAGCTCACATGGCCGTAGTTGACCAGATAGCCGCGAGTTCGCGGCGGGATTGCCGCGGCAATCCATGCCACGGTCCAGTAAGCGACTCCGACCCCCGCGGCGCTGGCCGCGAGAAACAGCAGAACAGTCTCCGTGACCAGTTGCCGCACCAGCCGCCGCCGGCTCGCGCCCAGAGCCGTACGAACCGCCAGTTCCCTTGTTCGCCCGGTGGCACGCGCTAGCATCAAGTTCGCAACATTGGCGCACGCCATCAGCAGCACCAGCGCCACAATCCAGAAACAAATCAGAACTTCCTCATTCCCCTGCTCGCTGCCAATCTCGTATTGAAGCGTGTGGAGAATCACTCCCGAGTCGGCGTTCGTCCGAGGAAAGGCCTTCGCCAGCTGTGACGCGATTCCTGACAGTTCCCCTTGGGCGGCCGACACCGTTACATCAGCCTTGAGACGCCCAATCGCCATGACTTCGGTGTCCTGGCGGTCGGACCGTGCCTGCGCAGACAGTGCGAGAGGCACCCAGACGTTCGCCTCGCCCGTCAAGGCGAGTTGAAACTTCGCGGGCATGATTCCCACGACGACATAGGACTCGCCGTTGAGCTGTATCTTTTGGCCGATCATTCCGGGATCGCCGCCAAATCGTGTTTCCCAAAGTCCGCGGCTCAGGATCGCGACGTGGGCAGCGCCCGGTTCGTCCTCCTGAGGGAGAAACGTGCGGCCCAGCGCAGGCTTGGCGCCAAGCGTCTCGAAGAAATTCCAGGTGACACGATTTCCCTGAACGCGCTCAGGCCTGCCTTTCCCGGTCAGGTTGAATGGCCCAACCGTCCAGGCACAGAGCGTCTGAAAATTCCGGCTCTCGCGCTGAAGATCGTAAAAATCGCCAGCGTGTATCGCGTGAGACATCTGGCCGGTCTTCGTATTGTTGCCGAGAAGCACGACGAGGCGATCGCTATGGGGATAGGGCAAAGGATGGAGCACCCACGCGTTCACGTAGCTGAACATCGCGGTGTTCGCGCCAATACCCAAAGCCAGTGCCAGCACCGCTACAATCGTGAATCCAGGATTTTTCACCAGGATCCGCGCGCCGTAGCGAATGTCTTGCAACAATGAGGTCATTGGAGTTCCCCCCAGCACACTCGGACTATGTGCCGAGCATCGTGATGTGGCAGCAGGAAGTCATCTGAGCCTGCGAATTGCGGAGATGAAGTGCGCAGGGTGAGGATCCGCTCCACGATCTTCCGCACCTCGGGATCAACCGGCACCAAGCGTTCGGTGTGCATTTTGCCGAGGGGGACATGGAGCGCCCACTGTTCACTTCCCACCTGCCGCAAGCAGTCCAGCGGCAGGTGGACGCATTCACCGACGCGCATCCCCGTCGCGCGGATGAGCAAGAGTGCGTTCGCGTAGAGATCATCGATTCGGCGCAGTTCCTGCTGCAAGATTTGATCCTCCTGTGGGGAAAGGGGCCTGGGCAGATAGTGGGGTTTCGGCGGGAAGTCTCCTCCGCGAATGAGGTCGGGCAGGGCCTGGCCGCTGTCGGCGAGGGCGTCGAGTACATGGTGAACGCCAACAAGATAAGTGGTGTGAGTGGAGTTGCTGAAGGGCGGTTGATGTCCTGCGAGCCAACGGAACCAGCCGAGCAGATGAGGATCGCGGCGCAGTTGCGACGACTGGCGAAGCTGCGGGAAGGCGACGCGGAGATAGGAGAGGAAGCAGCGCGCGCCACATCGATACGTCTCTACCGTCTTGGGCCGGAGGGTGAGAGCGAGCGTGTGGATCTGCGTTTCGAAGATTTCTGCGAGACTGGTTTTACGGCGAGTCATGAGAGGTGGGAAGAGTCCAAAGTCTTCCGCTTCTCGATGGCCCGGGCATATTCGCGCCAGACGTCCTGCGGCGCGAGTTCCACGTACAGCAGGGTCGTGGAGATCTGGGAGTGCCCCATCAGGCGTTGTAAGGCGGGCAGGGATATGCCGGCACGCACCATATCACTCCCGAAGGTGTGCCTACAGCGGTGCGGATTGGCGTGAGGAACTTGACTGCGCACTCGATGGTGGCGGAACAGAGAACGCAGCCCCGCCGCAGTCATGGGCTGGCCGCGTCGGCGGCCTTTCAAGCAGACGAACAAAGCGGGCGTGTTGATCAGCGGACGCTCCAGGCGCAGATAGTGTTCGAGGACTTCGAGGATGTCCGGGTGCAGTGGCAGAGAGCGCTCCTTGTTTCCTTTGCCGTGGACGCGCATCTGCCCCTTGGCAAGTTGCACGTCTTCGAGTTCCAGGGCCAAGACCTCACAAGAACGCAGGCCGTCGAGGAGCATCAAACCGACCAAGATCAGATCCCGGTAGGTGCGGAAGCTTTGCCAGAATTTGCCAACTTCTTCAGCCGAGAGCGGCACGATGACTCGCCGATCTTGTTTGAGGTGCAGTCTCCGAGAGACGGCGGTGCGGGGGCGGCCGTAGCCCAGTGAGGATTTTCGGGTATAGCGGCGCTGGAAGTGCGTTTGGCCGGCAGGAATTTCTTGTCCGGTATGGAAGCGATAGCAACAGCGCACGGTCCCCAAGCGATGATTCACGGTCCGCGGAGTTGGCTTGGGATCTTGTTCGAGTTGATGACGAACATAGTCGACGAGTGTGGACTCCGTGATTCGAGCGAGCGGCTGATGTCGCGGTGCGAACCAGCGCGCAAAATTGAGCAGGTCGTAGGAGTAAATGCGCAACGAACGGAGAGAAAGTTGGCGGAGGCGCTGACCGTCGAGGAAGGCATTCGCCCATTCGATCTCTCCTCCGTCTTCATTGCATACACGATAGGGAGAGGTGCTGGCGGGCAGGGTGGGCTGATAGATAACAGAGAGTTTCATGCACGCCCCCAGCCGCACTTTTCCAGCACCTGCTTGATACTCTCCAGATCCGCAGCCGCGTTGCGCAGTGCGTTTTTGCGAAGTGGTGGAAGAGAGGCGCTCGAACGCAATACCTGACTGGCTGGCGGTGGAGAACATTCACGCGGTTTCCTGGGAGAGCAGGCGGGCAGGTCCAGCACTTGGTAGATACCACGTTCATAGGCGATCAGGTCTCGCGCCACGAGCTCCTTGCGGGCTCCGTCCAGTTCATGAGGAAAACGAATGTCCATCAATTCCGACAGACGGGCGTCAGAGTAGAAGCTCACTCCATCTTGATTCGAGACGGCTACCAGCACGAAGTACAGCAGCTTTTCCAGGCGAGTGAGGCCTTCGTCGAATCCCTCACGCAGGAAGCGATGATCGATCCAGCTGAAGGAACCGCGAATGGAACGTCGGCGATCGGGTCGGGGCGGTTGGGGGCGAGATTTCGGCATTTCAGTTCCTCCCGTTTTCACGCTATGCATCAACGAACTGCCCTCGTCGGCCGCAAACGATGCAGCGAAGCCAACCAAAGGACGATGGCGAAGGACTTTCCAAGCAACTGGGCCAGCGAAAGGCAACCGCCAAGGGCATCCTGTGGCTGGCAGCGGAAGAAAGGGAAGATTGATCCGTCACACTTTTTTGTGTGATCAGGCGGCGCCGGCGAAGGGCCCGCTGACGGTCTCGATGATCGAGTCGTCCTTCGGCACTTTGCTGGTGACGCCGGTTCGCTAGGCGCCGTTTTTGGCGATAGCCCTGATAACGACAGGACGTGCTGCAGTAGCAGTGCCCGCGGTCACAATGACGACAAATCCAGAAGAGCATGCCGCAGGTGCGGCAAATCCGCGGACGTAAAACGACTTCGCAGCTGGTGGCCGTCGCCATCCCGCTTCGCAGGCGAGACTGGACAACGGCAACCGATCATGGCAGGGTGGAACTGGTTAAACTTGGTTCACCCCGATGAGGGTTGACCGTTCCGGACCTCGGTCGTTCTAAGCGACCGAGGTCCGCACTTCTTCCCACCTGGAGAGGCTACCTTACGCAACTTGTGACGGCGAACGCAGGAGAATCTTGTCTGCAGCAAGAAAAACATGAAACGAGCCTGCGGAAGGAAAAAAGGAAGCAAAAAGGGAAAGGCTACCAACTCTCAAATCGGCAAGCAGAAGAAGATGCCATCAAAGATATTGGCCGGTTATTCGTATCTCAGGGCGACGATCGGATCCACGTTTGCCGCTTTCCGCGCCGGCAGCCACCCCGCGACAAAGGCCACAGCCGCGAGCAGCACGGTGGCCGCGACGAACACCAGCGGATCGCTCGCCTTTACGCCATAGAGCAGCGATTCCACGAGCCGCCCGAGCGCGAACGCCACGACCAGCCCAATCACCAGGCCGATTCCCGCCATCCTCATCACTTCGCGAAGTACCAGCCAAGCTACGTCTTTCGGCTCCGCTCCCACGGCCATCCGAATGCCGATCTCGCGCGTGCGACGCGCGACCATATATGCCAGGACGCCATAGAGACCGATGGCCGCGAGCAGCGCCGCCACCAGACCGAGGCAGAGCGAGAAGAACGTCAGCAACCGGTCGGCGTAAACGGACTGGTCCGCCTGTTCCGCGAGAGTTTCCACATCGTAAACCGGCAGATTTGAATCGAAGCCTTGCACGACGTTGCGAATTGTCGCCGCCATAGCAAGAGGGTTCAGGCTGGTGCGCACGTAGAATGTCGCGTTCGTTAGGTTCTGATCCTGCGTGTAGGGCTGGTAGGCGAACGGGTGAATCGTATCGCGCAGATTGTCGTGCTTGCTGTTCTGAACGACGCCGACGATCTCGATGTTCGGCTGGACGCCGCTGTGGTGTCCCCAAAGGATGTGCATCCCGATCGGATTGCGGCCGGCGAAATACTTTTGGGCCATCTTTTCATTGATGATGACAACTTTCGGGCTGGTGGCCGTGTCGCTTTCGCGAAACTCGCGGCCCGCCAGCAATGGAATCCCCATCGCTGAAAAGTAGCCGGGCCCGACATCGTTGCGAAACACGTCCGTATCTTCGTCGTGCCGGACGGCGTAACCCTGGATGGTCACGTTGCCGCTGGCGTCGTCGCCCTGGAACACGGGAATCGTGGCTACGCCGACGCCGCGAACGCCAGGCAGGCCTGCAATCGATTGTCTCATGCGGTCCAAGAGCGCGGCCGTTTGCGGAGTGGTGTAGCGGTTGAGCGAGGGCGAGATGGAAAACTGGACGACATGATCCACGTTTACGCCAAGATTCTGGTGCTCAAGATTCATCAAGCTACGCGCGAAGTATCCGGCCGAAGCGAGGAGCATAGCCGTAAGCGCCATCTGCGAAATCATCAGCCATTTGCGCAACTGCACGTTGGATGTTCCGCCGGAAACGCTCGCGCCCTGATCCTTGAGCGTGGCTTGCAGGCTGGAACGCGTGGCGCGCAGCGCGGGTCCGAGCCCGAACAGGATTCCTGTAACGATGGAGACGCCCAAAGCAAACAGGAGAATGCGCGAATCGAGATGGGTTGCCAGCCCGGTCACGCCGATGCCCTGGCGCAGCGATCCGACCAGAACGCCCACCGTCCACGAAGCGACGAGCACACCCGCAAGTCCTCCCGCAAGAGCCAGCAGGAAGCTCTCCGTCAGAAGTTGCCGGACGAGACGCCAGCGTCCCGCCCCCAGCGCGAGCCGCACGGCCATTTCGCGCTGCCGGGCCTCGCCGCGCGCTACGAGCAGGCTCGCCAGATTCGCGCACGCGATCAGAAGAATCAGGCCGACCATCGTCAGGATCGCGAGGAGAGGCATTTCGGCGTTGGCCTGCAAAATCGGACGCCCGTGAGCGCCCGTATCCAGCGCGATGTGGCGCGCCAGAAACTGGTTTGCCCGCCTGCTTCCCGGCGAAAGCTTCAGCAAGGGCAGCTCCGACTCCTCGATGGCATGGAAGGCCGGCGCGGTGGCTACTTGCGCGCTCGCTGCCGTGAACCCGGACTTCAAGCGCCCGATGATGTTCAGCCACGCGTCGGCGTGGTCATCCAGTCCGTTCCAGCCGGGCGTCATCAGAGCTTTCATGGTCATGGGAACGAAAAGGTCCGTCACTCGCCCAATCTGGACGCCACTGAATCCCTTCTGTGCGACGCCGACTACCGTCAGCGCAGTTCCGTTTACCGTGAGCGGCTTGTTCAGAATTGCGGGATCGGCGCCGAACTGCCGCGTCCAATATCCGTAGCTAAGCACCGCAACCGGATTTCCTGCCTGTGCCGTTTCGTCGCTCGGAGAGAAGAGGCGTCCCAGCGCGGGCTTCACGCCCAGAACTTCGAAATAGTTCCCCGAAACGAGGTCGCCCGGCGCGCGATCGGTGTGGCCGTTTGCAGCCACGTTGAGCGTCAGGCCGAATCGCGCGAGCAAACCCTCAAACGCAGACGCGCGTTCCCGCAGGTCCTTGTACTCGGGATAGGAAAAAGATGCCGCGTCATCGCCGTCGCTGGACGTGCTTCCCGTCTTCCAACCCGGCGCGCGCACGATCACGAGCTGTTGCGGGTTCTGCACCGGCAGCGCGCGCAGCAGCACCTGATCTGTCAGCGAGAAGATCGCGGTGTTGGCGCCAATGCCCAGAGCGAGGGTCAAGACCGCAATCACGGTGAATCCCTGATTCTTGGCCAGCATTCGCACTGCATACCGCACGTCCGCCCACAATGAACTCATTGGTGTTCTCCGTGCCTCACATCGTTCCGCGTTTGCAGCCCCCGACTTCCAACGGTGCGGCTTCCAGAACTACTCGTAGCGCAGCGCCACCATCGGATCCACTTTCGCCGCCCGCCAGGCGGGCACGTAACACGCGGCCAGCGCGCAGGCGACCAGCGCACCCGCCACGCCGGCAAAGATGAGCGGGTCGTTCGGCGAAACGCCAAAGAGCAGTTTTGCGAGCAGGTGCGAGACTCCGAATGCGCCCACGGTTCCAATGGCGACGCCCAGCAACGCAATGCCCAGTCCCTGCGCCAGAACCAGTCTCAAGATGTCCGCTCGCTGGGCTCCCAGCGCCATCCGAATTCCGATTTCATTCGTGCGCTGCGCGACGCCGTAGGACATCACGCCATAAATTCCGATCAACGCCAGCGCGAGCGCGAGTCCCGCAAAGATCCCGAGAAGAGTGGAATCGAGGCGCGGAAGCGTGACGGATTCGGCTACGTAATCGTCCATGGCCTTGACGGCGTAAACCGGCACGGCCCCATCCAGGGCCTTTACCTCGGTGCGAATTGCGGGAATCAAGCTCGCGGACGCGAGGTTCGTGCGCACAACGCCCGCCATCGAAGAGAAACCCATCTGGTCCTCAGGGGCGTAGCACTCAGGCGTATCGGCGCGATCGAGCCCCTGGTGCTTCACGTCGCCCACCACTCCCACGATTTCGCGCCACGGTGGTTTTCCGGCCGACCCGATTCCGGGCTTGATTCGCTTTCCGATCGGATTCTCGCCGGGAAATGTCTGCTCGACGAGCTTTTTGTTCACGATGACCACGTCCGTCTTGCCGGCGGTGTCGCCCGGATTGAACGTACGGCCTTGCAGTAGAGGAATGGCCATGGTCCGGAAATAATCGAGACCTACCGCGCGAAAGTGGACGTGCGGCGAATCGGTGTCACCCAAAGGGCGTCCCTCGACCTCATAGCTTGTCCGGAACGTATCGCCGGAGATCGGAAGCGGCACCGTACCGCTCGCGCTCTCGACGCCAGGGATCGCGCGCACTCTCTCAAAAAGCTGGCGGAAAAATCGCTCGGACTGCTCGGGCTTCGGATAGCGGGACTCGGGGAGGTCCACTGCGTACGTGATTACGCCGTGGGGATTGAATCCGGGATTCACGTTCTCGAGTTTCAGCAGGCTTTTGACGAGCAGGCCCGCGCCGGTCACCACAATCGCGGCCAGCGTGATCTCCGTCACCACCAGCACATTGCGGAAGCGGTTCTGCTTCGCGCTGTGGCCGCTTCCCCGACCGCTCTCTTTCAGCATTTCCGTCAGTTCGGTGCGCGATAGGTGCAGGGCGGGCATAATTCCGAAAAGCAATCCGGTTCCGATCGACGCTATGAGAGTGAACAGAAGCACGCGCCCGTCGAGCCCCGCGCCCGCCAGCCGCGGAATCTGGTCTGCAGCCAGCCGGGCGAACAACGCCGTTCCCCAACTCGCCACTAGAAGTCCGCAGGCGCCGCCCGCCAGAGAAAGAATCCCGCTTTCGATCAGGAGTTGCCGCGTGATGCGTGCCCGGGTGGCGCCCATGGCCGAGCGGATGGCGATTTCGCGCTGGCGTCCCGTTGCGCGCGCGAGAAGCAGATTCGCCACGTTCGCGCAGCCGATCAGCAGCACCAGGCCCACCGCTCCCAGCAGCATGTACAGTTGCGGGCGAACGTCGCCGACGAGCGCATCGAGTGCCGGCACCGCTCGCAATCCGAGATACTTGTTGGTATCGGCGTACTGTTTCGCGAGCCGCCGGCCCACCATTTCCGCGTCCTGATTCGCCTGTGCCATGGTGAATCCCGGCTTGAGTCGCGCGATGCCGGCCAGGAAGTGCGCTCCTCGCTCCTCGCTATCGGGTTTTTGTCCGTTGATCGGCGTCGCCATTGCGGAATAAGTCGTCCAGAGACGCGGTGGGTCGGAATCCAGCGGGAAGGCAAAGCCGCGCGGCATCACTCCGACGATCATGTAGCCTCTGCCATTGATTTCCACCGCGTGGCCGATCACCCTCGGGTCGCCATGGAACTCGCTTTGCCATAAGCCGTGACTGAGGATCGTCACATAATGGCCTGCGCGATCTTCACCGGGCGCGAATGCCCGTCCAAGAATTGGGGGAACGCCCAGAAGGGAAAACATATTTGCGCTCACTCGAGCGGCATTCAGGTGCAACGGTTCTCCCGTTCCCGTTACCGTCGCGCTGCTTTCGTCGTATGCCGCCACATTCTCGAAGGAGGAGTTCATGTTCTGGAGGTCCACCATGTCTGGATAGCTCAGTGCCCGCTGCGTCTCGTTCAGTTTCGAGTGCGTTCCCCAGATGGTCGCAAGGCGATTGGGCTGGGAAAAGGGCAGAGGACGAAGCAAGACCGCGTTGACGACCGAGAAAATCGCCGTGTTGGCGCCGATTCCCAAAGCGAGCGTCAGAATCCCGAGCAAGGTGAATCCGGGATTCTTCGCCAACATTCGCAGGCCATACCGCACATCCATCCACAATGAAGTCATCGGTCAAACTCCTCGTCTCGCGATTCCTTGAGCTATCGGCCTCCAGAACTACTCGTAGCGCAGCGCCACCATCGGATCCACGCGCATGGCGCGGCGCCCCGGTATGTAGGACGCCAAGAGCGCCACGGCGCAGAGAATGGCGGCGACCACCGCAAATGTCAGCGGGTCGGCAGCCGACACACCGAAAAGCAAACTGGAAATGAGCCGCGTCAACGCAAGGGAGAGTGCGAGCCCAACGGCGATTCCAATTGCCGCAAGCCGGGCTCCTTCGCCCACGATCAGGCGCAGCACATCCATGCGCTGCGCGCCGAGGGCCGCCCGGATGCCGATTTCCTGCGTTCTGCGCGTCACGGAATACGCCACGATCCCGTAGATTCCGACTGCCGCAAGCGCCAGCGCAGTGGCGGCGAAAATTCCCACCAGAAGGAGCAGGAAACGGCGATCGGCGAGCCAGCCGCCCAGCGCGTCGGCAAACGTCGAGAATTGGACAGGGACGTTGGGATCGAGGTCGTGAAAGATACCGCGCGCCGCGGAGACAACCGATCCCGGCGGGGCCGTGCTGCGCACTACAACAGTCCACGAGTCCTGGCCACTCAGCCCGCGCTGCTCGTAATTCACGTAGATGATCGGCGTTGGGGGGTGGTCCAGCCCCTCGACGCGAACGTCCCCCACGATCCCTACAATGGTGAGAGGCTTGAGATTCCCATCCATGTTGCCGAATTCGATCACCTGCCCGACGGGATTTTGATTGGGCCATCGGTTGCGCGCCAGGGTCTCGCTGATCACAGCGGCATTGGTCGCATCGAGACCGTCTCGGTCCTCGAAGACGCGTCCGCGCAAGAGCGGAATTCCCATCGTCTTGAAATAGCCGGTGCTTGCAACGCAATAGTCGGCGTGCCCCGCGTTATCGGGATTCTGGGCGATGCGGTCCCAATCGTCGTAACTCGCGGGCGGTTTTTGCCCGTTGAGAAGCAGGAACTGGCCATCCGCGCACCCCGTCGTTGCGGGCACGCCTCCGGTGAATCCCACAGTTTCGACGCCCGGAATACTGCGCATCCGGGAAAGAACGTTGTCCACAAAATGAACTCGCCGAATCTGACCCGGGGCAAGCCCCTGCGGCCACACGTCGGTCAGATCCGTTTGCATGGGCGGGGAAAACTCCAAAAGCAGCAGATGTTCCTGATGGAAACCCGGACTGACGGAAATCAGGCGCAAGAAGCTGCGCCCGAGCAGCCCCGCGCCAGTGAGGATCACCAGCGTCGCCGCAATTTCCGCAATTACCAGCACGCCCCGGAGGCGCTGGCTCGCTCCCGTCTCGCTGTTGCCACGCGAGCCCGTGCTCAACTCTTCCTGCAGATTTGCCCTTCCTGCTCGCAATGCGCCGAACAAGCCAAGTCCCAGTGCAACGATCAAGGTTGCCGCGAGCGTGAACAGGAGAATCGGCCCGTTCACGTTGATCCCTTCGCTCCGGGGAAAACTCGCCGGGAGAATTGCGGGGAGCAGGTTGACGATCCAGATCGCCAGCAGCATTCCCAGGCCGGCTCCTGCAAACGCCAGAACGGCTGACTCCGCCAGAAATTGCCGGATCAGCCTGCTGCGGCGCGCTCCCAGAGCGGCCCGCACCGCAAATTCCTTGGAGCGCGCGGCGGTGCGCGCCAGGAGTAATCCCGCCACATTGGCGCACGCTACCAGCAGCAAGAGCGCGACTGCGCCGAACAGCGTCAGAAGCGCGGTGCGAACATCGCCCACCATCGCGTCGGCAAGCGGGACGACCGCCGCGCCGGTGAGATCAACTTGCTTTCCATACTGCTGATGGAGGCGGCGCCCGATCGCATCGAGGTCGCCGCGCGCTTGCGCCACCGTGAAACCATCCCGAACCCGCCCGAGAGCCGACCAGTTGTGCGCGGTCCGGCTCGGAAGCATCTCGTCCAGTTCGCGGGGAACCCATGCGGCCGCTTCCGGCGGAAACTCAAATCCGCGGGGCATCACGCCCACCACGGAGAAATCCCTGCCGTCCATCGACAGGTGAAAGCGCGAAAGGTCGCGCGCGGCTCCTAGATACTGCCGCCAATAGCCATAGCTCACGATCATGGCGGGCGAGCCATGCACGTGCAGCTCATCCGGTGCAAAAGTCCGCCCCAGGAACGGCTGAATGCCGAGCGCGTCGAAAAACTCCTTGGAAACGTCGGCAACATTCGCGCGCACAGGCTCGCTCCCGCCGGAGATTGACGCCACACCGTATTCGTATTCGGCGAGCGCAGAGAGCATATGGTTCTGTGCGCGAAGGTCTTCGAAATTGGGATCGGCCAGATTCATGCGGTGGCCCTGCGCGCTCAACTCCCACACGCGCACGATCTGGTTTGGCTGCGGGTAAGGCAATGGCCGCAGCAGGACGGCGTCAATGACGCTGAAAATCGCCGTGTTCGCGCCGATCCCCAGCGCCAGCGTGATCACCGCGACCGCCGTGAATCCGCGGTCCTTCGCCAGAGTCCGCAGCGCATAGCGCAGGTCCGTCCACCGTGAGTTCATCGCGCCCTTCTGGAGGAGAAGTGACCGCTCGCTTTCGTCCCATCATCCGGTCACTCGTCACTCGCCACCGGCCACTGCTTTACTCATATCGCAGCGCCACCATCGGATCCACGTTCGCTGCCCGCCGCGCCGGGATGTAGCAGGCCGCGATCGAAACCGCGCAGATCAGGGCAACAACGCCCGCAAAGGTGAGCGGGTCGTGCGCCGTCACGCCGTAGAGCAAGCTTCCCATTAATTGCGTGAGAGCCAGCGCCGCCACCACTCCGATGGCCGCTCCCGCCAGCGTCAGCTTCAGACCCTCGCGAACCACCATTCCCAGCACGCCCGCGGGCTGCGCTCCCAACGCGATTCGTACGCCAATTTCGTGCGACCGCTGCGCGACCGAATAGGACATCATTCCGTATACCCCGACCGCCGCAAGAAAAATCGCCAATCCAGCGAACAGTCCGAGCAACGAAAGATCGAATCGCTGCGGGGCCAGCGAATCGTCGATCCTTGTCTCCATCGTCTTCACGTCCGCAATCGCCAGCGCCGGATCGAGGGAATGGAGCGCGTCCTCCACGGCCGGGGTGACGCTTGCCGCAGCGCGCTGCGTTCGCACAGCCAAATGCAGCGTTCGCAATTCGCCGTACAGCGGATCCTCCAGAGCGGCGTCGCTCACTTGCAGGTACGACGTGTACGTGTGCGGCTCTGCCACCGCCTGCATCGTGGAGTCTTTCACGTCGCCGACAATGCCTACCACCGTGTACCAACCGTCGAAGAACCTCATCCGCTTCCCGATGGGGTCCTGCCCTGGCCAGTAGACTCGCCCCGCTCTCACGCTGATTACCACAACCTTCCGAGTGTCGGCTCGGTCCTCGGATGTGAACAATCGGCCTCGCTGGAGCGCGATCCCCATCGTTTGGAAGTAATCGCCCAGAACCCAACTCTGCGCGATATTCGGCAGGTTGGCGTCCGGTGGCTGCCCCTCGATCTGCACAGCGTCGTGCTCTTCTGCATTGAGGGGCAAGTCGGTAGACCCTCCGGCAGAGGTCACGCCCGGCAACGCGCTCGTCTTCTGAAGCGCGTCTCTAAAGAAGTTGCGAATCTGATCCGCATGAGAGTAAGCCTGAAACGGCAATGGAATGGTCATCGCAAGGACGTGCTGCGGCCGGAATCCCGGGTTGGTTTCAAGCAGTCGCCCGAAACTGCGCAGCAGCAGCCCCGCGCCGATCAGCAGCATCACCGCAAGCGCCGTTTGCGAAACGATCAGGGCGTTCTGCACGCCGCGCCGCCCGCGCGTCGCCGTCGTTCCGCGCCCGCCTTCTTTCATCGCCTCATGCGGATCGGTTTTTCCCGCCTCGATCCCAGGAATGACTCCAAAAATGCCCGCCGTTAGAATCGAGAGTACAAACGCGAACGCCAGGACGCGCCCATCGATCGCAATTGCTTGCATGTGAGGCAAATTTGCGGGCGCAAGCGACAGCAGCAGTCCCATTCCCCAGAACGCGATCAGCACTCCGACACCACCTGCGGCGACCGCAAGCAGCAGACTCTCGGAAAGCATCTGCCGTACGAGCCGCCCGCGCCCGGCGCCCAGCGCCGCGCGAATCGCCATTTCTTTCTGCCGTCCCGACGCCCGCGCCAGCAGGAGGTTGGCCACGTTGGCGCACGCAATCAGCAACACGAGCCCAACCGCGACCAACAAAACGAGAAGGGGAGCTCGCGACTCGCCGACAAGCTCCTGCTGATAAGGCCGCGCCGACACACCAAGGTGGGCGCTCCCCAGAACCTGAATCAGCTGCTTGGGATACAGTTTCTCCACTTGCTCAATAACATTCGCCGCATCGCTCTGTGCCTGCGCCATCGTCACGCCTGGCTTCAGCCGGGCTAGAACGGCGTTGTTGTACATGTTGCCCCAACCCTGCAGTTCCGTTTGGGTGAACGCCATCGGCACCCACAGGGCAGCCGGGGTATTGTTGTCCCGTCCGCCCCGCATCGGAAATTGAAAGCTCCTCGGCATCACCCCAATCACCGTAAAGGGGACGCGATCCAAGGCCACGGTTCGGCCGAGAATGCTTGGATCGGCGCCATAACGCGTTTGCCAGAGTCCGTAACTTAGCACTGCGACGTGGTTCCCTGGATGGTCCTCGGCCTCCGTGAACCATCGACCGAGCAATGGCCGCACCGCAAGCAGTGGAACAAGCGTTGCCGAGGCGCGCGCGGCGTCGATCCGCTCCGCCGTGCCTTCGCCGGAAAGCTCGAAATGCTCGTTTTGGTAAACTGCCATCTGTTCGAACGAGTGCTGGCGTTCGGCGAAGGCGCGGTAATCGGGAGCATTGAACGGGATATCGAAGCTGAAGATCGGGCAGCTTCTCGCGAAGCGAGACGATGCGATCGCCATGCGAGAAACGGAAGCGGTTGCAACAGAACGGCATTCACCACCGAGAAAATTGCCGTGTTCGCGCCGATTCCCAGCGCCAGCGTCAGCACCGCCACGATCGCGAACCCGCGACTCTTCGCCAGCGTCCGCAGGGCATACCGCACATCCATCCACAATGAACTCATCGCGCCCTCCTCGAGGAGAAGTGACCGCTCGCTTTACGCCCCATCATCCAGTCACTCGTCACTCGCCAGCGGCCACTGCTTTACTCCTACGAAAGAAGCCTTAAAGCCTTAATTATCAGTGAGCGATTCCCAGGGTTTTCTCATTCTTCGTTGTCGTCCCGCAGGGACTATGGCTCACTCGTATCGCAGTGCCACCATGGGATTCACTTTCGCCGCCCTCCGCGCCGGCAGATAGCACGCCGCAAACGCTATCAGTGCCAGGAACGCCGGGATGCCGGCAAAGATCAGTGGATCGCTGGCGGAAACGCCGAAGAGCAGGCCCGACAACATCCGTGCGAGCGCGAATGCCGCTGCCAGCCCGATGCCGATTCCGATCGCTGCCATCCGCATTCCGCGAGCCGCAATCCATTGCAGCACTTCGCGCGGCTCGGCGCCCAACGCCAGGCGGATACCGATTTCGTGCGTGCGCTCAGTCACCGAATGCGCCATCACGCCGTACACTCCCGACGACGCGAGCACGAGCGCGATGACTCCCAGAACGCCCATCATCGCGGCGATGAAAGAAATGCCGAGGACCTCTTCGTACGTGAGGCGAGCCAGCGTCTTCGGTTCGTAAATCGGCTGCGTCCGGATCGACCAGGCCGGACTTTGGCGCGCACGGCAGGAACAAAGTTGAGCGGGTCGCCCTTGGTGCGCAACAGGAATGCCGACCTCACATCCGCCTGTTGCAAATAGGGAATGTAAACCACGCCGTCTGCTTTCTCGAAGTACGGATTGTATTTCGCATCCGCGACCACGCCGACCACCGTCATCCACGGCTCGGTGGAACCTGGGCGTCCTCGTCTGATGCGCTTGCCAATGGCGTCCTGTCCGGGCCAATACCGCTCCGCCATCGAACGATTGATGATCGTCACGCGCAACGAATTCGGGCCGTCCGCGTCCGCAAATTCGCGGCCGCGCAGCAGCGGCAAATGCAGCGTGCGGAAATAATTCGGGCTGACGGACTCGGCCAGCGCGATGTGGCCCATGTCGGACGCATAGGTGGCGCCTTCGCCGGTGAACGGGTGATAGCTGAAATTGTCGCTCTCGGGCACGGCGGTGGCCAATGATGCCGATTCAATACCCGGAATCGCGTTCATCTGATCGAGGGACTGATGATAGAAGGCGGCGATCTCTGCCTGGTCCGAATATTTCGCGGCTGGAAGCGCGATTTGCACCGTGAGCAGTTCCTGCGGCGAGAATCGTTCATTGATGCCGACGAGAGCGCCGAATCCTTTGACGAGCAGACCGGCTCCTACAAGCAGCACCAGCGCGGCTGCGACTTCACCAACCACGAGCACAGCGCGCAGCCGGTGTGAAGAGCGCCCGGAGCCGCCGCGTCCGCCCTCTTTTAGCCAGTCGGCGAGATCCGGATGCGAGTGCCCCAGCCCGGGCGCAAGACCGGCGAGACGCCGGCGAAGGCCGCAATTCCGACCGCGTAGGCCACCGCCCGCCAATCGAGCGAAATGCGATTCCATCCCGCGACGTACTGCGAAAGTTCGGCGGGCATGCTAGAGACGATTGCGCCGACGGCCCAACTTGCCAGCAGTAAGCCGATTGCGGCGCCGCCCAGCGCCAGCATGACACTCTCAGTCAGAAGTTGCCGCACCACCCGCCAGCGTTTCGCCCCCAACGCTCGCCGCAGCGCGATTTCGCGTTCGCGTCCGGCGACGCGCGCCAGTTGTAGGTTCGCCACATTAGCGCATGCGATCAGCAGCACGAAACCCACGGCCGCCAGCAGCAACACCATGAAATTGTGCGTCATTTCATCGGTTGCATAAGTCCGGAAGGGCACGGCGCGGATCGAAAGCAGTTTATTCGATTTGGGAAATTCGTGGCTAAGGTGCTGGCCAATGGCGTTCAATTCTGACGCTGCGCGCGACACGGAAATTCCGGGCTTCAGCAGCCCCACAGGAAAAAGGTAATTGTTCTCGCGATCGGCTTTATCCGCCGCCGTGAACGCGATCGGCTGCCACAGATTTGCCGCCGTTGGATACTGGAAGTCCTTGCCCATGACTCCCGTGATCGTGAAGGCGCGACCGTTGATCTCGACCTTCTTGCCGATGACTTCGGGATCGCCCCCGAATTTGCTTTGCCAGAGCCCGTAGCTCAAAACCGCTACATCGTCCCGTCCCGGCGTGCCGTTCTCGGAACTGAGGCCGCGGCCCAGGACCGGCTGAACGCCGAGCACATGGAAGAAATTCGGCGTTACCTTCGCGGCCAATTCGCGCTCTGGATCGCCGTGCCCGGTCAGGTTGGCCTCGCCAGTTGTATACGCCGATAAATCTCCGAACGAGGTGTTTTCGTTGCGGATGGCCTCGAAATCGGCGGCGTACATGGAATTTTCATCGGTGATAGTCCCCACCTTATTGAACACGAGCACTAGACGGCCGAGGTTGGGAAATGGCTCCGGGCGCAACAGCAGAGGGTCTGCCACGCTGAAAATGGCTGCGTTCGCGCCGATGCCGAGCGCGAAGGCGCTCAACGCAAGCAGCGTCACGCCGGGATTTTTCCTCAGCATCCGCAAGCCGTACCGCACATCCATCCACAGTGAACTCATACTTCCCCCCACTGCATCCTTCGGCACCAACCTGCCGGCGCGCGGGTCTTCAGCGGATTCGCCAGCAAGAGCACCGTGCCGCGCCGGTTCGCTGACCTAATTCGAAGCGGTGCGAGAGGCTGCAAAAAAAGAACCAGCGGACCCCGCTGTTCCAATCACCAGACACACCAATCCGCCGGCGCAGAAAACTCCCTTTGGAATTATTGCTGGGACACTTCTTGGAAACCGAATCTAAACCGTCGCCGTGCGCGTCCCTACGGTTTCTTCCACGATGCGCCCGTCGAACAAATGAATCGTGCGGTCGGCGATGCTGGCGTAGCGCGGATCGTGCGTCACCATGCAGATCGTGGCGCCTTCGCCGTGCAGTTGCCGCAGCAAATCCATCACCGCTTCGCTGTTCTTCGAGTCCAGGTTTCCAGTCGGCTCGTCCGCCAGCAGGATGGAAGGCTGGCCGACCAGCGCGCGCGCCACAGCGACGCGCTGTTGCTGACCGCCAGAAAGCTGGGAGGGATAATGCTTCATGCGGTGCGCCATGCCGACGCGCTCGAGCACCTCCTGCACGCGCTTTTTGCGCTCCGCCGACGCCATGCTGCGATAGGTGAGCGGCAGCTCGACGTTCTCAAACACCGTCAAGTCGCCGATCAGGTTGAAGGCCTGGAAGATGAAGCCGATTTCGCGATTGCGAATGCGCGTGCGGTCGGAAAGCGAGAGATTCGCCACCGGCTGCTTATTGATCCAGTAATTGCCGTCGGTCGGCGAATCGAGCAGGCCCAGGATCGAGAGCAGCGTGGATTTGCCGCAGCCCGACGGCCCGGCAATCGAGAGGAACTCGCCGATTCTTGATCTCGAGATGCACTCCGCCGAGCGCGTGCGTCTCCACTTCGTCGGTGTAGAACACTTTGGTGACGCCTTCCAGATCGGATCAAGTTTCCGTTCGTGCTGTTCATGCTGGGCTCCTTCTCAAAATTGGCCTGGGCGGATCGTGCGTGAGATTTTGCGCCGTTCCGCCTTGGTAATCAACACTACACTCTCCGCGCACCGGGCCCTGCCCGCCGCGGCGGGCCTGGCTTGCGCTACTCGTCCATACGAAGGTCGCACCGTAAAGGTTCCCTTCTATTTCAGTTCGATGCGGTCGTAATTGTCATACGCGGACATGTCCGAGAGAACCACGGTGTCGCCCACGTTCAATCCCTTCAGGATCTGCACGTAGTTGACTGAGGTTTTCCCAAGCTCCACCTGCACGCGATCCGCCTCTCTCGCGTCCGACCACGGTCCCACAACCTTGAACAAGCCAATTGTGCTGTTCTCTTCGCCGTGTACCGGCCGCCCGACGTAGAGCACGTTCTGCAAACGATCGAATACGATCGTTCCTTCGACGCTCAGGTCCGGCACCGCTCCCTCCGGCAAGGGACCGTCCAGTTTCACGTCCACAGTGCGCGTTCCATTAACAACGGAAGGATCGATTCGAATCACGTGACCCGGAATTATGCCGTTGTGGGTGTCGACTTCCGCCTTTTGCCCGATCAGGAGGTCTTTCGCCTGCGTTTCGGCAATCTTGAGCTGCGCCTTCAACTCCGAAGGCTTCGTCACGACCCCCAGCTTCGTTCCCTGCGTGACGCGCGTTCCAACGTCCACGTCGAGCTCTTGAAACATCCCGTCCACTCCCGGTCGGACGTGCAATTGCTGCATTTGCGACGAATAGAGGGCGTAAAGCCCCTTCTTCTGAGCGATTGCAGCCTCCTGGACCGCCAGCTGCGACTGTATCGAGTTCTCGAACGTCTGCACTTCCTTCTGCGCCAGGTCGTCCTGCTTCTTCAGCTCAGCGGCTTGCACTTCCGCCGTCTTCACGTCGAGCTCCGGCGCAAGCCCGTTCGCGAACAGTTGTTCCTTGGTCTGCTTGACGAGCTCCGCCGTCTGATATTGCGAACGGATGCCCGCTGCCAAGGTGCGTTTGTCCATCAGCTGATTTTCCAGCAAGGCCTTAGTCTGCTGATACGTTGCTTCTGCGCCCCTCAACTGGTATTGCGCGTCGAGTTGTTCCTGCTCGAGTTGTGGGTTGGTCAGGTCCATCAGAACCGTATCGGCCTTCACCGGCGTGCCTGGAAGGAAATACCGCTGCGTGACCGTCCCGTCCACCGGCGCCGAAATTACGTGAATCGTCTCGGGAACCAGCGTTCCCAACCCGCGCACATCGATCACAATCGACCCCCGCTTCACCACGTCCGGCCACACCGTGGATTTATCGACGGACGGCGCGGCAGGCTTCAGGCGCGAGAGCGCTCCCGTGATAATCACGGCAACGACAACCGCACCGCCGACGTATATAATCCGGCGGATCTTTTTCTTTCGCTTGGCATCTGGCCGCGCTATGTCCACAGAGACCTGACCTCACTTCCTTCGTTCTTCATACCGCAACTGGCGTTCCGCCCGAGATTCACTGTAAGGCGCTTATATTGCTGCGCTTACGGACAATTTGCAATAGGCGGAAGCGCCGATTTGCCCGCTCGTGGGAATCAGGCGTCCCGCAATCGAACACGCTTGGCGCCGGTTTGGCACCGCATCGCGCCCTGGGTGACAGTTGGGCGATAGGGATTCCGCCCGGGCTGCCGCAAAGGAGCTCCTGAACCCTGACTTTCTGAAACGGCGACTCCACGTTCGGACGTCACGGGAGGCGGGAGCGGGCAGATCTAAGCCGCCCTTATGATCAAGCTGCTTGATCTTGTTGCAGCACAAGTTTATTCGCCTGGTCTTCGCTTTTTCAGAGCTGTTTCGGCGCTTCCAGAGGCCCCGGCGGCGACTTCCCAGGCCGCCAGAAAGGCTCGCTCAGGATTCGATGCTGGCTCGAATTTCCTGCCATCGCTTGGGGCGCTTCTTCGCGTCGAGCACCTTTTTCCGCAGCCGAATCGACTTGGGGGTCACTTCGACGTATTCATCGTCGGCGATGAATTCGATGGCTTTCTCGAGCGTCATGTCGCGGGCTGGAATCAGGCGGATCGCTTCATCGGCAGATGACGAACGCATGTTCGTCTGTTTCTTTTCCTTCGTGATGTTCACGTTCATGTCGTCTTCCCGCGAATTCTCGCCGACGAGCATTCCCTCATACACTTCGATACCCGGCCCGATAAACATTTCGCCGCGTTCCTGGATTCCCCAGATCGCGTAGGCCACGGAAACGCCCGCGCGGTCGGCCACCAGCGCGCCCGTAGGACGCATGGCCATGTCGCCCGCATAGTCCGTCCAACCCTCCAGCAGGGAGTGGATCAATGCCGTGCCTCGCGTGTCCGTCAGCAGCTGACCGCGCAGCCCGATCAATCCCCGCGACGGTATGCTGAATTCCATGCGCACTCGCCCGGAATGGTGGTTCACCATCTTCTTCATTTCGCCGCGGCGGGTGCCGAGAGATTCCATGACGATTCCGATGAAATTTTCGGGGCAGTCAATGATCAGCAATTCCAGTGGCTCGATCCGCCGCCCGTTTTCCGTGCGCACCACGATTTCCGGCTTGCCGACCATGAGCTCGTAGCCTTCACGGCGCATGGTCTCGATCAAGATCGCCAATTGCAGTTCCCCGCGTCCCAGGACGCGAAACGCGTCGGTGTTTCCGGCATCTTCCACGCGCAATGAAACGTTCGTCAGCAGCTCTTTCTCGAGCCGCGCGCGCAAATCCCGCGAGGTGACGTACTGTCCTTCACGGCCGGCAAAGGGAGAAGTGTTGATCGTAAAGACCATGGCCAGGGTCGGCTCATCGATCGTGAGCGGCTCGAGCGGCACGGGATTACTCGAGGTCGGTTATACTCTCGCCGATCTGAATTCCTTCGACGCCGGCGATGGCTACAATGTCCCCCGCCGAAACCTGCTCGGCTTCGTCGCGCTCGAGGCCGCGAAAGGTGAACAGCTTGGTGATTTTCGTGGGCTGGATCGTTCGATCGAGTTTCGAGATCGCTACTTCGGTTCCACGCGTCAGCGTTCCCTGGAAAACGCGCGCAATCGCCAAACGCCCAAGAAAGTCGCTGTAGTCGAGATTGGTGACCTGAATTTGCAGGCCGGCGGCGGGATCGCCCGCAGGCGCGGGAATCGAGGCGATGATTTCCTCGAAAAGCGGCAGGAGTGTCGTGGAATCGTCGCCGATCTGCCGGAGCGCCACTCCGGTCTTGGCGTTCGTGTAGATCACCGGAAAATCGAGCTGATCCTCGGTGGCGTCGAGGTCGATAAAGAGGTCGTAAATCTCGTCGAGAACAGCCGCGGGCCGCGCGTCGGGCCGGTCGATCTTGTTCAGCACCATGATGGGCGGCAGCTTCGCGGCCAGAGCCTTCTGCAGGACGTAGCGCGTCTGCGGGAGCGGCCCTTCGCTGGCGTCGACCAGCACCAGTACGCCATCGACCATGCGGAGAGCGCGCTCGACTTCGCCGCCAAAATCGCTGTGGCCGGGCGTGTCGACGATATTGATTTTCGTGCCGCGAAACGTGAGGGCCGTATTCTTCGAGAGAATTGTGATGCCGCGCTCGCGCTCGAGTTCGTTCGAGTCCATCACGCGCCGCGGCACGTCTTGATTCTCGCGGAAGATCCCGCTTTGGTGCAGCATGGCGTCGACGAGCGTGGTCTTACCGTGGTCGACGTGCGCAATGATCGCAATGTTCCGTATCGTCATTCTCGTATTTCTGCAGACGCCCGCAAATCCTCAGGCTGAAGCCCGATCGAGTCGCCGCCGTTCATCGAGGCGCTAGAACCGCCGCGCTTCCACCCGTCAGGCCGCTCCGGGTAAACCAGCACCACGAGAAACAAAAAAGGGCTGCAACGTCGTTCCGCAGCCCCAAGGCCCGTTTCGAATGTTAGGAGCGACAAACGCGACCTTCATTTTAGCACGCGCAGCCCCTTCCCGATATTCGGGCGGGCAACCTCCAGGAAACAAGACGTGCGAAATGCGCCCGGATTGATTGACCCTGCCCGCACGCGCTGTTAAATTGTTGTAATTGTGGCGGATGGGACGGAAATTGCAGCATTGGAGCTGGAACAGGGCGCGGTTCAAGACGATATTTGCGACCATCCTGGCCGTGTTTTCAGCGGGCTGCGGGGCGACGCGCAAGACGCCCGCGCGGCCACCGTCGAGCGCTCCCGTCCGGCTGCTGACGGCGACAAAGCAGCAGCTGGTGGCCTCTTACAACGCGCAGGCGAGCGCGATTCATTCGGTTAATGCCTCGGTTTCGATGAAGTTGATCGCCGGAACGGCCTATTCGGGGATCATCCAGCAATATCACGAAATCAAGGGGTTCATGCTGGCTCAGAAGCCGGCGAGCATTCGCGTGATCGGCCAGGCCCCGATCGTCGGGACGAACATCTTCGACATGGCGAGCGACGGCGAAACGTTTGCCATCTATATTCCGTCAAAAAGCAAGTTCGTGACGGGCCCGGCAAATTTGCAGCGGCCATCCGCGAAGCCGATCGAAAACCTCAGGCCGCAGCATTTGACGGAAGCGCTCTTCTGGGACCCGGTTTCCCAGAGCACTACCCGTTCTGTTTCAGGCCGGCGACGAATCGGAGGCGCGTTACTATATTTTGACCATCCTTCAGAATGCGCCTGGAGAAGGCAGTACGACAGCGGCGTCGGCAAAGATGGGCGAAGATTGGCAGATCGCGCGAGAAGTCTGGTTCGACCGCAACGATTTGAGCATCGCGCGCCTTCGAGATTTACAGCTCCGACGGCAGCGTGAGGTCAGATATCCGGTACGACCAGTGGGACAACTTTGGAACCGTGCGATTCGCGCGCCAAATCGAAATCACGCGGCCGGGCGAGGATTACCAGTTGAAGATCACCATTGAGAAGCTGACTGCGAACGAACCGATTCCTCCGGACCGCTTCGTGCTGAAGCAGCCGCCGGGAACGGAATTGGTTCGCGTGGGCGCCGAGATCGGGGGAGCCGAAGCCTTGATCGGGCACATGATCCTTCGGAACATTCTCCACCGTCCAGCCCGCACGCTGATCACGGTGATTGGCGTCGCGGTCGAAGTCACCCTGGTGATCCTGGTGGTCGGGCTGACCACCGGCCTCCTGCACGGAATCCGCGAAACGAACGGAGGGAGTCGGCGCAGACATCATGGTCCAGCCGCCCTCTGCATCGATCTTGGTGGCGTTCAGCGGCGCGCCGATGCCGATACGTATCGCGCGATAAACTGCGAAAACTGAAATACGTTCAGGCGGTGGCGCCGGTCCTGATGCAGTTCAATTCCGTGAACGGGCTGGACATCGTGTACGGAATTGACCCGGACACGTTCCGCGCCGTTTCCGGAGGCTTCGTCTTTCATGCAGGGCACGACCTGCAGGCTCCCGACGACATTCTGGTGGACGACGTGTACGCCGCGAGCAAAAGACGTGAAAGTCGGCCAGACGCTTCACATGCTCGGACACGATTTCCAGGTGGCCGGAATCGTCGAGCACGGAAAAGGCGCGCGCCTGTTCGTGCTGATGTCAACGTTGCAGCAAATGTCGGCGCGCGATGACAAAGCGTCGATCTTTTTCATCAAGTGCGACCGGAGCGACCACACGCCGGCCGTGATGGATGAAATCCGCGCAACTGCTTCCCGGCTACGAAATCCGCCCGCTCAAGGATTTCATTTCGCTGATGACATCGTCGAATCTGCCGGGCCTCGAGCGCCTTCATCAGCGTGATGATCGGCATCGCGGTGGCGATCGGGTTTCTCGTGATTTTCCTCTCGATGTACACCACGATCATCGAGCGGACGCGCGAAATTGGCGTGCTGAAATCGCTTGGCGCATCGAAGGGCTACATCGTTCGAGATCGTCCTGAGCGAAACGACTGCTGATTTGCATTCTGGGCTGCGGATTCGGTGTGGGATTGAGTTTCCTGATGCGCTGGGTTTTTCTTGGCCGCGTTTCCGTCGATGACGATCTTGATCCTGCCGAGCTGGATTGTGCTTTGCCGGCATGATTGCCGTTGCCGGCGGTTTGTTGGGCGCTTCCTATCCGGCGTGGATTGCCAGCCGCAAGGATCCGGTGGAAGCCCTGGTCTACGAGTGAGTGAAGCCTGCCTCGCTCGTGTGCCGCCGCTGAATCGTCGAGAGCAGAACGGTTCTTCGTGCCGCCGGAGAAACATCCTATTTCTAGGTGGAAATGGCAAACGCGACTAAATAATTTGCCTGCGGACGATTCGATCTGTGCGGGGAAATCGCTCGGGAGCCCGCGTTGGAACCGATACTCAAGACGGAAAGTCTGTGGAAAGTTTACCGGTCCGGAAAGTGGACGTCGCGGCGCTGCGCGGAGTGGACGTCGAAGTGTTGCCGGGCGAGTTCGTCTCCATCATGGGCCCTTCGGGATGCGGAAAATCCACGCTGCTGCACGTGATCGGGGGGCTGGCGCGGGCAACTCGCGGGCGCGTGCTGCTCGACGGGAACGATCTTGACGGCCATGAGCGATGCGGAACGGACGCTGCTCCGCCGCCATAAAGTCGGCTTCGTGTTTCAGAAGTTCAATCTTCTGCCGACGCTGGATGCCTGTCACAACATCGCGCTCGCTCAGCACATCCACGGCAACGGTTTCGATCCGCACCGTTTCGATGTCGTCGTGGACTTGCTGGGGCTGCGGCGACAGACTGCAGCACGAGCCTTCCGAACTTTCCGGCGGCGAGCAGCAGCGCGTGGCGATTGCGCGCGCCATCGTCACGGAACCCAAAATCGTGTTGGCCGACGAGCCCACCGGCAATCTCGACACGAAGAGTTCGGAGACCGTCCTATTCTCTGCTGCGAGCTGAACAAGGACCTCGGCCAGACGATCGTGATGATCACGCACAATCCGGACGCTGCCGCCTACGGAACAGCGCGTCGCTCCACATGCGCGACGGGCTGGTGGTGGACGGCGTCGGCCGCTTCACTGACATGCGAACAGGCTGTGGCGCGGCATCGTCGGAACGATTTTCTGGTCGTACGAGCGGGGAAGCTGGCCGTACGACGTGATGGTGCTCGCGATTCTTGCGTTCGTTCTGCTCACGCCGCGAAGCTGGTTTCACGATCAGCCTCAAAGCAAGGCTTTTCGGAACTCGGGCGTGCGTTTGATCGATCGAAATCCCGGCGACCGGACCCGCACCTATCGTTTAGACGCCCGGCTGCTCGATCCGAAAAAACCGGCGCCCGGAACGGGTCCCGAACTCGAGCGCGAAACGCACGATGTTCTGAGCCAAAACGTCGATGATCTGAGGGGCCGGAGATTTCAGGTGGTCCGAATCACAGCCGTGCGCGCGGACGATGGATCGGTCCAGTCATACGACGTGATCGTCCGGCCATGATTCCCCGTTCTTATCTTTTTCGCTGTCGACTTTGCGGACGCCCGCAGTGGCCGGGCGGCAGCCGCGAGATCGGGTGGGCTAGACTCGAATTCTTCAGGCAGACCGCTCAGGGATGATCTCGAACCAGGACACACGAAAGGGCGCTCCAGTCAGGAGTTTCGATTGGTCGAATCGACTTGCGATACTGGCCGTCGCCTCGATCTTGTTCCTTACGCAGTATCCTTTTGAATTTTCGTCCCACGGCAAGCAACACAGGGGTATTTCGCCGCTGATGCTCGGCTATGGTGGGAAAAGCGGCGCGATGGACGTCCTGTTGAACATTTTGCTCTTCGTTCCGTTCGGATTCGCAATCGGGAGCAAGCTTCTCAAGCACAAGAATTGGAAATCGGCGCTCCTCTACGCCGCAATCGCCGGATGCGTCTTTTCGTACCTGATCGAGCTCGCGCAACTCTACATCCCGCAGCGCGATTCGGGATGGGAAGACGTGTTTACAAACACCACCGGCGCGATGATCGGCTGTCTTCTCTTCTCGTTCTTCGGAGCGTGGTTTTTCAGGGGGCTGTCGGGCACGCAAGTGTTTCTCGAAAGGTGGCTCACTCCGGGCCGGCTGGCGCTCGTTCTTGTCGCGTATTTTGGAATCTGGTCTTTCGTTTCAGTCTCGCTCAGCAGGGAGACCAGCGTGCGCAACTGGAACAGAAACTGTTTCCTCATGATCGGGAACGGGCCGGGAAGCCGGCCGTTTTGGGCAGGAGAATTGTCGCGGCTCGAGATCTGGGACCGTGCGTTGTCGCAACAAGATGCGGAGCAGGTCACGCGAGACGAGATAGCATCCGCAGGGAATCCCGACGCGAGCTTCGATTTTCAGATCAATCCTCCGCGCCAGGACAAAAACTCCAAATTTTTCATTCCCCTGGCGGCCAGGCCGGCTGCGCCTTCGCGCAGGCCCGCGAACGAGGAGCGATTCGACGGCGCTTCCAGGGGGCCCGTCACCGATTTGATCGACAGCATGAGGCGGACCAATCAATTTTCGATTCGGGCCGTTCTCAAGCCTGGCGAAGGGCCGGGCTCGAGCGGCCGCATTGTCTCACTCTCGCCGCCGGCGGCATATTCCGATCTCTACCTCGGACAGAGTAACGAGAATCTCGTCTTCTGGTTTCGGAGTCCCGCTTTTCCCGCCGGCCAACTCTCATCTGGAGGATCCCGAACCTGCTCAAGTCGGGCGGAAGTAACAACATTCTTTTTTCATACGATGGATCGGATCTGCGGCTCTACGCGCATGGGCAAGAAATCCAAAGTCACCGGCTCGGCCCCGGTGCCGGGTTTGCCAGCCATTTTCGGCGCTTGAAGACAGTGGAACTGAGCGGCTACCGGGATATCTATTACTCCATCGTGTTTTTTCCGGCAGGCGCCTTGCTTGGGATCGCCTTCACCAAACGACGCTGGCGCTGGTTCGCGCTGGCGGGCCTCCTCGCTTTGGAAGGATTGCTCGCGCCATTCGTTTTGCAATGGGCCCTGATGGATTCGAGCGGAGGTTCCTTCTCGAATGTGAATTTCGGCTTCTCTGCGGGGATGATTGCTCTGGGTTTCCTTTGGGCCAAGTCCGACGGAGCCTCGGAAGCGAGCGAGGCGGTTGTGCCGCGCTAGGGCTGCGATCCTCGGAGCAGGCGAATCGCCTCGGGCAGGCCCGCATCTCTTTGTCCGTTCTGAGAGCCGTTATTTGGTCCGCTCGTTGACGATTCCTCGAGGTCAGCCGTTTCTCCGGGGGCGAGAAACAGGTTTTCCTGCAGGCCATGTTGCCTCGTGTAGAGCTCGTAGTAGCGGCCACCGGCGGCGTAAAGCGATTCGTGCGTGCCGCGCTCGATGATGCGTCCGGCCTCGATCACCAGGATCTGATCGGCGCGGCGGATGGTCGAAAGGCGGTGAGCGATCACGAACGTGGTGCGTCCGCGCATCAGGTACCGCAATCCTTCCTGAATCAGCGCCTCGGATTCGGAATCGAGGCTCGACGTGGCTTCGTCGAGGATCAGGATTCGAGGGTCGGCCAGAATCGCGCGCGCGATCGAGACGCGCTGCTTCTGCCCGCCCGATAGCTTCACGCCGCGCTCGCCCACGATCGTGTCGTATTTCTTTTCGAACGTTTCGGCGAACTCGTCCACTCGAGCCATGCGGCAAGCCGCGAGGATCTCTTGCTTCGGTCGCGTCCGGCCGCCGAACGCCACGTTTTCGCGGATCGTGCCGTCGAAGAGAAAACGTCTCTTGCAGCACCACGCCCAATTGCCTGCGGATACGAATCGAGCCTCACCTTGGCGAGATCGATGCCGTCCACGAGAACGCGGCCGCCGGTCGGGGCATAAAACGCGGCGATCAGGCCGATGATGGTCGACTTGCCGGCGCCGGACGGGCCAACCAGAGCCGTCACCATGTCCGGCGCGGATTTGAAGCTGACGTCGTAGAGCACGGGCTTCTTCGAGTCGTAGGAGAAGTCGACGTTCTGGAACTCGACGCGACCTTCGATGCGATCGAGCTCGACGGTTCGCGAGGGGTCCACGTTCTCCGGTATTTCCTTCAAGACTTCGCGCGTGCGCTCGAGGCCGGCCAGAGCTTCCGTGATCTGCGGGCCGATGCTGACGATCTGCGCTACGGGCGCGACCAGCATTCCCAGAAAACATCGTGTAGGCGAAGAAGCTGCCGGGCGTCATTTTTCCCGAAAGGATTTGATGCGCTCCGAGCAGCATAATCACGGCGCTGATGATTCCCACGAGCACGGTCGCGGACAAGCCCATCAGAGAGGTCGCCGTGAGCGTCTTCAGCACGTTTTCCAGGAGACGCTGAGCTCCCGCGTAGAATACCTTTTCTTCGCGCTCCTCGGCGTGATAGCCCTTCACCACGCGGACGCCGCCCAGCGATTCCGTGAGGCGCCCGGTGACCTCCGCATTGATTTTTGGCCGCGCGCGATAGATCGGGCGGATGAATTTGAATGCGCGGCTCAGGCTCACTCCGAAAATAATCAGCCCGGCGGAAGCGGCGAGCGTCATCACCACGCTGGCTCGAAAGAGATAAATCAAAGCGAAGACCGCCGTCATGACGCCGCCGACGAATCCGACCAGGCCCGTCCCAAGCAGGTTCCGCACGCCTTCGACGTCGCTCATGATTCGCGAAACGAGAACGCCCGTCTTGTTCGTGTCGTAAAAAGCGACCGGCAAGCGTCCGATGTGCGCCTGCACCTTCAGGCGCAAGCTCCGTGATCATGCGCTGCGCCGACTTCGACATGAGCTGCGTGAGCGAGTACGAGGTGATGCCCTGGATGAGCGTCGCCGCCAGAACGGCAAGAACGATCGGCACAAGAAGATGGACCTGCCTTTTCAGGATGACGTTGTCCAGCAGGTACTTCGTCGAGGCGGGAAGAACCAGCCCCGAGACGCGATTGACCACCATCAAAGCGAAGCCGCCCGCCAGGATGGTTCGACGCGGCTTGAGAAGCGCCCACACGTCCGGCAGAAGCTTCCAAGGCTGCTTCATTTGGGCGCTTTTCGCCTGCTCGGACTTGCCGGAATCGGCCATATTGTGCGGTTTTCAGCCGCTTTTTCGACTCTCGTCTCGCCAAGTATGCGCGTCCATGGTATCGCAAACGCGCCACACGTATCCGAATTGGATGTCGAGAAGTGAAAATGGGACTCCGGAAACGGTCGCAGACTTCACTACGTCCGATTCGTGCGCGGTGATAGAGCGGCTGGAATTTCGGTCGCGCCGGGGGCTGGTATTGTTGACCCGGGCGGACGGGTGTAGACTTTTTTCATGGCGCGGAAACAGACAAAGCTAAAGAAAAAAGCCGCAAGGGTAAAAGCCGCGAAACGGAAGAAAACCACCCGCCGCAAGCGACCGACGCGCAGAGGCGGCGGCCGAAGCCCGGGATCCAGCGCTCGAATTCATCAGGGCGTCGCGCTGGGAGAAGCCGGACAGTCCGGAGACGTTCAGGGCCTGTCGGGTGTGGAAGACGTGGACTCGGAGAGCGTGTCCGAGCTCGTCGAGGAAGGACAGGCGTTTGAAGCGGGCATCGTGGACGGCGTCGAAAACGCTCCTGACGCCGATGAAGGTGGGATCAGGACCCGCGAAGTCCCCGAGGATGACGTCAGTCCCGAGTATCGGGATTACCGAGAGCGCGAGAATTAGATTTTTCTTTCTCGATCCTCGCTAGATTTGGCCCTTCACCCGGATTCCCCGCGGCGGCCCGTGTTTGATCCCCGCCTATCTTTCCAACCGGTACCGTACCTGAGCCGACTCGGTATAATGTCGGCGCATGAAGGACCAGCTTCTCGCCGCTCTCAACTGGCTGCTTGGGCCGGAAACGAGAAACCCTGCTTCGCCGGGCCAGATTGTTGAGCTCGGGGTTGGAACGTGGAGGGAAGGCGCAACTCCGAAACCGGCAGTCGCGGAGGGCAAGCCGACTCACCTGTGGCCCCGCTGGATTTTCCTTCGTGCGCTGGGCCTGATCTACTTCTCCGCGTTCTACTCGTTCTATTTTCAAGTCAAGGGATTGATCGGCCCCGACGGAATTCTGCCCGCCGGCGATTACCTGCGCGCCATCGCGGCGTCGCCAAACATTCGCGCAGTGAAATATCTGGTTCGCGCCGACGCTTCTATGGTTCAGCTCGAGCGACCGCGCGCTGATGCTGATCTGCTGGATCGGATTGATCGCGTCGGTGCTTCTGGTGATCAACTTCTGGCCGCGCGCGGCCCTCTTTGTCTGCTTCGTCTGTTTTCTTTCGTTTATTGCGCGGCTCAGGATTTTTCCAGCTACCAGTCGGACGGAATGCTTCTCGAAGCCGGTTTTATCTCGCTCTTCTTCGCCCCGCCGGGCCTGTGGCCCGGACTTGCGGCGAGCGATGGCCCATCGCGGCGAGCATGTTCCTGCTGCAATGGGAATGGTTCCGCATCTACTTCGAATCCGGTTCGGTGAAACTTCTGAGCGGTGATCAGTCCTGGCGGCATCTCACCGCCATGGACGATTATTATCAGAATGGCCCGCTGCCTACCTGGATCGGCTGGTACGCCCAGCATCTGCCGCACTGGTTCCATGCCTCGACGGTGATCCTCACATTTATGGTCGAACTCGGCATGGTGTGGTGCCTGTTTCTGCCGCGACGGTTTCGCATCGCGTGTTTCTGCATCATCACGCCCTTTCAGATCGGCATCATTCTCACGGCCAATTACGCCTTCCTGAATTACCTCGTCCTGTCGTTGGGCTTTTTGCTGCTCGACGACCGCGTCCTCGAATGGATTCTGCCCGAATGGCCGCCGAATCTGGCTGGGTGGAAACCGAAGCCACTCGCGGCTCTTTCTCGCGCGCATGATTGGTGGGAGGGCCGGAGAAAATCGCTCGGGCCGCTGCGTAGGACCGTGTCCGCAATCTGTCTTGGGCTCGTTTTCTACGTTGCGACGGTGCAGCTGGTCTGGATGTTCATTCCCGATTTGCCGCTTCCTCAAACGCCGGTTCAATGGCTCGAACCGTTCCGCATCGCCAACCAGTACGGCCTCTTCGCCGTGATGACGCACGAGCGCTACGAGATCGAATTTCAGGGCTCGAACGACGGGAAGACGTGGATTCCCTACTCGTTTCGCTACAAGCCGCAAGATCCAAAGAAAGCTCCGGGAATCTACGCGCCCTATCAGCCGCGGTTCGAGTGGAATTTGTGGTTTGCCTCGCTCGGCTCGTGGCCGCAATACAAGTTTGTGGTCTGGACGGAGGAGCGCCTTCTGCAAAATTCATCGGACGTTTTGGAATTGTTTGCCTCCAATCCGTTCCCATCGTCCCCGCCAAAGGAAGTTCGCTCGGTCGTCTATCAATATTGGTTCACTCGTCTGGAGGAGAAACGCAAGACTGGAGATTGGTGGCGGCGCGAACTTCTCGGCGAGTACGCGCCGGCGCTCGCCATGCAACCGAACGGCAGGCCGGCCGTGATTGAGACGCCTCTTGGCGATCCGTCTGAGCGTTAGATCGGCGGCAGCGGGAAACGCGCCATCTCCCGATCTTCGATCAGGATACTTTGCCTCCTCGGCAGATTTTCGCTAGCCTGTCTGTGGTAGAAAAGCCTTCATGAAGCACAGCCCGAAACCCTCGCGAAACGCGACACAGCCCGAAGTTACTCCCGCGCAGGTGATCGCTCACCTTGCGACGATCTCCAAGCCGGCGAGCATTCGTGAGATCGCGCACGGCCTCGGCCTGAAACACTCCGGCAGGCGCTTTCTGCCGCGCGTGATTCAACAGCTGAAACGGAAGGGCGAGATCGAAGAGCAGGGACAGCGATATCGTCTGGCAGGGCAGCGCCCACCGAAGCAGCCGTCATCCCCGCGCGAAACAGTCCACGCGGAACCCGCGGTTCCCGCTGGAACTCCACAACGTTCGCGGGATCCGAATCTCGTCGCGGGGCGAATCGTCGCTCATCGGGATGGCTACGGGTTTGTAGTGCCGGACGCGCCGATTCCCGGGGTCGACGGCGATCTTTTCATCCCGCACGACGGCATCAACGATGCGATGCACGGCGACCGGGTGCTTGCGCGGATCGGGCGCCGCCGTCCTGATGGCCGCGCGGAAGGCCGCATCGTGCAGATCCTCGAGCGAGAGCACCCGACCGTCGTTGGCCTGTTCCGCTACGGACCGCACGGGAATCACGTCCTGCCGTACGACACTCGGATTCACCATCAGATTTTCATTCCGGCGGGCCAGGAGCTGACTCCCGAGCTATTGCAACAAGTTGACGCCGGATCGAAGCGTGAAGCTCTCGCCCGGCTGCGCCTGCCTGAACTCGATGGTGCCGTTGTGAACGTTGAAATCACGCGCTTTCCGAAAGGCGGACTTGCGCCGGCGGGGCGGGTGGTCGAAATACTCGGCCGTCCCGGGGAAATCGGCGTCGACATCGAGATCATCATCCGCAAACACCACCTGCCGTACGTCTTCTCAGCAGAAATGCTGGCGGAGGCGCGCGCCACGCCGCAGGAAGCATCGGAGCACGATCTGGACAGCCGCCGCGATTTTCGCGATCTTCCGATCGTCACGATTGACGGAGAAACCGCACGCGATTTCGATGACGCGGTTCATGTGACGCGTCGTGCGAACGGCGGCTACGAACTTCAGGTGCACATCGCGGACGTGGCGCATTACGTGCGTCCCGGGTCGGCCCTCGACCGCGAAGCGCGCGTGCGCGGCACCTCCGTCTATTTTCCGAATCGGGCAGTCCCCATGCTCCCCGAGGAACTGTCCAACGGGATTTGCTCGCTGAATCCGCACGTCGATCGGCTGGTGATGAGCGTCCTGATGGAAATGGACGAGTCCGGCAATTTGATTTCCGCCGATTTCACGCCCGGCGTGATTCGTTCCGCCGAACGCATGACGTACACGAACGTGCACAAGGTGCTCGAAGGCGACCCGGAAATGATCGCGCGGTACGCCCACCTTGTGGACGCCTTTCAACAGCATGAAGGAGCTGGCTCTTTTGCTCAATCGCCGCCGCAACGCCCGCGGATCGATCGATTTCGATCTGCCGGAGCGCGTGATCGAATTCGACGAGTCGGGCAGCATGCTGAGCATCGTCCGCAGCGTTCGCAACATCGCGCACCGCATCATCGAAGAGTTCATGCTGGCGGCCAACGAAGCCGTTGCGCAGTATCTCGTGCGCCGTGGCATCGCTTCGCTGCATCGCGTTCACGAAAAGCCCGATCCGAAAAAGGTGATCGAGTTTGAAGAACTGGCCCACGCGTTCGGATACTCGCTGGGCGTCGAGGATTTGTCCGAGCGTCGCGTCGCCGTGCGCCACGGGCGCGTCCAGCCGCCTGCGCGCGAGACACGCAGGAGCCGCGCATCCGAGGGACGCATGCGGCAAATGAGCGTCACCTTCCCGGCGTCGGAGGAAATCGATATTCGCCCGCAGCACTACCAGCGTCTGACCGAAAAGATTGCGGGCAAGCCCGAAGAGCGAATCCTTTCGTATCTGATGCTGCGTTCGCTGAAGCAGGCGCGTTACGCCGCCGATCCGCTGGGACATTTCGCGCTCGCCACGGACGAGTACACGCATTTCACTTCGCCAATCCGGCGCTATCCGGACCTGATCGTGCACCGCGCGCTGAAGTGGGCGCTCGAAAATCCTTCCGCGAAGGCGCCCCGCGCCGTTTCTTCTCGCGGACGCGCGCCCGGGAAGGAGCAGGAGGTTGCGACGCTGGGGCCCTACCGGCGCGTGGAACTCCAGGAAATTGCCGCGGAAACGTCGGAGTCGGAGCGCGCGCCGAAGCGGCCGAGCGCGAACTGATGGACTGGAAAACCGCTCAATTCATGGAAAGCCACCTGGGCGAGGAATACGACGCGCTGATCATCTCCGTCCAGAAATTCGGATTTTTCGTCGAACTGGTCGAGATGTTCGTGGAAGGCCTGGTGAGCATCGATCATCTGGAGGAAGCGACGGGCCAGCGTTGCATCTATCGCGAACGCGACCACACGATCGTCACGGAACCCCATCGTGGGACCCGCGGCAATACGCCGCGCCGCACGTTTTCGCTGGGTGACCGGATTCGCGTGCGTGCGGAACGGATTGATCCCTTCCGCCATCGCGTGGAGTTTTCTCTCGCCTGAGCGCCGCAATTTCAATTTCTAACGGAGGCGCGAATGAAACCCGTGGTTGGACTCATAGGACTCGGACTCATGGGCAAGCCCATGGGCCGGAATCTCCTGAAGGCGGGGTTCCCGCTGGTGGTTTGGAATCGCACGAAAGAGCGGGCCGACGATCTGGTTCGCGAAGGCGCAAGGTGGGCGGCGACTCCCCGCGATACGGCTTCGCAAGCCAACGTTCTGATAACCATCGTCAGCGATCCGCCCGCAGTCGAGCAGGTTCTGTGGGGTGAGGCCGGCGCGTTCGAGGGGTTGCGCCGCGGGAGCGTTTACATCGATTCGAGCACGGTTTCGCCGGATCTGGCCAGGCGAGCCGCCGGCGCTTGCTCCGAACGGGGCGTCGAATTTCTCGACGCGCCGGTTACAGGCGGAACGTGGGGGGCCGAAAAGGGCGAGCTCGTCTTCATGATCGGCGGGAAGCAGGAGACTCTCGATCGCGTCAAGCCTGTGCTGGAAGCAGTCGGGAAGCGATTTTTCCTTCTGGGGCCGAATGGCGCCGGGCAAACCGTGAAGCTCGCGATGAACCTTCTTCTCGCATTGCAGGTGGAAGCTCTGGCCGAATCGCTCGCGATCGTCACGAAGGCCGGACTTCCCGGCGAGCGCCTGATCGAGGTGATGCAATCGAGCATGGCGCGCGCGGCCGTGCTCGACGTCAAGGCGCCTTACATGCTGAAGAACGATTACCCGCCGAGTTTCCCGTTGCGCCTGATGCACAAGGATGTGCGGCTTGCCGTCGAACTGGCCAGAAAGGAGGGTGTGCGGCTTCCGGCGGGCGAGGCCGCTTACGCAACCTACAGCGCGGTGAAGGATGCGGCGAAAGAAGACCTCGACTACGCTGCCGTCGCCCGTTTCTGGCAGTAACGCGCCGGAGCCTCAGCCCGCGACGCCGCGCACTTTGGCCCCCGCCGGAAAGTACGCCAAAGGCAGATCGCGGGAGGTGCGCAGTCCTGCCGGGGCGGCCACGATCGCAGGAATCGCGTTCACGACGATTGCGGCGGTGGCCACGTCGCCGTGTGTCCCGCCCGGAATCACCAGCGACAGATTGGGTTCGCCCTGAAGCTCGATCGTGTCCGCCGGGTCTTTGGCGCCCACGAACATTTGCAGCTCCAGATAAACCTTCTCTTCTCCGCGTAACGTTCCGCGCGCAATCTGGTGAACGCCGGCAACCTGGCCGGGCGCAACTTCGAGAAACTCGGTCTTGACCGCCTCTTGTGCGATTACCGGTTGGATCGTCTCGGTCACCGCGTCAATTTCAAAGCCCAGGCCGTCAGCGACCATGGCAACCGACTCGGGCAATCCATGGTGCTTGATGGCCCCCGAATTCACCTGCGTCTGAAATTCCTGCGGCGTCATGCCCGCGCCGATCTTCTTCTGCAACGGCAGGCGGCGTTTCGAGGCGTCCACAACGCGCACGGCACGCGCCGAATCCACGCGCTGCGAAACGGCGCTCAGTGTCAGCACGAGCTTGTCCAGCACAAATCCCGGATTCACGCCCGTTCCCACCAGCGCCACGCCTTCGTCCTTTGCGGCCGAGTCCAGTTTTTGCGCGAGGTCCGGGTGTTTCCGGAAGGGGTAAGCCAGTTCTTCGCACGTGGAAACAACGCAGCAGCCGGCCGCGAGGCAGCCCAGGAGTTGATCCATCACTTTCGTCAGGTACGAAGAAGTTGAGTGCGTCACCACGTCGACCGGTTTTTCGAATGCTGTCTCGGGGTCCGCGACGATGGCGATCCCCCACGGCGCGTCCGGCGCACCGGCGATCTCGCCCAGGTCGCGCCCGGCCTTTGCGGGATCGCTGTCGATCGCGCCGACGATCTCAACATCCGACTTCTGCCGCAGTAAGCGCACAATGGATGCACCGATCGGCCCCACTCCAAACTGCACCACCCGTATCTTTTTCACCGTTAGTTTCCTTGGGAAGAGTAAGTGCTTGATTGCTCGAGCCAAAACCGAAACTCCATGGTATCGGCTGCAACTGCTGTTGTGCAAGTTCCAACTCTGTAAAATCGCGTTCGGTGGACGCGAACAGGAAATTCAGGGGCGGGCGGTTTCTGAAGCTTCGTAGCGGGCGCGGAAGTCCGCGGGCAAACTTTTCTCATACAGCCACGTGCGGAAGAACTCGCCCAGATCCTTTCGGCACGTTTCTTCAACGGCAGATCGCATGTCGTCAAACCCGACGTCCTGGCCGCGCAAGAGCGCGACGAGATCTCTCAACCCGTCGCGAACAGGCGCCTCGCCGCACGTGTCTTCCAGGGCCACATACATGAGCGGGGCTTTGGCCAAGGCAATGGCGCGTTGCGGGCGGGGATCGGTTAGGGTCGTGACGCCAAGCGGCTTTTCTTGCCCGCTCTTTACCGCATCTTCGTAGCGGCTCAGGTAATAGTCCATGCGGCGACGCCGACCTTCCGCGCCTTCGCTCGCTTCGTCGATAACGATCGTTGCGTACTCCGGCAGCCCTTCTCCGATGCCGAGAGATGCGTCGGCGGTCGGGTACATCTGATCCCGAAACCAGTTATAGGCCAGGGCATGCGACACGTCCTCGACAAATGCGTCGCTCGCGATTCCAAGAGAGAGCGTCTGTTCGTTCACCAGCGCCCCTCCCGGGAACGACGCCTCTGCGGGGCCACTTCCACCAGCCAGCGGGGAACTCAAGTTCGGCGCCTCGACGATGTGCGGCGCGCCAAATTTCTTATCGAGAGGGCCGAAGTCATTCTGAAGAGTCGCCCAAGCGGCGGAAATCCGTTGTGGCGTCGCGCCGGGATTCTCACGAAGAGGATGAATGGTCCAGAAAATTACGGTGGAGGAACCTGCTCCGAAGCGAGTTTCGACATAGCGTCCCCCCACAACGAAAGGCGCCAGATCATTTTTCCGCAGCTGGAACTGGTATTCCGTTCCCGCAGATTCGCTTTTGCGGTGGATCATTTTTCCACGCGCCAGAACAAGGAAGTTCGAGGGAACAACCACGGAGTACGTCATCTTGTCCGGGCGCCTGGGATACGGCGATAGGAAATGCTGAGGAGGCTGCGGCAGCGCGGCCCAGCCAAGAGCGCCAAGATGAAACGTCTCGTCGCCGATGGTTATGCGCGAGCCAGAGTCCTGCGGCGATCTCAGCGAATATTCGAAATCGAGGTCATGGGTCTCGCCCCGCGCCCACGGCTGTTCGAATGTGATCCGGCGAGTGTGAGGATTATCCCGCTGCTCTGCCGGAAGTTCGGCCGGGTCCGCCGCGCGACCATCCAATTCGGCGCGCAGGTTCTTTCGTCCGAACGCTCCAGGTTCCGGAAGATTCACGTCGATAAACGGCAGTTTGGTCGTACCGGTGTTCTTCAGCGTATAGCGCTCGCGAATGTGCAGTTCGCCGGGAGAACCCTGCTCAAACCGGATCGTGCGCGTTTCACGCATCGCCTTGTAGCCGGGCGCCAGCGGCACGGCGCATCCCGACGCGGACAGGGCGCCGAGAAGGGCGCAGAATGCGGCGCAGTTCCGACCTGAATAGGTGCGATACAAAGCGATACGATTTTACTGGCGCACGCGCGAAATCGAAACGCGAAAGTGGTTCTGGTCTCACGCGACCTGTGACCTTCTAGCGTTGCCGTCTTTGGCCCAGCCAATATAGAATCCCGGTCCAATGGCACTCGATCCCAGGATTCACGACTTCATCGAGCGCGCCAAGGCCGGCGGCGCATCCGAGCAGTCTCTCGTAGGAATCCTTACCGCCCGCGGCTGGCCCGAGAAAGACGTTTATGAAGCTTTGGCCGTTCACTACGAGCGCTTGACCGGAATCCAGATTCCTCGTCGCGGCGGTGCCGGAACAGCTGCTCGAGACGCCTTTTTCTACTTATTGGCCTTTTCTACTCTCGCCACCTGGACCATTGGCGTGGGTTCGCTGGCCTTTACGCTGATTGACGAATGGCTGGCCGATACGCTTTTCTCCACGAATTATTCGCAAACCTACGACACATACGGAATCGCCGTGGCCATGGCGTCCATCCTTGTAACGTTCCCCATCTATCTTCTCGTCTCACGAGCCATCGTCCGCGAGGGAAGAACTGACCCGGAAAAACTGAATTCGCCTGTTCGGAAGTGGCTGACCTACCTGGCGCTCGTCATCGCGGCTGGCGTCTTCATCGGCGACCTGATCGCGGCACTCACATATCTCTTGCGCGGTGAGATTACGTCCAGGTTCTTAGCCAAGGCCGCGGTTGTGCTCGCGATCTCCGGCGGAGTGTTTTTTTATTATTTCTTCGGCTTGAGAAAATCGGACGAATCGCAGGTTCGCTCCGGGCGGACTAGAGATTTCTGGATGGCGGTCCTGAGCGCCGCGGTCGTAGCCTCGATGGTGATACTTGGATTCGTCCGGATCGGCGCGCCGAGTACCCAGCGAACGTTGCGAGCCGATCAAAAACGCGTGCAAGACCTCTATCAGCTGAGCGTGCAAATCAACGGCCGCTGGAACTCGAATCCTCACAAACTTCCCCAACACCTCGACGAGCTCGCGGGCGTGGCGCTCGCTGATCCGATTACTCGCGCGGGATATGAGTACCACCTGAAGGAAGGCAGCCAGTACGAGCTGTGTGCCGTGTTTTCTGCGGCGAGTAAAGGCGATAACGCGATAAGTGGGCCGAACACCTGGGCTCATCCGGTGGGCCGGTATTGTTTCCCGCTCGATGCGGCGCGACCCGCGGAAAGCCCGAACGTCTACCTTCCGTATTGAACCGCACTTCTTACGTAGGAGCGCGCACTACGACCCGGAAAAGCGGCGGAGAATTTGCGCGTCGCTTGCGCCGCGCCGCCGGAGAGAAATAATCTCCTTTGCTTCGGAGTCGGGTATATCCCGGCGCGCGAGTTCGAACAGCGTGGGGGCCCGCACGCCCATATTCTTCAAACGGGCGAGAGTGGCGCCCGCCAACACGGGTTTGCCGTCGGCGCGATGCCGGGCGACTTCCAGGACGATCGCGTCGGAAAGCCCCGCAAGGTGCATGGCCTCGAGTTCGCCCGCCGAGAGCCCCAGTTGATTGAGGTCCGCCAATGTCAGAATGGTTTCGTCGCTCATGCCCGCACGGATCAAGCCAGTCACCGCGCTGCCCGCGCCGAAAAGCTGCCCCCGGGCGTGGAACACCTGAATGACGTGCACGCAATCTTCATCCGGAAATCCCGCTTCGTGCATCTTGAGAACGTCGGCCACTTCCGCGCTGGTGACTTTCTGCCCCTCCAGTTGCCTCACGCTGTCGTAAGCCATTCCGGAATTGTTGAGTGGCTGCGTGTCGACTCCATGACCGCGCTGGCAGCCGGCAAGTCCACACGTCAGGAATAGCGCGATGGAGGCGAAAACCCGGCGAAAACGGGTCTGCTTCATCCACGAACGTCGCAAGGGAGCCATTTTCGTCACACATTTATTGTACCGGCCGGACGGGGAAATGGAGGGTCGATGTCGCCGAAAGGTCAAGAGCAGCGCCTGCACTCGGATCTGGCTCTCTCCGGCAGACGCTGGAGACGTAGCACGCAATCTCGGCAGGGTCAGACGTTATAGACGCGTTCGATGTCGAATACCCCCGGAATACGTTTCACGCCGCCGACGATTCGCTCGAGCTGCTTTCGGTCCGCCACGTCGATCGCCACTTCGATCCGTGCGCGGAGGTTATCGGAGCCGCCGCTTTCGAACGTCCGGATGTTGGCTTTCTCGTCGCTGATGACGGCCGTAATCGCGGCGATCATGCCCGGCCGATCTTCGGTAAAAATGCGCAGGCGAACGGAAAACGTGGACTGGCTGGCTTCCGCCCATTCCACCGGAATGCGCCGCTCCGCTTCGTAGAGCAGGTTTTCGACGTTGGGACAGTTCTTGCTGTGAACCGCGATGCCGCGCCCGCGCGTCACGTACCCGATGATGTCGTCTCCCGGGATTGGATTGCAGCATTTGGATCGGTAGACCATCAGGTCGTCATGGCCGCGCACTAGAATCGCCGCGTCCTGCATGCCGAGCATGCGCTTGACCGTGGAAACGATTTTCGGTTGCGCATCTTCGCCCGGCCCGGAAATCGGCTGCCCCGACGCCTTCGAAAGCGCCTGCCGCGCCGACCATTTCCCGTATCCGAGTTCGGCGAAGAGGTCTTCCACTCGCGCGCATCCGTATTCGGACGCGACGCGCTGCCAATTTTCGCTGGAAATTTTCTTCAGGTTGATCCCGGCGTGACGCGCCTCCTTCTCCAGCAGCCGGCGGCCAACCTCCTTGGCTTCTTCGCGTTCGTGCAGATTGATCCACTGGCGGACTTTGCTCCGGGCGCGCGAGGTGTGCACGAACGAGAGCCAATCCCGCGAAGGCGCGTGCCCTTTCTGCGTGATGATCTCGACCACATCGCCGTTACTGAGAGCGTGCCGCAGAGGAACCATCACGCCATTCGCCTTTGCGCCCACGCATTGGTGTCCGACTTCCGTGTGCACCGCATAGGCGAAGTCGATTGGAGTCGCCCCTCGCGGCAGCACCACTACGCGCCCTTTGGGCGTGAAGGTATACACCTCCTCCGGATACAAATCGACGCGCAGAGTCGAGAGAAATTCGCTCGGCTCCTGCATTTCCTGGACCCATTCGATCAGCTGGCGCATCCACACGATCCGCTGATCGTCGGCCGAACTCGTGCCCAGCCCGTCTTTATATTTCCAGTGCGCCGCCACGCCTTGTTCCGCAATCCGGTGCATCTCCTGCGTGCGGATCTGAACTTCAAACGGTTGGCCCGCGTGAATCACGGTGGTGTGCAGCGACTGGTAGAGGTTCGGCCGCGGCATCGCGATGTAGTCCTTGAATCGCCCGGGCACCGGGCGCCAAATCTGATGGATCACGCCAAGCGCCGCATAGCAGTTCTTGATCGTGTCCGTGATCACCCTGACGGCAAGGAGATCGTAGACCTGATCGAGCGTGCGCTGCTGCTTCTGTATTTTCAGATGCAGCGAATAGAGGCGCTTGACGCGCGCCTGAACCTCCGCGGGAATCCCGCTCTCGATCATGTTGTCGCGAATCGTGTCCTGCACCTCCTGCAGGAACCGGTCGAAGGTGTTCCGTTTCGACGCAACCTTCTTCTGCAGTTCGAAGAACGCGTCCGTCTCGAGGAAGCGGAACGCCAGATCCTCCAGTTCGCCGCGAATCAGTCCCATGCCAAGGCGGTTCGCGACGGGCGCGTAAATATCAAGTGTTTCGCGCGCAATGCGCTGCTGTTTCTCAGCATCGAGGTACTCCAGAGTGCGCATGTTGTGCAAACGGTCGGCAAGCTTCACCATCACGACCCGCACGTCATTCACCATGGCCAGAAGCATCTTTCGGACGTTTTCGGCTTGCCTTGCTTCCGGCGCGAGCAGGTCCAGCCGGCTGATCTTGGTCGCTCCTTCCACCAGCCGTGCGACGTCGGGGCCAAACTGCCGGGAGATTTCTTCCAGAGGCATCTTCGTGTCTTCCACCACGTCGTGCAGGAGGGCGGCGCACAAGGACGTCACATCCAGCTTCATGTCCGCCAGGAGGTGTGCCACTTCCACCGGATGGGAGAGAAACGGCTCGCCGGAAAGCCGCGTTTGGGTCTTGTGCTGCTCGGCCGCGAAATCATACGCGTGCCGAAGCAGATCGAGATCGTCGCCCGGCCGGTTGCGGCGCACTTTGTCGAGCAGCTCGACGAAACGCAGGTCGACATTCCTGCGCGATTCAGGCCAAACCGACGGATTTGTCCCGGAACTCATTTGGATTCAGTAACTGATTCTACGCTGGCTTTTGCGAAAACTGAAAGGAAGCGGCGGGAGAGTCACTTGCCTTTGGCGACGGGATAGCCCGCGGCCACCCAATCGTGTGCGAAATCCTGGGGCAGCAACAGCAGGCGAACGTGCGTGAAGCCCATCTGTCGAAGAGCCGTGAACGCCGGGCGAACGTTCGGGCAGTGCGTGAGCGGGCAGCAGCCGCAGTAAATGACGACGTCCGCGGTGCGCGGCAGCGGCTGCGCCCATTTCTTGAGATCGTCGAGCCCCTCGGCCTTCATCGCCGGACCGTGGAACGATGCACCCGGAACGTGGGCGCCTTCGTAAAGCGTCTGAAATCCCACGCAAACCACCTTGGGACGGTCAGCCGGCGGACCGGCCAGTTCCTTGACCAAGGCGGCCGGCTGAACCGTCTGTTCCGGCGTCCAAGGATCGGAGGCTCGCGATGATTCGCTGGCTTGGCCGCGGGCGGCGGCGTCCACCGCGACGCGGCACGCGATAGCGGCCGTCGCAAGAAGGCAGCCGAAGAACAGGATGCGGCTTTTCGATGCGTGGAAGCGATTCATCGGGAGACTCACTCCACAAAAGCAAAAGCGCGCCTCCGGAAAACCGAAAGGCGCGCTGTGTCGCGCGAAGGTTCACAAGCTCTTGCCAGCGACGCCAGCCGCCGCGGAGGCCAACTACGAGGTTCCGCTTGGCTGCGGATTCGCCATCCGCTGCTGCTTGATGATCTGGACCTTATGAACGAGATCGTCCGCCAGCTTCGTGTCGTTGTCGCGCGCGTCGGTAGACGTTTCCATGTCGGCTTTCCGCCGATAAAGGAGGCTCAAGTAGGCCATCGCGTCGTCATACTGCGGCTTGCGGTCCATCGCCTTCTTCGCGTACTCGATGCCTTCGTCCACCAGCGTACCGTACTTCTGCGCGTATTCCGCCGCAAGCTTCGGAGGCATCGGTTCGGTGTCGGAATGGAGGGGCTTCTTCGCCGTCTTGTTGTATTCCTCGCGCATATCGTTGCTTCCGCGATACGCGATCGACCAGTCGATCACCGCGATCCAGTAATAGGGTGAGGGATCCTCCGGCTTGAGCTCGATGTGCTTCAGATGATATTGCTTCGATTCCTCGAGCGTCTTCTGGTCGTAGGGATTGCCCCCCATGTTGTAAAGAAGCGACCCAATACCGTCGATTGCGGAGAGGTTGCTGGGGTCCACGCTCAAAACGTCCTGAAACTCGGCAATCGCCTGCTTGCCCATGTTGATGTTGTCCGGCGACGGCGCGCCCGGGATGAATTGGCTGGCATAGGCTGTTGCGAGGTACAGGCGGGCGTTCATCAATTTCGGATCGAGAGCCTTGGCTTCCTTGAAGTCCTCCACGGCCTGGTCGAACTGAGCCGCCTTGTAGGCCTGCACGCCTTTGTTCAGCTTGTCTCGCGCCTTGAGCTTGTCACATCCGGCGGAACCTGCGATAGCGACCGCCATCGCGGCTATTAGTAGCCCACTCTGCACGTTGCGCTGCATGCAAACGCTCCCTTGACTCTTGTAATAGCGACCCCGCCGGTTCGAACGCCCCAGCGTCGCCTTGGCCCACTGCGCGACGCCGCAAGCGGCGAACCTGTCGCGGATCGCTTATTGGCCCGCTTCAATCTTGTTCGTGATCAGTCCGACGTGATCGATTCCGGAGGCGCGCATGATCGAGATGGCTCGGGCCACGTCCGCGAATTCCGTCGCGTCGTCTCCCTTGACGAAGGCCACCTTCTCAGCGCGTTGGGCGAAAATCTTGCTCAGCGTCGCACCGAGTTGATCCCACGAGCTCTTGTCCTGGTTGATCATCACGTCCCCGCCCGCGCCGACCACGACGACGATCGTCTTGTTCAGCATTTCCTGATTTTCCTTCTGGTTCGGCGGTGCAGGCTGCGGGACGATCGTGTCGAGGCCCTGTGATACGGTCGGCGTGATCACCATGAAGATAATGATCAGCACCAGCAGGACGTCGATCAACGGAACGATATTCGGTTCCGACATCGCTCCTTTATTTGTGCCAACTGCCATTCCCATCGTGAAACTCCTTCACTGCGGTTCTGCTTCGCCACTTCCGGTCCCTCCAAGGCGATCGGAGGAGGCTGCTTACCCCGACGCTGCGGCACTACCGTTCAGGGGTTTGTGGCCGCCGGCGGGGGAGCGGGAGTCTCCCGCACGACTCTCTGGGTCAGAAGACCGATGTTGTCCACGCCGGCCGCACGCACTTCATCCACCGCGGCTTTCACCTGGCCGAACTTCGCGCGAGCATCGGAGCGGACGAAGACGGTCTTGTCGAGCCGGCTTGCCACTTGATCCTTCACGTGGTTCTGCAGCTCTTCAAGACCGATTTTGTTGTTGCCCAGATAAACGCTGCCGTCCCGCGTGATGGCCACGATTATGGCGTCATCCTTGTCGGCGTTGGCCATGTCCTGGGGATTGGGAACCCGCACCATATCCACGGACACGCCCTTCGACAATAGAGGGGTAACCACCATGAAAATAATCAGAAGCACCAGCATGATGTCCGCCATCGGAATCACGTTCGGGGCGGCCATCACCGGCGGCGCTTTGGGTTTGAACGCCATGGCTTACTTCTTTCCGCCTCGGCGAGTGATGAAGTAGTTGACCAGCTCCATCGAGGAGTTGTCCATCTCCACGTCGAAGGCTTCCACCTTGTTCGTAAAATAATTAAAAGCCCACACAGCGGGAACCGCCACAAGCAGACCGAGCGCCGTGGTCACCAAGGCTTCCGCGATACCGCCCGCCACTGCCGAGAGGCCGGTGGCCTTCTGCGCCGAAATGCCTTTGAACGCGTTGATGATGCCCATCACGGTGCCGAACAGGCCGACGAACGGCGCGGTGGAACCGATGGTCGCGAGGCCGGAGAGGCCGCGCTTCATTTCGGCGTGAACGATGGCCACCGAACGCTCGAGCCCGCGTTTTGCCGCTTCGATCACTTCTTCGTCGCTGACCTGCGCCGATGCCGCCTGAAACTCCGAGAGCCCGGTGGCGACGACCTTCGCGATGTGGCTCTTCTTGTTGCGCTCGGCGATCGAAATCGCTTCGTCGAGCTTGTTGTCTTTCAGCGCGCCCGCAACCTGCTGAACGAACACGCGGGATTGCTTGCGCGCCGCGCTGTACATCAACGCCCGGTCGATCATGATGCCGACAGACCAAGCCGACATGATAAACAAAATGCCGACGACCAGCTTCGCCGGGATGCCCATGCTGTGCCACATGCTGACGAGATCCCAGTTTGTGGCAGCCTCGCCGCCCTGCTGTTGTAACGCTAGAAATCCAGCCCAAAGTAAAGTGGCAAACATTGAATTTGTTCCTCCTCCGTTCTTTCAAGCAACACGATCTCGGCAGCGAGATTTCTGCCGGTTCGAAAATTCCGGCCTGGCACGCCCAAGAGCGGGCCAGACCGTCCTGCCCTAACCGCCTAATGTAAAGACGACAGAAATCGTGGTATCGACTTGCACCGGCTCGCCGTTCAGCAAAGTCGGCCTGTAGCGCCACTGGCGAACGGCATCCATCGCCGATCGCATCAACAGCGGCGGTCCCGAAATGTACTGCAGTTCCTGAACCGATCCTTCCTTCGAGATGATCGCATGCAGAATCACGGTGCCCTGGATGTGCGCGGTCTTCGCAATCTCCGGGTACACGGGCATTACCTGGTGAATCAGGTTCGCCTGCTGCACGTTACCGCCGACCCGGATCCGCTCCGGCGACTTCGGAGGCGGAGGCGGTCCGCCGCCCGTGCCGCCAATAATGCCGCCCAGCACTCCGCCGGCGGAACCTCCGGGCATGCCGCCCGGCACTCCGCCCACCACGCCGACTGCGCCAACGTCCGGCGGTTGCTGCTCTTCCTTGATGATGTTCACCTTTTTGGGAATAACGGTGGGCGCCGTCAACTTGCCGGCTTGAATCAGGCGCACGGTAGGCTTCACGATTTGGACCTTCGGAGGAGGAGGCGGCGGAGGCGGCGGTGGAGCAGGGGCTGTAATCCACGTGGCCACCATTTCCTTGGGCAGCGCCTCAGTCACGAGAAGCGGAATCAGGATCAACACACCCACAATCACGGCCTGAACGATCGCGGAAAGCGCGACCGTCCACGACTTGTGCGTATGGGTAGGATGGGCGCTGGACACTACAAGATCATCGAACATCTTTACCTCCTCGCCGCCGCAACCGCACGCTTTTCGGATGCGGGACCGGTGCCACTGCGAATGGCGGCTCCTCTACCTGTCTGATATTTGTTCCAGACCACAACTAACGGTGCGGCAATGCCGAAACTGGAGTACGTTCCTACCACAACTCCCACCACCATGGCAAAAGAGAACGCGCGGAGGACCTCGCCTCCGGTGATGTAAAGTACCAGTACCGTGAGCAGCGTCAATCCGCTCGTCAGAATCGTTCGCGACAGCGTCTGGTTGATGGATTTATTCACGATGTCCGGAAACGGCTCCCGGCGCATCAACCGCAGATTTTCGCGCACGCGGTCGAAAATCACGATCGTGTCGTTCATCGAATAGCCGACCAGAGTCAGCAGAGCGGCAATCACGGTCAGCGAAATTTCATAGTGCCGCAGGGAGAAAAATCCCAGCGTGATGAGCACGTCGTGGAAGCACGCGATCACGGCGGCCGCGCCGAAAATAATCGTATCGATCCAGCGCCGGACGAATGCGCCGATCCCCGCACCGCGCGCCCCGCGCAGGAAAAGCTCGCTCCCCGAAAACCGGATCGCCACATAGATCAGCATCCCGCCCAGCGCGTACATCGTCGCCCAGAACGCCTGCCGTCGAAGCTGCGCTCCCACCTTAGGGCCGACGCTGTCCACGCCGCGAATCGCAAAATTCCCCAGCTCGAACCCGTTCTTGAGTGAGCCGATCACGCCGGGAGTTGCGCCTTGCACGCCAGCAAGCTGATCGAAACTCTTCGCGATTCCGACCCTGTCCCGCTCTGCCGTAAGCCGCGCCGCCAGTTGGTTGTACTGTTCGCCGGCGGTGGTGCCCAGGTGCAACGGGTCGTTCGCCGTCAGATAGGCCGCCAAAGCGGACGGCGTGACCGAGTTAAAATCGGTTTTTCCCGTAGAATTGCCGAACATCTTGTGCAACGCATCGAGCACAGCTTGCCGCTGGGTGTCCAGCGCCTCGTCGCTCTGGGTCTTTTCCAGGCTGATTTCGACGTCGTTCTTCGAGTTCGGATCGGAGATGTCGCTGATCGAGGTAATCGTGCTGTTGCGCAACCCGGCAGCCTGGAGTCCCTTGCGGATCTGGTCGATGTTTGGAGGCGTCGCGAATCGCACATCCACCAACGTGCCGCCGCGGAAGTCGATCCCGTAGCGCAACCCCTGCTTCCACACCGAGATCCAGCCTATGGCCAGCAGGACGAGCGAAAGCGTCACGAAATACTTCGCCTTCCCCATCCAATCAATATTCACTCCATGGAAAAATTCCATAGACTCCTATCCGTTCCTATTTGACACCGGCTCTCGGGATTTGTTCCCGGACGGTGCATGTTGCCCTTAAACCACTTACGGCCAGCCAGCGCCGCTCGACCGGGGATCAGGCCTAAATACTCAATTCCGCCTGGCGCGGCATGCGCGACAAGTGGAGATCGAAAATCGCACGCGACACGTAGATCGAGGTGAACAGATTCGCCAGCAAGCCGATGATGAGGGTGACGGCGAATCCTTTCACGGGTCCCGTTCCGAACAGGAAAAGGAACGCCGCGGACACCAGCGTCGTTATGTGCGTGTCGATGATTGTCAGGAACGCGCGGTCGAAGCCGACCTGCACCGCCGTGGCGGGGGCCTTGCCGGCGCGCAACTCCTCTCGGATGCGCTCGAATACCAGAACGTTTGAGTCCACACCCATACCAATGGTCAAAACCACTCCCGCAATTCCGGGCAAAGTGAGCACGGCGCCTGAGTACGCCATGAACGCCATCAGGATCACCAGGTTCAGAAAGAGGGCCACAACTGCATTGACACCGCTCAGCCTGTAATAGACCACCAGAAAGATCATCACCGCCAGCAGGCTGCCTACCGAAGCGCGCACGCCCTCGCGAATCGAATCAATGCCGAGGGAGGGTCCAATCGTTCGCTCCTCCAGATATTTGATCGGTGCCGGCAGCGCTCCTGCCCGCAACACCAGCGAGAGATCCTGCGCGGTCTGCTGCGAGAAGCTGCCCTCGATCATCCCCGTGTCGTCGATTCGCCCGTTGATCACCGGCGCGCTGTACACCTTGTGGTCGAGCACGATCGCCATGCGATGTCCGATATTGGCTTCCGTGAAGGGGCCAAACCGGGAAGCCGCCACCGTTGAAAGCGTGAAATTCACCTGATACTGCCCCGGATAATTCGTGCTGGGCGCCGCATCCGCGCTGCGCAAATCCGTGCCGGTGACGACGGGGGCGCGGTCGAGAATGTAATAGACCTGTCCCTGCTGTGCCGCTGCGCCCTCGGCCTGTCCGGGAACGATTTCCGCTCCGGCCGGCAGAACACCGCCATGCGCTGCAAGGGCCGCCGCTTCGGAAGGATACGTCTGATCGTCGAGCACCTTCTGCAGTTCCAACTGACCGCCAGCCTGGATCACTTCCTTGGCGCGGGTGGGATCGCCTTCGCCTGGCAGCTCGACCAGAATTTCGTTGTCTCCGCGGCCGGTAAACGCGATCGTAGGCTCCGTCAGACCCAGCGCATTGATTCGCCGCGTGATCGTCTCGAGCGCCTGCTCCATCGTGTTCTGCTGGAGATCGGAGACCACCGACGGCTTCATCGTCAGCAAATAGCCATTCGGCTGTCCCGCCGCAGGGGCCATGCCCCAGTCCTGGAACTGAGTCGTCACCACGTCGCGGAAAGTGCCGGACGTCGCCGGGTCCACGTTCTTCACCAGGATCTGGGTGTCGCCGACAACCTGTACGTCGCCCACATTGACACTCTTCGCGCGAAGCTGCTTCCTGAGGTCGTCAACGGCTTGAAAGCAGCGCTGCCGAATTGCGTCCTGCACCTGCACTTGCAAAACCAGGTGGCTTCCGCCCTTCAGGTCAAGCCCCAGGTTGATGCGATCTTTGAAATTCTGTCCGATTTGCGCCCACGAGTTGGGAAGTCCGATCAGCCCCAAGAGGCACAAAAGGATGACAATCGAAATGAATACAAATTTCCACTTCAGCTGAGAACTCATGCTGTCTTGCTGCTCTCTTTCTGTTGCTGATCCGGCTGGAGTCCCGCCACCGCGCTGCGCGTAACCTTGATTTTCACTTGCTCCGCGATGCGCAACTGAACCGCTTCATCCTCCAGGCCGACAATCGTGCCGAAAATGCCGCCGTTCGTGATTACCTTGTCGCCCGTTTTCAGGTTCTTGAGCATCTGCGCGACCTTCTTCTGGCGGCGCTGGGCGGGCAAAATCATCAGAAAATAGAAGATTACCATGATCAGAATCAGAGGAAGAAACAGCCCGATCGAGCTCGGCGGGGCCGCGGCCTGCGCGAAGAAATCGGCCCGCATTGAAATCAAAGACGCCAGCGGTACGAACATTGCACCTTTTCCGTCACCGGGGATACGCCTGCCCCGCGCTTCGAGCGCGTTCACCACGACGTTCAGCAGGCCAGCCTGCCGACTGGCAGGCGCTGGAGCGTGTTCCGAAGATGCTGCCCCGCCTCTTACGCGTTCAAGCCTTGCTCAAATGTGCCGATCGAGGCGTGCGTGAAGGTCAGAGCGGAATCTTTCGAGCCTTCCAAACCCGATAGCCTCGCGAATTTCACCCATCATGTCAAGGTAAAAGTACAGGTTGTGGTGGGTGTTCAGGATGGCGGCGAGCGGCTCTCCTGAAACATACAGATGTCTCAGATACGCCCGCGAGTATCGCAGGCACACCGCGCAGCCGCACGCTTCGTCGACGGGACGCTCGTCCTTCGCGAACCGCGCATTCCGGATCAGCAATTGTCCCTGCGACGTGAACAGGCATCCGTGCCGAGCGCCCCGCGTCGGCAGAACGCAGTCCATCATGTCGATCCCCAGCGCCACGTAGTCCGCGATCTGTTCCGGTCTCCCCACTCCCATTAGATACCGCGGGCGATCTGGCGGAAGCCTCGTGGCCGCGGTTCTCGCCACCTCGCACGTCAATTCGTGCGGCTCGCCCACCGCCAGCCCGCCAATCGCGTAGCCGGGCAAATCCAGCGTCACCAGCGCGTCCGCATTTTCCTTACGCAGTTCCGTGAACGTTCCTCCTTGAACGATCGCCAACAGCATCTGCCGTTCCGGATCTCCGTTGCCATCGAAATATTCCTTCGACCGCCGCGCCCACCCAAACGTTCGCTCTGCCGCCGCCCGAGCGCGCGCCTCCTCGGCCGGCGCTTCGATGCACTCATCGAGCACCATGATAATGTCGGCCCCGAGAGCGATCTCGATTTCCAGCGCCTTTTCGGGGGAAAGGAAATGTTCGGAGCCGTCGATATGCGAGCGGAACTTGACGCCGTCGTCCGAGACTTTGCGGAGGTCGCTCAGGCTGAAAACCTGGTAGCCGCCCGAATCCGTGAGGATCGCGCGCGGCCACGACATGAATCGGTGCAGCCCGCCCATCTCGCGAATGAGCTCATGCCCGGGCCGCAAGTATAAATGGTAGGTATTGCCGAGGATGATCTGCGCGCCGAGCGCTTCCAGGTCCTGTTGCGTTTGCGCCTTGACTGTCGCCGCCGTGCCCACCGGCATAAACGCAGGCGTGTCGATCACGCCGTGCGGCGTTGTCAGGCGCCCCAGCCGCGCGCCGCTCGGATCCGTGGCCAGAACTTCGAAGCGAAATCCCATCCAGCCGAGTCTATCAGGCGAACGCCGCCGCCAGGCCCACCTTCACCAGCACGAAGAAGAGCCAGACGACCAGGATGTAACTGAACGCCTTTCCGAAAGAAATCTTCTTCGGATTCGTCACGCTGTAGCCGATTCCCTGCAGCGCCAGCACCCAGAACGTGAAAAGGTCCAGCGACGTGAGCAGCGAAACGAGCCATTTTGCGGAGCCGTCCGGAAGCAGCGCGCCGGGGTTCGACGCCACCAGATTCTGCGTGTCGATCGTCGTCGGATCCTTGATAAACAAAATCAGGATTCCTAAAAGTCCCGTGATCACGTACGGCATCCAGGAGTGTGCCACTATTCCCAGCGACGTCGAGAATCCGATCTTCGATCCCGAAACGATATTGAACACGGCGAGAAGCAGGGCGGCCACAACCACTTCCGCGATGGCCGTTCCTGCGACCACGAGCACGTAAGCGACCACGCCGGCGAACTTCGCCTGCCTTGCCAGGATTTGCTCCCTTTGCTCTGGCGGAATCTGCTCCATGCGCTGCTGGGCGCGGGGGCTGTTCGCGATTTGCCTTTCCATCACTTGCCGCCACCCGACCCGCGACCCGATGAGTGCGACGATCACAATCGAAATCAGGATCAACGCCAGCATGGGCAGAACCCACGTCGGCCGCTGTACGATGGATTCAAATGTCGCCTTCGGCTCGAAGAAAACTCCGAAAAGCCGGCCGAATGAACTCACTGGTGCGGGCGCCTGTTGCGGTGCGGGCGTTGTGGGGCTGGCCATGGTGATTCCTCCTGATAGCGCCGGGCTAAACCGGCAGGTTGTTGTGAATGAAAGAGTCATACGGTAAAGGTCTAACGAACCATACCGACCTTGAGTCATGCGAGGTGGGCTGTGAGGCCAACCTTGAAGCGTTGACAAAGGCATGTACAGGCCAGCCATTGAGCGCCTACCGCGACTCTCGGAAAGGGTTTCCCTCAAATCGATTCTCTAATTACGGCTGCGGGACAGGGAAGCAACACTGCGGGCAGAGTCTACCGCAAAGCGGCCTCAGCGACGAGGAAAAGGTCAGCCGGGAATTTGCGGAACCGCGGCGATCAGCGCCTTCGTGTAATCTTCTCGCGGTGAGCACAGCACCCGCTCAGCCGCTCCAATCTCCACGATTTTTCCCGACCGCATCACGGCGATCCGGTCGGCCAGCTGCGCCACCACCGGCAGGCTGTGCGAGATCAGAATCAGCGTCAGGGAAAACTCGCGCTGCAATCGCGCCAGCAATTCCAGGATCTGCGCCCCGATCGAGACATCCAGCGCCGACACGGGCTCGTCGGCGATCACCAGGTCCGGCCGCAAAATCAGCGCGCGCGCGATTCCCACGCGCTGCCGCTGCCCTCCGGAAAACTCGTGCGGGTAGCGATCCAGGGCGTCCATTCCCAGCCCCACCGCTTTCAGAATTTCCGCCGTCTTTTCCCGCCACTGCGCGCGCGTCAATCCCGGCTCATGAATCGCCAGCGGCTCGGAGACGATCGTCCCCACGCGCATCCGCGGATCGAGCGACGCGACCGGGTCCTGAAACACCATCTGCATGCGCCGCCGAAGCGCGCGTAGCTTCCCGCCTTTCGCGCCCAGCCAATCCTCTCCGCGAAAGCGAATCTCGCCCGAATCCGGCTCAATCAAACGCAACAGCATTCTGGCCAGCGTCGTCTTCCCGCATCCGGATTCGCCCACCACCCCCAGCGTTTCTCCGCGCCGCACCGAAAACGTCACTCCATCCACCGCGACGGTCCGCCGGCGTGAATTCCCCAGCGCTCCCGCGGAAAGAGGGAACGATTTGCGCAGATCAACGGCCTCGAGAAAACTCTTCTCCGCGTTCATTCCGGCGCAGCCTCACGCGAGCCGCCGCTGATCGCCGGGATAACGGAAATTTCGCTGCCGTCGGGGACTCGCGTCGCGAGTCCATTCGCGTAACGAACGCACTCATTGCCGACGAAGAGATTGATGTGCTCCCGGACTTCGCCCTGCTCCGTGAGCATGCGGTCGCGAAGCCCCGGGTGAATCGCGCAGAGCGCGGCGAGGGCGTCGCGCAAGGTCGCGAAGGAGCCTTCAACGACAACCTCGCTGCGCCCGTTCGTGAAGGCCCGCAGGGGCCCCGGAATGAAGAAGACAACGGACATTAAATTCGTTTCGCGGCCGTTCGGCGGCTCTTTGTTTTGCTCTTTGCCGCCACCCGCGTCTTCTTGCTTCGCGCGGACGCTGGCCCGGGGGACGGCCCGATTTTCCTGGGCTTGCCATCTGACGCCGAACCGTAGAACGCCGCTTTCACGCACACGATCGGCGGCAGCCCTGCAAGGATCAGCTCCCAATTTCTTCCATCGTCGCGCGAGCCGTACAGCCTGCCGCTGCGCGTTCCGAAGTAAATACCGGTCGGGTCGAACGAATCGGCCGTCATCGCGTCCCGCAAGACGGTTTCATACGAATTTCTCTGCGGCAGTCCGCGGGAGAGCGCTTCCCAGGTGCCGCCCGAATTGCGCGTGCGATAGACGCGTAGCTGTCCCTCCGGCGTGCAGCGAAACTCATCCGATTCAACCGGAACCACGTACACGCAATCGGGGTCTTGCGGATGAATCAGCACGGGAAAACCGAAATCGGAGGGCAAGCCGTGCGCGATGTCTTCCCAGTTCTCGCCGCCGTTGTTGCTGCGATAGAGCCCCCAGTGATTTTGCAGGAACAGTCGTTCCGGTCGCGCCGGATGGAACCCGAACTTGTGCACGCACTGCCCGAACTCCGGATATTTCTCCGGCGAAAACGTGACGCGAATCCCTTTGTTTCGCGCCTGCCACGTCTTTCCTGCATCATCCGTCCGATAAACGCCGCCCGCGGAAATGCCGGCGTACATGCGACTGGCGTTTGCGGGATCGCAGAGAATCGTGTGCAGGATCGGCCCCCGTTTCCCGGCATCCATCGCGGACGGTGAGGGTGATCGAAAAGGCCGCGCGCGAGCGACCACGATTCTCCGCCGTCGCTCGACTCGAAAAGCGCTGCCGGATCGACGCCGCAATACAAAGTCTCCGGCTGGTCGCTGCGGCCCATCGCAATCTGCCAGATATTTTTCAGCGATATTCCAGAGCCGGCCGGGAATCGGATCGGCGCCTCTTCTGGCGTGCGCCACGTCTTGCCGAAATCGTCGCTCGACCGCAAAACGGTTCCCCACAGGATGCTGTGCGTCGAAGCCCACAGGCGATGACGCCCCGCGCGGCCGTCGAACGCCAGAGCGAAAACCGCGTCGCCATGAAAATACGGCCCGCCTGCTTCCCAGCGGGATCGCGACGGCGACGCGCGCAGCAGGAACGCGCCCTTTGTCGTGCCCACAAGAAGCAGAGCCTCCCGCCGGCTGACGTTAATGTGGTGCACGCTGCGCAGCACGGTGGGCGGAGCCTTCTGCCCGCTCGGAGCCCCCGAAGTCACGATCGCCGCGATTTGAATCGCTTCCAGGGCCGCGCTTACGTCGCTGGCGCGCTGGTAACGCACAGCGGGATCCTTCGCCAGGCACCGCTGAATAATCGCGCTCAGTCCCGCGGGAATGTTTTTTGGAAGCGGTGGAGGAGGATCGTTTATCACCGCTGCGCCCAGTTCGAACGGCGTCGATCCCCGGAACGGCACCTGCCCGCTCGCCGCTTCGTACAGAATCACGCCCAGAGCCCAGATGTCGGCGCGATGGTCCGGATGCTCCCCACGAAATTGCTCGGGCGACATGTAAGGCAGCGTGCCGGTCAGTCCGGTGGCATCCGCGATCGACGCAATCGATTGGGTGGCGTTGTCCGGCTCGTTCTTCTCGACGAACCGCGCCAATCCGAAATCGAGCACCTTCACGCGCCCGTCCGCCGTGATCACGACGTTCGAACTCTTCAGGTCCCGATGGACGATGCCGCGCTGGTGCGCGTGCGCCAGCGCCGCCGCGATTTGCACTCCGTAACGCGTCACCACTTCGAACGCGATTCCCAGCGGCGAGATCACTTCGCTCAGCGGCTTGCCGTCGATCAGCTCCATCACGATGAAGAAGCGCCCGTCCTGTTCGCCCACTTCGTGAATGATGCAGATGTTCGGGTGATTCAAAGCGCTCGCGGCCCGCGCTTCATGGAGCAGGTGCTCGCGGCCAACCGTGCCGATCGTGGGGCTCTCACTTAGAACCTTGATCGCGATTTCGCGGCCGAGCAGCGGATCGCGGGCCTGGTAGACCACACCCATCCCGCCGCGCCCGATTTCGCCCGTGATGACGTATCGTCCGAGGGTCTCGCCGATCATCACACTCTCGCACGGCATTCTAACAGCACCTGCTCGTCGAGATGCTGCCCGTTGCGACAAGACTAGCGCACAGCCACCGCTTCTGCGAAACTTTCACCGTTTCTTCGGGCGAGTGTTTTCTCTTGCTAGGGGCATGGCATGCCGTGCCCGCAATGGAAGCCCGAACCGGAGGCTGATCATCGTGAAAGCCGCCGTCATCGGCGCCGGCTTCGTCGGCCGCGCGCACGTCGAGGCCCTTCGCCGCCTCGGAATTGAGGTCGCCGCCCTGCTCGGAAGCTCGCCCGAACGCACGCGCGAGCAGTGCAAGTCGCTGGGCATCCCGCGCGCGTACGCTTCGCTCGATGAACTCGTCCGCGACGCTTCCGTTGAGTCCGTCCACGTTTGCACGCCGAATAACCTGCACCTTGCCGAATCCCAGGCCGCGCTCAAAGCAGGGAAGCACGTCCTTTGCGAAAAACCGCTCGCCATGAATTCTGGCGAGACAGCCCAGCTCGTCGAATTGGCGCACCGCGAGAATCGTGCCGCCGCCGTCGCCCACAATCTGCGCTACTACCCGATGTGCCAGGAAGCGCGCGCTCTCGTTCAGCACGGAGCGATCGGGGAGCCGCGCATGGTCCATGGTTCGTATTTGCAGGACTGGCTCCTCTATCCTTCCGATTGGAACTGGCGCCTCGATCCAGCGCTGAGCGGCTCCATGCGCACCGTCGCCGACGTTGGCACGCACTGGCTCGACCTGATCATGTGGATCGCCGGCCGCCGCGTCACCGAACTGTGCGCTGACCTCGCCACCATCGTTCCGGTCCGCGAGCGCCCTCGCGGCCCCGTCGAAACATTTCAGGAGCGCAAAGGGGCGGACTTCGACCGCGTGAAAATCGACACCGAAGACTACGCCTCCGTGCTCTTGCACTTCGAAGGCGGCCTGCGCGGCGTGATGACCGTCTCGCAAGTCAGCGCCGGCCGCAAAAATCGCTTCTGGTACGAAATTGACGGCAGCGAAGCCTCCGTCGCCTGGGATGGCGAGCGCCCGAACACGCTCTGGATCGGCAAGCGCCGCGAACCCAATCGCGAGCTGATCAAAGATCCCGCGCTGATGAGTCCGGAAGCGCGTGGCTTCGCCGCATACCCGGCCGGCCACGCCGAAGGGTATCCGGACACCTTCGTTCAGCTATTCAAGGAGTTCTACGCCTACATCGAGCGCGGTGATCTGAACGCCCCTCGCCCTTTCCCCACTTTCGAAGCGGGCCACGCGGGCCTCGTCTTGTGCGAAGCGATTGCCGCCAGCGCCCGCGACCACCAATGGATCGCCGTTCCCGCGCTCTCCTGAATTCCGGAAGCTACAAACCTGCCGCCCGCGCTTCCGAATCGGTGTATGCTTCCGCTCGCGTCGCGCTTCCCGCTTCGAGCGGGATCGTGAATCGAGCGCGCCGGGAAACGGGGGCCACATGCGAAGGTCGCAGGTCTGGTTGGGCGTTGGGCTCCGCGGAGGCGTCGCGCTCGCGCTGGCTATTGGATTCGCAGCGACTTTGCGTAGCGCGCCGCGCCGCGCTTCCGAAGCTCCTCAGCGCCCGCCCATCATTGGCATCTCGCATATCGGCCTGAACACCGACAATCTCGCCGCCGCTCGCGCGTTCTACACCGGCGTTCTCGGCCTTAGCGATGCGTTCAGCCTCGACGATCCTCCGGGAAAATTGCTGCTCACCTATTTCAAAGTCAATGATCATCAATTCATCGAAGTCTTTCCCGGGGAGAAGAGCGCGGCGCAGGGATGGCTCTCGCACATCGCGTTTGAAACCACCAATGCCGAACAGTTGCGCGCCTATCTCGCGAGCAAGGGCGTGAAGGTGCCCGACAAGCTTCCGCCCATGCTCGACGGCAATCGCGGTTTCGACGTCACCGATCCCGACGGCCACACCGTCGAATTCGTCCAATATCGATGCCCGGTTCGATACACAGCCGCGATTTCGGAAAGCACATTCCGGCCACGCGCATTTCGGACCATATCATCCACGTCGGCGTCACGGTTCGCGACCGCGCCGCAGCCGACAAGTTCTACAAGGACATTCTCGGCTTCCACGAATTCTGGCATGGCGGCATGAAGGACAACAAAACCGACTGGATCGATATGCGCGTCCCCGACGGCAAGGATTGGCTCGAGTACATGCTCAATGTCGGGGATCATCCGTCGGTGCGAACGCTGGGGATCGTGAATCATTTCGCGCTCGGCGTACCCAACGCAAACGCCGCGTATAAAATCCTTCTCAAGCGCGACCCGAAATTGCCGGAGAAGCCGCAGATCGGCCGCGACGGCAAATGGCAGCTCAATCTTTACGATCCCGATCAGACGCGCGCCGAACTGATGGAGCCGAGGCCCGTGAAGAAGCCATGCTGCTCGCCGATGACGCAGTAGACTGTGCCTGTTTCAGATTTGCCGGTTTGAGATTTGAATGTAGCGCCGCGGTCTTCAGCGCGGCACAGAGCTTGTGCGAATCGCCGAAAGGCCGCAAACATCAGCCTTCGTTTTGAAAGGAGACCGGATGGCCCCGAGCCCCATATCGCGTCGCGAGTTCATGAAGAACAGTGCTGGAGCTGCAGGAGTTTACGCTGTAGCGCAAACAATTCCGCTGCAGCCCGAAGGCCCGGCGTGGGCCGGTGCGGCCTCGCGCCCCGTTGCTCCCAGCGACCGCGTCCGCTTTGGCATCGTCGGCGTCGGCATGCAGGGCTCGGGCCTCCTCGCGAACGCCATTCAGTTGCCCGGCGTCGAATGCGCGATGGCTTGTGACCTGTACGATGCCCGCCACACGCTGGCGCAGGAAATTGCCGGTCCGAATGTTCCGGCCACGCGCCGCTACCACGATCTCCTCAATAATAAAGATATCGACTGCCTCATCGTCGCCGTCCCCGACCACTGGCACAAACAAATCGTCGTCGACGCCGTGAGCGCGGGCAAAGACATCTACTGCGAAAAGCCCATGTCGCATTCGCCCGCCGACGGCGTGGCCATGGTCGAAGCGACCCGCAAATCCGGCCGCATCGTTCAGGCCGGCTCGCAGCGCGTCAGCGGCATTATCGCCGCCAAAGCCAAAGAGTTGCTGGCGCAAGGCATCATCGGCGACCTCATGCTGATCCAGGGATGGAACGGCCGCAACTCGCCCTGTGGCGCGTGGGAATATCCGCTCCCGCCCGGAATCTCCACCGAAAATTTCGACTGGGAGACTTGGCAGGGCGCTGCGCCGCATCGCCCGTTCGATGCGAAATACTTTGCGCGCTGGCGCTGCTGGCGCGAATACGGCACCGGCGTGGCCGGCGATCTGATGGTCCATATCGTCAGCGGCATGCTCGCGATGCTCGGCACCAGCGATCCGCCGGCCCGCTGCATGGCCATGGGAGGCATCCTTCGCTGGAAGGACGGCCGCAACATGCCCGATGTCCACGCTTCGCTATTCCACTACGACCGCCTCGGCGAAGTCCCTGTCTATCTGCAGCTGAATCTCGGAACCGACTATCCCGAGATGTACCACTTCATGGGCTCGAAGGGGATTCTCGAAGTGAACGGAACCAGCATCACCTGCATGCCGCAATCCGGCGAGGACGATTCGCCCTGCTATTACGCGAGCAGTTTCCCTCGCGCCATGCACGACGAATACGTGAAGCAATGGAACGCCGGGCACGACACGCTGGGCAAAGAAACGGTCGTCGAAGGCGTTCGCTTCACCGGCCCTTCCTGGGACGACGTCAAACCGCATCTCTGGACTTTCTTCCAGGCGGTCAAGAGCCGCCAGCCAGTCGTCGAAGACGTCGTCTTCGGCCATCACGCGGCTCTCGCCTGCCACATGGCGAATGAGTCGTACTTCGCCGGTCGAGGCGTCCACTGGGACGCCGCTTCGCAAACAATTCAGACCTGAGCTGCGCCCAAAATGTTTGGCCATCCCCGAGGAGCCGCAAGATCGGCCTGCGCTCTACATCGGATGCGACAGCATCGTTTTCTCGGCGGGCGAAGGTGTCGCGCTCTGCTCTGCCGGTAGCACATCCCCGATCGGCTTGCCTGCCTTCGGAACGCCGGCAACGTAGTCTTCGCCGAGGAACGCGGCCAGATGTTGCCGCGATTTGATTCTGTGTCACGGGCGGAACGTTCGTTCGCTCGCCGAGCGGAGTCGTATCGTGGCCCCAGAAAAGCCATCCAGATGTATTTCGATTCCGGCAGCCTTCGTCCGTGATCTCTCCAGCTCTTGGAGCCTTTTCCTCGTCCGTGGTCCGGCGCAAAGATGAGCGTCGTCGTTCCCCTGTATTCGGGCATGGGTTGGGCCAGATCCCAGATCGTTTTCAAATAAGAGTCCACGCGATGTGCGGAAGCCAGATATTCGGCATAATTTCCTTCATGAGCCCAGTCGTCTGTCTCGCCGAGCGAGAGAAAAAGCACGCGCGGCTTTTCCGCTTTGAAGTATTCCTCGGCGGTATGGAACGCGAGCGCGTCAAACGGTTCGTCGCCCCAATAGCGCGGGGTTTTAACCCCGCCGTAAGTGGGCGCTTTGTATCAGGGGTTTTAACCCCTGAAGCTGCGGTCGACTTTTTCAGCGTCCTGTGAGCCCCTGAAGAAAGTCTCTTCCACCACTCATAGCATTTTTTTGAGACAGCTTGTAGCCTTGTCCACAACTCTGCCGTGTATCTCCCGCACGATCTTGAACTCCCCGTTTTCCGTCCGAGCTTGCCCGGCTTCGTCCAAACTTGCGCGACTTCTCGCTTGGAGACTTGTAATCTTACGGGTTGCGAAAGCGGCCGTCGAACGCGATTCGTTGAAGCGCCTCGTAGCTCCTCGAACCGTTCCGTCCGAGTCGTCCTCGCCACAGGAGGTTCGCGATGGTGTCTGTGAGCGCTGACCTTTCCACTCCTTTCGTCAAGCCGCGGCCATTTCTCGCCATCGGTGTAGGCGGCCTGATCGTTGGCGTGCTCGACCTCGCGTACGCGATCATCGTGTACGCTCCGCACAAGCCCATCCTCATTCCGCAAACAATTGCCACTGGCGTCCTCGGAATGAAATCCTACTCAGGAGGTACGGAGACCGCGGTGCTCGGAGTCTTCCTTCACTTTGTCATCGCCTTCGGCGCGGCGGCCGTCTACTATCTCGCCAGCCGAAAGCTGGCATTCATGGTCCGCCGCGCCGTTCTCTGCGGACTCATTTACGGCGCTTTGGTCTACGCCTTCATGCACGCGGTCGTGTTGCCGCTCTCGGCTGCTCCCCATTCACACATGCCCTTGATTTACAAAGCGTGCGAGTTTGTCGAGCACTGGTTCTGTGTCGGACTCCCCATCTCCCTCTCCATCCGCCGATACTACCCTGGCCGGAGGCTGCCTGTCATCCGAGCGAATCGAAGGTCTTCTTTCGCCTGCATTCGCCGTGCACTCGCCTGTCTCGGCAATCGAGCACCGCCGCCCCGTTCACGCGGTCGCTCTTCAAATCATTCAGTGCGCGATTCGCCTCGCGCAGCGGATAAACTTGCACCTGCGTGCGCACCGGAATTTCCGCCGCCACGCGCAGAAAATCTTCGCCGTCCTGCCGCGTGTTGTTCGCCACGCTCCGAATCAACCGCTCCTGGTACAGCAGGTCGTAGCTGAACGACGGGATGGGGCTCATGTGAATCCCGCCCAGGATGAGCTTGCCGCCTTTCTTCAGCGCCTCGAGCGCGGGTGGCACCAGTTCGCCTGCTGGCGCGAAGATAATCGCCGCATCCAGCTTCGCCGGAGGCGCGTCCGCCGCTTCGCCCACCCACACTGCGCCCAACTCCGCCGCAAGCTGCCGGTGCTTCTCTCCGCGCGTGGCCGCGTAAACCTCCACGCCCCAGTGGCGGGCCACTTGAATCGCCACATGCGCGGCCGCCCCAAAGCCGTAGAACGCCAGTTTGTCTCCCGCCTTCACTTCCGCAGCCTCAGGCACCGGAAACCAATGATCCCCGCGCACAGCAGCGGCGCAAGCTGCTCGTCCGACAGTTTTTCCGTAAGCGTGTACACGAAATCCTCCGGCGCCACCGCGTATTCCGCGTAGCCGCCATCGTCCGTGTATCCCGTGAACCGCGGGTGATCGCAGAGGTTCTCTCGTCCTGAGCGGCAGTATTCGCACGTTCCATCCGTTTTGTGCAGCCACGGAATTCCGACGCGCTCTCCCTCCCGCCGCCGCTTGGCTCCCTCGCCCAGTTTGTCAACGAGCCCGACAACCTGGTGTCCGGGAATGATGGGCGATTTTCGCGGCGGCAGTTCGCCCTCCACCACATGCAAATCCGTCCGGCAGACGCCGCACGCGCTCACGCGAACGCGCACCTCGCCCGGCCCCGGCTCGGGCGCCGACGCATCCCCACACTTCAGCGGATTCGTCGTGACCGCCGCCGGTGACTGCAGCACGCACGCTTTCATCGACTCACTCCCGCTTTTCTAATTTATTCCGACCGACGATGACGCTTTTCAGGATCATCCCGCCGCCTTCGCCGTCGCAATTCCCGCATTCTCCGCCACATCGAGCGCAATCGCCGACCAATCCAGATTCCCGCGCCCTTCGCCACGCTCGTCAGCCAGCGATCGTGCAGCAGGCTCGCCAGAGGCAACGGCGTCGCGCTCGCCGCTCCGGTTTCCAGAATCAGGTTGATGTCCTTCAAGCCCAGCGCCAGCCGGAAGCCCGGCGGCTCGAATTGCCCCTCCGCCATGATCTTTGCGTACGAGTAATGAAGCGGCGAAAACTTCCCGATCATTTCCGCCACGGCTTTCTTGCTCACGCCGTTCTTCTCCGCCAGAACGAGCATCTCCGCCAGCGCTTCCACCGTCGACGCAATCAGGAAATTCCCGCACAGCTTCACCACGTTCGCCGATCCGGGGTCTTCCCCGAAATCGAAGCTCCCCTGTCCGATCGCCGACAGCATTGGCTTCACCTTCTCTTTCGCCAAAGCCGGTCCCGCCAGGCAGACAAACAATTTCGCTGCCGCCGCCGCTTCCGGCCGCCCGAAAACCGGCGCCGCGACGTACGTCACCCCAAATTGCTCGTGGTGCTTCGCCAGCTTGCGCGCCGTGGCCGGAGAAATCGTGCTCAGCGAAACGTGAATTCCGCCGCGTCCCAGCGCCTCCACGAACGACGGCTCGGCGAAGCAGATTTCCTCCACCGCCCGGTCGTCTGCCAGCATCGTGAAAACGATTCCGCCCGCCTGCGCCACATCCGCCGGATTCGCCGCCGCCACCGCTCCCTGTTCCACCAGCCGCGCCGCCTTCGACCGCGTCCGGTTGTAGACGCGCAATCCATATCCCGCGCGTCTCAGATTCTCCGCGATTGGCTCTCCCATATTGCCGAGCCCTATGAATCCAATGTGTTTCCGCCATCACTGCCTCCTCAACTCGTTTTGGAGCCTCTGCATGCCTGGTTTTGGTTCCCGCTTTCGCATTTTCCCGGCTCTCGCAATCTCCTGCTCCCCATCCTACCCGAATGGATGCGTGGCCTTCGTGCGAGGACGCACCGCATCGCGCCGCTCCGCGATTCCAACTTGCGCGCCGCTCAAGTATATAATCCCCTCGAAGAATCAGCCGACGTCGCCTCACCCGGAGACGCCCGGCCACGCCCGGAGATCACTGATGCCCAAGAAAAAGTTCAAGGATCTCACCGAGCGCGAAATCCTCGCCCTCGCCATCCAGCTCGAAGAAGAGGACAGCCGCGTCTACGCCGACTTCGCCGACGGCCTGCGCGAAACCTATCCCGCACCGCCAAAGTCTTCGAGGACATGCAGGCCGAGGAATCCCGCCACCGCCAGAGCCTCATCGAAATGTACCGCCAGCGCTTCGGCGAGCACATTCCCGCTGATTCGCCGCGCAGGACGTGAAAGGCTTCGTCGAGCGCCGTCCCGTCTGGCTCGTCCGGCCGCTCGGCATGCCGACCGTCCGCAAGCAGGTGGAAGTGATGGAACTGGAAACGCTGCCGCTTCTACGAGCGCGCCATGACGCGCAGTTTCCGACGCCTCCACGCGCAAGCTCCTCGGCGATCTCGCCGAAATCGAGCGCCAGCACGAGGATTTCGCGCTGAGTCCTCGAGGAAAAGCACCTTGCCGAGGAGCCCGCCAGCACCGAAGAGAGATCCCAGCGCCAGTTGTTCATGCTGCAGATCATCCAGCCCGGCCTCGCGGGTCTGATGGACGGCTCCGTCTCCACCCTCGCCCCGATCTTTGCCGCCGCCTTCGCCACCCACAACACGCGCGACGCCCTTCTGCGTCGGCCTGGCCGCGTCGCTCGGCGCGGGCATCTCCATGGCCTTCGCCGAAGCCCTTTCCGACGATGGCTCGCTCACCGGCCGCGGCCGCCCGGTGGTCCGCGGCACTCGTCACCGGCCTCATGACCGCCGCCGGCGGCCTCGGCCACACCCTCCCCTTCCTCATCTCCAGTTTCCACGTGGCATTTACGGTCGCGATGTCTCGTCGTCGCCGTCGAGCTGGCCATCATCAGCTACATCCGCCACCGCTACATGGACACGCCCTCTGCTCTCCTCCACCATGCAAGTCGTCGTCGGCGGCGTCGCCGTCTTCACCGTCGGCATCCTCATCGGCAGCTCGTAACCTTTGGGAGCGCCAATCTCCCGATTGGCGGTCTGCCCTCCGCCTTGTCTTTCTGCCGGGTAGGGGCTCCGCCCTATACCCTTCGTTAACGCCCCGATTACTCACTTTCCCCGGCGCGTTCTGGGGCGGCCTCCTGGCGGGCGCAGGGTGGACACTCGGCCCATCGCTCGGGTCGCTAGCCTCGACCATCCCAAACAGTTTGTTCAATTTTCTCGCTAACCCCCAGGAGCAAGACTGGCCCTCCCTGTTTATCGTGTGGCAGACGGGAATGGGTTTTGTGCTCGGCCTGATGCTCGGTGGCCGCCAGGGCGCGGCGAGGGAGGAAGAACAGCGATGAACAGCAAAGGACACGACCGATTGAGGGCCGCCCCGCCAACCCCCACGGACGTCAGTCCGACCACACTCGATTTCGGCAGTCAGAATGTCGGCACCAGCAGTTCCTCTCAACAATTGACGGTACGAATGCGGGCGGCGGCCCGATAAAGATCCTGAGCGTGGCCGCGGGCGGACATTTTTCTGAAACGGACAACTGCGCGTCTTCATCCCCACTCGCGCCGGGCGGCGCCTGCCAGATCAACGTCACGCCCGGAGCGGCTGGCCCGCGCACCGGAAGACTGACTATAGCGAACGGCTTATCATCATTCCGTCGTCAATCGGCCTGACTGGAACCGGGATCGGCCAGCCCACAACGACAACGGGGTCACCTCTTCCGCCAATCCGTCCGTATTCGGCCAGTCGGTCGCGCTCACAGCAACCGTAAGCTGGTGCCGCAGGTTTAACATGGCCGCCCGGATGGGAGCGAAGCGAGGCGTCGGAATTCGGATGCGAGCAGGATTCAGTTCCGGCCGTAGGCGCCTTTGTACCACTCCCAGGTGCGGCGGAGCCCTTCCTCGAAATCCACGACGGGGCGGTAACCCAGAACTCGGTGCGCGAGCGAAATGTCAGCCTGCGAATGCAGGATGTCGCCGGTTCGCGGAGGGTCGAATTTCGGGGAGATCTTGCGCCCGCTGACTCTCTCGAGCAGCTGCAGCACTTCGTTCAGCGTGATTTGCAGGCCCGTGCCGCCGTTGAAGACCATGCCCGACGCGTTTTTCGCTTCGCACGCGCTGAGCGTCTCGGAGACGATATTGTCGATGTAGGTGAAGTCGCGCGATTGGTTGCCGTCGCCGAAAACGACGGGCTGCTCGCCTCGAATCACGGCCAGCATGAAGCGCGAAAGAACGCCGGAATATTGCGACGAGGGGTCCTGGCGCGGCCCGAACACGTTGAAAAAGCGGACGGAAACGTTCTCCAGGCCGTACGCTCGTCCGAACACCTGCGCGTACAGCTCTCCCACGTACTTGGTTATTCCATACGGCGAAATGGGCGCCGCGGGCATGCTCTCGGTTTTCGGGAGAGTGGGCGTCTCTCCATAGGCAGCGGAAGAAGCTGCGTAGACAAAACGCTTCACCTTGGCGTCGCGTGCGGCGACCAGAACGTTCAGAGTCCCGTCGATATTGGCGACGTTGGTCTCGATGGGCTTCTGAATGGAGCGCGGCACGGAAGTCTGCGCGGCGAGGTGCATCACGTAATCCACGCCCGTGCAGGCGGTTTTCACCGCCGCCAGATCGCCGATGGTCTGCACGCGCAAATCGATTTTCTCCCGCACGCTCGCGAGATTTTCTTCCTTCCCGGTGGAGAGATCGTCGAAGACGATGACATCGTTTCCGCGGCGCACGAGTTCGTCCACAACGTGCGAGCCGATGAAACCGGCACCACCCGTCACCAGATAACGCAATTGCTCCTCCTTGAAAATTGCAGGGCTGCGGCGGCCCCGGGCCCTGACGGCTTTCGTTCAGCCGGTATGTTGAACGGACGAATTCCCGCGACTGGCGAATATATCGCGCGCGCCGAGCCGAGGCAACATTGCTGCGGCCAGCGATCGCCTGCCTCGGGGAATTATTCCGTCTGGAAGCGCTGCCTGCTTCGCAAAGCGGCGCGATGGCCTGCAGGTGATGATCGTCATCCGACGGCGAACCTTTCCGATTCCAAGCCGATTCCAAGCTGAATTGACGCTGCGGCAAACGACGCAGTAGACTCGCCGCGCATGCGGAAAATTCTCCGCGCCGTTTTGCGTCGGAGTAGCTTTGTGTCTTGAGAACGGCGGCTGGCGTATGTTTGCTTTCGAACGCGCGCTGTTGATTGCTGCCCTGGCGACCCTGGCAAGTTCACCTGCGGCTTTCGCGAGCCCGGTGGGCGCCCACGCCACGATCACCTTCCGCAACGTATTCCGGGGCGGCCATCCCGAGTTTATCGAAATCAAGGTGAGCGAGACGGGAGCGGCAACGTACGACATACGCCAGCTCAGCGACAGCGCGAATCCGCAACCGTTCCAGGTGGGCGCGGCAATCGTCAAAATGATTTTCGGGCTGGCGGCAAAACTCGACGATTTCCGCGACGTGGACCTGAATGTGCACGGTAAGAAGGGCAATCTGAGCGAGAAAACCTTCCGTTATGAGAAGGCTGACGACGCGCATGAGGTGACATTCACTTCCACCGGCGACAAGACTGCGACGGAGCTGCTCGTCGTCTTTGCATCTCTTGCCCGGCAGGAGGGAGACCTCGCGGACCTGTTGCGCGCGATGCACTACGAACCGCTGGGCGTGAACGACGCGCTGCTACAAATCGAGAGCGATTACGACCTGCTTCTGGAGCCGCATCAGTTGCTTCCAGCGCTCGACCAGGTAGTTGCCGACGACAAGATCATCGACTTGGCCCGGCGGCGCGCCAGCGCGCTGGCCACGCGAATCCGGCTCGGAAAATAAACGGACTCCAGCACGTCGCACTCTCGGCAGGAAATCGGATGGTCCGGATCCCACGCTGATTCGAGGTATGTCTCTCGCACTCAACGCCGACTTACATCGGCGTAGGAGGAAAACGGGTCACATGCCTTCGTAGTTGGGGCCGCCGCCGCCCTCGGGCGGGACCCAGTTGATGATCTGGTAGGGATCGGCGATGTCGCAGGTCTTGCAGTGAACGCAGTTCGAGGCGTTGATTTTCAGCTTGGGCTGGCCCTTGTCCAGCGCCATTTCGTAGACCGCAGCCGGGCAAAAATACTGGCAAGGATTGCCGTACTCGCGGACGCAGCGATCGGAGCAGATATTCGGGTCGCGCACGACGAGATGGCAGGGCTGATCTTCTTCGTGACGCGTGCCGGAATGATAGACGTCCGTCAGGCGGTCGAAGGTCAGCATGCCGTCGCCTTTGAATCGCGTGGATTGGTCGACCAGCGCGCGATCGCGATTGAGCTTCGTATATCCTCGTAGCCCGGCTTGGCCGCGCATCGGATCGACGAGGCCGCGCCCTCCGGTGACGAACTGCAGGCCCGCATGGAACAGACCCGCTCCACAAGCCGTGGTGAAATCCCTGATGGAAATTGCGCACGGCCCACAATTCTTTTTTGATCCAGCTTTGCTCGAGCTTTTCCGGAAACGCGAGAGCGTTTTCGACGAAGTGTCGCCGGCGCACAGCGCTTCGAAAACCGTCTCCGCCGCCAGCATGCCGCTCTTGATCGCCGTGTGAATGCCTTTCAGGCGCTGGGAATTGAGCAGGCTGGCGGAATCGCCGATGATCAGCCCGCCGTCCGCGTAGGTGCGCGGCATCGAGTACCAGCCGCCGTAGGGAACCGTCTTCGCGCCGTAGCGCACGCAGCTTTCCGCCTTCGAGAATGCGCGCATGAATGGATGCGTCTTGAACTTCTGAAATGCCTCGTGCGGATCGAAGAGCGGATCGTGATATTCGAGGCGCGACGACCATTCCGACCGAGACGCGATTGTCGCGCAGGCCGTAGATCCAGCCGCCGCCGTATTTGTGCGAATCGAGCGGCCAACCGAGCGTGTGCGCGACGAAGCCCGCTTCGATACGGCCCGGCGGCACGTCCCAAAGCTCTTTGATGCCGATGCCGTAGACTTGCGGATTCAGGCCATCGAGTTTCAGGCGGTTGACCATGTCTTTTGTGAGTGAACCGCGCGGGCCTTCGGCGAGCACCGTGACTTTGGCGCGCAGTTCATAGCCCGGCGTGTAGTTGTCCTTGGGCTTGCCGTTTTTGTCGACGCCCTTGTCGTCGGTGATGACGCCCGCGATGCGCGCGTTTTGACCGTCACCTTCATACAGGAGTTCTCGCCTGCGAACTGCGTGAAAATGTTCACGCCCTTTTTCTCGGCGAGTCCGCCCAGCCATTTCACGAGATGGTTGAGCGAAACGACATAGTTGCCGTGATTCGCGAGCGGCGGCGGAGTGATCGGGAGTTTCCACGCGCGGCCTGCCGTGAGGAAGTAAGCGGCGTCGCCCGTGACAGGCGTATCGAGCGGAGCGGTCTTCTCGCAATCGGGCACAAGTTCGCGGAGCGCGCAAGGGTCCATAATGGCGCCGGAAAGCTGATGCGCGCCAATTTCGCGTCCCTTTTCCAGGACGTAGACGTTTTCCGCGGATAGCTGCGGGCGATTTGTTGGCCTGGCGTGTGTGCTGCTCGATCAGATTCGCGAGGTGCAGCGCGCAAGCCAGTCCGGCAGGGCCGGCGCCGACGATGAGGACATCCGCATCCAGGCGTTCACGCTGGACGGATTCGTGGTCAGTTGGCATTACGCGGCCATATTAGCAGCAATCGGAAAATTCACACGTGACTGCGGCGCGGGCACGGCACTGCCGCTGCCTCTACGCGGCAAGAACCTCGGGTCGCCTGAAGATTCAGTGAGGCGCTTTTTTCGAGTTCTTCGATGAGGGCGGGGACAATTTCGAAGAGGTCGCCGACAATGCCGTAGTCGGCGATCTCGAAAATGGGCGCGTTCTGATCCTTGTTGATCGCGGCGATCGTGCGCGAGCCTTTCATTCCGACGACGTGCTGGATGGCGCCGCTGATGCCGAGGGCGAGATAAAGTTTTGGCGCGACGGTCTGGCCGGAGCTGCCGATCTGGCGGTCCATGGGCAGCCAGCCTTCGTCGCAAATGGGGCGCGACGCGGAGACTTCGCCGCCGAGCAGCTTCGCGAGTTTTTCCGCGAGCGGAATATTTTCCGGGGCTTTGATTCCGCGCCCGACGGAAACGAGAATGGGCGCTTGCGTGAGATCGACGGCTTGCTTCGCTTCGCGGAAAAGTTCGAGCGGCTTGGTGCGAATCTGCTCCGGCTTCAGTTCGACGGCGACGGGCTTGACGGGCGCTTTGCCGTCTGCGCGCTTCTTCGCACAGATCCGCGCGAAACGCGCCGGCCTGAAACGATGGCGATCCATGGCGGCTCGCCCGTAAACACAACATCCGCGGCGGTGCGCCCCTGAAACATCTGGCGGACAAAAATCAACTTGCCGTTTTCGTAGCGATAGCCGATGCAATCGCCGATCAATCCCTTTGCCGTTACCCGGCGAGCCTTTTCCGCCCTCGCCGGGCGAGCCCTTACCCAATGAGGCGGCGAGTTTTGGCGCGAAGTCGCGCACCTGATAGGTGTGCGGCAGCAGGACCAGATCGGGCTTGGCGCTTTCGATCACCTGACGCAGCGCGATCGAAAAACCGTCCGGCGTGTATTTTTCGAGCAGGTCGTGTTCGACGAGAAGTACTTCGTCGAGCTGATAACCGGCGAGCTCGTCCGCGAGCGGCGCGACGCCTTTGCCGATGACGACGCCGGAGACGGTGGCGTTCGTTTGCGCGGCGATTTGCTGCGCCGCCGCGAGCGTCTCAAAGCTGACGTTGTTCCATTTGCCGTTCGCGCTGTTCGGTGATGAGGAGGATTTTCATTGGGCGATTTCTGGAGATAAACAGAGCGGCGGCGTGGCAAAGCGAAGAGAGATACCTCGACTCGCTGCGCTCGCTCAGGGATGACACGCCGAAAGGTACAAGCGCTGGCGGAAGGCAGCTCTTGACTCGGCTCCAGCTTGAAATCCCTGGCAGGATTGCAACTCCGCTCCCTCGGTGTGCCAACTCGAATGGCAAAGGCGAGATTCGTCAACCCATATTAACGAATACCGAGCGATGCGAAAAATCGCGCCGGCCGAGACATTTTACAAGACGCGAGCCTCGTGACGGAGCTTTTCGATCAGCTTCGCCGCAATTTCTTTGGGCTGGCCGGTGATGAATTCCGTCTTCTTCGTTTTTTGCGGAACGTAAATGCGTTCGACGCGTTGCGTCGGCGCGTCCGGCACGCCGAGCGATTTGCGATCGACGGTCGCAATTTCCTTTTTCTTCGCAGCCATGATGCCCTTCAGCGTCGCGTAGCGAACTTTGTTGATGCCGGACTGGATTGTCAGCACGGCGGGCAGCGGCAGTTCGACCCACTGGAACCAGCCGGCTTCGAGCTCGCGCTTGAGTTTCATGCGGCCGTCGAGGACTTCGATGGCCATGATGATCGTGGCGTGCGGACGGCCGAGCAATTCGGCGAGGAGAACGCCCGTCTGGCCAAAGCCCTGATCGTCGCTCTGCAGGCCAGTGAGGAGCAGATCGAAATTTTCCTTTTCGATGGCGGCCGCCAATGAGCGGGCGGCACCGAGCGGATCGAGCTTGTAGAATTCGTCGTCGGCGACGTGAATGCCCCGATCGGCGCCTTTGGCCAGAGCTTCCTTGATGGTTTGCTTGGCGCGCTCCGGGCCCATGGAGATGGCGACCACTTCGCCACCGTGCTTTTCCTTGAGGCGCAGCGCTTCTTCGAGCGCGAAGCTATCGGGCTCGTTGGTCTCGAAGCCGATGTCGGATTCGCGAATCCACGAGCCGCCTTCGACGATCGCGAGCGGCGCGTCTTTTGCGGGGACTTGTTTAATGCAGACGCCGATTTTCATTGGTCATTCCATCCGTGTCCGATGGGCGGGTCTGAGACCCGCCCCTACAGAGCCAACGGCCCGAGCTAAAGCCGATTCGATTCTTCCGCCTTGTCGCGGGGCTAACAGGACGCTGAAAAAGTCGAACCGCAGCTTCAGGGGTTAAAACCCCTGATACAAAACGCCCACTTACGGCGGGGTTGAAACCCCCGCCCTCCTGAAGACAAGGCGTTTTTCAGCAAGCTGCTAAAGCCCCGCGCTTCCACCAACGGCTCGAAGCCAACAGGGGCACGGCATGCCGTGCCCCTACACGCCTACTTGCCGTCCCAGCGTTTGAAGACGAGCGAAGCGTTTGTGCCGCCGAAGCCGAACGAATTCGAGACGGCGTAAGCGACTTCCGCTTTGCGAGCCTTGTTCGGCACGTAATCCAAGTCGCACGCGGGGTCGGGATTTTCGTAGTTGATCGTCGGCGGCAGAATCTGATCGCGCAGCGCCAGAACGCTGATGCCTGCCTCAAGGCCGCCAGCGCCGCCGAGCAAATGCCCGGTCATGGACTTCGTCGAGCTGATGGGAAGCTTCTTCGCGCGTTCGCCGAACGCATGCTTGAGCGCGGTGGTCTCGATTGCGTCGCCGAGGGGTGTTGAGGTGCCGTGCGCGTTCAAGTAGCCGACTTCGTTCGGCGAAATATTCGCGTCTTTCAGCGCCGCGAGCGTGACGCGATAGCCGCCATCGCCCCCTTCCGCGGGCTGCGTAATGTGGAAAGCGTCGCCGGACATTCCGTAACCGACAATTTCACCGACGATGTTTGCACCGCGCCGCTGCGCGAAATCGAGAGACTCGAGAATCAGCACGCCCGCGCCCTCGCCGACGACGAAACCGTCGCGCTGCGCGTCGAAGGGACGGCTGGCGCGCTCCGGCTCGTCGTTGCGCGTGGAAAGCGCGCGCATGGCGGCGAAACCGCCCACGCCCATCGGAGTGATGGCGGCTTCTGCGCCGCCCGCAATCATCACTTCCGCATCGCCGCGCTGAATGATCTTGTAGGAATCGCCGACGGAATGAGCGGACGCCGAGCACGCGGTCGCCGTTGCGGAATTGGGCCCCTTCGCGCCGTAGCGGATCGAAACGTGTCCCGACGCAAGGTTCACGATGGAGGCAGGAATGAAAAAGGGAGAAATCCTTCCGGGCCCGCCCTGCAGATACTTGGAGTGCTCGCGCTCGATCACGTCGAATCCGCCGATGCCGGAGCCGATGTAGACGCCTGCAGCGGGCGCCCGTTCAGGCGTGATTTCGAGCCCGGACATGCGCATCGCGAAATCGGAAGCGGCCAGGGCCAGTTGAATAAACCGGCCCATCTTTTTCAATTCTTTTTTTCGACCCAATTCAGGGGATCGAAATTGCGGACTTCGCCGGCAATGCGGCAGTCGAAGGCGGCGGCGTCGAAGCCGGTGATGGGGCCGATGCCGCTCTTGCCCGCGAGCAGGTTGCGCCAGACTTCATCGGTGCCAATACCGCACCCGCAGACCAGCCCAACGCCCGTCACGACAACTCGGCGGTTCAAAGAAAGGGTCTCCTGATTGGGGATGAGGTAGCGCGCCGAAGCGCACAACCATAGCGGTCAAGCCCCGCCACGGCGGGCAGGCGCTGGACTACTTCTTGGAATGCTTCTCGATGTAATCGGTGGCGTCCTTGACCGTGGCGATTTTTTCGGCGTCCTCATCCGGTATTTCGATGCCAAACGCTTCCTCGAAGGCCATTACCAGCTCGACCGTGTCGAGCGAGTCGGCGCCCAAATCGTCCACGAACGAGGCCGTTGGAGTCACTTCGCCTTCATCCACACCGAGTTGCTCGACGATGATTTGCTTCACGCGTTCTTCGACGCTGGCCATTCTGGTAGTTCCTCCGGTCTTGTCGATCTTGAACCCACGCCGATGCTTCGATCAGCGGCCCGCCCCGACGGCGGGCTCAGCGGCAGGGGCGCCCCCGTAAACACAATCCGTTCCTTCAGTTCCGACTCTGAGAATATACCCTGAAATGCGGCAGCCTGTCAGACCCCGCTCATTGTATTCGGCGCGTATGGCCGGGTCAACTTTTTGGCGGCGACAAGGACAATTTTCGTCATCATTCTCTCATGCCGCGGTTAAGAGGATCGGCGCTTTGTCGGCGATCACGATGGTGTGCTCGAAATGCGCGGTGAGGCTGCCGTCGACGGTGCGCTCGGTCCAGCCGTCTTCGGCCGTGGCGCACCTTCCGGAGCCCATCGCGATGATCGGCTCGACCGTGATCACCAGGCCGGGAGTGAGCCTCTCGCGCACGGTGGGGTCGGCATAGTTCGGAACGCTGGGCGGCTCGTGAATTGTACGGCCAATGCCGTGGCCGCAGAGCGCACGGATCACGGAGAAGCCGCTGCGGCGGACTTCGCGCTCGACGGCGCGGCCTATCTCGTTCACGCGAGCCTGCGGTTTGGCCACGCGCATGGCCTGTTGAAACGCGCGCTCGGCGCAGCGTGCCAGACGCCGCGCTTCCTCCGTTGCCGGCTCGACCGGAACCGTGATCGCAGCGTCCCCCATGTAGCCGTTTTTCTCGAAGGTCACGTCGAGTTTCACGAGGTCGCCGGGCTGAATCTCGCGCGGGCCGGGAATACCGTGAACCGCTTCGTCGTTCACACTGATGCAAATTTCGCCGGGAAACCCGTAGACCATGGCGGGCGCCGAGCGCGCGCCGTTGTCGCGCATGACTTTCGCACCGACGCCGGCGATTTCCAGGGTTGTGACGCCGGGGCGCACGAACCGTGCCATTGCGGCCAGTGCGAGATGGCAGATGCGGCCGACGTGTTTCAAGGCGACGAGTTGGTCGTAGGATTCGATCGACATGGCTGCCTACCCTTGCGATTCACAAAACGAGCACAAAACGCCGGCGAGACGCCGGCGCTACAAATTCTAGCCCATGTGCAAGCCGCCGTTGATTCCGAGGACCTGGCCGGTGATGTAGCCGGCTTCGTCGCTCGCCAGAAACACGATCGCTGTGGCGACATCACGATCGGTGCCGAAACGTCCCAGCGGAATCAGCGACTTCATTTTTTCTTTCAGCGCGTCCGGCAGAGGATCCGTCATCGGGGTCGCGATGAAGCCGGGCGCGACGGCGTTCACGGTGATATTGCGCGAGGCGACTTCGACAGCAATCGCACGCGTGAGCCCGATCAGGCCGGCTTTCGAGGCGACATAGTTCGCTTGGCCGGCGTTTCCCGTTTGGGCGACGACGGAAGTCACGTTGACGATGCGCCCTGAGCGCTGGCGGAGCATCGGGCCCAGAGCCTGCTGCGTGCACAAATGCGCGCCAGTCAAGTTCGTGCGCAGGACTGCTTCCCAGTCTTCGAGCTTCATACGCAGCGCGAGCGTGTCGCGGGTGACGGCGGCGTTGTTCACGAGGATGTCGAGGCGGCCGAATTTCGCGAGGAGCAGCTGGAAGCCGTTCTTCACCTGCGCCGCATCGCCAACGTCCATCGGCACGACGAGCGCCTCGCCGCCTGCCGAGGCGATTTCCTCCGCGAGCTTGCCGAGCTGCTGCTCGTTGCGCGCTGCGAGGGCAACCTTCGCGCCTGCCTCGGCAAGAGCCTGCGCGGTAGCACGTCCGATGCCCTGCGACGCGCCGGTTACGAGAGCGATTTTGTCTTTGAGCGAAAACATTCAGGGACTCGAGTTCAGGCGCGATCCGATGCCACGGCGAACGCGAAACCCGTTGGTCGTGGCGCCCAACACTTTTCCGTACTTTCTTACGGCACGATTGAAGTCGCGCTCTGACACGAAATCTGCGCCATAAGATCGCATTAACTCTCTGTGGTTTCCGCGCGCGCCTGGATAATCTTGTCGAGAGTGGAGTTCAGGCTCGCAGCGTCCTCCACGTTGAAGCAGCGGACCGAGCGGTCGATCTGGCGCAGCAGCCCGCAGAGCACTTTGCCGGGGCCAACCTCGACGAAAATGCGCACGCCTTCCTCGATCAGTTCGCGAATCGAATCGAGCCAGCGCACGGGCATGGTGACTTGCCGGATCAGCGCGTCGCGCGCCTCCTCGCCCGAAGTGATCGCTTCGGCGTCCACGTTGGTGACCAGCGGAATGCGCAGCGCGCCGAACGCAGCGGAACGCAATTCCGGCTCGAGCTTTTTCTGGGCGGGCTCCATCAGCGCGCAATGGAATGGAGCGGAAACGGGCAACATGACGGCTCGCTTCGCGCCCGACTGCGAGGCAATTTCGACGGCGCGTTTCACGGCCGCGGCGTTGCCCGAAATGACGATCTGCTCGGGCGAATTCAGGTTGGCGGGCGAGACGACGTCGTGATCCGCGGCTTTCTTGCAGATTTCGGCGACGTCCGGCGGCGAGAGGCCCATGATCGCGGCCATCGCGCCTGCGCCCTTCGGGACTGCTTCCTGCATGAACTCGCCGCGCTTGCGCAGCAGCTTCACGCCTGTCGCGAAGTCGAGCGCGCCCGCCGCAACGAGCCCGGAATATTCGCCCAGGCTGTGCCCCGCTACGAAATCCGGCGCGATCCCGCGTTTCTCAATGGCCCGAAGGGCGGCGATGGAAACGGTGAAGATGGCCGGCTGCGTATTCTCCGTTTGCTTGAGGTCTTCTTCCGACCCCTCGAAACACAATTTCGAGACGGCGAAGCCCAGCGCCGCATCCGCTTCTTCGAACACGGCCCGCGATTCCGGGAAATTCTCGGACAAATCACGTCCCATTCCCGCGTATTGGGAGGCCTGGCCAGGAAACAGATAGGCGAGCTTGCTCATTTGCGTTGCGCTTTCGACCCGAACATTCGGCGGATCAGCTTCGCGCCGCAAGAGCCGTGGCGGCGGAAAGCTCCTGTTCGATTTTTTCGTTCACCCGCGAGCGGCACAGTTCCGCGGCGACGCGGATCGCGTTTTTCACGGCGTTGCCGTTGGACCCGCCGTGCCCGATGATGGTGATCCCACGAACGCCGAGAAGCGGCGCACCGCCATACTCGGAGTAGTCGATCCGCTTGCGGAAATCGTCGAACGCGCGCTTGGAAAGCGCATATCCGATCTGCGACGCCAGACTGCTCTTGATCGCCTTCTTGAGCATGCCACCGATGTGCTCGGCAACTCCCTCGCTGATCTTCAGCGCGACGTTACCGATGAAGCCATCGCAAACGATCACGTCCACGTTGCCGCGAAAGACGTCGCGGCCTTCGACGTTTCCCACAAAATTCAGAGACGTGTGCTGCTTCAGGCGGTTGAAGGCCTCGCGCGTGAGCTCGTTGCCCTTCATTTCCTCTTCGCCAATCGAGAGCAGGGCCACCCGCGGCTTGCGGACGCCGAAGATTGTCCGGTAATAAATCTCGCCCATCACAGCGAACTGCTCGATCTGTTCGGCCTTCGAGTCGACGTTGGCCCCCACGTCGAGGATCACGGAGACCTTTTCCTTTGCGTTCGGAAAGGCAGCCGCGAGAGCGGGCCGATCCACGGAGGGAAGCGTGCCCAGAACGAATCTCGCCACCGTCATGGCCGCGCCCGTGTTTCCCGCGCTGACCAGCGCTTCGGCCTTGCCGTCGCGCACCAGGTGAGCCGCCACGTGGAGGGAACTGTCCTTTTTGCGGCGGAAGGCCTGCGACGGCGAATCCCGCATCGTGATCACTTCGGTGGCGTTGACGACCTCGATCGACTGTCCGCGGTAACGCTGACGGGTCAATTCGTGCTTGACCGCGGCCTCGACTCCCACGAGCAAGATGCGCACGTCGTATTCGCGCGCCGCGAGGATGGCGCCCTCCACTTCGACGCGTGGGGCATGGTCGCCTCCCATGGCATCCAGTGCAATGGTGGTCATCTAAAGCTCCGCTTAAACTCCGTTGCGGAAAGGCGGGACGAGGGAAAACTTAGGCCGTCTTGGCCGAAGTGTCAATCACTTCGCGGCCGTTATAGTAGCCGCAGTGGGGACACGCGCGGTGGGGCAGCTTTACCTCATGGCAATTCGGGCATTCGGCGCGCGACATCACGCTGAGGTGATCGTGCGCCCGGCGGTTGCTCGTGCGGCGCTTCGAGTGTCGTCGTTTTGGATTGGGCATTGCGGCTCCTCTTGGCGCGCCGCGAGTGCGGCACGCGGATAACGGCCAATAGTGTATCGTCTTATTGCTTCTTGAACCAGTCCTGCTTGAGACGCGCGAGGGGAGCCAGCCTCGGATCGCCACTTTGCTTTTCGCAGCGGCACTCCTCGTTGTTCAGGTTGGCGCCGCAATGAGGGCACAGCCCGCGGCAATCACTTCGGCAAATTACCTTCATGGGAAGAGCGAGGTTCACCTGCTCGGCCAGGATATCGGCCAGAAACAGGCCGTCGCCCTCAAAGAAGCCGATCTCCGTATCCTCAAGATTCAGATGGACTTCCTCGTCCCCTGTGATCGAGGCCATGGGGCGGTAGAGCAGGTCGAAATCGCGGCTGATCTCCTCGACGACGGTGTCGAGGCAGCGCGCGCACACCAGCTCCACTCGCGTGTGCAGGTTGCCCCAGATGCGAATTTGGCCGTCTATCAGCTCCGCCGTCGCCCGCACTTCCAGCGGCTCGAGCTGGCGAAACTCGCCGGAGTGAAAATCGAGAGTGCCGGGGGAATAGCTCTTTCGGATGCGGGTCTTGCGGACCGCGAGATCGTTGACGTCTAGAAACATGGTTCGTTCCCGGAGTTACGACTTCAAAAGTGCATTATAGAGCGCGGACTTCGGATGTCAAGAAACGCTCTGCGAGCGTGACACATTTGTAGTAATCATCCGAACGCGTTTTCGCAGTGTATTCTCTTCCTTCGTTTCACACTTGTGATTCGCCGACCGAAAAATACGTGCAATCGGGATGATGAAACACGAGCGCGCTGACGCTTGCTTCCGGGTCCATCATCATTCCTTCGGTGAAGTGAACGCCGATTTCTTCCGGATGAAGCAGCAGTCCAGATGCCGGCCTGATCTTCGAGATTGGGGCACGCGGGATAGCCGAAGCTGTACCGTTTGCCGCGATAGCGCGAGGTGAAACGCTCCGCCATCGTCATCGCGGGCGAGTCGGGGAAACCCCAATCCTCGCGAATGCGCCGATGCAGCCATTCGGCGCACGCTTCGGCGGTTTCGAGAGCCAGGGCCTGCAGACCGTGGGAGAAGAGATAGTGTCCGGCCGCTTTCGCCGATTCCGGCTCTTTCGCGGATGCCGGCGCCGGCGGTAGACCACGAATAGCGCCAGATGATCGCGTTGCGCCATTTCGCGCGGGGAGAATGTAATCGCTGAGGCAAAGCTTGTCTCCCACGCGCTGGCGCTGGAAATGAAACGTGTGAATCGGCGCCGCGCCGCCGGGCGCGAACAGCGCGATGGAATTTCCCCGGCGCTCCGCTTCGAAGAATTGCCACACGGCCGAAACCTTCATGAACTGCGCGGCTTCGCGCTTCGACTTCCTCCATGCTTGTTGAACAGTTCCAGCGCGCGCGGCGTCGCGCTCCGCCAGCGCCTTCTCGAAATTTCCGCGAAAGCCAAGGTGCCGTCCGAAGAGCATGTACGGATTCACGTAAGCTCCAGATTTCGTTCAAGTCGGGAACGGCGCGGACTTTGCGGTCGAGATAGGCGACCGGCGGGAACGGCAAATCGACGCGGACGCGCGGCGAGCGGTCTTCGCCCGCGGGCTCTGCGGGCCGCAGGCGCAGGCTCTTCGGCAACGCCGCGTCTCGTATAGGTGTGTTGCCGCACGAGCGCGGCGTCGCGCCGCGCGGGATCGCTCAGTTCGTTCATCAGGCGCAGGCCGGTCATCGCGTCCTTCGCGTAGCAGACGGCCGTGCTGTACTGCGGCGCGATTTTCAGCTTCGTGAATTTTTCCGAGAGCGCCGCGCCGCCGACCAGCAGCGGAACGCGGATGCCGGCTTCGCGCAAGTCCGCGGCGGTGGTGACCATCTGCTGCGCGCTTTTCACGAGCAGGCCGGAAAGGCCGATCGCGTCGGGCTTGATGCTCGCGGTGCGCGCGGATCAGATCTTCGGGCGGCACTTTGATGCCCAGATTGATCACGTCGTAGCCGTTGTTCTTCAGAATGATCTCGACGAGATTTTTGCCGATGTCGTGCACGTCGCCCTTCACCGTGGCCAGAATCACCTTCGCGCGCTTCTTCACGTGTCGGCTTTCTCCATGAACTGTTTCGAGGTGGCTGACGGCGGCCTTCATCGCTTCGGCGGATTGCAGCACTTCGGCGACGATCAGTTCGTTGTCGTTGAAGAGCCGGCCGACTTCGGCCATGCCGGCCATCAGCGGGCCGTTGATGATGTCGAGCGGCGCGGCGCCTTCGGCGAGCTTGCGGTTCAGATCGTCGATCAGGCCGTCTTTCGAGCCTTCGAGAATGTAGTTCGCGAGGCGCTGATCGAGCGGCAGATCCTCGGCGCGCGCTTTCTTGCGCGTCCCGGCGCCGCGGAAATGTTCGGAGATGGCGGCGATGTGAAATTGGTTGATCGCGGCTTTCTGTTCGCGCGATTGCTCGCGCCAGTCGCCGGGCGCGCCGCGAAGCAGGGCCGCTTGCGGATGATCGTCGGGAATATTTCGGCGGCACGCGATTGAACAGCAGATTCTCCGCCAGCGTGCGCTCGTGCTCGGGAATCGAAGGGAAGCGCTCGATGCGCTCGGCGTTGACGATGGCGAGATCGAGTCCGGCCTTCGTGCAGTAATAGAGGAAAACGGAGTTGACCACCTCGCGCGCGCCCGGCGGCAGGCCGAACGAGACGTTCGAAATCCCCAGCACGGTTCGGACGTACGGGAATCTTCTGCTTGATCAGCCGGATGCCTTCGATCGTTTCCACGGCGCCGCCGATATAGTTTTCATCGCCCGTGGCGCACGGAAACACGAGCGGATCGAAAATGATGTTTTCGGGGCGGATGCCGTATTTTTCGGTGAGCAGCTCGTAGGAGCGCTGGGCGATTTCGAGTTTGCGCTCGCGCGTGAACGCCTGCGCCTGCACGGGATCTTCGTCGATGCAGCCGACAATGAGCGCGGCGCCATAGGAGCGTGCCAGCGGGCAAACGCGCTCGAATTTTTCTTCGCCGTCTTCGAGGTTGATCGAGTTGATGATGCTCTTGCCCTGGCAATAGGTGAGCGACGAGCTCGATGGCGCGCGCGTCCGTGGTGTCGATCATGATCGGCACTTTGATTTTGCGGATGAGCTGATCGTAGAAACGGCGGGATGTCCTTGATTTCGTCGCGATCGGTGCTTTGCAGGCAGACGTCGACGATATGCGCGCCGCTTTTCACCTGGCGGCGGGCGATTTCGGTGGCTTCTTCCCACTGTTCGGCGGCGACGAGATTCTTGAATTGCCGCGAGCCGATCACGTTGGTGCGCTCGCCGACGATCAGCGGGCGCGTGCTTTCTTCCGCTTCGATGATCTCGATGCCGGAATAAACCGCTCGATGCGCTTTGCTCCGGCGGGACGGCGCGGCGCTTTTCCCTCGGCCATCTGCGCGATCGCGCGAATGTGCTGTTCGGTGGTGCCGCAGCATCCGCCGACGATGTTCAGCCAGCCGCGATGCGACGAAGCGCTCGAGCTGCTCGGCGAGCGAAGTGGGCGTTTCCCGTAGCGGCCTTCTTCGTTCGGCAGACCGGCGTTCGGATAGCACGAGACGAACGCGAGCTGGTGAGCGATTGCAGCGTGCGGAGTGGTCGGTCATGAACTCGGGGCCCGTGGCGCAATTCAAGCCGAGCGAAAGCAAGTCGAGGTGGTCGAGCGACGACCACAGAGCGCTTCGATGCTCTGGCCCAGCGAGCATCGTGCCCATCGGCTTCGATGGTCGCGCGAAATCATCAGCGGAATCGGCTGCGCCGATTTCGCGGCTCAGGTCCTGGACGGCGAGCACGCCCGCTTTGATGTTGCGCGTGTCCTGGCAGGTTTCGAGCAGCAGCAAGTCCGCGCCGCCTTCGACCAGGCCGCGCGCCTGTTCGTAGAAATTTTTGCGAAGTTGCTCGAACGTGACTCCGCCGGTGACGCTGATCGCTTTCGTCGTCGGGACCCATCGAGCCGGCCACAAAGCGCGGCTTTGGACGCGGTCGAGAATTCGTCGGCCGCCTGCCGCGCGAGTTCCGCGGCGCGCCGGCTGATTTCGCGGGCGCGTTCGGCCAACCCGTATTCCGCGAGGACGATCGGGCGTGCTTCCGAAACGAATTCGTCTCGATGATGTCCGAGCCGGCTTCGAGATACTTGCGGTGAATCGCAAGCACGACATCCGGCGCGGGTGAGAACGAGATTTTCGTTGCAGCCTTCCAGCTGCGGGCCGCCGAAATCCGCGGCGGTCAGGTTCTGCTGCTGCAGCATCGTGCCCATGGCGCCATCCAGAACAAGGATGCGCTCGCGCAGAAGTTCGCGCAGAGCAAGGCCTTGTTGGACGAGGTCTCTCATCGGCTTAAGTATAACCTCTCGAAGGGTTTGGAATGGGAGCACAGGCGAACAATTCCGCGCCTGCTAAACCGAAGTTCCACGAGGTTCGAGAAAGTATTCTGTTGATTTCCGAAGGGATAGCGCAAAATTCACCTTCCGGTTACTGGGAACATCCGAACCAATTCGTAGGCCCGAGCCTGCAGCGGCGTCGGCTCCGGCACCTGCCGGAACGTTAAATTCGTTTTCTCCTCCGCCTTCTGCGGTTTGAGCGCGTATGTCACTCGGGCCCGGCTGGCCAACTCCCGCAGCAAGCTCTCGAAGCTGTGCACGGGAAGACCATCCGCAGTTTGATGCGAGCGCTTCTTGCGCTCGGCGGAATCCGAGGGCTTGGCCGGCAGAATGGGATCACGACGCTTGCGCTCCTCCCGCCGCTCTTCATCCTCGAATAACAGCGGCGCCCAAGCTCGGCGCAGATGCCATTCGACGTAATAGGCCAACACGCACAGAAAAATATGCGCCGGGACGCGATCCTCACTGCGATGCCGAATCGGCCGCACCAACAGATCGATCCCTTTCAGACAGCGGAAAGCCCGCTCTACTTCCGCCAAGCTCTTGTAGCTGCGCACCGTCTCTTCCGCTGAAAGCCGCTCCGTCGGCTCGCTCGTTCTCAGCACATAAATCCCATCCAGCTTCTCTTCCTGCTCGATCGATTCCGCACAACGACTCCAGGCGAAACTGCCCTCGCCGATTGTGCACGCAAAGTGCTTGCCCATTTTGTAGCGTCCCAGCACCTTCCCCACCTTCACGCCAATCTCCGCGGCCGTGAAGAGCTTCTTTTTTCTCCGCGTCACTTCCTTGCCGATCTTCTCTAAACTCTTCTCCGTGGCTTTCAGTAAGTCCTGCCGCTTCCGCCTGCGCTGCTCCTCCAGTACCGGGTTGTGACACACCATCAGCCGTTCACCGGGATAATCCGGTGCCGTGATTTCGGCCAGATTCTTTTGGTCCAGCAACGACAGTTGCAAGGCCCCCTGCTTCACCAACTCTTGAATCGCCGTGCTCGTCAGTGCCGTGATCCATCCCAAACCAGGATGCTGTTTGAGCTTGTCGATCTGCGGCTGAGTCAGCATGCCGCGATCTCCTACCAGCACCACCCGTTGCAATCCAAACTGCTCCCGCAACTTCTCGATTTGGTCGGCTACCGTCGTCGGGTTCCCCGTGTTCCCCGCATAGACGCTCACCGCCACCGGACATCCCTCCCCATCCGTCATCACCCCGTACACGATGATGGGCAGACCGTTCTTACCATCACGGTCGTGGCCAAATTTTGCCAGCGGGCAGGTCCGCCCTTCATAAAAACTACTCGACACGTCATAGAGCACCAACCCGCCCTCGCTCAGATGACGAGCAGCCAGCTTTTTCTCGATGCGCTCCTGGCGTTCCAAAAGCCAGTCCATGGCTTCGTACAGATCATTCTCGGTGGCCTCGGCTACTCCCAATTCTTCGGCCAGCGTGGTGGTGTGCCACTCGCGCGTGGTTGCCAATTTCGAGCAGGGATCGATCAAGCGCTGAACGATCATGGCCATCACTAAGTCTCGTTCACGGCAACGCTGCGCGGAGATCAGATGATCCAGCTGGAGCCTGTCGATCATCTCCAGGATGGCTTGGACCTGACCGTGCGGAACGGTTTTTTGCGTGGTGAACAGATCGTGCGGCGAGATCAGAGGTTCGTCGCGCAGTAGGCGGCGGAAGGTTTCGATTTTTTCCTGGGGCCAATCGGAAAGATTGGCCACGGTGCGCTGGCGAGTTTTCTTGCCTTCCCGCCAACCTTCGCGGAGGAGGATGGCGGGCGGGGAGTCGCGGTTGGGAACGATGGAGATATACATGCGAACAAATAATCACAATATATTACCACTGTCAAGAACTATCTTGATACTTACATGAGAACACTAGCATATTTGCCAATCTAACCCAACCCACGGAGCCTCAACAAATTAGCTTCGAATTAGTCCTCTGCTATCGGTGGAACTTCGGGCTAAAGGGGTCGGATGCCTCTCAGGGCAAGGTCATCCAAGTGCGGTGAGACAGCGCCGACCCCGGACGTCACCTCTTCAACGTAGCCCCTGGCGGCGAGGACACGGTGGAGGCCCGACCTGTCTGCCCGTCGCTGGTGTCCGCTGGTGCCTCCGCGCCGACCCTGACGGTTACAGTTTGCCTGGTGGTCACCCCGGTAGAGACTTCGGCCTCCGGCGGTGGCGCTGCACAGGATGCGGTGCCCGAATCTCGACGACCTTCGGGAACGGTTCTCAGCGGCAACCTACGGATGGTTTGGCTCATCGGCGTCGCCGTCTTCGGGGTCCAGTTCGTTCTGTTGGTGCTCCACAGTTGGTACCTCTGGGACCACTTCGACCTGACCGCCGATTTCGGTCAGTACAGCCAGGCCTGGCAGCAGATCGCCACCGGTCACCTCAATCCCTACGACACCACCTATCCCTGGTTCTACCCGCACTACGGCTATCCCTTCTATCAGGGTGATCTCGAGTTGATCGTCTGGCCGCTCGCTCTCCTGTACTGGGTCTGGCCTCACGCCATCGACCTCCTGATCGTTCAGGACGTCGCCCTGGCCGGGGCCGGTCTGGTTGCCTTCCGGTGGGTCCTCGAGCATCTGCAGAACCATGCCCCGAACCGCCGGTTCGCCGTGGCGGTGTCGGGCTGTGTCCTGGCCATCCTGGTTCTCCAGCCCTGGACCTACTGGGCGGCATCCTACGACTACCACTCCGAACCGTTGGCAACCTTCTTCACCCTGTTGGCGGGGCGGGACCTGTGGGCCGGTCGCCGCCGAGGCTGGGTCTGGGTCGTCCTCGTGCTGCTGTGCGGCAACGTGGCCGTGTCCTACGTGGTCGCCCTGGGCATCATCGCCCTGATCAGCGGACGGCGCCGATGGCGCACCGGTGCCGCCCTCATCCTCATCGGCGTGGCCTGGTTCGGTGTCGTCGGTCTCGTGCATTCGGGGAAGGGTGCCGGCCTGGGCGCGTACGCGTACCTGGCCGACCGCACGACGGTGAACGACACGCTCGGGGGGATCTTCACCATCGTGGCCGGGATAGCAACCCATCCGAGCATCGCCGGTCACGTACTGGTCAACCGGTGGGGAGAGATCTACAAGTTCGTGGGCGGAGTCGGGACCGTCGGTGTCTTCTCCGGATTCGGGGCGGTGTTGTCGGTGGTCGTCCTCGCCCCCAGCGCCCTCAATTCATCGCCCGGCTTCATCTCGGACGTCGGTGGTTCACAGAATTTCATGGCGGTGATGGCCTGTGCGGTGGGGATCGCCATGCTGGCGACCTGGCTGACCCGGCTGGGCCGGGGTCGTGATCGCCGATTGCAGATCGGGTTGACCGCCGTCGCGCTCGTTCTTGTCGTCGGCGCGCTCGCCCAGACGGCCGTGTCGAGTGCGCGCTGGACGCCGTTGTCGGGACAAATGTTCGAGCGGGTCGATTCGGCCACCGCGGCCGAACTTTCATCGGTCAGTGCCCGAATACCCGATGGTGCCGAGACCATCGTCTCCCAGGGCGTCGTCGGCCGGTTCGCCCAACGTCGCAACTTCTACCCGTACCTCGACACCTTCGCCGATGGGCAGACCGTGCCCCTGTTCGGCCGAATGGTGTACGTCGTCCTCGTACCCTCGCAGGGACTCGAGTCGGCCCCGGCCTCAGGCACGACGGCGGCGATCCATCTCATGCGCCGGCTGGGCGCCCGTCAGATCAGCGGCACCGACGGGGTCTACGCCTTCGTGTGGCACGTGCCCAAGGGCCGGAAGTCAGTCACCTTCCCGCCGTAGTCAGAACGACGGGCGCGGCGGCCAGATCGGGCGGGTGGTGGCCGACCCGCTTACTTGGCGACCAGTACCCGGCTGGCCGGAGCGGCCGCTGCCTCACGCAATCGGGCCACCTCCGCCTCGGCGGTTCGCAGCTCGACGCGATACTCGGCCGCCCGTTGCTGCCAGAAATCCTTCTGCACGGCCAGCAGCGAGACCTTCTCCTGGAGCCTCTCCATCTCGGCCTCGGCATCGACACGGGTGCCGAGCTGGCGCCGGCTCCGGGCGGTGAGATCACGCTCGATACCCACGTCCCCGGATCCGCCGCCGACTGTGCTCTCGTCTCTGTCCGGCCCCATGATCGGAGTATCGGCTGATGCACCCTCCACGTTGAGCCGAAAATCGGTCCGGCGCGCCGATGGCACCGTGTCGTAATCCAGCACTCCGGTCGCACCGAGGAAGGCAGGGGGCATCTACCCACTCTACCATCGAAAGATGACTAATCAAGTCGACTTTCTATGCTTGCCCCAATCGGTCCCGACCAGGGAGTTCCGGAGGTCAGGCGGCCGTCAGAGGCCGGTCCCGGGAGGACGAATCCCCCGGGACCGGCCCCCGCCCGCAACTCCGGTCAGGGGAAGGTGACCACGATGCGGGCAGCCCCCACCAGACGCACGGTGTCGACGCCGGACGGCTTGGGTACCCCGACGTAGCAGACCTGGGCCAGACCCTTGGTGCTGGCTCTGGCTCCCCCACAGGCCTCGACCTTGAAGCCGGTGACGAACGAGCCCCGCCCATCGGTCCTGACGCGGATCGAATTGTCCTTGTCGCAGGGCTTCGCCGGCACCACCCAGTTCGTCTTCGAGCACTCTGCCAGGCGCAGGGTGGCGAACCGGGGGAAGCCCCGGCCGATCAGGTTGGTGTGCTGGTTGACCATGACGTTGTTGGGCTTGGCCGTGATGACCGGAGGCTGCGCCGTCGCCGCCGAGGCCGGTGATGCGAGCGCGCCGAGAGGCGCCGCCAGCATGAGAACCGCCGCACAACCGAACAGACCCTTGCCGACCAATCTGCTTTGCATGCCTTGCTCCATTCGCTCATGGCCCCTCTGGAGTCGTCGCCAGTCGCCGGAGGACCGGTGAGAGGTTTCGGTCTCTACCGGATGGAACGATCGACCGACCCATCCGTTACGGCCCGTCAGGTCGATCACCCGACCTTCACTCCACCTGACACAGAACGTTCATCGGGACTTCAGTTTTCCGTGACGAAACCGTCAACTTTGCGGTGGTAGACCGTCATCGGCCCAGTGCGCGTCGGGCGCAACTCTGTCGGGGGCCGGGGAGTCTCACCGTCCCGCTGGTGGCCTACTGGCCAGCGAGACGGTGAGAGCCCCAGCATCGGACGGACACGAAACCAGAGGTAACAGCATGAGGCGCTTCTTCATCCGACACGTGACCACCGGCTCTCGGGGCAGTGGTGCCGACTGGACACTGCAGTGCGAGACCCTCGAGGTGGCCAAGGGCGCGTCGGACAGGGTGCGGGCGGTCGACGGTGCTGGTGTGCGCCAGGAGATCATCGACGCCGAGTCCGGTGAGCGATGGTCCAAGCCGGATGCCACGTCGGATTGGGCCAGCGCGAACCCGACCGGGCACCTCGGATCGGAGTACGGCGGCTGGGCCTCCTGACCAACCGGCGGCTTCTGCTTCGGCACGTCGACGACGCCATCAAGTACCGTGACCGGATGTCCGATTACGACGCCATCGTCATCGGGGCCGGCCACAACGGTCTCACCGCAGCCACGGTCATGGCCCGAGGGGGAATGCGCGTCCTCTGTCTGGAGAAGAACCACTTCATCGGGGGCATGGCCACGACCACCGAGCTCGCCCGAGGATTCCGTTTCGAACTGGCCGGATCGATCCAGTTTCCGATCCCGACCGAGATCTTCGACGACCTGGGCTTCGCCGCCTGTCCCATCTACGAACCGGAGGTGCAGTCGGCCAGTATCGGGGCATCGGGCGAGCCTCCCCTCCTGCTCTACAGCGACCCCACCAGGCTCCTCGACCATCTCAGCGATGCGCTCGGTCTCGAGGCCGTGCTCGGGATGGCCGAAGTCGCAGCCTGGGCGGAGGCACCGGCCCGGGCCATCGGCAGGCTCGACGTACGCAAGCCGCCCAAGTCACTCGACGAGATGTGGGCGTCCGCGGCCAACGAGAAGGAGCGCCAGGCCATCCGTACGGCCATGTTCGGCAGCGTCATGGATGTCGTCGACGCCTTCCTCCCCGATCGGAAGAAGCACGCCCAGGTCCGCAGCATGTTGGCCTTTCTGGCCGTCAACTCGACCTACCGGGGACCGTACTCGCCCGGATCTGCCCTCTGCCTCGCATTCGCCCTGGCCTCACCGGGCGACGCCACCATGTCCAAGGTGCGCGGCGGTATCGGCACCATGTCCGATCATCTCCTGGCCATGTTCGAACAGCACGGCGGCGAACTGAGGCGCCACGTCAAGGTGTCCGGGATCGATACGGCCGGGGGGAAGGTCGAGGGGGTCACCCTGGCCGACGGGGATGTGGTGACGGCACCGGTGGTGGTGTCCAACCTCGACCCCACGGCGACCTTCACCCAGTTGATCGACCCGGATGGGCTGCCGGAGGCCTTCGCCCAGCGCATCGAGGCCATCGACCACCGGGCCGCGTACTTCCAAATGCATTTCGCCCTCGACGGCCTGCCCGAGTATGCCCCTCCCTATGAGGTGCTCAACGACGGCGGGCTCAGCCACAACGTGACCTTCTTCGGGACCGCCGAATCGATGCAGCGGGACTTCGAGGACTGCGTCCGCGGCATCGTGCCCGATGCTCCGTCGTTCAACCTCTCGATTCCCTCCCTCCGGGACCCGGGACTCGCCCCCGAAGGGAAGCACGTGGCCAGCAGCTTCGCCTTCTACTCCCCCATCGGCACCTCCCATCCGGAGCAGGCCCGATTCCGCGACGAGATGGCGGCTCGGATCGTGGCCAAGATCACCTCGATGGCTCCCGGCTTCTCCGATCTCATCGAGCGTCAATTCAACTATCCGGCCTACACCTACGAGCTGATGTTCGGGTGTACCGGTGGCGACTTCTGCCACGGGTTGCTCCAGCCGGAGTTCATGGGACCGTTCCGCCCCGGGCCACGGGGCTGGCCCGATGCCCCCGTCCCGATCGAGGGCCTCTACCTCTGCGGCGCGGGCTGCCACGGCGGGCCCGGCGTCACGTTCATCCCGGGTTACAACTGCGGATACGACGTGCTGGATTCGGCGAGCTCCCGGTTGTAGCGAATCTGGCGCTCGACGAATCCCAGGTAGAGGGCTACGGAAAAGGCGAGGCTGGTGAAGAGACTGGCCACGAAGAAGATCCAGGGGATGCGCAATCCCCTTCTGCGACCGTCCGTGATCGTCCACAGGGGGAGGAGCACGAGATTCACCATGATGTAGTCCTGGGCGGCGGAGTCCGCGGCCCAGTTGGCGAATAGGGCCTTGGTGAAACCGACGTAGGTCGCCGTATGGCCGAATTCGTGCACGTAGCGGACGTTGAAGTACCAGCCGAGGCCGAGCGACACCAGTCCGAGGGCGTAGTACAGGCATTCGAGAAACGAGGTCCGTGCCGCACCCCCGGGTACGAAGAGACGCCGGTTACCGGCGAAGGCGATGGCCGTGCTGATGATGCCGAGGATCCCGTAGCCCACGAGCGAGTAGGTCATGACCTGCTCCGATCTTCCAGTCGTCGAGAAGCCTCGACATCCTACGAGGCCCCCTTCCGCAGTGGCCGGATCACCACGCCGGAGCCTCAGGCCAGATGCTGACGCCAGTAGGGAAGATGCTCGTCCCGCTTCTCGAGCAGAATGACCACGGTTCCCCACGGGTCGTGGAACCAGGTCGTCCGGAGCCCGGCCACATCGGAGATCCCCGAGGTGAGGAACGAGACCCCGTTGGTCTCGAGTTCGCGCCGGGTGCGTTCGATGTCGCGGCACGCCAGTCCCACGTGGGTGATGCCCGGACGGGTGATGTCGGGTCGAGCCGTCCCATCCGACGGGATCGTGGTTCCGGGATACTCGAGCAGCTCGATGACGTGGTCGTCGACATCGAGCCCCATGATCGCTGCCCTCACCACGACCGGGGACGGAATCAACTCGCCCATGTCCTGTTCCATCTCCGGTCCGGCCATCTCATAGGGCGGCGAGAGCACCCGGAGTCCGAGGACGTCCGAATACCACCTGGTCGCCTCCTCGATGTCGGTGACGCAGACGGCTACGTGGGCGAATCCAGTGAACATCCGGCAAGTGTATGGCCGCCGCGCCTTCCGGATTCGACGACCGGACGACGAGGGTCGACCGGGTTCGTCCGCTTCAGCCCCGCCGCCCCATGGCCGGATCGACGCCCGTGAAGTACACGGTGTCCTGGGCGTAGAGGTTGTCATGGGCGGCTGTGCCGCCGATCACCTCGGGGCCCTCGACGCACGGGGTGGAGTAGCCGCTGGCGGTCTTCTTACATGCAGCAAGCTTGAGCACCTTCGTCCCGTTGCGCTTCAGCATGTAGATGGATCCCGCCGGTACCTTCAGTCCGTAGGCGAACTTGAGCACGGCGATGATGGGGGCCTTCTTGTTGGTATAGGCCGAGAAGTTGCCCACCGCCTGAATGATGTTGCCCTCGCATCGTGAGGACCCGGTTGGTGGACACAACGCCGGCTCGGTCTTGGGGGCCAAGGACTCGAGGGTCACCGCGACCGGAGGGGGGCTCACCGAGGTGGTGCCGGCCAGGGTGACGGCCAGCGCCAGGGCCTGCGCCCGGGTAGCTGCCGACCTCCTGATCCTCTTGGTCGGCAAGGTCAGGGTGATCGAAGCCCTGGCCCTGGCGAGGGGGGCTTTGGTGCTGGCCAGGGGAATGCCGGGGGCGGCCACCGACTTCGTCCCGTTCCCGCTTTGCAGGACGATCACCCCGATCGACCCCAGGGTCGTATGGCCTGTCTGATTGGACGAGGTCACCACGGCCGAACCGGTGATGACCACGCCGTGCAGCAGGCCGGAGGTCCTGACCAGCACATTGAGGGTGTCCGAGGCTCCCGCGGACAGGTTCCCGATCGAACAGGTGACCCTGCCGGATCCTGCCGATGAACAGTTCGTCCCCGTCGCCGCCATCCCGGTCAGGTCGTAGGAGAGGGCGGCCCCGGCATCGCCCACGCTCACGGTGGCCGACAGGCCGGAGACCGTGGCCGTCGACACGTTGGCAATGGTGATTCCCCACCCGCCGTCGGTCCCCGCAGTGACCTGATTCTGGAGCGACGGAGTGGAGGCCGGCACCTGGAAGGTGGGGGTGGGGGGAGACGGGTTCACCGTGGTGGAGCCCAGCGAAGCGGCCCCGGGCGGTGAGGTGCAGCTGATCGCCTCGGTCGTGGGGGTGCCATGGATCACGAAGGTCGCGGAGATATCGATGCCGCCGGGGACGAAGTCGACCACTCCGGTCCCTGGCCCGGTCTGCCAACTCAACGGGTTGTAGTTGGTGATATAGGAGTACGGGACGTTGGGCGCCAGGTTGGGGTCACTCTGGGGCAGGTTGGTGGCTGACGTCGACTCGGTGTTCGGACTGACCGCACCGCTCGGGGCCCCGCCGGTCGTCTTGCCGGCCTCGGATGTCGTCTGGGCGCTGACCGTCAACGACGTCGCCCCGAGGCTCCGGAAGTGGTTGATGACCGAGCCGGGGATGCTGACCTCGGCTCCGAGGGCGGTCTGGAAGGTTCCTCCGGCGTCGATGCTCGAGGGTGGGGGCGTCGTCTCGAACACCACCGCGGGGAAGTTGGTCGTCCGGAAGCCGGGCACGACGCATGTGTCTGATGTCACCACTCCCACATCGAAGGTGGAGCTCGTCCTGGCCTGTGGACCACCTTCTCGGCCCATGGTCTGCCCGGTGAAGATCTTGGTCAGGGAGGTCCCGGCGGCGTCGGTTTCGGTGACCGACGCCGTGTAGGTGCCCTGGTGGGCGTAGCTGTGGGTCGTGGTGGGCACCGAGGTGCTGGCGGTATCGCCGTCGCCGAAATTCCAGGCGTAGTTGATGATGGGCGACGACGGAGCGATGGAGGCCGAGGCGTTGAAGCTGGTGAGCTGACCGGCGTTGGCCGGGGCCACCGACAGGGCGGCAACCGGGCCCTGGTCGGGGGTGATGGCGATGTCCCAGGGGTCGATTCCGGCACTCATCGGGGTGCCCGGGTTGTTGGTGGCCGTGGCGATGGGGGTGACGGTGTCGTCATGGAAGTTGACCACCTCGGCGGTGGACCCGTCCGGGGTGACGGCGACGGCATCGGGCTGCGTGCCCACCGGTATGGCGGTCCCTGCGGTGTCGGTGGCAATGTCGATCGGGGTCACCGAGCCGTCGTCGTGGTTGGCCACATACGCGGTGGTCCCGTCTGGGGTGATGGCGATGGCATCCGGGTTGGATCCGACGGAGATCGGTCCCCCCACGGTGGCGGTGGCCAGGGTGATCGTAGAGACGTCGTCGTCCGCAGAATTCGACCACCTAGGCGGTGGTCCCGTCGGGGGTGATGGCGATGGCATCGGGAGAGTTCCCGACGTCAATCGCCGACCCCGCAGTAGCCGTGGCCATGTCGATCGGGGTGACCGAGTCGTCATTACTGCTCACCACATAGGCGGTGGCACCGTTGGGGGTGATGGCGATCGCCACCGGGCTGATCTCGAGCTGGATCGGGGTCCCTGCCGTGTTGGTGGCCAGGTTGATGGGAATCACCTGGTCGGTTCCGGAGACGGCCACATAGGCGGTCGACCCGTCCGGGGTGATGGCGATCCCTTCGGGCTGACTTCCGACGGTGATCGGGTTCCCGACGGTGTTGGTGGCGATGTCTATCGGGGTGACCACGTTCGAGTTGATGCCGCTCACGTAGGCGGTGGAGCCATCGGGAGTGATGGCGAGGTCGCCCGGTTCGCTCCCGGCGAAATTGAAGGCCGTATCGGTCGTGTCGGTGGCCAAGTCGAGGGGGGTGATGGTGTTCGGACCCGGGCCGGTGACGAAGCCGATGGGGTCGTACACGCCTGCCGCCGTGGCGATGACCGGGGACGGCGTGGGTGTGGTGCAGGCGAGCGGTGGAGAGGGGTTGCCGTCGACCGTTATGTCGAAGGCGCTGATGTTGACCCCGGGGGTGACCGAGACGTTGCCGCCGTTACCGGTGAACGAAGGAGTCGAGGTCGGGGTCCCCGTCATCACGAACGTCCCCGAACTGGGAACCGGAGTACTGCCGAAATTGATGGTCTGGGATTCCGATCCCTCCATGGTGCCGGTGGCATTGATCGTCGCCGTGACGGTGGATGTGACGGTCGACCCGTCGCCGTAGAACGCATCGATCTGGCTGGTCAGAGCCGAGGGGATGGTGACGAGCCACTGATTGCCCGAGACCGAGAAGGTCGACTCGTTGGCCACGTCGGCCGGGATGGATCCGGTGATGGTGGTCGGGAATTGCAACCGTGCCGAGCCCGGGGACCCCGGTGCACGTCATGTTGAAACTCGGTGTGTCGGCTGCGGCCTGTCCAGAGCCGACCACGGCTGACGACACGGCGAGAAGAGCCCCGCCCCCGACCAACGACCCCGCCAGAATGGTCAGAGTCCCGAAGACACGGAACCCGAAACCACGCCTTCCCCCGCCCATCGGGACCTCCCTGTCGCCGATCACCATCCGCCGAACGTCACGACCTGCACCCGGAACGCTAGTTGGAGCATGCGTACCCATCATCACCAAAATTGACGAATTGCGGATGGTCCCATCCAGATGATCGCCGAACGCCAACACTGAAAGACCGACGCGGTGGACTAGGCGCCGGGGGCACCCGATTCCACAGCAGAGGTCATCCCCGAGGGGTCCCACGTAGGATCCGGCTCGAAGAACTTCTCGGCCAGGGCTTCGAGGGCCAGGCCGAACAGGCTCCACTCCTGCGCCTGTCCGCCGGGACCGGTCGGGCGGACGATCCCGCTCATCTGAGTGGCATCGACCCGGTTCCGGAGGACGCACCCCTCGGTGAGGGCCGCCACCGCGATGGTGAACTGGCGGACCGTCAGCCCGGAGCGGACTCGGAACCCGACGATGCCCATCGCCGCCTGGTAGATCCGCTCCATCCGCTCGGTGACCACCAGATAGGCCTGCTCGAGGGCAGCCTCGATCCTTCGACGACGGGCCGGCGCGGATCCCACCGACGTCACCGCCCAGACTCCGATCCACAGTGACCAGTCCGTCGACTGACTCAGCGCAGCCATGTTGGCGGCTGCCCCCTGCCGGCATACCTCACGCACGGTGGACCATCGGGATTCCTCGGAGCATGGATCTGCACCCAGGAGGATCGAGGTCAGCCCGTCGAGCGTCTCTTCGATCTCGGCCGTGCTGTCATCAGCGGCGATGGTGGCCAGAACGTCGGTCTGGTAATCGAAGAGGCTCTCCCACACCCGCCCGATGATCGAACCGTTGCCGATGCGGAGTCCCTGCTCTGCTTCAATGCGTTGGCAGACCCGTCTGAACGTGAGCAGTTCAGCACCGGCACCAAGGCCCTCCTCGCGGAGGATCTCCCGGCCGGTCTCGACGAGAAGGGTGCGAATCTCGCCTCGGCTCAACTGGGGTCGACGAGACGGCATCAGGGCTTACTTCCTTCCGGCCTCCCGGATCCTCTGATTGGACGAGGTGCCCGGGCTCCCACCACGGGACGATCGTAGCCATATCGGGTCGTCACCCATGACGGATCCCGGGCTGGAAGAGCGAGTCGGAATCGCACTTTTCCGTCGCCCACGACGATGGCCGATCGGCAAATTGACCATCGAACCAGACCGTCTTCAACCATGGCCGTGCGTCTTCCAAGGATCCGCGATCGACCCGCTCGGAGGAGTCGACCTCCGTGCCGGTTGCGCCGAGGATCAGCTCCGACAGGTCGGCATCGCTGTCGACCGAGGTCGACCCCAATCGACCCCGGAGCTCGCCACGATGTTCTGACCGCCGATGGCAGGAAGGGCCTTGATCCCCTGAGGTGTAACGGATGCCTCGCCCTCTTCGTTGTGGAAGGGCAAGTACGTACGTCCGAGGCCTGCACCCGGCGCTTCCCAGGTCAAAGGGGAAGCGCTCGGGACCGAGCGGTCCTCTGGCGGCGCACAGAGAGGTCCCTGGAACGTCGCCGGGGGCCTCTCTGTGCTTCCGCCGTGCGATCGCCCGTGGGGTCCCTGGGGGCCACCAATCACCCGCGGCCGCCCGGGGCGGTCGCCTTCCGCCCAATCATCGCCCGGCCGTCAACTCGTCCTTCCGGTGGCGGTCGCCCATCCGACCATGGATCTCATCCAGCCCCGTACGTGGCACTCAAATTCAGCACGTACGAGGTGGCCGCTTTGACCACGATCTTGTGCGAGGGCCCGGCAAGTGGCTCCCCCGAACTGAACCCGCCACCTTGGGGAACCAGGTACCAGTAGAGCTCTGCCACCCACCAGGTCCCCGCCGGAACGGCAAGTTGGTACTCACCGCTCGGGCCGATCTGCATGGTGATGATTCCGCACGTGATGCCGGGAGAAGTCGACGCGGGCGAGGAACAGGCCTCGACACCGGCGATGCCCAGCCCTTCCGTTGGAGCGTCCAGCAACCTGGTGGTACCCGACACAGACCCATCGGTCGGGGCCCGGTAGGCCATCGTGACATCCTTGGTCGAAACTGTCTTGGCCGCGATGGTCACCGGGGTGCCCGCCGTGCTGACCGTGGGTCCAAAGACAGTCGAATAGCCCGGATAGAGAAGCCATTTCCCCGGTGGAAGAGGCATCGAGAAGCCCCCCGTGCTCGACGAGACGGCAGCCCGGACGGGCCCGGCGTCGTTGATCTTCATTTCGGCTCCGAGGTCGCCACCCAAAGGGCTGGAGATGACGCCCGACGTTTCGCCGGCACACTGTGGATCAAACGCATTGCCGTTGTATGGAGAGCTTGTCGGGCAAGCGAGGACGGAGTAGCTGAGGATACCGACCTTTCCCGGTATACCGGTGATCGACAATTGACCGCGGAGAGTGCCCGGCGTCTTGTAGGCCATCGTCAGCGGAAGCTTCGCCGTCTTGGCCGCCACCACGTACACCGTCTTCGTCGGGCCGACCTCGAGCCCGCCATAAGGCTGGGGGAGATAGAACATCTCGACGGCCCAGGTTCCCGTGGCCAGCGGCAGCTGGTAGGACGTCCCGTTGATCGGAGCCTCCTGGAGGCTGGGGCAGGTGATCGAGACCGTCGAGCCCTTGCAGGCCAGTACACCGACCGGATCAAGGAATCCCGGCGGAGCCGAGGTCACAACGGCAGTGCCGGAGACGATCCCAAAGGGCGGAGGCAGATAGGGGGTCGTCAGGTTCACCGTTCGGGTGGCGCCGGACACCACCGTGACCGTGGTCCCCTTGGTGCCGACGGTCTGGCCGAACTTCGTCACGTAGCTCGGATACAGGACCCACGTACCGGGCGACAGCGTGGTGAGGGAGTATTTGCCCGAACCGTCGCTCTCGGCACAGATGAGCTCGGCGGTGGCTTCTTTGGGGTTCGGAGCGTACGACGGGCAGGCCTCGGCCGTCTTCTGCGACACGGTGATCCCGGATGGAACCTTGGTCACCGAGACGGTCCCGTTCACCGATCCGGGCTTCTTGTAGGCAACCGTGAAGTTGACCGTGTCGGTCTTGCCGGTCTGTACCGTTACCGTCGCCGACGATCCGAGGAAGCCACCCCCGAACGGCGTCAGAACATAGAAGCCCTGGAGATGCCAGGTCCCATCCGGCAGGGTGAACGTGTAGGGGGCACCACTGGCCACGGCGAGCTTGGGCGACGAGCAGGTGGCGAACGCCCCGCTCTTGCACCCGCCCACCCCGGTGAGCGCAGGGGTGAATCCCTTCGGAGCGCCGGAAACAGTGACCGTTCCGCTGACCGTACCGGTCGACGCCGCCGCCGCTCGATCAGTGGGGATGCGTCCTCTGGCCAAGGCCGCACTCGCGGGGAGAAGGCATGTTCCCAACACAATCACCGCGCCACAAACGGCAACGGAGATGACTCCGGGGCGCCTGCGTGGGATGGTTCGCTGATGCCTCCCGTGAGCTCCGCCAGATAGGTCACTCACGGGTACCCCCTCCATCGTCCGTTGGGCAGGGCCAGGACTCTAACAGCGGGCCGATCTCGTCGCTTTGCCCATCGGCAGCCTAGGGAGCCACTCGATGAACGCTGACCGCGGGTGAAAGCGGGGCAATCTCATAGCACGGAAGCAGCGACGCGGTTGGCTTTGTCCCCCGGGGAAGAACAGTTACTCCCCGGCTGCACACTGAGCGCCGGGCGGGAACGGGAGGCTGCTGGCCATGATTCGGAGAAGGTGACTGCTGGATGGCCACTCGGCCTGGAGGGCCGCTGTCTGACACAGGCGGTGGGCCACCGAAGAAGTGTCCGCTTCCTCCAGTGGCGAAGAAAGTGGTGGCCAGGCACAGGACGCCGCACACGGTCGCTCCGATCACAAACATCCGGCGCCGTCGCCGGCGCCGGCGGGCCTCCTCGAAGAGGAGTTGCGCAGCCTCGGATCTGGATGTCGCCCGGATTGGCTCGACATCCTGGCCAACGGGGGCTTCTCGAACCGACACCATAGAGCTACTATGACTAGGACCAAGAAATCTGTCAATATCGACCCTCCAGACCCCTTTACCACCGCCGCGGGTGACAACGGCACCCAGTACCGGGCGGAGTTCACCAACGTCGCGAGGTCGACCACCACCGCGGCCGCCACCCTCAAGGTCACCGCCGCGGCAGCGACCATCACCACCACCTCGCTCCACTCGGGCTCGCGGCACCCGACGACCAAGTCCGCCTACTCGGCAACGCTCAAGGCATCCGGTGGCGTCTCTTCCCTACAAGTGGTCCCTCAAGTCGGGCAAGCTCCCGGCCGGGTTGACCCTGAGCTCAACCGGGTTGATCTCGGCCAGAGCCACCGGGGCCGGCACCAAGGCGTTCGTGTTCGAGGTGGTGGACACCAAGACCTCGGTTTCACCACAGACCTCGGCCACCAAGACACTTTCGATCACCATCAAGTAGCCAGATACCCCATACGGAGCGAATCCGCCGGACTCAGTCGGAGGACCGGCTGTGGCTGTCGCCGACGAGAGGCGAGGTCTCCGCCGGGTACAACGCCCGGCCCCGGTGGATACGAAGGTGATCGCCCCCGATTCGGGACACAGAGATGGTTTGCTCGGTGCCCGGCCCACCGTGACGCACGACGAACCCCCGCGAGTTCGCCTCCTCCCACACCGGCAGGCGTGGGCAGGAAGTGCGCCACGCCTCCAGAACCTCGTCGTAGGGGCGTGGAGTGCTGCCCAGCCACTCGAGCAGATCGAGGATCAGATTGTCGACGGTGTCAGTCATGGGACCGGTCAATCCTCTCATGACCTGGCCCGACCGGCGTGCACAGCGTCCCCTACGGCCCCGGCGTTCCTGTCACCGGACCTGACCAATGCCGGGGCTGCACCGCGTCACCGACACCATCCCGGTGTTACCCTTCGACAGCGGTCGCTCACGCGACCCACAGACAAGATGTTCGGGGGAGCAGATAGTGGGGAAAGCCATGCGTGATCGAATCCGGGTCCTCGGGACCGTGGGGGTGGGCGTGATCGTTCTGGTGGCAGGTACGCTGGTCGGCCCGGTGAGGGGTCCAGCCGTCGCATCGACCCCAAACCCTCATTTCTCGCCATCCACCGGCTACACCCTGGTCGGTTCCGACGGTGGGGTCTTCTCCTTCGGCGGCGCCCGGTTCCACGGGTCGACCGCAGGGATGACACTGAACGCGCCCGTCGTCGGCACCGCTCCGACACCGGATGGTGAGGGCTACTGGACGGTGGCCTCCGACGGGGGCGTATTCGCCTTCGGCAACGCCGGGTTCTACGGCTCGATGGGTGGCACCCACCTCAACGCACCGATCGTCGGAATGGCGTCGAGCAATGACGGACGCGGCTACTGGCTGGTGGCGTCCGATGGGGGTATCTTCGGCTTCGGCGACGCCTCGTTCTACGGCTCGATGGGTGGCGAGCACCTCAACGCACCGATCGTCGGCTTGGCGCCCAATCCCAACGGCAACGGCTACTGGCTGGTGGCCTCGGACGGCGGAGTGTTCTCCTTCGGATTCTCGTTCGTCGACACCACGTTCTACGGCTCCTTGGGAGGGAAGCCGCTCAATCGACCGGTCGTGGCCATCGCGTCGACGGCAGACGGCCACGGGTACTGGCTGGTGGCCTCCGACGGAGGCATCTTCGCCTTCGGCAACGCTCCGTTCCTCGGTTCCGAGGGTGGAACGACACTCGACCGGCCGGTGGTCGGCATGGCCTCGACGGCTGACGGCCACGGGTACTGGCTGGTGGCCTCTGACGGGGGCATCTTCGCCTTCGGCAACGCTCCGTTCGCCGGTTCGCTCGCCGGCACCCGCCTCCAGGGTCAGGTGGTGGGCATGTCTTTGTCAGGAGCGACCACTGGATCAGTGCTGGCCCCAGGACTGCCGTCGTTCTACTCGGTACCCACCCAGTTGCCGTCCGGCCCGGCCGGTACGCTCATGAAAGCCGAGCAGATCACTGCCCCCGGCATCGACGGCACCGTCTACCGGGTCATGTACGTGTCGGAGACCGAGCTCGGCAGACCCGTCGCCGTCACCGGGCTGATCATGGTCCCGAACTCACCAGCGCCGGTCGGCGGGTACCCGGTAGTCACGTGGGGTCACGGGACCAATGGGATGGCACCGCAGTGCGCCCCCTCGTTGCAGCCATCCTCAGCGATCCCTCTCCAGAACCAGCTTCTCGACCAGGGTTGGGAGGTCACCGCCAGCGACTACCAGGGTGAGGGGACCCCTGGGATCATGCCGTACCTGGCGGGCGTCAGCGCGGCCCGGAACATGATCGACATCGTGCGGGCGGCCCGGGATCTTCCGGCGGCCCACGCGAGCACGAACTACATCGTCTGGGGTCACTCCGAGGGCGGCCAGACCGCGATGTTCGGACTGAATATCGCCGCCTCCTACGCCCCCGAGCTCCACCTGGAGGGCGTGGTCGCCGGGGCACCACCCTCCCAATTCGAGGCCATCTACGCCTTCCTGACCGGGAGCCCGTTCCAGTTCTACCTATTCATGGCCGGCGCCGGCTTCAACGTCGCCTACGGCAACACCATCGCCCCCCTGTCCGCCATCATCACGCCCGAGGGCCAGGCCCTCCTGCCCCTCGTCGGCCAGGGTTGTTCGGATTTCCTGGCCCAGAAGCTCAACCAGGTCCCGCTGGCATCGATCGTTCCGAAGGACCCCTTCACCATTCCCAGCTGGAAGCCGCTGCTGCAGGCGAATGATCCGGGGAACTTCACCAGGCCGAGCAGTGCCCCACTGCTGATCATCCAAGGCGGGTCCGACGAACAGATTCCGGTGATCACCACGCAGCTCCTCGAACACCACGAGTGCTCCCTCGGACAGGACGTCGAGCGATGGATCTATCCCGGGCAGAGCCACGCCGGAGTGATCCCGGTGTCAATGACCGACATGGTCAACTGGATGACCGATCGGTTTGCCGGTGAGCCCAATCCCGACCCCTACGTGCCCACGGGTACCTCGGGCACCAACGGGCCGCCGACCACCAGCTCATGCGCCTCCTGAGGGCCCACCGGTTCGCTCCACCGCGGCCGGCCTGACCTTTCAGCCGAGAACTCGGCGTGACCGTGGTGAAGAATCAGGAGCGTGACTGTCGAACGGTGCGGACAGTGCGGCTTCGACTCCGATGATTGGACCGATGTCCGCGCAATCGCAGCCATCCGGCGCCTGCCCTCCCGTTGGGACACGGCCGTCGCCGGATTGACCGCCGAGGACCGGATCCGCAGACCCATCGCCCGGATGTGGTCCATCGCCGAGTACGCGGATCACGTCAGGGAAGTGCTCTTCGGGATGAGGTTCCTCCTCGATTCAGCCATCACACGACCGGGTACCGACCTTGGACAATCACCAGCGTCGGAGTTCGATTCCGAACCCCGACCGATTGACCTTCAAGCGGCTCTGGACGGTATCGAGCACGAGGCCGGCGCGTTGAGCCAGGAGCTGTCCGATCTCTCCGCCGACGACTGGTCCCTCACGGTGACATTCGACGCAACTTCGGTCGATCCCCACTGGATCGCCCGTCATAGTGTCCACGATGCGACCCATCACCTTCTCGACGTCGAGCGACTGCGCTCTGCGCTTTGACCGACAGGAGACCACGGCAGGAGCGCCCGGGAGCACGCTCCGTTCTCGGTGACCCGGCCGCAGCTCGGCGTCACCAGCCGAGTTCGGCATCGCCTTCCTGGAAAGATGCCGCTGGAACCGCTTCTGTCAATGGTGGCGAGGCGAACGATGACCTCGGCACCCTTTTCGACCGGCTGTCCTGCCCCACTGAAGGGAGTGAGATCGGTGGCCGTGAATCCGGGCTCGACGGCGTTGAACTAGATTCCGGGCAGTGCTTTCGCGTATTGGACGGTGAGCGCCTCCTCCATCACCGCCATCTCCGTTGTACTGAGCGGTACGACGACCGACCGGCCCGTGGTCGGGATGGCCACCACGCCCCTGGATGGCGGCTACTGGCTGGCCACCCGGTCCGGCGGAGTGTCCTCGTTCGGTGATGCTGATTTCCACGGGTCGGCGGGCGCCATCCATCTCAACGAGCCGATGTGGGGATGGCCGGCACCCCCCACGGCAACGGCTACTGGTTGGTGGCCGCCGACGGCGGCGTGTCCACGTTCGGCGACGCCGATTTCCACGGTTCGGCGGGATCCACTCACCTGCACAGACCGGTCGTGGGAATGGCCGCCTCTCCCGACGGCAAGGGGTACTGGCTCACCGCGGCCGACGGCGAGATCTTCTCCTACGGCGATGCACAGTATGAGGGGGGCGTGGCAGCAACGGCGACCGATGTTTGTCGGCATCACTCGCTGAACGTTCAGGAGCCGGCTGCCGCGACCTGAAGCAGACGCGCCACCTGACACGGTCCCGATGGTGACCGACCCGGCCCGTTCACGCCGAACTGAGACCACACTCCAACAGGATGATCACCGAAGTCGGATGGTCGCCTTCTGGCATCGATTCTCCCGATGAGCGCATCCCCATGCGGAGATAGGCCGTCAGTGCACGGTCATTGCTTCCCCGAACACCCAACCTCAGGGTGGTTGCCCCCTCTGACACCGCCCATGCCTTCACCTGATCGAGCAGCGCACCGGCGACTCCACGTCGGCGATGGGAGGGGGCAACCCACATGCCGACCAGTTCTCGAGTCCCCGGGTCCCCGGACCACCCGTTCACGCCCACGGCTACGCCAACGTCACCATCGTCCGACGCCACAAACCACCGACCGCTGGTGGCCCGGTCTCGCCACTTCGCCTCGTCGTATTCCGATTCCTCGGCATAGCTCGATGTGAATGCCTCAGGTGCGTCGAGCAGTGAGCAGAGTCGAACATCGCGGATCTCCTGCCACTCGTCGGGCCCGAGGGCTCGAATCTCAGTCACCACGGAACCGAGACCAGTTGGGTTCGACCTGGACTGCGGCTGCTATCCGAGGGGCTACTTCCCGAAGTACGGAAGCGGGTTCAGGAACCACGCTCAGACCTTCTCCCACACGGAAATGTGACTCGTGCTCTCGCTGGTGAAGGGCGCTCCTTCCCAATTGCTCCATCGTTCCCGCAGTTGCATCCCGGCAATACGGGCCATCAGATCGAGCTCGGATGGCCAGGCATGGCGGAACGGGGCCGAGAACGTCTCGAGCCGACCAGCGTTGTCCCACCAGTGATGGGAGAAGGCGGTCTGCGTGGCGACGTCATATTCCTCGAACCCAACGTGTGTGGGCGTGGCCGCGAAGGGAACGATGGTTTCGCCCGGGGGGAGGCGGCGGAGGGCGGGCACCATGACCTCGACCACGAAGGTTCCCCCGGCCCCCAGATGGGCCGCCGCGTTTTCGAAGCAGGCGATCTGCTCGCCCTGGGTCGTGAGATTCATGATGGTGTTCGCGACCAGATAGACGAGGTTGTAGCGCCGGTTGAGCCTGGTCGTCGCCATGTCGCCAACGATGACATTGATCTGTCTCGAACCGGACTTCCTGTGCAGCTCGACCACCATCTCAGGCGACAACTCGATGCCGTCGACCCGGAGCCCCCGATGCGACAGGGGAAGGGCAATGCGTCCGGTTCCGATGGCGAGCTCCAGGACCGGCCCGGGTCCGGCCAAGCGGGCGAGGACGTCGACGATGGGGCCAACGACAGCCGGATCGCAGGCCTCGGGCCACTTCTCGTCGTAGCTCTTGGCGATCCTCTCGCCGAAGTAGTTCTGGGCCACGACGCCATTGTGTCAGGTGACCTGTCCAGGAACGGAGGGTAGCGTCAGATCCGTGAGGGAGCAGGCCTATCTGCGAGCTACGAAGATGGCCTACGACAGCGTGGCCGATGACTACGCCCGCCGCCTCCCCGATCTTCGGGCCGAGTCGGAATTGGACCGGGCCATGCTGGCCAGGTTCGCCGAACTGGCTTCACGAGCAGCGCTCGGACCGGTTGCCGACCTCGGGTGTGGAACCGGGCGGATCACGGCCCATCTCGACGGCCTGGGTGTGAAGGTCTTCGGAATCGACCTCTCTCCGGCGATGGTCGAGCACGCCCGCCGGTCGTCACCGCGCTTGCCTTTCGGGGTCGGTTCGATCACCGCACTTGCCCTTCCCGACTCCTCGGTGGGTGGAGTGTTGGCCTGGTACTCAACCATCCACACGCCGCCGGAGGTGCTGCCCCGGGTATTTGCCGAGTTCGGCCGTGTCCTTGTGCCCGGTGGGTACCTACTCGTCGGCCTTCATGTCGGAGACGGAGATCGGTCGAGATCGGTGGACTTCGGTGACGGCGTTTCGGTTGCCGCCTACGATGCCACACCCGAGCAGATTGTCGAACTCTCCCACCGGGCTGGGCTCGCCGTACACACTCAAATTGGTGCGTGCCCCGCAGGGTCGGGAAGGGAGGCCCCAAGCCAGCCTCATCGCCGCCAAGCCGGGCAGTCCATGACTCCTGACCGGGCCGCTCCCACCCCGTTGGGTCGAGCGCCGCAGCCGCTCAGCGAAAAGGGCTTCCAAAACGAATCACATTGCCGTCCGGATCGGTGACGGAGCCCTCCCGCTTGCCATAGTCCTCGTCCCGGGGACCATCCACGGAGATCCCGGCCTGTCGCCATTCATCGGCCACCCGGTCGGCGTCTTGGCAGTGGATATAGAGCGCACCACGACCTCGAGGTTCCGCTTCGACCGTTCGGGCAAGGTGGATCGTGAGGTCTCGGTCGCGGTGGGCGAAGGCATAGCTGTCATCGTGGAACGACACTTCGAAGCCGGCGCGCTCGAACCAGGCGACTGAGCGATTCACATCGGCGACCCTGAAAATCGGCTCGAATCCCGTGACCAACCACGATCCTGTCATGAGCTGAAGTTGGCCGTCGCGTTGTCGATTGAGTCCGGCCAGGCAGTTGTGGCAGATCGGCAGGTCGGGATGCAACCGGAGTTTGACCCACCAATCGACTGGGGTGGAGCAGCACGCGCAGATCTCAGCCATGGGCGACAATGGTAGATGCTCAGTCGATATGGGCTGTGACCCGCGTCCGAGGCACGCGTGATTCGCCCGTGCCAGGCTGTGGCCCATGGAGATTGGCATCGTGTACCCCCAGATCGAGCTTCGGGGCGATCCCACCGCGATCGGTCGATTTGCGAGAGCAGTTGAAGACCTCGGATTCGATCACATTCTCACCTACGAACATGTGCTCGGTGCCGTTCATGCCGATCGGTCACCTCCACTGAGCGGCCCCTACACCGAGCACGATCCATTCCACGACCCGTTCGTGATGTTCGCTTACCTGGCCGGCATTACCAGTCGGATCCGATTCGCCACCGGCATTCTCGTCCTTCCGCAACGTCAGACTGCGCTGGTGGCGCGCCAGGCTGCCGACGTCGACCTCCTGTCCGGGGGTCGGTTGCGACTCGGTATCGGAGTCGGCTGGAACCACGTTGAGTACGAGGCCCTTGGACAGGACTTTCATACCCGTGGGGCTCGGCAGGAGGAGCAGATCGTGTTGCTTCGGCGCCTGTTCACCGAGCCCGTTGTTGACTTCTCGGGTCGTTTTGACCGAATCGACCGCGCAGCACTCGTTCCCAAGCCGAGAGGCTCGATCCCGGTTTGGCTTGGCGGATCTGGGGACAGGGCCTTCGATCGAGCTGCCCGGCTGGCGGACGGGTTCATTTTCTTCGGTGGTGGGGTCGGGCGCACCACCGAACTATGGACAGAGCTGCGTGAACGCGTTGCTCACGTCGGGAGGCCAGTCGACAGGTTCGGCGGCGACTACGTGGCGCTCACTGGCGGCGATATGTCCGTACTAGTTGGTGAAGCCGAGGCCTGGCGCAATGCCGGCGGGACGCACCTGTCGGTGGTCACAATGGGCCTCGGCCTGGATTCGATCGATGCTCACATCGACTACATCACTACCCTTGCCGAGCGTCTCGGCTTGTCGTAGTCGCCGCCACACGCCGGCCATTCGGCCTCAAGTCAGAGGGGATGGCCCGGAGCACACCCGACTCGAACCGGCACTGCGTACGGCTGGCGCGCTGGTGGGACGGCGCCGGCCGCTTTGACGGATCGGGTCAACTCGCGTTCCAGGGCCGACGTCAGTGAGAGGGTCACGTACGAAAGCCACGACGAGGATCCGTTCTGTCACGACGAGGCTAACTGAGCAAGATGAGCCTTGTATCCCGCACCGTAGGGAGTCGGATCACCTTTGGAGTTGAGGAGGTAGGGACCACCGCATGGTCCGGAGTTGAAGGTCCAGGCGAGATAAGACACCCCATGGGCGTCGGCCCACTTCATGTAGGTGTCGATGAACTTCGCAGTGCAGTCCTGTTCTCCCAACTCGCCTGTCACGAACGGTACCTTGGAAAGCAGGCCCAGCTGAATCCATTTGGCCCAAGCGGTCGGAGCTGCGGCTGCATTGAAGTCATAGACGTGCACCGAGATGGCGACCTGGTGAAGAGGGTCCTGCGGCATCATCGTGCTGAATCCAGTCGGCAAGGCGGCGAAGTGGGTGCCGGCCACCATGATGACGTTCGTCGCTCCGGCATGGCGCACGTCAGCAATAAGTTGGTCATAGCCAGCCACCTTGAACCCGTGCGCGACACAACCCCCATGGATCACACAGGAGAAGGGAACCGAATGGGGCTCGTTGTAGAGGTCGAAGACCACCCCCTGATGGCCCTTGAAGTTTTTGGCCACCGACGACCAGAAGGTTGGTGAGTGATCCTCGTCGGCCATGACCGCACCATGCGTTGCCAGCTGGCTACCAGGAGCACTCCAATGGAGGTCGAGAATCACCGCTAACCCGGCAGCGTTGATTCTGTTGACATAGTTGACGATGGCCGACCGGTAGGCAGCTCCCCCGAACTGGGGGTGAGGGAGATTGATGCCCAGCCAGCAGTCCTCGTTGAGGGGGAGCCGGACGGCATTGATCTTCCAACTCTTCATCTTGGCAATAACAGTTGATGACGGGCCCGAGTACAACGGGACGCCGAACCCACCCCCTGCCACGCACACCGATTCGGCACCAGCTTCGTCGACTCCGATCAGCCGCATACGGGCGCCTTTGCCGTTCACCAGGTGGTTGCCGGAGACACGCACGACAGGGGGCCCGGAGAGCCCAATCGTGGCTGACGCAGATGTCGCTTTCATCGGGCCGAACCCGAGTTGGAAGACGACAAGTGCGATCAGCACCAGCCCCAATCGCAGTGCTCGGGACCGGCTGAAGCCCGATATCGACCGTGGAGAACGAGGGGATGTGGTCATCGTGGTCTCTTCTCGGGCGAACGAAGGCATCGAGGACCGGGCCTCGCAGCCATGACCGACCAGTCAGATCTTGTTCGCGCTCGCAATATCCATGTCGCCACCTGTATCGACCCTGCCCCAAGCTCCTGGTTCATCGGCACGAAAGCACAATTCTGTCAGAACGACAGCCGCGCTCCCGCCATTCGAGCAGGCCCACCGAAACCCGTCAAGCCATCCGACCCGGCTGAGCCTGGACCTCCATTGATGAATGGCGTCCTCCCCAGTCCCGAATTCCAGCAGTGCAGCGCCGCCTGACGGCCCGGAGGGGCGTCGTCGAGAGCGGCGTCACACCGCCAGGGTACGGGCACGGTCAACGGCACGTCGGGAGCGAGTGGGTCCCGCAGAGAAGTGAAAAGGGGGGGTCCCGTCGAGGTGTTCGAATGCTCCCTCACTCTTTTCCGCCTCAGATCGGGTCCGGACAACCGGCGCAGTTTTGATTCGTCAACTCATTTAGAGTTACTCCCAGACACCGTCATAAGGCGACCGAGGAGCGGACATGGCTAAGCTGATCTACATAGCAAATGTGTCGCTCGACGGCTACGTCGAGGACGTACACGGCAGCTTCGACTGGACCGAGCCCAACGACGAGGTCTTCACATTCATCACTGACCTGGTGCGTCCCGTGGCCATCTACCTCAATGGACGGCGCATGTACGAGACGATGGCCGTGTGGGAGGTCGACCCCACTCTCGCTGCCCAATCGAACCTCATGGCCGACTTCGCTCATGTCTGGCAAGCGGCTGAGAAGATCGTCTACTCCACGACGCTCCCCGCAGTGTCGACCGCACGGACACGGCTTGAGCGCCGTTTCGACCCGGATTCGGTCCGGGACATGAAGGCGGCCGCGACAACCGATGTGACCATCGGGGGTTCGACCCTCGCAGCGTTGGCGTTCAACGCCGGGCTGATCGACGAGTGCCACTTCTTCATATACCCGGTGCTCGTCGGGGACGGAAAACCCGCATTCTCCGGCGACGCCCGCGTCCAGTTGGACTTGCTGCAGGAGCATCGATTCGGCAACGGTGTCCTGAACCTGCGCTATCGCGTTCTGAGCTGACCTTGGCTCGCAATTCCTGATTCCTGGCCGACGAATCGTCGCGGGGCTTTGCATCCGGAATGTACCGATACCAGTCGGTTCCGCATTTCTTACAGAGTTCCGTCGACAACCGGATCGATTGGTGGCGATTCAGTGGCCGGTGCCCATAGATCGTACCTGCCGAGGAAGACGTTCGAACTTTCTCCCTTGGATGTTTGCCGCCTTTGTCCGACCCGGCGCAGGACTATTCAGCCTCGGATCTCTCGAATTCGTCGACCCGCGCTTTCATCAACGACTTGAGGAGTTCAGTCGGGAGTTCCCGTTTGTAGGGAAGCTTGATGAAACCTTCGCCCGCTTCGTAACCAGCAGCCTCTACGGCTGCCTTCTGGGTGGCAAAGAACGGTGGATTGAACCGAAGTGAGCAGTGGTTCTTGAAGTTCTGAAGCATCCACAGGTTGGTGTTCTCGCCGCGCACGTACACGGGCAGGTTCCACTTGAGCACCTCTCGAGCCTCGGGGTCGACTTCCGAACTCAATTTCCGGAGCGCCTCGAGGTGCGGACGTTGGACCTCGTTGAGCTGATCGAAGAAGTCATCGACACTTGTGCGTTTGGGCATCGGCATGCCTCCACGATATGCGCGCCGCTCGCAACGGGGTGGCCGGAGCAGGCCCACCTGCCTCGCCTCCGCGTGGAGCAAGAGCGAGAGCTCAAGGCCCCACATGGATTCTGAGCAGACTTGATGACGTAGCGACACCGACACAAACCGATGCCATGATTGTCCGATGACCACCGCGCCCCAGTCAGATGCACAACGGTGAGAACGAACTGGCCGGCCCGGGGTGGTCGGATCGGCATGATCCTCGTGGCGTTCGTGGTGGTTGGATGCTCCTCGCAGGCCGTTACCCCGACCACGGTGGCGAAGGCCAGTGGCCCGACCAAGCCGGTATCGACGACCGGGATCGGCAGCTGGAAGGAAGTCGGAAGCTACGACGAGAACAGTCTGGATGCCGGCGAGGGTGTGGCCACCGTGGTGCCACCCGGGAAGGCCAGTTACCTCCTCTATCGGGGGCTGACCTCAGTGCCAAAGAGCCTGGCCGCGGAAGGGTGGGGCCATATCGGCGATCCCGATTCGACTGGTGGCTACGTCATCGACGCCTATCAGGGGCCGAGCACCGGCCATTCCAAGATGTTCTTGGTGACCACACCGTCCGGCACCACCGCTCAGTACGTGCATACGCTCGTGCCCAAGGAGCTCTACAACAATTCGTTCGACACGATCGCCCCAGGGGCGCAGTGGATGGTGGCCGGCGAATGGGAGACGATGAGCCATCTCCAGATCTATCCGACTCCGGGCCTGAACCACCGGACCTCCCCGCACGGCGGCCAGCTGCCGCTCGCCGGCTACATCAATCTCGACCATAAGGTGAACAACATCCAAGGATGTGACTTCACATCGAAGACGACCCTGATCTGCGCCTCGGACGACGCCACCCGGACCCTGTTCTCGAATCAGAAACCGTTGCTGGAGGTGGTGCTCCCCCACCCGCTTGGAGGCGGCACTCTCACCGCACACGTCATCGACCTCGGCTCGATCCCTCAGAAGAGCACGTGCACTGGCACCTTCGAGGCAGAGGGAGTCGACTACGCAGTGGCGTCAGGCATCCTTCGGGTGGAGATCATCCAGCCCGGAGCTTGCATCATCCACACCACGGTCTATGAGTACGCACGCGCCGGCTGAACGCCGCTCCGGGTATCCCGACCCGTCAGGCTCCTGCCGACAACCTGGAGGCTGGTCCCCGAGCAGGTTGCCGACCCGGCTGGCACCTTCGCTGACGTGCCGCCCGGAGATCCAATTTCTTCGAATGACGACGGAACCATGAGGGCATGGCCACCAGGATGCTGGGCTTTCAAGGACAGTGCCTCCTCTCACTGCCCCTAATCCAAAACATTGACATCGATGTCAAAATAAACCACAATCCCGGGGGGTCTGGCAACAGATCCGTAAAACCGACACTCGATCTGCGGACCGGAAACGGACGTGGGGCGGCGGACTGCGTCTTTATGGGGAGGATTGATGAGCATCAGCACATCGCGCCACAAATGGCTCGTGAGGTCAAACACGACTGGGGACCGTCAGCCGATGGGATCTCGACGAGGCCGTCGTGTCCGGGTGCTCGCCGGCGTAAGCGTGGGGGCGGTGTTGATCCTCACCGGCTGCTCGTCGAACTCGGCGGCGCCCTCGTCGACCATCACCTCAACGCCCGGATCGACCGGATCGACCGGCAGTAAAGCTCCCATCACAGTCGCGTTGGTAACCTCCCTGACCGGGCCGGGAGCGGACCAGTTCCTGACTGGTCCTGCCGCGTTCAATGCACGGATCGCCGAGCAGAACGCCCTCGGTGGCGTCAACGGTCACATGATCAAGGGAATCGTCGTCGACGACCAGACTGTCCAGCCGACGCTGGCCATCCAGAACGCGCTCTCGAAGGGCGCGTTCGGAATAGTGGCGGAGAGCCCGCTGTTCTTCCTCGGGGCCAAGGTTGCACAGCAACAGGGCGTCCCTGTCACAGGTGGCTCCGTCGATGGCGCTGAGTGGGGTGAGCAGCCATACACGAACATGTTCGCCGCCGACACGGGCAGCGTCGATCCAAAACAGCCCGCGAGTACTTTGCCCGGCAAGTTCCTGAAGGAGCACGGGGGCACGAATCTCGGCGCGTACGCCTATCCGATCGGCGGCACGTCGAAGGTCGGTGCGGTGAATGCGTCCAAGTCGTTCGAGCATGCGGGCGGTACAACCGCCGTGCTGAACACAACCGTTCCCCTTGCCTCAGTCGACTTTACGGGCGACGCCATCGTGGCAAAGCAGAAGAACGTCAATGCCGTGTATCCGGACATGGGTAATCAGTCCAACAACGCACTTGTCACCGCGTTCCAGCAAGAAGGCGTCAAGCCGAAAGTCACGCTCCTTCCGACCGGGTACGAGCAGGACGTGGTGTCATCTCCTGCATGGCACAGTCTCCAGGGGACGTACTACGCCTCAATGTTCCGGCCCTTCTCGGCGCCCAACGCGGGTACCGAGAGTATGGACGCCGCCATGAAGAAGTATGCCCACTGGACGAACGGCCAATTTCCGGACTTTGCAGAATACGAGGCGTGGGTTGGAGCCGACCTGATGATCCAGGGCCTGAAGCTGGCTGGAAGTGATCCGACGCGGTCCAACGTCATCAAGGATCTGCGGGGCATCAAGTCCTACAGCGCGGACGGGATTCTTCCGGTGTCAATCAACTACTCGACGGTGTTCGGGCACTCGGCATCCCCGGACTGCAGGTGGTTTCTGCGGGTGGAGAGCTCCGGATTCAAGCTCCTCTCCAAGACCCCCGAGTGCGGGACGTGGATGAGCGACAGCTGATCAACCACCGGGTTCGTTCGAGCTTGCAGCCCATCGCCCGGAAGCCGGGGTGAATTCGAACACAGCCGGGTTTCCCTTGCTCTTTGAAGACCTCTTGGATCTACGGTCCTAAGGCCCGCCCGGTGAGCGTGACCGTGAGTTGTGGTCACGCTCCAATCTGACCAAGGGCGGGTAGCCGTCGATCCGGCGTATTCAAAGAGCTGTTGCTCATACAGATTCGGGGGTACCCCTTCGCGCCGTGCCGGTACGGCCTAGAGGTGAGAAGATTGCCATTGGTTGGTTAGCTTTGCACGGCCTAGACGAGGCTGGGGGTCTGGTCATGTCTGCACCACATGCCGCGATCGCTGACCGGTATGAGGATGGGTTTCTTAGCGACCGAACTGAAGACGAGCTGCCAATAAGAGATCCCATCGATGTCGATGGTTCTCTATGCGAGCTGCTCGGTCAAGGTGTCGGTGCATCTCTGGATGCGGCTGTGGCACGGGAACACATGCTGCCCGCATTCATAGCCTAGGCCTAGGGGACGGACTGTAAACCCGACAGCTGCTCGGTCAGCAGCTCGAGGGAGCTGTGCAACTGGGCGAAGCGCGGAGGCCCCAAGATCTCTGCGATCTGCAGCTGAGCGGCTCCCGCCGCGGCATAGATTGTCTGCTCGAGCCGCCGCCCCTTGGAAGTAAGCCGGATGACGCGAGCCCTTCCGTCGGCGGAATCGGGCACACGCAATAGGTACCCGTGTCCTTCCAGATGCCCGATCAGGTCGTTGACCGACTGTTTCGTGATCCCCACCCAGTCTGCAAGCTGGCTTGGACGTACTCCCTCGAGGCCCGGATAACGCCAGAGGCCGATGTGCGCTGGGTTCAGATCGTCGAATCCCGCCGCTACGACGCCCGCATACAGCTGATCACGCACCCACTGCCAAACGCCACGCAGCATGGCGCCGACGTACGGGCTTCGCTGGCTGTTGGGGTGGTCCACGGAATTGCTTGACATAGTCGTAAGGTTACCATACGACCTGATGGTAAGGGAACCGGACCACCGGATCCGGGACAGGTTCCAACGAGGAGGTGGCCGAAGTGAAAACAGCCGTTGTCGACTCCCCCGAGAACGAAGCGGCTCCGGCATGGTGGTTCCTCGACACCTTGGTCGTCGAGCACCGCTGCGCACCCGAAATGGACACTGTCGTTCTCGGCCCCCTTATCACCTGTCCCCGCGGTCCCTTCGGCGAGAAGACCGCAACTCCCTCACCTCCGCGGCTGGTCGTCCACACCGCAGAGCACCAAGGTACAGACGGCGGTGTCGAATGAATCGTCCTCAAAGGGGAGGTCCTCGGCCCAAGGACGCAGGACGATTGCCTCCGGTGTACCGCACACCTTTCGCTCGAGGCGGCACAACATCAGGATCTCTGGCGCTGTCATCGTGAGCAACTCGAGGCCCGGACGCTAGAAGAGCAGGTTTCCTCCGGTCCCGGCACCGAATCTCCAGATCCCGACCGGTCGCTTCGGCAAGCACCGGTTCGCGGTGGTCAGTGAGGCGGGCCCTCTCGACCTTGGCCATCTGGTGGTCGTACGTTGCCGCGAAGAAGGACCCGCCTCCGGCAGCGGACGTTCGAGCTGGATCGATCCCCCCACGAGCAGATGAGTCGGCGAGCAGACTCTGACCAGGGCTCCTAGGGAGATCGCCATCGCCGATACAGCTCGGTGAGGTCCGCTTTTGCCTCAGGGGTCAAGTCGTCGGGATGCATCGCTCCTGTCAATTCGATCGTCATCCGGATCTGCTCCAGATAGGCGGAACAGTTGGGACAGGCTCGAAGGTGAGACTCCAATCGGCGTCGGTCACGGCGGGAGAGAGCCCCCTCCAAATAGTCGGTGATGAGCTCGACGGCCTGCTGGCACACGATGTCTCTCCGTCTTAGCAAAAGCATCGCTTAGTCCTTGTCCAATTCGGCTTCGAGGATGGCTCGCAAGTGGGACCGGGCTCGATGCAGCAGAATCCGCTGATTGCCGCTGCTGATTCCAAGAGCGGAGCAGGTCTCACCATTGGTGAGACCTTCGACGTCTCGCAACACGACGACTTGCCGCTGACGGGGAGGCAGACTATCCAGTGCTGAGTTGAGGATCGGCGTCAAGGCAGCAGCATCGAGTCGATCGTCGCTTTCCTCTGTCCATCGTTGAAGGGGATCGGCCCACTGGCCTTGAGCGTCGAACCGGGACGGATCAACTGCGTGCAGTGCTTCGACCGGGGTGCTCGGATGCTCGGCGGAGCCAGCCGACCGTGCTCGATTGACGAGAATACTGAACAGCCAGGTCTTGAACGACGACCGACCCTCGAACCGGTCGATCCCACGGACAACACTCAGCCACGTGTCCTGAACAACCTCTTCGGCGATCGCATCGCTGAAGACCATGGAACGGGCCAGGCGAAGCATCGACTGCTGATAGCGGGCAACGAGCATCACGAAGGCCTCTTCGTCACCGCGACAAAGTCGGTTGAGTTGCTCGACGTCCATTTCCACAAATCCGAGCCTATGACCCCGCACGAAGGTCTTGGGTGTCGCCCACGGGCGGAAGTCTCCTTGCCCTGGCCTTTGGAGATCGTCAGCCCTATGGACATGTTCTCCTAGTCCGTCCGGCGTTCAAAACCGTTACCGGAAGGATGCCACTCGATTGCGTGTCGGCAACAAGCGTAACGGTTCGGCTCTGATCGCAGACTGTATTTGGACAGCCTCAGTCTCTACGAAGGAGAGAAAATGAATCGACTCACCAGTCTGGCATTGGGGACCAGTGCCGTTCTCGGACTCTTCGCCCTGGTGGCGCCCGCTACGGCCGGTGCTGATGGCTTCCACCAGGGACAGCCCTGTGACCGAACGCAGGCCGTCTTCGTCCAGACCGACAACACCTCCGGGAATCAAGTGGCCGCCTACAATCGGGCCGAGAACGGCACCCTCAAGCTGGAGAACACGTACAACACCGGTGGCCTGGGTGGGGCACTCAACGGCTCCCACGTCGACCATCTCGGCTCTCAGGGCTCGCTCAACTATGACTCCAGGAACAACGCGCTCTACGCCGTCAATGCTGGCAGCAACACGGTGTCGGTGTTCTCAGTGAGAGGCGATGACCTCACGCTGCGACAAGTAGTGAGTTCAGGTGGGACCTTCCCGGTCAGTGTGGCCGTCCACGGCAATCTGGTCTCGGTCCTCAACGCTCGAAACGGCGGCTCGGTGCAGGAGTACTACGCCTTCTACGGGCATCTGATTCCTATTCCTGGATCGAACCGGGCCTTGGGTCTGACTATCCCCACCGACACGACAGAGTTCACGCATACACCCGGACAGGTTGCCTATTCTCCTGATGGTTCCAAGCTGCTCGTGACCACCAAGGCGAGCTCCAACGCCGTTGACGTATTCGACGTCGGTTTCTTTGGAAACCTCTCGCCCTCGCCGGTGGTGAACTCGTTGCCTGGCACGGTTCCCTTTGCCATCACCTTTGACCGGGCCGGTCATCTCGTGATCGCCGAAGCTGCACCAAGTGCTCTGGCTACGTTTGCTCTCAGCTGGAACGGAACCATCACCCAACTGGACTCGCTGGCCAGCGGACAGACCGGTCTGTGCTGGGTCGCTCCGGCCGGATCGCTGTTCTTCACGGGCAATACCAGTGCCAACTCGACGAGTGGCTACCAAACGAGCCTCAATGGTCGGTTGACCCTGCTCGGGGCAACCGCAACCGACCCTGGAACGGTCGATGCCTCGGCCTCGTTTGATGGCCACTTCCTCTACGTCCAGACAGGCGGCAATGGGATTGTCGACGAGTTCCAAGTCAACACCAATGGAAGCCTGACGGAGGTTGGCTCCGTGAAGGTGGCCGGTGCTGCGGGCGGCCAGGGAATCTTCGCCTCCTAGGTGTAGCGCCTCTTGCGGACGGTGGCGTCCTGATTGACAGGCAGGGCGTCGCCGTTCGCCGTGCACTCAAATTCCTAATGCGCCTGCGATCTGGGTCGTCGAGGGCGCAGTGCCAGCGAAGAGCCGAGGGTGGTGCTCATGCCACCCCACGCCTTCACCAGTCGAACTGAACTGGAGAGTTCCCCTCATCTAGCCGCGGTTTCAGGCGATCCAGTGGCCGGAGATCTGCTCCAGGCCGATCTGGAAGTACTGCTCGGCCGATTCGCCAAGCGCCCACGGTTCGGGGAGTTGACCCTCAAGTTCCAAGCGACCGAGCGCCTCGGAGTCACGGAGGTGTGACGCATGCCCCACGGCCATGACCGTCCACCCAGAGCGCTCCGCTTCGTCGTAGGAGTCGGCTTGAAACGCGGCGATCGCACCATCGGTGGCTTTGGACAGGCTGGACCCAGCCATGGACCCGAAGACGACCGAATCGCCGATGAGCCGGTAGTTGACCGGAAAGATGACGGGGAGTGCATTCAGGGTCAGTCCTACTCGACCGATCGGAACACTTACCAGGAGGTCGATGCACTCCTGTGTCGATAAAACCTTTAGCCCCACGATGGGTCTCCTTCAAATGTCCAACCCTTTCAGCATTGACCACGGTGGGACACGGGGCGTAGGGCCAAAGGTCCCAAACCCTCCCGATGAGGCCCATCCGGAGCGTACCGAGCCGCACACTCCGACGTGACCCCGGCGCATTAGGGACTTTGGTCCTATGTATCTTCGACGGCCGGCTGGCGGTGAACTCCCGGTTGACCAGCTCCGGCGCCGGAGCGACGTCCGGTCGGCCCCGTCGCCCCTTCCGACGGGCATGGGCTCCCACCAGGCCGTGTGCTGCCATAAGGGGGGCCAATCCGCTTCTTTGCGCACCGCTGGTCCAGGCGACGAAGCTCGGCGTGGATTCGCGGGGCGCTATAGGTGGTCCGAGAGCGCTGGTGGATCTCGGCAATCAGGCTCCCAAGCTCGGCGACCCGTCGAGCGTGTTTGGACTCATCCCCGCGCTTCCAGTCGTAGAAGCCGGACCGGGAGACCTTCGAGGTCGAACACATCCGCTTGACGCCGTACTTCTCGGCGTAGTCGGAGACGAACCGGAAGCGGGTCACCGGATCGTCTCCTTGGCAAAATAGGCGGCTGCCTTGCGGAGGATCTCCCGCTCGAGTTTCAGCTCGGTGACCTCCTTCTTCAGCCGCTTGAGCTCGGTCCGCTCGCTCTCATTCAGCGCTCCTGGAGCAGCGTGTCGAGCCTTGGTCGCCTGCTCGGCCCTGATCCAGTTGCCGAGGATCTTGTAGTTGATGCCGAGGTCTCGAGCGACATCGGCCATCGATTGTCCGTCGTCAGGACCAGGCAAACGGATTCACGCCGAACTCTTCCGGATACTTCGGGTGGCGTCCCATCGGGCACCCCTTCCTGTGAGTCTTGGCTCACTATCGGGTGCGCAGGAAACCGGGTCAACTCCACTCAACACGAGGCCTCGACAGACGCTTGGATGGATGACACCATCAAAGGCGTTCGCCGATGCCGTTGCGATGACCGGTTGAGGGCACAGGTGTTCCGGGGCACCCTCCCCGGTCCGGAATGTCCGATCCCGGGTGGGCCATCCATGGGCGAGCACCCACCACCGACTCGTGTAACGCTTGGCACTCTGCGACCAATACTTAACATGGGCTCGATCAAAAACGACAGGGCGCACTACCACCGATGACCGGCATGGACCGCGAGGCATTTACCGCCCTCTATCGGGACAACGTCGGACGAGTGACTGGATTCGCCGCCCGTAGGCTGTTCAGCCCCGGTGAAGTCGCTGACCTGGTTGCTTCCACGTTCTTGGTGGCCTTGGAGCGCTCCGACTCCTATGACCCTGACAAGGGTGATCCTACGGTCTGGCTCTTGGGGATCGCCGCCAATCTGTTGGCGAACCAGCGCCGCCGCTTGGTCCGTGAGGAGCTCGCCCGTGCCCGCCTCGATGCTCGGGCGCTTCTCTCACCCGACGATGTCGAAGCGTTGGTCAGCCAAATGGACGCCTCTGCCGAGGCGACCCGCGTTCGCACCGCAATGGACAGTCTTCCGGAGCGGCATCGAGAGGTCCTGCTGCTGATCGGAGAGTCCTCGCTCAGCCCGGCTACAGCGGCCAAAGCAATCGGGATCAGCCAGGCGGCGTTCCGAGTGCGCCTCTTGCGGGCCCGTCGGGCTCTGTGCCAGGCCATGGAGTCCGAGGTCGCCACGTCCCCCGTGGGCGACGGCGGCACCACCACAATGAAGGAGGCACTTCTATGACCCCGATCGCGAGTTCCTTCGAGGACCAGCTCCTCGACGCGCTCCTCGACCGCTTCGACGCCATGGCTCATCAGCCCGCAGCTCCTCCGGCGTTCCGCCCACGTCGGGCCGGCATCCGCCGCGGCGCCATCACCGTGGGGAGTTTGGGAGCGGCGATCTCGTTGATCGTGGTACTCGAGCCGGGCGCGTCGCCGCCCATGCACGTCGGATCGACCAGCGACCGAGCGCACTCACCGGCGACCGCTTATGCCTTGGCCGCGTGGTCCGCCCAGCCCACACCGGCCGGCCAAACCCAGATTGCGGCAGCTGAGAACAATTGTGCTGCCAATTTCGGTCAGGCCGGGACATCCCGGTCAGCGCGGGCGCAGAAGGTGGGTCCATCGGAGCCTGGAGGTCCATGGAGCCCTGATCTGGTCGACACTAGGGGCGACCTCACCCTGGCCCTCTACAGCGACGCGAACCGAACGATGGCCTGCCTCAACAGCCCCTCATTCGTTCAGATCATCACGGTTTCGGGCACAGGTGCGCCCGCAGTCGGGGACAACTCCGCCACCTTGGACTACCTGAGGATTCGGGAGGCGTCCGGTGACATGTACACGATGGCGATGGGTCGGAGCGGCTCGGCGGTCACCGGAGTAAGCCTGCAACGTGTGGATGGTTCAGACGTGAAGGCCACGGTCGGCGACGGGCATTTCATCGCCTGGTGGCCCGAAACTGAAGGGGTTGGCGCTCTGTCGGTGACCACCTCCTCAGGGACACAGAGCTACCCAGTCGACCCGCGCTTTGCGCAGTCGAACCTCCAGCCGACCAACAAGGCGGTCCGCCAGCTGCCGAGTGTCCCGGGCAAGTGACCGATCGGCTCACCGTCTCGTTGGACCCCGCGTGATGCCTGTCGGCCAGTTAGCTCACGGCAAGCGCTGGTCCTCGGATAGCCCCTCGCTCCCGGGGTTGTGGGACGCCCTCACTCCTTCATCCAGCCTTGCCCCCGAAGGCGGAGTGGAAACGCAGATAAAAGGCGGTGAAGAGCAGGACAATCCCAACATTTGCCAGGAGCCGAGCCCAACCATTGTGCCTGAAGAACAGGAAGTCGAAACCGACCACGACGCCCACAAGCCCAAGGACGTAGATCACAACAACGAGGTGTCTTTCCACGGTTGCATTCTAAAGCGCCTGCAAGCCCACCCTTGCCGATAAGCGCCGCCGAGCCGGCGGTCTGAGACAAGGGAGGTTCGTCCTGCACCTCCATCGTCCTTGCCGGTAGTGCTCAACCGCCTACAGATTCTCGGCAGGGTGGGGCAAACCACTGCGAGCGACTGGGAGAATCGGATGACCGACATGGGCGACCAACGGATGGAACATCTTGGAGGTGTTCATATCGATCGCCCTTGGCATCCAGGCGCGGTCACTAGCTCTTATCGCCTTCGGACTCGACTCGGTGGTCGAAGTCTTCGGCTCCACCATTGTCATTCGGACCTCTCGGACCAACGCCAAGACCCCGGTGACCGACGTGTTCATCGGTCGCTGCGGCTGCTCTCCGTTGCCTTCTGGTTGCTCGGTGGGGTCTCCGATTGGCGAGCGTGAGGGGTTTCATACTTGCGAGCCGACCGATGAACTTTCCCCTTGGAATTGCTTGGCTGGCTGTCACCGTCATCGTCATGTTCAGCCTCGCCTGGATGAAACGGATTACCGGCCAAGCCATGCAGAGCGAATCTCTCGTCGCCGAATCCGCGATGTCATTTCTCGACGGATGTCTGAGTTCCGGGGTACTTCTCGCTCTGATCCTCAACGTCACCCTTGGCTGGTGGTCCGACAGATTCATGCGCGGCATTGATCGTCGTTGGATTTGCAGTCGCCGAAGGGGCTAGGCATTGGCTGGATTCAGCACCGCATTCCGATTGCCCTCCGGACCACTCAACGGAGCGACGGTCGTCACTGTGAAACCGATTGCGACCGTCGCACTGAGCTTCCAAATGGCCACGCCGCACCGTCATGTACTGCATACCCGGTCCCTCGACCCGGGCCGGTGCGGTCGGGCAATCATGAACCACCGCCGAAACTGAGTCGGCGGTGGTTCATTATTTGGGGAGGCTACGGTCCTACGGTGTCGAATCAGGTCACAGCGAACCCTTGATCGTGCACGTCTCATGGGTCACGACATTGACCGCCTTACCGACTATCGTATTGATGCCCGGCTTCGGGTTGATGACGGGGGAGACACTGAACGAGCCATCCGAGATGGTCTTGACGGTGGTGTTCACGAAGAGCGACCCGTTGTCCGACAGGGTGACCTTCCACGGCACACCAGATTGATGGCGGACCATGTCGACTCCAAAGTCGACACTGAGCTTTCCAGTGTCCTCCCGCTGGACCTGGAGGTTGGCCACACTGCTACCACTGCACCGCGCGTTGATGTTGATGTTGCTCGATCGGGTGGTGGCTCCGGCATTGGTCGCTGCCAGAAGAGGCCCGGTGTGGTCATGCAAAGTTGCCTGGGACTCACCGGTCAGGTCGTGTTGGGTCGACCCAGGGTCGGATCTGGTGTCAGGCGAATTCCCGGTGTCCTTGTTGTCTCCGGTCAATTCGATGCCTTTGTCGGTGCGCGTCTCCCGGGAGGCCTCGCGACCGCCCTTGGTGCTGTCTCGACGGGCCCCGTCTTCGGCATGGCGCACGGTAAGGGTGGCGGCACCGGCATGGGTCACCGGCAGGATCGCCAGGGTACCGAATCCAGTAACGCCGATGACCCCGGCAGCGATGATCTTGGTGATGCGATGGTTCGACATTATTCATTCTCCTTGATGGTAGGGGTGATTTCCTACGATCACTGTGGCGCCTGCAGATGAGGCCACCGTTGGAGATCAATGAGAATCTTCTAATGAGGTGACCGGTCCCAGGCGGTAGCCGACGCCCCGGACGGTGGAGATCACGTTAGGCCCGAGCTTCTTCCTCAGATAGCGGACATAGACGTCAACGATGTTCGACCCGGGATCGAAGTCGTAGCCCCAAACACGGCTGAGAAGCTGCTGACGCGACAGGATCTGGCCCTGGTGGGCAAGAAAGGTCTCGAGGAGCAAGAACTCCTTCCCCGTCAATTCCACCGCTTTCCCGGACCGTTCGACACGTCGACCGGCGATATCAACGGACAGGTCGCCTATTTCGAACCGCTTCGCCTCTGCTGCGCCCGTTTCGCGCAATCGGGAGCGGATCCTGGCCAGGAGCTCCTCGAATCGGAAGGGCTTGGGGATGAAGTCACTGGCCCCGAGGTCCAGTCCGGCGACCAGAGTGTCGATGTCGTCTTGGGCGGTGAGGATGACAACCGGAATCTTGTTCCCGTCCTTGCGAAGCTCGGTCAGCACCGAGAGGCCGTCCATTCCCGGGAGCCCGAGGTCGAGGACGATAAGGTCGAACTCGTTGGTTCGCAACGTCCAAAGTGCGGTCAATCCGTCCTCCACAACCGAGGCCGTGTGGCCGGCAGCGGTAAGTCCCTTCATGACAAACGACGAGATGCCGGGCTCGTCCTCGGCCACCAAGATGCGGCTCATCTCCGACCCTCGTCATCGGAGCCCGAGTGTGGGAGTCTCATGGTGAACAGTGCACCACCAAGTTCGCTCCTTCCGACCGACACCTGCCCATGATGGGCCTCGGCGATCGCTCTGACGATGGGAAGACCGAGTCCAAAATGCTCGCCGGTCCTCCGATCAGCGCCGGCACGGGAGAAGCCCTCGAAGACCGTTGCCCGCAGGTCCTCTGGCACGCCGGGCCCAGCGTCCCCCACCCAGAGCTCCACCCAGCCTGCGTCGACTCGAGAACCGAGCTCGATCCGGTCCCCAGGCTCGGTGTGTTGGGTGGCGTTCTGCGCCAGCTGCATCCATGCCTGGGTCAATCGTTGACGATCGGCCAGCACAACGTCATCAGCCCGACCGCCGTCCAACCACAGACGATTGGCCAGGGATGTGGCCTTGTCCTCGACCTCGGCCGTCAGGGTAGCGAGGTTGACCGGCGCGAGGCGCAGGAAGTCGGGGCGCTCGGCCCGGGCCAACACAAGGAGGTCATTGACCATGCGGCCCATCCGGTCCAACTCGTCGGTCACGACCGTGCGCACCTCTTCGAGCTCGGCTGGATCGTCGCCAAGCAACTCCAGGTGCCCCCGAATCACGGTGAGTGGAGTCCGGAGCTCATGGCCGGCATCGTCGATGAATTGTCGTTGGGTGCGGAAGGCCGACTCGACGCGGTCCAACATGGCGTTGAAGTCGGCGGCCAACCGGCCCAGCTCGTCGTTGCCTTTCACTTCCAATCGATGGGATAAATCCGATTCGGTCACAGAGCGAGCGGTGAGCTCCAACTCTCTGAGGGGGGACAGAATCCTTCCCGCAATCAGCCATGCACCGACAATCGCGGCGATAAGGGCTACGAGGCCGACGGTGGCGGCGATGCCTATGGTGGTGTTGACGCTTGCCCGCTCTTGGTCAATGAACGTGGCCGCCACAAAGATGTCAGACCCAACCGGCATTCCCCTCGTCACCGGGATCGGGGCGGCCAGATAGCGGACCGTGCCGGCCGACGTTTGAACTGTTCCAAATGTGGCCCGTCGCACCGCGGCCCATTGGCGGATGAGGCGTTGATCGGATGCCAAGGCCGGAGTCGATCGTGCGGGGATTCTGGTCAGCACCTTGCCATCGGAGATGGCCAGGAGCTGCTGCGACTGAGCCGGCGTGGCTCGGCTCAAGGCAGCCCGAACCGATGCATCGATGCCGACAGACGGACGCTGCGATACCGAAGTTGGGCTCGGACGGTTGAGCCCGATCTCCTGCAACTCATGGGTCAGTTCACTGTCGGTCTCTTGCGATAGATGCCTCAGCAAGACGATCCGGGTGGAGACGACCGATGCGGCTAGGGAAAAGGCCACGAGAAGTGTGAACCACAAGAGGATTCGGAAGCGAGTTGAAACCTGTGGATATCGGATTGGCTCACCTTCTCTCTCAGCCGCGTTAGCGCTGAGCCAATTCTGAGGCTCAGTGAGCATCAAACGACAGGGCCGAAAGTACCAATTCGTCTCTGTATTGCTCTGATCTACACGCCACCAGAGACCACCGGCGCCACCACACCCTGAGGACGCCAACCGCAAGGCGTTAGCCCTGCTGAACGGCGAGTGGCTGTCGCACCCGGCCCAGTCGACCAAATGAGCGATGAAGCCACTGGACGCCACATGATCGCTCTGTTGCTTGACTGATAACGCCCGGCTGATCCGGCAGCCTCTGTGTGAGACTGACCCGCGTGTCGTCGACGACAAGATCCACAGCGGCGACCGGCGTGCTGCGGATGGGCGCCGGGCGACCATGAGAGATCGAAGTCCTCGAGAACGGTCTGTCCCGCCGTGGACCCTGGCGATCGGGGCGATGTTCTCCGTCCAGCTCGGGTCGGCGCTGTCTGTGCACCTGATCTCAACGGTGGGACCCGGTGGCACCGCTTGGCTGAGGCTTACCGCGGGGGCTGTCATATTCCTGCTCATTACCCGGCCGCCTCTGCGATCACTTCGATGGCACGAGGCGCCAATGCTTCTCGGCCTGGGAGTCACCACGGGCTTCCAGACGATGGCCTTCCTTGCCGCGATCCAGCGCATCCCCTTGGGAACTTCGGTTGCAATCGAGTTCCTGGGCCCGATGACTGTCGCCGCGGTGCACGGCCGTAGCCACAGGGCCTTACTCTGGGTGGGTGCGGCGGGAATCGGCGTCGTGCTGGTCACTGAACCGTGGCGGGGCAACATCAGCTGGGTGGGAGTCGGGTTCGCTGGCCTTGCCGCAGTCGGCTGGGCCGCGTACATCGTCCTGACCCAGCGGGTCGGTGATCGATACTCCGGCCTCACCGGCCTCGCTTTCACGATTCCGATCGCATCATGCACCGCAGCGATCGTCGGCATCCCACAGGCGGCAGGTCATCTCACATTCGAAGTGATCGCTACGGGCGTGGCCTTGGCCGTTCTCCTTCCGGTGCTGCCCTATTCATTCGAGCTGTTGGCCCTCCGACGGATGACCCCGACGGCCTTCGGTACCCTCATGGCCCTTGAGCCGGCGATCGGCGTAGTTCTAGGCCTGGTCGTTCTGCATCAGAGCCTTTCTTCTTCCCAGGTCATCGGCATCCTGCTCGTCGTCCTCGCCGGGGCGGCGGCGCAACTCGGCGAACAGGGCCGACCATCCGCCAGAGGCGACGCCAACGCCCAACCCAGCACAGGTCCGGTGCCATTCTGATCGTGACCGGGTCCATGGCCAGATCTCAGTCCCCGCTTTTGGCCACGAGAAGTCACCACCCCTCAGAGCGGATTTTCTGTTCTAGCGCAGCGTAGGCCGGTCTCCTTTCTGGCGCGCTTCCTCCATGCGAAATGACTCCCCGTCGGTGATCACGACGACGCTGTGGTGGAGCAGCCGATCGAGCAAACTCACCGCCGTGGTGTGCTCGGGGAGGAATTTGCCCCACTCCTCGAAGGGCCAGTGCGACCCGATGCCGAGTGACCGGCGCTCGTAGGCAGCGGCCACCAGTCGGAAGAACAATTCGGCGCCGGTCGGGTCCATCGGAGCGAATCCGATCTCGTCGATGAGGATCAGGTCGGCCTTCAGGATCTGGGTGATGACCTTGCCGACCGAGTTGTCGGCCAGTGCCCGGTAGAGAGTCTCGACCAGGTCGGTGGCGGTGAAGTAGCGGACCCGGTGCCCGGCTTCCACGGCCTGATGTCCGAGGGCGACCAGCAGATGACTCTTGCCGGTCCCGGCCGGTCCGACCAGGCAGAGGTTCTCCTTGGCCCGGATCCACTCGAGGCTCGACAAGTAGTCGAAGGTCTGCTGTTTGACCGACGAGGCTGAGACGTCGAACTCCTCCAACGTCTTGGTCACCGGGAAGGCAGCCACGTTCATCCGGGCCCGGGCGTTCGACAGGTCGCGTGATGCGATCTCGGCTTCGATCAGCACCCGGAGGAACTCTTCGGGCTTCCACCGCTGGGTCTTGGCCGTCACCAACAGTTCGGGAGAGAGCTTCCTGATGGCCGACAGCCGCAGCCGACGCAGCCCGGCCTCGAGGTCCGGGGCCAACGACGGTGGAGTGGCGGTCATGACTCACCGCCCATGGCGTAGTCCGACAACGGACGCACCGGCACCCTCGGCATCTCGACGATGAGGGCCTCGCCCGGTCGGGTGGGACGGGGGACCCCCACCCCGGAGTCGATGATGGAGATGACGTCGGCTGATCTGAACCGCCCGAAGTCCACCGCCCGTTCAAGGGCACAGATGACCACCTGCCGGCCGTGGATGGCCTCCAGTTGGGAGAGCTCCTCCAGATCCCGGGCGAGGCCTGTCATCCCCCGGGCCGCTGCCCCTTTGATGAAGGCATCGGCCACCGGACCGAGAGAACAGAAGATCTTCTCGGCGGTGCTCCTGGGTCGGACCACACGGCGGGGCATGGGTCTTGCACCCCCGTAGTGGTCGTCGTTGACGGAGGTCTCACCAGGGGAAACGACCAGGTGCTCGGCGATGATCTCGCCGAGCAACACCACCTGGACCACACCGTCTTTGACCCGGAGGCTGACCTCTTTGCCGACGTGGTCGTTGGGCACCGAGTAGCGGGCCGAGCCGAACCGGACACAGCTCAGCTTGTCCACCTTGCGGGTGACGATCTTGCCGATCTGCGCCCGGAGGGACGGCAAGTCGGAGAACAACTCCTGCTCTGTCGCCAACCGCTCGGCCGGGATGGTGGCAATCTCCGAGTGCACGACACCGTTCACCTCGTCGCACCAGAGCTTGGCCTTCATGTTGGCACCAGCCAGGTCCGAGACGGTGAGGGCTTCGGGGATCATGAGGTCGGACTTCACATAACCGACCAGGTTCTCGACCAGACCCTTGGACTCGGGGTCGGCTCCCTCGCAGAAGTCGGGCCGGAAGTCGTAGTGGGTGGCGAAGCGCACATAGGCGGGGGTGGGGATGACCAACCCGGCGACGGTCCCGCCCTTCAGACAACCCATCCGGTCGGTGAGGGCGGTCTTCGGCACACCACCGATCCTTTCGAAGCAGGCGGCCAGTGCCTCCATGGTGGCGTCGGCCCCGAGGTTGTCGGTGAAGTACACGAAGCGGAACCGGCTCCAGGCCACCACGGCACAGAAGACGAAGAGCGTTCCGATCTCCCCCCAGTCGAACACCACTGTGTTGCCTGGCGCCCACACGCCGGGCCTTCTCCCGCGGTGGTTCTTCGACTTCCACTCGTGTTTGACCTCGGCCACCAACCGGCGGAAGTTGCGGGCCGATCCGACGTAGCCGGCGGCCACGGCCACCGGCAGCAGTCGCTTGGCCGTGATCCGGCCCTTGGTGCGGGCAACGGCCTCGGCCACCAGATCAGCCACCCCGTCGTAGTTGTGGTGAACATCGCCGAGGTCAACCCCGGCCTCGGCCTCCTCGGCCTTCACCACCGATCGCTTGACGGTCTTCGGCGTGGTTCCGCAGATGTCGGCTGCGGCCCGGTAGGAGCCCACCTCTCGGTAGGCGGCATGCATGTCCATGCGTTCCCTCACTGATTTCATAGAGACGTCCCTTGGTCCGGTGCGGATGTTGGCTGCAACCGCAACCGTCACCGGCCAGGGGGCCTCTCAGGTGGATACCTCAGTGGGCGAGTTCAAGGGATCCACGCAACGTCTCGGTTAGTGAGTGACGCTCATTGAACTGACCGAGGAGGTTCCAAGGTGGCCAAACATCTGACAGTGCAGCAACGACAGCACGCCCGGCGCTTGAGACGGGATGGACTGACTTATCACCAAATAGCGAAGGAGTTGGGGTGCACGGACCGGACGGTGAAACGGATCGTTCGTCGTCATGGAAAGCGCGAGGCGACTCTCGTATGGTCGCCCGGTTCCCGGCGACTTTCACTTGCCGATCGTGAGGACATCGGTCTGGGGTTGGAGCGAGGCGACACGTTCACGTCCATCGCATCAGGATTAGGGCGCTCGACGTCCACAGTGTCACGCGAGGTTGCAGCAAATGGTGGTCGCTCGAACTATCGAGCGTGGCGATCTCATGAACGTGCGTATTCCGAGGCCCGAAGGCCGAAGGCCACCAAACTTGCTACGTGTGAGCGTTTAACTGCCCAAGTCGAGTTATGGCTGGTAGAGCTCTGGTCGCCCGAGGAGATCGCTCGCCGGTTGCGCATCGAGTTCCCAGACGATCCGATGATGAGCGTGAGTCACGAAACGATCTACAAATCCCTGTTCGTCCAAGGCCGGGGCGAACTGCGCCGCGAACTGCATCGCTGCCTACGCACCGGAAGAGCGCAACGTCGGCCCCGAAATCGCCTCGAAAGCCGAGGGCGGATGAAGGACATGGTCCTGATCAGCGAACGGCCAACCGAGGTCGCTGACCGAGGCGTGCCGGGCCACTGGGAGGGCGATTTGATCATCGGGCAGGGAGGGCAGTCCGCCGTAGGGACGCTCGTGGAGAGGACGACTCGCTACGTAATGCTCCTACACCTTCCGGACGGTCGAGAAGCGGAGAAGGTGAGCTTGGCGATGAAACGGGCCGTCGCGATGCTCCCCGAAGAGCTGTTCCGGACCATCACATGGGATCAGGGCGGAGAGATGTCTGGCCATCGCGCATTCACTGTCGACACTGGAATTCAGATTTACTTCTGCGATCCGCACAGCCCATGGCAACGGGGTTCAAATGAGAACGCCAACGGCCTCCTGCGCCAGTACATGCCCAAAGGAACCGATCTGTCAGTTCACACTGCACAGGACCTTGACCGCTTCGCACGAAGTCTCAACAACCGCCCTCGCGAGACCCTCGGATTTATGAAACCATCGGAGAAGCTAGCTGAGGTCCTTGCGCTGACCGGTTGAGTCCGCCGTGAGGGGTGGGGACTTCTCGTGGCCAAAAGCGGGGACTTTCGTGGCCACCAGCGGGGACCTCAAATGGCCAAAACCGGGGACTTTCTCGTGGCCACGGACAGTTTCGTGGGTTGTTGGAGAATTGGTAATCGTCGGGCCCGATCGTGATCCCGTGAAGCAAGCCAGACTCGGAGCACGAAAGGTGGAAAGCACACTTCGCAGTGGGAAGGAGCGGTTTGAGTTGCCGGTGCTGCCCGTGGTGGTTCTTTGGGGACCCGGAGCACCCGAGATCGAGGGCGGGTGGACAATGATTGACGGGGCGCTGGTGGCCGAGGGCTACCGCAGAGAGATGTGGGTACCACAGCTCTCCGGTCAGCCCCTTGCACGGGACGTGGTCACGTCGGTCGCTTCCAAGCTAAAGCGGGAACTAGATAACCGAATTGAGAAAGGGCGGGAGCCAGCTACAGCCGGCCGATAGCTTTCAGATCAGGGTCAGTCGATCCTCCGGTTATCTCCTCACCGGTCGGTAGCGAGTTAACGCTGACACTTGCTCCCGAAGAAGTTGTAGCCATTGAGCTTGAAGCGGGCCCACCTTCAGAAGTCCGTGCTCGGTTGTCACCATCTCTCCTCGTGAGCTCCAAAAGAAGTGACTCCATCCGCTCAAACCTGTCTTCCAGCTTGTCGGTCTTCTGGTCGACAAAGTAGCTGGCGACAGTCGCAGTGAGTACTCCAAGAAGCCCGATTCCGACCAGCATGAGCGCTACTGCCACGCCCTGCCCAAACGGCGTTACCGGATATCTGTCGCCATAGCCGACGGTAGTCACCGTGACGATCGCCCACCAGAGACCTTGTCCAAAATCGTGAATGTTGGCACCTTTGGCCGATCGTTCCGCAATCGTGACCAGACCGGCAGAGGCGAAGACGATCAGGGTAACAGCAAGAAGCACAAAGTGGAGACCCTTATGGGTCATGAGCTTCTTGCCCCTATCGAGAATGTCGGCAGTGACCATGCCTACTCGACCCAGTCGCCCGAGATTCACCAAGCGTCCTAGACGAGCCGGTCTGAAGAACGGCACTGCAATGATGACCAAGTCCAGAATGTGGGTCCGGACGAACTGCTTACGGCTCGGTGCCAGGCCCAACTTCGCCAGGTACTCGACCGCGAACAACGCCCAGATCGTGTAATCGATCACCTCGAACGTGGTGGCTACCGTGCCGTGGACCGGCGTAAGCAGCGGAACAACGAGCACCGGGAGCCAGAGGATGGTGATGACCATCATCGGGCCGTCGACTGCTCTCGCGAACCGCTCGTACGCCTCCTGTGATCTAGCCATCAGAAATCGGTCCGTTCGCGCCTGCCGACGGATTTCGCCTCGTGAGAGCTATCGGTGATCCCTTGGATCGTACCAAAATGCTTTCGGGTCATCGCCTCTCGTTTCCGCCACACAGTTACCTCACGGGGCGTCTGCCCCATCTTGAGGGTCACAGAACCGGCAAAGTCCCAACCTTGCGCAGCCATGTCGCTCATCAATTGCTTGAACTCGTTCAGAGTGGGGGGCTCGTCGCAGTCCCGAAGGTCGAATTGGTAATGATCGAGGACTTTATTCATTCGCTACCACCTCGCTTTTGTCGGACCCAACTCGTTGGGACGAGTTACAGTCCGAAACCTTTCATGATCCGCCGAGTGGCGGTATTCGTCGTCCGATAAACCTTGCGTCGGGCGACACGCTTTGCATAAGACCCCGGTCCCTTAGACGCCGCCTGTACGTTTCCGAGATCACGCGCCGCCCGGTACAGCTGCGAACGTAAAGACTTCTTTCGTGGCATTGCCGCTCCTCAGTTCCAGTTGTACCCGTATCGGCAATTCCTGGTACCTGGTTGAGCCCGCAGGCGCCGATCACGTGCCGGTTGGGAGTGGCGGCAGAAGGGCCTACGCCTGTGTAGATTGCTGGAGACATCGAATCTAAGCGGGAGTTAACCAGATGAAACGAATTGGAAACGTGGTTCGAGGCGCAAAGGCCGGCCTGGCAGTCGGCCTGGTCGGACTAGGGGTCTTGGTGGCTCTCGGCACCCCGGCTGGTGCGGCTAAGCCCCACGGCGTCCACTTGGTTCCTCATTCGACGAGTACCTCATGCTCCGGTTTCTTACCCACGGGCACCGTTGCCGGGATGGCCGCAACACCGAATGGTGGCGGGTATTGGATCACCAACAGTGCAGGTCTGGTCGTGGCCTGTGGAAACGCGGCAAATCTCGGATCCTTGGGTGGGCCACTGGCACAACCGATCGTTGGCATGGCCGCCACACCACAAGGAAGCGGTTACTGGCTTGTGGCATCCGATGGAGGGGTCTTCTCGTTCGGAAATGCTCAGTTCTACGGATCGACGGGTGCGATCCACCTCAATCAACCCATTGTCGGCATGGCTGCGACTCCCAGCGGAAGGGGCTATTGGTTAGTCGCTTCCGACGGAGGCGTCTTCTCGTTCGGTAATGCGCGATTCCATGGCTCGACTGGTGCTATTCACCTGAACCAGCCTGTCGTAGGCATGTCGTACGACAGCTCTTCCGGAGGCTATTGGTTGGTGGCTTCGGACGGAGGAATCTTTGCTTTCGACGCACCGTTCAACGGCTCGATGGGAGGGACGCCACTCAACAAGCCGGTTGTCGGCATGGCCTCGACGCCGGGTGGGGGTGGCTACTGGCTGGTGGCGGCCGACGGTGGAATCTTCTCCTTCGGGAATGCTGCATTCAAGGGTTCGACCGGCGCCATCGTTCTCAATCGCCCGATCGTCGAAATGGCTGCGGATTTTTCCACCGGCGGCTACTGGTTCGTGGCTTCGGACGGTGGGGTATTCGCCTTCGGCGCCCCATTCTTCGGGTCAGCGGTCGCGCCTCCGCCACCACCGCCTGTGAATCCCACGCCTCCTGCCGGTGCACCATTCTGCACAGTCTCGATGTCGAACCCGAATCCTCCTCAATACTCCAACGAAATCGCGACCATTCAGTCGAATGTTCCGAATGCGGGAGTGACCGTTACGAAGTACTACAAGACGACGACGTCGCAAGATACGGGTGCTACCGATGCGTCGGGAAATGCATCGGTACCTTTTTACATCAGCGGAGCGACGATCGGCTTCCAGGTCAACGTCGTCGTGAATGTCGATGCCGCAACATGTTCGACTAGCTTCACGCCGGCGTGACCTGGTTGGAGCGTGGTTAAGGGGAGAACCAGTGAGCTTCCGACGTGGACTATTGCCAAGACCAGTTCGGCGAGCGATGCACCCGGTACGGAGCACCGCAGGGTCATTCAAACGGAAGGCGACCCCTAAGCCCATCCGTAAGCTTCAGTACGCACGGCACCCGATTGGGACGGGGACGACCAGGGCGGGACGGGCTGTGCGGAAGGGATTCTTCAAGTAACCACCATTTTCAGCGTCTCCGTAGCCGTGTGCTGCAAGACCGGCTTGGTCTTCGTCTTGGTATCCACGACCTTGACCGTGAAGGAAAAATTACCCTTCTTTGTCGGCGTGCCGGAGATCACCCCTGCCGATGACAGCTTCAGGCCCGGAGGAAGTGGCTTCGACCCTGTGGCTAGGGACCAGGTGTATGGCTTGTTGCCGCCACTGGCTATCAGGGCGGCCGAGTATTTGTCCCCGAGCTTGCCGGCTGGGAGGAAGGTCGTCGTTATCCCAATGGGTACGACCGTCAGCGTGAACTTCTGCATTGCGTCGTTGCCCACGCCGTTGTGAGCTGTGAACGTGATCGGGAAGTTGCCGCTCACCGTCGAGGTGCCGGTGAGCTTGCCGCCCGCGAAGGTGACGTTCGCAGGCAGGGTGCCGGACTCAGTGATCACCGGTGTCGGGAACCCGGTGGCCGTCGGGATGAACGTGCCCTTGACGCCCTTGATCAACGTGACCCTCAGCGGTGAGGTGATTGCCGGGGCCACGCCGACTACCACCGCATTGGACGCAGTCGAGTTCGCGCCCGGGCCCACCGCGTTGGCCGCTGTCACCGTGCAGGTGTACCTCTTGGCATCAGTGAGCCCAGTGACCATGATCGGAGAACCAGAACCGGTGTTGCTGCCGCCAACTCCTCCGTTAGACGAACTGCAGCTGGCGGCGTAACCAGTGATTGGGCTGTCACCATCGTTTGCCGGAGATAAGAAGGACACGGTGGCTCGCTCAGCGCCTGGAGCGGCGCTGACACTCGTTGGTGGATCGGGAGGGGTCTGCCCAAACTGGGCGTTGCCAGCGGACAGGGTCGCTCCATCCATGTCGAGGTTGAGGTTGGCCGTGTAGAGGTAGACCGCCGCTCGGAGGAAAGTGTTGCCGCTCTGGACGATGTCCCTCGGGGCCGAGAGCAAGGTCCAGTCCGATCCGATGGTCTGACAGGTCTGCTGATCGCCGATCTGGCTGCCGGCGGGTAACGCGAAGAGGTTGACGCAGGCATTGAAGGGCTGTCCGCTTGGCGATCGAAGCCAAACGGAGAAGTCATAGCTGTTTCCGGCAGCCAACTGGCTCGAACTGAGATCCGTGATGTCCTGGTAGACGTTGCCTCCGTTGGGGCTATTGGCTTCCGCGATGCAATGTCCGTCGTGGGAGGTCAGACCCGGGCTGAATGGCTGGCAGTAGGTCTCGATCGGGCCGCTCGAATTGCTCCAGTCGCCTGGGGGTGTGCCATTGCCGCTCAGTTCAAAGCTGGCGTTCTTCAGACCGCTGCTGACTACCTGGGCTCCATCCATGTCGAGGTTGAGGTTGGCCGTGTAGAGGTAGACCGCCGCTCGGAGGAAAGTGTTGCCGCTCTGGACGATGTCCCTCGGGGCCGAGAGCAAGGTCCAGTCCGATCCGATGGTCTGACAGGTCTGCTGATCGCCGATCTGGCTGCCGGCGGGTAACGCGAAGAGGTTGACGCAGGCATTGAAGGGCTGTCCGCTTGGCGATCGAAGCCAAACGGAGAAGTCATAGCTGTTTCCGGCAGCCAACTGGCTCGAACTGAGATCCGTGATGTCCTGGTAGACGTTGCCTCCGTTGGGGCTATTGGCTTCCGCGATGCAATGTCCGTCGTGGGAGGTCAGACCCGGGCTGAATGGCTGGCAGTAGGTCTCGATCGGGCCGCTCGAATTGCTCCAGTCGCCTGGGGGTGTGCCATTGCCGCTCAGTTCAAAGCTGGCGTTCTTCAGCATGTTGAAGTTAGTGGTAGGAGAGGGTCCGCCGTAGTTCGTAATGTCTTGGCCAGCACAGTCCCTTTCGCCCGTAGCCACGTAGGTCATGCAGGCCGACCACTGCCGTCCAGAGATCTGCCAGCCACCCAACGTAAATCCCTGCAAATCGACATCTACCGATGTGTTCTGGAATATGTCTCCAATTGACTGTCCGGGCGGCACATACTTCACGAAGAAATGTACATGCGGTGTATTGGCGAATCCGCCACAGGGAAGGGACTCGCCCACATCGCCCAATGGTTGTCCTGCTGAAACAGTCTCACCATTGCTAACTGACACATTCGTAAGATGGTAATAGCCAGTCCACCAACCGTCTCCGTGGTCAATCGCCACCAGGCCCGGTTGACAATAGGAAAAGATATGCACTGTTCCCGCTCCTGCTGCGCGCACCACGCCCGAAGCCGGAACGAGGTCAAGTGCATTGCAAGGTGCGCCCGACGTTGGGTAGTTACAAACGTCAGCGTTGTTCGTATGCGGACCTTGAAGCAGGTCGGCTCTCTCTCCGACTGCAAACGGAAGACCAAAGGGCGGTGGAGGTGCCCCCGACGGGAGAGCGGCTGCCTGCCTGTGGGCAGCAAATGCGGCGGCCCGTGCTGCAGTTGGGTTCGCCAAAACGGAGACTCCAGCCATCACAAGAGCGAATACAAACGCAAAAACAAGCCGCCTGTCCCGCATAACCGCCACCTCCCGCCTAATCCGGTATTTCTACCGGCATCAACCAAGGAAGCATGCCACCACTTAGCTCCCAGGGCAATCGCGATCGCATGAATAATTAACTGTGGCCTGACTTGGACGGAAGAGCCTCCACATGGATCGGAAAGGCGCAGTCGGACATTACAAACGCCTCTATCACCTATCCCCTGTGCCCACGGCAGTGT
>CAVWCN010000004.1:0-64467 GCA_963753475.1 uncultured Acidobacteriota bacterium
AGCCAAGATCCCTGTCGTGGCGGTTTTCCACTGAGCTTTCGCCTTTTAACGATCCTCGCCAGTTCGCTAGCCGTTTTTCGAAGTGCCGCGGGAGGCCGCAAGCAGGCAATTCCGCCTCCGTGCGTACACTCGGGTCCCGCAAAAATTCATGTCCGGGCACCCCGCTCTAGTTGTAGGCTATTGAGCTTAGGGGAATTCGAATGCTTCCGAGCGAATCCTGCCTGTCTTTTGAAGTCCGTCCTACCGAGGCGATCCGATGGCCAATGTAATGAAGCTTCATATCAATGGAACAGTTTATTCAGTTGACGCTGATCCGCAGGCCAGCCTGCTTTTCGTCCTGCGCGACCAGCTCGACCTGACGGGAAGCAAGTACGGGTGCGGCGAAGGCCAGTGCGGGGCGTGCACCGTCCTGATCGACGGCAACCCGCGCCATTCCTGCATCACGCGCGTGGGAGCCGTGGCAAACCGCAAAATTACGACGATCGAGGGAATCGAGGAGCGCGGCCGGCTTCATCCCATTCAGGAAGCATTCCTCGAGGAGGGCGCGATGCAGTGCGCCTACTGCACCTCGGGCATGATCGTCACAGCGACGGCGCTACTGAAGGCGACCCCGCATCCGACGGCGGAACAAGTCACCGAGTACATGCAAGGGAATGTCTGCCGCTGCGGAACGCAGCCACGGATCGTCGCAGCGGTGCTGAGGGCGGCGGCCGCGATGCACGGTCATGCCGCAAAGGAGGCAAGCTGATGAGCGACAAACTTACGTTGCAAATGGCGCCTCCGGCGGTTGAAGTTGAGCGGTACGAACTGAGCGAACCGTCGCAATACCATTTCGAATTGCAGCGGCGCGATTTCTTCAAGGCGCTTGGAGCAGGCCTGCTCGTCGCGTGCGTGCTGAAAGACGCGCTCGCGTTTCAGGAATCCGGCGGAGGACGGCGCCGCGGTTTTGGCGAAGAAACGCTTCCGCGCGAAATCAGCGCCTGGCTGCACATCGGCGAAAACGGCGCGGTGACGAGCTACACCGGCAAAGTCGAAATCGGCCAGAACATTCGCACCTCGCTCAGCCAGGCTGTTGCCGAAGAACTGCGCTTTCCCATCGAGCGAATCGAACTGGTGATGGGCGATACGAAACTCACGCCGTTCGACATGGGGACGTTCGGCAGCCGCACGACACCCACGATGAATCTGCAGCTTCGGCGCGTGGCTTCGGCGGCGCGCGATGCCCTGGTCGAAATGGCGGCCAAGCAGTGGAACGCGAACGCGCAGCAACTGGTCGCGGCCGACGGCAAAATCACCGATCCCTCCACAAAGCGAACGATTGAATACGCGGAACTGGTAAGAGGCCAGCAGCTCACGGCGCTGATTCCGACCGAAGATCCGCTCGAGCCGGCGAGGGAATGGAAAGTCGAGGGCCAGCCGATCTCGAAGGTCAACGGGCGAGACTTCGTCACGGGCAAGCACAAATATCCGTCGGATCAGAAGCTGCCGGGAATGCTTTACGGCAAGGTTCTTCGTGCGCCATCGTTTGGCGCGACGCTCGTTTCGGTGAATGCGCCGGACGCCACGCTCATGAGCGAGGTGACCTTCGTTCACGACGGGGATTTCGTTGGCGTCGCCGGGCCGTCCGAAGAAGCTGCCACACGAGCGCTGAAATCCGTGCGCGCCGAGTGGAAAGAGCAGACCGGGCAGCCCTCAAGCAAGACCATCTACGATTACCTGAAGAAGAATCCGGCGCAAACGGGCGGCGAATTGGGCGAGCGGACGTCGGATTTCGAGCTCGGCTCGATGGAAAGCGGTATGAGCTCGGCCGATCATCGCTTGCAGCAGACCTATACGGTTGCGTATATCGCGCACACTCCGCTCGAGCCTCGCGCGGCGCTCGCTCACTGGTCGGGCGACAACTTGACGGTGTGGACCGGCACGCAGCGGCCGTTTGGCGTTCGCGGCCAACTGGCGCAGACCTTCCATCTTCCGGAGGAGAAGGTTCGCGTGCTGATGCCCGACATGGGATCGGGCTACGGCGGAAAGCACACGGGGGAATGCGCGATTGAAGCGGCGCGGCTGGCTCGCGCGGCGAGTCGGCCGGTGAAACTGATATGGACGCGCGAGGAGGAGTTTACCTGGGCCTATTTTCGCCCCGCGGGCGTGATGGACATTTCCGCCGGCGTGCGCAACGACGGCACGATCACCGCCTGGGAATTTCACAACTACAATTCCGGCGGCTCGGGTATCCGCACGATGTATGAAGTCCCGAACCAGCGCATCGTTTTCCATCCAACCGAATATCCGCTGCGGCAGGGCTCGTATCGCGCGCTTGCGGCGACGGCCAATCATTTCGCGCGCGAGTCGTTCATGGACGAGCTGGCACGCGAAGTGAATATGGACCCGCTGGCATTCCGGATGAAAAACCTGAAGAACGAGCGCCTGCGCGCCGTCTTCGGGGCCGCCGCGAAGAAATTTGGCTGGGGACAGACGAAGCAGCCGGGCCATGGCTTTGGAATGGGCGGCGGTTTCGAGAAGGGCGGCAACGTCGCGACGTTTGCGGAAGTAGCTGTGGATCGGGGGAGCGGCAACGTGCAGGTGGTGCGCGTGGTGAGCGGCGTTCGAGTGCGGCGCGATCGTCAATCCCGATGGCTTACGCAATCAAATCGAGGGCGGAAACATCATGGGCATGGGCGGGGCGCTGTTCGAGGCGATCCGGTTCGCCGACGGCAAAATCCTGAATCCGCACTTCGCGCAATACCGCGTGCCGCGCTTCAAAGACGTTCCGCAAATGGAAACCGTACTGATCGACCGCCGGGACATCCCGTCGGCCGGCGCGGGGGAATCGCCGTTGATGGGCATGGCGCCCGCGATCGGCAACGCGATCTTCGATGCGACGGGAGTTCGCTTGCGCTCCATGCCAATGGTTCCGAACGGTCTGAAGGCGAGCTGACCGCGACGACGCGCCCGCACCTAGTTGGCCAACGAGCGCGGGTCGTTCATTCCTGCAATCGCGTTATGATGCGGCGCCGTATCCGCGCGGATGGCGCTGCTTCCAGTCCCACGCCGACCGAATAATTGACTCCAGGTTCGACGATGGACTCCATCCCAGAACTTGCTTCGCTCGTGCCGCGTCCGCGACAAGCCGGGCCGGGTCGCCGGGACGCCGCGGTTCGATGCGCGCCTGAATCGTGCGGCCGGTGACTTTTCCAGCCGCCTCGATCGCTTCGAGCACCGAATAGCCGTGTCCTGTCCCCAAATTGAGAAAATCGGAGGCGTTCCCTTTGCGCAGATGTTCCAGAGCGCGGATATGGGCGTCCGCGAGGTCCGTGACGTGCACATAATCGCGAATCGGCGTGCCGTCCGGGGTCGGATAATCCTTTCCAAAGACTGCCACGTCCGGCCTTTCCCCCGCGGCCGCGGCCAGCACGTTGGGAATCAAGTGCGTCTCCGGCTCATGATCCTCGCCGCACTCTGCAGTTGCGCCGGCCGCGTTGAAGTAGCGCAGCGACACGAATTTCATGCTGTAAGCGAGATCGTAGCTGGTGAGCAAGCGCTCCATGAAGAGTTTGGTCCAGCCGTACGGGTTGGCCGGCCACTGCGGATCCTGCTCGGTGATCGGGACGCGCTTCGGCTCGCCGTAGGTCGCCGCCGTCGAGGAAAAAACGATGCGGCGGACACCTGCACGCACAAGCGAGCCGACGAATGCAACGCCCTGCTCGACATTGTTCTCGAAATAGCGCGCGGGATCTTCGACCGATTCGCCGACGTAGGCCAGAGCCGCGAAGTGGATGCACTCCTCAATGGAATGCTCGTTGGCGATACGCGCGATGAGCGCGCGGTCGCCCACTTTTCCTTGATAGAAAACCTGGCCGCGCGGGAGCGATTCGCGATGCCCGCGAAAGAGGTCGTCCAGGACGACGACGTCTTCGCTCTTTGCGCACAGCAGCTCGACGGTCACACTGCCGATGTAGCCTGCACCGCCTGTCACGAGTATCGCCATGATTTCCTTTCACCCTGCGTGCGCATGATTCGCAAGAAAGAATTGGCCGGATTCAGAGGTCGGAAACTCCGCGCAGGCGTTCGGCGGCCTGCTCCGCGGTCAAATCACGCTGCGGGCTTCCGAGCAGCTCGAAACCGACCATGAATTTTCTCACCGTGGCCGAACGCAGCAACGGCGGATAAAAATGCGCATGCAGATGCCATTCCGGATGCGGCGCTTTGTCCGTCGGGCTTTGGTGGAATCCCATGGAATAGGGGAAGGGCGCGCTGAACAGATGATCGTAGCGCGTGGTCAGCTTCTTCAGCAGGTCGGCCAGCGAATCGCGCTCCTTGTTCGACAGGTCTGCGAGCGAGCCCGCGTGGCGAGTCGAAATCACGAGGGTTTCGAACGGCCAGACCGCCCAGAACGGAACGAGCGCGACGAAATGATCGTTGTTACAGACAAGCCGCTCACGGGCCTTCAGCTCCTGGTCCAGGTAGCTGCACAGGAGGCAATGGCTCTTGGTCATTCTGTGAAAGGTGAAGGAGTTCAGTTCCCTCTCCGTCATGTTCGGCAAGCTCGAAGTCGCCCAGATCTGGCCGTGCGGATGAGGATTGCTGGCGCCCATCATCGCGCCGCGATTTTCGAAGATTTGCACGTGCTGGATATTCTCAGTCGCGCCCAACTCCGCATACTGCGCGGCCCACACGTCCACGATTTCGCGAATCGCCTCTGTTTCCATTCGCGACAGAGTCAAGTCGTGTCGCGGAGAAAAACAAACGACGCGGCAAATTCCCGACTCGCCACGAGCCAGCAGCAATCCATCTTCAAGCGTGTCCCGGGGCGTCTCGCGCCGCAGCGCGGGAAAATCGTTGTCGAAAACGAGCGAACTCTTGTAATCGGGATTCTTCGCGCCGCTCGCTCGCGTGTTTCCCGGACACATGTAACACTTCGGATCGTACGAGACGGTCGTCTCCGGCTGCACCGGCTCAACCTGCCCCTGCCAGGGCCGCTCGGTTCGATGCGGCGAGACGAGCACCCATTCGGAAATCAGTGGATTGAATCGTCTGTGCGCGTGCTCGGCGAAATTGGAGGTCATCGATTTGTACCGACGCTCGAACCTGCTACTGGACGCGCTTTGCTCCATCCGCCGCGTGACAGACGTAAATATCGGGTTTGATTCCCATCCGCTGCTCGTACCCGGCCGAAATGCGATCGCGAAACGCGTCGACCGCGTTCGCGTCGACAAGATTGATCGTGCACCCTCCGAAACCTGCGCCGGTCATCCGCGCGCCGTGCACGCCGGGAGCTTGATTGGCCAATTCGACGAGCAAATCCAGCTCCGCGCAACTCACCTCGTAATCGTCGCGCAGGCTGCGGTGCGATTCCGCCATGGCGCGGCGCAAGTCGTCGAGCCGGTTTTGCTCCAGCGCATCCGCCGCCTCCAGGACGCGCGCATCCTCCGTAATCACGTGGCGGCAGCGCTTGAAGACGTTTTCCGGCATCGCCGCGCGGCAACTTTGCAACTGATCGAGCGTCGCGTCGCGCAACGCGCGCACCTCCGGGAAACGCTGCGCGAGGATTCTGACGCCGTCTTCGCATTCCACGCGCCGCGTGTTGTAGGCGCTCGCGGCAAGCTCGCGCTTTACCATCGTGTTGCAGATCACCAGGCGAATTCCCGCCGGCATCGGCAACGTGCGAAATTCCAGCGAACGGCAATCGAGCAGCAGCGCATGATCTGCAACGGAGCAGGCGGATGCAAGCTGATCCATGATTCCGACGTGCGCACCGACGATTTCGTTCTCCGCCCTCTGGCAAAGGCGCGCCAGCTTCCGGCCGTCGATCGCCGCGCCCGAGTTCGCGAGCAACGCAAATCCCGCCGCCACTTCGAGAGCCGCCGACGAACTCACGCCCGCGCCAATGGGCACCTCGCCGCGAATGAGGAGATTCGCGCCGCGCAGGGAATGGCCATCGCGCTGCAAAACCAGCGCCACGCCAAAAACGTACCGGCTCCACCCCGCTTTTGCCGTTTGCGGCAGCGCATCGAGCGCGAACTCGACCGCTTCGTGGAAATTTTCGGAATCGACGTGGATGCGGTTGTCGTTGCGCGGCGCGATTGCGACCCAAGTGAACAGGTCGATCGCTGCCGGAAACACGAAGCCATCGTTGTAATCCGTATGCTCGCCGATCAGGTTGACACGCCCGGGTGCGCGGTAGACGGACGGCTCCTGTCCGTAAAGGTCGCGAAATCGCGACTTGATCTCTTCAAGAGACTTGATCGGTTCCGGAATACTCGGCCTCGCCTGAGCGCTCATGGCATCCTGCGGTTCGCGCTTCGATCCGTCTTCTGCCCCTTCAAAACTTCCGGTTGCATGAAAACAAGGCTTGTCCTACAACAGCCTGTTCCGAGGAGCCATCATACATGAGAACAAATGCGGTTCTGATCCTCCTTATGGCCAATTCATTCGTTTTCTTTGCAGTCGCGCCGTCGACTGGGGCGCAAGGCTCGGGAATCGCTGTTTTCTACGAAGACGGCTTCCCTGTCGCGGATTCCGCTGCGCCGTCGCAAGCGGAGTTGGCAGCGCTCGTCGCGGGCGCGCGTTTCGTTCCGGCGGACCAACTTCACGATGCGCTCTCGGACCCCTCGACTCATCTGCTGGTGGTTCCATACGGTTCGGCGTATCCCGAATCCGCGTGGCCGGATATTTTGGCGTATCTTGAACGCGGCGGAAATCTGCTCGCCCTGGGAGGCCGCCCGTTCACGCGCGCGGCGTACCGCGACAATTCAGGCTGGCATCTGCGCGCCTATAGCGTTCGCGGTTCCCTCGAACTGCTGATCGACCAGTACCAAGAAACGCCGGGTTCGGACGGCTACGGGTTCGAAGACAATCCCGATGTGGTGCAGCATCTCCCGCGCTTTTCCTGGCAGAAAGCGTTCAGTCCCATCATTCATCTGACATCTTCCGATATTTATAATCGCGACGGCTCGGCCGCGCGATTGGATGCGCGTCTCGATGCGCTCGCCTGGGGCACGAAGGACGGGCGGCGCATGTCCGCCCCGGCCATTCAAATCGATCACGTGCGCGACCGATTCGCCGGCGGCCGCTGGATTTTCCTCAATGCCTCCCTCGCCGATGGTTTCTATAGCAGCGCGCCGGCAAAACAAATCATCCCCTCCCTGGTTTTCGCGGCTCTTCGTGGCGCGGAGGAATTCACCGTCCGCCCGGTGCTGCCGCTCTATCTGCCCGGGGAGCCAGTGGAACTGAAGATCAACTGGACCTCAGCGCAACCCGCGGAATCGGGTCTTAGCGTGCGTGTTACGATTGCGTCCGACCAGCCGCACGCGACGAAGACGACGCAGACGATCACGCTTCCCGCGCCGCTGCCGGTAGTGATCCCTCCGCCCAAAACGCGCGGGCTTTTCACCGTCAGCGCCGAATTGCTCGAGGGCAGCCAGCTTCGTGCTATTTATCATTCCGGATTCTGGATTCGCGACCTTGACTATCTGCGCTCGGGCCCGCACCTCAGCGTGAATCCCAACTACTTCGAGCTGAATGGCCAGCCGCTTGCGGTTGTGGGAACCACGTATATGGCGAGCGACGTCCAGAGGCTCTACTTCGATCATCCCAACGTGTACGTCTGGGACAGGGACCTCGGCCAGATCAGCGGGGCCGGCCTCAACATGATTCGCACCGGCTGGTGGACCGGCTGGGACAAATTCTGCGACGAAGAAGGCCGCCCCTACGAACGAACGCTGCGCACTCTTGAAGCCTTCCTGATGACTGCGCGCCGCCACGGCCTGCCGGTGCAATTTGAGTTCTTCGCGTTTCTCCCGGATGTGCTCGGCGGCGAGAATGCTTATCTGAATCCGCAGGCGATTCGCCGTGAGACGACGCTGATTTCTTCCGTGGTGGAGCGGTTCCATGACGTTCCCTTCCTCGCCTGGGACCTGATCAACGAGCCGAGCTTTTCGAAGCACCTCTGGCAGATGCGGCCGAACGGCGACGCGTTTGAACGGGCCGCATGGAATCGCTGGCTCGATGCGCGCTATCCGGATCGAGCGCTGCTGGCTGATGCGTGGAACCTGCCGTTCATCGCGCCCGGAGCGACACTGCCTGTTCCCGAGGAATTGGAATTCCAGCCGCGTGGAATGTACACCGGCCCGAATTCGCTGAGACTCTACGACTTCTTCGAATTCGCACAGGATACGTTCGCCGGCTGGGTGAAAAATCTGCGCGCTTCGATTCGAGCCACCGGCTCACAGCAGCTCATCACGATCGGCCAGGATGAAGGCGGCTTCGACGATCGGCTCTCGCCCGCTTTCTTCGGCCCGTATGTCGATTTCACGACGAACCACTCATGGTGGCAGAACGACGCGCTGCTTTGGGATTCGCTCGTCGCGAAACAGCCTGGCATCCCCATGATAATCCAGGAAACGGGATTACAGCGCGAGATGACGCTGGATCAGATCGCTCGACGAACGCCGGAAAACGACGCGGCGCTGCTCGAACGGAAGGAGGCTCTTTCGTTCGTTGAAGGCTCGGGCGCGATTCAATGGTTGTGGAACGCGAACGATTATATGACCTCGGGGAACGAGGTGCCGATTGGCGCTCTGCGCGCCGACGCAACGGAGAAACCCGAAGCGACGGTTCTGCGCGACATGGCGCGGTTCGCCGGCGGAATTCACGAAAGCCTGCGCAATCCCGAACCGGCGGACGTGGCCATCGTCACTTCCCAAGCCGCCCAATTTTCCGCGATTCGCGAGATGCAAATTGCGGCGCAGCGCAATGCCGTCCGGGCGGCGGCCTACGTTGCTAAAATGCCTGTAAGCGTAATCGCAGCAAATCAAGTCGGCAAGATGGGCGCGCCGAAGCTGGCGATTCTTCCGTCGGCGCAAGCTCTCGCCGATTCCACATGGGATGAGCTGCTCGCGTACGTGAAATCGGGCGGCAACCTGCTCATCACTGGCCCGGTCGAGCGCGACGCACACTGGCACCGCGTGAACCGCGCGGCTGCAGTAGGGCTCGATGGCGCGACCGTGGAGCCGCTGACAATTCACAACGCGGAGATGAAGGTGAAGGACGAGACCATCTCGCTCTCGTTCGGTTTCGACGCACAAACGTGGCTCGAGACTTTTCAGTTCAAGGATGGTCAGCAATTGAAGGAACTCGCCGTGGGGAATGGCCACATTTTCTGGGCGCCATACCCTGTCGAGTTGGCCGAAGGTGAGGCGGCTGCGGCCAAACTCTATTCCACTGTGTTCAGCGAAATTGGGGTCAGTGCGCCATTCGAACTAAGGTCCGCGCCCGCGCCCGGCGTGCTGATCTATCCAACGGTGCTTCAGGACTCCGTCTTGTACGTGATGGTCTCGGAGCGAGATCAGGATTACGATCTGGATTTCGTGGACAAGACGAGCAAAGCTGAACTGAAGCTGCGTTTGCCCGCCGAACACGCGGCCATGTCCCTGATTCGCAAATCCGACGGCTCGATAACGGCGAAGTACGGCTTTTAGAAACCGTTTCGCTCCTGTGTGCCATCCTGAGCGGAGCGACCAGTGGCCGCGCAGTCGAAGGATCTCTCCGCAATTCAGGACTTCAGGTCGGTCGACGCCTGCGGCCATACCTTGAAGATCGCGCTGATCTCCCGCGGGTTCGCCGCGTCCGCAGCAAAATTGAACGTGCCCTGCTCGCGCATCTCCGTCGCTGCGCGAAGGAACGCGCCGAGCGCGGCGCGAGCGAGCGAACTCCCCACACTGATCCGCTTCACTCCCATCTTCGAGAGCTCGGCCAGGCTCAGTTGCACGCCGCGCAGCCCCATCACGACGTTGACCGGGCGATCGACCGAGGTTACGACGGCGGCGATGTCGTCCTTGCTGGCCAGCCCCGGCGCGTACAGAACGTCGGCGCCGGTTTCCTGATAGGCCTGCAAGCGTTCAATCGTGTCCTTGATATCCGGCCGGCCATGCAGGTAATTTTCGGCGCGCGCGGTCAACGTAAAGGTGAACGGCAAAGCGCGAGCCGCTTCCGCTGCGGCGCGCACCCGTTCCGCCGCATGCTTTCGGTCATAAATCGGTTGGTCGTCGCGCCGGGTGGCATCCTCGATCGAGCCGCCGACGAGTCCCGCGGCCGCCGCGAGCCGGATCGTTTCGGCAACCGCTTCAGGCCCGTCTCCAAACCCGTTCTCGAGGTCGGCGCTCACCGGCCGATCGGTCGCGGCGACGATCTCTGTCGCGTGGTCCAGGGTCTCCTGCCGGTTCAACGATCCATCGAGCCGGCCTATCGAAAACGCGTAGCCCATGCTCGTTGTCGCGAGCGCCTCGAATCCGAGGTGCGCCAGAAGCCTCGCCGTGCCGGGATTCCACGGATTGGGAATGATGAAAGCGCGATCGCGCTCGTGGAGCGCACGAAAAATCCTGCCCTTTTCGGTTTGCGACGTCATCGGCGATACGATCCTTCTTCACATCCGGGAGGGAATTTCGAACGTGCCGTCGACCACTCCAACGAAGGTCCTCTCCTCTCGAAGGATTATGCGCTTCGTTTCCGCCATCGAGAAATTCTCCCTCGATTCGGGATCGGACTTCAGCTTCGCGCGATACGCCTCGTAGGAAGCGAGGCTGTCGAATGCGATCAGTCCCCACGCCACGTCGTTCGTTCCTTCGTCTGGGAGGAAGTATCCAACCAGATGTCCGCCGAGGCGTGGGATGATCCGCCCCCAGTTCTGAGCATATTTCTTGAACGTTTCGCGCTGGAACGGATCGATTTGGTAGCGAATGAAACAGGTGATGTTCAACTTTTTCCTCCTGGTGGCGCCCGCCGGTGCGGCGCCGGGAGCCATAGAAAGCGACGCTCCCAGCGCCCCAACCAGGGAGCAGGCCTTGCGACGGGTCAGGCGCCTGGCCGGTTTGCAACGCATGCGGGCAATCTTGCCTGTTGCCGTGCGGGGACACTTCGTTTATCATCGCAATATGAATGCAGAGACCGTTGACGGGAGAGCTTCCTCGATCGCGGCGGCCATTGGCGAGCCAGCGCGGGCGCGCATGCTCTATTATCTGGTCGATGGCCACGCGCATACGAGCACGGAACTGGCGGCGGCGGCCGAAGTGGGCGCATCCACCGCCAGCGCGCACCTGCAGTTGCTGAAGAGGCAGAAGCTCGTCAAAGTGCTGGCGCAGGGCCGTCACCGCTATTACAGCCTCGAAGGTCCGCATGTCGCCGCCGTGCTGGAGGCGCTGAACGTCCTCGCCGGCGGCCCGCGGCACGCGTTCACCCCCAACACGCCGGATCATCTGCGCGCCGCGCGGAGTTGCTACGACCACATCGCAGGCGCGCTGGGTGTTTCGCTGCACGACCGGTTCAAAGCGATGGGATGGCTGCGGACTTCACAAGACGATAGGTATGAAGTCACGCGCGACGGAGCGGCCGGTTTTCAAGGGCTGGGCATCGACGTCGAAGCCGCGCGCGCACTGCGTCGACGCTTTGCGTTCGCATGCGTGGACTGGAGCGAACGGCGCCCGCACCTCGCCGGAGCGCTGGGAGCGGCGGTGCTGAACGTCGCGCTGAAACGGAAATGGGTGATGCGCGATCTCGACAGCAGGGCGCTCGAAGTCACCGGCCGAGGCCGCCGCGAAATGGCCGCCTACTTCGGTCTTCCTTCTGAAGGATTCCTACCGCGTGCAGCGAGCGGCGTCCGCTAGAAGCGACGCTTTTCTGTGGCGCGGGCGTTCCACGAGCGGCTTGCCCGGCTTTAGCTCCGCTCTTCTCCAAGATGCTGCCTGTTTCGGTCCCTGCGCATGCGAGGCTCGGCGCAAACATGGTGCAAGGCGAGAAAAATCTACTGGCTCATCGCTTCTCCGCTTCCTGCGTGGGGATAATCGACGCGCACGGTGACAATCTCGTAGGGGTGCACCGGCACCGTGACGTGGTTCGCGGTGATAGCGAGGGCTGAGCCCTCCGGCTGCTCCATTAAATTCGTCAAGGTCGCGGACGTGGCGCCCGGCGGAACGCCGACCTGCGCGCTGCCGCTGGTTCCCGCCCACTCGTAGAAACGCAAAATCAGCGCGTTTGCGTCCTCCGCCTTTTTCACCGCAGTCAGCACGACGTTCGGATCGCTGACGGTTACGAACGAGCGCTCCGGCGGACGCTTGCCCTCGTGCGACTCAAGCTGCATCGATTCCATCGGGTAATTGAATTCGTAACCGCGCCGCACGGTCATGGCCTGCTTCCATGTCCCCGCATGTGGATATAGCGAATAGCTGAACTGGTGCCGCCCGCGATCGGCGTCCGGATCAGGCCAAGTCGGCGAACGCAACAGGGAGAGCCGCAGCAGGTTTCCCTTCGCGTCGTAGCCGTATTTCGATTCATTGATCAGGCTGACCCCGTGGCGGCTGTCGCCGAGATCGGCCCAGCGCTGCGCCGGCACCTCGAACTTGGCATCCTCGATCTTATTGTTCCGTGTGGTGGGCCGCTCGATCGACCCATAAGGAATTTCGAACGTGGCCTCGCTGCTCGACGCGGCGAGCGGAAACACCGCCTTCAAGAGAATGTGGGTCTCGTGCCAGTCGATATCGTTGGCCACGTCAACGCGGTCCAACCCTGAATACAACGAGATGTCCTGGACGAATTTCGACTTGTCCCACGTGCGGACCACGCGAATCGTCGCGCGCAGCGGCCCATGTTCGATGAGTTTCACGGAATCCGCTTGCTTGAGCTCGGTGAACACCTTGTCAAAACCGGGGTCGATGTTCCACGCGTCGTAATCTTTCGGCGTGTCCTTGAACGCGACCAGTTCGTTGCCACAGCCGCCTGCCGCAATCGATTCGAAACTCGTGCGCTTATCGACGAGGCTGGTGATGCACCCCGTCTGCGGATTCACGACGACGCGCAGGAAGCGGTTCTCCAGCGTCAGGCCGCTCGCTTTCAGATCGGTCGCCAGAGGACGCGTTCCGGGCACGACGTGCACGATTTCGTACCCCATCGATGGAACATCCTTTGCTTCCACCAGCAACTTATAGCTGCTGGTCGCCGCGTTTTCCGAGAGCACCTGCACCGGCAGTGCGGCGCCCTTGACATCGACGACGGAAATTCCATTTGCTTCCGCCGCCGGCATCTGCACGTGGACGTCAACCAGATCGGTCCGCGTCCAGGCCAGTGGATTCCAGACCATCACGGGCACACCCGTCGTCGTGCTGGTGTCGATCTCGCTGGCGATCCGGTGAAACGCCCGTATACTGGCGCCATTTGCGGTCCAGCGCACGACGTCGTAATCGCGAGCCGCATCCTTATAGATCTGCGCGATGCCCGATCCCGCGGCCAAGTCGTGGAATTGGTTGAACAGCACCTTTTTCCACGCTTCTGTCAGCGGCTCGCTTGGATAAGAAGCTCCGTCGAGCCACGCCAGTGACGAAATTTTCTCCGCGTTGAGCATCTGCTCTTCGGCTTCGCGCATGTGGCGTTTGTGTTCGGCCTGCGTAGTGAAAACCCCGCGGTGATATTCGAGGTACAGCTCGTCATCCCATGTGGGAATGCTGATTTCTCCCGCAGGAGGCTGAGGCAGCGCCGTGTTGCCCGCCGCGAGCGTCTTGTAATTCCACACCGGCGAGTCTTTCGTGTCCAACTTCCCTTCCACATCCGAGAAGAATCCCTGCGCAACACCCCATTTCACCGGCGGGAAGACAAGACTCGAGTCCGACCAGTGCACACCGTTATCGAGCATGCTCCGCGTCGGGCCGCCGCCGTGATCGCCCACTCCATAAAGGTGCATCATCTCGGGCAGCCCGGGATTCAACTGGCGCGCCTTCGCCACATCTCCCGCGATGCGCACTGGATCGATGCCGTTCGCGTAATCATGCGGGAAATACGTGAGCACCTTGCTGCCGTCCGGCGACTCCCACCAGAACAGCTTCAGCGGGAGTTGCGTCGTATCGTTCCACGCCATCTTCTGGGTCACGAAATAATCGATGCCGGATTTCTTGTAAATTTGCGGGAGCTGCCAGTTGTAGCCGAACGAATCCGGATTCCACCCGATTCGCGCGACGACGCCAAACTTATCCTTGAAGTAGCGCTGGCCTACCAGCAATTGCCGCACGAGCGATTCGCCAGATGGCATGTTCAGGTCCGGCTCGACCCACATTCCGCCGACCAGTTCCCAGCGGCCCTGACGAACGCGTTCCAGAATCTGTTTGTACTCGTCCGGATACTTGTCCACAATCCACTCGCTGTAGGCCGCGGCCGATTGGGTGTACGTGTACTGCGGATATTCATCCATCAATTGCAGAGCCGTGGCGAACGTCCTGCGCACGACGTCCACCGTTTCGGTCCACGGCCAGAGCCAGGCCGCGTCGATGTGGGAGTTGCCGGAGAGCCGCACCGTCGTCCCCTGAATGAGCGGCTCCATTTTTTTCAGTGCGCTTTGCGCCGTGCGGAGCGAAGCGTCGAAAGTACCCTGGTCCGCATGCCTCAGAGCCACCAAATCTATATCGTTGACCGCCGTTTCCAACTCCTGCTGCGCCGGCAACGAACTTTGCCGCTCCCCGCGCGTAAGGATCGCCGTCGATTCGATTTCCTGCACCAGATCGGAGGGATTCGGGCGGGTGGGAGAGAAATCGATCTTCAGATTCGCGCTCGCGAAGAATTTCCGATCCACGGTGTGCAGCAGCTTCACGGCCACCAGAACTCTGTCTCCCGGCTTCGCGTTGTCAAACAGCACGATGGGCTCGAGGTCGTCTCCCATTGCGACGCGCCGCCCGTTGAAGTAGATGATTTGCGGCATGGGCCCATTCGCGTATGCCTCGAATTGAAACCAGATGCGCGTTCCGGTCAGGTCATAGCCGTTCAGATTGCGCGGCACTTCGATTTCGCGGCGGTACCAGACAGCGTCCGTCGGAGCCTGGTTTCCTTCCCGGACTGTCTCCCAGTTCGAATCGTCCAGGCCCCTCTCCTCGCCATGCGAAACGTCGCCTGCGTGAAATTTCCACTCGTCCGCAGGCAGGCTTGCGAGGCTTTTCAGGCTTTGCAGCGCCTGCTCTGCCCTGGTGGGCGGCGCCGTGGTGCGGTTCAGAGTTCCCGACTCGGTTGTGTTCTCGATGGTATAGGATCCGTTGATGCTGTTTCCGTCCCCGGAGAGCGTCCCTTCGAAGGAGAGGCCGTTCGTGCCGAATTTCAAAATTCCGTTCTCGAAGGAAAGCCCCCTGAGCCCGTTGCCGAAACTGAAATCCTCCGGATAATCCAGAGTCCCACGCAAACTGCCGCTCGCGTTCGACAAATGAACGACGATTTGGCGCTGCGCGCCGGACTCCGGAACAGCGCCTTGCCATTCGCCCTCAATGCTCTGCGCTCGAGCGGGAATCGCGATAGCAATGCTTGCAAGCAGGCACAAGAACGCGGTCTTCATCCTGGTCTCCTCAGATAATTCGCGAACACGGTAGCGATATCCGCGGCAACGCGCGGGGTTTCCTCCCGACAAGAAAACGCCCCAGCGGACCGCTGATTATAAGGCAACTATCCGAATCTGGGAGCACGAACTGACGAGCGGCGCCTGGGCAAACCAACTCGGATGGACGAGAGCCCTAGGAAGACAAATGCGAAAGACATGTTTGATTGCTGCGAGTTGTCTGCGGTTCATCCTTCTGGTGACGACCCCCGCACACTTGCTCAAGTCGTGGTGGGCGAGTGGAACCCGAGTTCCGCCACGATTGGTCCGCCGTACTGTCGTCGCTTACTATGAACCAGCTAATCCGCGGTAATCGTGAGATTGGCATGTGCCGGCGGATTGTTGTCGAGATCCACCGCGTCCTGCGGCTTCCTGATCCACTTCCAGATCTGCGACGTCTTCAGTCTCGTCTGCACGATCGTCGCATCATTTCCGTCGAGCGTGACGACGAACACCTGCAGCTCTTTCGCGTCCGGATTTGCGTAAATCATCGTCACACTTCCGTCGTTCCGCGAGCGCGCCCGCACCAGCGGATGCCACTTCGTCCCCATCGCCGTTTCCACCGATCGCTCGAACGAATCGACGGAAACCGCATTCGAGTTGAGCACATCATTGAACACCGCAATTTTCAGCCCCGCCGATCCGGGCCTTCCCGCAACTCGCAAACAGAATGTGGCGAAACCAAGCAGCGGTATTCGCATGTGGCGCACGCCATATTCCGTTTCGATCGTCTTCACGAGCGCGTTGAAGTCGCGGTCGTTTCCGCCAAAGCACGGAGTCGCCAGCACCAGCACAGCACATACGGCCAGCACGCGGCGCGTCACTTGCTTTCTCCCTTCTTCCCGGCGGAATTCTGGTCCATCTCGACTTTGGGTATTCCGAACTGGCCGCCGAGGGCCCGCAGGTCCGCGGGCGTAATCGGCCCCACCAGATCGACAAATGTGAACTCTGTCGGTTCTGTCGCGATCACGACCAAACCCATGAATTTTTCGCCTTCCTTTCTGAAATACACCTGGACGTTTTGCCCTTCACTCTTGCTTCTCACATTCACGATCCGTGACCACTCCGGCCCCTTCAGTTGATCCCGGATCGCGGCAACATCCTGGTCCGTGTACTCGCCGCTCTTGTCGAATTCGAAGCTGTGGACGTAAATTCCTTTCATGTCCGCGATGACTTTTCGGGCTCGCGCCTGGTCCGGATCCTTGGGATCCAGAAATCCGCTCGCAAACTGCAGCATCGACCGGTCGAGCGTCACCTCCACAGTTTTTGACGCTCTTGCCGACAGCTTCTTCAGCGTGCCGCCCGGATCCCAGTCCTGCGCGAACGCCGTGAGCTGCGTTGCGAGCAGCAGCGCGATGATTGTCCCGATGCGTTTCATGACTCCTCCAATCTCGTTCACGGCTGGTTCTCCTCCGGCGAACTCATTTGCTGGACGCCTTCGGCAGCGATCTGCAATTTGCTGCTCGTGATCCGCAGCGCGAGCATCACTTGTTCTTTGGCTTCTTCACCCTGCTTCTGCCGTTCGTGGTAGTAGACGAGCCCGGATATCGCCAGCGCGGCGCACAACGCGGACGCCGCGGCCCATCGCCAGCCGCCCGTTCCAAGCCATTGCGGCCACGGTCGCAGCCCCGCGCCTGGCTTCTCTTCTTTCGCCGCCCGCGCCAGCACGCGCTCAGCAAAGGCCGCCGGTGGCTCGACCCGCCGCAACGCCTTCTTCAGTTCCTGTTCCAGCTTGTCGTTCATACGTTCCCTTCTCCGATGGCCGCTCCGATTTTTTCGCGCAAAATGGCATGCGCGCGGTGCAACGTGCTCTTCACGGTGTTCAACGGGATCCTCAGCGCCTCCGCAATCTCTTCGAGCCCAGCGTCTTCCTGGTATCGCAGGATCACAATCATGCGCATTTTCTCCGGGAGCGTTGCGATCACCTGCCTCAAGCGCTTCGAGAGCATCGGATCGCCGCGCCGCGCGTTATCGTTCTCCGGCGGCTGTTCCGGCAATTCGTCCCAGCTAACCTCCGCTGCCGCATTCTTGTTGCGCCGCGCATAGTCGATCGACCGGTGACACGCCACGCGCCGCAGCCAGAACGTCGCATGCGCGCGCGACTCTAATTTCGACAGACCTCGGAACAGAGCGAGGAAAACGTCCTGGGACACCTCCTCCGCAGCTGCCCCATTTTGCAGGAAGTGATACGCAATGCTGAAGACCATGCGCTCGTGCTCCCGCACGAGCTCTTCAAAGTTCAACTGGTTCGCCAGCGCCGTAGCCGCGCTCGTCACGTTGCCCCATCCCGCTTCTACCGCTATATACGGCAACCCGCGCCCCTAAGGTTGCAAAAAACTGCAAGCCTGAAGCGCCACCCTGGTCCGGCGATGCGCGGGCCTCCAGCGCAGGCCGCCCGGATCATAGCGACCCCAGATTTGCCGGCCAGATCAAGTTCGCTATAGGAGTGCCGTCTTCGTCGGGCTCGGTATGCTCTGCGCTCGTTTTCTTATTAGGCGGGCCTCTGCGGCAGCGATTCATGTATAGTGCTCGGGGCTTCGTGGCCAAATATGACACCGGCGCCTTACACCATTGGAGTCGACCTCGGCGGCACGAATCTTCGCATCGCGGCCTATTCGAAAACCTCGGGCGTTCTCGAGCAGATTCAGCTTCCGACGCGGCTGCAAGTTGGCCGCGACGCCGTGGTCCGCGACATGTGCGGCGCCATCCAGCAGCTCATCGACAAACATTCCCGCACCGCGCTCGTTGGCATTGGAGTTGGGTCCCCGGGCCCCATTGAGCTTCCCGAAGGCCGCCTGCGCAAACTGCCGAATCTTCCGGGCTGGGAGGGCCTCGAGCTGCGGACCGCAATCCAGGCTATCCTCGGCATACCGGTGATTGTCGAAAACGACGCCAACCTTGCCGCGCTCGCTGAATGCCTGCTTGGCAAGGGCAAATCGCTCGGAGTGGATTCGCTGTGCATGCTCACTCTCGGCACAGGCGTGGGAAACGGAATCATCCTGAACGGTAAGGTCTTCGACGGCATGAACGGGATGGCGGGCGAAGCTGGACACGCGACGATCTGGCCCGAGGGCCACATCTGCGGCTGCGGCAGCAATGGCTGTCTCGAACAGTATGCGTCAGCGACGGCAGTTTGCCGGCTCGCCCGTGAAGCGATCGCGCGTGGCGATGCTCCCGGCTTGGCCGCTCTGCAGAAGAAAAATCCGGAGTTCACCTCGCGCGAACTCGCGGACCAGGCTCGCGCGGGGGACACTGATGTGCAGAGGGTTTTCGATCTCGTCGGACGTTCGCTGGGAATCGGCTTGGGGGCGTTGGTCAACACGCTGAACCTTCCGCTGTACGTCGTTGGTGGAGGAGTCGCCCAGGCATGGGACCTTTTCTCCGCGAAAATGTTTGAGGAACTTCTGCATCGCAGCTACGTCTATCGGTTCACGGACGGCACACTCGACGCGCAGGGTCACCGGTCGGCAAAAACGTACGTTGAGCCGGCCGAACTCGGCGCGGAGTCCGGCATTTTGGGCGCGTGCCTGTTGCCGTTCACAGTGAGCGCGCCGAACGATCTCGAGATGCGCGCCCGATGACGCCGGCGGCCGCGGCATTGCGACGTCTTGTTCGCTGCTTTGAACCTTCACGCCTGGAGAGTGCATGAAACTCAATTCGACGTTGATCAAAGCCACTTTCGTCGGGGCGCTGGGAGGCCTGCTCTTCGGCTTCGACACGGCCGTGATCGCCGGGACGCTGCAGTCGCTGACCACTTTGTACCATCTCACGGCGTGGACCAAGGGCGTCACGGTGTTCATCGCGCTGTTCGGCACGGTGATCGGCGCCATGTCCGCCGGCGTCATCGGCCAGCGCTTCGGCAGCCGCGAGACGCTGCGCATTCTGGCGGTTCTCTATCTGGTCTCGGCGCTGGGCTGCGCGTTCGCCGGGAACTGGTACATGCTGGTCATCGCGCGGTTCATCGGCGGGCTCGGAATCGGCGGCTCGTCGGTTCTGGGGCCCGTGTACATCGCGGAAGTTTCGCCGGCGAAATGGCGTGGCCGGCTGGTCGGGATGTTCCAGATCAACATCGTGGCCGGAATTCTGCTTGCCTATCTCTCGAACTACCTTATTGCAACGATAATTTCCGGGCCGGGCGACTGGCGTTGGATGTTTGGAGTGGCTGCGATTCCCGCATTGCTGTTTTTGATTTTCCTGTTCGGCATTCCGCGAAGTCCTCGCTGGCTCGCCACTCAAAACCGCGTCGATGAAGCGCGTTCCGTGCTGCACGCCATCGGCTCGCCAGATCCTGACATCGAGCTGGCTGAAATCGTCGCGTCGATTCACCTCGAGCGCTCGCAAGCGTCCGAGCCTCTCTTTTCGCCCAAGTACCGCTTCCCCATGTTTATCGCCGTCACCATGGGCATGTTCAACCAGCTTGCCGGCATCAACGCGATCCTCTATTACCTGAACGACATTTTCGCCTACGCGGGTTTCAGCAGAGTTTCGGGCGATCTGCAGGCCGTCGCGGTTGGCGCGATGAACTTCGTCGCCACATTTCTAGGCATGGCACTGATCGACAAGGTGGGCCGAAAAACTCTTCTCCTGATCGGATCGGCGGGCATGGTCGGATGCCTGTCCGGCGTGGCCGCCGTGTTCCTCACGAAGGCCCATTACGCCAGCCTGCTGTGGTTGCTTCTCGCTTACATCGCCTTCTTCGCAGTTTCCCAGGGGGCGGTCATCTGGGTCTATATCGGCGAAGTTTTTCCGAATCGCGTGCGCGCGAAAGGACAGAGTCTGGGCAGCTCCGCGCACTGGATCATGAACGCGCTGATTTCGCTGACGTTTCCGCTGCTCGCCGCGTCGTCACACGGCTATCCGTTCGTGTTTTTCGCGGCGATGACCCTCGTGCAGTTCCTCGTCGTGCTCTTCGTGTATCCGGAGACGAAGGGCGTCTCTCTCGAACAGATGCAGCACCAACTCGGCATAGAGTGACTGTGCGGGTTGTCTTTCGTTAGAGCCGAGGGCGAGGAATCCTCATTCCGTTTCACGCGACTCAGGCAATCCGTTACTCATAACGGAGAGCCACCATGGGATCGACGCGCATCGCGCGTCGCGCGGGAATGTAGCAGGCTGCGAGCGCGACCAGCATCAACACGACTGCGACAAAGACAAAGGTGAGTGGATCGGTGGCGCTAACGCCGTAGAGCATCCCCGCCATCAAGCGCGTCAGGCCGAATGCCGCGGCAACCCCGATGGCAATCCCAAGCAGCGCCATCTTCACGCCGTTGCCAAGAATCAGACGAAAGACGTCTCTGCGCTGAGCGCCCAGGGCCATTCGGATTCCGATCTCGCGCGTTTGCTGACCAACCAAATAGGCGATGACGCCGTAGATGCCGATGCTGGAGAGAAGGAGCGCCAGCCCTGCAAAAACGCTGAGAAGAATCATGGAGAACCAGCGGTTCGCGATGGAACTGGAAATGACCTCGTCCATTGTTTGAACACCGTACATGACATTCCCGCTGTTCAGCTGTTGCAGAGAGTGCCGAATGGAATCGACAGCGCCTGCCCCTGAACCGCGGGAACGCACAACGACTCGCATTCCCAACGGCGCTCCCGCCATCACGGAATCCGGCAGCTGCATGAAGGGGAAATACAGCTGAGCCCGGAGATGCTCCGTGTCGTCCGTATCGAGTCCCCATTGCTTTACATGCGCGACGACACCGATGATTTCTGCCTGCTGATTTCCCTCGAGACTGTCCAGGAAAAGATGCTTGCCGATGGGATTTTCATTCGGGAAGTACTGACGCACGAAAACGTCGTCCACCAGGACGACCGGCGGCGAATGCTCGTCGTCCCGGGCTGTAAAGAACCTCCCCCTGCGAAGGGGAGTTTCCATAACCTTCAGGTAACCGGGATCGACGACGTATTCCAGGGTCATCTTCATATCGCTCTGGTTCGCCGGTTTTGGCCGGCCTTCCGGCCAGAAGAGCCACTCATCGTCGCCGCTCAGCGGGAAAGCGCCCCAGCTCATCGAGACAGCTTCAATTCTGGGAGTGGAAGCGAGCTTCGCGTCAACCTCGCGGAACGCCGCGCGAATTGCGGCTGGGCTCGCCTTCCACATCGAAGACGGTAGCGACAATCCGAACGTCACCACCTTGCTCGGATTGAAGCCCGGATCGACGTCCCAGAGCCGGACGAGGCTGCGCAGCATGAGCCCCGCGCCGGTCAGCAGGACCAGGGCCAGAGCTGTTTCGACGACCACCAGAACTCCGTGAGCGCCCGTGCGCGACCCGCTCGCGCCACGGCCTCCCTCCTTGAGGTTGTCGTGCAGGGTCGTTCGGGAAATCCTGATAGCCGGTGCGAGACCGAAAAGGATTCCGGCCAGCAGCGCAACCGCAGCAGTGAAGAGCAAGACGCGAGGGTCAATGCCCACTTCTGCGGCGCGCGGCAGCGAAGCAGGTAAATTGTCCAAAGCAGCGCGTGTCCCCCAGTTTGCCAGCAACAGGCCAATTGCGCCGCCCAAAGACGCCAGCAAAATGCTTTCGGTCAAAAGCTGGCGGATGAGACGCGATTTCCTCGCGCCAAGCGCGGCGCGAACGGCGAATTCGCGCGAGCGGCCCGCGGAACGCGCGAGAAGGAGATTGGCGATGTTGACGCACGAAATGAGAAGAACGAATCCCACCGCGCAGAACAGAACGAGCAGAAACGGTTCGACATGGCCCAACATCGACTGGCGAAAAGGAAAGAACGCGGCGCCCGCGGCTTTGTCGGAATCGGGATAGGCGACCGCGAGATTTCTGGTGACTTGGGCAAAGTCCGCGCGCAACTGGTCGATCGTGACGCCAGGCTTCATCCGTCCAATCCCATGAAAGCCCAGGCCGGCGCCGCGGCTCAAGAGCAAATTGTTGGTCCACTGAACCACGGGGACGTAGATCTCACTGGGACTGAAGTTGCCCAGCAGAAGGTCGAAACCCGAGGGAATCACGCCGACGATGGTGTAGCCCCTCCCGTCGAGATTGAGCGTTTTGCCCACGATGTCCGGGGCCGAGCCGAACTTCCGCTTCCAGAAGCCACCGCTAATCAGTGCCACTGGAGCCGCTCCGCGTTGGTCATCCGCTCGCACAAAGATTCGGCCAATCACCGGCTTCACGCCGAGGATCGGGAAGAAGTCGGACGTAACGAACTCCGCCTGTACCTGCTCCGCTTCCCCCAGGCCGGTGAGACCGAACGAGGTGGGCCGGGAAACGGCCATGGCCGAGAGCGTGTGGTTATCCTTCTGCCAGTCAAGGAAATTCGGGTAGGAAATGGAGCCGGTTGCGAAGTTCGGCTTGCTTTCATGAATGGTCACAAGTTGTTCCGGATGTGGGTACGGCAGCGGATTCAGGAGCACGCCATTCACAACGGAGAAAAGAGCGGTATTCGCGCCGATGCCGAGAGCCAGGGTAAGCACGGCGACCGCCGTGAAACCTGGGGACTTTCTGAGCACGCGTACCGCGAAGCGAACGTCCTGCCAGAACGTTTCGACGACGCTTTCCCATCCTGCCGAGTGCACCTCTTCTCTGACTCCGTCAGGACTTCCCATTTCCAGGCGTGCCGATCGCCGCGCTTCTTCCCGGCTCATGCCGTCCTTCATCTTTTGTGCCGTGGCGGCATCGAGGTAACCGCGCAGCTCTTCGTCCAGTTCGGAGTTCGCCTTCTGCTTGCGAAACAATGCTTGCAGGCCCGCAATCAAGTTACGCATCAGCGCCATAGCGGTCCTCGCGACAAAGAGATGTTCTCAACCGCAACAGAACGCCGGCGCGATCGCAGCCTAACCCCGCGCATCGAGGATTCTGGTGATCGCCGCGATTTGGCGGCCCCACTCCTTCGTTTCTGCCTCGAGCTTCCGCCGGCCGTGCTTCGTGAGCACGTAATACTTCGCCCGGCGGTTGTTTTCCGTGGCGCGCCATTCGGTCTCGAGCAGTCCAGCGCGTTCCAGGCGCCGAAAAGCCGGGAAGAGCGAGCCCGCGTTGACCTGGAAGACGCCGCGGCTGATCTGCTCGATGCGCTGCGCGATGCCATAACCGTGCAGCGGCTCGAGCGCCAGGGTCTTCAGAATCAGCATGTCCAGGGTGCCTTGGACGAGCGTGCTTGGCCTATCGATCATTCCGCTTCTCCTCTAGAGCATCCAGAGGAAGATACCTGATTACTCTAGACTGTCAAGAGGAGAAAAGGTGAGCAACGAAGTGGGACAAACTTGCGCCTGCAGGGCCGGCACTTATTTCCGAGGCTCGCGGGCGGGTCTGAGACCCGCCCCTACGGCCTAGAACCGTTGGGCAACCGGCCACGGTGCGCGGCACGGTTAGAATCGCGCGTCTCGGCGCGTCTGCCCTACTTGAGGACTCGCCAGAGGCTGCTGTAGTCGTCTGTCCAGAGCCCCGTCCTAGGAGCTTTTGCTGGGAGGATTTCGCCGGCGTTTTCGATCTCTCGTCGGCCGAGGAAGCCTTCGCGGCTGCCGAGAAGAATCCACGTCGAAGGATAAACGCCCTGGCCGGCGCCCACTTCATGGTTGACGATCACGGCTTCCTTGCCCAGCCGGCTCGCTGCGGCCGCCACCACGGGCTCCAGATTCAAATACTGGTTCGAGACGTGCACCGCCAGCACGCCGTCCGGCCTCAGATGCCGGAAGTAGAGCTGGAAGGCCTGGCGCGTCAGCAGATGCACCGGGATGGAATCGCCGGAAAACGCATCTACGATCAGAACGTCGAATCGCTGCGGCGGCGGCTCGCGTTCCAAAGAGAGGCGTCCGTCCCCAAGCACGATTTTGACGTTCGCGGCCGAGTCTCGCAGGAATGTGAACTCCTGTTCCGCCACCTTCAGCACGAGCGGATTGATCTCGTAGAACGTGTACGAATCCCCCGCCCTGCCGTACGTCGCGACCGTGCCGATCCCAAGGCCGATCGCGCCCACATGCAATGCGCGCTCTTCTCGCGCCGCTCGCAACGCGACGCCGATCCCGGAATTCCGGCCGTAATAAGTGGTGGGCTCCCTGCTGCGCGCGGGGTTCAAAAACTGCAGGCCGTGATCGATGGTGCCGTTCATCAGCTTGCGGAAGCGCGGATCGCGGTCCCACTGCGGTTGATTTCCTCGGAACACGACGTTCGGCTCTCTTTCATCGATCACGCGGAGAACGCCGTAGAAATTGCGCGCTATCAGCCGCGTGTCGACAGCCTGTTCGCGCGCGGTTACAAACAAGCTGATGAGGACCGCCGCGACCAGTCCGGCCAGCACCAAGCAGGCTGGATTCCGACGACCGCCGTAAAAGGGGCTGCTGGGATCGCGGTAACGCACCACAAAGATAAGAATCGCGCACAGCCCCAGGCCAACGTGCATCTCGTAATAGCCGGAGAAGATTTCCGGCGCCACCAACGCGGCGAATACGGCGCCAATCGCGCCCCCCAGCGCCACCATCAAGTAAAAGTTCGTTAGACGCTCTGGCGCGGGCTTCAAGCGTTCGAGTTCGCCGTGGCAGAACATGCAGCACACAAAGAAACCTGCGCAGAACAGCACGATCATGACTTTCCAGGGCAATCCCGCGAAGGACGGCGCAAGCGCATACGCCATGCCGCCAATCGCGACTCCCAACAAGCGCAGAAAGAGGCCCGGCCGGTACCATCCGCGCGCGTCGAAACAAAGAATGAAGCTCAGCAAGTAGAGGCTGAGCGGCAGGAGCCACAGAAACGGAACGGAGGCGATGTTCTGCGCGATGTGGTTGGTCACCGCAAGCAGCAGAGCCGAACTGCACGCCGCGAGCGCCAGCCACAGCAGTTGCAAGGTCGCCGGCACGCCTGCTTTCGCGGGCTCGGCGCTGGCCGCGTTCGCGGGCCCGGTCGCGGCCGCCTCGCTCTCCCGCGAAGCAAGCGTTATGGCGGCGCACAGCAGCACCGTTCCTGCGTATGCCGCGGACCAGCCGAACGCCTGGTGCGAAGTCGAAATCCACGGCTCGATCGCTACAGGGTACGTCACAAGCGCCAGCATCGAACCTGCATTCGAGACCGCATAAAGCCGATACGGGCGGGCGCCGGAGAGTGTCTCTGCATACCAGGCTTGCAGGAGCGGACTCGTCGTTGAGAGCAGAAAGAACGGGATGCCCACGGTTGCGGATAGCAGAAACAGAATCCGTAACGCGGGATGCTCGGGACCGGCTGGCCTCCAACTTTCGTGCGGCACGATTCGCAGCGCGACAAGGCTCGCGATCAGCAGCGCGGCGTGGATGCGTCCCTGCGCGCGAGGAGAAAAGCGGCGCGTCAGAAGGTGCGCGTACAAATATCCGAGCAGCAGAGTCGTCTGAAAAAACACGAGGCAGACAGCCCAGACGGCCGCCACGCCTCCGAACCACGGCAGAATCATCTTCGCGATGATGGGCTCGACCTGGAACAGAAGAAACGCGCTCGCGAAGATGGCAATTCCGAACAGCAGCTTCGCCGCTTGCGGCCCTGAAGCGGCAACGGTAGATGGGTCCGATGAGACAGCCGGCGAGGAAGCGGTTGGCGACGCGTTAGCGGTCACGTGCGTACTGTGCCACAAGGACGCCAGACGCCGAAATCGAATCGCGACTACTCGCAAGAAGAACGCCTGTATGATGGTGACCATCTTCCCGCGCGCGGCGGTTCGGCAAATCTTGCGATACGTTGCCATTCGCGGATGGGAGGCTGAAGCAACAGGCACTACATCCTGCTTTACGATGTGGTCGACAACTTCACCGGGAAGCGTGGACCGTTTCGCGCCGAACACCTGTCCCACGCCCGTGAGGCATTCGAGCGAGGCGACCTTGTCCTGGCGGGGGCGCTCGCCGATCCTCCCGACGGCGCGGTGATCGTCTTCCGAGGAGCGTCTCCCGAAGCGGCGGAGAATTTCGCGCGGCGCGATCCGTACGTCGCGAACGGTCTCGTAACGTCCTGGCGCGTTCGCCAATGGACGACGGTAATCGGTGACGGCGCCTCCTCGCCGGTCGTTTGATTACGCGCGGCTGGGTGCCCGACCGTATTCTTTGGACATCATTCCCAGTCAATGACGAATACACTCACGCTTGAGACGGAGCGCCTGCGGCTTCTCCCGTGGAATCGCCAGGATTGGCTCGAGCTGAAGCCGATGGCTCAGGATCCCGAAGTGATGCGCTACATCTCGAACGGGCAGCCGTGGGCGGACGAGCGAGTTCGCGAACTCATTGAACGCCAGATTGCCAGCCTCGAGCAAAGAGGGTTTTGCTTTTGGCAACTGCTGCACAAGCGGGCGGGCAAAGAGGAAAGCGCCGGCGACATGATCGGCTTTTGTGGTTTGCAGCCGCTCCAGGGAACACGTGAGATCGAAATCGGCTGGTGGCTTGCGCGGGCTTGGTGGGGCAAAGGTCTCGCGACGGAGGCCGCGCGCGAAGCCATGCGGGACGGCTTCGATCGCGCGAAGCTCCACCGAATCGTCGCCATTGCACAGCCGGAGAACCGGGCGTCGATTCACATCATGGAAAAGCTGGGCATGCAGTTCGAGCGCGAAACAACGCATCGGGGATTTCGGGTGGCGTTGTATTCGATCGAACGGGGCGGTCACCCAGCGGCCGGCGGCTCGAGCGGCTAGCCGACAGCGCATCACTTCCTGTTCTGAAGAGTTAGGGACTGTCGGCGCGGAGATCAGGACGACGGCTTGCCTGTCCTCACCTTCGCCTGCTGGTTTAGCATTAAATAGTTGCAGAAACCGTCGTTCGCCTCGCAGTTCAAGTCGTTCCTCTCCTGTTTGGCTTGAGCCATTTGCTCGGCTTCAGGTCCATTAAGCGCGGAAGGATCGCAGAAGCCCAGGCCGGTTTCGCACGCGAGCAGATCTCTCTGCCCCTCGATTCCTGCAACCTCCTTCTTCTGCTCGGGCGTCAGTAATGCGTTGTTGCACAGGTCGTCGCCGGTCTGGCAAGCAAGGAGATTGTGCTCGCGCCCGAGGCTCTTCGCTTCCGCGGCCTGCGCGGGAGTCAGCAACGACTCGTTGCACGTTCCGGCACCCGTCTGACAGTTGATCAGGTTTTGTTCTTTCGCGATTTTTTCGATCTGCTGTTTCTCGGCAGGCGTTAATTCGGTTTTGTCGCAGAGGCCGAGCGTGGTTTCGCACGCCAGTAGATTGCGACGGTGTTCGGCAAGCGCCATCTCTTTGGCTTCGGCGGGAGTCAACTGCGCGTGATTGCAGTCGCCATAGCCCGTTAGACACCCCCACAGGTTCTGATCGTGCTGGAGATCGGTGATTTGCTTCGCCTGCGTGGTTGTCAACCCGGAATGATTGCAAGGTCCGAGCCCATTCAGGCAGTTTTGAAGGTTGGCGTCCTTCGTTGCGGTCGTGGTAGCGGCAAATGCAGCACAAGAAAGCGCAAAGAACAGTGCGGAAACGAATGCAATCTGCTTCATTATGACCCTCCAATTAGGCCTCGTTTTTCTGGATGCGCCCCGGTGGAATTGGGATGTAAGCGGCGCGCGGTGTGCTACGAAGTCCATAGGCATTCAGGACCGCCGCGCCCGACGGCATGGCGCACTGGCTTCTTCCGATCTTTACCCCCGGGTGCAGCTTTCCGCTCACTTTCCTTCTTGTTTCCTGAACGGCTTGGGATAAACTCGTCGGGATTCGAAGGAGGTTCGGATGTCCGACAACCAAACTGAACAAAAGAACGTGCTGATCATTCGCGCGCCGCTCTCGGAGGACGGCTACGCCTCGATCTATTTTTCGAGCAGCGACGGAAGGCCGATGAATGAGCGGGAATGGTGGAATCTGAAACAGGTGGTGGAGCTGGCCAGCCAGTTCTTCGTGAAGGAGGAAGTGAGGGCTCAGTCCGCCAGCGCAGGCGGATCGATTTCCTGATCTGCGAAACGGTGTTCGTTTCGCCGCGCCCTCCCCTTTCAGAGTGACGGCACGTTCTCTGAGGGGCACCCTCTGGGAGCGGACGGGATACGGGGCAGCGCCTGCTACTCTACTATTGGTTGACGCCGCTGGCGAGAAAGCCACCGTCCACCGCGAGCACGTGCCCGTTCACGAATCCGGCTGCCTTTGACGCGAGAAAAACGGCGGCGCCGGCGAGTTCCTCTACGTGTCCGAAACGGCCCATGGGAGTGCGCATCCGAAATTCCTGGCCGCGCGCCGTTCCTTCCAGCAGCGTCTTGTTCAGCTCCGTCTGAAAAACGCCCGGCGCGATCGCATTCACGCACACGCCATGCCGGGCCCACTCGACTGCGAGGGATTTCGTGAGTGATGCGACGGCAGCTTTGCTGGCGGAGTATGCCGCGACTTCATAGAGCGCCACGAAGGAGCTGAGCGAGGCAATGTTGATAATCCGCCCGTACTTCCGCTCAATCATGTGCCGCCCGAACACCTGGCAGGCGCGCAGCGTCCCGGTCAAGTTCGTGTCGAGGATCTCGTTCCACTCCTTTTCGCTCACGTCGAGCGTCGGTGTGCGTTTCGTACGCCCCGCCGAATTCACGAGAATCTCGACGCTTCCGAACTCGGCGCGGGCTGCCGCAAGCAGCGCCTCAATACTGGAGCGTTCCAGCACGTCGGTCGCGACCGCGATGGAGCGTCGCCCGAGTTTGCGAATTTCTTCCGCCGCGACCTTCGCAAGCTCCTCTCGGCGGCCGGTCGCGACCACGCTGGCCCCCGCCTTCGCGAGGCCCAAGGCAATCGCGTGGCCGATTCCCGAAGTGCCACCGATCACGACGGCCGTCTGGTTCGATAAATCCATTTCCGGATATCCCATGCCCGCTTCCCTCCCGCGAATCGCCGGCCGCTGAATGCAGTTCGGCGCTTGTCAGGCCGGATTAGCGACTGCGCGCGGCGTCCAGGCGGCGACCTGCTGGCGCGATTCGCCAAGATTCTCGATTCCCAATTCCACGACGTCGCCCGGCTGCAGATACTTCGGCGGTTTCATGCCGAGCCCCACGCCGGCCGGCGTGCCGGTGCTGATGATGTCTCCCGGAAGCAGGGTCATAAACTCGCTGATGTAGCTCACGAGGGCAGGCACGCCGAAGATCATGTTCGCTGTAGTGCCTTTCTGCCGGTATTCGGCATTTACTTTGAGCCACATCCCCAGGTTTCCGGGATTCGGGATTTCGTCGCGAGTGGCGAGAAAAGGGCCGAGCGGCGCGAACGTGTCGGCGCTCTTGCCTTTCACCCATTGACCACCGCGTTCGAGCTGGAACGTTCGCTCGGAATAATCATTGTGCAGTGCATATCCCGCGACGCATTCGTACGCGCGCTCTTTCGGCACGTAGCTCGCCCGCGCGCCGATCACCACGGCCAGCTCGACTTCCCAATCGACCTTGTGAGCGTCCCTGGGGATAACGACGGGATCATTCGGGCCGACGAGCGAAGTCGTCGCTTTGAAGAACAAGACGGGCTCAGCCGGAGCGGGACTTCCCGTTTCCGCGGCGTGGTCGCGATAGTTCAGGCCGATGCAGATGATCTTGCTCGGTCTGGCGACGGGCGAACCCAGGCGCTCTGCAGGGTCGACGCGCGGCGCCTTCGCCGCATTCGTCCGCGCCCATCTTTCGAGCCGGACGATGCCGTCACTTTCGAAGAATTTTTCGTCGTAGTCGGCAGCGAACGCCGAGGCGTCGACGCGCGCTCCATCCGGAAGGATCAGTCCCGGTTTCTCTTTTCCCGGCTCGCCAAATCGAATCAATTTCATTCGGAGAATTCTCCAATCCGCGCTCGCCCAGGAACGCCAAAGAAGGCTACCGCATTGTAGGAAATCGAGGCCGCCGGTCCAAATAATAAAACTGCGGTCCCCCGGCGAGGCTCCGTTTATACTTGTTGCGGCGCGGCTCCCGATACAACCGGATGCGAAAAGTATCGCTGTTCATCCCCTGCTTTGTGGACCAACTGACTCCCGAGGTCGGCATGGACGCGGCGCGTGTGCTGCGCCGGATCGGCTGCGAAATCGATTTTCCAGAGGCGCAAACCTGCTGCGGCCAGCCCGCGTTCAACACAGGTTATTGGGATGAAGCGCGAGCCATTGCGGAACGGTTTCTGCGCGTGTTTCGCTCCGCTGACGCGATCGTGTGCCCGTCCGGGTCGTGCACGACGATGGTGCGCAACTTCTATCCCGAACTGCTGGCCGGGACGGGGCTGGTTGATGAAGCGAGGAGCGTCGGCAAGCGCGTTTATGAATTTTCGGAGTTTCTGGTCAAGGTCGCGGGAGTTTCCGATGTTGGCGCGCAGTTCGCACATCGCGTCGCATTTCACGACGCGTGCCACGGTCTTCGCGAACTTCACATCAAGCAGGAGCCGCGCGAGTTGCTCCGCCACGTTGGCGGCCTGGAATTGATCGAAATGCCGAGAAGCGAGGAGTGCTGCGGCTTCGGCGGCACGTTCGCGACGAAGTTCGGCATGATTTCCGCAGCAATGGGCGAAACGAAGGCCGGCAACGCCGAAACGTCCGGCGCGGAATACCTTGCTTCCACCGACCCAAGTTGCCTGCTGCATATTGACGGCATTCTTCGCCGCCGGAATTCACGCGTGCGGGCGATTCATCTGGCCAGCATTCTGGCGCGAACTGAAGCCGGCCGCAACGAGGCAGAGACCGTTTTACAGACGCGGAGAACGGAATGATCACGCCCGCGCGCGAATTTCTGCTTGCCGCGGCGACGAAATCCGCGGATCTGAAACAGCGCCAGACGATCCGCCAAGCGATCGACCATTACGACGCGTCCGCGCAGGGCGGGCGCGAACGCTTCCTCAACTGGGAAGCGGCGCGGCAAAAGTGCCACGAAATCAAGTGGGAGGCGTTGAACCATCTCGACCAATACCTCCTGGAGTTCGAACGGAACGTAAAGGCCCGCGGCGGTCATGTCTTTTGGGCAGAGACAGCGGAAGACGCGCGGCGTTACGTCGCCGATCTCGCAACCGAGCGGGGCGTCCGCACCATTGCGAAGTCGAAATCGATGGTCACGGAAGAGATCCATCTGACGCCGGCGCTGGAAAAGCTGGGCCTTCGCGTTTTCGAGACGGATCTTGGCGAGTTCATCGTCCAGCTTCGGAACGAACCTCCTTCCCATATCGTGATGCCGGCCATGCATCTGACGCGCGCGGACATTGCGAAGCTGTTTGAGGAAAGATTGGGAGAGTTCCTTGAGCAGGGCGATTCAGCGAAGGATGATCCTCCGCAATTAGTCGCCGCCGCCCGGCGCGCCTTGCGCCGCGCGTTTTTCTCCGCTGAAATGGGGATTACAGGCGCGAACTTCCTGGTGGCCGACTGCGGCATGATCGCAATCACCACGAACGAAGGCAACGATCGCCTCGGAACGGCCCTGCCGCGCATCCACGTTGCTGTTGCCGGAATCGAAAAGGTGCTGCCCCGATTCGAGGATCTGGCCACGTTCTGGCCTGTTCTGGCGACAGCGGGAACAGGCCAGGCAGTCTCCGTCTACAACTCGCTGATCGGCGGGCCCCGCGCTCCGGGCGAAATTGACGGCCCGGAAGAGTTTCACGTGGTGCTGCTGGATAACGGCCGCACCGACTTGCTCGCGGATGCGCGAACAGCGGGATGCGCTGCACTGCATTCGCTGCGGCGCCTGCCTGAATGCCTGTCCCGTGTTCCGCACGCTTGGCGGCGGGCATGCTTATGGCACCACGTATTCCGGCCCGATCGGCAGCGTGCTGACTCCGCATTTTCGCGGGCTGAATGAGTTTCAGCATCTTTCTTACGCTTCGACTCTGTGCGGCGCGTGCAGTAGCGTATGCCCGGTAAAAATCGACCTGCATCATCACCTGCTGCACAATCGGCGCAATGCCGTGGACGCGGGCGACCGCCCGTGGCACGAACGCGCGGGCTTCACGTTCTGGCGTTGGACGATGAACGGGCCGCGCCGTTTCGCTCTGATGGGCTATTTGGGGCGTGCGGCTACGCGCGCTCTGCGAGCGCTGGGGCTCGGAGGAACGCCGCTCGATCCGCTGCGGCCGTGGACGAAATATCGCGCCGCGCCCGCGATTCCGCGGAAATCGTTCCGCTCGATGTGGAGGGAAAGTGGAGCGCGCTGAAAACCCCGGCCGCGAACGCGTGCTCGCACGCATTCGTTCCGCGCTGAAGACGCCTGCGCCACGGCACGACTCTGCCGGAGAGATGGCCCCGATCTTTGCGCCCGTTGAAGATCCGCTCGCGCGATTTCAGAAGGAATGCGCAGCCAACTCCACCGAGTGCATCCTGGCGCCGAACGTGACGGGGGCGGAAGAGGCTCTGCGAGGTGTGCTCGCGTCCGTTCCACCTGGTGAAATCTACGTTCAAGATGCGCCGGCGCTGCATCGCGTCGTGCACGGGTGGAACGATCGCCATGGGGTACGGTGGTCGAGCGAGGGTCCGCCCGGCGAATCGTCGGTAGCGACGGTTACGACCGTCGAGTGCCTGATTGCCTCGATCGGTTCCATGCTGCTGGCGTCTTCTGCCGGTGGGCGCGGCGCTTCGATTATCGCTCCGGTGCATGTGGCGGTTGCGAGCGAATCGCAACTCGAGCCCGATCTCGAATCTGCACTGGCGCGCGTGAAGCGAAGCGGCCTCGCGGAACGAAGCTCCTGCCTTTTTCTGATTACCGGCTCGAGCCGCACGGCCGATATCGAGAAAATACTTGTTCTCGGCGCGCACGGTCCGCGGCGACTGATCGTGATCCTTGTGTGCGACATGGATTGATCATGGCAAGTGCTACATTGGCGCATTCAGGCTGAGAGTCCATGCAGAAGCCGGTTTTGCAACTCGACACGCGCGACAACGTTCTGATCGCACTTTCCGATTTGCGGCAGGGCCAGCAGGTCGCGTTCAACGGCGGCGTGTACGAACTGGCCACGGACGTTCCCGCGAAACACAAATTCGCGACCGTGGACCTCGCCGCCGGAGACAAAGTCATCATGTACGGCGTGCTGGTCGGCGAAGCGACGAAACCGATTCGCCGCGGCGAGGTCGTCACGCCGCTGAATCTCCATCATCAGGCGGCGCCATTTCACGAGAAAACCGGGAGCTGTCACGCGAATCTGCCCGATGTTTCGCGGTGGCGTTCACGCACCTTTATGGGATACCGCCGCGCCGACGGGCAAGCGGGGACGCGCAATTATTGGCTCGTCGTGCCGCTCGTTTTTTGCGAGAACCGCAATATTGCCGTGCTGAAGCAGGCGTTCGAAGAAGAACTGGGCTTCGCCGCGCCGCAAATCTACCGCCGCCAGGTGGCCGAGTTCGTGAAGCTTTATCGCGAGGGGCGAGCGAGACGAAATCCTCGCTCACCAATCGGCACAGCCCGGCGTCAGCGCAAGCGCACCGAAAGTCTTCCAACATGTCGACGGCATTAAATTTCTGATGCACGAGCAGGGCTGCGGCGGAACGCGCGAGGATGCGCGGAATCTCTGCGGGCTCATCGCCGGATACATCCATCATCCGAATGTCGCCGGCGCGACGGTTCTCAGCCTTGGCTGCCAGCACTCACAGGTGGACGATCCTCCGCGAAGAAATCGCCAAGCGCGATCCGCACTTCGCGAAGCCGGTCTTCTAGTCTTGAACAGCAGCGCGCCGGCTCGGAATTTGCGATGCTCTCCGCCGCCATGCGCGATACGTTCCTCGCGCCTGCTTGACGCGGAGAAAGCTGCGCCGCGACGCCCGTCTCCGCTCTCGCAGCTCTGCCTGGGCTTGAAGTGCGGCGGCTCCGATGGCTTCTCCGGCATCTCGGCGAACCCGCGATCGGGCATACTGTCCGACCTCGTCGCCGCCCTGGGCGGCCGCGCGAATTCTTTCCGAGTTTCCCGAGCTTTGCGGCGTCGAACAGGAGCTGATCGACCGCAGCGTCAGCACGGAAGTCGCGCGACCGCTTCATCCAGTTGATGCGCGATTATGCCGCGCGCGCCAAGGCCGTCCGCTCCGGGTTCGACATGAATCCCTCGCCGGGAAACATTCGCGACGGCCTCGTCACAGACGCCATGAAGTCCGCCGGCGCGGCCAAGAAAGGGCGGCAGGTCGCCCGTGACCGCCGTCCTCGACTATCCCGAGTACTCGAGTGTGCCCGGGCCTCAATCTGCAGTGCACGCCGGGCAGCGACGTCGAGTGCGTCTCCGCTCAGGTCGGCGCCGGAGCGAACGTGGTGCTTTTCACCACCGGGCTCGGCACGCCCACCGGCAATCCGATCGCGCCAGTCGTGAAAATCTCGACCAATTCGGATCTGGCGCGCCGCATGCCGCGACATCATCGACATCGACACTGGCGGCATCGTCTCCGGCGAGCGAACAATCGAGCAAATGGGCGACGAAATTCTCGAACTCGTGATCCAAGATTGCGAGCGGCGAGGTCAAGACAAAGGCCGAACTGCTGGCGCAGGACGATTTCATTCCATGGAAACGAGGAGTCTCGCTGTGACGAGATCAGGCGAGGCCAAGCATTCCCTTTCGGCTCGATAACCGAGTGGCCGTCGTGACGGGCGGGGCCAGCGGCATAGGCCGCGCCATCGCGGAGCGATTCGCCGAGCAGCGGCGCTTGCGTGCACATCCTGGACAAGAACGGCGAGAAGGCGAAGGAGGCGGCCCGCGCGATCGCCTCGTTGCACGGCAACACGCGATCGATCGCCTGCGACGTTTCCGATCAGCGACGAGGTAAAGCGGGGCCTTCGAGGAGATTTTCCGGGAATCCCCGGTCCACATTCTCGTCAACAACGCAGGGGTTTCGCACATCGGATCACTCGAGAAAACCAGCGAGGAGGAATTCGAGCGAGTCTTCCGCATCAACGTCAAGGGAATGTACAATTGCCTGCTGGCGTGCATCGAGCGCATGAAATCCACGGCGGCGGCGTGATTCTGAACATGGCTTCGATCGCCGGTTCGGCTGGACTCGCCGACCGTTTCGCCTACTCGATGAGCAAGGGCGCAGTCGATCGCGATGACGTACTCCGTGGCCCGCGATTATCTGAGCTACAATATCCGCTGTAATTGCATCTCGCCAGCGCGCGTTCACACGCCTTTCGTCGACGACTATCTGCGGAACAACTATCCCGGCCGGGAAGAAGAAATGTTTGAGAAACTTTCCCATGCGCAGCCCATCGGCCGAATGGGCAAGCCGGACGAAGTCGCCAACCTCGCGCTGTTCCTTTGCTCGGACGAAGCTGCATTCATCACCGGAGTCGACTATCCGATCGACGGCGGCTTTTTCAATCTCCATGGCTGACACAGCGTTCTCGATCTGCGTCCCTCTGCTCCGCAGCGGCGAGATTTGCGGTCTCACATTCTTCACAAACCGGATCCCGGTGAATATCGATTCGCACCAACATTTCTGGCGCTACGATCCGCAGAGGGACGCGTGGATCACGGACGAAATGTCTGTCCTGAAGCGCGATTTTCTGCCCCAGGACTTGATTCCCGAACTTGCTGCGAACGGCGTAGTCGCAAGCATCGCTGTCCAGGCGGATCAGTCCGAACGCGAAACGCTTTTCCTGCTCGAGTGCGCGGAGCGGCATCGAGAGATTGCCGCGGTGGTTGGTTGGGTCGATCTGTGCGCCCCGAACCTGATGGAGCGCCTCAGATTTTTTTCGCAATTCAAGAAACTGCGGGGTTTCCGTCATATCGTCCAGGGAGAACCGGACGACCGCTTCTTGCTGCGCGAAGACTTTTGCCGCGGGGTGGCCTGCTTGAGCGAATTCGGCTTCACGTACGACATTTTGATTTATCCCAAGCAATTGCCGGCGGCGTGCGAATTCATCGAACGGTTTCCCGACCAGCTTTTCGTCATCGACCATCTCGCAAAGCCTGCCATCCGCGCCAAAGAAATCGATGGCTGGCGCGAGCAGATTCGCGCCGTCGCCGCTCGTCGGAACGTTTTCTGCAAACTCTCTGGCGTGATTACGGAGGCGGATTGGAGAGAGTGGTCCGTGGATGATTGCCGGCCGTATCTCGATGTCGTCTTCGAGGCTTTTGGCGCGGATCGCCTCATGTTCGGCTCCGACTGGCCGGTCTGCCTCCTGGCGGGAACGTACCGCCAAGTGAAGGACCTGATCGGTGATTACACCGGAAGTCTTTCTGCGGCAGATCGCGAAAGGATTTTCGGATTGAGCGCCGCTCGATTTTATGGGTTGGATACCGTGGACGAGGATTGAGGCTCAGCCATCATGGATCTACAGCTGAAAGATAAGGTGATCATCGTCTCTGGCGGCGCTAAGGGGATTGGCGCGGCGATCGTGCTCGCCTGCGGACAGGAGGGCGCCATTCCGGTGATTGTCGGCCGGGGCGCGGACGCGGCGGAGCAAGTGCAGTCGCAGCTCCATCGCAACCGCGTCATCAGCCACTTCATCGAGGTCGAACTGTCCGATCCGGCGAATTGCCAGAGAGCGATCGACGAAACGGTTCGCACCTTCGGGCGCATCGACGCGCTGGTGAATAATGCCGGGCGCAACGACGGCGTCGGCCTCGAGCGCGGCGATCCTGAACGGTTCATGGCGTCGATCACGGGCAATCTGCTGCATTACTATTCAATGGCGCACTTTGCGCTTCCCTATTTGAAACGCGTGCGGGGGTCCATCGTTAACGTCGGCTCCAAAGTAGCCGTTACGGGCCAAGGTGGAACGTCTGGTTACGCCGCGTCCAAAGGCGGAATTCTCGGGCTCACACGCGAGTGGGCGGCCGAACTCCTGCCGTATAGCGTTCGCGTCAATTGCGTCATTCCCGCCGAAGTCATGACTCCTCTCTACGAATCCTGGCTGAAGACGTTCCCCAACCCCGAGGAGAAGCTGCAGACAATACTTTCGAAGATTCCACTCGAAAAACGCATGACCAAGGGAGAGGAGATCGCGGCGATGGTCGTATTTTTGATCTCGGCCCAGTCAGGGCACACTACGGGGCAGGAAATTTACGTTGACGGCGGATACGTCCATCTCGACCGAGCACTAACCTGAGAAGCACACCGGTGTTCAAGAGAGACGGCGCCGGAGCTGTTTATCCCACGCTCGCGGCGTCGGCAGCGTCCGTGGCCGGGGCCACGGAGGGTCCGCTCGTTTGCTGCTGCAGCCAATACAAGACGAGCTCTACACGCGTGGAAATTCCGAGCTTGTCGAAGGTGCAGATGGGCTCGCGGCAGGCCTCGCCGGGATTGCCGCGCTCGCCTTTGTTTCGCAGCCTGCCCGCGACGGCGGCTCCCTCGGCTTGCGTACATTCTCGCTGGGGCCTGCGCCGGTTTTCTGACCTCCAATTTTCCTGGAGCGAGACTTTTAACTTTCCTGGGCGATTCTGGAGCACCCTTTCTCGGGCTGGTGCTGGCGCTGCTGACTCTCGATTTCTATCGTTCGAATGTCGCGAGCCTCTCGGTCGTCTTGTTCCCTTTTCTTGTTGCCGCACTTCCGCTCCTGGATGCGGCCTTCGCCGTGGTCCGTCGCGTGCGCCATGGCCGGTCTCCGCTGTACGGTGATCGACGCCACATCTACGACCTCGCGTTTGCGCGGGGATGGCCTCCGAGAAAAGTCGCGTTCGCCTGTTATGGCGTCACGTCGCTGTTTGCTGCCGTCGGCTCATTAGCCATGCGGTCTCGACCGGCACTGGTTCTTCCCATAGGGGCGGTTGCCACGATCGCATTCATTATTATGGCTGTCCGGCTGGGTTGTCTTCGCACTGAGGAAACGATATCTGCGCGAGGAGAGACACAACTCCGCTCTTCGCGCGCAAATTCAAGTTGAAAGGAATCCGCAGCTCCTGAGGAGCGGCGCAGGAATGGCGCCTAGGCGGGGTTCGGGAGGATCGTGCGCGTGCCGTGGCGGTTCCGGTCGTTTGCGGTAGCCTGCTTCGTCGTGTTTCCGAGCTGCACCAGTATTTTGCGCAGCTTCGCGCGCTCTTCGAGATCGATATCGACCACTTCAAAGGCGCGCGCCTGCGTATTCGCGTCGCGCACAATGGTTTGCGCCTTGATATTCTTCTGCGCCGCATTCATCCGCAGACCAACGACACTGCCGGGATGCAGGCTCTGCTCGCAGAGAGCGACGCCGCCACCCAAGGTGAGTTCCGGAATTTCTAGCTGGCAGTTTTCCTTGAGGTCTGTAGTGGTCGCCGGCACGGGATACTCCAACCGCAGGCGCGCATAACGCCGCTGGCGAATCGCCGACGAATTAGGATCGGGGTCAAGCGGCTCGATCGAAAACTCTGCGGAGCTCAGACCGCTGCGCGGAACGAAGTTGCGCACCCAGTCGGGATCGATCTTCTCCATCGCTTGAGCGGCGACCAAACGCAACTCCGAGGGATGCGCCCACCGGAAGGCCTTTCTCGCTTCGGCGATTTTTCTGAGTGCGGCCTCCGCCGTGACCGTGCGCAGGCGCCCCAAGGCCTCGATCGCCTTCAGCTGAAGATAACCCGACTGGCCCTTCGGGATGTCCCCTTCTGCGATACGCAGGAATTTCATGTTGGCGGACCGTTCGCCGCTCATGCCGATTTCGTCAACGGCCAGCGGACGAATCAAATGGTCCAGGTGATCGAACAACTCCAGCAGGAGGCGGCCGCGATCGGGCGAGCCGCACGCAGCGATTTGCCGGACCACGCGGTCGTGAGCCGTACGCTTCCATTCCCTCATTCGCACCGGCAACACCTGTGCCAGCACGTCCGCATCGAGTCGCGCCAGAATTCCGATCGTGTCTAGGGCTTCGTTCGTTGGTCCTTCGCGCAGGATCCGCCGCAAGTGGTCGAGCGCCTCGGGTCCCAGAGCGTCCAACATCGAAATGAGAAGGTCGCAATCTTCCCGCAACCCCGCTCGCGAGAATCGCGATGCGATCTGCTCGGAAGCGGCCGCGGGAATCCGTCGCAGCAAATCCCGCAATCCTGTAGGAACTTCGTTTGAGCGCAGGGCTTCGTCGATGAACTCGGGAAGGCGATCCTCGATTCCGATTCTCGGCCGCACGCTCTTCGCGATGCTCGGACGCTCGCCCTCGATATAGCCGAGCAGTTCGATCGATCTTTGCAGGCCGGAGTAGGATCGCTTTCTCGCCGCCTCCTGAGAGAGCCGGACGAAGGCCGCGCTCACCAGACTCTGCAGTTCGGAATCGGCTTCCTCCGCAAGCTGCACGCCCACCTGACGGATGGTTTCCGTGAGCAAGCGGTCGGGACCAGCGGCGTAGATAGGGGCGAGTTCCGCAACTCCCGAGGCCGATTGGCGCCGAATCTGTGCTGAACCATTCGTGACGCAATTGGCGTACCGGATGAGGATTCGATCGGCAGCTTCGGCGTCGCCCTTGGCTCGGGCCTGCTCCACGAATTCGCGAATGCGAGCTGGTGGAACGCACCAGGCATCGTCCGAATCGAGCACGGCCCGCTTCTTCTCTTCAGAGACTTGCGCCCAGAACTGGTCGGCAAGCACGTCAGCGTGCGCCGGGACCTCGATTCCCGCCTGGGCCATTCTCTCTTCGTAAACCCCTACCACTTTGCGAAGAGCGCTCAACTCCTGGTCCATTTCGTCGAGCATCTGTTTCACGGCGTCGACTTTTAGGTCGCCACGCTCATAGTTCTCGAGGGCGAAGCGGACCGCGATGTGCTCTGCGAGCTTCAGCAGCGTGGGCTTATCGGTCGTTTCAGAGGGAGCTTGTGCTGCCAAGGCCGACAGCGCCTGGCTGACCGTAAACCTTGCTCGACGCGGCAGATGCGAGAGTCGCGACTGAAACGCGCTCAGGTCGATCTTCTGCTCGCCGGACGTCCGGGCGATCTGAGAAAGGACCTGCAGGATGCCCTGCAACTCGTCTTGGTGCAGAGTCATCAAGCCGGTCTCGAGCGTTACCGAACCACCTTCTTTTTTTGTCGCACGAGGGGTTCGAACAGCCGCGCTCACGCTCGCCCACCGGCCCTGTTTGCCGGGACTCGCCCGGCGGCCGGAGACAGGATGAGCCGATCGTTCACCGGGGGCTCCGCCATCGCCCGGTGCCGCGTCCGATCCGAAATCGCCGGAGCCAATTCCCGTTATGACGGAGGCTGCCCCTGCGAGAAGTGCGTTCTCGGGGCCGGAAGCTTGCCCGCTTCCTTCACCCGGCTGATTCCCCGAAGAATGGCTGTTCGGAGAGTTGAACCAGAAGCCGCCCGCATTCGCGTCGATCTCGGTTCCACCGCTGGCGTCTCCGCCGCTTCCGCCGATGATATTCCATCCGGCCGCGTCGTTCTGATTCTGCGGGGAGTTCGGAGTTCGACGCCTCGAACCGGGTGCTGCGTCGCGTGCTCCGCCCTTCGAACCACCGGCAACAACGGTCGCCGAGCCTTCGACGAGTCCGTGTCCCTCATGGCTGGAATCCGATCCATTGCCGTCGGAACCGCCGTATCCGTGGCCGGAGCCTCGTTTCCAGTCGTGGCCCGCACGGTCTCCGGCCTCGTACTCATCACTTCCTGACGGCCCCGATCCGCCGGCCCTCATTCCTTCCGCAGCGACGATCAACTTCAACAGTTTCTCCGGGTCCTGCAGCATCTCGTCTTGTTGATCAGACGTGAGCCCAAGCGTTCGAGCTGCAAGCTGCGCGGCCACAGTGGTCTTGGCAGCTGCGGAGTCAGCCGGAACGAAGCAAACTTCGTTGACATGAATATTCTGATCACCCTGGAGCGCCGCTTTCAATTGCTCGGCGAGTTGCGCGGGTTTCGCGCCGCTTCCCGTGGGGAAAGCTCGCACGAATTTGGCGAGGCTGACCTGGTTCACCTTGGCGGAAAAGTAGATGCTCGCGATTCCGGAGGACGACAGCATCCGCGCGAAGCTCTTTTCCGCAGCCGCCGATTCCAGAGGCGTTCCGTCCAGAAGAAGCTGGTCCGCGGACACGGAGAGGAGCAGACCCGCGTCTCCTTCGCCTAGCGCGGTGCGCAATTCCGCCCATGCAGTTTCGTATTGCCGGGCAGTGCGGGGATGACCGAAGTCGTACATCCGCGCGAACTTAAGCAGAATATTCAGGCTGCGCACAAAAGCGCGCGCCGCCGTGGCTCGTTTGTCGGTATGGGGCTGCATGTATGAGTCGGCGTAGTGGCTCGCCGCTCACAGAAATATGCGTCGAAGAGAGGTCGTCGGCAATGGTACGGGTGTCCTGTTCGCTACTGGCCGTTAGTCCTATCTCGGGAGGCGGCCCACCGTAGCCGCGCCCGGAAAGTATGGGGCGTGCCGCGGAGCCAGGCGTCTAAGTCCTTGATATGAGAAAGGATAGTCAGCGCTCCAAGTTCCCGCAGGCGCTCGGCGCGCTGGGGCCGCTCTTCTCCTCGCCCCGGAAGGACGCCCACAAAGGGAAGGTTGGCGGCGCGCGCTGCCAACGCATCATCGACGTTGTCGCCGATATATAAAGCATCATGCGGTTCCCGGTCAGCAAGGATTTTTAGAAGCCCTTCGGGATCGGGTTTTGGAAGCTTCACGTCTTCCACGGTGACCACATTCTTCAACAGTTCGCGGCACTTGCATCGGGCAAGTGTGTATTCCAGCTCGCCTTTCGTTCTGCCTGTGAACAGAGCCAACTCGGAGTGGCTGGCAAGCCTTCGTAAGCGGGCGAGCGGCAGCGACCACTTCTCATTTTTCACGTTGCCGTCGCCGTCTTGACCCCAGTACAGTTCCACAAACTTGCGCTTCACGTCGTCGTAGTCGGCGTCTCCGCCCAGGGAACGAACCCACGCCGTGGACAGTTTCCAATCGTCGTTGTATCCGGATTTGTTTTTCCACTTGTGCAGCTCGGTGCGAGTAACTCTCTTTCCTGTGAAGAATTCCACAGTTTCGAGCGTCGTCTTCTGAAATGATCCGCGGACGTCTACGAGCACACCATCCACGTCGAAAATGATTACGGAGGGATATTTCCTGCCGCGTGCAGGCATCACGCAGTCGTTTCGTCAGATTTGTCGGACGACCGGGAACCTTCCTCGCTGGAATCGTTCTCTGTTTCCGCGTTTGGCAAAATCTCGGAGGGAGCATCCACAGGTACGGCAGACGAAGCGGTGTCCTCCGCGTCCTTCAGCTTGTCACCATTCCCCGCGCCTACTTCCTCCAAAGAATCCGATGACCACGCTTGCCCGCTCTGCACGTCCGCCAGCGCCGGCTTCGGTTCTGCCGGCGTCTCAGACGAAACCTCCCCGTGCGGCGCGGAGGACTCCTCTGGAGCAGCCGCCGGAGACACCTCCGACGGCCTGGCCTCTGGTTGCACCGCGATGAGAGCCTCCAATCGCTTCTCGAGGGCGCCTGCGATCAAATCGATGATTACTTTTGCTGCGCTCCCGTCGGGGTCCTTCAACGGGTTGTAAGCCGTTACTTCCATGGCAGCCAGGTTCTTCTGCTGTGCGAATATTTGAAGCGCCTCGCGAACATCGTCCAGAGTCAGACCACCGGATCCGGGATAATTCGTCGCCTGGAAGTCTGCAATGACGTCGACGTCGAAGTGGAGCACGAATTCGGAGCCGCTCGCGTGAATGCGTTCGAGCGCCCGATTTGCAACCACGCCGACGCCGACGCGTTTAATTTCGTCGGCCGTGTAACTGCGCAAAGGGGACTTGCGCAGTACTTCATCCTCACTCGGGTCGAGGCGGTCGATTCCGAACAGCGCCAAGTCGGGCTCGCGAACCAGAGGCGGCTCGCCCCAGAACCGCACGAGTTCCGCGGCGCCGCGCCCGGTAAGATGGGAAACGACCATTCCATCCACGCAGCCGGAAGGCGTCGTCGCCGGCGTGTTTAGATCGGCGTCGCGATCCATGTAAAGCAGGCCGACTCGCCGGAAATAGCGGCGCGCTCCAGCGACAACCGCCAGCGCAACCGAACAGTCTCCGCTGAGAATCAAGGGGTAGAGCCGAGGACTTGACGGCTTGCTCGACGCGAGGCTTCAGCGCCTCGAGGGCGCGCACAACTGCGGGAAGATTTCGCGCACGAGGACTTTCTTCGTCCGGCTTATAAACTTGCTGGGGGTCGTCGCCGAGGTCACTGACCTCATATCCTATGGAGGTGAGCCGCTCGGCTAGTCCGGCGTTGCGGAAGGCTGACGGGGCACCCTCGTGTCCGGCGGACATGGCCGCGGCGCTGGTGGGGCGCGCCGAGTAAAGCAAGCTTTCTTGCCTGGCGGACAATCTTGACCGCCACTCATGAGCTCCTGTTTAAAGTTTCCGCCGACCCGGCGGACCGAAGATCAGCGCGCGACCGGGCGCTGGCGGGCCGCCAGTTCCGGAGGCAGCGTGAATCGCACATCTTCGCGAATCAGATCCAAATCGCGTTGGTTCGTAAACCCGAGCTTCGAAAGGCGCTGGCTAACCTGCTCGACGAGCACCTCTGGCGCGGACGCTCCAGCGGTTAGCCCGACCGTCTTAATTGCCTCGAATGAGGATGCATCAACGTCGTTGGCATCCTCGATCAGCCGTGCCGCGACTCCCGCTCGTTTCGCGACTTCCACCAGGCGGTTTGAGTTCGAGCTGTTGGCCGAACCCACCACAAGTATCAGTTCCACGTCGCGTGCGAGCGCCTCAACCGCTTCCTGGCGGTTCTGCGTTGCGTAGCAGATGTCGTCCGATGCGGGTCCGGCGATCGAAGGAAACCGTTGCCGCAGCTTGGCAACGATCTCCTGCGTATCATACAGAGACAGCGTCGTTTGCGTGAGGAAGGCAAGGCGGGTCGGGTCCGGCACCTGCAATTGCTCGGCTTCCTCCACGCTGCCGACCACCACCGTCTGCTGGGGGGCTTCGCCCGAAGTTCCGACGATCTCCTGGTGATCGCGGTGTCCGATCAGAATCAAGGTGCGGCCCTCGCGCGCAAACTTGAGCGCCTCGAGATGAACTTTGGTCACCAACGGGCACGTTGCGTCGATGATGCGCAACGCTCTCTCCTGTGCTTCAGTGCGGACGCGCGGCGGAACTCCGTGCGCGCTGAATACAAGCACCGCTCCGGTCGGCACTTCCCCGATCGATTCGACGAAAATCGCGCCGCGACGCCGGAGTTGATCCACGACGTAGCGGTTGTGAACAATCTCATGATGAACGTAGACTGGCCGCCCGTACGCCTCGAGCGCCAATTCCACGATGTCCACCGCGCGCACTACGCCTGCGCAAAAACCTCTCGGGCGTACGCGCACCAAAGTCTTGGCCCCGTGATTTGTCCCTTTGATCTGTGCGAGACTCATTCGAGCTCCGGAAACCCACTTAGTTTACCTGAAACCGCGCTTTCCTCGCCAGCTTGTTCCTTCCCCGAGATACACAAAGCAATGAAATTAAGGGCTTTGAAAGTGGTCTGTTCCGGAAAAGAAGGGATTTGCGGTAGGCACCGGGGTTCGGTGAATGGTCCCTCGGCGCGACAGAATCCGTTTGGCCGAGACTGGCTGGCTATCCGAGGAGTGCGAAAAAAGGAAAGCCGCAGTCGGCGGAGGAGAGTTCGCCGCTGCGGCGTTTTCCCTTTGCAGTCAGGACTACGAAATCACTGCGCGGATTGGGAGCGCGTGGTGCGCAGCGCCTTTCGACTAATCTCTTCCAGCGTGGAATACCCACGCCTCGCCGAAACCGCAAGCACGCGCACTCCTGCTTCCGCCAGATCGAAACCTCGCTCGCCAATTGCGCCAAGCACGTAAAAAAGCCCGCCCAAAAGAAGAAGTGAAACGAAACCCATGCCGAACAAGATCTCTGCCGCGAGCAATTCGCGCACGAAATACAATTGCAGAACGAAAAGGATCGCCAGGATTGAAATCGTCCTGGTTCGAACCTTGGGGTTCGCAACCATCCTGCTTCCTGCTTCCGTCAGTGTCCGAATCCCTGATTTCATGGCCCCCTCCTGCACCCGACGATTTAGATGCAAACGCCTGTCCAAAAGACGCAGTGGCGCAAGTGACTGATGGGTGAAGAGATCGACGAATTGGCAGACTGAGAATTGGGAAAACTCTTTCCAAGGACAGGAAAAGGACAGGAAAACCCTGGCTGCTGAAAAGAAGCTCTCTCACTGACGAATTGCGACTACACCAACTCGTGTAGTTCGACTTTGCTTCGCTGCTACCTCAAGACCCATTCGGTGGGTCTTCCGATGAATGTGAAGTCCACGCGCTGGCCCGCTGTTCCGGGCCAATCGACCCGAGTAGCTTGAGCTTTCCCCACAAACTGCTGCACATTTCTGGCGAGATAAACCTCGACGGCTACGCCCTCCTTCATGGGCGGTTGATATCCGCACAAGAAGCCGCTCGCGCTCACCGTTTCTGTTGCGGTGAGTACTTCGGACGCGGCCCCGGCCTGATCGGCGGCGCGAAGTTTCAACATCACTCTCAAACGTACGCGGGGATCGCCGCGAGCAACACGCGGGCCGCCGTTCGTGAGTTTCGCCAGCTTCTTCTCCAGAGCCTCGAAATCGACTGGCTTCTGAACATAGTCCTTGGCACCGAGCGATTCGCAAAATTCCTTGTAGCTCGCGCTGGATTCTCCGGAAATGATAATGATCGGGATGTGCTGGGTGAAACTCAGCGAGGAAATGGTCTGACAAACCTCAAATCCCGAGTACTTTGGCATCATCAGATCGAGCAGAATCGCGTCTGGCTTCTCCTTCAGTGCGAGGGCAAGCGCCTCCTCGGGGGAGCCCGTCTCGATGATTTCATGCGAATTCTTGAGCCGGAAACGAAGAACTTTTCGCATCGATTCATCATCGTCGATCACCAGTAGCTTGGTCATGTGGTCTCCTAATTCTTCACCAGTTGCGAGCTTTCTTCGACGCGATGCGCCACGTCGTCAGCGCGGAGATCGGGGGGAACATGAAGAAGGGCGTTCTCAACCGCGCAGACGAGAGTCTCCCGTGTAAACGGTTTTCGAAGGACCACGAGACCCGGCCGCAAATCTCCGCGGACCTCAATGGCGCCGTCCGTGTAGCCGGACATAAACAGAACGTGCATCTGAGGGCGCTCCGATCCCAGGATCTTTGCCAGTTCGCCCCCGCTCATGCCGGGCATGACCACATCGGTGAGCAGCAGATCGATAGGAGCGGCGGCCTTTTCGGCGATTTCCAGTGCTTGCGCTCCTTCACATGCTTCGAGAACCGTGTATCCCATCGCGCTCAGCGTAGCTCGTGTCAGCTTGCGGAGCGACGTCTCGTCCTCCACGAGCAGAATAGTGCGGACGCCGTCGGACCGCGGGGCCCTCACTTCTTGGTGTGGCACCAGTTCAGCCACGCCCTCCGCACGAGGCAGGAAGATGCGAAACGCGGCGCCTTGGCCCGGGGAGCTATCCAACCAGATGTAGCCCCCGCTCTGTTTTACGATTCCGTACACGGTTGCCAGCCCAAGTCCCGTTCCTTTCCCTTTCTCTTTGGTCGTGAAGAAGGGCTCGAAAATATGGGATTGGATTTCGGCATCCATTCCAACCCCGCTGTCGCTCACCTTCAGCATTACGTAATCGCCGGGAACAACGTAGCGGTGCCGTCGCGCATCCTGTTCGGTCAACTTCGCATTCGCAGTTTCGATTTTCAATTCCCCGCCACGCGGCATCGCGTCGCGCGCGTTGACGGCTAGGTTCAGCACGACCTGCTCGATCTGCGAGCGATCTGCTCTCACCGTGCCGAGATCGCCGCAGGAATCGAATCTCAATTCAACGTCTTCTCCGATCAGTCGGTGGAGCATGTTCCGCATGTCCGTGACGATCGAATTCAGATCGAGAACCTTCGGTTCAAGCACCTGCTTGCGACTGAATGCCAGCAACTGCTGAGTCAGCGCCGCTGCGCGCTGCCCCGCCTTCTCGATTTCGTCGACTGCCTCACGCAGCGGATTTTCTGGGGTGATGCTCTGCTGTAAAGCCTCGCTGTAACCGATGATCACGCCCAGAAGGTTGTTGAAATCGTGCGCGATGCCTCCGGAAAGTTTCCCCACGGCCTCAAGCCTCTGGGAGAGCACGAGTTGCCGTTCCAGATCACGCCGCGCCGTAATATCCCGATTCACGACGATCAGCTTCTCAACATTCCCGGAGGAATCTCGCACCGCGCTGGCAGTTGACTCCAGAACCCGCCACTCGCCTTTCTTGTCCCGGACGCGGTATTCGAGACAGCGGCCCACTCCCGTGGCGCGAGCCTCTTCTGCCGCGGCCTTTACCTTCTGCAGGTCATCCGGATGGACCTGCTCATAGGCGGATGTCCTCTCGAGTTCCTCGACGGTATAACCGAGCACTTTCTGGTAAGACGGGCTGTTGTACAATCGCCGCCCATCTGCAGTTACTACAGCGATCATGTCCGCCGCGTTTTCACCAATCAGACGGAACAACTCTTCCTGTGCCACCAGGTGCAACCGGAACCGATGAATCTGCACCTGCTGATAAATGACGTACACCGAAAACAACAGCACCATCCCGACCAGCGCGCGGATGGCTATGTGAAAGTTCAGCTGATCCCAGAAACTCCGCTGCAGGACGTACACTGCCAGCGAGAACGACACGATTCCGACTGTCAGAACCAGAGTGACGGCGACGCCGGAGAAGGAAAGCCACCACTGTCGGCGCTCGGCAGCCCTCAGTCCGGTGCGCAACGAGTCCCGATCCTTTATCGGAGCTTCTGTCCTGAGTTGGTTCCCGTGTCGCAAGCAACACCTCTTTCCGACGCGTGTTCGAATCGCGGAGCAATCCCCTGACAGGATGTGCACTTAGGGTGCCAACGGATACCCATCGACTTGCAGACCGGCTAGGGAAGTCCTTGTATGGCTGTACCGCTGTAGCTGTCCGCTAGTTGTAGATCTGCGAAGAGTTTCTGCTCGGTACCAATAGGAAAGATTGTAGGAGAGATTGGTGTGCCGTTGCGGACCAGTGCCGCTTCGCCCCCCTCTCTTTGTGCTTTCGCGGTCTGAAATGAGATTGCTTCCTCTTTCGAGACTGGCCCCGCAAAAGAAGATCGCTTTGCAGAGACGCATCGATCGTTGGAACGACACGTTCTCAAACGCTTGGGAAACCACGAGGACCGACTTCAACGGCTGAAAAAACAAATTTCAGAAGAGTGACATAAAGCGAGCCAAGACGAACGGTTAGACCGTTTAATTGCTCCGATGACGAATCATCGAAATCAACGTCTGCGGTTTGATCGGCTTTGCGACAATCTCGAACTCGTGGCCGTGTTTCCGCGCTTCTCGTAGAAGGTCCACCGTCGCCGTTTGGCCGGAGAACAGGATAATGCGGCACCTCGGAAGAATCCGTCGAAGTTCAATGCCAAGTTCAACTCCGCTCATCCCGGGCATCACGACATCGCTGATCACGATATCCGGCCCAAAGGTTTGCGCCGAAGCCAGGGCGGAATCGCCCGCCGAAGCGGCGATCGCTTCGAACCCCTCGCCATTCAAAATCTCGACGAGCGTCTCTGCGATCGTGGATTCATCGTCCACAATAAGGACTTTGACCCTGCTCGAGTCGCCGTTCTCAACTTTGCTTTTGTCCGACGCACCCGCGAATCCGCCGGGTGGTTTGCCCGGCTCGTAGCACCAGATTCCGCAATCATGCGCCTGCAACATTTGGTTTCCCCTCCCTATCTCTCCGGCCGCTAGAAGCCGGGTCCTGCTGAATCAACTCTGCCGGGAGGAAAATCGAAAATGCTGTCCCGCTCCTCTGTGAATCGGACGTACTCCTTACCCGTATGGTTCCCTGGTGCTTGCGAACGAGGTTCTCCGTCAGCCACAAGCCCAACCCCGTGCCCAGGTCTTTCTTGGTCGTGTAGAAAGGCTCGAATATTTTTTTCATCTGCTCGCGATGGATGCCCGAACCGTTGTCCATGATCGTGACGCGAACACCGGGGCGGCGCTGGCCTCCCCACTCTCGCGCATGAAAGATCTTCATGCTGACGCATCCACCCGGATTCACGGCTTCGATCGCATTGGCCACCAGATTCGCCAGAATCTGCCGGATCTCCCCCGGAAAGCCCTGAATCTCGACGTTTTTGGAAAAACGCTTTCTTACGCTGATGTTCTTGAATTTCAACTTACGATCGTATAGAGCCAGCACGCCATCCGCGACGTCCGTCACCCTCATTTCGGTAGGACTGGCGGTTTCCCGGTAAAAGCCTAGTGTGTGCCTCGTGATTTCGGCGATCCGGTCGAGTTCCTGCTCTGCTGCTGACAGATACTTCGTGACATCCGAGGGCTGCCTCTTAGCCAAGTACAACAAGTTGGCGACCGCTTCCAGAGGATTGTTGATTTCGTGAGCGATGCTCGCAGCGAGCCGCCCGGTGGCCGCGAGCTTCTCACTCCTCCGCAGCGCCTCTTCCGAACGGCGTTGTTCAGTGATGTCCGTGTTGGTGCCAAACCAGCGCACGACGTTGCCGTTTGCATGGCGAACCGGAACGATAAGAGTGAGAAAATCGCGAAAGTTGCCGTCGCGCCCGCGCAGCGGGAACACCATCTCGAACCGTTTGCCGGTTTTGATCGCGGCGCGCCACCTGACCAGCACTTCCGGAAGCACGGTCGGATCGTGGACCGACTCCCACCCCCAGCCCATCATCTCCTCCGGGGTCGCTCCCGTGTATTGATACCAGCGCTGGTTATACCAGAAGATGTGACCGTCCGCCTCGGCCATCCAGGCGAGTTGCGGAAGCGAATCCGCAAGGGTCCTGAATTGCTCTTCCCGTTCCTGCAATGTGGCGTCTCGCTTTTGGATCTCGGCCAGCATTTCGTTGAATGAATCGACGAGAACTTCGATTTCGTCGTGATTTTCTGTGGATGTCGCGCGGACCGCGTAGTTTTTGTCGCGGGAAACGATTCGAGCCGTTTCCGCCAGTCCGGTCAGTGGTTCGGAAATCGCGCGTCGCGCCGTGCGCGAAACCAGCAGTGCGGCGGCCAATGACGCGATCAATATGCCCGCGAGAATCGCCAAATAGCTTTCCAGGCGTGCGACGAGTTCTTGCACGTCGGAGCGAATATAAACCGTGCCGACCATCTTCTGGTCGAAGACAATCTTCTCTACTACCGCGAACTGTCTGTCGAACAACCAGCGATTGCGTATTTCGGCCGTAGAAATGAGCGGCAGAGGACGCCTTTGCACGGTGTTGGCGCGCCAGTAGCCTGCAAAGAACTGGCCCGTCGGAGTATAGATCCCGGCATAGACGATGTGGCGCGAAGCCCGCAGGGCCGAGAGGGTTTTTTCCGCGGATTGCGGATCGTTGAAGAGGAGGGGACTCACGCAATTGTATCCGATGATCTGAGCTTGAATGTCCAGGTTATTCAGGATCGTGTTGCGCGCGTTATTCAGGTCGTAGACAAAGAACCCAGCAGAAGCGCAGAGCAGCGCGGCGGCGCTCGCCAGCAGGTTAAGGAGCGTGAGTTTTCGCGAAATTGAGTCTCGCTGGATCAACATGTTCTATTATTTCGGATTCCGCTGGCCCTGAACGGAAACCGCTACCTTCAGCAATTGAGAACTCACGGTGAGTCCGGCACGCTCCGCGTTGCCCACGTTGATTTCAAAGCGAACTCGGTTTTCAATCAGCACAAACTGAATCATTCCGCCGCGGCGTAAGAAATCCGGGATGTCGCTCGCGGTCAGAACCGGCGCTCCACGCAGCGCATCCAGATCGCGTCCGAGTTCCCCCTCCTGAGACGAGCTTACGAACAAAACCTGGCAATCGACCGCTTCTTGCGCGGAAGCCACCCGCTTCGCCACCAGGGACATTCCGTTCATATTTTCACCCTTAATGGTTCCATCCAAAACCCTACCGAAAGGGTCGCGACCGAGGACACAGATCAAGAAGGATCTCGGCCCTTCGGCCTCTGGCTTCCTGCCGGGCCACTGGACAAACTTCCCGAACTGGTAGAGATATGCCGCTTCGACATCATACTGGGTCGGCCTCGATCTCTGAGCGGTCACCTCCCGCGCGGTGATCAGAGTCAGGCCCAAGCACGTCGCGATGGCTGAAGGCACAAAACAGCCACACAACCACGCAGTAACCCGCGCAATCCGCGTTCGGCAACTCCGGAAACGGTACATCTCAGTGATTCGAGCTCGATGTTGTTTCACGCTGCCACGTAATCTGGAAGTACACGCTTCTCTTGATTCCAACCAATGGCCCGGGATCGCTCGCGTACTCAAAGTGGTATGGCTGGAAAAGATTCTGTCCTACAACGGATAACTGGAGGTACGGCTTTGCCCGCCATGCCAACCGCGCGTCCCCTGTCGAATACGCCTTGATAGTTTGTGCCGGCAGCGCGCTGACGTAGCGATACGTCAGGTTAAGGTTCAGAGTCTTGGTAATATCAAAGGCGGAGTCGGCGGTGACTTGATGTCGTGGGCTGGATCCCTCAATCGCCGGGGCGCTTCCCACGTCCAGAGAATTCGCGCTCTTCTGCAGCTTCATCTCCAGGAATGAGTACGACGCTCCCAAACGCCAGAACGATATCGGCTTCCACTCCGGCGCGATTTCAACTCCTCTTGTCGTGCCCAGAAGTCCATTCCCGAACTCAGCAGGTAGGAGCAGATGCGGAGGAGGCGGACTGTTCTCTAAAAATGGCGCTCCCGTTATGTCTTCGCTGAATAAATCGCTGTAGTGATTGAAGAACGTGGCGATGTCGAAGTACAGACTCTGACCGATCAGCCGCCGGTAACCAATTTCGTAACCGCCGTTGAGCTCTTCCGAGCCGAAATTGGGATTGGCATTGAACCGGGCAAAGAATGGCGTTCCCCCCGGAGCGAGTCCGATGAATCCCGTCAGATAAAATCTCCTCTCTGCGTCGGACGGTGTCCGCACCGCGTGCGTGAACGAGGCCCACAGGGATTGCTTGTCGGTCGGAGTCCATAGCAGCCGCACACTCGGCTGCAATTGCAGTCCCGTGTAATTCGTTTTCAGCAATTTTGTGCCAACAGAGAGAAACAGCCGGTCCGGCATGAGTCCGATCTGGTCTTCGAAGAAGCCGCTGAACAATTCGTCTGTCTTTGACTCAGGAAGGAAAAATAGTCCGGAAACGGCGGTCGGATTCCTGCCGTGGCTGAACCTGGCTCCGGCTCCCCAGGAAAGCTGCTGGCGTCCCGGCAAGCGAAAGCGATCCAGAAAATCGACGTCGTACGTATCCCGCAAGTCGGTAAAGTTCGGCTCGCGGCGATTCTCCCGGTCGTAATACGCCTGAACCTGCATATCCTTGCCGTCGCCCTGAATCCGGCGCCAGCGCGCGACAATGTTCCCGCCAGAAAGCCGTTCGGTTCCCTGCAGAATCTGCGAGTAAGGCGGAGCGTAGGTGACTGCTGTTACGGTCTCCCCGGCCCCTTCGTCATAAATATCTCCTTGGACCATAAAGTTGTCGTGGTCGCCCTTGGAAAAATCCATGCGAAAGCCACCCTGTAGAGCCCGCCAGCTGTCGTAATCGTGTCCATCGAGGTGAATTTCGGGCCCGCGATCGAAACCCATTCCGTACACGCGGTAGTCGAACGTCTTTCCATTTCCTCCGCCATACCGCACATTAACCGTTCCCTGATCGACGTTTCCGCCACCCACGCTGGCATATGCGCCGTGCGTATCCTTGGTGCTCTTGGTGATGATGTTGATAACGCCGTTCACTGCGTTCGGCCCCCAGATCGTGCCTCCCGGGCCACGGATCACCTCGATCCGGTCCACGTCCTCGAGAGGCAGGTTCTGCACCTCCCAGTACGTCCCCGCGAGCAACGTCGTGTAAACAGTCCGCCCGTCGATCAACACCAGCACATCTCGCGTCAACCTGCTTCCAAACCCGCGAATGCCGATGGACCATTTGTTGCTATCGATGCGTGCGACCTCCACACCCGGTGCGAGCCGCAGCGCTTCCGGGATGCTGGTCGCGCCAGACCGCTCAATGTCCTGCTGCGTGATCACGTAAATGGCGGCGGGAGTTTTCCAAACTTCTTGCGGTTCCTTGGTGACGCTGGTGACTTCCACATTGCCGAGTTGCTCCAGCGTCATCTGCTTGAGCGGCTCCTTTGTCTGGTCGCTTTCCAGCGTCTGGGGCTGCGAGGCGCCGGCCGCAATCGCGGCGCTCATGCCGCACACCAACAGTTTCCATAAACGAATTCGCAATCGAATATGCCGTTCGTTCGCGCTTACTTGTGTCATGCTATGAATCCCCTGACTCAATGCCACGAACAGAACTATCCTCGCCGGATCGCCGGATCGCATTGCTGGTGAGCACGTAAACCGCGGCGGGAGCGTTCCAGACTTCCTCGGGCTCCTTCGAAACGCTGGCGGCTTTCACCTGCCCGAGTTGCTCCAGCGTCATTTCTTTGAGCGGCTCGTTAGACTGGTTGTTTTGGGCGGCTTGTAGTTGCGTGGGACGAACAGCAGCTGCGACGGAAATTGCGCACAGGTATAGTCGCAGCCAGCTGATCCGGAGTCGAATCGTTCTCTCCTCGCGCTTATGCCGTGCAACGACGCGTCTAAATTAGGTCAATACTGCAATCGCATCCAGAAGAGCTTCCGCAGACCGACCCTTCAAAATCCAACGATCGGCGATTCCCACCGCCTCACCGGGCAATTCCGACAGCCCCGAAAGCATGATGATCGGTGTGGCGGGGCTCATTCTTTTTATTTCACGAGCCACCGCGAGCCCGTTCATGCCTGACATCCAGTAGTCGACAACCACCGCATCCATTTTTTGTGACCGGAACAGTCGTATGCCTTCTTCTCCCGTCACGGCGCCAATCACTTGGTGTCCGTTGGATTCCAGCAGGAGCTTCCTGACCTGGAGGGCGGCCGGTTCGTCGTCAATACAAAGGATAGTTGCCATCGCGAATGTTTGCCCGCACCCTCGGATCCTCAGGCAGCTCCCTGAATGTCCGAACGCTGGCTCTCTCCGATTGCTTTTAAGCACTGCGCCAGATCTGATGCCAGGTTGCTCTTATCCAGGCAACCGTTTGCGCCCGCGGCCATGGCTCCCGGTAAAAGCATGCTTGCGTCGTTCTGACTCATGATGAAGATTACGACGGCCGGCATTTCCCCCCGCAGGCGTCGCGCCACTTCGAGCCCGCTGATGTCCGGCATGTTGATGTCCAGCAGAATCACGCTCGGGCGCAACTCCCGCGCCTTTTCGAGCGCCTGTTCGCCGTTCGCGGCTTCCGCGCAAACCTCCCCGCATGCCCCCCGAGATATCAGGGCGGCTATCGCGCTTCTGACAAGCTCGCTGTCGTCAGCGATCAGAATTCGCAAGTCTTGACTCGACCCGTTCTCTGCTATGGGGTTCCTCCACCGTGCAATAGGCATAGACTCTCTCGACATCTCACCTTTGAACTGCCGAATGCGCTCGCGCAGAAGCAATCCGCGGGATCGGGACAGAGCTGTGCGCACAAGTTCGTGATCGCCGGCAGTCAAAATCCGCATTGAACATGGATCCCTCGGCCCGCTCTCATTGTGGCCGTTTGGCGCGACCGCCCGGTTTGATGGTCCGTATTGCCCCGCCCCGACTGGCCCCAAGTACGGCAAATCATATTGTGTTTGGGAAGGTCGGTCCTATACAGCGAATGCTGTATGTGTCGTGCTAATAGCCCGGTTTTTGTCATCGGGACCGACGCAATCCCACCTGACGCAGCCACGAGGCTCCCCGGTCCTGCTTATACGCTTCCACGCCGGAGGAGGCTTCCCACATCGTCAAGCTTGTCGTCGAGCGTATTCAACTTCGCCGCCAGATTCTTGATCTCCGCCTCGGCCCGCCGATTGACATCGAAATCGAGTTCGCCGCGCACCCGGTCTTTCTTGTCCTGTCGATTCTGGCTCATCATGATCACCGGCGCCTGAATCGCGGCCAGCATCGAGAGAAATAGATTCAGCAGTATGAACGGGTACGGATCCCACGCCTTCCGGCCCAAAAGAACGTTGGTGGCAGAGTAACCGACCAGCACCACTGCGAACATGGTGATGAACGTCCACGAACCGCCGAAACTGGCAACAGCGTCGGCAACTCGCTCGCCGAGGGTCTCTTCCTGCTCGATCACCTCGTTCGGGTTGCGCGCGGCGCGAACGCGCACCAATCCCTGAGAGGCATGGAACTGGCGGCCCAACGTCGTGAGCAGGTCCATTCCCGCGTGCGGTTTGCGCATCAGCAACACTTCGATATCATCGCGCGACACCTCCAGGCACGTGGTCTGCTCCAGCGCGATTGCATTCGTCTGGTGCGATGTTTGATCCAGCATCGAGGCGAATCCGAAAAATTCGCCGTTCCCAGCCTCATCGACGATCACTTCCTGATGATCCTGATCCACTGTCGTGACCCGAACCCTTCCGGATACGGTGACGTACGCAGGACCGCTCGGATCCCCCATCCTGTAAATGCGCTCGCGCGGCGCAAACGTCCGGGTGTCCACCTGGGCGGCCAGCACAGCGGTTTCGTCGTCATCGAGCAATGCAAAGAGAGGCACGCTTTTCAGCATTTCCGGGTTGCAGGTCATCGGTAGTCTCCTCTTCTTCCTACGCGGTGATCTAACTCGCTTTCGCCTCGTTCGACCGCTGCCGCGATGCCCGCGGCAACGATGGAACTTCAATTCTGACCTGTGCCGTGGTCACAATACATACAGGTCCATGGCCAAAACATTCAAACGCGGTGACCACGTTGAATGGAACTCTGAAGCCGGTAGGTCAGAGGCGTCATTCTCAAGAAGGTTGTTTCAGACATAGACTTGAAGGGTTACGTCCATCATGCATTAATAGACGAGCCGCGATACCTTATCCAGAGCGAAAAAATCGACCATGTGGCCATCCATAAACCACAAATATTGAGACATGTAAAGGCTCGTACGCAACTACGCAACTAAGGCGGAGGATGGTCAAGCGAAGAAAATTTAAACGATAACCATGCGCTCCTTCGCTTGCTTGTTTCCTTTGCGTTGAACGCTGAACTTTCGGCGGCTGCCAGAATGGATCGAAACGAGGCAGATCGTTTCACCCGAATGACTAGCCGATCAAACCGCATCTGTTGGGCATGCCTTTTAAAGAAGTGACCTGCACCACCCCTGTTGGCAACTGCCGTATAATTAAGAGGCACTTCATGTCGGGGCGTAGCGCAGCCTGGTAGCGCGCCTGCCTTGGGCGCAGGAGGCCTCCGGTTCAAATCCGGACGCCCCGACCAATTCTCCAAATAGAATCATTAAGTTAGCGTACTGCCCGTTTCCGTGCCTGCTGCATTGTGGTGCAAGTTGGGAACAGTTGGGAACAAAACCTCGCCCAATCTTGAGACCGCATCGCGTTCGGACGTGGAAACTGGGTGTGTGTAAACGTCCATTGTTGTTGCCGCGCTGGAGTGCCCCAATAAGGTTTGCTGAACTCTTATTGGAGTTCCCAGATCGTGGAGGAGAGTGCTGTACGTGTGGCGGAGCGTGTGCCAATCAATCCGGCGCAGCCCTGCCCGCCGACATGCTGAAGTCAGACGCTTCTTCCGCAAGTTGTCGGCTGATAGCGGTTCGTTGTCACCTTTGGAGAACACTAGCGCGTTAGCCGAAGTGTCCATACACCGCAAGCGGTGGGCATCAAGAGCCTGGACAACAACGGGTGCGAGCGGTGTGCCCCTGCGGCTGGCCTTACTTTTCGGAGTACCGAAGACCCCTTTGTAGCAGGTTTCCTCGACCTCTAAAGTGCATTGGTCGAGATGAACTCTGCCCCAGCGAAGCCCAAGTATTTCTCCGATTCGTAGACCGGCCAGTGTTGCAACGATTGTGATGGTCCGTTCCGGTTCATTCATTTTAGAGAGGAGCATTCGAACCTCCTCAATCGAAAGCGCCCTGTGTGGGCGCTTGAGTATCCGTTCAGGCATTGCCACGCCCAAAACGGGATTATCTGCCAGGTACCGCCAGTCTTTGGCGGTGCCGAGCACCTTGCTGAGCAGATGACGCAAGTGGCTAGCCGTCTCCCATGCGTATCCCTGCTTCAGCTTTTCGAGAACAAACCGCTGAACCTCCGGTGTAGCAATATCCGCTATGCACTCCTCGCCAAAACGAGGCAACAAGTGTTTGTCGAGCAGGAGAGTGTAGATTTCCCGCGTGGCAAACTTCAATGTTGGAAGCACGAGAGGCCTAAACTCGTCTTCCACAAACCGCCGGAAACTAATGTTGGACCGAGGTACCGCCCGGCCTCTATTCACTGGGCGAAGTCGATCTTCCAGTAGATTCTGAGCTTGGCGCTTTGAAAGTTCGCTCACCGTTCCCAAGACCTCAGAACGGAGAATCGTGCTCATGCTGCCTCTTGAAGTCAGCACTCGCTCTCTCCAGCGTGCAACCCAGACCTTTGGGCGTTTACCGCGAACAAACAAACATCCAATCTGATGCCTGCGACGAGCCATATTGACCTTTCCGTTGGCCCGTCCAGTCTTTCGCGCATCGCCATCCATTTTAACTTCACGGTCAAGCATTTGTAAGCTCGACATGGCGATTCTCCTCCAACCAGACTTTGATATCCCCTAACCGAAAGCGCCAATATTTCCTCGGGGGTCACCTTAAAACCGGCCAACGGGGGTCACTTCAAAACCGGCCAACGGAGCTGGCCCGGAACGTGTTCTTTTTTGAGATGCTCCACTCTCTAAAACAGTTTCAACCTTGGCTTCAGCGCTTCGCTTTGTGAGCCGGGAGCGGGGTCAAGGGCGGTCCGGCGGTTCTTGCCGGACCGTTCATCGTCAGACCCTTGACGCCGCGGACGGCTCACTACACTGGGACCGGACGAAGCGCGAGCTTCGTCCTTGGCAGGGCTGGTGGGTCTGTTTTTCTCTTTTGTGCCCGGTCGCCCATTTCCATAGGAAAATTCCGCGTCAGGAAACTCTAGGAGCGACGATTCCCGACTCGGTCGAGTCCTAGCATCCCCCCTTTTTCTCCTCGAGCGCCATTTATACCGATTGGTCCTGGCCCGGCAAGTCTGTTTTTGTCCTCCAGCTCCGGGGCCCGCATTTGACGATATGGCCGTGGTGAAGAAGACGATCCAGCATAGCGGTCACTGCGGCACTGTCGCCGAGCATTTTGCCCCAGTCTTCGACGGGCCGGTTCGAGGTTAAGAATGTGCTCGTCCGTTCATAGCGTCTCATCACGATCTCCAGCAGCTCTTCAGCCGCTGTGGATGGCAATTTCCGCATTCCCAGATCATCGATGATGAGCAGGGGCACGGTGGCCAGGAGTTCCATATGCTCCTTGCGAGTGCCATCGAGCGTCGCGTCGGCGATTTCCTCCAGCAGGATGTGCGCCTCGCGGTAAATCACCCGATACCCTTGCGCAATGACCGCTTGTCCGATGGCCTGAGCCAGATGGCTTTTCCCCGTGCCAGGCGGACCTAAGAAAAGACCGTCTTCATGGCGCTCGATGAATCGGGCCGTGGCGAGATCGAAAATCAAGCTCCGATTCATCTTCTTGTTGAAGTTGAAATCGAAATTGTCGAGCGTTTTCTGTGGATCGCGGAACTGCGCTTGTTTTCGTCGCCGCTCGAGCAGTCGCTCGCTGCGGCGAGTGAGTTCATCAGACACCAAGCAGGAGAGGAAATCGATGGGGACCATCGGTTCCACCTGAGCTTGGTGGAGGCGCGTCTCGAGCACGGCAGCGATCCCTCCCAGGCGCAGTTGTCGCAATGCACGATTCAGTTCAATCAGATTCACTGGATTTCTCCTCCTTGGTTTTCAGGTTGATGAAGTCGCGATACTCGGTGAGCTCGCGAATCAAAGGATCGATTTGTCGGAGACTCGGTTGTGGGTGGCGCTCGAGATAACGGCGAACGAAGCGATATTCGGGCACCCCCATTTCCAGGGCGGCGGCGCAGGCCTCTTCCACCGTGGGCACACCGTATTTCTTCAGTAGAGAAAGGACTCCGAGAATGCGACGAATTCCCAGCTCGCCTTGCCCCTGGTAGATCGAGTTGCATAGAACGCCGATCTGGGTTCCGGCTCGTTCGGCGCGCCGCAACAGCTGAGCGGTAGTGAGCGGCATTTTCTTGGGGCGATCTTCGTCCGGGAAGCGATACCCGCCGGGTCTTTGACGGAGGTGCTCGCGGAGAAGTTCGTGCGTAGGGGGATTCAGGATCCGCACCTGCGTTTCATCCCATTGCACCTCGACGCTGCTCCCCCTCCATCCGGGTGGGGTGCTGTAATAGGCCTCGGCCACCTCGACGCAGCCATCCAAGTTAACGACACGCTTGCCGTACTTGTAGTAGCGAAAGGGCTCCAGCGGTAGAGGGAGCAGGAATGGTTTTTCTTCTGCGAACATGGCCGCGACCTGCCGTTTGGTCGTGCCATGAATGCGCGTATCGGCCCAGCGCTGTTCCCAGCGATCCAGATACGCTTGCGCTTCTTCCAAACTCTCGAAACGCAGTCCTTTCAGGGGCGTTCTTTGAGCGTGTCCGACCCCTGACTCGACTTTTCCTTTTCGATCTGGATCCTTGATCCGGCAAGGCATGGCGGTCACGGAATAGTGCGCGAGCACATCCCGATAGAGAGGATTGAGCGTGGGATCGTACGTATCGGGAACCAATACTCCTTCCTTCAGGTTGTCTAACACCAGGACACGGGGGGACCCACCGAATCGCCTAAAAGCTTTTTCATGCAGCTCGGCCCAGATGCGCGAACTCGAACGCCACACCAGCAAGCGTACGGATTTGCGACTGTAGCCGAGGGTCATCACGAACAAACGGGTGCGGCGGTATTTGCCGCTCTCGGGATGGCGCACCATCGGACCCGATCCGTAGTCGGCCTGGGCTTCTTCTCCGGCCGGGGTGAGAATGATTCCCACCGCTTCCGACTCGGATCCACGGAGTTTGCGGACAAAACGCTTCACCGTCTGATAGCTGCCGGAAAATCCGTGGTAGGAAATCAAGTCCTGCCAGATGGCCTTGGCGTTCCGGCCGCGGCTTACGCCCTGCTCAATGAGCTCCCGATAGGGCTCTGAGGCACTGACCGACCGCTCAGGACCACTCGGGGGAGGCCCTGGGTTTCCCGGAATGGACGCACCCGGGTCGGGGGTCACCTCCGGCTCGTTGGCCGGTTTTGAGGGATCGGGGTCGGGGGTCACCTCGTTGGCCGGTTTTGCCGGCGCTCGCCGTCCCCAGGAACCGGGTGGTCGCACATCGATCCCGGCTGCCTTCAGGTAAGCGCTGGCGGTTTCTCGACGGACACCAGTGGCTTGCTCGATGCGCCGCAAGGGCCACCCGAGCTTCCCCAGTGCGATGACTTGTTGTTTTTTATCTTCGCTCAAGACATTGGTCATGCTGGCGGAGGCTACGCAGCCCCTCGCCAGAGTCAATGTCCCGGGCTTTCTCGTTGGCCGGTTTTGAGGTGACCCTCATTGGCCGCTTTTGGGTGACCCCCGAGGATATTTCCCTATCCTGAAACCTGGAATGCGGTCTGTGGATCGCCGTCGAGTGCGTCCGTAGACCCACGAAGTCGGAACTCGTAAGATTTCGGCTACGTCTTGTACTGTTAGAAGATCGTCATCAGATGCATGCATATGGATTGACTCCGTCACGAAGGGTTCAAAACTCAAGTCTCAACTGTTGATCTTTCGTCTAGTGGGGCAACTAAACGGAGGCATCGAAGACAGGATTCAAGTCGTACTGATCGATGTCTGAGTCGTAGCTCTTAATTTCGATAACTTCGGAGACGAAGCGCTTTCCTGGCCGGCGTTCGAGCTGAATGATGACGTTGAGCGAGTCGCCGATGTTGGTCTTGATAGCGCGATAAGGCAATTCGACACCGCTTTGCAGAACGCAGCTCGTGAATCTTGAGATCGCTTGCTGAGCGGAACTGGCGTGGACGGTTGATAGCGTCCCTGAGTGGCCGGTATTGAGGAGTTGAAGTAAGTCGAATGCCTCACCCCCGCGAATCTCGCCGAGAATGATTCGGTCGGGCCGGTGTCGAAGTGATGCCTTCAATAAGTCGCGGATCGCGACAGCGGGAAGGCCTGCCTGTGCCTGACGAGCTTCAAAACGGACGAGGTTTGGCTTTTCGAGCTGAATCTCGGACGTGTCTTCGATTAGGAGAATCCGGTCGTCGTCCGAAATGAGCTTTCCCAAGGCGTTCAAGAGCGTTGTTTTGCCGGTGCCGGTTCCGCCGCTGATGAGAATGTTCTGACGTCTCTCGACGTAGTTTTTCAGCCGTTCAACAAGAGCTGCATCAAGGCTTCCGCATTTCACCAGGTCTTCAATCGTGAAGTGGCGACCGTTAAACTTTCGAATTGTGAGCGTGACGCCGTGGATGCTGCACGGCGGGATGACGGCTGCAACGCGGCTACCGTCAGGCAGCCGGGAGTCGAGGATAGGCTTCTGCTCAGAGATGTCGTCGCCAAGTCGCCGGGCGATGTTCTTGACGGCGACCATTAAAGATTTCTCGCTCAAGGTGAGGTCAGGCACTTCTTGAAGTACGCCCGCCCGCTCGATAAAGACGTGAGTCGAGCCATTGACCATGATTTCGCTTATGGAGTCGTCGCGGATCAGGTGCTCGATGGGCCGCAAGAATGGGAGGATGGTTTCAAAACCGAGCATTAGATTTCTCCACTGGCGAGCTGCTCGAAATACGAGCGGTTCACGTCGTTGTAGTAGGGCTTCAGATAGCAGAACATCGGCGGCATTGGATTCAGGCCGTCATACGCGATGGCGATTGCCTGTGCGTTCTTCAGCTCCGTGAAGGTCTTCATGTCAAAGCGGTAGTCCGTGCGGGTGTTGTAGCTTTTCGATGCCGTTACGTTAGCGCGGTTCGAAATAGCCTTGCCTGAGAGAAAGCTCACACGGGCATCGTGGCCGCTTTCGGAGAAGTTGTAGCTGACCTTGAGGCGGTCTTCTTTGCCGCACAACTCGCTTGCCGTTTGTGCGGAGAAGTCATCGGATAGTGCCAGAAATATCTTGGTGCGGAAGGTCTGAAGCAACGAGCGCCAGGTGTCTCCGGGCAGAGAGGACTTGAGCGAACTGATGCTCTGCGTGGCCACGATGGGAATGCACCTCGGTTGCCGCGAGAGACTGAAGAACTTTTCATCGCCCGTGGGCTCGTTCTCTCCGACGGTGGCGAAGTGCTGGTACTCGTCGCAGATGAAGAACACTTGGCGGAAGTATCGCTCTCGGTGAGCTTCCATCTCTGGGACGCGGTTGAGGACAGCCCTTTGAAAATCCAATTTCATCATCACGCCTAGAGCCTTGGCGAGACCGGCGTTCATGCCGATGGGAAAATTGAGGGCGCAGACTTTGCCAGTCTCAACGAGCCATGTAAACGAAGGCAGAGGCTTCCCGTATCGGTGATCTGCATTGGCTACCGGGTCATAGCACTCGACGGGAGGACAGAACGTCCTCTTCACGTCGGGATTGTCATCGAACAGAGAAAGAAAGACGGAGATGCCTTCCACAATCGAGGTGCGCAGCTTTGGCTCGATCCGTTTCCAGTCGTAATGAAACCATCGCTTCACGGCTTCGAGCTGCTCCCACTTGCGAAAGTCTCGGTCACTGGATGAATCTGCATTGAACTGGAATGGGATCTTCTTGTTTCGCAGAATGTCGCACAGTTCGGTAATGGCCTTGGCCCGATAAACATTGTTCGGTTTGTCGAGTTCGAAAGAGAACGCCTTGAGGTCGCTCACCCACGCCGTGTAGGTCTCCGGCGTCACTTCGACGAAGAACTTCGATATCTTCTTCTCCGCTTCCTCTATCCGTTTTTCCAGAACTTCTGGTGAGATCGCGCATTCATACACGTCGAAGAGCGTTACGTAGTCGTAGGCGACTTTGTGAAGCAGGATGATGAACTTCACGAGGTTCGTGTAGGCCTGCTGCCAGAATGGTTCTTTGCCCTTGCCGAAAAGATTGTTCAGAAGCGCCGCGATGCTGTAGGCCAGTGCGTACGCGTCCAGATCGTTGTGTAGAGGGTTGTAGCGGTACTCAGAATGCAGACTGACTTCAATGTAGTCTTCGGCCCTCTCATACCTTTCCAGAATTCCCCTGACCTTGTGGCAGAAGTCGCCTTTGACTTCGAGTACAAGTCCGCCTATACGCTTCGCCTCGTCGTGGGCTTTGTAGGCGATGAGTTGCTCGGCGAAGGGGTACATGCAGCAACTCGTCTTGCCGGAGCCCACTGCTCCCAAGATTGCGATGCCGGTGTAGAGGCCACGCTCGGGGATCATAAGCCAGTGAGGGTTCTCAGCCGGGACCGGCTTGCGTGGGTCGTGCACCTCACCGACGACGAGGAAGAGCTTGTCCCGGCGTTGTGCGTCAGGATAGGCAGGCAATCGTGCCGGAGAGACTCGCTTACGGATCTTCAGGGTGAAGATGTACAAGCCGGAAAGAAGAATCGAAAGGATGATGTAGGGCGTCGTGAACAGCATCACGTTGTAGCTGTATTTCGCGCCCGAATAGACGAGTGGGGCCTTCACGGCGATCAGCCGCAAGAAAAGGTTCCCCTCTGGGAATGGGAACAGGAAGTAGAGAGTCATCCCTGTTGCCGAAGCGAGAACGAACGCAATGAAGTTCTTCGAGTTGAGGATGCGTTGAATCATGATTTCTTCGCTGTGCGAGCCGTCGCTTGGGAGTCAGATGAGTTTTGTGAACGGAGCCAACGCTTGAAGTCGTAATCCTTCTTGAAGACGAGCCGGAGAGCGGACGCGACGATATGTTCTCGGCTCGTCCCGATGAATTCCGCGTAACGGTCGAGTGTGTCGAGAATAGGTTGTTCAATCTGGACTTCGAGCGAGACGATTTTTGGTGGCTCGGCTGGCTTCTTGATAATGGACATCGTTGATCTCCTTTGTTGGCTTTATTTCCGAACGGTTCGAGGGACGCGGGCAAAAGTTTCGAGCCAAATAGAGAAAGGGCGGGAGCGACCCCCAAAGCCCGAAGGGACCAGGGCCGCGAAGCGGTCCGTCAGGTGGGGTCGCTCCCGCCCTTTCCGCAATTTTGCCCGCGTCCCGTTCTGTGCCTCGGGACTTCGTATCTCGCTGGTTGTTCGGGTCTTAGGATTGACTGGTGCGGAAAACCGAAAGGAAAACCGTGAGGAAAACCGTTTTCAGCACGGTTTTCCAGTGACTTTCGAGTTCTGCCCGAACAAAGAATAGTCACGAGGAAGCAGGCAGGTTTTGAACTGCACGTCCTGCCTGTGAGACGGACGGCTCTCGATTTCGACAACCAATTGCTTTTCGCTGATCTGGCCCGTCTGCCATTTCTTGTACGCGGACTCGAACGGCTCGCCTGGAAAGCATTGCTTTGCGTGATTCAGAAATTCGAGGTCGTTGTTAGTCAAAGTTTCATATCGTTTTGCTTCCCACGCCGCACG
>CAVWCN010000005.1:0-628955 GCA_963753475.1 uncultured Acidobacteriota bacterium
AGTTTGCGCACCACCGCGTCCACCAGTTCGTCCTGGTTCGCCTCCGGCAGCACAAAATTTCGCGCGGCCAGCTCCGCCTCTTGCAATTCGAATTCGTGTGACACTTCCTCGACGATGCGCGACGGGATGGGACGGATCTCGTCGGCGAACCCGTTGATCAGTGCGTGCTCGCAGAGCAGGTTGGCGATTCTCGGAATGCCGCCCGAGTGCCGGTAACAGCGGCATCGACCGCCTCGATCGAAAAAATGGGAGTGCCATTGGCTCCTGCAACGCGCAACCGCTCCGCCACGTACGACTGCATTTCCTCGCGGCTCAGCGGGCATGTGTTTACCCGGATGGTGATGCGCTGCTGCAACTGCCGCAACTCGGGAAGGCGAAGCTTGTCTTCGAGTTCCGGCTGTCCCGACAGCACGATCTGCAGCAGCTTCTCGCGCGTCGTCTCCATGTTCGTCAGCAGGCGAATTTCCTCCAGAACGTCCGGCGAGAGGTTCTGGGCTTCGTCCACGATCAGGACCGCGGTGCGCCGCTCGCGAAAGCGGTCCACCAGCCACTCGTTCAAGCGGATGAGGCGCTGGCTTTTCTCGTGCGAAGGGCACGCGATGCCGAAATCGTGCACGACGAAATCGAAGAACTCTCCCTCGTTCAGCCGCGAGTTGAAAATGAACGCGGTGGCCACCCCTTCTTCGCTCAGCCATTCGAGCAGCCGGTTCAGGAGCGTGGTCTTGCCCGTTCCGACCTCCCCGGTAAGCAGCAGGAAGCCCTTCTTGTTCCGGATGCCGTAGGCGAGCGCCGCCAATGCTTCGCGCGTCGCCCCCGTCAGGAAAAGAAAACGGGGGTCGGGATTCGGGTTGAACGGGTTGGCCTTCAGGCCAAAGAAATTTTTGTACATTCAAAGTAAGCGCCGGATCGGCCCCCAAACCGGGATTCACGCGGCGTACCTCAGTGAGTCTTTAAGTGTATACCAAGTTGGTGCTTTCCGCGCGCCGATCAAGTCGAGCGGTGTCATACCGGCCCGCGGCCCCCAGGCCCCACCACGCAAGCTCCTCCACGCAAGCTCCTCTTGCCGCTCGCTTTGGAGTGCGGTAGCCTGCCCGCCGTGCGCGGACTTGCTTGCGCTTTGATCGTTGTCTCTCATTGCGTTTTTCGCCGCTGTGGCAAGAGCCACGAACGCTTCCTCGATTCTTGCGCTCGGTCGGCCTGCATTAGCCCGAAGTTCCACCGATAGCAGAGGACTAATTCGAAGCTAATCTGTTGAGGCTCCGTGGGTTGGGTTAGATTGGCAAATATGCTAGTGTTCTCATGTAAGTATCAAGATAGTTCTTGACAGTGGTAATATATTGTGATTATTTGTTCGCATGTATATCTCCATCGTTCCCAACCGCGACTCCCCGCCCGCCATCCTCCTCCGCGAAGGTTGGCGGGAAGGCAAGAAAACTCGCCAGCGCACCGTGGCCAATCTTTCCGATCGGCCCCAGGAAAAAATCGAAACCTTCCGCCGCCTACTGCGCGACGAACCTCTGATCTCGCCGCACTATCTGTTCACCACGCAAAAAACCGTTCCGCACGGTCAGGTCCAAGCCATCCTGGAGATGATCGACAGGCTCCAGCTGGATCATCTGATCTCCGCGCAGCGTTGCCGTGAACGAGACTTAGTGATGGCCATGATCGTTCAGCGCTTGATCGATCCCTGCTCGAAATCGGCAACCACGCGCGAGTGGCACACCACCACGCTGGCCGAAGAATTGGGAGTAGCCGAGGCCACCGAGAATGATCTGTACGAAGCCATGGACTGGCTTTTGGAACGCCAGGAGCGCATCGAGAAAAAGCTGGCTGCTCGTCATCTGAGCGAGGGCGGGTTGGTGCTCTATGACGTGTCGAGTAGTTTTTATGAAGGGCGGACCTGCCCGCTGGCAAAATTTGGCCACGACCGTGATGGTAAGAAGGGTCTGCCCATCATCGTGTACGGGGTGATGACGGATGGGGAGGGATGTCCGGTGGCGGTGAGCGTCTATGCGGGGAACACGGGGGACCCGACGACGGTAGCCGACCAAATCGAGAAGTTGCGGGAGCAGTTTGGATTGCAACGGGTGGTGCTGGTAGGAGATCGCGGCATGCTGACTCAGCCGCAGATCGACAAGCTCAAACAGCATCCTGGTTTGGGATGGATCACGGCACTGACGAGCACGGCGATTCAAGAGTTGGTGAAGCAGGGGGCCTTGCAACTGTCGTTGCTGGACCAAAAGAATCTGGCCGAAATCACGGCACCGGATTATCCCGGTGAACGGCTGACGGTGTGTCACAACCCGGTACTGGAGGAGCAGCGCAGGCGGAAGCGGCAGGACTTACTGAAAGCCACGGAGAAGAGTTTAGAGAAGATCGGCAAGGAAGTGACGCGGAGAAAAAAGAAGCTCTTCACGGCCGCGGAGATTGGCGTGAAGGTGGGGAAGGTGCTGGGACGCTACAAAATGGGCAAGCACTTTGCGTGCACAATCGGCGAGGGCAGTTTCGCCTGGAGTCGTTGTGCGGAATCGATCGAGCAGGAAGAGAAGCTGGATGGGATTTATGTGCTGAGAACGAGCGAGCCGACGGAGCGGCTTTCAGCGGAAGAGACGGTGCGCAGCTACAAGAGCTTGGCGGAAGTAGAGCGGGCTTTCCGCTGTCTGAAAGGGATCGATCTGTTGGTGCGGCCGATTCGGCATCGCAGTGAGGATCGCGTCCCGGCGCATATTTTTCTGTGCGTGTTGGCCTATTACGTCGAATGGCATCTGCGCCGAGCTTGGGCGCCGCTGTTATTCGAGGATGAAGAGCGGCGGGAGGAGCGCAAGCGTCGCGATCCCATTCTGCCGGCCAAGCCCTCGGATTCCGCCGAGCGCAAGAAGCGCTCGCATCAAACTGCGGATGGTCTTCCCGTGCACAGCTTCGAGAGCTTGCTGCGGGAGTTGGCCAGCCGGGCCCGAGTGACATACGCGCTCAAACCGCAGAAGGCGGAGGAGAAAACGAATTTAACGTTCCGGCAGGTGCCGGAGCCGACGCCGCTGCAGGCTCGGGCCTACGAATTGGTTCGGATGTTCCCAGTAACCGGAAGGTGAATTTTGCGCTATCCCTTCGGAAATCAACAGAATACTTTCTCGAACCTCGTGGAACTTCGGATTAGCGTATGAGTCGCATCCTTGGAATCGCGCTGCGCGTTCTCGTCGGCCTTCTTGTCCTGGTCGCCATCGTCTGGGTCGGCGACTTCATATCCTTCCGCTACCGGCTGTCGCACAAAACGCCGGATAATCCCCTCGAAACCGTCAGGATCCAGAGAACTTATGCCATTCCTCATAAAGACGGCCGCGCCGAATACGTCTTTGGTGAGCCTGAAATGGTCGCCTGCGCCCGCTCCATCTTCCCCCACGCCGGCGATCCCCCTTGCTGGTACCTCCAGAAATCCGTCGCCAAACCCATCCAGATGTGAGCATTGTCCTTTTCGTCCCACCGGTACGGGTGGGGGATAGGCTTTTTCGTTCCCCCTTCCTAATCTGGTTCCGATAGCGAGGAGCAGATTCTCGAATGCCCGATCCATTACAGCCCGAACCTCCTCCGATTCCTGATTCGACGAACGCCCCGTCCGGAACGGCCGCCGCGCCGCAAGCGTGTGGCACACCGACGACGCCGCAACCGTGCGTCCCGCCGGCAGCCCCCGCGAAGTCCTGGGCTGCCGGCAATGGCCCTGTAATCGTCTTCATGTCCGTCGCGATTTCTGTCCTCATTGCGCTCAGTTTCCTGGGAGCTTGGGGCATCCGGCGGGCCGGCCAAGAAGTCTCGAGCGCTGCGGCGGAAGCCAAGGAGAGCGCGAAGTCCCTTGCTGCGGCCGAATCTGCGCTCTCGGGGCAAGCCGTCGATCCAGAGGTGCAGAACGAAGCGGAGGCGTTGCTCGCGCGAGTTGCCGGCGGGGACACCGCAGCCGCGCAGCAAGTGATTGCCGAGTCGGATGGTTGGACCGGCAGGACGCGCCGCACTCCGCGCACCGATCAATGGATCACCGCGTCCCTGAATTCGACGGATTTCGGTGTGCGTGGGGCGGCCGTTGCGGCCCAACTAGCGCTCGACGGAGTGCCGCGAAACGAGAGCGGCGTCGCCATGCTCGAACGAGCCGTCGGCAATCCGAATGGGCGCGCATGGGCGCTGTGGATGCTCGGAGCGCTGGCCAATCGCGGCGTCGATCCGGTGCACGTGGCGAAAATCATCGGATCCTACCTCGACGATCCCAACCCGAGCACGCGCGCCGTCGCCGTCGACGCCCTGGCTCTGGTCGGCACCGACGAGACCATTCCCATGCTGCTCGACCGCTTCCGCAACGATCCTTCGCCGATTGTCCAGGAGCGCGCGGCGTGCGACATCTCCGAAGCCGGCATGTACACGCACCCGCAACGCATGGTTGCCGCCGCGAGCCTCGTTGGCTGGGCTGACGACGCGCTGCTCAGCGCCCAGCAGCGCACCTGGGCCGCCCAGGCCCTCACCGACATCTCCGGCAAGAATTTCGGCCCCAACTCCTCCGCTTGGAAATCCTGGCTCGCCCAGCAATCCCCCGAAAACTAAAAGGCCGCCGCGTTAGGCAGCCCATACGGGCTCAGCATTCGAGTGGCTCGGCAGATTCCGAATCGCATCCGCCGACGGACGCACCAAGTCGACCGTTTCCGCCCTGTGTACTTCACCTGTCCTCGCGCTCTATTGACCGCATTCTGAGTCGATCCGTATCAGTTCAGAACCTTAACGCAATCTGTACGTATGCGAACCATTGAGTCGCTTGGGAGGAACTCACGCTCGCCCGTCGGTCCCTTTTGTTCGCAGCGCGTATTTTGCTCGTAGCCCCTGCGACGTTCGCTCAGATTCCCAATGCAACGGGCACCACCGCTACGCCCCGGACAAGCTACAGCTATACCTGCCGATACGATTTCCCGGCGGTCACGGACCGCTACGTGAGCTGCGACGGCAGCACGGAAGTGCTGCATCAGCACTTCAGCTATTACACCGACTGGTCAAACAACACCACCTTCAATTGGAATTACAAAACGACAACGGTCACGACCACCGACGTCGTTAGCGGAACGACTTCGACCACCGTTTACACACACTCGCCCCTGAATTCACCATTCGTCCCGACCTGCGGCTCCTGCTCTATGACCGCTCAAATGCCCACCGAACAGATGCTTCAATACGAGAACAGCAGCGGAACCGTCCTCAAGACCGTCACGAAGAGTTGGAACGACATCCGTCTTCTCCAGAGCGAAGAGACCACCCTAAATGATGTCAACGTGTCATCTCTGAAGGTGTACTGCTATAACAACTGGGAAGAGCCAACCGAAGTGGACGAATTCGATTTCGGCACGGCCTCGCCGGCTGGAACGTGCGCAACCGCTCCAGGAGGCACCCTCTCCGAAAAACGAAAACAAGCTATGCGACGTTTGCGACTCACAACTCGATTCGCCGAAACAGATTCGTCCTCGTACGATCCAAACGCGCCTCTCCTGCATTTTCCGGTGCTACTATGGCGCGCGCGAGGTCTGCGATGGAATACGACAAGGGCAAAGTGGACGAGATGGTGCTGGCGCTGCTCAGCCTGACAATGTTCGAGGATCGATCCGGGTTGCGAGCGTGGAAAGGCCACGACTGGGCCGCGCTGGACCGGCCGTCGCGATGAATTTATCAATCGTGGTCAGCAGAGCGCGCTGCTCATAAAGCGGCAACCTTTCGATCTCCTCGACGCGGCGCATGACTCTGCGGCTGGGCTTCTTACTGGAAATTTTTTTTGCCTTGGGATGCAGCAGTTCATCGGTGCTGATATCGAGGGCCAGAGCGAAGCGAATGGCCATCTCGACGGAGAACTGCCGCCGATCCGTCTCGTAGGAAGAAACCAAGACCTGCGTGATCCCGACTTTCCCGGCCAATTCGACTTGCGTGTAGCGGCGTTGTATTCGGAGGCGGGCTAACCGTTGGCCGAGGGTCTCCCCATGGAAACCGAGAGGCGGCTTTCTGATCGTCGCTTTCTTCCTGAGGCGTAGTTGCTCTGAAGACAGCTCAAATCCAGTTCAAGACCCCGGTCAACTTTCGCGACACCTTCAAGCAGCTTGCTGCTGAGCAACCGCCGCAACTCCCAGAACCCCTCCGAGATCCGCTGCACTTCTGGTGGAACACGCTGAACCCAGTGGCCCACGCCGATGCGGCTCCGCACAACCTGGAAGGCGAATTTGAGTACGCGGACACGGATTTCGCGGTCTGGAAAATCCACTATCACTTCTACGTTCTAGACGAAGGCGACAAAGTGCACCTCGATCTGCACATGACCCGCGAGGCCAACGGCCTGAACGTCGAGTTAGAGAGCAAGGCGGAAATCAATAATTTCATTCAGCAATGGGCGATGAATCTCGGCGGCGGTCATCTTACTCTCGACTTCCGCCAGCTAAACTTCGACACGGATGTCGATTACGACTGGACCATCAAAACCTCCGAAAACAAGACTCCCATGAACGAAGTGCGCTTCAAGCTTCCAAAGCCGGCCCGCGTCTCCATTCCGCTCGCTGAGTTCACGGAATTGCCGATGTCGCTGTACAGCAGCGAAGCGCTGCTGTTTCACCCTGCCTTCACCACCAAAGAAGAGGTTGCCAAGGGCGGGTTCCACATCAAGTATTCAGGCGATGAAGGAATTCAGTTCGATGGCAAGGACGCCTCGGCCCACAGGAACGTTTCAGGTCCCAGTCTCAAGCCTCTGTCCTCCAGAAATTTCTCGGTACGTTTTCAAACGATTTGCGCCGCTTATTTCGGTTGCGGCGGTTGGGCGGTCGGTTGTTGTGAAGGCCCGGCGGTGCTGGAGGCCGGCTGGGCGGGGGAGCCGGAGCCGGCGGAGGGTTTGCCCCAGGTGAGTTGGGAGGGGGTGGGAAGCTGCGAGCGGGACCAGCCGCCGCCGAGGGATTCGATGAGCGAGACGCTGGCGTTCATCTGCTGGGCCCGGAGGTTGACCGCGGTCTGCTGGTTGGCGAACAGCGTGGTTTCGGCGGTGATCACGTTGAGATACGGATCGATGCCGAGCCTGTAGCGCGTGATGGCAAGATCGAGGCTGTGCTGCGCGGACTGGACGGCCAGGTCCTGCTGCTCGATCTGCGCGGTGAGAATGCGCAGCGAGGCCAGAGAATCCTCGACCTGCTGGAAGGCGAGGAGGACGGTCTGGCGGTAGTTGGCGACGGTCTGATCGTATTGCGCGCGGAACTGCTCGTTCGTGGCGCGGCGCAGGCCGCCTTCGAAAATCGTTTCGGCTCCGGCGGCGCCGATGGACCAGAATCGGCTGGGCCAGGCGACCCAATTGGTGAACGCTCCGCTTTCAAAGCCGCCCGAGGCGCTGAGCGTGAGCGTGGGAAAATAGGCGGCGCGCGCGATGCCGACTTGCGCATTCGCTTGCGCGACCAGGCGCTCGGAGGCGGCAATGTCGGGGCGGCGCTCAAGAAGGTCCGAAGGAACGCCGAGCGGGACGGGCGGCGGCGCGAATTTCAGCGGCTGCTGCGGAATCGAGAAGGTGGACGCGGGCTGGCCGACGAGCGTGGCGATGGCGTGTTCGAACTGCGCGCGTGCGATGCCGAGGTTGATGTCCTGGGCCGTGGCGGTCTGGAGCTGCGTTTGCGCCTGCGCGACGGCCTCCTCGGAATCGATGCCCGTTTCGTAGAGGGCCTGCGTGAGCTCCAGGGACTGCTGGTAGGCCTTCACGGTCGAGTCGAACAACTGCTTCAGCGAATCCTGGCCCTGCAGGTCGAAATAGTCCGAGGCGACTTCGGCGTGGATGGTCAGGCGCAAGTTTTCAAAATCGGCGGCGCTGGCTTGCGCGCTGTAGGTGTTGCTGTGGATCGTGTTGCGGATGCGGCCCCAGAGATCGGGCTCCCAGCTGGCGTCGAAGGGGAGATTATAGGTGGTGAACGTGGGGTTGCTCGAAGCGCTGCCGCCGCTGCCGGTTACGACGGACTGGTGCAGATTCGCGGACTGTTGCTGCTTCGTGATGGACGGGCTCACGCCGATGGTAGGAAACAATTGCGCGCGCGCTTCCTTCACCAGCGCGCGGGCCGCCATGAAGCTCGCGTAGGAAGCGGCGAGGCTCTGATTCGATGAGTCCACCTGGTCTTCGAGCTTGTTCAACTCCGCATCGTCGAACACTTCCCACCACTTGCCGCGCATCAGGGTGTCGCCCGGCTGCGCCACTTTCCAGTTGCCCACGTCTTTCATGTTCCCGGGAGTGACTTCCTTGTAGGACGCGGGCGTTTGCACGGCGGGCGTGTGGTATTTGGGGCCGACCGTGCAGCCGGCGAGAAGGGCGGCCAGGATTGCGAGTGCGGCAAGCGGAATTGGAGAAGTTGATCGTCGCGTCATTGTGGGCGTCATTGTGGGCGTCATTGTGGTTGTCCTTGCGTGTTTTTCGTCGCGCGAATGCGCGCGACGCGGGCGGGTCTGAGACCCGCTCCTACGAGGAAAAAGTACGGAGGCGCGCGGCACGTCAGTCGGCCTCCTGGCCGGCGGCGGAGATTTGGCGTTTGCGCGCGCCGCGCCACCACCAACTGAGGCGGTCCATGTAGAGGTAGACGACAGGGGTGGTGATAGAGCGTAAGCATCTGGCTGAAGATCAGGCCGCCGACGATGGTGATGCCGAGCGGGCGGCGCAATTCGGAGCCGGTACCGGTTCCGAGCGCGAGCGGCAACGCGCCAAGCAGCGCGGCCATCGTGGTCATCAGGATCGGGCGGAAGCGAAGCAGGCAGGCCTGATAGATGGCGTCCTTGGGAGCTTTTGCCGTCGTTGCGCTCGGCGGCGAGGGCGAAGTCGATCATGAGAATGGCGTTTTTTTTCACGATGCCGATCAGCAGAATGATGCCGATGAGGGCGATGACGCTCAGGTCCATCGTGAAACAACATCAGGGCCAGCACCGCGCCCACGCCGGCGGAAGGAATGGTGGAGAGAATCGTGATGGGATGGATGTAGCTCTCGTAGAGGATGCCGAGAACGATGTAGACCGCGAGAAGCGCGGTGATGATCAGCATGGGCTCGGTCTGCAAGCGACGCCTGAAACGCCTGCAGGGTTCCCGAAAACATGCCGTGGATCGCGGTGGGCATGCCCATCTTCTGTTCCATGTCGTTGATCTCGGAGGCGGCCTGGCTCAGGGCCACGCCGGGGGCGAGATTGAAGGAGACCGTGACGGAAGGAAATTGTCCCTGGTGATTCACGGCGAGCGGCGCGGTGGTGGGCTCGAAGTGCGCGACGCGCTGAGCGGAACTTCGCCGCCCTTGGTTGGATGGATGTAGACGTCGTTCAGACCTTCCGGGCTCTTGCCAGAACTGCGGGGCGACTTCCATCACGACGTGATACTGGTTCAGCGCGGTGTACATCGTCGGAAACTTGCGCTTGCCCGAACGCCTGATAAAGAGTGTTATCGATCGGCTGCGGAGTGATTCCGAGGCGCGAGGCCGTCTCGCGGTCGTAGGTGAGGTGGGCCTGGAGGCCGTCATTTTGCTGGTCGCTATTGACGTCGGTGAAGCCGGGCAGGCTCGCGCATCTGTCGCGAAGGATGGGGCCCCACTTGACGAGATCGTCGAGATTGTCGCTCTGAATCGTGTATTGATATTGCGCGTTGCCTGCCGCGGCCTCCGATGCGCAAATCCTGACCGGCTTGCAGAACACGGACGCGCCGGGCACAGACATCAGTTTGGGCCGAAGACGATCTGATCACTTCGCTGGCGCTGGCGTTGCGCTGGTTGAGCGGCTTCAGGCCAACGTAGATGAAGCCGCCGTTGGTGGCGCCGCTGCCGCCGGTGAAGGCCATGACGTTTTCGACGGCGGGATCGGTCTTGATCGATGTTGACGAAGCGCTGCGTCAGAGCTTGCATGGACTGAAACGAAGTGTCCTGCGCGCCCGTAATCCCGCCGAAGACGGTGCCGTTGTCCTGCTGCGGGAAAAAGCCTTTGGGAACGATGACGAGCAAGATAGACGTTCACGGCGATGGTGATCAGCGAGAACGACGAGCGTGAAGGCGGGATGCTGGAGCACGACTTGTGAGAATCGTGTCGTAGGTGCGGAGCAGCCAGTTGAAGAATGCTTCGCTGGCTCGGTAGAGGCGGCCGTGGCCTTCGGGCCGTCTCGTGTTTCAGCAGGCGCGCACACATCATCGGCGTGGTGGTGAGCGAGACGAGCAGCGACACCAGGATGGCGACGGAAAGCGTGACGGCGAACTCGCGAAACAGGCGGCCGACGATGCCGCCCATCAGCAGAATGGGGATGAAAGACAGCCACGAGCGAGAGGCTGATCGAGAGCACCGTGAATCCGATTTCGCTGCGCGCCGCGCAAAGCGGCTTGCATCGGGCGCATGCCCTGTTCGAGGTAGCGGCGAAATGTTTTCGATGACCACGATGGCGTCATCGACCACGAAGCCGGTGGAAATGGTGAGGGCCATCAGCGAGAGATTGTCGATGCTGTAGCCGAACAGATACATCACGCCGAAGGTGCCGATCAGCGAGACGGGAACAGCGACGCTGGGGATCAGGGTCGCGCGGACATTGCGAAGGAAGAAAAAGACGACCAGGATCACGAGCACGACGGAAATGAGCGAGGGTGCATCTCGACGTCGTGGACGGATGCGCGGATGGTCGTCGTGCGGTCGAGCACGACGGTCAAGTTGATCGGCGGCCGGGAGATCGAGGCTTTCAGCGACGGGGAGCGTCGCGTCGATGCTGGTCGACGGTGTCGATGATGTTTGCGCCGGGCTGCCGGAAGATGATGAGCGAGAACGGCAGGGTTTGCCGTTGACGAAGCCGGCGGCGCGGATGTTTTCGACGCCGAATCCTGCGACGTCGGCGATGTCGGAGAGCTTGATCGCCGCGCCGTTGTGATAGCCGACGATCGAGATTGCTGGTACTGGTCGGCGTTCAGGAGTTGGTCGTTGTCGAGGATGTCGTCGAGATGGTTGCCGTCGTGAATCTGCCCTTTGGCGAGATTGGCATTCTGGCTGCTGAGCATGGTGGCGACGTCCTGCAGGCCAAGGCCGTAGCTGTTGAGCTGGGTCGGATTGAGTTCGACGCGAACGGCGGGAAGCGAACTGCCGCCGACGCTCACCTGCCCGACGCCGTCGAATCTGCGAGAGCCGCTGCGACATGATCGGTGGAGGCGGCGTCGTAGATCGCGCCCGCGGTCGTAGACGTCGGAAGTAAGGGCGATGATCATGATCGGGCGCGTCGGCGGGGTTCACTTTGCGGTAGGTGGGATTGCTCGGGAGATTGGCGGGCAGATAACTGCGGGCGGCGTTGATGGCGGCCTGGACATCGCGCGCGGCGCCATCGATATCGCGGTCGAGATCGAATTGAAGCGTGATGCTGGTGGTGCCGAGCGTGCTGGAGGAAGTCATTTCCGTGATGCCGGCGATGCGGCCGAATTGGCGCTCGAGCGGCGTAGCAACGGAGGAGGCCATGATTTCGGGGCTTGCGCCGGGCAGACCGGCACCGACCGTGATCGTCGGGAAGTCGACCTGTGGCAAGGGGCGATACGGGCAAGCAGGCGGAAAGCGACGGCTCCGGCGAGAGCGATGGCGGACGGTCAAGCAGGGTGGTGGCGACCGGCCGGCGAATGAATGGAGAGGAAAGATTCATCGCTAGTCCGCCGGGAGGGGCTCCGGCCCTTCATCGCCGACACGCCCCCTGGAGAATCTGCGAGCGAGACGATCGAAGAAAATGTAGATGACGGGCGTGGTGTAAAGAGTCAGGACCTGGCTGACCAGAAGACCGCCGACAATGGCAATGCCGAGCGGCTGGCGCAGTTCCGAGCCGATGCCGGAACCCAGAGCGAGAGGCAGAGCCGCCGAGCAGCGCGGCCATGGTGGTCATCATGATGGGACGGAAGCGGAGCAGGCACGCCTGATAGATGGCGTCGGTCGGAGTTCTTGCCTTCCTTGCGCTCGGCTTCGAGGGCGAAGTCGATCATCATGATGCGCGTTTTTCTTCGACGATGCCGATCAGCAGGATGATGCCAATGAGCGCGACGACGCTGAATTCCTGACCCGCAGATCATGAGGGCGAGAATCGCGCCGACGCCCGCCGAAGGCAGCGTCGAAAGAATCGTGATCGGATGGACGTAGCTTTCGTAGAGAACGCCGAGGACGATGTAGACCGTGATGACGGCGGCGAGGATCAGGAGCGGTTCGTTGGCCAAAGAGGCCTGGAACGAGGCTGCCGTGCCCTGGAATGCCGCGCTGAATGCTGAGCGGCATGTGAATCGGACTTGCTGGGCTTGCTCAATCGCGGTCGTGGCGTCACCGAGTGAAGCGCCCGGCGCCAGATTGAAGGAGATGGTGACCACGGGAAACTGCCCCTGGTGGTTGATGGTCAGCGGAGCGGTAGCGGACTCGAAATGGGCGAATCGCGCTGAGCGGAACGGCGGCGCCGTTCTGCGCGCTGACACGCGGGAGGATTCGCCGACGCGTGTGGTGCGCGCGAGGATTCGCGCCGGATATGCCGCTGACTGAGCCCGAGGAAGAGCGATGCGGTAACGACGCCGTTGGAATTTGCACCAGCCGCGCCGCCAGAAGAGGTCGGCGGCGAGCGCCGAGCGCACATAAATGTCGTGCAAGTTGGACGGGCTGCTCTGGAATTGCGGCAACATTTCCAGAACGACGTGATACTGGTTGAGCTGCGTGTACAAGGTGGAGACCTGGCGCTGGCCGAACGCGTCGTAGAGCGTCTGATCGATCATCTGCGGCGTGATGCCCATGCGCGAAGCGGTGAGGCGGTCAATGACGAGCTGTTGCGGCTAGGCCGCCGGTCTGCTGATCGGTCGCCACGTCGCGAAGCTCGGGCAGTTGCTTGAGCTTCGTCGATCAACCTGTCGGTCCAATGCTGCAGTTCGATCGGGTCGGGATCCTCGAGCGTGTACTGAAACTGCGTGCGGCTGACGCGGTCTTCGACCGTCAGGTCCTGCACGGGCTGCATGTAAAGCGTGATCCCGTGGACTTTTTCCAGCTCGGGCTGCAGCCGGCGGATGACGTCGCGATGGCGCTGATTTTGCGTTCGGCGAGGGGCTTGAGATTGATCAGGATGCGGCCGCTGTTGAGGGTGGTGTTGGTTCCGTCCACGCCGATAAACGAGGAAAGGCTTTCGACGGCGGGGTCCTTCAGAATGACGCTGGCGAGCGCCTGCTGCCGCTGGGACATGGCTTCGAAGGAAATGGCCTGCGGCGCTTCGGAAATACCCTGGATGAGTCCGGTGTCCTGCACCGGGAAGAATCCTTTGGGCACGATGATGTAGAGCCAGACGGTCAGCACCAGGGTCCCGATGGCGACCAGCGAGTGTTGCGGTCTGGTGCCGGAGGACCCACTGAAGCGTCCGCCCATAGAAATGCGATGACGCGTTCGAAACACGCGCTCGGACGCGCGGTAGAAGCGGCCCTGCTGCGCCTCGGGCTTATGGCTGAGGATCTTCGAGCACATCATCGGAGTGAGCGTCAGAGAGACGACGGCGGAGACCAGGATCGTGACGGCTAAGGGTGATCGCGAATTCGCGGAACAAGCGGCCAACGATGTCTCCCATGAAGAGCAGAGGAATCAAAACGGCGATCAGGGAGATGGTCAGCGAAATGATCGTGAATCCGATCTGTTCGGAGCCTTTCAGCGCGGCCTGCAGGGGCGTGTCGCCCTCTTCGATGAAGCGGTGCGATGTTTTCGATCATCACGATGGCGTCGTCGACGACGAAGCCCGTCGAAATCGTCAGCGCCATGAGCGTCAGATTGTTCAGGCTGTAGCCGGCCAGATACATCACGCCAAAGGTGCCCACGATCGAGAGCGGCACGGCGACGCTGGGGATAATCGTCGCGGAGAGGTTGCGGAGAAAGAGGAAAATCACCATGACGACGAGCGCCGACGGTGAGCATCAGTTCGAATTCAACGTCCTTGACCGAGGCGCGAATCGTGGTGGTGCGGTCCGTGAGGATGGAAACTTTGACGGCTGCGGGCAGATTGCTCTGCAGGAAGCGGCATGAGACTTCTTGATGCTGGTCGACCACCTGAATGATATTCGCGCCGGGCTGGCGCTGGATGTTGACGATGACGGCCGGGCTGATCATTCATCCAGGCGGCCTGCTTCACGTTCTCGGCAGCGTCGATCACATTCGCAACGTCGGAGAGCAGCACGGGCGCGCCGTTGCGATAAGCGATGACGACGGGCTTGAAAATCCTTGCTGGTCAGGAGCTGATCGTTCGCATCGATCTGATAATCCTGGCGCGGGCCGTCGAAATTTCCTTTGGCCAGAGTCGAGGCTGGTCTGCTGGATCGCCGTGCGGACGTCCTCGAGATTGATGCCGTAGGATGGAGAGCGCCGTCGGGATTCACCTGGATGCGGACGGCCGGTTTCTGGCCGCCGCTGATGCTGACCAGGCCGACGCCCGGCAACTGCGAGATTTTCTGCGCGAGGCGCGTGTCGGCCAGATCCTCGACCTGCGAGAGCGGAATCGTGTCCGACGTAAGAGCGAGCGTCAGAATGGGCGCGTCGGCCGGATTCGTTTTGCTGTAGATCGGCGGAGTCGGGCAGATCGGGCGGCAGATAGGTCTGCGCGGCGTTGATGGACTGCCTGCACCTCCTGCTCGGCGACGTCGATGTTCAGACTGAGCGAAAACTGCAGGACGATGACCGAGCTGCCGTCGGAGCTCGTCGAGGTCATCTGGTTCAAGCCGGGCACCTGTCCGAACTGCCGTTCGAGCGGCGCGGTGACGGCGGAGGCCGTGACGTCGGGACTTGCGCCGGGATAGAACGTGACGATCTGAATCGTCGGGTAATCGACTTCCGGCAGCGCCGAAACGGGAAGCTGCAGTGAACGCGACGATGCCGGCGAGCAAGATCGCAGCCATCAGCAGCGAAGTGGCCACCGGCCTCAGAATGAACGGACGAGACGGACTCAATGGAGCCTCTGTGCCAGGCTTGGTAGGATGTAAGCCTTGGCGTTCGCGCCGGGCCGGCCCACCGCGGCGGGCGGGCCGTTTCGCATTCCGAACGGTCACTTTGACACCGTCCTGCAACTTGTCGAACCCGTCGACGGCGATGACATGGCCGGCTTGCACGCCTTGCACGGCAGTCGTCGGTTCCGTCGGTGACTCCCACGGTCACGGGTTCGATCGACGCGGTCTGGTCCTTGATGACGTAGACGAAGGCGCCTTGCGCGTTGCGCTGGAGGGCCGTGTGGGAACCAGGTTGACGTCGTGCTCGCGTATCCACCAGCAGCTTCGCGTTCACGAATTGGTTGGGGAAGAGCGTGCTGTCTTTGATTCGCGAAAATGGCTCTCATCTTGATCGGTGCCCGTGGTGGGATCGATTTGATTGTCGATCGTCAGGAGCGAGCCGGTCTCGAGATGTTTTTCGGCGGTGCGGTCGAGAGCGTCCACGGTCATTTTGTGGCCCACGCGCAAGCTGCTTCTGGATCTGCGGGAGGTAATCCTCGGCGACGCTGAAAATCACGGTAATGGGTTGCAGCTGCGTGACGACGACCAGAGTGGTGCGTGCTGTTGGCCTGCACGATGTTCCCGGGATCGACGAGCCGCAGGCCGACGCGGCCGCTCGATCGGCGAAGTGATGTGGTATAGGCAAGATTCACTTTTGCGTTCGTCGACTTGGCCCTGATCGTTCTTGACGGTGCCTTCGAACTGCTTGACGGCTTGCTCCTGGTCGTAGACCTGTTGCTGCGAAATCGCGTTCTTGCTGAAGGCGGCGCTGATAGCGATCGAGGTCGATACGCGCCTGCGCCAGAGAGGCTTCGTCGTGCGCCAATTGCCCCTGAACCTGGGAGAGCTGCGCCTCATAAGGGCCGCGGATCGATGTCGAGGAGCGGGTCGCCTTTGTGCACCATTTGGCCTTCGCGGTAATGGACGGCGATCAATCTGGCCCTGCACGCGGCTGGTGATGGTCACCGTGTACACGGCGTCACGGCGCCAAGGCGCCTCGACGTACACGCCAATGTCGCCCTTCTGCACGACACCCGTGGCAACGGGAACCGCGCCGGACCCGCGCCTCGCCGTAGCCTGGTGGGCCAGTTGCGCGGCCTGGTACTGGTGATACATCCAGTAGGCGGCACCGAGAATGAGGACGAGCGCGATCAGCCAGACCCAGGGATGGTGACGGCTCCCGGCCGGAGGCTCCGGCGGCAGACTGGGAGGTTCGTGGAATGAATCAGAGGTGCGTGGGCGTCCGGTTGAGGTCGTTGTCGTGTCCATGAGTGGGTGGCTGCGAATCTCCTCACCTTTCCAGGTGCACCTTCGTGGTGCCACTTGCATTGGACGAGAATTCAGGGGGCGGCGTTTCACGACGCGAGTCGCCAGGGCGGCCCGCGGCAAACAGGTTCATTGTCGCATGGCCCACGCCGGGCGCGCCTCAATTTGGAGGATCAGCGGCTGGGGGTCGGGGCCGAAGAGGAGGATGAACCGCCGCGGCAACAGAAGGGGCTGTTCCTGAGGCTAACAGCCGGCAAAGGAATGGTCACTTCTGAGGAGGGCGGGACGGCGCGGAGCGGGGAGCTTCGGAAGCGCGGTTGATGAACTGAAAATCCTGATGGACGCTTCGGAGCATGTCGCCGCGCAGGTTCTCATACGCGCCGAAGAAAAGGAACGGAATCAGAGCCGCGAGCACCCAGAACTTGGCTCTTCCCGGCAGCTTGGCCTCGGGCTCCCATCGGAAGAGCTGGCGGGAGATTTCGAAGGCGACGCCCAGCCCGATGCCCAGCGCGATGAACTCAGTGATCATTTCGCCGCGCGTCGCCAAATTGTTGGCCGCTGATTCAAGGCCGCGAGCCAGGTACGTGGCGGGAATGAAGAGCGCGCAACGCTGGAGCCATCCAGGGAAAACGGCAAGGGGAATCGTGGCGCCGGAGAGAAAAAGGAAACCCGTCCACAGAAGATTGTTGATCATCTGGGTTTCCTGCATGGTGTTGGTCACACTGGCGACGATCAAACCGAACGCAGCGAACGCCGCCGATCCGAGCGTGACCAGGACGAACATCTCCCACAGGTTGCCCCAGGAGTGAAGATGGAACACATAGCGGCAAATCACAATTTCGATCACGACGATCGGCAGGGTGAGGAAATAGTTCGAGATGATGCTCGAAGCCAGCATCGCGCTGGCGGGAACGGGTGCGATCCGAAATCGACGCAGGATGCCCTGCTCGCGAAAAGTGACGAGCTGCACGCTGAGGCCCCAGAAACTGCCCATGACGGTGAGCGTCAGGATCGCTCCCAGGACGTAGGCGGTGGCGGCGTTGGAACCCTTGCCGAAGAACGCGATAGCGCCGAACAAAAAGATGAGCGGCATGACGACGCTGAAGAAAAAGAAGGCCCGATTACGCAGTGCCAGCCGGATGCGCATCGCGGTCAGGGTCCAGATCGTCCTCACAGGTTTACTCCTATTTGAACTCGGATCACTCGCGCAACCGGCGGCCGGTCAGCTCGATGAAGACGTCCTCGAGCGACGGCGAAAACATTTCCAGGCTCTGCAGTTCGTTGTTCTCCGCGTCGAGTTGCTTCACCAGCGCGACGATCGTCTGCGGCGGCTTCGCTGAGTGCAGGACATACGCGCCGTCGAACTCGCGGCAGTCGGCGACGCCTTCCATGCGGCTGAGGGTGCCGTCGGTCAACGGGTGTGCCAGGCGCACTTCGATGCGCGTGGTGTCCGGCTGAGCGCTGTTTCAGCTCGCGCGGCGTTCCGAGCGCGATCACTTTGCCGTAATCGACGATCGCGACGCGATCGCACAGACGTTCGGCTTCCTCGATGTAATGGGTGGTGAGCAGGACGGTTTTCTTTTCGCGTCTTCAGCTGCTCGACGATGTCGTAGATCTCGCGCCGGACCTGCGGGTCGAGGCCGGCCGTCGGCTCGTCGAGAAAAACTACCTGAGGATTGTTGACCAGGGCCATGGCCAGCGCGAGGCGTTGTTTTTGGCCGCCGGAAAGCTGGTTGTAGAAAGCGGAGGCTTTCTCTTCGAGCTGAAAACGCTTCAGCAGGGTGCCCGTGTCGGCGCGGTTGCGATAAAACTTGGCGAACAGCTCGATGGCTTCCGCGACCCGAATCTTGTCGGGCAGGGAAGTGGACTGCAGGACGGCGCCGATCGTTTCCTTGAATTTCTGCCCGCTGCGTTCGGGATCGAGGCCGCACACACGCGCCTTGCCGGAATCCGGCGTGCGCATGCCTTCGAGAATTTCGATGGTGGTGGTTTTGCCGGCGCCATTCGGACCGAGCAGGCCAAAAACCTCGCCCTGCTCGACGGCGAAGCTCACGCCGCGCAGCGCCTGCACGGCGCCGTAACTCTTTTGCAGATTTTCGACCTGGATGACAGTTTCGCTCAATCCTGAGGACCTTTCGGGATGCTGCGGGTCTTGCCGAACCTATTTCTATATCACATCGCCCGCGTGATTTGCGAACCGGCCTGGAAATTGTCGTCGCCCCGATTCGGGAAGCGAGCGACGGCCGGAAGTCACGGGACGAGCCGCGTCACGAGGCGGCGCGCAAAAGACTACAGGAAATTCACGATGGCGTCGGTGGTTTGCTTCGGTTGCTCCTCAAGGATCCAGTGGCCGGAGTTCTTAACGATCACGACCGTTACGTTTGTCGCGACCAATTTCATCTGCGCGGCCAGCGCTTCCCCCAAGGACTTGTCACCGCCGATCGAGAGGACTGGCATGGTCAGCTTCGTCCGCGACATTTGCGCGAAATCCCTGGCTGTTTGCGGCCAGGAGGCGAAATACTCCCACGAGGCGCGCATCCGCCCCGGGCGCGAATACGCTGCGAGGTATGCTTTGCGGTCCGGCGCGGGGATGGAATGATTCCGGTCGGCGGCGAGATCGTTCCAGAAATAAGCGAAATAAATAGCCTCGCGGCCTTTTACCAGCGCCTCGGGCGTGGGCCCGTTGAATCGGAAGTGCCAGTAGTCCGGGGAATCGTAAATCGGTTCCCAGCCCTGCACGCCCGGTAGAAATGCATCCATGACCACGAGCTTTTCCGTCTCGGAAGGGAACTGCGCCGCGTACGCGTAGGCCACCATCAGGCCGATGTCGTGTCCTACCACTCGAGCCTTGGTGATGCCCAACGAGTGCACGAGGTCGTGTATCTGAATCGCAGCTGTCTTCATGTCCATTCGGCGGGCTGGGATTGAGGAGTCGCCAATTCCCGGAAGGTCCGGCGCGATCACCGTGAATTTCTTGCCCAGCATCGGCAGGATGGGCCGCCACATTCGCGAGGTTTCCGCAAATCCGTGCAGCAAGATCACCGCGGGGCCCGATCCGCCCGTCGTGTAATGAATGGTGGCGCCGTCGATTTCCGCGTCACGGGAGACGAACTGCTTCCCGGCGGTCTGGGAGTTAGCGGGACGAGCAAACACGGCAGAAGCGGCCAAGATGCAAACCACGCAGGCAACCTGAAGGGCCGGAAATCGTTGCTTCATGTGACCTCCTCCGGGTCCGCTCCGCGAATTCGCAGCGGTGGGGCGGCCGTCTATCTTACATCGCCTGCGTGATTTACGAATCGGCCGCGGGATTCGCCAAGACTGGCAAAGCGCGCGTCGATCCGCAGGAGAGGGGTGTAGTGAATCCGAAGGCACAAAACACGGGAATCTCTGAGCCAGGCGCCTTCGGGCAATTAAACTTGATAAAGGGATTGTGGACGAGCCAGAAGGGGGTGCCGAACATTGTCCACAGGCGGGATTGAAATTCGAGTTGCGAAGCCTTCTGCTGCCGGGGGAGCCCGGAAGTGCTCCCTGTCGCGACGGGAGCCAGAGGAGTGCTGTATTTTCTACTGCTGATGCCAGGGTTGGTGGCATGCATGGCGGCGCGAGCGAAGTACCAGTTGCTGGACGACCGCGGCGCGCTGGGATTGATGATCGCGTTTTTCCTTCTGCCGTTCGGAATCCAGTTGGTCTTGATTCTGCGAAAACAGTGGAACGCGCGCTTGCTGCGGATTGCGTTCTCGTGCTCCGGATGCGCGCTGGTGATTCTGGCGCTGCTGCTCTTCGTGAACGGAGGAATGGACAGGTCTCCCGGGACGGTGATGAGGGCATCGGTGATCCGGAAGTCAGTGCTCACAGGGAGACACGGCACGCGGCAATATAATCTGAAGGTTTCTTCATGGCGGCCGGGCAGGGATTCTGAGGATCTGAACGTCAGCCTCGGCGTTTTCCGCAGAGCGGCGGTCGGAAGAAACGTCGCGATCGAAGTACACCAAGGCTATTTCGGCTATCCGTGGTCCGGCCGGATTGCGGCAGAGTGACGTAGCCGACTCGCGGTCCGGCCGGGCGGGGCTACGCCAAATACCGCGAGGGGTTGCTCGCAGCCACAGCTTTGAGTCGCGGCTACGGCGTTCGTTTGGTCCGACGAGGCTTGCGGACGGAACCTTTGCCCCGGCCGGTGGGCTTGCGGGGCGAACTGCCGCGCCGAGCGGGCGACCAGCCAAAAAGTGTCATGTCGATGCGGGCTCCGTCGAGTTTGACGCCTTCGGATTCCAGCAAGCGCCGCTGGAGCGAGCCGTGCGGCTCGGGGATGAGCAGGCGGCCTCCCGCGCCGACGACGCGATGCCACGGGATTCCCTGGCCGCTGGGGCAGGCGGCCATCGCGTAGCCGACGGCTCGCGCTCCCCCAGGAAGACGCAGAGAACGCGCTAGTTCGCCATAGGTTGTCACCCTACCGCGAGGGATCTTTTTGATTACGCGATAGACCGGTTGCCAGGACATGTCTTCTGTTTACCCCGCGAAAAACTACTCACAAGGCTGCATATTGTTCCAAACCAGGCACCGGGAAACCCGCTGGGATTCGCACGCATCCTATGTTTTCCCGGTTTTGGGAGCAGTCGGACGCTCAGATTCACCTTCGCCAGCACGTACCCGCTCGTTCCTCCCGACTAATAACTGATTCGCTGCAACTTTCCCATGCCGCGAGCATCATACCATTGACGGCGTAGTGGACAAACATACACTACGCCACAGTGGAAGATTAGGAGGCGGTCGTGGCTTTCGTCCGGCGCAAAGGGAACGCGTACTACCTGGTGCACAACGTCCGCCGGCGCGGAAAGGTACGAGCAGCTTTATCTGGCGCGGCTTGGGGGAACGGCCGCGGATCACGGACGACGTGGTGCGCGAGGTTTCACGCAACCATCCGTTGCTGGAACTGGACTGGTCGCAGCCTGCGCGAGGAGGTGAACAGCCGGGTCGAGCTGTTCGACGTCCAGGTTCACCGTACGTGCAGAACTTGATGCATTCGCTGCGCGACTCTCAATCTGGATCTGGCCGATCTGTCGCCGCCGCTGCTGCTGCTGCCGGACCGGGCCAATTCCGGCCGCGAACTGGTGACGCAGCTGCAGGCTCTTGCGCTCGACGGTCGATATGAAGCTGGAGCAGTTCGAGCGCGTCGAAGCCACGCGCCTGGAAGGGAACCGGAAGATACCGGTAGGGGGGAGACAATACCATGACCCGGCGCGCAAGCACAACTCGATCCCACGCTACGCAGCCGCGAGTCTCGCGAATTTGAAGGCGGCGCTGCGGCGGAAGATCGTGGGCCAGGAAGAGGCGGTACAGGCGGTGGTGGACCTGTACCAGGTTTTCCGCGCGGGATTGAACTCGCCGGGGCGTCCGGTGGGGAACCTGCTGTTCCTCGGGCCGACAGGCTCGGGCAAAACGCGCGTGGTGGAGGCCACGGCGGAAGTTCTTTTCGGCGATCCGCGCGCGGTGATCAAAGTGGACTGCGCGGAATTCCAGCACTCGCACGAAATCGCCAAGCTGATCGGTTCGCCTCCGGGATACTTGGGGCACCGCGAAACGCATCCGCTGATCACCCAGGAAGAGCTCGCGCAATATCACACGGACAAAATGAAGATTTCAGTTCCTGCTCTTCGACGAAATCGAAAAGGCTCGCGACGCGCTGTGGCAATTGCTGCTGGGCATTCTCGACAAGGCCACGCTGACTCTGGGCGACAACCGGCGCGTCGATCTTTCGCAGACGATGATTTTCTCACCTCGAATCTGGGCGGCGGCGAGATCACCGAACTGATGACCGGCGGAATGGGGTTTGCGCCGAGCACGCGGCGGAATACGCCGGCGCGCCTGGACGAAAAGGTGGAGCGACCGCCGCAGGAAGCGGCGAAGCGGAAATTCTCGCCGGAATTCATGAACCGCCTCGATAAGGTGGTGGTGTTTCATCCGCTGCGGAACGAGCAGCTCGAGCAGATTCTGGAAATCGAGCTGGGCATGGTGCAGCAGCGCGTGCTGGACACGGCCAAGGGGCGATTCCTGTTCCGCGTGACGCAGCCGGCGCGCGAATTCCTGCTGACGCGAAGGGACGGACCTGAAATACGGCGCGCGGCACCTGAAGCGCGCCATCGAGCGCCATGTCGTGTACCCGCTGGCGAACCTGCTGGCGACCGAGCAGGTGCGTCTGGGCGACGTGATCTCGCATCGATTGGGACGGCATCGAGCAATATCCTGGTGTTTTTGAAGGAAGGCGGAGGGCGCGTCTGGTGCCCATCGTCTCGCCGGCTCCCGAACCGTTGAGCGCAGTCGGCTGCGCGCGACGGACGGCCGCGCCGTTTCGGAACTCCTTCAACGCGAAGGCCGTCGCGGAATCGGCGGAACGGAAGCGTCTCCTGCATCCGCGCAACGCGCCGCGCCACCGGAAACAGCGCAAGAACGCCAAGAATAACCGCTAGTTCGCCATGGAGCGGGTCGCGACAAAATCGCGGCCCGCTTTTTGTTTCGCAGCCTACGATCCGCCCGCCCGTTTTCTTATTCGACGCCGATCACCGAGTTCCGTCGCCCACATTTAGGGATGCGGCGCAAGCGCCCCGATGAAGGTCTGTCGCGCTATGCGACGACGAGTTTCGGTTTCCAGCGCAGGATGGGTTTGCGGGCGGCGCCGACTTCGTCCAGGCGGCCGACGCGCGTGGCATGCGGCGCGGTCTTCACCAGTCTCCGGATTCGTTGCGGCTTCCTCGCGCGATCGAGCGCATGGCGTCGATGAAGAGGTCGCATTCTTCCTTCGATTCCGATTCGGTGGGCTCGATCATCAGCGCGCCGGGCACGATCAGCGGAAACGCCGTGGTGTAGGGATGGAATCCGTAGTCGATCAGGCGCTTGGCGATATCCATGGTGTTCACGCCGTGCTTCTTCTGGCGCGCGTCGCTGAAGACGACCTCGTGCATGGAGGGCGAGTCGTAGGGCAGATCGATAACGTCTTCGAGCTTCTTGCGAACGTAGTTGGCGTTCAGCACGGCGTCTTCGGTGGCCTGGCGGATGCCCGGGTCCGTAGGCCAGAGTATACGCCAGCGCGCGAACCAGCACGCCGAAATTTCCGCCGAAGGCGCGAACGCGGCCGATCGATTGCGGACGGTTCGAGTCCAGCGCGAAACTGCCCGTCTTTTTCGCACCAGCACCGGAATCGGCAGAAACGGCTCGAGGATCTTCTTCACCAGCACCGGGCCCGGCGCCCGGACCTCCGCCGCCATGCGGCGTGGAGAAGGTCTTGTGCAGATTCAGGTGCATGACGTCCACGCCAAAATCGCCCGGACGGGCGACGCCGGCCAGCGCGTTCATGTTGGCGCCGTCCATGTAGAGCAGCGCGCCGCGCGCGTGCAGAATTTCGGCCACTTCGGCGATGCGCTGCTCGAAGACGCCCAGCGTGGAGGGATTGGTGACCATCAGCGCGGCCACGTCTTCGGTCGACGATATTCTTGAGATGGTCGAGATCGATCTGGCCGCGCGCGTCGGAGCGGATGTTTTCGCACTTCGTAGCCGGCAATCACCGCGGTTGCGGGATTCGTGCCGTGCGCGGAGTCGGGAATCAGCACTTTCTTGCGCGGATTGCCCTTGGCTTTCGAGATAGGCGCGAATCAGCAGCAGGCCGGTGAGTTCGCCTTGCGCGCCGGCGGCCGGTTGCAGCGTAGCGGCGTCCATGCCGGTGATTTCGAGCAGGCATTTTTGCAGAGTCGCGAGGATCTTCAGGCAGCCCTGCGAAAGTTCGTGCGGCTGGTAGGGATGTTCGGTGGCGATGCCGTCGAGCCGCGCGACGAATTCGTTGACGCGCGGGTTGTACTTCATGGTGCAGGAGCCCAGCGGATACATGCCCAGGTCGATGGCGTAGTTCCAGGTGGAAAGCCGCGTGAAGTGGCGAATCACTTCGATCTCGCTGACTTCCGGGAAGCCTTCGACGCCGTCGCGCACGAAGTCCGCGCCCAGCGCCGCTGCCGGATCGACGGCAGGCACGTCGAGCGGCGGCAGCTCCATGCCGCGCTTGCCCGGCGCGGATTTCTCGAAGATCAGCCCTTCGTTCTGGCTGACGTGACGCCGCCGCTTTTTTGATCCGCTCGGTCATGTCGATTTCCATCTGTCGTGCTTCTTAGCAGCTCCAAGTACCCGCGCTCCAGCCACGCTATTTTAGCTCGCAAGATGTTTCTGCATGCTGCCGCCAGCGCTCGATTTCCGCGCGCGGCATGGTCTCGGTGACGCAGACCAGGCCGCACTTCGTCAGTTCCGGGATAAGACGGGCCCAGCGGCAGCGGCCCGATGATCTTTTCGCGCAGCAAGCTGCGCGTTGATCATGCTTCACGGAGCGCGGGAAGTCGACAACGAATTCGTTAAACACGGGCCCGCTGAATACGCGCTGCACGCCGGAATTTTTTCAGCTCGGCCAGCGCGAATTGCGCCTTCGCCAGATTTTGCGCGGCCATCTCGCGCAAGCCTTCTTTACCCAGCAGGCAGAGATGCACGGTGGCGGCCAGCGCGCACAGCGCTTGGTTGGTGCAGATATTGGAAGTGGCCTTTTCGCGGCGGATGTGCTGCTCGCGCGTCGCCAGCGTCAGGCAGAATCCGCGGCGCCCTTCGGCGTCGGTGGTTTGCCCCGCGAGGCGCCCGGGCATCTGCCGGACGAATTTCTCGCGCGTGGCGATCACGCCGGCATAAGGCCCGCCGTAGCTCGGCGGAATGCCGAAGCTCTGCGCTCTCCATGGCCACGATGTCCGCCTCCGCGGGCGGCCGCACAATGCCGAGCGAAACGGCTTCGGCGATGGCATCGACCAGCGAGAGCGCCCGCGGCATGCGCGATCTCGCGCCAGGCGCGGCAACGTCTCGATCACGCCGAAGAAATTCGGCGACTGCACGACCACGGCGGCGGTTTCGCCGGTCAATGCGTCCGGCGCCAGCGCCTTTGTGTCGAGCTGCCCCGACGCCGTGAAACCAATTTCCTCGATTTCCAGGCCCAGATTTTTCGCGTAGGTCGCGAGCACCTGGCGATATTCCGGATGCAGCGACTGCGGGCCACGAGCACCGTGCTGCGGCGCGTGAGGCGCTCGGCCATCAGCACCGCTTCGGTGGCGGCGGTCGAGCCGTCGTACATCGAGGCGTTGGCCACTTCCTGGCCGGTGAGCTGGCACATCAGCGTTTGAAATTCGAAGATCGCGTGCAGCGTGCCCTGGCTGAAATCTCCGCCTGATACGGCGTGTACGAGGTGAGGAATTCGCCGCGCTGCACGATCGCGTCGGTCACCACGGAGCGCAGATGCTGGTAAACGCCGGCGCCGAGAAACGACGTGTACCCAGGCGAATTCTCGGCCGCGCGCGCCTTGAAATACTCGATCATCTCGGCCTCCGAAAGCGGGCCGAGGCAAGGGAAGCGGCTCGCGAAGGCGGAATTCCTCGGGAATGCGTCTCGAAACAGCTCCTCGATGGAGTGCGCGCCGATGGCGGCGAGCATTTCCTGGCGCTCGGACGGGCTCTTCGGCAGATAGCGCATCAGGCCGATTGTTCCTTGGCTTTCTCGGCGACGTAGGTTTGGTAAGCTGTGGCGTCCATCAGCGTGCTCAGCTTCCTCGGGTCGTCGAGCTTGAGCGGACCAGCCATGCGGTGCCGTGCGGATCGCTGATTGATTTTTTCGGGCGCATCGGCGAGCGCCGAATTGATTTCCGTGATTTCGCCCGACACGGGGCTGAAAATGTCGCTCACGGCCTTCACCGATTCCACGGTAGCCAAACGATTCGCCCGTTTTGATTGCGCGCCCGGCCTTCGGGCAGTTCGACAAAGACGACGTCGCCCAGTTCATGCTGCGCGTAATCGGTGATGCCGATGGTGCCGAGCGAGCCCTCGATCTTGATCCACTCATGGTCTTTCGTGTAGCGATAGTCCGCTGGGTACATGTCTGCTCCTCTCGCCGATCACTTTACGGCACGCGCGTTCGTCAGCGCGGCCGCTTGTAAAAGGGCAGCGGGACGATTCGCGCCGGCACGGCTTGGCCGCGAATGCCGATCTCGATTTGCGTGCCGGGCGCACTCGATTCCGGCGGCACGTAGGCCATGCCGATATTTTTCTTCAGGATGGCGAGGGGCCGCCGCTCGTCACGCGCCCGACCTCATGCCCCGAAATCGAGCACTGGATAGCCGTCGCGCGCGATGCAGCTGGTCCAGCATCTCGAAGCCGGCCAGCATGCGCGGGACGCCGGCGCGCTTCTGCGCCGCCAGGGTTTCGCGGCCCAGAAACTCGCCCTTATCGAATTTGCAGATCCAGCCAAGATTGGCTTCCGAGCGGCGTGGTTGCCGTCGTCGATCTCATGCCCGTACAGGCACATGCCCGCTTCGAGGCGCAGCGTGTTGCGGGCGCCGAGTCCGCATGGGACCAGCCTCTCGTTGGCGCCTGCTTCGAGCAGAGTCGTTCCAGAGCTTCTCGCTGAATATTCCGGCGGAAAATAGATTTCGAAGCCGTCTTCTCCCGTGTAGCCGGTGCGCGCGATCAGGCACTGGACGCCGCTCACCTTCGCCGAACGTGAAATGATAATAGCGAATCGTGCCGAGAGCGGCACCGTGGTCAGCCGCTCGAGGATCTCGAGCGCACGCGGGCCCTGAATCGCGAGCTGCGAATAGCGGTCGCCGGCGTTCTCGGCCTGCGCACCGAAGCGGTTGTGCGCGACGATGTACTCGAAATCCTCGTCCTGGTTGGCCGCGTTGACGCACAGAAGATAGTGCGTATCGGCGATCTTGTGCACCAGCAGGTCGTCGACGAACGTGCCCGCGCTCGGTCATCAGCCCCGAATAGTGCGCCTGGCCGCCGGCGAGCTTCGAGGCGTCGTTGCAGGTGACCCACTGAACCAGGTCGAGCGCGCGGTCACCGCGAATCTCGATCTCGCCCATGTGGCTCACGTCGAAAAGTCCGGCGCGCGTGCGCACCGCTTCATGCTCGGAGAGAATCCCCGAGTATTCAACCGGCATATCCCAGCCGCCGAAATTCACCATCTTGGCGCCCATGCGCCGGTGAGTGGAATTCAGGGCCGTTTTGCGGACGTCAGCGGTGGTCTGAGTGGTCACGAAAACTTCTCAAGAGTGTGGACAAGAAACTCAACGTAGCATGCGCGTTTTCGAGTGTCAAGAAAGGCGCTCACCTGCGGACAGACACGTGCACGGAAGGCGGCGACACATACGGAGTGGTTCGATCGGGAATCTTGCATATCGCGATCGAACGTTTCGACGGCCACTACGGTGTGTCTCTCTTTTCGAGGAGCCTCATATGGCGTGCTGGAGGAGAGGCGAATTGAGGCTTCATTGCGGGAAAATCGAAGGATCGTGTCTGCGAAGAAGCCAACCCGAAAACGCTGCCGCCTTCGCTTTCGGGAGTCGGGGGCGCGTGTCCCGCTATTTCGGTCCGTTCTTTCCGTCCTGTCCACGAGGCTTGGCCATCGCCGACGTGATCCGCCGGACATAGTTTTGCGTTTCGGGGAAGGGAGGAATCCCGCCGTAGCGCTGGACTGCCTCCGGACCTGCATTGTACGCGGCCAGGGCCAGCGGCAAATTGCCCCCATATTGATCGAGGAGGGCTTTCAGGTAGCGCGTGCCCGCGTCGATGTTCTCCGCGGGATCGAAGACGTTCACGACGGAGTAACGCGCGGCCGTTTCCGGCCCGAGCTGCATCAGGCCGAACGCGTCCTTGCGCGAAACGGCGCGCGGATTGAAATTCGACTCCGCGGCGATTACATGCTGAATCAAGGCGCCGTCGACTCCGTGCCTAGCCGCGGCGGTGCGAATCAGCTTCGCGTATGGGCCGGTAACATGGGATGAGGACGAAGGATTCGCGGCGAACTCTTCCTCGGGTTCGATCGAGACGATGTCGCTGGCCGCAACTTCCACGGTGCCGCCGGCGACGGTCAGGCGGACGCGATCGCCGATTTGCTGGTAGCCGCTGATGTGCAGACGCGCGCCGGAGCGGAGCACGGCGTAATCGCCGCGGGCTGCGGGAACCGCGACCATAGCCGCCAGGGCGGTGAAAATCGCGACGTAGAGGGCTGGGCGCATCACGGTCAATTGTTATCGGTCGAGATTGCTGCAAGCGAAGCGATCGATTCGCTCGTCAGTGGGCGGGTCTGAGACCGCCCCTACGGAACCCGTTGGTCTGTAGAGGACTGACCGGCGCTCGCATTCAAGCCTGTAACGCGTATTTCCGGATGGCAGCGGCGAGGCCGTTCTCGTCATTTGTAAGAGTAAGCGTCCAGCCCTGAGTTTTCAATATATCGACGGAATTGCCCATCACGATGGGTAACCCGGCGAACTCGAGCATGTCGCGGTCATTCCAGTTGTCGCCGATGGCCATGACTTCCTCGCGGCGAATGCCGCGACGTCGTGTCCATTCGGCGAGCGCAGAGCCCTTCGACACGCCCCGGCGAAGCACGTCGAGCACGGAAATATCGCGCGTGAGGTATTCGGTGAAGGAGAGCATGTATTGGTCCGCGAAATCGAGCTGCTGCAATTTCTCGCGCGCGTCGCGAATCGTCTGGCAGAGCCCGACAAACATCACCTGTATGGGGTCGTCGGGCGGCGCGCCGTTCCTGCCGTTCAGGCAATCCGTAAGGGGCGAAACCTGCGCCACGAATTCGCGGCTGCGGCGAAAGTAACCGCCGCGAAAGGGATCGTCCCAGTCCACGGTTTCGAGGATCACCTGGTTTTCGCGCGGCCGGTCGAACACGACGGAAGCGCTCGAGTCGGAATTCCGGCGTCGCCTCCAACACCCGCCGCGCAATCCCGGCGGGAAGCAGAAAGCGCTGGTGCGACTCGCCTTCCTTGGACTTGATCAGCGCGCCGTTATTGACAATGAGGTGCAGCTCGCAGGGTAGCGTGTCCACAATCAGAAGCGCGGAATGGTAGCGCCGCCCGGTCACGATCAGGATTTCGATTCCTCGCGCCGCCGCTTCCGCGATCGCGCGCGCATTTTCTTCGGGAACTTTGGACTCGGAGTTCAGCAACGTTCCGTCGAGGTCCATCGCGATGAGCTTGATTGCCACGGAGATATTGTACCGAAAGGTGCGACTCGTGAGTGGTGGCTGGTCCAGGCGATTGGTGACTCGTGACCCGCCCGGGGCGCACAGTCCCGATCAGCAACCCGTGACTCACGGGAGAGCCCTCGGCGCCGAACTTGTTGCGAGGTGGTGGAAATGCTAAAAGCATCTCGGAGCTGTTCTGTAAGGATCGAGGAAACGCCTCCCCTCAAGAGGTGAGCCGAAGCCTGCACTCCTCGAGATTAGTGTCGGGGCCTTTCATAAAGGAGTTTGGAAACATGAAGAAGAAATGGGCGGTGGTCGTGTGGTCGCTGCTGATCGCGGCTAGCTATGCTGCAGCTGCGGAGACTACGAAGATTTACGTCACCAACAGCGAGGGGAATGACATCACGGTGATCGATCTTGCGACCCGGAGGGTCACAGCGGATATTCGTGTCGGCGCGCACGTACACGGCGTGTGCGCTCCGACTGACGGGAAGCGGATATTCACGACGATCGAGTCCGAAAACAATCTGAAAGTAATCGACACGGCGACGAACAAGGTGCTGGCGACGATCGCGCTCACCGGGCGGCCCAATCAGTGCGCGTCGACGCCGGACGGGCACTACGTGGGGGTGCCAGTCCGCAATCGGAACAGTGTCGATATTGTCGACACCGAGCAAAAGAAAGTAGTGAAGGTCCTTCCCGTGCGGATGCCGCATAACTGCTACAACGCGGACGATAACGAGCGGATGTTCGTTTCGTCGATGGGCGACCATGAGATCGACGCAATCGACCTGAAAAGAATGGACTACGCGGAAAAGATTCCCGTGGGCGGGGTTCCGCGGCCTTACGCGGTTTCGAAAGACGGGAAGACGTTGTACAGCGCGCTGACGGATTTTCACGGCTTCGTAATCGTGAGCATACCGGAAAGAAAGGCGGCGGCGCGGGTGGCGCTGCCGCCGGCGCCGCCCTCATCGTGTGCGCTGGAGCCACACACACCGACGCACGGCATCGAACTGTCGCCGGATGGCGCGGAGCTGTGGGTGACGAGTCTGGCGGATCATGGCGTGTACGTTTACGACGTAGCGACGAAAAAGATCTCGAAGGAGATTCAGACGGGGGAGTGCCCGAACTGGATTACCTTTTCGCCGGACGGGCGTTACGTCGCGGTGAGCAACAGCGGCAGCGACGATTGCTCGATCATCGATCGGCGCGCGCGGCGCGAAGTGGCGCGCGTGAAGGTCGGCAAAGGCCCCAAACGACTCGTCGCCGTGAACGTTCGGTGAAAGCTTACGTCTCCGAATTGCGGGGACGAAGGATTTTGCTGAAGACTTCCGCGCGCTCGACCAGGTCGGCAACGCAACCCACGAACTGTTCTCCCCAGCCAAGATCAAGGCGAAAGGCGATCGCGTAGGCGTGCTTCTCCGTAAATTCGGGAGGGGTGGTCTCGCAGGAATTCATGCGACTGAGGGAGTCGGCTTCGACTTCCTCGAGGAATTTCTTGTACTCGGCAAGCTGCGCCATGACGTTTCTCCCCGCTGCCGTCGGCCCCTGAAGTGTATGGAAGAAAACCGCGTTAATGCCCAGGAAAGCGGCGGCAAGCAGCGCTGCCGTTGTCGTCGACAATATCGCTAGAGCCGCGACGCCGCCGAGCCCCGCAAGGAGTAGCGTGAACGTCATGCTGTCGGAGCTCGACCATGGTCGTTTCGGCGCCGTGCTGCCAGGAAGCCAGCTGAAGATCTTCCCGAGCGTTTCAGGGAGTGTGCGGATCGCAACGACGAAGCAGCCGAAGGCAAGGACGATGAGATTCGTGATTCCGCGATTGGAATGGGCAAGGTAGTTCCCTTGGAGGAGGACGAAAGCCAGCCCCAGTCCGGAGGCGATCCAGGCGGGAACGGACAAAAGGGCGCGGCGCGAAGAGTAGCCTGTGTTCACGAGGGCTTGCGCGAACGCGCCGAGCGCGGACTTGAGCTGGGGCGTGGGACCGTCAAAATCAAAGCAGTCGTAGCCCTTGAAGAGTGTGCGTGCGAGGGCGTCTTCTTCCGGTTCCAGGGAGAGCGACACGTCGGGTCCGAGTTGCGTGACGGAATACAGATCGCCGCGCTGCTCGATCTGAAGGTAGCTTTTGGCGGCCATGTTCACCAGGGAGGCGGCCATTGCGCGCGCCAGATCGCCGCGTTCAAAAAGCCACGCCGCCACTCCAGGAGATGCGCCGTGCGGCGGCTCATAGCGCGGGACAACGACGTTTTGGGGCTGCAAGGCGCTTAGAATGAGCGCCGCAAGAAAGAAATACGCGAGCACGAAAACCAAGGCCAGCACAGCCGGCTCGTAGCCGCTAATGAAGGCGTTGAACTCCCGCATGGTATGCCTCGGAATGAGAGAAAGTGTGGCTGCGGTAGTGTATCGCGCTTTCGCTTCTTTTCACGTCAAGCGGGGCCAGCACCGGGCGCAGACCAGCCCGTGACAGCAGTCACTCCAGCGCGTGATGTCGATCATGGCATTTGGCTCCGGCTTGCGCGAGGTTGGAGGTGAAGGCAACGGGCTCTCGACGGAGGTCGCGCAGTGAAGACGGGAGCGCTCTGGCACCGGCACTCCATTCACCCAGCGCGCCGGAGATTCCTACTGAGCCCTCCTTCAGGGCCGCGACGAGGTCGCGACCACTCCAGGGCGGCGGCCAAGCCGAAAGAGGACGAGCGAGGTTGAGAGCATCCACAGGAACAATGAGAGGCTGAGGATGCTTGCCGGCTGGCCGCCGCCCGCTACACGCGCTGCACTCGTTGGGAGGAGGCCATGTTCAGCAGGAAGGTGGAGGTGCTGCTTCTTAGCAGAAGCGAGAGCGGCATCTCGAGCTTGCAGCGATTTCTGGAGCAGCGCGGATGCCATTGCTCCGTGGTACCTCACGCCAAAGCGCTCGACCTCCCTGAGTTGACTTCGTTCGATCTGATTCTGAGTACCACTCCGCTCAAGCAGATGGAACCGTTGGTCCGGAAACTGAGCGGCGCGCGATGCAGAATCTTCTACGAGTTCGCCGTGGAAGACGGCTGCTGGTGGGTGCCTCTCGATGGCGAGACCCGGAAAAGCCTTGGGAGGCCGGCGTTGCGGAGCGACGAGTTTGCCGAGTTTTTGGATCGGAGCTTAAAGGAAATTCAAGCAGCATAAGGCGGCGACTGCTGGACCACTGGAGCGCAAAAACGAAACACGGAAGGTCCGAAAGTGGGAGATGAAAAAGGCCCCGGTCCGATAAGCGCGATTCGCGAAGCGGCACGCGGCGAACAGGAAGCGGCGTCGCCGCGAGGAGGTGGCCAATGATTACGAGTGTTTGCACGGATCCGAAACTGGGATTCCTGAGCAGGAAAATCGTGCGTCACATTGAAGCGCATGCCGGCGATCTGGCCGACGGTCTCTGGGCGCGAGTGGGCCGATGCGAGCGGTTGCGCGAATACCGCGAACGAGTGCCGCAGGAAGAGCTTCGGCAACGCGTCTTCGAGATTTACTGCAATCTGGGCGAGTGGCTGCAGGACAAATCGGAAAGCGAAGTCGAGCATCGCTACATGGCGATCGGAGAACGCCGCGCGAGCCAGGGAGTTCCGCTGAGCCAATTGATTCTGGCGATCGTCGCGACGAAGGAACACATCTGGGAACACATCACCGAAGAAGTGCTGACCGAGCATGCGCTCGAACTGGTGCAGGTGCTGGAACTCTCCCGCTCCATAGAGATGTTCTTCGACCGCGCCGTCTATTTCGCCGGAGTCGGGTATGAGCGCTATCAAGGCTCGCATGAGCGCGCGACCGCCGCAGGAAAACGCTGACAAGGGGCGAGGGCGCGCTAGCGCATGTTTGCCCTGCGGGCCTGTAACCCCTTGAAAACACACAGGCGGTTTTTGAGTTTGGTCACTACATCAGCCATTCTCGGCCCTCCGGCGGAGTGGGCGGGTCCAGTTCCGCGATGCCCAAAGCCCGCAGCACCTCGCTCGCATGTTGGCTGCCACGGGTGACGCACATCTTGCGGCGTTGACCGAGTTCGACCTCCACGCAGCGGACCATCTCGAGCGCCTGCCAGGCAAACGGCGAGGACAAGCTGCTGCCCGCCGTGCGCAGGCTCTTCTCCAGGGCGCGATCCAGCAACAGGGCCAAAGCGGCCACGAACACATGAGCCTCGACGCGCGCGTCCTTGCGATGGTAGACCGGGCGCAACTCCAGCAGGCCTTTCAGATGGGAAAAGCCACGCTCCACTTCGTTCAGTTCCTTGTAGGCTCCCACCGCTTCTACCGCCGACAGATTTCGCTCTTCGGTCTGAATGACGTATTTGCCCTCCAGAGCTTTCTCCCGCGCCAGGTTCACCGGGTGATCGAAGAAGCGAAATTTCCCTTCGCGCAGTTCCCAGTCGAAATACCGGTGACCATGGTTGCGCCGCAGTTTAGCCGCGGCCGCCGCCCCGATCTTCTCCGGCTCTTTCAACGCGCCTTTCTCCACCTGGGTCTGCAGGGATTGCAATTCTTTGCGGGCCCGCTCCATCGATAGCTCCCGCAGGCCACGCTCGTACAGTTCCCGCTCGTCGCTGTGAACCACGAACACGCGCACGCCCGCTTCTTTGCCGGGCACCTCGACCACCCGGGTCTTCGGCACGACCTTCTTCTCCTCAGCCGTGATCCCCGCCGGGCATTCCTGCCAATCCTTACGCACCGCCGCCTGCTGGATATACGCGAACGTATCTTTGCGATTGCGCCGTTGCAGCCCCACCAAATAGCCTTGCTGTAAGTTTCGGAACTTCTCGACATTGCCGATGGTCATCATGCCGCGGTCGCCCACGAACACGACCCGGTTCAAATCAAATCTGGTGTTCAGATCCTTGACCACTTCCAGGACCGTGGTTTGGTCCAGACGATTGCCGGCGAACACATGATGCGCGATCGGCCAACCCTCCATCATCACCACGCCGATGATGATCTGCCGGTTGCGCGGTCTTCCGTCGCGACTGTATCCAAAACGGCCCAACTCGGCTGGACCGGCTCCCTCGAAGTACGTGGAAGTGATGTCATAGAACGCCAGGTCAGGCTTGAGGCTGAACAGATTCCGCAGTTCCAGATAGACTTCCTTTTCGACTCGCTTCTTCTCGGCCAGCAGGTCGTCCAGCGTTTGATACCAGAGCTTCAGTTGATTGAAATCGACTTTCACCCGGCGCGATGGCTTCCACACCGGCATCCAGCGGCTGCCCTGTGCCGTGCATACGTAGAAATCTTCCAGCCATTGGGCCAAGGCATGCTCGCTGCCGGGACGAGTCAGGCGATTGGCCAGCAAAGGAAAGACTCGTTCCGACAGGGGTTGGCCGTGTCGCCGCGAGTTCCCACCCCGATCCAGAATCGCAGGCAGGGACAGTTTTTCAAACAGGCGTCGGGCCACCAAGACCGGTCCCCAGGTGGAGGCCCGCGGGGTGGAGACCTCGGACAGGGGAATCCAACGCGGCGGGGACGATTCGTCCTGCAAGAGTTGGACGAGCTTGTCGAGATGAGGTGCCAGGAGATCCTTGCGTCCGAGATGGGCAATGATTCGCTGCCGGACCTTGTTTCCGTCGCGGAAGGATTCCACGAGCCGCAGGTACTCGTGGTGGCCGTTGGGCGCCTTGACAGAACGAAGGAACAATGCGGGCCTCCTAAGACACTACAGATATACGACTATTATTCTTTAAATCAAGGGGAAAATGAGGAACACGAGCAGATTCCTTGGCACTACATTTTCAATCCCACGGCGGATGCACCGCTGTGTTTTCAATGAGTTAGCCGGAATCGAGCCCTCTGCGAGGGCAAACATGCGCTAGCGAGGGCATGCCGAAAGGGCACCTGTTTTCCTCCCGCCTGGGGGTACGTCCATATCATTGCAGATCGATGCGGGTGTGTGAGCGGAGCGTCTGCGCGCTCGAAGGGAATTCGCGGCGGGCGTAGAATAAAAGCGAGAGGTGTGTATGCCAACGGCCACGAAAACCCCTTCGCGCGAGTGGGGCTTTTTTGTACATGGCAAATGGATGATGGAAGGAGAGCCGGTTGAAGTCCGGTCTCCATACGACGGAACGGTGGCCGCCACGATCCGCCGTGCGACGTCGTCCCACGCTGAAGGGGCGATTCGCGCGGCGCAGCATGCCTTCGAAACCACGAGCAAGATGGCGGCTTACGAACGGCAGCGGATTTTGCGTGCGATCTCGTCAGAAATAGCGGCGAACCGCGACGAGTTTGCGACGCTCATGGCGCTCGAAGCAGGCAAACCGATTCGAACGGCGCGAGCGGAAGTGGACCGGGCCGCCTTCACGTTTGATGTCGCGTCGGAGGAAGCGACGCGCGTCGGCGGCGAATGGCTGCCGCTGGATCTGCAGCCGTCGGCGGCGGGGCGCGGCGGGATCGTCCGGCGATTTCCGCTGGGGCCGGTGCTGGGAATTACGCCGTTCAATTTCCCGCTGAACCTTGTGGCGCACAAAGTGGCGCCGGCGATCGCGGCTGGGTGCACGATGGTCTTGAAGCCCGCGACGAAGACGCCGTTATGCGCGCTGCGGCTGGCGGAAATCGTTGAGAAAGCAGGCTTGCCGGAGGGCGCGCTGAACGTGCTGCCGCTGGCCAGCGCAGATGCGGAGCGGCTGGTCGGCGACGACCGGCTGAAGCTGCTTTCGTTCACCGGCAGCGCGGCGGTGGGCTGGTCGTTAAAAGCGAAGGCAGGGAAGAAGCGGGTGGTGCTCGAGCTGGGCGGAAATGCGGCGGTGATCGTTCATTCCGACGCGGACGTTGAAGAGGCCGCCGCGAAATGCGTCCAAGGAGGCTTTTCGTACGCCGGGCAAAGCTGCATTTCGGTGCAGCGCATTTTCGTGCAACGGGACGTGGAATCGAGATTTACGGAACGGCTCGTGGGCGGTGTGGGGAAACTGAAGGTTGGCGACCCGCTCGACGAGACGACGGACGTCGGGCCGATGATCGACGAGGACGCCGCGCGACGCGCCGCGGATTGGATTGAAGAGGCGGTCGCCGGCGGGGCGAAGCTCCTCTGCGGAGGGAAGCGGGATGGCGCGCTGCTGGAGCCGGCTGTGCTGACGCAAACGAAGCCGCAGATGAAAGTGAATTGCCAGGAAGTGTTTGCGCCGGTGGTCGTTGTCGAGCCCTACGGCGATTTCGACGAAGCGATCCGGCGCGTCAACGATTCGGAGTACGGCCTGCAGGCCGGAGTCTTCACGAACGACGCACGGCTGCTCTTCAGAGCGTTCGAGCAGATCGAAGTGGGCGGCGTGATCGCGAGCGACATGTCGTCGTTCCGCATCGACCACATGCCGTATGGAGGCGTAAAGGATTCGGGTCTTGGGCGCGAAGGGCTGCGCTATGCAATCGAGGAAATGACGGAGCCGCGCCTGCTGGTCTTGAATCTGCACTGATCCTGACAGCCGTGCGAACGCGCGCGTGCGCCCGGCGATCAGGCTGCGGCGTTTAATTTATCGCCGGGAGCCAGCACGGACGCAACGATCGCGATCGCCAGAATTCCGCAAATCACGACGAGAGAGACGCCCGCCGATATTTCGAAAATCGAACCGAGCGTCATTTTCAGTCCGGCGAACGCCAGAATCAGCGCGATCGCCTGATGCAGGTAGCGGAAGCGCGGGAAAATTCCCGCCACGGCGGAATACAGCGCGCGCAACCCGAGAACTGCGAACGCGTTCGATGAGTAAGCCACAAAGGTATTGCGCGTGATGGAAAGCACGGCGGGAATCGAGTCGGCCGCAAAGACGATGTCCATTGCTTCGAGCACGATCAGCGCCAGAAGAAGAGGCGTGCCCTTCCACTTGCCGTCTTCGCGGAGGAAGAACTTGCCCCCATCGTAGCGGTCTGTGACCGGGAAGAGTTTCTGCGCTACCCGCAGAATCCAACTTTTTTCGGGATGGGCCGCATGCGCCCCGCGGAAAAGCATTCGAATTCCTACAACGACGAGGAAACCTCCCAGGATGTAGGCGAGAGGGTGAAAGAGCGACAGCAGCTTAAGCCCAGCTACTACGAAGGCGGCGCGTAACAGGAGGGCGCCAAGAATGCCGCCGTACAGCGCCTTCGGCTGAAAGTCGGGGGGAATCCGTAGAGCCGAAAAGATCATTAAAAAGACAAATATGTTGTCGAGACTGAGGGATTTCTCGAGGACATAGCTGGCCAGAAACTCGGTTCCGGAATGCCGCCCGAGAGACCAGTATACCCAGACGGAGAAAGCCAGAGAGAGTCCGATCCAGCATGCGCTTTCCACCAGCGCGCGCCGAACCGAAATGCGTTTCGCGTGCCTGTGAAAGAGGAGTTGATCGACTGCGAGTGCGGCGGCGATCGTCGTCCCGAAGACGATCCAATCTTGCGCAGAGGTATGAGTCATTCTGGCGCGACGAAGGTCAGTCCGAGTGTACAACACGCCGCCGAGAGGTTAAGCCGAGTTTTTCGGCGGCGAGGCTGGAAGATGGCGTCCCGAGTTGGCGTGAGCTGGGCGAAGCTGGAACTGGAGGCACGAACCGCCAGGAGTTTGCTATCGCACACTGATGTGGCCCACGTCACTCATCGACGCCACCAAACGGCAGTATAGTTCGGGGTCGCCAGTCCTTGGCTCGCTCAGTTCGGCGGGTTTTCGGCGGAGGGATCAATGAGTGCTCCGGCAGTGAAGGTCGCGTTGAGAGGCATGAATTTACTGGACACGCCTCTGCTGAACAAAGGCACCGCATTCTCCGAAGAGGAGCGATGGGCGTTTGGGTTGCACGGCTTGCTGCCGCCGCAAATCGAATCGCTCGACGAGCAGGCCGCGCGCGCCTACGAAGCGTATCGCCGCAAAAACGACGACTTGGAACGCCACATTTACCTGCGGGCTCTTCAGGACACCAACGAAACTCTCTTCTATCGCTTGCTGAGCGACCATATCGAGGAGTTGATGCCCGTCGTGTACACGCCCGTGGTGGCGCTCGGATGCCATCACTTCAGTCAAATCTACCGGCGGCCGCGGGGGCTTTTCATTTCCTATCCGTCGCGAGACCGCATCGACGAGCTTCTCGGCAACCGTCCCGAACCGGAGGTGGACATCATCGTGGTCACGGACGGCGAGCGGATCCTCGGGATCGGCGATCAGGGCGTGGGGGGAATGGGAATTCCGATCGGGAAGCTGTCGCTATATTCGTTGATCGGCGGCATTCACCCGGCACGAACTTTGCCGGTTGTGCTGGATGTGGGAACCAACAATCAGGATCGGCTGAAAGCGCCCGAATATCTCGGTTGGCGGCACGAGCGGGTCTCGGGCGACGCGTACTACGAATTCGTGGACCTGTTCGTGCAGGCCCTGAAACGGGAACTCCCGCGAACCTGCGTGCAATGGGAGGACTTTGCCAATCCGCACGCGCGCCCGTTGCTCGAGCGCTACCGCGATCAACTGCTGACGTTCAACGACGACATTCAGGGCACCGCGGCCGTGACGCTTGGCGCGCTGATTGGCGCGATCCGAGCTTCTGGCGGGAAGCTGCGAGATCAGGAGATCGTGTTCTTCGGGGCTGGAGCGGCGGGTATCGGCGTGGCCGATTACCTGTGCGAGGCCCTGGCCGAGAGCGGCCTTTCCGCCGACGAAGCGCGGCGACGGATCTGGATCGTGAATCGTGGCGGCGTACTGCACAGCGATCGCACGGACCTGTCTCCGGAACAGCGCGCGTATGCGCAGCCCGTCGAAAGACTGTCGTCGTGGTCAAAGACGCCGAACGGAAAGATCGACCCGGAGACGGTGGTCCGCAACGTTCGCGCGACGATTCTGATCGGGCTTTCCACGATGGGCGGGGCTTTCACCGAATCCATGATTCGAGAGATGGCGCGAAAAGTGGAGCGGCCGATTATTTTCCCACTCTCGAATCCCACGGACCGCTCGGAAGCGGCTCCCGCCGATCTGCTCCGATGGACCGATGGCCGCGCGCTGATCGCAACCGGGTCGCCGTTCGAGGCGGTGGACTTCGACGGGCGGAGGATTCCGATCGCGCAATGCAATAACGTGTATATCTTCCCGGCTGTGGGGTTGGGTTTGATTGCGTCGGGAGCGCGTCGAGTGACGGACAAAATGATGATCGCCGCCGCCCGGGCGTTGGGCGAAAACTCTCCTGCACTTCGCGATCCGGCAGCGGCACTGCTTCCCTCTCTGAAGGAATTGCCGCGCGTCGCGCGCGAGATCGCGTTCGTCGTGGGCGCGGAAGCGCAGCGCGCGGGCGTGGCCGATCCATCCTCGGAAGAGGAATTGCGCGCCCGCATCAAAGCGACACAGTGGACGCCGTCATATCCCGTCCTGGAAAAGGCTTAGCGACCTTGCCGCGCTGTCTACTGATTTTCGAAGGTCCGTATCACGCGCCGCCGCAGAACAGGCCGCGAATCCAGAACCAAGAGGGACTTTGCCATCAGGGACGCGCGTCGCCCAATCCGCCGATGAGCGGCCTCGTACCGCCGTAAGTCGCTTGCGGCGAGGGCCTCTGCCAATGCTTCCGCCTGCTGGAATGCCAACCCCAGGCCCTCGCCCGTGATGGCGTCGACGCATCCTGCAGCATCGCCGGTCAGGGCCACGCGGCCGCGGCAGACGCGCCGTAGTTCCAACATGCAGGTTATTCCACCGCGCTCGGCGCTGGATGGCGCGCCGTTCTCCAGCCGGGCGGCGAGCGCCGGAAGACTCCGCAGGGCGTCGGCCAGCCGCAGTCGCGGATTGCGTGAGATTACAGCCGCGCGGGGGCGACGCAGTCTGGAGAGAACTCCGGAATTAGCGAAGAAAAAGAGAAGGCGGCAAAACGGATTTTGTATCGAGTAGAATCCTCGCCGCCCCTTGTTTTTATTGGCACGCGGCGGATTCGCGCTGAGCCCGAGCATGAATCTCAACTATGCGGCCTATTTTTCCGTGCTGAGCACGGTTTCTCATCTCGACTCGGATCGTTTGGCCGGAGGACGCGTCGGGCTGTTCTTTCCCGGGCCGCGCCTGGAAATCGGAACGTCGTTTCAGCATCTCTTGCTGGACGACCGCTCCAACGCCTTCGGATTCCATTTCGGATGGCAGCCTCCGGCGATTCCGCTCGACCTACGGAGCGAGTATGCGCGTTCGAGTCAGGGCGGTGGGTATTGGATCGAGCCGGCCTACCGGCTGAGCCAGATTGCAAAGGGCCAGACGTTCTTTAGCCGCATTCAGGTTGTCGCGAGAATGCAGCAGTATTTCACGGGAGTTCTACCTTCGGATGACGCTCCACCGGTTAACACGAAGCAGTTCGAATTCGGGATGAATTACTACTTTCGGAGCGATCTGCGCACCGTCAGCAGCTACGGACGCCAGTTCAGCGCTGAGAGGAATGAAAATATCTGGACCGTCGGGCTGACGTATCGATTCGTGCTTCCGATCGGCCATGGAGAAATGAATTGATGCGCCAGCTGGCGATCGTTGCGATGTTTCTCGGGGCGACGGCCACGCTCGCACTAGGAGCCCGCGCCCAGGAGGCCCCCAAGGCGGCCGTGGCTTCGGCCTCGGGGGCGGCGCCGGCAGCCAAACCAAAAAAGGCGCAGCTGACCCGCAGCGAACCCTTCTCACTGGCGCAGGGCGAGAAACGTTTCCGGCAGAATTGCGGGCGCTGCCACGTGGCGCCCGATAAATTTCCTCCGCGGATGATGGCAACGGTTCTGCGCCACATGCGAGTGAGGGCCACAATCACGGACGAGGATGCGCGGCTGATCTTGTGGTACATGACCCGATGACCGTGCGACGAGTGCGGCCAAATTCGAGTTTGACTCGCATCGTGGCGCGCGCGGGCGCGATCGCGCTCTCGGGCACTCTGGCGTTCGGGCCTGTGCTTCTGGCGCGGAGGCAGGAACAGGAACGCGTCATCGACGTCATTGCGGACCACGACAGCCGGTTCAAAATTCCCGGCCAGGACAAACCGGTGATCACGGTGAGGGCAGGCGAAACGGTTCGCCTCAGGATCACGGCCGTGAAAGCGAAAAACCGGAATCGCGACGGATCGGTTCACGGTTTTGAGCTCCTGAAGGAAGGCGATCGCACGCCCGTGCCCGGCTGGGACCTGCTGTTGAAACCCGGCGCCCAGGAATTCGTTCTCAAGGCACCGGACGAACCGGGCGAGTATCTGGTGGTCTGCACCGTGATCTGCAGCTCCAATCACGAACACATGACGATGAAGTTCATCGTCGAGCCGAGCGGGAAGTGACGGCGGCCGGCGCAAACATCTGGAAGCGAGGAAAGGGGATCAGAATGTCGCGCATGAGGATTGTCGCGGGGTTTTTGTTCGTTCTCACGCTTGCGCCGGGGATCATTTCCGGCGCTCAACAGAAAGAAGAGCGCGTCTTCGAGGGGTATATCTCGGACTCGCAGTGCGCCTTGAATGTCCATTCGCTGAGCCGGTCTCATAAGGAAATGCTGAAGTCGAAAGAGTTCGGCACAACCCCGGCGGACTGCGTCTGGTATTGCGTGAAGCGGCGTGGCGGGAAGTTTGTGCTGCAGGCTGGACCAAAGGTGTACAAGCTCGACGACCAGAACATCGATCGCGAACTGGCCGCGAAGAAGGTGCGTATAACCGGCTCTCTCGACGAGCAGACAGAAACGATTCACGTGTTGAAAATTGAGGCCGGCGCCCGGTGACCACCTAAAGGAACGCCTCGTTTTCTACTCTACTGAACGCGCCAGGCCGGCCCCGCTTCAACGTCGTTGATTTTGCATCCGAGTCCTCACAGCTTTTTCGACGGCTTGCACCCTCAAAACCGATCCTCTCGCCCCGCCAGACTGCCCGCGCCGCGAAATTACAAGTTCTTGACAATAGAAAGACAGCTTCATGGCAAACCAGTCCCCGGAATCTGCTACTTTGTCCCCCGCGATAGAACCGAAATGAACCGTGGTTGAGCCTTCTCCCCAGAGAGCTGCGGGAATTTCGATTCTTGCTTGCGGCGGAGACGGTGGCGTGAAAGCGATGCGCAAACGTCTCCGCCGATATGACTGGAAGGAACGCAGAAGGTAGAAGCTTAGCGATTGAGTGATCGGCATTCTGCGGCGTGATGTGCAGTCGCCTGAGCGGCGACGAAACAGATTTGAAGCCCAGTTTTCCGGGGCGGGGAAACTCCGGCCGGGGTTCCTGCACCGGAATCCGCGATGTGGCGGCAGTCTGAGGTACGGCATATTAATCGCCCCATGCTGACCAAAGACAGCCGCTGCATCCAGCGGCGCGATCGTATCGAGCCGAATCCCCACTTGACGGCGGGATTTGCCTGTCCCGGAAATTCCTTCAGAACGATGACGCAGCAACCTATCTGCGAAAATTCGAATCGATACCCGAGTCACCTCAAGGAGTGACATGGGCGAGAGTACGGACGTATTCGTGATCGGCGGAGGGCCGGCGGGCTTGGTGGCTGCGATCGCAGCCCGAAAGCAGGGCTTTCGAGTCACCGTCGCGGATGCGGACGAGCCGCCTATCGACAAAGCATGCGGTGAAGGTTTGCTGCCGAACAGCCTTGAGGCACTCGCGCGGCTGGGAATCAGCATGGCCCCTTCAACCGGTTATCCGTTTCGAGGAATTCGCTTCGTGGACGGCGGGGTGGCGCCGGAGGCGCATTTTCCGGGAGCACCGGGAAGAGGGGTACGGCGGAAAGCGCTGCACGGAATAATCGTAAGCCACGCATCTAGTTGCGGCGTTCGGCTCTTGTGGCGGACGCGCGTGACGGGGTTCAACGACGAAGCGGTGTTTCTAGGGGGAACACGCATCGACACTCGGTGGATCATTGGCGCGGACGGCGCGAATTCACTCGTGCGGCGATGGGCACGACTCGACGGCCGGGTTCAGGACGAGGTCCGCTTTGCGCACCGGCGTCATTACCGATTGCACCCCTGGACGGATTGCGTTGAGGTGCATTGGGGCGACGGAATGCAGGTTTACGTCACTCCTGTCGGGCCGAACGAAATTTGCGCGGCTGTCATCTCACGCAATCCGCGAATGCGGCTGGCCGACGCCCTGCGGAGTCTTCCGACGCTCGCCGCCCGGCTGGAGAACGGCGCGCCATCCAGCGCCGAGCGCGGTGGAATAACCTGCATGTTGGAATTGCGGCGCGTCTGCCGCGGCCGCGTGGCCCTGACCGGCGATGCTGCAGGATGCGTCGACGCCATCACGGGCGAGGGCCTGGGGTTGGCATTCCAGCAGGCGGAAGCATTGGCAGAGGCCCTCGCCGCAAGCGACTTACGGCGGTACGAGGCCGCTCATCGGCGGATTGGGCGACGCGCGTCCCTGATGGCGAAGTCCCTCTTGGTTCTGGATTCGTGGCCTGTTCTGCGGCGGCGCGTGATACGGACCTTCGAAAATCATCCGCACGTTTTTGACCGGCTTCTGGCCGCACATGTTGGAAACGGGAGCGACGCCAATCTCGTCGCGAGCGGCGTAAGGCTTGCCTGGCACATCGTCACCGCTTGAGGCGGACCGCCCGCCACTTCCATTTCCATCCGGCTCGAGAAAAAGGACGTTTAGTGTGAGCGAGGAGACGTGCCTTGCGTTTCGGGGACGCCAGCGAGCGGGTCCGCAGCAACGGGCAGCGAGCGCGGAAGCCTGACCAGGAACGTGCTTCCGGAGGGCGAGGAGTGTTCCAGAAGGACGGAGCCACCGTGGTCCTGGACGATCTTGTTCACGATGGCGAGCCCCATCCCGGTACCGTTCGGTTTTCCGGCGCTGACGAACGGATCGAATAGCGATTCTCGAATCGAGGCGGGGACGCCCATCCCATTGTCGGTTACGCGAACTTCGAACCATTCCGCCTGGGAGCGGACGTCAACCCGAATCCGGCACTGGCTGGGAGTGGAGGCTTCGCAGGCGTTCAGCAGAAGATTGAAGAAAACGCGCTCCATCTTCTTCACGTCGAAGGTCCCCGTCATTTCTCCTGACGTAGTGATGTCGATCGAACAATCGCGGAGTTCCGGCCGCGCAAGCACCGATTCGACCGCGCGACGGATGCAATAGTCCAGAGCCCCCGGCGAGGGAGAGATCGCGGGGCCTTCGCGGGACAATTCACGGAGGGAATCGAGCAGATCGGTCATTTGCGCGGACGCTGCCTGGATTTCGCCGTAAATTTCATCTCGGTCGAGCTTCAGTTTCTCGCTTTCGTAGAGGAATTCGGCATTCGCAACGACCGTGGCGAGATAGTGGCGCAGATCGTGGGAAAGAGAGCCGGCCGCGCGGCCCAAGGCGGCAGTGCGTTCCGCGGCGAGGCGCCGCCTTTGCGATTCCAGGAGATCGGCGCGCATTTTGGCGAAGGCGTTGCCCAATTCGGCGACCTCCGTGCTGCCGCGCGGCGTGATGGCATACGCATAGTCGCCGGAGGCCAGGGCGCGAACGCCGGCGACAAGATCCTCGAGCGGGCGGGTAATCCTGTAAGAAACGAAGCTGAGCAGAAGAGCGGCGAAGATCACAGCGCTTACGGCGAGGACGAAGATCGTCCGATTGAGCCCCTGGAGGAACAGGTTCGTTCGCTCGAGAGGCATCAGAACGTAACAGAGAACGGGAGCCTGCGCGCTCTTGCGCAGGGAAACCGAGGCGAGCTGATACGAGTGTGCGCCTAGCGCGATGGGCTGAGCGTCGACATCCGGGTGGGCGCCCGGCGTGGCGATCCACGAAGCGAACTGATCTTCATCATCTGCCGAGAGCGTGGAGGCGATTACTTTGTCGCCCATGGTGAGGGCAATCTGACTGCCCGCCACAAGGGCCAGTTGCTCGGCCACCGACGAATCGACCTGATATCCCACAGCGACCACGCCGAGCGGTTTGAGATCGCTGCCGCCCCCTGCCGAAATCGGACGAAGGAAGACCCAATAGAGCTGCCCATCCGCGTACCACCAGGCAGCTTCCTCGCCGCGCGAGAGCGAACGTTCCAGATCGCTCTCGACGAGGCGGCTCGACCACCCTGGTCTGGCGACGTGGAATCCGAGAACGCGGCCGCCCGGATCGGCAAGCAGGAGCAGATCGCTGCCGGCAAGCTTCCAGAAGGGCTGTGATCCGTCCTGGATCGTGAGCGGATCTTCACTGGTCATCAGGGCCTTGAGGGTGGGCAGCTCGGCCAGCATTGCGGCAGTGCGGGAAAGCTCAAGCTCGCGCTGGCGCTGGACGCTTGCGAACGCGCGAAGCGACGCTTCCGTTCCTCCGCGCACCTCGCGCGCCACTCCCGCCTGGACGGTGTGGCGAACGATGAAAAGGATCGCGCCCGTGAGCGTACAGATGATGAGCAGTGAACTGATGACGAGCTGGGTGCGAAGACGGAAATGGGCCATGATCAGTCTCGCGCCTGCTGTTTTTCCGGCTGAGAAGCAGCGGAAGGAACGAACTTATAGCCCGTTCCGTGAACGGTCAGGAAATAGCGTGGATGAGCCGAATCGCTTTCCAATTTCTGACGCAGGCGAAGGATGTGGTTGTCGACCGTCCGCGTAGTCGGATAGTTATCGTAGCCCCACACCTGGTTTAGCAGCTCTTCGCGCGAGAAAACGCGGCCCGGCGCGCCTGCCAGGAACTTGAGGAGCTTGAATTCCTGGGACGTGAAGCTGATCGGTTTGCCCTCGCGCGAGGCTTCCATGCTCGTGAAGTTCACGGTCGCGTCGTCCAGAATCAGCACTTCATGCGGCGCAGAGCCCGCTGGCGCGCTGGCCACCTGAAGCGGCGTCGCCGCAGCGCGGCGAATCGCCCGGCGCAGGCGCGCCAGCAGTTCCTTCGGACTGAATGGCTTGGTGACGTAGTCGTCGGCGCCGAGTTCCAGGAGCAGCACTTTGTCTTCGACGTCGGCATTTGCGCTCAGCACAACAATAGGCACCGAGGGGGCGAGCGCCTTGAACGACCGGCAGAGTTCCTTGCCCGGCAGGCGCGGCAGTTTCAAGTCGAGGATCACGGCGCAGGGAATTTGTTTGCGAAAGGATTCCAGTCCGGCCACGCCATCGCCGGCAATCTGCACCTGCAAGCCGTCCATTTCCAGAAGCCGTTGCAGCGTGCGCTGCATCGAGCGATTATCCTCGACGACGAGAATGGTTTCCATTGAGCCCGCCTCCTCCCGTTTGAACCAGAAAAACGGGTACCGCTAATCTTCAAACCGAAGCGCGCGTCAATAAACTGGCGTCAACGCCTTGGGATCGTAGTCGTGCCCGTACAGATTCGGATGGTGCAGCCAGTCGTGCTGGGTGACGGGCACGGCGAGTGCCGCCACAACAGCGCCGTCGTTTCCCACTTCGACTTCGCGTTCCAAAGCCTCGAGTGCCGCCGGAGTGGAATTTTCGTACCAAACGTGAAGCCGGTAGCGGCCGGGCGGCACATTCTGGATCGACCAGTGTCCCGCTTGATCGGAAACATCGTAAAAGGGAGTCTCCACGGTCAAAACGACCGCCATCATCTCCGGGTGGATGTTGCAGAAAATGTACGAGGCGCCCGGGCGATCGAACCTAACGGCCTTTTCCGATCCAGCCTCGTAAAGGCCCAGGTCAAAGCGTTTGCCGCGATACAGCGAGAAGACATTGTGGAACCAGGGATCCAGATTCGGGAAGATGACCGTGCTGCCCAAAGGCACAACCAGGAGGTGCGGATGGAACTGCTTGTTGTGTTGCACCATGCGGTACGTTTGCTTGGGCGTACCGAGGCGCGCTGTTTTGATCTCGCCGAGTGGAACGAGCCACACCGCGGCGCCCGCGGAATCCTGCGGTGTCTTGCCGGATTTCTGTTCCACGAAGCGGATTTCGCCGGAGACGCTCGAAGCCGGAGTCGCGGGCGGCGCGGCTTCCTGGCCGCGCGCCATGCAAAGAGATCCGGCGAGCCCGAACGCGACGACGACATTGCGCAGAATCTTCATAAGCCTCAAAAGAGAAACCCCGCCGCAAGCCCGACCTGCGAAGCGGTAGCCGGAGCGCCGTTGATGGGATAGGTGCGCAGACGGCGATACTCCGGCGAGAAGAGCAGGTCGGATCGCGGCCGGAAGATATAGTTCACGAACATCATCTCGTTGCGGGGCGACAGGTACTGCAACGGAGGAAACAGGACAGCTTCCTGCGCGACCTCGCTTGAGTTGCGGCCGCCCGTACCTACGGCAACATTGAATTCGTTCCGCGAATTGATCGTGAACTTGAGCTGCGACCATCCTCCCAGCAGGGTGATTCGCGCGAGCGCGGGAGCCCCCATTTCGAGGTACTCATTATAGTCCTGCGACGGAATGTTCGGGACCGGAGCGCCCCCGAAAGAGTCCAGCCCCTTGCCGGCGAAGAACTCGCCGCTCAATTCCGTATGCGGAAGGACGGGAAATCTCCAATCGAGAATGCCGCCCCAGCCGGAAACAGTCTCCCCTCCGGGAAAGCGTTGTGGGAAATAGATTCCAGAGACTCCGACGGCTGCCGGACGGTCGCCATGGGTACCGTCGGCGGAAAACCGCACCGCATAAACAGGCTGGCGGGAACTCTCGCCCGGCGTGGGTTGGCGTGTGTCAGAACTGGCCACGGCATAGGAGGCAGGAGCCAATAGGCCCGCTTCGATCTTCAGTTGGGAAAAATGCGTGTCGAAGCGATGCTCGACGCGAATCGTCGGCGACCATGTCCAGAGATTCCCCGCGGTGGCGAAAGCGGGGACGGCCACGGACATGTAGGAAGTCGGGGCGTTTGGTGAAAAGAACGGCGTGTCCAGGCCGCCAATCACGGAGGTGTGGTCCCAGTCGAAACGGATGCGCGCGAGCCGCAGCCGGAAGATGCCGGACGATCCGGCGCCATACCCGCTGGGCAAGCCGCCAAAGAAGTCCATCTGCAGATCGGCGGAAGTGCGAGCGCCGAAAAGATCAGGCCCGAAGCCTGTGATTCCGACGATTGATTGCCGCAGCGAAGCGCCGAGACTGCCCGGAGCGCTGCCCGGAAATCGCGGCAGGGCCAGAGTGGGCACATCGAGGTCGTCGACGCGGCCGTTCACGTCGAAAGCATTGAAGAGAGCAAGTCCCCACAACCTCACCCGGTACTTCGAGCCACTTTCCACTTTTTCCTGGGCCTGCTGCTGGACTTCCGTTTTCAGAACCTGCCAATCGTCTTCGCTGATCCTGGCGGGCGGGGCAGCCGACTCGCCGGTCGCCCCCGCGGCTTCAGGCGGAGGCGAGGTTTGCGTCTGCTGAGAGCTGGACGAGGGGGGCGTCGAGGAAGGTCTCTCCATCTTCTGGTTCATCTCCTCGAGCAGAGAACGCAGCTGGCGGATTTCCGCTCTGGTCTCGCTTAGCTCGGTCCTCGTTTCTTGCAGCGACTTGTCCAGCGCGGCAATCCGTGAGTCCGTTTCCGCCTGGCCAGACGGCTCTGTTGACTGTGGAAGGGGTTGGGCACAGATCGGGCCGACCCCCAGTAACATCACGAAAGCAAATCCGGCGCAGCCCCAGCCGACGCGGTATCCCGCACCTTTCATCATTTCTCCCCTCCTCCCGCCGATCGGCAGCGGCGAATGACCGGGACATGTGGCAAGACAATCCGGTGTGCAGTACCGATCCCGGAATTATCGACGAGCAGGCCTTCCTTTTCCATCGAAGCGTCAGGCGTATTAGCACGCATAACGAGATATCACTGTAAGGTAAATTCGCGTGGATGAGTGAGCTGTGACCGAAACTTGACGTTCTGGTGACAATTTGCAGACAAATGAGGCATTCATCGGCCCCTCGAGTCAATGTGCGGAGCGGCGGAAGGGTGCCCCTCGGATTCGCCGGGAGCCGGCGAGCAGGTGTTGCCGTTGTAAACGGGTGGTTCGCCCAGGCTGCCAGCAGGAGGCAAGTGGCGAATGTAGACAACGACGTTCCAGATTTCTTCGTCGCTGAGAATTCCACGCGAGGCCGGCATTCCCGACGGCCCGAGGCCGTTTGCGATGATCCACTCGAGTTGGCCATCGGTATACGATTGCACGTTCGCGGAAGCCAGCGAAGGAACCGGCGGGAACATTTTCTCTGCGAATGGAACGCCAGTGTTCTGCCCGTCCAGGCCGTGACAGACAACGCAGTAGTAAGCGAACGTTTCCCGGCCAGCCGCGATGTTCTCCGGAGTGGCGGGGAGCGGATTTTGCGCCTTTTTGTTTCCGACGAACACGTGGTGTTCCACCGAGGTCATCAGGCTGGTTTCCCACTTGCCAGGTTGCCGCGCTTTGCAGCCCCAGAGGGCCAGGAGCGGAAGCAGAAAGAGCGCCGCGGAATTTTTGCGGGGCGCGGTCATTTATCGACCACGTTGATGACGAAGGTCATCGAGCCGTGCCCCATGCCGCAGAAGTGGCTGCAGCGCGCGACAAAACGTCCGGCCTGGTGCGGGGTGAACGTCACTTCGCTTGTTTGTCCCTTATGAATCGTTGCGTTGAAATCAAAGTCCTTGGATTTGAGGCCGTGGGTGACGTCATCGGACGTGATCTCCAGGATCACCGGCCTGTTGTCCTCGACCGTGATCTGCTCCGGCTGAAACGAAAATCGTTTGGCGGTGACGTTGAAGCGTTGCGGTGAGGTATCGCCGCCCGCCATCACAACGGGAGCGAGCAACAGCGTCAGCAGAATCCTGAGACAGTATTTACCAGCGTGTTCCATTCTTGGTGAACCCTTTCCCGGAAGTGTCCGGCCGGAATGTTAGGGAGCGAGGAATTTCAGCAGCGCCCGCTCGTCTTGCTCGCTGAGGTTGGCTCTAACGCGCATTTGACGAACCACCGCGCGCGCTTCCCGGGGAGAAAGATCTTCGGGAGGATTGTGGCAACGGCCGCACTGCGTGTGAAAGACGCGCTCACCCTGGCGAATTTCGAGCGTCGCGTTGTTCGAAGAGACAGTCGACTCGCGCCCGGCTGAACGCGTCGGGCTCTGGGCAGCCGCGAGGAGACAGAAGAAGGTCAGAAGTACCGCAGTCGAGATCAATGAGAAGCCAAAGCGTTTCATGGTTGTCCATCCTTGCTGCCCGGAAATAGAGGGAATAGAAACCGGTAGGTCACAGCAAAATTCCACACGTTGCGATCGCCGAGGGACGAGAACTGGCGTCCGTAGCTGGCGTCCAGCCCGACTTCGTGCGGAAGGTAGTAATTCCAGCCGAACTCCGCTCGTTGCGTGTTGACGCTCGGGAGCGCCCCCGTTGGATCCGGCTCCCCGTGAACGAACTGCTGCACGCGCCCGACGGCTTGCAGCCGCCCCAGGAGCGAATCGGGACTTCGGAAATGCGAGAAGCGGTAAGCGCCTTCGAGCCAATATCCTTGTCCCAGCAATGAGTGCGCGTACTCGCCGCGGAGTTCGAACGGAACGCGGTCGGGTTGCCAGGAAAGATAGGTGCCCACCGAGTTCGTGCGCTGGTCCTGCAACAGCTTCTGATACGAAACGCCGAATTCGAGCCTGCGATGGGGAAAGAAGATGCCGGCGCGGGCGCCAACCGACCGTCCCGACTCGAGTTTGTTGATCGTGCTCAGCGTCGAAAAATAGGTCGTGTAATTCACCTGGTAATTCTTCCGGGACAGCAGAACGCCCCGCGCCATGAAACCGTCGCTGTACCCGTTCGTCCGCGTGCCGATCGCAAAATCGAGTGGGGCGTCCTGCAGGTTGCGGATCCAGATCGCCGTGAATCGCTCGTTGTACATATTGAATGGAGTGAGAAACCGGCCGGCGACGATGGTGAGCCAGGGAGCGGCGTCGTAGTCGACTTGCGCGTATTCGATCGTGTCGAAGAACTGGCCCTGGTACCCGCTCGATCCGCTCGGTTTAAAAATCAATGCGCGCAGATCGACTCGCGTTTCCAGAAGCCACCGGTCGCCCAATGGAGCCGCAACCACGGGAGCGATGACCGGTTGCATGAATGTGGAATCGCCGTCGGTGGTGCTGATAAAACCGACGCCGCCGGAAACGATCGGCACATTCGATTGCGCGTGCGCTACCGGCCGGAACAGGAGAACCAACAACAGAATGATGAGCCGTCGATAGATCATGGACTTCGAACTCCCGAAACCTGTGATTTTCGCCCGCGGATTCCCGTTTGCTGTTCCAGGAAACTTGCGTGCGAACCTTACGCGAACCAGCCTCGCGCATCGTGGGCATCGTGTTGTCACGTGAATGTCACAAAGCTGCGATATTTATGTTTTGGGTTCCGCAGGTCTTCGCCGTTCGATCGCAATCGCTCTCTCGCAATTTGTTGCTTGTAGTCTTCAAGAAATTGGACGAGCCGCGCCTCTCTATCCGGGCCAAAACGTTACAAACAGTTGACACCCCGACGACGACTTCGCGGATGCGTTTTCCTACACTCGCACCGCTCAGAAGAAAGGCGCGCTCGCGGAGCAGTGGTGAGCAGGCGATACAGCCTTCGCGTCGCTGGCTCCGCGAGTTTTCTTCTGGGCGATTCGACGACAACGAATTCCGCCGCGGCGAGGCGGCGCGTGAAAAAGAGAAAGGTGAAAGCGATGAGCAAGGAAGCGAAAAATCGGCCGCGGCCCCGCGGGGTAGAAAAGGTGGCCAGGCGGTGCCGGCAACGCGTGCCTCAGAGTCCGAGTTCAGGGCTGCTCGAGCGTGAAGGGCAGAGAGCGCCGTTCCTGACGATCACTGACGCCCGCGCTTGGGTTCGCATGGCGCTGCTCTCCCTTGCGCTCCTGGCAGCGTGCGGAAGTGTGAAGGCGCAGACCTCTGGAACGGGCGCCATCGCCGCGCGAGTGCTCGATCCATTGAGCTCGGTGGTTACAAACGCAACCATCACCTTAACAAATGATGAGACGGGCGCATCGCGGACTCTGCGTTCGTCGGCGGACGGTGTCTATCGCGCGACGCTGCTGGCGCCGGGTCACTACTCGCTCCGCGTCGATGCTTCGGGATTCGCGCCGGTGAGCCTCCACTCGATCCACGTGCTCGTGACAGAGACCACGGCGGTCGACATTCCTCTCCGCATCGGCACGACGGCAGCGAGAGTGCATGTGTCTGCTGCTCCTCGTTTCGTGCAGACGGAAAGCTCAGCGCTGGGCTGGGCCACGGACGCCGATGCGATCACCGGCTTGCCTCTCGCGAACCGAAACTTCACCCAGATACTCGCGCTATCGCCGGGCGTAACCGTCGAGTTGCCCGACGCCGGCGCTCTGGGGCGTAACAATCAAAACGTCGCCGCCGACGGTGCAAAGACCACGGACAACAATTTCCAGTTCAACGGGATTGATGCGAACAATATCTCGGAGAATTCCGCCACTGGGTTCGGGGCCGAAGTGGGCGTGGCGATTCCCGCTCCCGACACGATTGCCGAGTTTAAAGTTCAGACCGGGCTTTACGATGCCGCTTACGGCCGTTCTGCGGGCGCAAACGTCGATCTCGTCAGCCGAGGCGGTACCAACGGATTCCACGGCAACGTCTGGGAGTTTTTTCGCAACGATGCGCTGAACGCGAACGACTTCTTCCTCAACCAAAACGGCCAGCCAAGGCCGGTCCTGAAGCAGAATCAGTTCGGTTTCACTCTTGGGGGGCCGGTCCGGCACGACAAAACGTTCTTTTTTGCCTCCTACCAGGGCACCATTCAGCGAAACGGGGAATCCAGCCTTTCCCTGCAGAGCGCATTCCTGCCTGCTCTGACAAACGATCGATCCGCCGCAGCGGTTGGGGATCTCTTTGGAGGACAGACCGGAGCATTCGGAGGCGCCGCCGTGGCGCCCGATGGATCGAACATCAATCCCGCGGCACTGGCGCTCCTCAATTTCAAATTTCCCGACGGGAGCTTCGCAATCCCGAGCCCGCAGACGATCCTCCCGGGCGGAATCGGCGAATCGACCTTCTCATCGCCAGCCAGGTTCCACGAGGATCAGTTTACGTTGAACCTGGATGACGCGGTAACCCCGCGAAACGAAGCGGCGGCCCGATTCTTTTTCTCGCAGGATCATGAGGAGACGCCGTTCGCGTCATTCGGGGCCACTTTGCCGGGCTGGGGCCAAAACGAGACCGACAAGAACGCAATGCTCGTTCTGTCAGACACGCACACATTCAATGCGCGGCTGGTGAATTCGGCGCGCTTCGGCTATGTGCGCTTCAACGGAGCTCAGGTAGGGCAGTCGCCAATCGGCGCGGCCGATGTCGGTATCACATCGCCCACGGGCCTTCCGCAAATTCCAGCGATCGATATTCCGGGACTCTTCATGATCGGGTCGAACGGGAGCCCGTTCTTTTTCGAAACAACGAATACGTTCGTCTGGCAGGACACGCTGTCATATCTGTTCGGCAGGCACAGCCTTCGCGTCGGGTTCGAAACCAAACGGACGCAATTGAACGTCAACGCGCCGTTCGTCACCGACGGCTTTACGTTTTATCTCAGCTTCCCCGATTTTCTCCTCGGTGAAACAGCGGCGCAAAACGGCAGCCCGGTCAGCAACGTTTTTCTCGTCAGCGGAGCTTCCGGTTTGTTCCCGAAGGCCGAGCGGTACAGCGATTTTGCCGGTTTCATCCAGGACGATTACAAGCTCACTTCGCGCTTCACGCTCAACGCGGGGATTCGTTACGAATTTTTCGGGGCGCCCAGCGATATCCACGGCCAGTTGCCGAATTTCGATCCGGCGCTGGCGGACGCGAATCCATCCAGTTCGGGCACGCTCACCGGTTTGATCCTGGCCTCGAACTACCGTGGAGTCCTTCCCGCGGGTGTGACACGAACGGGCGAAACGGGACTGTGGCAAAAAGACTATAAGGACTTCGCGCCGCGAGTGGGATTCGCCTGGCAACTGCACGATCAACCGAACCTGGTCCTTCGCGGCGGATACGGAATTTATTACCAGAGACTTTCCGGCCAACTCGCGCTGGACACGATCGGAGCGGCTCCGTTTGCTCTCCAGGTGCTTCGTTCCGGAGCTAGCAATGCCGATTCGAGCCTCCAGGTTCCCTTCAATCCAGCATTGCCGCCGCCTTCGAGCTTCCCGGTCTTTGTGCCGCGTGCTCCGGACAGCTCGATTTTCTTCCCGTCGATTTCGCGTTCCCTCCGCAGTCCGTATCTGCAGGAATACGGACTCGACGTTCAATATTCACCGGCTCGCGATCTACTGTGGGACATCGGCTATGTCGGCTCCTACGGTTCGCGCCTGACGGGCTGCCTTCAGTTCAATCAGGCGGAGCTTGCCTCGCCCGATAATCCGGTTCGCGGCGAAACGACGAATACTCTCGAGAACCTGGCGCAGCGCGTTCCGATACTCGGCGTTGGCGGTGGATCGTACCAGTGCCAGACGGTTTTTCATTCCAACTACAACGCCTTGCAGACCAGCGTGAGAAAAAGACTCAGCCACGGGATGAACTTTCTCGCCAGCTACACGTACTCGAAGAGCCTCGACGTGACCAGCGGAGGCGGGAACGCTTCGCCATTTGACCTGAGCTTCGTCACGAACGACCAGACCGATCCAAACAACGCGTACGGCCCGTCCGATTTCGACCGGACGCATCGTTTCGTACTCAGTTTCGTCGAGCGCGCTCCTGATCTGCGGACCGGCCCGTGGGTTGCGCGGCAGGCGCTTTCCGGCTGGCAGTTCTCTGGAATCCTCGTGCTGCAATCGGGACTGCCGATCACGCCCGTCGACTCGACCGCCGGCACCGTATTCGGAAACTCCGTGAGCGAAGTGCGCGCCAACTGCACGGGAGCGAATCCAGCCGGCTCGGGTTCGGTGACGAGCCGTCTGAATGGCTACTTCAATCCAGCCGCTTTCGCCCCACCGCCAGCCATCGGCGACGGCACGGGCTTTGGAAGCTGCGGAACGGGCATCGTTCGCGGTCCCGGTCAGAGAAACCTCGATCTTGGCGTGCAGCGAGGGTTTCGCGTGACCGAGCGGAGTAACGTCGAGTTCCGCGCCGAGTTCTTCAACCTCACAAACACGCCAAAATTCGGGCTGCCGGTGCGGGATTTCTCTTCGCCGTCGTTTGGAGTGATTTCGAACAGCGTGAGCAACCCGCGCATCGTGCAATTGGCGCTCAAGTTCAATTTCTGACGGGTCTCGGAAAGGCGGCGAATGCCGTGCGGCGTTGTGTCGAAGTGAGGAGGTTCTAAGACGTGCCCGAATCCTTTGAGCCATCGAGATTTCCTCTGGACCCGTTGCTCTGCCGGTTTGAGATGCCCCTGAAGGGCCTGTACTACCCCTTCGGCTTTCCGGTGGAGATCACCACAAACTCCGCGGACGTGCTGAAGGCGGCCGAGCGGCACTGGGCAGGCTTCCAGCAGATGTTTCCTGAGCGTCCCGTGGAAGTGCGGATCGGCGTGCTCGAAACCGGCGGCGAAATCGAACTGGTCGAGCCCGTGCTGCGCTCGCAGGGCCACTTGCTGATCAAGGTTGGCACCACCGACGACTTTGCCGTCTGTGACATGAAGCGGGGATTCGCGTTCGCCTGGGTCTCCGCCGCGACCGCCAGAAACCACGCATATATTCATACGCACTACATTGAAGGAACCGCCTTCTGGGTGCTCCACACAGCGTACCTGACGCCGGTTCACGCCGCGTGCGTGGCCTTCAACGGACGGGGGCTCCTGTTCTGCGGCGACTCCGAAGCCGGAAAATCGTCTCTGGCCTACGCCTGCGCGCGGAGAGGCTGGACCTTCATCACGGACGATTTGAGCGAGCTCGTCCGAAGCTGGGAAACCAGAAGCGTGCTGGGCAATCCCCATCGCTTCCGGCTCCGCGAGTCCGCCGTTGGCCTTTTTCCGGAACTGCGCGAACACCCGATCACCCTTCGCGCGAATGGCGATCGAGCCATCGAGTTGTTTACCGCTCGGGATTCAATGTTTGTGACCGCTCCCTGTTCCCGGGTGGACTACGTCCTCTTTCTTCGGCGCCAGAGCAGCGGCCCCGCCTCGCTCGCGCCGTTCCCGAAGGAGAAGGCGAGGCGCTGGTTCGAGCAGGTTTTGTGTTTCGGCGACCAGGACGTCCGGGAGGCTCAAGCCGCTTCGTTCCGCCGCCTTCTTGCCGTCGAGATTCTTGAGTTTCGCTACAGCGATCTCGATTCCGCCGTGGACGAACTCGAGGTTCTGGTGGGCGCCGTCGAGCATCCAGCTCGCGTTCAGGGATTTTCCATGGGACACCGGGAAAATGGCTAGACCGCGCCATGTCGCAGCGCTGGTTTCGGCGCTCCAGTTTCAGGATCCGCGGCCCGAATCGTTGCGGACCCTCGACGACGCCGAATGGCGGCAGCTTCTTGCCTACTCCGACGTTGCGCGGCTGACACTGATCCTTGACCGCTCCTGCCACAAACGGTTGCCCGAATGGGTCCGCCAGCGTATCGCTCGGAATCTGGCGGACAACACGGAGCGACTGGCTCGCACGCTGCGGGCCTATCAGGAGGTGGCCGAAGCGCTGCGGGATGCCGGTGCCGAGCATTTAGTCTTAAAGGGCTTCGCGCAATGGCCGCACTTCGTTTCGGACCTTCGGTTGCGCCCACAAGCGGATCTTGACCTGTACTGTCCGGCGGACTCCCTTGCGATCGGCCAGAAAGCGGTCCTGAACATCGGTTACAAGGAAGGCCGAACGACCGGGGTCAGCGACCATCTCCCCTTCTTGATTCGCCCGGTGCAGAGGCAGTGGCGGGGAAACGCTTTCGATCCGGACATCACGCCCGCGGTAGAGATCCACCACCAATTCTGGGGACGATCGTACACGCGATTCGGTCCCACGCATTTCGAGGCATTTTGGGAGCGCCGAAACGCGCGCAGCGTCGGCGGAATCAAGTTCGATGCGCTCGACCCTATCGATGCTTTCGCCCACTCGGCGCTTCATGCGCTGCGGCACTTACTCTATGGCGGCCTGGCTCCCGCAAGCATCCACGAGCTTGGCTTCTTCCTGCACGAAAACGCGGACGATGAACATCTGTGGACCGTGTGGCGCGGACGGCACCACGAGCAACTCCGGCTCCTCACCGCCACTCCTTCGCTTCTGGCGGTTCACTGGTTTGGATGTCGCCTGCCCGCAGCGGTCGAAGACGAGATCAGCCGTCTCCCAGACATCGTGCCAAGGTGGATCCGGCGCTTTGGCGATTCGGCTCTGGTGGATCCGTTCCGGTTCAACAAAAACGCTCTCTGGCTGCAGCTCGGATTGATCGAATCGAAGCGGGACAGGTTTTCCGTCCTGGCGCGCCGCCTCTTTCCGTTTTGGCTGCCCCCGCTGAATTCTCGATGGGTGCAGGAAAGCGATGAGAGCACGGGAACCGAGCAGCGCGGGCGAATATCGAAATGCGCCGTCTATTTCAACTGGTTTGCTACGCGAACGATCCGCCATCTCGGCTTGTTGCCGTCCACGCTGTGGTACGGGCTTCGCTTGTGGTCCGGCTGACTCGGTCGATGCGAATGGAACGCAAGACCACCCTCGCAGGCCCCTCGGAAGCGGGATCCGTCCTCCTGGCCCGCCGCTCGCTTCCCGCGCGCCTGTCGAGCTGGTGGCTCGGCAAAAATCTGGGTAAGGACTTCTGGAACTTTCTAACGGTGTCGTTCCTGTTCGATTCGGGAATGTTCATCTTCTTTCTTCTGTACAACCTATACCTGCTCGACTTGGGCTTTCGCGAAAATTTTCTCGGTTGGACGGCGGGAGCAATGGCTCTCGGGAACATTGCGGGAAGTCTGCCATGTGGACGATTCACCCAGCGGTTCGGCCTTCGAAAGACGTTGTTGGTTTGTCTGTCCGTGGTTCCGGCGCTCTGCGCCTTTCGCGCCATCTTTACCTCCGGTCCCTGGTTGCTTGCCCTGGCCTTCTTGGGCGGCGCCATCTCCTCTTTGTGGGCGGTTGCCGAGCCGCCCGTAGTGGCTCAGATTACGGACGAGAGGCACCGCGCGTTCGGCTTCAGCGTGGTTTTTGCTTCAGGTATCGGCTTCGGCATTCTCGCCGGGCTGGTCGGAGGCTATCTGCCGACGTGGTTGTCTTTCGTGCCCTTCGGAGCGGGACCCATCGGCGGAAAGCGAGCGGCCCTGCTGTTTGGTTGCGGACTGGCGGCCCTGGCTCTCTGGCCGGCTTCTCGCCTGAAGTTCAAAGCGCCGCCCGTCGGCGAGAAACGACACTATCCGCGAAATCGTTTCGTATTCCGTTTCTTTCCCGCTCTTGCCGTCTGGAGCTTCGCGACTGGAGCTTTCGCGCCGTTTTTCAATGCCTACTTCGCGCGCGATTTGCGAATGCCGGTCGAGCGCATTGGCGCAATTTTTGCCGGCGCACAACTGGTCCAGGTGCTCGCGATTCTCGTGGCCCCGGCCATCTTCCGTCAATTCGGTTTGATCACCGGAATCATGTACACGCAGTTTGCCTGCGCCGCTTCTCTGATATGGCTCGCCGCTGGCAAGGGGGGCTGGAGCTCCGTCGTCGCGTACTCCGGCTTCATGGGTTTCCAATGGATGAGCGAGCCCGGAATGTACACGCTCCTGATGACTCGAGTGCAGCAGGGCGAACGAGCCGGCGCCTCGGCTTTGAATCTGCTCGTGATTTCAGGCGCGCGCGCGATCGCCGCATCTGCGGCGGGTCTTGCCTTCACGCGATTCGGGTATCCGGTCGTGATGCTTGCGGTGGGAGTCCTGATCTTCGTTGCCGGATGCTCGTTCCGTCTGCTCCTGGACGGCGAAACGACCGAGCCCTTGAGCGGGGCGCGGGAAGAATGCGCGGCCGCCAGAGAGGCTGGTGCCGCATGAGCAGGGATCACGGGATGCCGGAAAAGGTCAGCGTCTACATTCTTGCCGCCAACCGGCTTCTGCGCGAAGCGTTGGGACACATCCTCAAGAGAGCGGGATTTGAAGTCACTGGCGCCACAGAAGAGCCGCGCGTCGGCCTCGAGGAGATAACGGAACTCCAGCCGAGCGTGATTCTCCTGAATGGAAGCGCGCTGCAAGCAGACTGCTCGAGTCTCATCATCGCTGCGCGCAAGGCCGCGCCGGAGAGTCCCGTGGTTCTGTTCGGCGCGCGAGAAGATCCCGAGACATTCTTCCGTTCGATTCGCGCCGGTGTGGTGGGCTATGTGTCGAGCGAAAGCCCCGCATCCGATGTGGTCGCCGCCGTGCGTTGCGCCGTGCGAGGCGAGGCTCTCTGCCCGCCACGTCTGTGCCGCGAGTTGTTCAAGTATGTGGCCAGGCAAGCCTCGATTCCCAAATCCACCAACAGATCAAGCTATCGCCTGACGCGCCGCGAACAGCAATTGCTTCCCCTGATTTCCGAGGGCCTGACCAACAAGGAAATCGCGGCCCGCCTGATCATCTCCGAATTGACGGTGAAGAATCACGTGGGTCGAATCCTGCGCAAGACCGGCACGCGCGACCGTCTCTCGGCCGCCCAGGCCGTTGAGACCTCCTCCTGGATATGTGAATAAGCCCCGTCCAGCAGGCGGGAGTGGCCGGACCTGTTCCGCTGGATCAGGGTCGTGGCGCCGCCCCGACGTTGGCCGCGGAACCAACGCGCTCACCCTCGCGTGAGGCGGACTCCTTTCTCTATCATCTTCGCCGGTTATCAACCGCCTTTTCAGACACCGAACCTCCAGAGCTCTGCGCTGTTATCTGTTACGGCCACTTACGCCCATTCGCGCAGCATTTGTGGTACCGTTGCTCCCATCTGAGGGGTGCCGGCTACAGACTCGAGTCCGACGCCGGAATGGCGATTGATCCCACGAGCGTGCGTTCTATGCCTTGGGGTGTAGATTAGCGCCGTGCAATCAACGCAAAAGGGGGCCCAGCATGAACCTGTTGAATATGGTGCAGCAATGGCGAGACCAGCGAGATGCGATACCGACAGAGAAAATCAAGACTTTGGGATTGATTGGCGGTATGGGGTCGCACCGCAGACAGTCCGTGGACGCAGGCAATCCTTTTCTGGAACGCGGTCCCATCAAACCGCTCTCTTTCGAGCGCGCCGAACACCGGGTCAACATCAGCGGCACGGCGATGCTCATCGGCCGGCACGGGAGATTGGGAGTTGAACAGGCAGCCATGCAAAACGTGAGTTCCCGTGGCGTGCGCGTCATTTCTGGAAGCGAGTGGTATGTGGACGATACAATTTTGGTTTCGTTGCCGGCTGGGCACTTCACGTCCGCCGCGCGAGTGGCCTACTGTGATGCCTTGGCCCAGGGGCGCTTCGCAATAGGGCTGGAATTCGTCGGGTCTAGCCAGCCGCTAGATCTGAGCGCGCTCGTGCCGTAGCAAGATCTGCACAGTCACACACCGGGCTAACTCCGCGTCGCAACCGGGTCAGCGGTGTTCGGCTCGCAAAAGCCATTCCGGTGGGGTAGCCTGATCCCGAGAGCGTTTCCCTGTGCGTCGGGTGCTTCTGGCGGCAGCCGCCGGCGGGGGCGCCCACTGCAACCGGTCACTTCCGGTATTGCTCGTCGCTGACTTTTTCCATCCACTCGACAACTTTGCCGTCCCGCTTTTCCTGAATCGCGATGTGCGTCATGGCCGTGGTCGGCGTGGCCCCATGCCAGTGCTTTTCGCCAGGCGAGAACCAGACCACGTCACCCGGCCGGATCTCCTCGACCGGTCCGCCTTCCCGCTGAGCCCAGCCGCTGCCCGCCGTAACGATGAGTGTCTGACCGAGTGGATGCGTATGCCACGCGGTCCGCGCGCCCGGCTCGAAAGTTACGCTGGCACCCTGAACAGATGCCGGATCGGGCGCTTGAAACAGTGGGTCGATCCGTACTGTACCGGTGAACCACTCCGACGGACCCTTCGCGGAAGGTTGCGACCCGATTTTCTTGATCTCCATACGTTGTCCTTCACTTCGTGTTGTGATTCCGCCGTCCTAATCCAACACCGCCTCATGTCCGGCTCGTGCAAAGATGGTTCCGAGCTTTGGCCCCATCAACCCGAACCAAGAACGCCAACTCGCATGCTGCTTCCCTCACCCCTCAGCGCCCCACCATTTTTTGCAGCTCTTCGGGGTACCGAGCGCCTTGCAGCGCGATCTTTGAGGCCGCGGACTCCAGTTCGCGCAGATCGTCACGCGAAAGTTCGACGTTGGCGGCTCCGATGTTTTCTTCCAGGCGCGCCGGCTTGGTTGTGCCCGGGATCGGAACAATCCACGGCTTCTGCGCGAGCAGCCAGGCGAGTGCGATTTGGGCGGGCGTCGCCTTCTTCTGTTGCGCGAATCTGCCAAGCAGGTCCACCAGGGTGTCGACGATCATTTCGTCGGCGTGCGAATGGCCCGGAGGAAAAATTGGAGTGGCGCGGAGGCGCATCGCGGTGGCGAAGCCGAGCAGTTCGTCAACCGTTTCGCCCTTCATGCGCCACGCGATGCCCGCGCGCCGCGCTCTCGGTGTGCGAACTGTTTTCAATCTTCTCGGTCCGCTCACGAATCCAGCAGGCACCGCCGCGCAGCTCGTCGGTGTCTCCGCACCGCATCTCACCGAACTGCTCGCCCCGCGCGCATAAGGCGAGTTCCAAGCAGATTGCCCTCGCCTGGCTCTTGAAACGCTCGCCGATTATGCTGCCAATTCCAGGGACCTCTTCTGTGGAACATCTCGTAGAGAATCTGCGGCCGCCTCTTTGCACTTGACGGATGAGGAGTTTGAAAAGCTTTCGCGCGTTCCGCAGTTGGCAGCGGCGCGTTGAAGCAGTAATGCTTTACCGCGCGTCCGCCGGAGTCGACGGCATTGCCGCTTTTGAATCACTGTGGGCTACGGCTGCGGCAGACGCCACTTTCATTTTCTTCAACGTTTCTAGCTCAGCCATTAGGCGCTTCCACTTGCGATGGTTTCTTTTTGTCCGAATCGGAGCGTTGGGATCAGCGTAGTAATCCAAAATGTCGTCTTGCAATTCTTTCGGAATCGTCCTGTTCGGGTCGGCCGTCAAACGTTGCACCAATTGAGCATAAGTCTTATCCGTCAGCGCATATCCGCCCGGCCGAACTTTTTTGCCAGTATCCAGGTCAAGATTCGCAAGTTTCAGCGTCCCTCTCGGATTTGCCGGCAAATCGGCCAGCAGCCGGCGGTAAACATCGGCTGAGTGATCCACGCTCTCGATATACCACTCCTCGGTCTGTTTGTTAGGAATCTTGATGGCTAGATAGGATGCCGGCCCGATCTTGGGAATTATTTTAATGATGATTGCCAGCAGATGCGGCCCGATTCCCGGGTTTTTGTAGGTATAGGCCCAATGCCGCTCAAATCCCGCTTTTTTCAGTTGATTCACAAAAGTATCGTACGCGGGACCTGGCGTGTCCGGCGCGAACTGCTTCCCATGCAGAACAAGCTCGGCATTTGCAAACGCGGGGATCAGCGTGCGCACCGAGCTGCGATAGCTCCTCATCGCCGGCAAAACCCTGCCGACCAGTTCCCGGACTTCGATTCCGTAGGTCGCCACAAACGCGCGCTCTAGCAGTTTGCGCGGAGTGCGAAAGCCGATGTAACGCATGTAGGCAGTCGGAGCTAAGGTGCGTTTCGAGAGCTGCCCGATATCGAATGAAAATTCCGTGCTAACGTAGGCATGCTCATCTTCGTCGTAGGTTACGTCGGGGCCGTATTTTTTTGCCAGTTTGGGAAAGTTGACCCCTGTCGCTGGATTCATCACTTCCGAGTGGCCAATGGAATCGCCGACGTAATGCGACATTGCGCCAATCGCGAACGCGTACTCGTTTACGTTGTGCGCTTGTAGAAGCAAATTGTTGATGAAGTCGCCTGTCCGGACGTAATGCGTCAAGTCGCTGAAAAGCCGATTACCGAACGGATAGTAGCCCAGGTCCTGCGCGTCGCAGCCGCCATAGGCGAAAGCGTGTGCTATGCGCAATTGCGCTGGCGTGGTTCCGGGGAAGCGTTTGAGGAGCAGCGGACGAATGGCCGTCGGCCACGTCAGGTCAATCAGCTCTTCATGAGTAAAAACCGAATAGGCTCCGGTCGTTCGCGGGGTCAGCAGTCCTGCCACCAACAGTGTCGCCGCAAGCAATCGCCACCAGCAATTTTTCAACTCTCCCGCTCCGTGTGGGTTGCGGAAATTCTGAGTCGTTTTGCTTTGGGAAGCAAGCCCTCTTCCAGGTTGAGATGACCTGTTCTCCCGATGGTCCATCGAGATGGATGAGCCGTCCTCGCTCGAGGATCCGGTCCAGGATTGCCGCTGCCAGACCGGCGTCGTGTACGAATTGCGGGCGCGGCTCCACAAGATGAACGACGATCAGTTGATTCGATTCGGCAAGGCGGCTCGGTCAATGTGTCGCGACAAATCACCGCGGCAGGTGTTCGTGATTCAGTGGAGGAGGTTAGAGACTGTTAAGAAATAATGTTTACAATTGAGGCTGATGACTACATTCGGCGCGGTTCGAGTGTGTAGTTCCAGTCGCCGTGAAACCGATGAGGCTTCAGCCGTAGCTTGCGCATCTCGTCGTCCGTAATCTTCTGGCCAGGTTCATATTCTCGGGTATCGAGTAAAGCTTTTACCCAAAGCCCGCTCTTGGTGGTCGTCGCCCCAATGAGATTGACCACGGTCTCATAACTGAGCAGCGGCCGACCGCGCCAGTTCATACTAATGAACGAAAACAAGCGATGTTCGACCTTGTTCCACTTGCTCGTGCCCGGCGGGTAGTGGCATACGGTTATGGCTATCCCCCACCGATCGGACAAGCCCTGCAGACGAACTTTCCAAGCGCGCAGCCGCGAGCCATTGCTGCCTCCAGCATCCGCGCAGATCAACAAGCGCCGTGCTTGTGGGTAGGCTTTCCGTCCCATCAACTGCCACCATCGGCGAATACTTTGCACCGCAAATTCCGCCGTGTCATGCGTGATACCCACGTTGACCACCGCTTCGTCTCGGGTCACGTCGTAGGTCCCGTAGGGGATGGCTTTGCCCACACCCTGGGCTGGAAAATCGTGGACGTTAACCGCCTCGGGGCTGCCCGCCGGCCGCCACCGACGACCGCGATTATCAAAAGATCCCACTAATTCCTTCTTTTTTGTGTCCACACTCACGACCGGGTCATGGGCGCGCACGAAGCGCCGGATTTCCTCATTGAGATAGCGAAACTGCGCATCGCGATCCCGATGTTGCGTGCCCTCGATCATCTTCACGTTGGCCTGCAAGGAGTAGCCCAGCTCGCGCAGGCAGCGCGCCACAGTGACATGGGAGACCGCGTAGCCTTGACGCGCGAGTTCCTCAGCCAAACTGCGCGTGGACTTGTTGGTCCACAGTAGATAGCTCATCGGATCGCCGGCCGTGCTGGCTTCCACCAGCCGCGCCAGTACCCGTTTCACATGGGGATCGGTATCCTCGAGCCTCTTGCGACCACCGCCCACGGCGCGAAGGCGACCGGCGTCCGCCTGTGAAGGCAAACGGCCAGCCTCCAACTCGGCCATGCCTTTTAAAATCGTGGGCCGCGTCATGCTCGTCAGCCGTGCCAAGCGACTCACGCCTCCGCGGCCCTCTTCCACTGCCTTCTGGGCGACAAAGACACGCGCTTGCGCTTCATTCAACGTGCCGAGCACACGAAGCCAGTATCGCTCGGCCTCGGGAACTTTTGCCTTTGTCGCCATCGCCGTATAGTCTCGCACCGGCGACAGGATAGCGAGAAAAAGCTTGGTTTGTAAACTTTATTTTTTAACAGTCCCTTAGCCCAGTGCTGGCGTGACGGAATCTGCCCCTGCTGCGGTATGCGCACTTTGCGAAACCAAGGTTGATTAGCGGCCACTGCCCGGCTTGCGGCTACGGGCGCACTTGCATGCCATCGCTGAGAAAACACCTGTGGAATCCGAAACAAGAGAGCATCTGAAGCGAGTCGAAAGCGCTATTCGCGCAGCTAAGGCGGTAATCCGCAACCACAGTTATCCAGACGACCCCCGGACGGTTATTGTAGTGGGGCTGATTGATCAAATGAGGGAACACCACGATTCCCTACTACTTCTCATCCGCTCTGACTTTGCAGGCTCCGGATTGGTTCTAGCTCGCGGGATAGGACGCTGGAGTCGAGGATTACTCCCATGTTGAAATATTGCGAGGTTTACGGCTCTTGATAATCTCTTCAAGGTCAGCGGCGAAGTCAGGGTCCATGGTAGGTTCGTAACCAAGCTCTTTGGCGTGGGCTTCCGCCAGAGCGATGGATTCGGAAATCGGACGCCCGCGTACCCCGTCGGCGGGGCGCACTACGGCTACCGCCTTGGCATCTCGTTCGATGATGACTTCCGCGCCTTCCCGTACTCGTGTCATCACCAAAGCGAAGTCGCTAGCCGCTTCCGACTCAGAGATGTGGATCACATTCTTGGGCATGGCGTAATTATACAACGCCGAATCTTTACTTTGAAATCCGTCCATGAGACTGCATCCTTTAGTGCATCTATGTGAAAATCGGTCATCGGCTGATGCTGTGACCTGCCGCCTCTGTGTGCTCTTGGCCCTGGCTTGGCCCAGAGGGACGCTCACTGTGATTCAGCGATGGCCCGAATGCGCGGGCCACTTCCAAAGCGGTCGGGTGCGAGACATCGCGCGAGAGCTGCTCCGTCAGATGGCTCTTGTCATTCGTGTAGATTTGCGCGTCGTAGCGGCCACGCGATATCGCCACATAAGCCAAGCGCCGGTTGATGAGTTTTTCGCCCGCCTGCTCGGTGTCCACATGCAGTAAAACGCGGTCGGCGGTTTGGCCCTGGCTGGTGTGGCTCGTTACTGCGTACCCATGATCGAGATGCGGATTTTCTTTTGCGTTGAACGCGACCATGCGGCCTGAGTCAAAACGCACCTGCACGTTACCGCTCGCGTCGATCTTCTCGATGGTTCCCAGTTCGCGATTCGCGATGTGGCGCTCCCGGTTGGGCGCGGTGAACTGCACGCGGTCTCCTTCGCTGAACGCGCGCTCGGTTTCGTGGTAGAGCGTCACACCATGCAAGCGGCGCGGATCGTAACCCACGCGCTCGCCGTTCTCTCGTTCAACCGTGATTCGGTTTTCTTTCTGGTCCACGTTCCGCACCCGCGCGTATTCTCCCGCTTCGATGCCATGCGCTTTGCTGCCTCGCGTGTAGCGCACCACGTCGCCCGGTTCGTACTGGCTGGCCCACTGCCGGTCTGCTCCGGTGATCTCCTGCCGTGCTGCCAGCACGCGGATTTTGTGCTCGTCGTTTTTGACCTGGCCTGCGCGTTGCATCGTTCGATGGATCGTCTCGTTGATCTCGCGGCGGGATTGATTGTCGGGCGACACTACCAGCGTGCCTTCCGGCTGCCGCGCGTACTCCCGCGCGATTTCCGCTAGCCGCTCGTCACGGTCGAAGATTTCATGCACGCGGCCCTGGGCGTCGAGTTTTTCCATTGCCTCGCGCACCTGGCCGCGCGAGAGTTGCGCGACTACTTCCTTGAGCGCCGGGTCTTTCTGGCGCACGATCTCGTCCAGCCGCGCTGTTTCGATTCCCGCTTCCTGTAGCTGCTGATAGGGCCTTCCCGCTTCGACCGCTTCATGCTGGCGCGTATCACCCACGAGCAACACGCGGTCGTTTTCTTTGAGTCGATGGAGGAAGTTGTTCATCTGTTTGGTGCTGGCGAGGCTCGATTCGTCGAGGACGTAAAGCCGTTTCTGATCGTCGCGTGGCTCTTCGCTGTGCGCGAGATGCCGCTGCAACGTGCTCGATTCGATTCCCGACTCGCGGAGTTTCTCCGCCGCGCGCGATGTCGGCGCGAAGCCTTCGACTTTGTATCCCTCGTGCTCGGCGGCTTCCCGGATGGCAGCTAAAGAAGTGGTTTTGCCCGCGCCGGCGACGCCTTCTAGCGCCGTCACCTGATCGCGGCTCGAAAGGATTTGCTCCACGGCTTGCCGCTGGCGCTGGCTCAGATGCGCGTGTTCGCGCCCGATCTGTCGGCGCGTCTCGAAGCTCACTATCGCCGCGTGCTTGTTTTGGCCCGCGCGCATCGTGTTGATCGTTTCCCGCTCGTAGCCGATCATTTCGTCCGTGGTGAACGCGCGGCCCGGTGAACGATGACTCGCCTCGATGAACTCGCCCGATTGCACACGTTTTTCGAACTGGGTTCTCACTTCGCGGAACGCGGCCTCGCCCATCGAACGCTTGAGCGCATCCCGCAGTAGGGCCCGCTCGTCGGCCACGGCTTCGCGTTCCAGATTCTTCTCGCGCGAGTAGTGGATTGCCTGGGCGATGGCTTTCTCCCAGGGTTCTTCCCTCAGCTGCTCTCTTCGCGCAGATTGCACCACGCGCCCCGGCTGATCACCAAACTGCGCGGCCAATTCCTGGTGCCGTCGCTGCATCTCTTCGTGCGAGAGTTCCAGTTTCCTCTCCCGCGTCTGATGCGCAGCGATTTGCGCCGCTCCCGCTCCGCGCTGATTCTCCCGCGCCAAGTGCTCTTCGATCTGCTGGCGGCGCGGACTCGATGCCTCTAAATATTCCTTGCTGTAGCCTTTGACCTCTGGCTGGCTGCTCTCGCCGCGTTCGATCTCGTAGCCAAGCTCTTTGAGCCGCATGGCCAACTCGGAGCGATACACCGCCGTCGCGTACTGCTGCGTGCGGTAAAGCTCCTGCGGTTGCAGCGCGTGCGTCTCGCCGTTCTCTGTCTCTGTGAGATTGAAGAACACCACATGCGTATGCAGTTGCGGCGCGGCGTAGCCGTCCACGGGCCGCGCGCTGTCGTGCTCGAACTTCGCCGCTACCCATTTTCCGGTTGTCTCTGCGGGAAGGTTTCCGCCAAGCCGTGCCTGGACGTATCGCTCCGTTTCATCGAGCGCAACGCCGACACTCGCGCGATGCGCTTCCCGCACGCTCTCATCGCCGCCAACAAGCGCGGTGAGCGATACGCTCTTCGGTGCCGAAAACGTGGCATCCCAGGCCGCTCGGTGCTCCATCGCTTTCACTTTCTCGCCACGCTCATTCACGTATTCGCGCGCCGCCTGGTAGCGTACGAGCTGCTCACCGGTCACCGGATGCAGGCCTTCGCTGAGTCGGTGAAATTGCTCTTCGCGGACCTCGCCGCGCAAGCCCCACTCAGCGGCAAGCCTGCCGTGCCATTCGCCGGTGATGCGCTCGCCTTCGGTGTAGTAGTTTTCGCGCGCGTTCCCGAACTCTTCCGCGTGATACGCGCGGGCTTGGCTTGCACTCAGCGGTTTGGAGATGGTGAGCATTGGGATTTCACTCGAAGAACCGCTCCTGCCGGTTTGCCACGGCCGCCGCGCGCTTCACCCCTTGCTTCTGCGTTTGCGCGACCTCTTGCGTCTGCGGTTCGATCTTCTGCTCCCGTGCACCGCTCACTGGCGCGGCAGATTGTTCCTTTAGCTGGTATGGCATTGCGATTTTCGCTGTGCGCTCCGATGTACGCAGGCTGCCGATTCGGAAGCTCGATGTACGGGAAGTGCATCCGCACGACCAGATTTCCGCTCTTGAGATAGCCGTGCCGGTCGGCCAGCCCGCTGATCTCGCTGGCCATCACCAACGGCTCGACCTGGCGCTCCAGGTTGTAACTCTTCGTGTGCCGCGATTGCGGATACTGCCCGCGCGAACGGCTCTCGCGTATCCGCTCGATCTCCACCTCGCCGATCGCGTCGCTGATCCATTTCGCCGCGCGCGGTTCACTCGTTCTCAGGAAGATTTTCGTGGCCGGTTGCGACATCATCGCTTCGGCTTCGTGCCCGTAGCGCGTCTCAAGCTGGCTACGGCCCTGGAAGCCCAGCACCACGGGATTGTTCGATTTGCGGTTCTCGATGATCGCCGTGTGCAACTGCGGAAGCCGCTGCAAGCTCGCGAGCTCGTCCAGCACGAACCACACCGGACGCGCGCTCACCTGGCCCTGATTCATCAGTCGCAGCACCAGCGTGTCGAGCCACAGGCTGATGAGCGGCGCGAGACGCTTCCGCGTCTCCGGCGTGCTGGTAAAAAACAGCCATCCCTTGCGATGGCTAGCCCATTCAAGCGTGCTCCATCGCGCGCCCGTCTCTTTTTCCGTGGGCAAGAGCTTCAACGCGTCCGCTACCATGTTGAGCGAGCCGAGCACGCCGTTGCGCTGCGGCGGCGATTGCGGATCGATCATCGCCGCATATTCCGTTCCGCGCACTCGGCGGTCGATCTCTTCCGGGTGCGACATCCACCACACCAGCTCCTCGGGCGTCGGATGAAAGCTGAGCAGGTGCGCGAAGATTTTCCTCGGCCCTTCCACGAAAAACGCATTCTCGTTGTGCCTGTCGGGGAACAAGCTGGCGGCTAAAGTAAGAGCCTCCGCTCCTTGCCTCAGTTCATCGCCCGGAGTCCAGTAGGGCATTCGCGCGTCCAGCGGATTGAGCACCCGGTCGCCGCGCTTGGAATCGAAGAACTGCGGCGCGTATTCGAGCGCCGGATCGTACACGATGGCCGTCTCGCCGCGCTCTTCGACCTGGAGCAAGATTTGCCGGATGAGCGCCGATTTGCCCGTGCCGCTGTCGCCCATGATGAGAAAGTGGCTCGATTCGGCCCGCTGCGGCACGCGCACCCAGCGCTTTTTGCCCGTGAGTTTTTCTCGGACCGTCTGCTCCTGCACGAAGCCGATTCCGTCTGCGCGGGTTCTGCGGTTCAACACCCGCGCCGTTACCAGTTCCGGGCCTTTCAGCCGGCGCCCGTGCTTGCGCTGTCTCGCTCGCGCCGCATCCTTCGGGATCGCGACGATGAGGCCAACCAGGAACACGCCTAGCCCGCCCAACAGCGCGGGCCGGGCCAGATCGGTCAGAGTTTGACCGCTGTAAATCCAGTGGGCCAAGATCGCATGCAGCCGCGCGTTGTCGTATCGCCCGCGCTGCCATTCAAGCTTCGCATCTCCGGCTTTCACTGCCGCGTCGGTCAGTGCGAATGTGCTTTCGCCGCTCGCCGTCGTTGCCGGCGTCACTTCCGCATCCATCGCCAGATGCGCCGGGCCTTTCCTCGTCTCGACCATCAACAGCGGGTACCAGCCGTCTTTGCGCAACGCCCCCGCGTCCGTCGCCAGATACGCCGCGAGGTAATTCCGCTGAAGCGGCGTCCACACTCGCGCGTTGCGATACGCGCTGATCGCTCCTGCCGCCGCCAGAGCCACGAAAACCGCCCCGATGGTCCATACCGCCTTGCCGCTCGGCCACTCGCCCGCGAATTCCTCGCGGCCCCATTTCTGTCTCATAGCACACACCCCCTGCTCATCAGGAAATACCGAACGGAAAAACTGCTCTTCCGCCTACCCTCCAAGCGCGTGGCGGATAAGAGTTGAGAGCGCGATCTTCAACCCCTCCAAAGTGAGCGTACCTGTGTTTTTGGTCACCATTTCTTTTGCCTTAACCCAAAGCGTGTCGTTGCGAGCCGCGTCCAGAAACTCGTGTCCCGCATACGTGAGCCGGAGCACATGGAAGTCGGTTGAACCGCGTAAAAATTTCGCGTCGATGAGTCCGGCTTCCTGGGCCAACTGCGCGTTGTAATACAACTCTTCGCCGCTATGGCCCGGCAGGTTGATTTGACAGCCATCCGGCGACGTTGATTTCTCCACCTCCAGCAGGATCGCCCGGATTAGGTCCATGTCGCGTTTCATAGGCTCGCCCTCATTCCGGTGGTTTCCTGTTCTGGCTTGCCGCGAGCCGCTCCGCTGCTTTGTTCGCCTTGCCCGCGTCGGCCCGCTCGATGATCGCCTGCATCGCATCCCCGGTCAGCTTTTCGCCCTGGGCCAGCTTGTAAAACGCATTCAGCAAGATCATCCGCAGTGCAAGCAATTCGGCTACGATGGTTTGCTCGGCGGGACTCGGGCTCGCGGCCCTGAGCAATACATCGCGCGCCCATTCGCTGATCGTCTGTGCCCCGGCGAGTGCCTCAAACTGCGCGTATTCTTCCTCAGTGACTTTCGTGCTGATGGACTTTGTGCGCGGCATAGACATAAATCTCTGCCCTAATTCTGAACGGATGGCGTGCGGGCAACTGCTGCGCGACGCCCTGCAGAATCAAGAGGTTCCCATATAGGAAAGGCAGGCTTCTGTACAGAAACCACAGCGAGCGAGAAACAGATAGCTGCCGCATTTGGAACGAGTTCCCCTATAGCAACCGTGGTTGCTATACGGCACCCGCTACGGGGTGACGTGTCACAAAACTCCCGCTGCGAAGCAGCGCCGCTCATAGCTCACCGTATTCGAGGATCAAGCCATTCCACATCGTCTGCAGGTCCGGGATTTCCCAGGCGCGGCGGAACAAGTCTCGTACGGCCGTCCACTCCTTCTCGGAAAAGCCAAAGGTGATTCCATTTTCGTGAGCACGAAACCAGTACTCTCTCTCCTTGCCACGCTCGACGAGATAGCCATAGAAACGCACACCTTCCCAGGAGGGCGTCGAGCCTTCGGGATCTAATGCCGCCAGCATCGCGCGGAACTCAGCCAAAATGGGATAGCTGCCGAGCGGATACATCGGTGCTCGTGCTCCCGGAAAACTCAAGAGCACAGAGAAGTCATTACCGTCCCCGCGAGCAAAAGATAGTATGTACCCGCCCTCACTCAGGGAAGGGATGGGAGGCTTGAAAAAACTCCCCGAAACTTTGCCCTTTTCTCGTATCGGTCCGTTCTGAAGGTAGTAATGGCCTCGCGCCGCAAGTCGCCAAAGTGCGGGCCAATAGGGACGAAGTGCGCGGTTCAGCGTATCGCCTCCAGACAGGTGTTCCTCTTCGATAAGCACGTAAAGATTTCTGCCTGAAAAGAGGGGGTTGCACTTCGACTTTGGTTCATTGAAGCGACGGCGCGTCTCCACTACGGTTCGCCGCACAATTTCGGGTGTCGGCTTCTCGGGCAGTCCCGGACTCTTATCCTTCGCCGGGACACAATCCCAAGGTAGATTGCCCAAGTAATATTGGTCCCAGGTCGAAGGCCCCTTTCGGAATTCATAAACGGCTAGGAACGCGTTCAGCACCGCGTTAACAGATTCGGCGGAAACCGGGTTCGGCGTCGTACTCGAAAAGGCTTCGAGTCCTTGCTGAACGAAATGTGCGAGAACAGTCCATTCCGCTTTCGAGAGAAGGTGTTCGGCTTCACCCTTTCTGCGAATTTCCAGAAGCGTTTTTGTCGGGTCTGCCATGAGGTCTACCACCTCAAGGCGGTCCTCACGGGCAGATTCGAGAAGCTGCTTGGCAATCTCCGAAGTCGAAACGCTTTCGCCCGTTCGCGAAGGCATGAGTTGCTTGGCACGCTCCAACCGCATGCGTAGCGCTTCGCTAATTCGTACCGAAAGGGTCTGTTGCTGCTGTGGCTTTTCCGGCGACTTTCTTTCTGTTTTTTCAGAGTTGAGAGGCACTCGCAAGCTCGCTTCTCCGGCGTCGAATACAAGCCGGAACAATGTATCGAAACATATTGACAGCGTACATCGATCTGGCTACGATGTCAACGAGTCATTTCAATGGGTCAGAGTCCGAATTGCTTAGTCCGCGACTTCAGGGAGCATTCAGTTCGCCTTCAGCACAGCTTCGTTTGAATTTGCAATTAGGCCGGCAGATGGCTACCAGCGCAACACCGTTACCTTCACCGTCGCATGAATGCTACGTCTGCGCAGCGGAGGCAGCGAGATTCCTGTCCATTCAGCCCCGCACCCTTCTGCAAATGGCTCGTGCTGGGAGCGTGCCAGCACATCCGCTGGGCAGTGGTTCGCGGCGTCTCTGGCGATTCCTCCTATCCGAGCTAGACGAATGGATGCGCAGCCGCGTACACTCGCCGTGCCGTCCGTGCTCTCCGAAAAGGAGGCAAGTTTGAAATTGAGAGCACGGTATCAGAAAGGAAGTCTGAAGCAGATAAGACGCAAGAGTGGCTATCTGGTTTGGCTCTTTCGTTGGCGAGAGACTGACCCGGATGGCAAGCGGCGACCGAAAAAAATCGTCGTGGGCCCGGTAAGCGAGTTGCGAACCGAAGCCGACGCGCGGCGTGCGCTTGAAGCCTTGCGTCTCAACATCAACATGGACCTCTCTGAGCAGGCACGTCCTCCACGGAATTTCATAACGCTGGTGGATCACTACTGCCTGAAAGAGCTGGTTCCAGAGGACAACGAACGGAAGGCATATTCGACCAAGAAGGGATACGAATCCTACCTCAAGAACTGGATCGTACCTCGATGGGGCGAATATATGTTGGCGCGAATGGAAAACGGCATCGCTGTTCATGTTGAGGAGTGGTTGCGTACGATTCCTCGCAGTCGGGGAACCAAGGCAAAAATCCGCAACATCATGAGTGCCGTTTGCAGTCACGCTATGCGTTACGGCTGGATGATGACTAATCCGATTCGCGCCGTTCGGCAGAGCGCGAAGCGAGAACGCGTCATTGTGCCTCTCACGGCGGAAGAACTTCAGAGACTCTTTGCCGAGTTGGGGTCACGAGAACGCACTCTCGTTCTTCTCGATGTTCCCACCGGAATGCGCCGGGGAGAAGTGCTAGCTACACAATGGTGTGACGTTGACTTCGGCAAACGGACTTTGAATATCCGAAAGTCAATATGGCATCAGCACCTCGGGCCGGTGAAAACAGACGAGAGCGAACGGGTCATGCCGCTTGACGACGAAATGATCGCTGATCTTTTGCGATGGCGTTCCGAAACGCCGTACGCGAGAGATCAAGATTGGATTTTCGCCAGCGCACGCATGAAAGGTCGTCAACCACTTTGGCCGGAAGGTATCATGCGAAATTACATCCGGCCAGCGGCGCGTCGGGCCAAACTGAACAAACCAATGGCCTGGCACGTTTTTCGCCACACATTTTCCACCCTGCTCGCAGAGAACGAGGAAGATGTGAAAACCGTGCAATCCCTCATGCGGCACGCCAACAGCAACATCACCATGAACATCTATACGCACGCCGTAAGTAGCAAGAAGCGGCGGGCGCAACAGAAGGTTGTGGAGATGATTCTGCCGGAGGGACGAAGTGCGGCAGCTACACAAGGTGTCGCCTAATGTGCACCTTTTTGTGTACCATGCCGTTCTTCGGAAAGTGCGGTTAAGTCTTTTTCGAAGAATGGCGGGGACGACGGGACTCGAACCCGCGACCTCTGCCGTGACAGGGCAGCGTTCTAACCAACTGAACTACGTCCCCACGCCAAACATGCGAGCACGCCGTGGCCGGCGCACGTTGTTGATCCAGCTCACAACTCGCCTCTCAGCAACTTCCGCGGGAAGCGAGCACCCAAAAGTATAGCCGCTCACCAACTTTACCGCAAACGGCTTATCCACGTGGGTGTACGACTTTAAAGTGAGAGGGATGCCCGTCTGGAGGCCCAGTAATCCTCGAACTTTCCGCTCAGGTAACAGCAACGGAGCGCGATGATGGTGTTGGCTCCGCGGACTGTCCAGGACATGCCCGATTGTTTGAGCCTGCCGGTTATGGTTTTGCAGCCAGCTTCGATGACTCCAGATCCCACGAAAAATCCCCACTTGCGAAATTCCAGGTAGCGCATCCGCTCCTGGTTTCGTTCGAAATAGTTCGCTTCGGTATTGAGAATCTCAGCTAGCCCGGGATGGGAGCGCCCGAGCGCGTGCAGGGAAACCACGATTTTTTCGATCTGTCCTTTATCCAACTGGTCCTGCTCCATCATCACCCACCGTCTTTGGGCGAACACATCTTCAGGATACAGTTGACGGGCTACGACCCACAGGTGTTCGCGGGCGTGGGCGAGATCGACGATTTGCGTCGCTTCCGGGAAATGCAGATCGGTTTGGTTCCATATCCATTCCGCGCCGTCTCCCAGCACGGCCTTTTTTTGCGCACGGCCCCATCCCCGCCGCCAAGCTTCCACATAGATCCGCCGGCCGAATTCCTCCGCAGTCTCGATAGCGCCCACATAGGTGGTCGAGTTTTCATCCCGTACTGGATATCCTTCCTCGTTCACCGTGGTCTGCGTGAACACGCAACCCACCTTCGCTTCCCGGGTGTGCGCGGGTTGGCCGTGCTGTTTTCCTGCACGGCCTTCGGTCTCCTTGCGGACGACCGGAACACCCGTGCCGTCCATCTCTACGTACAGGATAGGAATCCGAGGCCCCAGGGGGATCGGCAAGTTGAGTTGCAGGGCCTGTTCGAGTTCGCGCTGCTGGCGAGTTTCGATATCGGCCCCGATGGCTTCGGCGGTGCGCTCGACGGCCTTGGTGGTGACGGATAAACCGGCCAGCAGCTCCATCTGCTGGCGTCCTTGTTCGAAAGCGGCTTGCTGGCCGACCATAGCCAGCATGCGCCGCACGCCGGGAGAAAATTCTGTGTTCTCCACGTCGAGTTGGACATCGATAGGGAACTGGCCTCGATGGCAGTGGTCGCACAAGAAATACGGGCGCAGGGAGTCCGCTTCTCCTACCACCGTCAGCACCGTTTTCGAGGCGTTGCTCAACATAATGGGCCGTGTGGCCACACGCGCATTGCTGCTGCCGCTGTTCTGGGCCGGGAGGGTCAAATTTCAGCAGCTCGGTAAGTGCCGCAGCTCCCGCTTGGTGCATGGCCGAACGCATGGCCATTTCCATCGCTTCCAAATCCAGGCCACCTGTCCTGGCCCGCTCGGAGAAAATCAGCAGCAAGAGATGTTCTAGTTCCCGCGTGATTTCCTGCTGGATGACCTCTGCCGTTTTTTTTTCCGCGGGGTCAGTTCTTCTTCCGTGGGTCGGGCGCCGCAGATCTTCTCATTCACCTCTAACAACTGCTGCGCCAACTGACGAAAGCGGTGATAGGCCTCAACCTCTCGTTGCGCTTTGCGCAGTTCGGCTGGGGTGGCAAAGGTTTCCGTGATGGTCTTTCCCTTCTCTTTTCGGGTCAGGCGAAAGTTGGGACCGTGTCCGGGATGACCGGGCTGATGACAGCGACAGTTCGGTTTACCACAGGTGCCGCGCGTGGCGGTGATCGATCCGCTGCGAAAATCGGGCAGGCGAAGCAATTCTCCGAAGATGCTGCTGCGTTGTTGTTCCAGCTCACCGAGTGATTCGGTCATAGGCTCTCCATAGCAGAGGTCCTAGCAAACAATCAGGCTAAAAACGCTGTCTTCATAGGTCCCACAAAAACAAGCGCTTACACGAGGGGGAATTCAAAATAATTTCTTGTGGGTTTGCGGCCGGGCCGTTTTCTGGTATGAGCTTGCCCAGGAACGGCCCGTGCAATGGATGACCTCGACTTTCCGGGATGGCAGCCAGCCAAGTCCGTCGAAGTAGTTGAAGGCAACGGGCTGACCCAGGTGCTGGTGAAGGGCCAGTCATATATGCGTTGGCAGTCGGGGGATGAAGGATGCACGCGGCTGGCAATTGTACAGTTGTATAAGTGCGGGTTGGGGACGGAAGAAGATTTGGCGGCGGCGTTTGGCCGACACATCAACTCGGTACAGAACTACCTGAGGGATTTTGCTGGTGAGGGCATCCAGGGCTTGATGACGGAGCGCCGGGGGCCCAAAGGTCAGTGGAAGCTCACCCCGGAGTTGCGCGGGAAGATCTTGCAGATCGTTTTGCGGGAAGGTATCTGGAAACTGGAAACGATTCAGCAGCGCTTGCTGGAAGCCTGGCAGGAGGCGGTGAGCGTTCCGAGTATCCAACAAGTGTTGGAGGAAAACGGGCTGGGCGAACCGAACGCTGGGGGCGTCGGCGGCGCGGTGATTCAAGCTGAGCTTTTTGTCCGTGAGCCGGAGCGAGCCGCAGCTGGTTCTGCCCTTGGAGGGTTCTGCCGTTCAATTCAGCGAGCTAGTGAGCTCAGGCAGCATACCGGAAAGGCAGAGCGGAACAGTAACCAACAGCGCTGCGGGAGAAGAGGCCGGAGCCGCAGAGTTAGGCAGAGGAGGGCGGCGAGATTCTTATTCGCCTGCCCAGCGAGTCTATTTGGATCGGTTGGAGCAAGGTGCTTACAACGCGTATGCTGGCGGGCTGCTGTTTGCGCCGTTGCTGGCGCGATATCAATTCCTTCCGACGTTGAGTCGAGTCATCACGACGGCAGCCCACGAAGGCTACAGCCTGGCGGAGTTGGCGTTGACATTGTTTTACTTGGATGTATTCGGGTTTCGATCGCTGGAGGACTTTAAGCGGGCTTATCCCGAGGAGTTTGGCGTGCTGATGGGGCGCACGCAGAGTCCGAGCCTGTTTACGCTGCGGCGGTTCCTGCACAAGGTGAGAAAGCTGGGCCAAGGCGAAGCGTTGATCGATGAGTTTGCCCGGACCTATTTGCAGTCCGGCCTGGCTGCGTGGGGCGTGATGTATATCGACGGCCATTTCATGCCGTACTACGGGCTGTATCCGATCAGTAAGGGCTGGCACGGCGTGCGCCAAATGCCGATGAAAGGCAGCTACAATTTTCTAGCGGTGGACGAGCGCTTCGTCCCCTGGCTGTTTCTGATCCGCTCTTCGTCGGAGGATCTGCTGCAAAAGATACCGGAACTGATCGAGAAGGCCAGACGGATCGGGAGCAAGCCGGAGTGAGTCGGCAGCGACTGAGCCAGTTGATCGTGGTGTTCGATCGGGAGGGCTACAGCGCGGAGTTGTACCGCTACCTGGAGGGCAAGGATCAGGGAGCGGGCCAGCGGCGGGCGCTGTTCGTCAGTTGGGCCAAATATTCCGATAGATGGGTGAACGATCTGGCGGAGGAGCAATTCAACCGGGTGGCGCAGGTGACTTACGAGATCCGGAAAGCGGAAGCGATCCCCTATCTGGAGACCACGCGCACGATGAACAAGTATGGCAAGATTCGGGCCGTAGTGATCCAAAGTGGAAGGGACAAAAAGCGAGCGGCCATTTACACCAACGGCACCGCCGAGGAACTCGGGGCGGAGCGGGTCGTGCAATTGATTTGTGGGCGCTGGGGAGAGGAGAATGCCATCAAGGAACTGTTGCACCTGAATAATGCACTGCGGCAGGCTTCGGTAAGGCCGTGATTGGAAAGAACCATTTGGGGACCCCAAGAACATGAGGTAAAACGAGTTCGCGAAGCCTGTCAACTTTGCGAACTCAACCTCACGGAGGTCACCCAAATGGTGAAGAACGAAAAGCAGCATATCGAGAAAACCCGCGCCAGACAAGGCTCTCCTGCAGATAGTCCGGAGCCCTATAAAATTGCGGCTTCCACGCCTTACGACTTCGGAGCGAAGAACCTCACCCCCTACGGCGGCTTGTTTCCTGTGGCCACCATGTTGGAGAAGCTGGGTTTCCAGAAGCTGGTGGAAGAAAGCCTGACCATACGTCGCATTCCGCGCGCGATGACGATCTATCAATTTCTGCTCGGCATGGTGCTGGCCATCTACATTGGTTTCTCGCGGCTGAACCATCTTCGTTTCGTGGCCCAAGATCCGATGCTGACCGGAGTGTTGCAGGTGGGGGAGCTGCCGCCGCAGTGCACCTTCTGGCGTTTCTTGACCGCCTTGCCGCTGACGGTGGCTCAGCAACTGTTGAAGTTGCAGCGTCTCCTGCGGGAACGAGTCTGGGAAGCGGCGAACGTGCAGCTGCCTTCCATCACCCTCGATACCGATACGACCGTGCACACTCTCTACGGTCAGCAGATGGGGGCGCGCAAGAGCTACAACCCGAAGAACAGAGGAAGGAAGAGCTACCAGCCGATTCTCACCTTTATCGCCGAGACCCGGGAATATATCGGCGGGGAGTTGCGCAATGGAGACCGGCCCAGCGGTGCGCAGATCGCGCGCCATCTGGAGGCCGTGTTTGCCGCCGTGCCCCGGTGCGTGAGCAAAATTTACGCACGGGCCGATGCAGGATTTTATTGTTGGGAAGCTGTTCAAGCGTATGAGAAGGGGAAGGCTTCCTTCCTCATCGTGGCGCGCAAGACCTCACGTTTGCTCGAAGAGCTGGAAAAGGCCGACTGGAGGCCCTCGCCGAAGACGGATGCGGATGAGCAATGCGAGTTCAAGTATCAGCCCGAGGGGTGGGGGAAGGCCTATCGGTTCATCGCTCTGCGCTACCAGAAAAAGGACGAGACTCCGAAAGAGCAGTATCAGCTCTGGGAAACGCCGGAGTACATCTATCGAGTTTTCGTGACGGACATGAAAGACACCATCGACCTACTGGTGTGGGTTTACAACCAGCGCGCCGGCGCCGAAAACCTGATTAAGGAAGCCAATAACGACGCGGGATTGGCGGCGCACCCTTCGCGTCAGTGGGCCGCCAACTGCGTGCATTTTCAGTTGGTGATGCTGGCCTACAACCTGAACTGCTGGCTGCTGCTGTTCAACCGGGAAGAAAAACTTGCCGTCGACGATCTGAAGCATACGACCTTGGTGACGGCGCGATTGCGCTTTCTGTTTATGGCGGCCAAGATCTGGCGGCACGCCGGGCGAGTGGGCATCAGCTATAGCGATCAATATCCGGAGCGTGGATTGTTCCAGCGGCTGATGGATCGATTGCGCAACATCGCTCCGAATCAGGGGGGATTTCAGTCGGTGCTGGCCAGTGCTTTACGGTTCTGAGTTGTGCATGGTTTTCTATGCACAGCCGAGCGAAAGAAATCAACGAGATACAAGCAACACGGAGCGACTTACAGAAAAAGCAAATCAAACAACGCTGAACAGCACTGGAGAGAAAAAACTGATGAGGTCGGAATTCCGGCTTCCACCGCGGATCAAGCGAGATTCGTGCATAATTTAGGTTGCACAAGCATCTCATCAACTACACGCCGGGTTACTTCCTGGAGGAATTGGAAGAGCAACCGCTGGTGGAAAACCCAGAGCACAGGGAACTAAAGAAACAGCGAGCGGGGTTGGTCAGTGAGCTGAACCGGTTGAAAATTGAATTGGCCGATCACCTGCTTGAGCCGCCGGCCAAAAAACGCCGGGCCCCATCCCGGAGTCAAAAGGAGGTAATGGACGACATCACGGTGATCGAGGGTAAGATTCTGTTGACCGATGATCAATTGGAAAAACTGCCGTCGGAAATCCGCTTCGACGAGGCGCACGCTGGAGAAAAACTGCTAAAACTCAATCACGAGAAGAAGCGGTTTCTAGATTGCATCAAGGTGTTTGTCTGCAACTCAAGAGCCGAAATGTGCCGCCTGCTGTTGAAACATTATGATCGGCCGAAGGAGGTCATACCAGCGCTGGCGATGATTGTCGAGCGAACGGGCTATGTGAAATTGGAAGGAGGGCGCTTAGAAGTCACGCTGAGAAGATTTACGGATCGCGAAATCGACTATGCTGCCCGGCACCTATGCGAGGACCTTAACCGCATGCAGCCTGTAACCTTGGACAAATTTCATCTTCCGATCCGCTACCATGTCCAGTAGGACCCACAAGAAATTTTCTTAAAACGCGCGAAAAGCTGATCGTTTGCTAAGACCTCTGTCTCAGAGGTCCTAGCAAACAATCAGGCTAAAAACGCTGTCTTCATAGGTCCCACAAAAACAAGCGCTTACACGACGGGGAATTCAAAATAATTTCTTGTGGGTTTGCGGCCGGGCCGTTTTCTGGTATGAGCTTGCCCAGGAACGGCCCGTGCAATGGATGACCTCGACTTTCCGGGATGGCAGCCAGCCAAGTCCGTCGAAGTAGTTGAAGGCAACGGGCTGACCCAGGTGCTGGTGAAGGGCCAGTCATATATGCGTTGGCAGTCGGGGGATGAAGGATGCACGCGGCTGGCAATTGTACAGTTGTATAAGTGCGGGTTGGGGACGGAAGAAGATTTGGCGGCGGCGTTTGGCCGACACATCAACTCGGTACAGAACTACCTGAGGGATTTTGCTGGTGAGGGCATCCAGGGCTTGATGACGGAGCGCCGGGGGCCCAAAGGTCAGTGGAAGCTCACCCCGGAGTTGCGCGGGAAGATCTTGCAGATCGTTTTGCGGGAAGGTATCTGGAAACTGGAAACGATTCAGCAGCGCTTGCTGGAAGCCTGGCAGGAGGCGGTGAGCGTTCCGAGTATCCAACAAGTGTTGGAGGAAAACGGGCTGGGCGAACCGAACGCTGGGGGCGTCGGCGGCGCGGTGATTCAAGCTGAGCTTTTTGTCCGTGAGCCGGAGCCGCAGCTGGTTCTGCCCTTGGAGGGTTCTGCCGTTCAATTCAGCGAGCTAGTGAGCTCAGGCAGCATACCGGAAAGGCAGAGCGGAACAGTAACCAACAGCGCTGCGGGAGAAGAGGCCGGAGCCGCAGAGTTAGGCAGAGGAGGGCGGCGAGATTCTTATTCGCCTGCCCAGCGAGTCTATTTGGATCGGTTGGAGCAAGGTGCTTACAACGCGTATGCTGGCGGGCTGCTGTTTGCGCCGTTGCTGGCGCGATATCAATTCCTTCCGACGTTGAGTCGAGTCATCACGACGGCAGCCCACGAAGGCTACAGCCTGGCGGAGTTGGCGTTGACATTGTTTTACTTGGATGTATTCGGGTTTCGATCGCTGGAGGACTTTAAGCGGGCTTATCCCGAGGAGTTTGGCGTGCTGATGGGGCGCACGCAGAGTCCGAGCCTGTTTACGCTGCGGCGGTTCCTGCACAAGGTGAGAAAGCTGGGCCAAGGCGAAGCGTTGATCGATGAGTTTGCCCGGACCTATTTGCAGTCCGGCCTGGCTGCGTGGGGCGTGATGTATATCGACGGCCATTTCATGCCGTACTACGGGCTGTATCCGATCAGTAAGGGCTGGCACGGCGTGCGCCAAATGCCGATGAAAGGCAGCTACAATTTTCTAGCGGTGGACGAGCGCTTCGTCCCCTGGCTGTTTCTGATCCGCTCTTCGTCGGAGGATCTGCTGCAAAAGATACCGGAACTGATCGAGAAGGCCAGACGGATCGGGGAGCAAGCCGGAGTGAGTCGGCAGCGACTGAGCCAGTTGATCGTGGTGTTCGATCGGGAGGGCTACAGCGCGGAGTTGTACCGCTACCTGGAGGGCAAGGATCAGGGAGCGGGCCAGCGGCGGGCGCTGTTCGTCAGTTGGGCCAAATATTCCGATAGATGGGTGAACGATCTGGCGGAGGAGCAATTCAACCGGGTGGCGCAGGTGACTTACGAGATCCGGAAAGCGGAAGCGATCCCCTATCTGGAGACCACGCGCACGATGAACAAGTATGGCAAGATTCGGGCCGTAGTGATCCAAAGTGGAAGGGACAAAAAGCGAGCGGCCATTTACACCAACGGCACCGCCGAGGAACTCGGGGCGGAGCGGGTCGTGCAATTGATTTGTGGGCGCTGGGGAGAGGAGAATGCCATCAAGGAACTGTTGCACAAGCATCTCATCAACTACACGCCGGGTTACTTCCTGGAGGAATTGGAAGAGCAACCGCTGGTGGAAAACCCAGAGCACAGGGAACTAAAGAAACAGCGAGCGGGGTTGGTCAGTGAGCTGAACCGGTTGAAAATTGAATTGGCCGATCACCTGCTTGAGCCGCCGGCCAAAAAACGCCGGGCCCCATCCCGGAGTCAAAAGGAGGTAATGGACGACATCACGGTGATCGAGGGTAAGATTCTGTTGACCGATGATCAATTGGAAAAACTGCCGTCGGAAATCCGCTTCGACGAGGCGCACGCTGGAGAAAAACTGCTAAAACTCAATCACGAGAAGAAGCGGTTTCTAGATTGCATCAAGGTGTTTGTCTGCAACTCAAGAGCCGAAATGTGCCGCCTGCTGTTGAAACATTATGATCGGCCGAAGGAGGTCATACCAGCGCTGGCGATGATTGTCGAGCGAACGGGCTATGTGAAATTGGAAGGAGGGCGCTTAGAAGTCACGCTGAGAAGATTTACGGATCGCGAAATCGACTATGCTGCCCGGCACCTATGCGAGGACCTTAACCGCATGCAGCCTGTAACCTTGGACAAATTTCATCTTCCGATCCGCTACCATGTCCAGTAGGACCCACAAGAAATTTTCTTAAAACGCGCGAAAAGCTGATCGTTTGCTAAGACCTCTGTCCATAGGATAATCCGTCTTGTCCTAACGTATTAATACGCTAGGATATTAGCTCAAAAAAAGAGAAACCGCAAAACTCCTCACTTCTATGTCGTGCACCCATCCACGTGCTTATCGACGCTTCGCCGTACGTGCGGGTCCTCTTTGAGTCCGCTCCATCCGCCGCGCCGCCCTCCCGCCTCTGACAAGAAGTGTCACCCATTTTGCACCATTTTGGTGCAACAGGGATCGCCGGAATCTATTGCCGATTCGTCGAGTTACAACGCTTGGCCACGAGGCCACGATTTGACACGCGCGCTATGGTGAAAATATGAGTGAGATAGCGTACCGATGACTCAACCAGATGGTAACCAATGGCCCCGTCAGAGGCCCGCTGATCACCGGTCACTGCTTCATTTTGATCGATACATGTGTCGAACAAAAAAGCGGGTCAAGTGGCCGGAAATCAATAACATCACAGAAATTTGATCGATACACTTTCGTGATGTTCGGCGACTCGCCGTTAGCACGTGCTGTCGGGGTCGGAACCCGGTTTGCCGTCGGATTTCGGCGCATCCCCGTCCGTCTCGTGAGGGTCGCCGGCCAAGCGTTCGGGCGTGGGTGAGCCAGCTCGCCGGTCCGGGGAATCCTCCTGGGAGGCCGGGGACTGTTGAGGAGGCACGACGACGCGAGCGCGGTCGAGCGGGTACACGTCGGGATCGAATACGACGGAGTACATGTGCCAGATCAAAATCGCGAACGTGGCGAGGATCGCTTCGTAGTAGTGAAGGGCGGTGGCCGCGTCCAGGACCCACTTGGGGAAATAGCGCAGCGCAAGCGTGTTGAACCACAGCGTGAGCCCGCTCAGCGCCATGATAATGGTCCCCCACAGGAAGGCCAGGTATTCGATCTTCTGCACGTAATTGAATTCGCCGAGCGCGGGACGCGCCGCGGAAAATCCCAGGTTGTAGCTGACCATATCCTGCAGATCGCGAATATCGCGAATGCGCGGAACCATCCCGCTGAGGATCTGGCGGGCGCGCTTGTCCACGAACAAATGCACGACGTGATACCCGAGAGCGGCCATCAGGACGACAGCGGCCGCGCGATGGATGCTTCCTCTCAGGTCGAAATGGCCATTCCACAAGATAAATGGACGCGCCCACCAGGCATCTGGAAACTTCAGCGCAAATCCGGTCAACGCGAGAACAGGGAAGCTGATGAGAACGAGCCAGTGGGCGATGCGGAAGTGGCGGTTGGATCGATATTCGGCCTCCTCCGGCGAAATCACGCGCATCGCGCGCCGCGAGAGTTTGCGGAGAAAATCGAGTAGTTGATGGAAGAACATGAAGCCGATCGCGAGCGGGATCATCACCAGGTAGAAATGGCGGATGATCCGCACCGCCGGACTCTCCGCGAGCGATTCGGGCTGAACGTGCACGGGGCCGATGGCGAAGGTCTTTCCGGCGCCCGGATGGCAGGCGCCGCACGTATGCGCGAGGTTGGCCGGATTTACGGTCGAACGCGGGTCGCTGGTAGGAAAGATGTTGTGCACGCCGTGGCAGGACGCGCAGTTCGCCACGGTTTGCGAGCCCTCGCGGGCGGCGAGGCCGTGATAGCTGTCGGCGAACGTCGGCACGCGATCGGCCGGAAGATTGTAGCGGGCCGCCAAAGCGGTGTTCCCATGACAGCGGCCGCAGGTGACAATCGAGACGTGCGCGGGACTCACGGTCGACTCCGGCTGGCTCGGCGCCAGAATTACGTGCTCGCCGTGGCAGTCCGTGCAGACGGGCGCGTCCGTTGAACCGTGCGCCACCGCCTGGCCATGAACACTGGCGTCATAGGTCTTCGCAATTTGCGCGTGGCACGCGCCGCAGGTGGCCGGAATATTCCAGTGATTGATTTTCGAACGCGAGTCGCGCGCTTCGTAGATCGCGTGGCTCCCGTGACAATCCGAACACGTAGCCGCGTTCCCGTTGCCCGCCGCGACGGCGCGCCCGTGAACGCTCAACCGGTACGTCTCGATCGGATGGGCGAATGGAATCTGGTGCGCCGCGAGGAATTTCGGGTTTGAGTGGCACGACGCGCACGTGTCCGGCAGATTTTTTTTGGCTACAGGAGAAGCCGGGGCCTGCGAAGAGAGAATCTTGTGGATGGACCCGTGGCACGACTCGCACGTGGGCGCCTGTGCGTCGCCTTTCTTCGCTGCCTGCCCGTGCACGCTCGAGAGAAAGCCTTTCACCTCGTCGCTATGGCACTGGCTGCACAACTGGGGAATGAGCGCAGCGGCAGGCTTCGCGTAATGAGCGGCGCCGTGACACGTGGCGCACGCGTCGATTCCAGTTCCCAGGATGGAATGCACGCTCGTCGCCATGTCGGACGTTTCGTCGGCATGGCACGTCGCGCAACTCACCTTCCTGATGTGCGCGGGATGAGGGAAGCCCTTGATGTCTGTGTGGCAATCCGTGCAGCCGAGAATGGAGTGGACGCTTGCCTTGTGTTTCGCGGCGTCGACGAAAACGCTGCGGCCCGCCGCCGATTTCAGGTCTCTCTGGCCATGACAGGCGAGGCAATCGGAATCGGAAGGAGAAGACTTCGTCTGAGCGAGAAGAGAAGAAGAGGACAGGGCTAAACCGAGCGCGACCGAAATCAGCCATCCCCACGGGGTGATCTTGCGGATTCCATCGTTCGGCACGTTAGCTCTCTCGAAGACTTATTTGATCCCCAAGTCCGCCAGAACCTTGGGATTCTGCTCCTGCATCGCCAGCACGGTGTGACAGGTGTCGCAGTCGTTCGGGATGGTCTTGCCGTCGGCGCTCGTGTGGCTCCCGTCGTGACACCGGAAGCATCCCGGGAAATCCGTATGACCCAGATTGTTGGGATACGTACCCCAGGTGATGTTCATCGCCGGGAAAATATTACTGAGATAAATCGCTTGCACGCCGCCGATGGAAGTCTCCAGCAGGGCGCGCTGCTTGTTGTAAATATCCGGGAACGACTTCTGATAGAAGGCTTCGAGCGTGGCCGCGATGTCTCGTTTGGCAGTGTCGCGGTCCGGATACTTGGCTTTCAGCGCGGCCAGCGCCTCTTTCTTGATGTAGGGCAGTTCCGGGCTGACGTGGCCCCGCGCCATGGCCTCGTCCAGCGCGGGCCCCGGCAACTGGAACGTGTGTGTGGGGCGGTTGTGGCAATCGATGCAGTCCATGGTCCGATGCTCGCCGGCGGAGAGTTCCTGGGGCGTGGGCTTCGGGTCGGTTTGCGTGAAGACCGTTCGCTTGCCGGTCGTATCGTCAACGTAGCTGACCTGGGCTATCTTTTGGCGGTCCCGATCGACCGAGATGTACTCGATGGGCCGCTTGGTATCCAGGTGACGCCCGTGAATGCCCAACTCGCCATTCCAGGTGTGGCCGCCGATCTTGAGAAGCAGGACGGTGGTGAGTTCTGTGTTCTTTTCGTCTTCTTCAAAGCTCCGGATGACGACCAGCTTGTTGCCCGTGAAGGTCTCGGGATAGTGGCATTGCTCGCACGTCTCGCGCGACGGGCGCAGGTTTTCGACCGGCACGGGAATCGGGCGATCGTAGGTATGGAAGGTCACGGCATAGACCTGGTACAGGCCGGAAAGCTTCGAGCGAACGAACCAGGGCGCGCCGGGGCCGATGTGACACTGAATGCATTCAACGCGCGCGTGAGGCGAACCTTGATACGCGGTGAATTCCGGCTGCATCACCGTGTGGCACGTCTGCCCGCAGAACCGCACCGAATCCATGTACTGCACTCCGCGATAGGCTCCGACGCTGAAGATGATGATATTTGCCGCAGTCAGTCCCGCCACCCAGCCGAGAGCGTGACGAAACGTTGGAATAGAAAAATCAACCCTCGGAAAGGTGCCCGGGAGTTGTCCGGCCCTGCGAAGCTTGAACCGGTAGATCAACGCGCCGGCGGGTATCAGCAGGAGACCCAGGACAAAGATCCCAGGAAGAATCAAAAAGAAGATGACGCCAACGTAAGGATGAAGGGTACCGCCGATAACGAGATCGAACAGCCAGAACGCGATCAACGTGATTGCCGAGCTCGTGGTCAGGACGGCGCCTGCCAGGCTCAGCGGATTGCGGCTAAGGTAGGCCGCGGGACGAATCCAGAGTCTTAGCCGTTCGAGCACACTCATATCAGAGGAAACCGAATTGCCCCCCGTCCGGACGCAAACGACCTGGCCAGAACGTCTCGCGTCCTTAAATCAGCGGAGCGGCTCGGCGCGAATTCAGCGTCCGCCGTTCGCTGCCTGAAGCGGCCTGAGCTATTTCTTAAGAGACCGGATAAACGAAACGAGTTCTTTGATCTCGCCGCCGCTCAGCTTGCCCTTGTAAGACGGCATTTTCCCCTTGCCATCCTCGATGACTGAGGTCAGTTCCGCGTTCGTCTGCTTCTGCACGTCGGCCGAGCTGAGATCGCGGACCTTCAGCATCTTGCCCATCGAGGTGTCGCCCTTGCCGTCGGGACCGTGGCAAGGGGCGCACTTGGCCTTGAACAGAGCGCCGCCACTTTGAGCGTGGGCCGGAACAACTGCGAAAACGAGAGTTGCTGCCACCAGCAAAAGAGGACTGCCCGCTCGAACAAAAACGCTCTTCATCTTGTGCTACCTCCAAAAGTAACTACGCGATGCATCATACACTTGATTCCAAGTCGGGCCGTTCATTTTCCGGAGCCACGCTTTCTCAGAACGCGTACCGGAATGAAAACATCACATTGCTGCCGTTGAAATCCTGCAGCGGGAGGGTGGCCAGCCCGAACGGGTTCGTGACGCCCGTCTCGTTGAAACCGTAATAGTTCCAAGTCGTCTTGTAGCTGAGGCCCTTGCCCAAATCGAACATCAGCGAACCGTAGGGCATCTGGTAGTTGTAATCGACTGTCCCGGAGGGCGCGAGCGGGTTCAGGAAGATCGTGTTTCCACGCACGAAGCTGCCGCCGTACCCGAGAGACGCGGTCACGCGCTTCCCGGGCTTCCACATCAGGTCGGCGTGCGCAAAGTGATCCTTGCTTGAGTAGGTCGACAAAGTCTCCAGTCCGGCTGCGCCAACCGACGCGTTCGGAATCGTGCACGCGGTGGTTGCCACCCCGGGCGGCGTGGTCATTACAGGCAGCGTCGACGGAGGCGGCGCCGGATTCGAGTAGGTGACGGAATAGTTGAAGCAGATGTTCGCCTGGGTGTAGACGTCCCAGTAGTTGTATCCAAAACTCACGGCCAGGCCGGGTTTCGGCATCAGCATCGTGGTGAAACTGTAGGTGCGATTATGGCTGAGGTTGTTGACCGTGTAGACATTATCGCGATTCTCGTTGATCTCCACGGCCCCATCGACGGTGGCCCAGGGCTTCGGCGTGTAGGTGGCGTGCAGCTTGTAGCTCTGCAACTGGCGTGGATCGATGCGGGTGTAAACCGCGTCGTTATAGCCGAACGCAAAATCACCGGTGATGCGCAAATTGTCGATCGGCCGCGCTCGGAAGCCCAGCAGGGCCGCATCTTCGTTGATCGTGAACAGATCAACACTCGGACCGGCAGTTGGAGCAGGAGCCGTGTAGGTAATCGAGCCATCCGCGTTCGCCACGCAGCCGGCTGGCAGGACGCCGCCGACCAGCGTACAGCTTCCGCGTGCGGCGAGATAGTCGTTCCCTGCCGCTGCTGTCGCGCCGCCGGGGAAGTACACGCTTGTTGTGGGATAACTCAAGGCAGAGGCCACGATCTGGCGGCGCGTGTAGAGGTAGCCGACGTCCGCCGAGAACCGCGCGGTGAAATCATATTCCAGCTCGACCGTGTTGGACTTCATGTCCTGCTTGAAGAAGTTCGCGTTATAGGAGTCGGCCACATCTGCTCCTGAATTGGCCGCGTGCTGAGGGCAGCTGGGACCATTGTAATTGTTGCTGGCGTTGCAGTTCGCAGCGAGGAAGTCCCCGACGGGAGCTCCCAGTCCGGTCGCTCCGGGCGCGACGAACAAGGATCCTGCGATCTCGGACCAAACGCCGGGAATGCGCCAGCTGTTGTAGTGGAAAGCTTCCTCAATGCGCAGTTTGTCCGTTACCGAATACGCTGCAGCAACGTCTCCGTCGACCTGTACGCGCTTCGTCTCGACGGGGCCTGACGTGATGCCGCCGGGGGAGGACGTGCGGGTGGTCCAGCCGATAATCGTTTCATTGTAATCGGGGATGGTGTTATCGGAACTGCTGTAGCCGAACGAGCTCGAGACTTCGAACTTCTGGAAATAGTTCGATTGGAAGCGGACGTGCTCGGTGGGCATGGAGTTCCGCGGCCGGCCCACCTGACTGTAGCTGACGAAGCCGTTGCAGATCGGATTGGCCGTTTCCGGGGTGGTCGTGGTGTCCGTGATTGGCTTCGCGCAAGGCAGCGCCTCGGCGGGAGTCTGCGTGCTCCAGATAATCCCAAGATCCACCGGCACGCCATTGGCCTGAAAGCCGTACATTTGGGGGGTGGCAGCCGGGTTTTCGACGACGACGTTGTCCTGTTTGAAATAGTTCAGGAACTGGTCGTAGGAAACGGTCGTACGCGGCGCAACCTGGAAATCCACACCGGCTCGGAAAGCGTTCATCGTGTAGCTGTAGGTTTCCGGAAAGTCGGGGATGGTCCCGCTGTCTGTGGTGAAGAAGCCAGGACCCTCGTCGCGGTTGCGGGAGTAACCGAGGCGGAACCTCACGCGCGATTGCGGGAATAGAGTCAGATCGTAATCCTGCATGCGTCGAACAAGATCCATCCCATGCGGCGAATTCGGCTCGGCGATGGCAGGGCTGGAGCAATATGCCGGAGCGCCTTGCGGATAGGTCACCGTGGGCGGACCCACATAGCAACCGGTGGTGAGTGATCCGGCGGGGTTTAACGCAGAGGGGTTGAACGGGTTGGCCAGCAGGTTGTAGTCCCAGAAATTCTTGTCGCGGCGAAACAGGGCCGAGAAGTCGTACCACTTGTTCTTGCCAATGCGGAGTCGCGTCACGTCGTTCGGATCGCCGCCGTAGCCGAAGTTCGAGAAACTCAGATCGTCGAAGAAGACGCCGTTGTGGTCCAGCGACCGCACGTTGACCGTGTAATCAAGCAAACGGAATCCCGAGCCCAGATTGACGAACGTATCGTAGGTGTCGTTATTTCCGCTGATGCCATTCCAGCGGTAGCCAAACTCAATCGACTGTTGAATATTGTAATCCCCAGTGTTTTTTCCCTGCGTCTCGCTGGACGCGTCCTGGGCGCGGCCTGCGGGAGGCAGCAGCAGCGCAGCGAACATCATTAGGCTCAAAACGACAATCGCTCGGCGATGATCCATAACCCCTCTCTCCATACTTCCGGAATTGCGGGCCGCACGGCGTCTGGTTTGAACTGCATGCCCAACTTCCAATCGCCAGGTGTCCATGGTGGCGCGCCTCACTTGAAGAAGAACGGGCTGAAATTCGACCCGTGAATCTGGCTGTGGCACAAGGTGCACGACTGGAAGAAGCTGGCCTGGTTGTGGAACGAAGGAGCTCCGGGTGCTGTGCTGAAACTGGAATCCGTATGGCACTGGAGGCACAGCAAATTGACGTTGCTGACCTTAAGCATGTGAACATTCGGTCCGCCGTGAACCGTGTGGCACGACGTGCAGCCGTCGATCTTCAGAGGTGGGTGCTCGTAAACGAACGGGCCCTGCTTGTCGATGTGGCACTTGTAGCAGACCTGATCCTGAGTCGAAGCCATGCGGACCTGCTTCAGCCCCTCGGTGCCGTGCGGGTTGTGGCAGTCGGTGCACTGAATCAGCCCCTCGTTGACGCGATGGTGGAAAGGCATGGCGAATTCAGCTTTCTTTGCCAGGTGGCAGGTGTAGCAGAGCTCCGGCTGGGCCTTCACAAGCAAGTGATTCGCAACGTTTCCATGGTGTGGCGAATGGCAGGCAGTGCAGGCCACGCCGTTCTTGGCATGGACGGAATTGAGGGCATGTGCCTGCTCCATGTCCTTTGAGTGGCAAGCCAGGCACTGGCTGTTGATCTCCTTTGCCGGGGCCGATTCGAATTTAAACAACTTCGAGGTATCGGTGGGGTCCGCCAAGTGACCGGCCGCTGCTCCGTGGCAGCCCTGGCACCCTTGTTCCAAGGGGCCGGCCTTCTTGTTGGTCATCGTCTTCCAGTGAGGTGATTTGGCCCAGGAGTCGTACTCAGCCTGGTGGCATCCTTTGCACACTTCGGGGCTTGCGTCCTGGGTATCCGCCTTCTTTTCAGGAGAAGCCGCTTGCGCGCTGGAAGGCTTGGACTCCGTCTGAGGGGGCGTTCCGGAACCCGCCGCCCAGCAGGGGACCGTGAGGATCAATAATCCAAAGAACAGAGAAACGCATCGCGGTGCTGCAAAGTTCCGCATCCCAATCCCTCCCGGTGAAGCCGCTAAACCGCCGTAGAAATTACTAGAATACCGGAATAAAACCAGTGACTAGAAGCACCAGTGAATGTGACACCGGTCACACATCAGGTCTGGGCCGGGAAGGGGCCTAACGAGAGGTTTCGTTAATTGCCTAAGAGGGCTCGCCGGGCTCAATTTGCCGCCAGGTGCTCCAAGCCCGACTTATCGCGGATGGTAACGATGTGTCCTTTGATTTGCAAGAGCTGTCTTCTTCGGAAGTCACTTAAGAGCCTGGTTACGGTTTCGCGCGAAGCGCCGATGATCTGAGCGATTTCCTCGTGAGTCAGAGTCAGATTGGCACGAACCTGACCGTTGCCCGTATCGTGGTCGGCGCACCAATCCAGGACAAAGCGCGCCAGCTTTTCCGTCGCGGAATGGGAAAGACCGATCGTCTTCATTTCCGCCAGGGCCAGGTGGTAGTTCTCGCCCATCTGCTGCGAGACTCGAAGGGCCGCTTCTCCGTGCTCGCCGAGAAAGTTCAGGAAGTCATTTTTGGCGATGAAGTTGGCCTGTGCGGGTTCGAGAACGGTTGCCGTGGCATGGTACGGTTGCCCGCAAACATTCGCCGCCAAACCCAGGACTTCTCCGGCATCCGAAATGCGCAGAATCAGCGTTTTTCCGTCAGCGGACGACGTGGACAGCTTGACTTTGCCGCTGCACAGAACGAATACGCCGCGCGGCTCCTGTCCTTCGACGAACAGCGTCGCGCCTTTTGGATAGGTGGAGGGAGCCGTGATAGACGCCAGGCGCTGCACGGCGGCAGGGGGCAGGTCACAAAATAGGCGTTCCTTGCGGTGAGGACACTCGACACAGCTCTCGATGATCTCGAGCCCATAGGGAGCCCGTACGGACGATCCGTTGCGCCCGCTGCGCCGGTCAGGTGCTGAAACCAACCAGATTCGGTTTGTCATATCATTTCCATCCCACCTAGCCCGTCGAACGTCAGCAGGTCGTCGATGAAGCCCCGGCCGTCACCAATTCCTCTTCGACCGTGACTGACGGAAGCATCGTGATTTTGCACTGCAGGGACCGGGCGACCAGGCACGATTTCTCGGCTTTCTCAAGGAGCCGCACGGCGCGGTCGCGATCCGCTTCTTTCAGCAAGGCGACGTGTGGGGACAGTTTGATTTCCGTGAAACGCCACGCTCCATCTTCGTTGCCGAGCAGTCCTGCGGCGTCCAAAGAGAATGAAGCGAATTCCAATCGAGACCGCTCCGCCATGCCGGAAAACGTGCTCACGAAGCAACTGGCCACTGAGGCGACCAGAAAGTGTTCCGGCGTCCAGAGCCCGGCTTCTCCGAGGAATTCAGGTGGCGCGCTGAACGATATGGCGGGCGAGACGGTGTCCGCACGGACAACCCCCTTACGCGGCCCGTTACATAACGCTTTCACTCGATATTCGTGTTCGGTACCCATTCCTTTTCCCCTTTGATACGCTGGGCCGCGACGCCGTGCTGCCTCCACTGAGCCGAGTCTGGACTTTGATTGAAGAGGCTTCCGCGAGAATTCTGGCCCAGACGGACGGCCGGGAACGATGACAAACGTCACGGACCCGCGTGACGCGAGTCACAGCCTTTCGCGTTCAGCGGGAAAAGAATATGAACCTGGCGCGAGGTGCAACATGTCGAAGGACGAACGCGACTTGCTCGAGGTTCTCAAGATGGAGTTGGCTTTCCTTGAAAAAGGCGGCTACGGGCGTGCGCCGCGCGAGCCGTGGAGGCCTCAATGCATTTTTGAGGACTCGCCGACCTGCATGAACTACGATTCGAAAGCGAATCCCGAGCCTTGCAACGATTGCATCCTGATGGGGCTGGTGCCGCCCGACTCCCGCTCAGCAAAGATTCCGTGCCGTCACATTCCACTCACCGCGTCGGGTGAGACCTTGGACTCGCTCTATCGCTACGGCGACGAATACGAGATCGAAGAAACAGTGCGCACTTGGCTGCACAAGACGATCGCGTGGCTCGAACAGGATCAAAAGCCGCTTGAGCGCAGGGATGACAAACGGTCGGCTGCGGGCCGGTGAAGTTAGCGCCGATCGCACAGTTTAGCAGCGAGAGAAGGCGTCGGGTCCATCCACAACAGTCTGTCAATCCCAACGGGGAAAGGGCCGTGCCAGCGTCGACTCTCGAACCGTTTGCGAATTGCCTCGCCCACTCGAACCCGGAAGAAACGGGCGGGCTGCACTTCGTCGTTCTCTTGTGAAGCCCATGGCCGAAGCGGCGCGGACGACCAGCCCGAGGACTTGGTGGCATGGTGTTTTTCGTGGGTTCGAAGCATGGCCAGCCGGACCATGGGCTCGATCAGGCCCGTTCGCGATTCCTGCTTTAGCAATCGGCGGTATCCTCCTTCATCTCCTGCTCCGCTACGCGCTCAACGCGCCGCGCGCGTGGTCGCTGGCGCCACTCGCCGTTGTTCTAGTCCTGGGTGGGGCGCCATTGGTCTTCGCCCTTTCGCGAAAGCTGTTTGCGCGGGAATTCGGCTCGGACTTGCTCGCCGGAATATCCGTGGTGACATCCGTCCTTCTCGGCGAATACCTGGTCGGATGCGTCATCGTGCTCATGCTCTCCGGGGGCGGAGCGCTGGAGCAGTTCGCCAAGCGGCGCGCGTCGTCGGTGTTGGACGCGCTGGCGAAACGAATGCCGAGCAACGCCCATAGAAAATCGGGTGGCGCGCTGGCGGACGTGCCTCTGAATGAAGTCGCCATCGGCGACGAACTGGTCGTCTTGCCCCACGAAATCTGCCCGGCGGACGGTATCGTCCTGGACGGTCACAGCAAGATGAACGAAGCCTACTTGACCGGCGAGCCATTCGAGATCTGGAAGACGCCCGGGTCGGCGGTGCTTTCGGGCTCCGTGAACGGCGAAGCGGCACTCACGATCCGCACGGAAAAACTTCCAGGAGATTCGCGGTACGCGCGGATTATGGCCGTTATGCAGGAAACCGAGCAACAGCGGCCGCACCTCCGCCGGATGGGAGACCGATTGGGCGCGTGGTACACGCCGATCGCCCTTCTGGTTTCGGCTCTCGCATGGATCGTCACGGGAGAACGCCACCGCTTCCTGGCCGTGCTCGTCGTGGCCACGCCTTGCCCGCTATTGATTGCAATTCCGGTCGCGGTGATCGGCGCGATTTCCCTTTCGGCGCGGCGCGGCATTATCATCAAGAATCCCGGCGTTCTGGAACAGATCGATCTGTGCCGCACGCTCATTTTCGACAAGACGGGCACGCTCACGTACGGCAAGCCTTCGCTTGAAGAGATTGTTTGTGCGCCGGGAGTTCGCCGGAACGACGTGCTGCGGCTTGCGGCAAGCCTCGAAGCGTACTCGAAGCACCCGCTCTCGGCCGCCGTCTTGGGCGCTGCGCGTAGCGAAGATGTCCAGCTCGAAGCGGTCTCAGAAGTTAGCGAGCGGCCTGGCCAGGGATTGCGAGGCCTCGTTGCGGGACAGCGCGTTCGGATCACGGGGCGGCAGAAAGTCGATGTGCAGAGCATCGACTTACCACCCGCAGCTCCCGGGCTCGAGTGCGTCGTGCTGATTGAGGAACAATTCGCCGCTCTCTTCCGTTTCCGCGACGCTCCACGTCGAGAAACCCGCCGCTTCATGGATCATCTCAAGCCCCGCCACGCGGTCACACGTGTGATGCTGGTCTCCGGCGATCGCGACGCCGAAGTGCGTCACCTGGCGGAACTGGCGGGGATCAGCGAAGTCTATTCCACCGCGAGTCCCGAAGAGAAAGTCGCCATCGTGCGCTCCGAGGCCGCGCGGGCGAAGACGCTGTTCGTCGGAGACGGCATCAACGACGCACCCGCCATGCAGGCAGCCACCGTAGGGGTTGCATTTGGGCTCAGCAGCGACATCACGTCAGAAGCGGCCGACGCCGTCGTGTTGGAGACGTCGCTGGATAAGGTTGACGAACTGATGCACATCGGTCGGCGCATGCGCAGGATCGCGCTGGAAAGCGCCGTCGGTGGAATGGCGCTTAGCGTGATCGGAATGGTCGCGGCGGCTTTCGGATTTCTTCCCGCGATCGAGGGGGCAGTGGCCCAGGAGATCATCGATCTTCTTGCCGTAATCAATGCTGTTCGCGTTGCGCTTCCGTTTAAGACGCTCAGCGATTTCTAAATTAGTCTGGGAACCTTTCCTGGAGCCATTTGCGTCGTCGTGACGCCCGTCACATGCCGTTGTGGCGCCCGCCACAGTGCTACGTGGCACGGAAGACTTACCATTGCTTTGTCCGTCCGTTTGCAAGGTATGCGACCCGGTTTTGCGCATCGGCTGGTGACGCCGGATACAGAGAGGCGGTGAATCCCGTGCGTGCCCCATACAGCCTGGAAATTATCGAGAGCTGCCTCTCCTGTGCGCATCGCGAGGAGCGGCTTTTCTGCAACCTTCCACCGGCTGCCGTGAAGGATCTCGCGGCGATCACCTCGTCGGCGGTCTATCCCAAGGGTGCAACCCTGTTCGTGGAAGGGCAGGCGCCGCGTGGCGTCTTCATTCTGTGCAGCGGAAAAATCAAACTCTCGACCACGTCCGCCGACGGGCGAACTCTGATTCTGCGCATCGCGGAGCCGGGCGAGGTGCTTGGCCTGCCTGCCACGATCACAGGGAAATCGTATGAGCTGACGGCCGACGTAACGGAGCCCTCACAGGCGAATTTCGTCTCCCGCACCGACTTCCTTCAATTCTTGCGCCAGCACGGAGAAGCTGCCCTGCGCGTCGCGCAGCAACTCGGCGAGACGTACCACGCCGCGATCGGCGAAATGCGCATGATCGGCCTCTCTCATTCGGCGGAAGAGAAACTCGCCCGATTCCTGCTGGATCAGTCGGCGGAACACGAGCCGGGAAAGGACCAGGTAAAGTTCACACTGGCCTTCACGCACGAAGAGATGGGTCAGATGATCGGAGCAACCCGCGAGACGGTCTCGCGCCTTTTCTCGGATTTCAAGAGGAAGGGACTCGTGCAGGTGAAAGGCTCGGCACTGACCATTCCCAGCCGGGCCGCTCTCGGAAAAATCGTCAACCCTTGATCCCGTAGGTCTTCACCGTCTGGCTGACCAATTCTATCCAGCGAAGTCCGCAGATCGTCTATACTTACGACCCGCTGTCGCTAGAGAGCGGTTTCTCGGCTGGCGGGGCTGCCGCTCCTCCAGGCCAGTGAGCGAGGTCCAGAATTCCGAGACGAAGACGATGACCGGCCACTCCTCAGACTTCGCTGGTCCACTGCGCGTCCTTTTTGAAAAGCTCTTCGAATTCTCGCCGGATGCCATTGTGGTCGTGGGGGAAGACGGGCGCGTCGTGGAGGCAAACTCCCAGGCCGAGAAGATGTTTGCGTATACGCGAGAAGAACTACTAGGGCGCCCGGTCGAGGATCTCATCCCTGAACGGTTTCGAAAAGCGCACCCCGCGCACCGCAACGAATACAATGCCGAGTCTCATGCCCGGCCAATGGGCATCGGGCTGGAACTGTACGGCAGGCGCAAAGACGGCCGGGAATTTCCCGTCGACATCATGCTCAGGCCGGTGGAAACGTCTGAAGGCCGCGTAATCCTGAGCGTTGTACGCGACGTTACGGCGCGCAAACGGGCCCAGGAAGCATTGCGAGCGAGCGAAAACCGGTTTCGATCCCTCTTCGAGTTCTCACCTGACGCCATCATCGTGACCGACGGGGAAGGGAAGATTGCGGAGGTAAACAGCCAAGTTGAAAAATTCTTCGGCTACGATCGAGCCGAGTTGATTGGCCAGACTGTCGAGATGCTGGTTCCGGAGCGCTTGCGCAACGCGCATCTGGGGCACCGAAAAGGCTACAACGCTCATGCTCAGACGCGGCCCATGGGAGTCGGACTCGAGCTCTCCGGAAGGCGGAAGGACGGCACAGAATTCCCAGTGGATATCATGCTGAGCCCGGTGGAAGCGGAGGGCCGATTTGTTCTCAGCGTTATCCGCGATCTGACGGAGAAGGTGCGAATCCAGGAGGCGTTGGAAAGGAAGGAACGCGAGAAGCAGTACCTGGAAGAGGAACTAAACCTCGAGCACAGCTTCGAAGACATCATCGGAGAAAGCCAGGAACTGAAGAAAGTGCTGAGGCAGGTTGAGACGGTGGCGTCAACGGACGTAACCGTGATGATTCTGGGCGAGACGGGAACGGGGAAAGATCTGGTCGCGCGGGCGATTCACCGCCTGAGTCCTCGGGCCCAGCGCACGTTCGTCAAATTGAACTGCGCTGCAATTCCCACGGGACTGCTCGAGAGCGAGCTCTTCGGCCACGAAAAGGGCGCCTTTACGGGCGCGATTTCTCAAAAGGTCGGCCGGCTCGAGCTGGCGCATCAAGGCACGCTGTTTCTGGACGAAATCGGCGATCTTCCGGCGGAGCTTCAGCCGAAGCTTTTGCGGGCGCTCCAGGAAAAGGAGTTCGAGAGGCTGGGCGGCACGCGAACGATCGCCGTTGATGTGAGGCTGATTGCGGCGACCAATCGGAATCTGGAGAAAATGGTGGCGGATCGCGAGTTTCGCAGCGACCTCTACTATCGCTTGCGGGTGTTTCCGGTCACGATCCCCCCGCTTCGCGAGCGGCGTGAAGACATACCTTTGCTGGTGCGATACTTCGTGACGAAACACGCGCGCCAGATGGACAAGCGAATCGAAACCATTCCGCCTGGCGTGATGAAGGCCCTGACGAAGTGGTCGTGGCCGGGTAACGTCCGGGAGCTCGAAAACTTCATCGAGCGGGCTGTAATCCTGACGAAAGGCCCTTCGCTGCGGATCCCGTTTGCCGAATTGGAGGTTTCCGCGGGTGAAGCTCCCTCGACCGACGGCAGCCTTGAAGCGGCCGACCGCGAACACATCCTCCGCATACTCCGCGAAACCAAAGGGGTGATTGCAGGACCGAACGGCGCCGCGGCGCGACTGGGACTCAAGCGCACGACTCTAAACTCTAAGCTGAAGAAGCTTGGGATAGACCCCGATGACTTCAGGTAGTCATCTCTGACGAAATATCGTCGGTGATTTTCGTCACTCCTGCCTTGTGACGCACGCCACTTTTCGTTTTCCCACCTCGGAACTGCAGCAATTCGTTGAAGATGCAGGACGTGCCTTTACCCCCTGCGCAATTGGCTCCCCGTTTGCCGTAAGACAGAGCGACGGTTTATGGAGCACGATCACGCTGAAGATCACCACAGACGAGGGGCCCAAAGAGATCACGCTGAAGCTCGAAGGCCGTATCGCAGGCCTGTGGGTTCCCGAATTCCGGCAAGCCTGGAAATTGCTGGCCGGCGCTCTGCGAAACAAAAAGCTGGTAGTGGATTTACGGGGTGTGACTCACGTGGACGTTGCGGGGAGAGAGAGTCTGGCTGAAGTGCACAAACAAACCGGGGCACGTTTTCTGGCCGATACGCCGATGACGACGTATTTCGCCGATGAAGCGTGCCAACCGAACAGTAAGAACGGAAGAACGAAACGAGGAGGGTAATATGCGTGGACCGTACGGCTTCGAGATGATCGAGAACTGCCAGTCGTGCAAGCTCAACAAGTCGAGCTTTTTCTGCCGGCTGACTCCCAAGGCGATGAAGGACTTCGATTCGGTGAAATCGAGCACGGTGTATCCGGAGGGAGCCGTTCTGTTCCTCGAAAAGCAGGACGCGCGGGGAGTCTTCGTGATCTGTCACGGAGAAGTGAAGCTCACGATCAGCTCAAGCGAGGGAAAGACTCTGATTCTTCGCATCGCAAAGGCCGGGGAGATTCTCGGCCTGATGGCCGTTCTTTCGGGAATAACGTACGAGATGACGGCGGAAACGATCCATCCCTCCCAGATTGCCTTCGTTCGCCGCGACGATTTCCTGCGGTTTCTCGCGCGACACGCGGAAGCGTATGAAGGAGTGGTGCGGCAGCTCAGCTCGAATTATCACAGGGTCTGCGAACAGTTGCGCACCGTGGGACTATCCGCGTCGGCGCCGGAAAGGCTCGCCAAGCTGCTCCTCGAGTGGTCGAGCGGAGCCGAAGAGACGCAATCGGGGACTCGCATCAAGCTGCCTTTGACTCACGAAGAAATTGCGGAATGCATTGGCAGTTGCAGGGAAACGGTGACGCGAACGCTGAGCGACTTCAAAAGCAAACGCCTGGTAACGCTGAAGGGATCGACGCTGTTTATCCCGAATCGAGCGGCTCTGGAGAATTTCGTCACGAGCTGAGCCGGTCTTTTTTAATTCGCGGAAACCGTTCTTACGCGCGGCTGGGGATGCGCACGATCTGGACCGAGCATGGAGCATTCCGGGCGACGAATTCGGCCACGCTCCCAAGGAGAATGCGGGGAATCCCGGTGCGCCCGTGAGAGCCGAGGACAATCAGATCAGCATCCCACTCCGCCGCGGAGTCGATGATTTTCAGCCGGATGTCGCCCTTCTCAACGGCGGTGTCCACCTTGAAACCCTTTGCGCGCAGAGTCGCGGCCGCACGCTCAACCAATTCGCGAGCTTCCTTTCCTTGCGACTCGAGTTCCGGCGTGTACTGGGGAGCCATTTGCGGCGGAGTGGAAAATGCGAGCGGCTGCAGGACGTGCAGGATCCGAATTTCCGAGCCTTGAGGCGGAATGTGGGCGGCAGCGAACTGCAGCGCCTCTTCAGAGAATTTCGAATCATCGATCGCAATCAGAATTCTCACGCACGTTCCTCCTGTCCGCATGGAGCGGACGGCGAGCCGCAGCGGTACTCGTTTCGCGGCGTTATTCCCGAACGGTCAGAACCGGGCAGCTCGCGTAGGCCACGATCTCATGCGCTGTTGCGCGTTCCACGTGCGTCGCGCTGGGAAGGTGCCCGTGAGCCGTGCGCACACCAAGCACGATTAAATCGGCTGAACGCTGCACGGCCGCCTCGATGATCTTTTCGGCAGGGCTTCCGTATTCAATGGCGACCTCCGGCGGTATCGATAACTGTGCGTGCGGCGGGACCGTGTCGTAGAGCCGCTGGATCATTTCAGCGACCGAAAGATCGGACTTGCGGTCGTTTTTCCCCGGTTCGATGGCCGGCGCGACGTGCAGGAGCACGAGTCGGGCCTGGTTGTTTTCCGCCAGCGAAACGGCGTAGGGAGCGGCGGCTTCGGAGGCGGGCGTGTGATCGGTGGCGAACAGGATTCGGTGAAAGCGGCCGCCGTGGTGCGTGCTTGTGCGGACTGCGGGCCCGACTGTCAATACGGGGCAGGGCGAGCGGCGGAAAATCTCTTCGGCAACGGAGCCCAGAAGGAACCGCTGAGCTCCGGTGCGGCCGTGTGTGCCCAGGATGATCAAATCGATCGCATTGTCCTGGATCGCCTGTTCAACTCCTGACCAGACGTCGACGGCGCGCTCCAGAATCACGCTGTGTTGCAGCCCGGCCAGTTGCGCCTCGACTCTCTGCATTGCGGCGAGAGCGGATTCTGTTTCCGCCTCGAATCCGACGCCGGTGAGGGCAAAGCTGCCCAACGCAAAGGGAGTTGGAGCGAGGACGTGAAGAGCATGAATCGTCGCTCCGTACCTGCGTCCGAGTGCAAGGGCAAACGGCAGAGCGAACTCGGAAGGTTCGGAAAAATCGGTCGCGTATAGCAGGTTCTTCAGCTGAACCAGTTCCGAGGTCTTCACAGCAATTGTCATGGCGCGCCTCCGAGAGGGTTCCATCTGAACGCGTCGGGCGTTTTCTAGCGATGATCGAGGTCACGGGAACGAGTGATTTTCGTCACTGCGGCCTAAGGTGTTCAGCGTTCCGACTCTTTGACAGGTGGTGGAGGTGTAGTCAGGGCGAAACACGGCGATCGGGCCGATTTTCTGTTGGTGATGATGGTCACAGGCTGGCGTGACTCGTGTCGCCGCGTCAAGCGCGGGGGGAATGGTAGAAACATGATGGGGCGACGAGGAACGGCGAGTTCCCGCAGCCCAGCTGCCGAGTCGCAGCTCCGCTGCACAAGGAGGTGGTCATGGTCAGCCACTCTGTTGTGGTCGCACCGCCGGAGGCACCTCGAAGAATGGAGCGGCCTCGGCGGCAGACCCAAGCGGCGCAAGACACCTTCGTCTCGGCTCTGCTCGAGGTGCCCTGCGAATATACGCACCGGAATCCGCTGGAATGGGCTTTCTCGTTCGCGGTTCACATGATCGTGATCGCGGCTCTGATCATCGCGCCGCTCTACTTCACGCAGAGTCTTGACCTCCAGGCCTTTCAGAACACTTGGCTCCTTGCGCCTGCGCCGCCCCCGCCGCCACCACCTCCCGCTGCTCCTACTGTCCAGCGCGTGGTCCGGTCTGTCACACGCATGATGCAGAACGGCAGGGTGACTGCTCCAACCGCGATTCCCAGACGCGTCGTCATACTCAAGGAAGAGCCGCTGCCGCCAGAATCCGAGGCGCCGGGAGTGATCGGCGGCGTGCCGGGCGGGATTCCCGGCGGACAAGCCGGAGGCGTGCTTGGCGGAATCATTGGCAGCAACAAGAATTCCCTTGGTCTTGCTCCACCCCCTCCGCCGGTGAAGCGTATCGTGAGAATTGGCGGCAATCTGAAGCCGCCCAAGCAAATCTTTGCGCCACAGCCCGAGTACCCGGTTATCGCGAAACAGGCGCATGTACAGGGCACTGTGCTGATTGACGCGGTGATCGACGACCGCGGAAACGTGGTGCAAGCCCGCGTGCTGAGTGGGCCCCCTCTGCTGATCCCCGCGGCTCTTCAGGCGGTCACGCAATGGAAGTACCAGCCCACCGTCCTCAACGGAGAACCGATTTCTGTGGCAATGCACGTGGAAGTTCATTTCGTTTTGGAGTAGCGCATCGCCGCTGGCATGACGAAGAAGTCGAGGAGGTAAGAGGAGATGGCAAAGCAGCTGGGAAGCTCAGCGCGAGTCCTTGATCGTAAGCGGCCAGGGACATCATCGAGAGGCTCTCGCCACCGCCGTCCAGAGGGGCGGCTGGAAACCGGCTCTGTCCGCTACCGTTGATGGCGCGGAGATACTTCTTGCGAGGAGGCACTACGACGTTGTGCTGTGCGAGGACACCCTGCCGGACGGTAATTTCACGAAGGTAATGACTCTCGTCGAGCGCTTTGCAGCCGGCACGCCGCTGATCGTCGTATCTCGACGAGACGAGTGGGAGAATTGCATCGCCGCGCTTGCCGCCGGAGCGGCCGACTATCTGGCGTTTCCGCCATATCCGGGGGAAGTTGAGCAGTCGCTCGACAAGGCAGCCAGGTTAAACAGGACGCTGGCGCACGCCGCGTAGGACTGGTGCCGCCGCTGGTGGGCTCTCCCCGGACGACGCGCTCGGAAGGAGGAGATGACATGGTGCATCGTGGCATTGCAAGTCTTGCCTTGGCATTGGGGCTCTGTTTTCTGCTCCTCAGCCACTACGATCCACAGTTTTTCCTGATTCACTTCTACGAATCGCTGATCTACCTGGCGATTGTGCTGATGCTGTTTTATTTCGAAGATCGCTGGGCTTACATGACGGGTATTGTGGCTCCGGCGACATGGCTCCTCCTTACCGGCCTTTGGGGAGGGTTGCGCGGTCTTACAGTCCAGATCTCCCCCGTTTTTCATCCGGGCAGCTCGTTTTTTCCCACGGGTCTGCTGACCAGCTTCGTGATCGTTCTCTCGGTGGCGCTGATCGCGTGCTGCGTGAGTCGGTGGCGGCATGAGTTCACCGGGCTGGGAAAGGGACGAAGCACCCTGCTGGTTTCCCTGGCGGTGGTTGGGGCGTACTATGCCGTCCTGGTGCTGTGGATTCTGCGCTGGCCGCCTTCGGCGGTTTGACCCAATCTGACCGGACCATCCGAGTGCTATGCAAATAGCCCGGGCAAAGGCCTCAACGAAGCGTTTTGCCTGAGCATTTCATAGCCACCAGGGCGGACCGTTCCCGCGATGATGCCGACCGACCCCCCCTCCCAAAGACCCGCTGGTGGTGTGCGTGTGAAATGTCACGAGGGCTGGTGACGGGTGTCACAGTAAGGCTTGCTCACAGTCTGCGACACTTCGTCCGTAAGGTATGGGGCGGAGCGGCACGCTCGTCGAAATCGCGCCTCGTAACTTCAACTTGAGGCGGCACTTATCGTTCGGCAGTTCGAGCCACGAGATGTGAGCGAGCTTCGGGAGGGCGGAGATGAAAGACACGATGGCTATCCTGGACGGGAACGAGGCGGCGGCCGACGTCACCTACCGACTGAACGAAGTCATCGCCATCTACCCGATTACTCCTTCGTCTCCGATGGGCGAATGGGCGGACCAGTGGGCGTCAGAGGGCCGGAAGAACATCTGGGGAGTGGTACCGAGAGTCATCGAGATGCAGAGCGAGGGCGGTGCTGCCGGGGCTTTGCACGGGGCCGTACAGACAGGCGCTTTGGGGACTACGTTTACCGCTTCGCAGGGCCTGCTGCTGATGATTCCCAATATGTACAAGATCGCCGGGGAACTCACGCCGGCGGTGATTCACGTGGCGGCCCGCACCGTCGCGACGCACGCGCTTTCCATTTTCGGCGACCACAGCGACGTGATGGCGACCCGTGCAACGGGCTTCGCCCTTCTGTCTTCGAACTCAGTGCAGGAAGCCGCGGACCTGGCGCTTATCGCGCAAGTGGCGAGCCTGGAGTCGCGAATTCCGTTTCTGCACTTTTTCGACGGCTTCCGCATATCGCATGAAGTCGGGAAAATTGCGGTGCCGTCGGATGAGGATCTCCGCTTCATGATCGACGAGAAATATGTGGTCGATCACCGCGAGCGCGCGTTGTCTCCCGATCGGCCCGTGCTTCGCGGCAGCGCTCAGAATCCGGACGTCTTTTTTCAAGCGCGCGAGGCGATCAATCCTTTTTACATGGCGTGTCCAACGATCGTGCAGGACGTGATGGACCGGTTCGCCGCTCGAACGGGCCGCAGCTACCATTTGTTCGATTACGTCGGCGCGGCGGATGCGGACCGCGTCATCGTGATGATGGGTTCCGGTTGCGGCGCCGTCGAGGAAACGATCGACCACCTGGCGCAGGCCGGTGAGAAATTGGGCTTGCTGAAAGTGCGGTTGTTCCGCCCGTTTGCTGCCGAGGCGTTGCTCAATGTGCTCCCCACGACTACGAAATCGATTGCGGTGCTCGATCGCACCAAGGAGCCGGGCAGCCTCGGAGAACCCCTGTACATCGACGTGATGACGGCGCTCAGCGAATCAGTCGCGGCCGGTGCGGTTCGCCCGAGAGTGATCGGCGGCCGGTACGGACTCTCATCGAAGGAGTTCACTCCGGCGATGGTCAAGGGGATTTTCGACGAGCTGAAAGCAAGCGCGCCGAAGAATCATTTCACGATCGGCATTCGCGACGATGTAACGCACACGAGCCTCGAGTACGACCCGTGTTTCTCGACCGAGGATGCCGAAACGGTTCGCGCGCTCTTTTATGGACTGGGTTCAGACGGTACGGTGGGCGCGAATAAGAATTCGATCAAGATCATCGGCAAGGGCACCGGGCAGTATGTGCAGGGCTACTTCGTTTACGATTCGAAAAAGGCCGGCGCGGTCACCGTTTCTCATCTGCGGTTCGGGCCGCGGCCGATTCGCGGCTCGTACCTGATCACCAAGGCCAATTTTGTTGCGTGTCACCAGTTCCAGTTTCTCGAGCGGACGGACGTGTTGTCGGCCGCGGAAAATGACGCGACGTTCCTCCTCAACGCGCCATTCGGCCCGGATGACATCTGGGATCACCTGCCGAAGAGCGTTCAGCGCACGATTATCGAGAAGCGCCTGAAGTTCTACGTCATCGACGCGTACAGCGTCGCTCGCGAGACGGGTATGGGCAGCCGCATCAACACCGTCATGCAGACCTGCTTTTTCGCGATCAGCGGCGTGTTGCCGCGCGAGCAGGCGATTCAGGCTATCAAGGACGCCATCCGCGAAACGTACGGAAAGCGCGGGGACGCGGTGGTGCAGAAGAATTTTGCGGCAGTCGATCATGCGGTGGGTCACCTGCACCAGGTCGCGATCCCGAAACAGGTGAGCAGCGCGTTCGATGTTCTTCCTCCGGTACCGGACCAGGCGCCCGCGTTCGTTCGCGACGTTCTGGGGACGATTGTGGCCGGGCGCGGCGACGAATTGCCAGTCAGCGCCATGCCTGTGGACGGTACCTTCCCGACGGGCACCGCAAAGTGGGAAAAGCGCAACATCGCTCAGCAGATTCCGGTTTGGGACGAGGACATCTGCATCCAGTGCGGAAAATGCGTGCTGGTCTGCCCGCACGCGGTGATCCGGGCAAAGGTTTATGACTCGTCGTTGCTCTCGGGCGCGCCGGCATCTTTCAAATCGGTAAAGCCGCGCTGGCGCGGACTCGAAAATCTGAAATACACGTTGCAAGTTGCGCCGGAAGACTGCACCGGCTGCCAGCTCTGCGTGGAAATCTGCCCGGTGAAGAGCAAGAGCGACGCGAAGCACAAGGCCGTCAACATGGAACCGCAGGCGCCATTGCGCGAACCGGAACGGGCCAACTGGGACTTCTTCCTCACGCTGCCCGAATACAGCCGTGAACATCTCGCGCATACTCAGGTGAAGGACACGCAGCTTCTGGAGCCGCTCTTCGAATTTTCGGGCGCTTGCTCCGGGTGCGGCGAGACGCCGTATATCAAGCTCCTCACCCAACTGTTCGGGGACCGGCTGCTCATCGCGAATGCGACAGGCTGTTCGTCCATATACGGAGGGAATCTGCCCACCACTCCGTACACGACCAATGCGAACGGCTGCGGTCCTGCGTGGAGCAATTCGCTGTTCGAGGACAACGCGGAGTTCGGCCTGGGCATGCGGCTGGCCGTCGACAAGAAGGCCGACTACGCGCGCGAGTTGGTGCGGAGGCTTGCCGCTGATCTTGGAGACCCACTCGTTACCGGCCTGCTGAACTCGCCTCAGGCAAGCGAAAGCGAGATCCAAGCGCAGCGTGCGCGCGTGGCGGAGTTGAAGAAAAAGCTTTCTGCACTTATTCGGCCCGGGGCGAAAGAGTTGTTGACCGTCGCAGACGCGCTGGTGAAGAAGAGCGTCTGGCTCGTCGGAGGCGATGGCTGGGCCTACGATATCGGGTTTGGCGGCCTGGACCACGTGCTCGGCTCGGGAATGAACGTGAACGTCCTGGTGCTCGATACGGAAGTCTATTCGAACACCGGCGGGCAAATGTCGAAGGCCACGCCGCGCGGAGCCGTCGCCAAATTTGCCGCCGGCGGAAAGCCAAATGCGAAGAAGGATCTCGCCATGGAGGCGATCAGTTACGGATCGGTGTACGTCGCCCGCGTGGCGATGGGCGGCAGCGACATGCACACGCTGAAGGCATTTCTGGAAGCGGAAGCGCACGACGGGCCGTCTCTGATCATCGCCTACAGCCATTGCATCGCGCACGGCTACGACATGATGTTTGGTCTCGAGCAACAGAAGGCCGCCGTGAATTCCGGTTATTGGCCGCTGATTCGCTACAACCCGGCTCTCCGCATGGAAGGCAGGAATCCATTCCAACTCGATTCCAAACCCCCGGCGATTCCGCTCGAAAAATACGTTTATCAGGAAGCGCGTTACACCATGCTGAAGCGCAGTAACCCGGAGGCGGCGAAGGAACTGCTGAAGCTTGCCCAGCAGGACGTCGATCAGCAGTGGCGCGTATATTCGAATCGGGCCGCGATGGCCGGTTCAGCGCCAGCCCCGGAGAGCGCTCCGGCAGCCACGGAGCCCGAACCCGAAGTGGTGGCGCCAAAGAATGGAGGGCGGCAATGATCGACCTGTCGACCGAGTATCTCGGACTGAAATTGAAATCGCCTCTCGTGGCGTCCGCCTCTCCACTCTGTGAATCGATCGGAGACATTCGCCGGATGGAGGACGCCGGGATCGCCGCCGTCGTCTTGCCGTCGCTTTTCGAGGAACAACTGGCCCTCGAAAGCGAAGGGATCGACTCCGACCTTTCGCGCGGCGAGGGAAGCTCCGGAGAATCGCTTACGTTTTTTCCCGACTTGCGAAACTACAACCTTGGCCCGGAGGGCTATCTCGAACTGATCCACTGGGCCAAGCAGGCCGTCTCGATCCCCGTGATCGCAAGCCTCAACGGAGTTTCTCTGGGCGGCTGGCTTCGTTATGCATCGCTGATCGAGCAAGCCGGAGCGGACGCCATCGAGCTGAATCTGTACGGTGTCGTTACCGACCAGGATCTCAGCAGCTCCAGCATCGAACAGGATTATTGCGAAGTTGTCAGCCAGGTGAAGGGGCGAGTTTCGATTCCTGTCGCGGTAAAGCTCTCGCCCTTTTTCACGGCGCTTCCGTACATGGCGCAGCGACTCGACGAGGCGGGCGCTGACGCGCTGGTCCTTTTCAACCGCTTCTACCAACCGGAATTCGATTTGGAAGCGCTTGACGTAGTTCCCAGCATCACACTCAGCGGCTCGCAGGAATTGCTGCTGCGACTTCATTGGGTGGCGATTCTCTACGATCAGATTCGCGCGAATCTGGCTATTACGGGAGGGGTTCATACGGCCGAGGATGTTCTAAAGAGCATGATGGCCGGCGCGCGGGTGGCCATGATGACTTCGGCGCTGCTGAAGCATGGAGTCGAACACGCGATCTCCGTGCTCGAAAATCTCCAGCGCTGGATGGATGAGCACGAGTATCAGTCGATTCGCCAGATGCAGGGCAGCATGAGCCGGCGCTCCGCGCCGAAGAAAAGCGCGTTCGAGCGTGTCAACTACATGCGCGTTTTGAGTTCTTACGCCGCCCGCTGAAGAGCGGGCTTGATATTCGGGTTCGGAGGGTGACAACGTGACAACCAGATCGGGAGAATTGCAATTGGACGTGCCGGCGCATGAGACAAATTCGGCGCGCAACGCGGACACTCGCTTCGGGTCGGGAAACCGCTTGCGAGCGGCTTTCGAATGCATGTTCGCGCCACGATCGGTCGCCGTGATCGGGGCCACCGACCGCGATTGCAGCGTCGGGCGCACACTGCTTCTGAATCTGGCCAATACGTCGTTCCGCGGCAAGATTTATCCCGTCAATCCCAACCGGGACCAGATTCTTGGCCTCCGGTGTTACAGCAGCGTGGCATCGATCCCGGAAAAGGTGGATCTCGCGGTGATCGTCACGCCGGCGCCGAGCGTTCCGGAAATCATCAATGAATGCGTTGATGCGGGCGTGGCCTCCGCCGTCGTAATCTCCGCCGGATTCAAAGAGCGCGGCGCAGAAGGACTCCGGCTCGAGCAGCAGATTCGAGAGCAGCTGCTACGCTCGAAAATGCGGGTGATTGGCCCGAATTGCCTCGGAATCATGAATCCACTTACGGCGCTCAACGCGACGTTCGCGCACGACATGGCTTTGCCGGGGAGCGTCGCATTCCTCAGCCAGAGCGGAGCGCTCGAAACAGCCATTCTCGATTGGAGCATGGAAGAAAAAGTTGGGTTCAGCGCCATCGTTTCCACGGGATCGATGCTGGATGTCGGCTGGGGCGATTTGATCGACTACTTTGGAGAGGATCCAAACACGCAGAGCATCCTGCTCTATATGGAATCGGTCGGGGATGCACGTTCTTTCCTTTCCGCCGCGCGCGCCGTCGCGTTGAAGAAGCCGATTATCGTCATCAAGGCTGGGCGTTCGGAGGCTGCTTCCAAGGCCGCCAGCTCGCATACGGGCGCTCTCACGGGCAGCGACGAGGTTTTCGACGCCGCGCTGCGCCGTTGCGGCGTTCTTCGCGTGCAAACAATCGCCGATCTGTTTCACATGGCGAAGATCCTCGCGCACCAGCCGCGCCCGAAGGGGCCGCGTCTTACCATTCTCACGAACTCTGGCGGCCCCGGCGTTCTGGCGACCGATGCACTGATTGCAAACGGAGGGGAACTCGCGCCCGTTTCCGAGAGCACCATTCAATCGGTGAGCGAATTTGTTTCGCCGCACTGGAGCCACGCAAATCCGCTCGACATCCTTGGCGATGCCGAGCCGTCTCAATACGCCCGCGCGCTGGAAATCGCGGCGCGGGATCCGAATAGCGACGGCCTGCTCGTGGTCCTCTGCCCGCAGGGAATGACCAATCCTTCGCAGGTCGCCCAGCGCGTGACGCCGTATGCGAGCGGACATGGCAAGCCGATCCTCGCGAGCTGGATGGGCGGGAAACTCGTCTCCGACGGAGTCGCCAAGCTCAACGACGCGGGCATTCCGACCTTTTCGTATCCCGACACCGCCGCGCGCGCCTTCTGCTACATGTGGCGCTACAGCGAGAACCTTCGCGCTCTCTACGAAACGCCGAGCCTCACCGAAGAGGTTGAGTCGCGAGACACGGCGTCCGAACAGGCCCAGGCGATTCTCGAACGCGTGCGAAAGAGTGGGCGCACTTTGCTGACGGAGGTTGAGTCGAAGCAAGTGCTTGCCGCCTACGGAATCCCCGCAGTGGAAACGAGGCTCGCCAAATCCGAAGCGGAAGCCGTATCCGTGGCGCACCAGATCGGCTTTCCCGTCGTCGTCAAACTCTATTCCGAGACGATCACGCACAAGACGGACATCGGCGGCGTGAAGCTGAACCTCACCACGGAAGATGCCGTCGCGAAGGCGTACCGCGAGATCGAGTCCGCCGTCGTGGCAAAGGCCGGCGCGTCTCAATTCCAGGGCGTGACCGTTCAACCGATGGTGCGGCTCGGCGGGTACGAGTTGATTCTTGGCAGCAGCGCAGACCCTCAGTTCGGTCCCGTGATGCTCTTTGGCTCGGGAGGTCAGCTCGTTGAAGTGTATCGCGACCGCGCTCTCGCCTTGCCGCCGCTGAATGCGACTTTAGCGCAGAGGCTGATCGAGCGGACAAAGGTGTATCGCGCGCTGAAGGGAGTGCGCGGGCGCCCTCCGGTCGACATGGACCAGCTCAAGCGGATTCTGATTCGCTTCAGCCGCCTTGTGGTCGAGCAGCCCTGGATCAAGGAGGTTGATATCAACCCGCTGCTTGCTTCGCCCGACGGGCTGCTGGCGTTGGACGCGCGCGTCGTGGTCTACGGAAACGAAGTTCCGGAGGAGAAGCTGCCGCGGCCCGCCATTCGACCGTACCCGATCCAGTATGTCGGGCCGTGGACGATGAAAAACGGAGCGCAGGTGATACTGCGGCCCATACGTCCGGAGGACGAGCCGCTGATCGCGAAACTGCACGAGACGCTTTCCGATCGCACCGTGTATCTGCGCTACTTCCACATGCAGAACTTGAGTTCCCGGGTGGCCCACGAGCGGCTGCTGCAGAAGTGCTTCATCGACTACGACCGCGAAATAGCGCTCGTCGCCGACTACCACGATCCACGATCCGGCGAGCGCAGCATTCTGGCGGTCGGCCGTTTGAGCAAGAATCCCGAGGAGAACGAAGGCGAAGTCGCCGTGCTCGTCGGCGATCCGTGGCAGAAGCAGGGACTCGGAACGGAGCTCGTGCGGCGGCTCGTCGACGTGGCACGCCATGAGAAGCTGTCGCGCGTCCTCGCTATCATCATGCCCGAGAACCGCGCCATGCAATCGCTGGCGGACCAGTTCGGCTTCACGGTGCAGCCGGGCGAGGATCCCGACCTGCTCACCGCGGTCCTGAAGCTGTAGAAGCGTGGTGGGCGGTCAGTGATTTGAACACTGGACCTTCCGGGTGTAAACCGGATGCTCTAACCGCTGAGCTAACCGCCCTTCGGACTCCGCGCTTTGTTAGGTGCAATTCGTTTAGCGTACAACTAGTTAGCACCTACTTCAACCGACGTTCCTGAAAGCAAACGCGGAAGATTGCACTACCCTTGCAGAGAAGACGTGAGTGGAAACGCCTCCCTCGTCATGGATCAAGCCGTATGACATTCCGTGAGAGGAGACGCGTTTGAATACAGCATGCCTGGTTATTTTATTACAGTGCTGGTCGCGGGGTTGCTGATATTTTCGGGCGTCGCGAAGCTCGCCGCGACCCGCGGGTGGTAACGGTAATCCACGAAACAATCGGTGTGCCACTGAAGTACTTTCCGCTGTTGACCGCCTGCGAGTTCGCCGGGGCAGCGGGGATCGTTCGTGGCATCTGGTGGCCATTACCAGGCGTGGCGGCCGGTGCGGGGCTCGTCCTCTATTTTGTGGGCGCCGTCGGATCGCATTTGCGTGTCGGGGATTTCAAGGGGACCGGACCCGCCGCTTTGTTTCCTGACGATGTCGGCGGGAGCCCTCGCCTTGCGCAGCCTGCTACACACAACGCTTCGGTAGTTGGCTTTCGCCAACGCCCACTGACCGGTTTGTTTGCTCCAGCCTAGCGGTCGATAATGCCGCCGGGATCCACGGTTCGTCCGCCCGCGCGCACCGTGTATTTGTAGGTCTTGAGCGGATCGCCCAGGATGTCGCGCCGGACGAGGCCCGAATACGGGGCGTCGCTGCTGAATTGCGATTCATAGAACGGCGACTCGCCGTTGAATTCGACCGTGAAATAAGTCTCGGCGGCTGCCACCCACTTCACCTGGTCGAAGAGGCCTTTGCTGATACGAAATTCCTTTGGGTCGGTGATGTCTTCCAGCTTAGGATCGATGGTCACTTCAACAATCTTCGCTGCATGAGCCCAGGATGGACTGGCCATTTTCTTCTCCTTGTGTGGTGTCATTGTCCCTCGGTCAACTTCTGGAAACGGGGGTCGTGATGCAAGTGATCGAAATCGGGTGTGTCGTGAATCCTGGTGGCGGAAATACCGGCCGCGCGGGCCTTCCGCAGCCATTTGAACGTCTCCGCATCGCTGCCGAAATGGTTGTAAACCAGCGCGGCCGCAAAGAGGAGGTTTGGCTCCGCCGGACTGCTGGCGAGACCTTTACGCAGCGAGGCAAGAGAGCGCGCGCGTTCGTCCAGCATCGCGCTCGAAATAGCGGAGATTCCAAGGGCGTCTGCGTCGCGGGGATTCACCTTCAGATCCCGCGCCGCGAGCGAAATCGCGCGGCGATACGCTTCGGGTGCGGCCATTCTCCGCTCGGGCGCCCAATAATATGCGTCGCCGAGGTTCCGCCATAAACGATAATCGTTGTCCTCGATCTTGACCGCCGCCTCGTAAGGGTCGACTGCCTCCGCGAATCGCTTGGAGTAGAAGTATGCGTTACCCAAATTGGAAAACGCGCCGGCGGTCGGACGGATCACGATGGACCGCTGCAGCGTGTCAATGGCGGCCTCGTAGCGGCCGAGTTCGTTCAACGTTGAGCCGAGATTCGAATAGCCGCGAAAGCTGTCGGGCCCGAGATCAACGACGCGCTGGAACTCCTTTGCCGCGTCTTCGTAGCGGGCCTGGTTGTAATAGAACGCGCCGAGCCAGTTGTATCCCGCCCAGTATTCGGGACGCAGGGCGATCGCGCGCTGGTAGGTCTTCTCGGCCTCGGTCAATTCGTTGAGGCGTTCGTACGCGAAGCCGAGCTCGCGATACGCATCGTCATTTGTCGGCTCGATGTCGAGGGCGCGCTCGAATTCCGCAATGGCAGTTTCGTACTTGCCGGAGCCAGCGTAGGTCGTTCCCAGGCAGAGATGACCGGCCGCGATTGTGGCGTTGAGGTTCAGCGCTTTCTGGCAGGACTCGCGGCTTTCGCCGACCCACTGCACGTCCTTCGTATTCTCGTACTTCCTCCAGTACGCGCTGCCAAGGCCGGCGTAGGCGAGGGCATAAGTCGGATCGAGCTTTAACGCCTGCTGAAAATCGGCGACGGCATTGTCGAGGTTTTCGGGTCTGTCGTAATTGTCGAGATAGCCCGTCCCCTGCAAATAGAGGCTGTATGCGGCGGGAACCTGCGTTCCGTGCGTTTCGAGCGCCTGCCGCTGGTCGGGTTGGACCTCCAGTTCCAGCATGGACAGCACGCCGTTCACTACTTCATCCTGAACGGCGAACGGGTTTGTCGCCGCCACCGTGATCGTGTCCGCGCGAAGCTGCTGCCGCGTGCTCGGGTCGACAAGCGCGCAGTTGACGCGCACCAGGTCACCCGCCTTGGCGAGGCTTCCGTCGACGACAAGATTCACGCCGAACTCACTGCGCGCCTGTTCTACGGTCGTAACGTGCCGTCCCTGGATCTCGGCGGCGGGCACCACCTGCAAGGAGGCGCCGCCTGTGAGCTGCGTGAGTTTCGCCGTCAGCGTGTCGCTCAATCCGGCCGTGAACGAAGCCGCTTCGGGATCGCTCTGCACGGCGCGAAATTGGAGCACGGCGACGTATTTCCGGTGGGGAACGTGCGCGATGCCCAACCAGCCTCGGACGCGCCCACGCACCGAGGGAATCAACGCGCTCGCAGCAACGGCGATAATTACAACGGCCAGGGTGACCAGGAGCGGCGTACGGAATTTCCGCGCCGCGCCTCGAGATTGCGTGCGCGGTGCGGCGCTCCCTCTTGAAATTCTTGCCAGCCGCCCCGGAGCAGCGCCCTTTTCATCCGACGGTCGTTGCGAACGCAAAAGTCCCGGCGAATCGGAATTGGCTAGTCCCAGTCCGCCGTGGGCGCGTGCGAGCGCGCATAAATCCACGACCAGATCCGCGGCCGTGGAGTAGCGCTCCTCGGGACGCTTGGCGACCATCTTGCCAACGATGCGATCTATTTCTGGGGGAAGCTGCGGAATCTGTTCCGTGAGCGGCGGAGGAAAATGGTGGAGAATGGCGTCGCAGGTGGCGAGAAACGTGTCTCGGCGAAACGGATTTTGGCCCGCAAGCGCTTCGTAGAAAACGACGCCAAGCGAGAAAATGTCGGCGCGTGCGTCGGCCCGTTTTTCCTGGACGACTTCGGGGGCCATGTAAGCGTGAGTGCCCTGGAACCCGGCGCTCTCGAGAGTCTCGAGCGTGACGGCGGTATCGGAGCCGGGCAGTTCGCGCGCGACGCCGAAATCGAGCGTCTTCACGTCCCCGGAGGGAGTCAACATGATATTCTCGGGTTTGATGTCGCGATGAATCAAGCCGGCTTTGTGCGCGGCGGCGAGACCGCTTGCGCACTGCACGGCAATGGGGAGGAACTCGTCGAACGGCAGCGAACGCGCAAGACGCTGCCGGAGCGTTTCGCCCTCGACATACTCCATGACCAGAAAGACTTCGCCGCGGTGCTCGATTACATCGTAGACGGCGGCGATGTGGGGATCGTTCAACCGCGACGCGCGTTCGGCTTCCTTCCAGAGGCGCTGGCGCGACCGCGCATCGGCGCGCATCGCAGCCGTCATTCGTTTGATCGCGACCAGGCGCTTCAGTCCTGTATCGTCGGCGAGATAGACTTCTCCCATTCCGCCGCCGCCGAGCCGCCCGCCGATCAGGAATCTTCCGATGGTGCGGCCAGTCAGGTCGGATTGTTGAGATGTGTCCGCAGCGCGTTGCATCCTGGCTTCAACCATGACGGGAGACAGGTCCAGCTACCCCGATCACGCCTCGCGCAAGCTCGGGAAGGTGCGGGGCCGCGAGTGCTCGTTGGGGAGTCGCCTGTCTGTGTGACGAGATGCTACTCCTGAGCACCCCCGCAAGCAACGGGTTTTGGGCCCGGCCGAGCCCGGAGGACCTGTTCGGACGGTGCTGAAACCGGGCCGGTCAAGCGCCGTGGCGGGAGTCCGGCATGCTCGGTCCGTGCCGGTTAGCGTATAATTGCGTGAGCGGGTGAGTCGGGCGATCGCCGGCTTGCCCTGAATCCCCGATGTATCGGGGACGAAGGGTCGGCGGGAGGAAAGTCCGGACTCCGGTTGTGGCGAACTCGCGAGAGTCGGCCACGGCAGGGCAACGCGCCTGATAACGTCAGGGGGTTGCGAGACGCGCTTCGGCGCGATTCGCGGCTACGGAAAGTGCCACAGAAAATAAACCGCCGGTGAGCGAAACCTCCGCGGCAGGCCCGAGGTAACACCGAGGGCTCGCCTCTTCCGGTCGAGCGCATCTGGTAAGGGTGAAACGGTGGGGTAAGAGCCCACCGCTCGCGTGGCAACACGCGAGGCACGGAAAACCCCGCGTGGAGCAAGGCCAAATAGGAGGGGAGGGCTGGCCCGGCCCGCAAGCGCCGCAGAAATGCGACGCGGCGACCCTCGGGTAGGCTGCTGGAGTCCCGGAGCGATCCGGGACCTAGAGGAATGATCGCTACGCTGCGCAGCTGAAGCGGCGCTGATGAAAATCGGCGCAGTAACGGACGCGCGGCGACAGAATCCGGCTTACAGGCTCACCCGCTACTAACCTTTGTGTTTTCACTGCACCCTGCCTTTGAGTTCGGGTTGGTGTGCGATAATTGTGCAATTCTCCGCGGGTTTTTCGATTCCGTCAGGCCTCTCGATGATCCGTCGCGTTCGTTCCCGGAGTTCTTTGGTCCCAGCATTCAAATGCGCCGCATAGCAGCGCTGAGAATCGACGTTTCCGAGTAACCCATCCATACCATCCCTTGTACCAGCAGGAATTCGAACTCGTCTCCTACCGTCAGAACTGGGGGGAGGACAGGGTTTGGTTTCAGGACGGGGATGGTCGCCTGCATTCGCTGCCAACGAGTTGGACCGACGCCGGCGCAGTCGATCCGTTCGTCGTGGTGGCGGCGGGGCGATCGCAATTTCGGGTGGCGGACTTGATCGAACTGGCAAAGCAGATTGAGGCATGTAACTCCGGGCGAATCGAGAGAAGTGTAAAGGAAAAGATGTCATGACTGTAAAGCAAATGTTGTCGAGTGCTGTTCAGTGGAATACCCTGGAAAGAAGCGTAATAATCATATATTGCCCAATAATCGTAAAGTAGTTTTGGACAAAAAGCCATTGACAAAATGCTTGTATGCGTCATAATCATATTTACATGGTTCCGAGGACTGAAACCGGAAGCAGCCCAGAGTGCCTCGAGTGAAAAACAAATCCGACAAGCAAGGGACCTTACGGCAACACGGAACCTTCAATCCCCGCCCGCAAGATGTGAACCATCCGCTGTTTCGGGACAGCGAGTTCTTCGATGCCCACGACTTGGTCCAAGTGAAATACGAGATGCTACGACAGGTCCGTGTGGACAAGAGATCGGTTTCACAAACGGCCAAGGAGTTTGGTTTCTCGCGGCCGTCGTTCTACCGAGCCGAATTCAGTTTCGAGCAAAATGGCCTGTCCGGATTGCTGCCTGGGAAGCGTGGCCCGAGAAGTGGCCACAAACTCACTCCGGAAGTAATGAAATTCGTAGCCGAGCAGCGGAATGCGGACCCGTCGCCGGGTTTCGCTCAGCTCGCGAGGCGGTGAACCAGAAGTTCGACTTGCGGGTGCATCCCCGCAGCATCGAGCGGCAGCTTCTGCGGGAAAAAAAACGCCGCTGAGCCCACCCTCTCCTTTCACTCCCGCGCCAGCGGATCAAGATGGACTAGTCGCTGCGTACGAAGAACTCAGGGGTGCATTCCTGAACGGACAGCGGGGACCGGGGCTGGCGTTATTTTTACGATGCGGCATGCGGGAGTTGAGGAATATCTGTTCACTCTCTGCTGCGCCACCTGCGTTACCTACGATAGCCAACGATGCAGTTCTTCCTCAGGGCGTGCGTACCGACGTCGTTTTGATCCTCGCGGGAATGTTGCTGCACAGATGTCAGGAGTTACGATCATGATTTCAGATGCGCATGAGAAAGTAAAAGCCGCTCATCTCCGGCGGAATGCCTATCTCTACATCCGGCAATCGACGCTGCGTCAAGTCTTCGAGAATAGCGAAAGCACGAAACGCCAATACGGGCTGCGCCAGAAGGCGGTGGCGTTGGGCTGGCCCGAGGATCGGATCATCGTCATTGACACGGACCTTGGGCAATCGGGAGCCTCAGCTGCCGACCGAGAAGGCTTTCAACGGCTGGTCACAGAGGTGAGCTTGGGGCGGGCCGGAATCGTACTGGGGTGGCGGGAATCAGCGGAAGGCCTGTCAGTGGATCGTTGGTGAGTGTTTTTCCCTGACCTGCAGCGTTCGCCAAGCTGAGAACAAAGATTGCCGCGACTACAAGTGCGTTCTTCATTGATTTCTCGATTCTGAATTGTGAACTGCAGACTCCTTTATTTGGCCGAAAGTGTCACAGCGCATCTGCAATTTCCTTGGCCAGTGGTTTCACCTGCTCTACGCCGCAAGGGCACATGAGGTACATGATTCGAATCAGCGTCTTTCCCTTGCGCGCAATCACCATTCCGTCCGCTGATACAAACGCCTGGTCTCCGATTCCTGGCAGGCCTTGCTGAGATCCCAGATTGCCCAACACTTTGGCATTGAGTCGGATCTGTCTTCGGCGTTGTGCTGATCGAGCGAGAAAGTGAACACCGGCACTTCTCCTGAGGTCGCCTGCTCGGCCGCGGGCTTGTCCGCCTGAAGCACGTGGAACATCCCGCCAGCGATCTTCTCCGCGATCTCCTGCGTCTTTTTATCCGAACCTTTGTCGGCCACCATCGCTCTAAACCGGGATTTCCGATTTGGACCTCTGTGTTGCGCATCATACATTTCTCCTGCCATCGAAAAAAAAACGAATTTGCCACGAGGGCGGGCACTGTGGCTTGACCCGATTGAACCTGTTGCGGTTCCAGTTTTACTGGCTGCAGCGGTCTGCCGGTTCCGGCGGAATATTGGCGAAGGCTCCGCCGGGCCCAGGATAGTTTCCCTGAACGCACGGTACCGCTTTGAGGTACTCGTAGACGGCGCGAGTTTCGAGATCGGTGAAGTCCTTGAAATTGGGCCATGGCATGATTTGCAGCAGGCTGCCGTCGAAGGGCTTCGGTATGCAGCCTACGTTCGGCGCTCCGGTGCAGGTTGGATGGATTGTGGGGTCAAAATCCGTCCCGTGGCGGATGATTTGCACGAACTTGTCGTAGGTGATGTCACCGCCGGGGAGTCCCGTCTCGTTGTTCGGAGCGGGCGTCAAGTTTCTGGAAATGATGTGCGCCGAACCGATGGGGGGTGAGGCCAGTTCTCCGAAATCGCGGCCTCCTCCCAGGTAGGTCGCCGGATTCACCTTCTTCGGCAGGCCAAAGTAGGGATTGCCGCCCTTTGCGTATTCGGTGGGGGGCCCGGCGGAATGGCAATCGTTGCATCCTTCGGTGTTGACGATGTAGCTGCCCAATCCCACGAGGGCTAGGTTCTTGCCTTTGAGATTCAGCGGCACTGGCGCGATGGCAAATCCGATTCGGATCCTTGCGTCCGAGTGGCCGTCCCAATCTTGCGCGCGGCCTCGAGCCGGGCCGATCAGGATTCCAAGCAGTGCGAGCGCGCCACACGCTAGCGTGGCCGCGATTGTGCGAGATTTTGCTCCTGACATTTGGCACCTCCTCTTCGAGTGCGCTCTCTTGTACAAGGCTTTCTGCTACCACACCATGCAGAAAGGCTGAAGATTTCCTGAAGAATTTCGGGGAGGTTCGAGGACCATCGGCTGTCAGAAACCCCTGCGTTGCGGGTACAATGACTGCCACCAACGCGGTGCCAAACCGTGCAAGGCGACGTTTTCCATTTTGAGGGCTTCGAACTCGATCGAGGCGCCTGCGAACTGCGCCGGGGCGAAAGCAGTGTGCCCCTGGAGCGGATTCCCTTTGAACTCCTGTGTCTATTGATCGAGCGGCAGGGACAGGTGGTGGGTCGCCAGGAAATCATCGAGCGAATCTGGGGCAAGAACGTCTTTCTGGAGGCCGAGCACAGCGTGAACACCGCCATCCGGAAAGTTCGCGTGGCGCTCGGAGACGACCCGGCGGCGCAGCGGTTCGTGCGGACTGTTCCGGGGCGCGGCTACCGCTTCGTTGCAACTGTGCGCGAGCGAGGCTCCCGGCCCGCATCTGAAGGCGTCGGGAAGCGGGCCATGCTGGTTGTTCTTCCGTTCGAAAATCTCAGCGGCGATTCGTCTCAGGAATACTTCAGCGATGGGCTGACGGAGGAAACGATCTCGAATCTTGGTCAGCTGGCGTCTGACCGGCTTGGCGTTATCGCGCGAACCTCCGCGATGACGTACAAGGGGACGCGAAAGAGCATTGCGAAAATCGGGCGTGAGCTTAGAGTGGATTATGCGCTGGAAGGGAGCGTCCGCCGGGAGGGCGACCGCGTGCGCATCAGCGCGCAACTGATCCGTGCGAGCGATCAAACGCATCTGTGGGCGCACAATTACGATCGCGAGCTAAAGCATGTCTTGAGCGTGCAATCGGAGCTCGGGCGCGCGATCGCGGAACAGGTGAAGATCAGGTTGATGCCGGGCGAGCACGCGCCAAGCGGCGAGACCGGCTCGATGGACCAGGCAGCGTATGACGCGTATCTGCACGGGCGTTTTCATCTGTGGAAAGTGACGCGGCCAAATCTCGAACGCGCCATCGAGTACTTCCGTCAAGCGACTCTGATCGATCCTCGGCTAGCGATCGCTTACGCGGGTCTCGCCGATTGTTACGATGTTCTTCCGATCACAAGCGATTTTCGGCCGCGCGACACCTTCCCTCAAGCTGAGCAAGCGGCCATGCGGGCGCTGAAGATCGATCAGGGATTAGCGGACGCTCATTGCGTGCTGGCCAGCGTGCGGTTCTGGTACAGCTGGGACTGGTGCGCTTCTGAAGAGCACTCGCGTCAAGCGATCGCGCGCAACGCAAGCTACGCGAGAGCGCACATGCGCTATGGGCACATGCTTTCGAATACCGGCCGGCACGACGAGGCTATCGCTCAGATTGATTTGGCGCGCCAGCTTGACCCGTTCTCGCCCATCATCAACACACTGTGCGCCGAATTCCGTTTGCACGCCCGGCGTTACGAAGAGGTCGTAGCACTGCTGGCCAGGACTCTGGAAATCGATCCTCACTTCTGGGTGGCGCATATCGTATCCGCCAAGATTCACCAATTCCTTGGCCGTTACGATGAAGCTCTTGCGGCGGCGCAGAAAGCCAGTCAGTTCTCGGCGGGAAATACGGAAGCGACGGCTCTCATCGGTTATACGTATGCTCGAATGGGCAGGCGCGGGGAGGCCGAGAAAGTGCTCGGCGAATTGCACAGCTTGAGTTCGCGCAAGTTTGTGCCGCCGTACAATCTGGCCACGGTTTATTTAGGGCTTGGTGATTCAGAGAAGACGCTCGACTGGCTGGAAAAAGCTTACCAGGAACGGGACGTTCACATGGTGTTTCTGAACGTTGAGCCCAAATGGGACGTTCTTCGCAGTAGTCCGCGGTTCCAGACGATCATTCGACAGATTTCGCTGGGCGTAGGTAGCGCCGCGTAGCAGCCGGGGGGACAGCCAGCTATTCGGCTACTTGGCGCTAAAAAAGAGGTCCATCGGACTATTTAGTGGGTGACGGTGCGAGGTCCAGACCTCCGCGGTGGAAGTAAATCGCATTGATGAAATTCTGTTTGTTGCGGAATCCTCGAGCTGTGTGCTTCACCCATTGAATCTTGGCGTTGAGTGATTCGCAGGTCCATGGCAGCCTCCTTCAGCGCCCAGGCGCGCGCTGTCTTCAACTGGCCGCTTCGCAGTTCGGCAGCTGCTTGTGAGGCCGCTACATCTCTTTCGGATCCGCTGTGAATCGCCGAACCAGTTTTCTGAAGCGATGTGTTGGCTGGATGCCGAGTGCCCGGGCCCAAGCGCGACCGGACGGCTTTCTAGTGCCGGCCGGTGAACCACTGGAATACGAATCGCCGGATCATCCGAGACTCGTGGCCGCTACGCAAGGGCCGAGGCCGACGCCATCTCGTCCGTGCTTTTTCGAGGTTTCGCATCGGAAATCGGCACGAGGGAATCGCGTCTCCTTCGCCCGAAGCCCGAGTAAAAATCGTTTCGAGACGAGGCGGAGTAAACGTGCCGACGAGTCTTGTCGGAAAGAACGTTTCGCACGAGATGAGACGCGGACGCGCACAAAAAACCGAGAGGAGATTTCCCCAACCTCCTCCCGGATAGCTTTCAGGGTTCGCCGCAGTCTAACGCGCTATTTGAACTCGACGAGCACCACTTCGAGAGGCTTGTCGTCTAGGTTCTCGGGAAGATGCGTTTCTGCGGGCATAGACATCGTGTCGCCGGCCTTGAAACTCCGTTCTTCGCTCTTGCCGTCGGGAAACGTGAACTTCGCACGGCTCTCGGTGAGAAAAACTGCGAAGCACGCGGGATGGCCGTGCATGACGGATTTCTCATGCGCTCCGTATTTCACGCGGAGCACCCGCGCGTGCTCATTTTCAAGTTCGATGCGGTAGTGGTTCGGGTCCACGCTTACCGGATCGGCAGACGTAGGCCGGGGAGCTGGGGCAGTAGACATATTCACCTCCTTAAAGGTTCATCAAAGAAAATTCCTGCGCCGGGGAAGCACAGCGCGACAAGCATAGACCTCCAGCATCAAAAGAACAATCGCCCCGCACAGCCCCCAGCAGTTTCGGAAGTTTGGTAGTGGCGAGCCCTTCGGAGCAGTTTTCGACCTGAATAGTGCGCTGGGGCAAGTGCGTTTGCGGTCGCGACCTATTTTCGCGGGGTGAATTTTGCTCTGTCGAGACGCCCGTGCGATCTGCCGGGCTCGGCGTGGAAAAATTCACGGGTATCGTGAAGCAACCCCGCCGATCTCAAGTGGAATTGGTGAGGACCGGAATGGAGAGGCCGAGAACGAGAAGGCGGTAGAGCTCAACGGCGGTGCGTGCCGGATGCGACCCGCGATGCAGGTAGCGCAAACGATAGAGCCGCTCCAGTGTGAGACTCAAACAGGTCAGCAGCCACACAATGAGCAGGCTGCATTCGTGATGATGACGAATGTGCTCGAGTCCGTAGCGGTTCTTGGCATCGTTGAAGCCTTCATTTTGTCGGGTAAGGGACTGGCGCGGTAGCGACGTCGGCTCCGTTTCCAGCCCCTCCCCATAAGAACTGCTCGTGAGCTTTTCGCTCAAGCAGCTCACCCAGTAGGTTTCATCCAAAGGGTTATGTGTCGTGTCGGATGACGCGAACTTTCACTTCCTCTCCACTCCGGGCAGCCACTGGCACTTCCATTCCCAGTACAGCCCGAGGACACCGTAGAGATATTCGTTACTCCATCGGCGCCATCCAATACTCGACTTTCGCCGCCGCTTGCGTCGCGTAAGTAGGTTACGGACTTTCATCTCCGTATAGTCGCGCACTTCGCTAAAGGCGCGGCTCGAGTGTCCAACCCGAAAGTAGTTGACCCATCCTGCGAGCGAGGCATTGATCTGCTTCACCATCTTCGGCATCGGGGTTGCCCCTCCTTTCCGAATGATGTCGCGTATCTTCGCCTTGATCGCTGTGCGGGCCTTCTTCTTCGGAGTCATCCGGAGGAAGTAGCCGTCTCCCTTTCGTCTTCGGACGCGGCGCAGATCAAATCCCAGGAACCCGAAGGCTTCTCCCTTCAATATGTCCACCACCTTGGTTTTCTCCTTGTTCAGTTCGACGCCGAGCGGTGTGAGCTGTTCTTGGAGCCGTTGTTGGGCACGGTTGGCCCAACCCCGTTTGGAGTGGTGGCCATCGATGGCGATGACGATATCATCGGCGAACCGATGATAGTTCACGCTCTCGTAGGGTCCTTTTGCCGTCTTGCGACGTATCGCGTCGAAGGTCCAGTCCAACTCATTCAGATAGATGTTCGCCGCCAGCGGACTGAACGGTCCCCCTTGTGGGACACCGATCTTGCCTCCAGCTTTGATTATCTGCTTTATGAGGTGGAGTACTTTTGCATCCTGGACTCGTCGCGCAATCTTGTCTAACAGCATCGAATGTCGGATCGTGTCGAAATATTTCGACAAATCAACATCAATCACTGTGGACATATGTCGCAGCACACTGCGTCTGACTTCTGCCAGTGCGCGGTGTGGTGAGCGCCGAGGGCGGAACCCGTAGGAATTCGTGCAAAAGTCCGCCTCGAAGATGGCTTCGAGGATCAGCTTCACGGCTCCCTGCACTACACGATCGCGGATGCAAGGAATTTGAAGTGTTCGGAATTTGCCGTTTCCCTTCGAGATGTCCTTCCGACGATTCGGCATGGGTTTGTATCTGTCTGTTACAAGGTCCTCCCGTATGGCCGCAAGAAAGGTCGTCCGCCCCTCGGTTTCGATGTCGTCAAAGCTCAAACCGTCGATACCCGGGGCACCTCCGTTTCTCCTGGCATTACGGTAGGCTTCCTCGAGGGTCTCCATTTTCGTGATATGTACGAAGAGTCCCCAGAAGCGATGCGTCGGTTCCGACTTCGCCTTTCGATAAATCCGTCGCCGTAGATCCTGCAGATTGATGGGCGTCTTTATCATTTTCGCCGCTGCCTCACCTTGGCGAACGGAGTACTTACCGGTCCGGGCCCTTCCCTCCGAGCGCGTTTTGCTGCACGCTCATCAACGGTAGTGCGACCCGATCCGTCACCCTGGTGCCTGCGTTTGCATTTCCCACTCAGGGTTATAGCGAACGCCTTTTCGGCGATCTTTCTTCGCCGGGCACCGAGGGCTTCTCCAGTTGATACATCCGCCTTCACATCATGTCGCCGCTGATACCCCGCCGGTGAGAGCTGCCGCGTCGGACTCATTTCAGTCAGCTCTTGCTGCTTTCGCACGTTATCGACCGTCTCAGCCACCGGATTTCTCGTGTAACGAGGCTACGTCTGCGTTCACTGTTCGTTGCAACCTGATGTGTTGCGCATACCCCTTTCCGAGTATGTTGTCGGAGGGCTTCATCGTTTCGCTTTCGCTCCGCGACGCCTCCCCAGCTACAAGGCCTGAGTCTTTTGGCCTTGGTCGGATTCTCACCGACTGGTTGATGTACCCTTCTCTGGACACGCCGATTTGCCATCGGCTCTTCGCCATGGAGTACAGGCAGCGGCTGCTCACTTCACGCGGAGAGAAATTGGTGAGCCAATAAGCCTCGACAACTTCGCCGTTCCGATGATGTTGGCGGTAACGAATGACACGCACGGTGTCCCACTGCAACCCTTCCCAAGGATCAAAATCGTCTGCATCCCAGATCTCCACACGATCGGTGCCCTCGCGAAAGACGAGGTCCGGCGGTCGGGAGCGGAAGCGCCGCTCAGCCGCTCGAGATAATTCGGGCAGATTGTCCTTCAGTCGGGCGACTACCGGCCAACCCACTTCTGCTGCGACATGCAGAAAAGGGGCGGTGGCAAATTCCCCGTCCACGACCACGTAATCAATGAAGCGCGCCCCCAGGTTCGCGCGCACGCGACGCAACAGGCGCTGCCCCGCTGCATATTCGCTGTCGCCCGGCCCATAGGCTTCGACATCCACGGGTAGGGTGAGGTCACCACCAACCACCGCAGCCAGGACGAGGTGATGACGATAGCCAAGGATTTCTTGCTGAGCATTGCGGTAGGAACGGCACAAGGAACATCCCTTCTTACGCCTTCGTCCGCCGGTCGTGCCATCCAGGGCCAGGCCGACGAAATGACAGTCCTCGAAAGCCTTGTTGCGCTTGGCGCGGTGGAGCACGGAAGCCAAAGCCGCCCGCGTGGGTGCCGGGTCTAAACGTTCAGTGAAATATCCCAAAGCATCATCGCCGAACCTCCGGCTGATGCTTAGGTTCCTCCGTGCTTTCGATCCCACCAGCGATTCAATGGCCAGAAAAGCCCATTGCCGCAAGATCGTGCCCAGGACCATCGACCACAACAGATCTTTCGCTGGAATCTTGTGGCTGGCACGCCCATCGCCAGGAGAGCGGAAGTAAGCCGACAGAGGAAAGTGCTGGATGACGAACTTCCATACCCGGCGTGGCGTCGGGTTACTCAGGAGCGCTTCCTGTTTTTCTTGCGCTGCTGGCGGGCCAACACTAAAAGCTCGACGTTGGCGGCCAGCACTTCGCGCACGGCATCTTGAAATTCGCGCCCGGCCGAGACGCGCCGCTCGACCTCCTCCACCCAATCCCGGGGGATGCGCTCCACACGGTGCCGGCCTTTGACCATGAAGGTGAGCGTCCAGGCCTCATGGCCTTTCTCGTGAGCGCAATGGCAGCGAGGATTCCCGCAGCGGGTGAAACTGCGGGTGAGGGTTCCGGGCAGCAGATCGGGTGGGATGGGGAAACGGCCGAGCAGATGAAATTTGTGTTGACGAAGACGAGCGGCCCGAGGGCCGCGAGGTTCTTGTTTCATATTGTAGCAATGATGCTACAAGATAAGCAGAAAATGCAAGCTTTTTCTGAACGCGAAAATAGGACGCAGTTCCTCTACTGCCTCAGCTCAGAGGGAAAGGCCCATCCGTCAGGCCTGATTCACGCAAGGTACTCCTTACCTTCCGAGATAGCTGCGGAGCGGCCAGCAGTTTCGGAAGTTTGGTAGTGGCGAGCCCTTCGGAGCAGTTTTCGACCTGAATAGTGCGCTGGGGCAAGTGCGTTTGCGGTCGCGACCTATTTTCGCGGGGTGAATTTTGCTCTGTCGAGACGCCCGTGCGATCGGCCGGGCTCGGCGCGGAAAAATTCACGGGTATCGTGAAGCAACCCCGCCGATCTCAAGTGGAATTGGTGAGGACCGGAATGGAGAGGCCGAGAACGAGAAGGCGGTAGAGCTCAACGGCGGTGCGTGCCGGATGCGACCCGCGATGCAGGTAGCGCAAACGATAGAGCCGCTCCAGTGTGAGACTCAAACAGGTCAGCAGCCACACAATGAGCAGGCTGCATTCGTGATGATGACGAATGTGCTCGAGTCCGTAGCGGTTCTTGGCATCGTTGAAGCCTTCATTTTCGATTTGCCATCGGCTCTTCGCCATGGAGTACAGGCAGCGGCTGCTCACTTCACGCGGAGAGAAATTGGTGAGCCAATAAGCCTCGACAACTTCGCCGTTCCGATGATGTTGGCGGTAACGAATGACACGCACGGTGTCCCACTGCAACCCTTCCCAAGGATCAAAATCGTCTGCATCCCAGATCTCCACACGATCGGTGCCCTCGCGAAAGACGAGGTCCGGCGGTCGGGAGCGGAAGCGCCGCTCAGCCGCTCGAGATAATTCGGGCAGATTGTCCTTCAGTCGGGCGACTACCGGCCAACCCACTTCTGCTGCGACATGCAGAAAAGGGGCGGTGGCAAATTCCCCGTCCACGACCACGTAATCAATGAAGCGCGCCCCCAGGTTCGCGCGCACGCGACGCAACAGGCGCTGCCCCGCTGCATATTCGCTGTCGCCCGGCCCATAGGCTTCGACATCCACGGGTAGGGTGAGGTCACCACCAACCACCGCAGCCAGGACGAGGTGATGACGATAGCCAAGGATTTCTTGCTGAGCATTGCGGTAGGAACGGCACAAGGAACATCCCTTCTTACGCCTTCGTCCGCCGGTCGTGCCATCCAGGGCCAGGCCGACGAAATGACAGTCCTCGAAAGCCTTGTTGCGCTTGGCGCGGTGGAGCACGGAAGCCAAAGCCGCCCGCAGGCCTCATGGCCTTTCTCGTGAGCGCAATGGCAGCGAGGATTCCCGCAGCGGGTGAAACTGCGGGTGAGGGTTCCGGGCAGCAGATCGGGTGGGATGGGGAAACGGCCGAGCAGATGAAATTTGTGTTGACGAAGACGAGCGGCCCGAGGGCCGCGAGGTTCTTGTTTCATATTGTAGCAATGATGCTACAAGATAAGCAGAAAATGCAAGCTTTTTCTGAACGCGAAAATAGGACGCAGTTCCTCTACTGCCTCAGCTCAGAGGGAAAGGCCCATCCGTCAGGCCTGATTCACGCAAGGTACTCCTTACCTTCCGAGATAGCTGCACAGCCCCGCACAGCGAGGCGAGGATACGCCCCTTCAGCAAATCAAGCGCTGGGAGTAGTATTTCCCAGGGACATACGAGGAGGAGCCATTATGCCGGTCACCGTAAAACACATTTCGCTTTGGCGAAAAGAGATCGAGAACCAGGTCGGAACGCTCGCGCAAACGCTTGAGCCCGTGACGAAAGCAGGAGCAAACTTGCGCGTGATCATGGGGTATCGCTATCCGGGCAATGAAGCCCGCGCGGCGATCGAACTCTACCCGGTCTCAGGCAAGAAGGTGACAGCCGCGGCTTCGGAAGAGGGGCTCGCGGCTTCCTCGATTCCCGCGCTGCTTGTCGAAGGAGACGACAAACCCGGCCTGGGACTTGCTATCGCCGAGGCCACCGCGAATGCGAGGTTGAACATTGCGTTCTTCATGGCACAGGTCGTCGGGCGAAGATATGCGGCCGTCATCGGATTCGATTCTGACGCGAACGCGAAGACGGCGGCCGGGCTTATCAAGAAGGCGACGGCGGGCAGCAGGAAATGAAAAGCGACGTCGAAGGCGAACACGGGTGTCGATATGATTCATCGCTTTGACGAGAAGGGGAACCTGATCGAGGTCATCGAGTCTCCGAAGTCCGAACATCCTGAGCAGGATTATGAGGACTACGAGGGACCATTCGTTGCGAGCGAAATTCGGCCCCACTTCCACAGACCTGAATGTAAATGGGTGCTAGAAATATCGACCGAAAATCTCGTGCGGTACTCCTCGCATGCGGAGGCTGTAGCCGCAGGTAAGAAGCCATGCAAGACATGCCGTGCATAGCCTGCACTCCCAAGTGAAAACTAACCCAAACCAGCCATAGAGGGTAGCAGCAAGCCGAGATCGGGGCCCGGGGCTGTGTTGTCGGGCCTAAGGCGGGCTCCGTTCGGGGCTTCGGTCAAAGCCGTGTGCGTCGCTGGGCTGCTGCCGGATCGGCGAGCGAGCCCTGTTCATTGCCTTCGTCGAAGTAGAAGGTAGCGCTTCCCACGAGAGCGGGTGGCCCGTTGTCGGCGTGCGGTCGCCCCAGGCCCGGTAGGCTCGCTAACCCGAAAGGGGTGCAACGCTTCCGATTTTTCGCATATCATCGCGCCCCATGAGGAAATGGATTATTCTTGGAGGGAACTCGAGATGAGGCGCAGAGATTTTCTAAGGTCTAGTGTCGCCCTAGCGGCGGCCGCGGAATTCGGCAGCACGAGAGCCCACGCGATAGTGCCCGCTCACAACTGGGGCAAGTATGACTTTGGCTCCGGTCCGCCGGTTTCCGACCGCCTGAACCAGGGGCCTTTCCCCCAGTATCCGCCCGACGCCGTCATTCCCACCGATGAAGTGGTGATGACGACGACCCCATCGGAAGACGTCGTTCCCGGTTATGGGAAGGGTCTGATTACCTACATCACAGCGGACATGGGCAGGGACGAAATCAAGTCGGATAACACTGCGCAAGCGATTGAGGACCTGGTGCGTTTTCCGCTGGGACAAAAGCTTTACATCCGTCCCACGTGGCGCGAAATTCAGCCGCGGCAGGGAAAGCTGGAGTTCCCGGACTATCTAAAGCTTGTGTTTGACTTGGCGAAGAAGAACGACAAAACGGTCGGTATGCGTATTCAGATGAGCGCTCCGGATTATTGGCACGCACCGGCCCTACCGGATTTTGTTCTCGACAAAGTGCCGACCGTCGATCTGGTCATGGATGCGCGCGAATCCCCAACGGAAGGTGCAAGATTCCTGAAGAACCCCTATTCCAAGTATCAGCCGCGATATGACGACCCTTTCTTTCAGCACGCGTTCAAAGAGTTGATTGAGCAACTCGCGGCGGAGTTCAATGGGAACCCTTTGATCGAGTTCGTCGACACGTTTCTTTACGGATTCTGGGGCGAGGGCCATACTTGGCCCTTTCGCAATAATCCCTTTCCTGACTACCAGACCGCGGAGCGGACCTGGATTCAGATGTGGGAAGTTCAGCACGAGAATTTCTCCAAGACGGTCTTAGTCACCAATACCCAGCCCGATTACAGCCGTGTGGGAAATTCAGAAGTTCTCGATCGCACCATCCGCAGCAGCAACTGGATCCGCAGCGATACGATCTTTATTGAGAATGAGCAGATCGAAGCTCTGAGTAATCGCCCACCCTGGGTTGCGGTGATCATTGAACAGGGCCTACCAAGCCAACCACCGGACAAGCTCACTTCGCACGAGGGTATTTCGCCTTCCGATGACATGATCGTTCATGCGATGGACGTGGGCGCGAACTACTGGTCGCTTTGGAATTTTCATCAGATCAGCGCCAAGAACTTGGCCGACTACTATCAGGCGTTCCCAAAGTGGTTCGACCGGATCAATCATCGCATCGGTTACCGCGTGCGGCCGTCGTTTATCTGGAGCTATGAAGATGACGGCTATCAAGGACTGATTGTCGGCTTTGCCAATGACGGCATCGCTGCAGTTCCCGGTGTATTGCGTGTAACGGTGGAGAGTGAGGACGGCAAGCCTTTAAAGAGCGGCTGTCTGGATGCGGGATATCCTCTGCCCGGGAAGGTCCGGCAGGCGCAGTTTGTCTTGCCGGCGCGAGGAACAAAATGGCCGGCCTTGAAGCTTCGGGCAGAAATTGAAGTTAAAGGCATGCGCTATCCCGTGCGATGGGCCTGCCACCAGAGATTGAATGATGACGGCACACTCTCGTTGCGTGCCAACGGCCACCATGCTTCATAGCAGGCGGATGAGCCTGAATTTCAGCGCGGAAGTCATCGAGTTTGCGCAGCAGCCGATTCCCAAAGTGCGTCTCGAAGCCGTGATATGGACGCGCCATTGCCGCGATTGCAAAGAGCAGGAGCATCCTGCCGCTTGATCCGCTGGCTCCGCCACTGCCGCAAATGCGACTACCATATCGCTCAAGCGATCAATCGGGATCAGGCATCACCAAGTTGATTACAGGTCGATCCGACCTGTCGTAGGGACCGCCGCTTCGCCGCTCGCCCCTTCTCGGATAGAAGCCATGCAGCTTAATGAGCTCGATGATGGCGCGGAGTTGGGCCTTGTGGTCGGGGAGTGAACTGATCACGCGCCCTCGGTGGCGGAAATACACCCTCTTGGTCGCGTTCAGCTGACGTTTCAATGCCTTCACGACCGCTCGCACTTGATCCATCTCCAAAGCGTGATGCTTTTGTCTCCTCGACTGCTCATGGCAATTGATCTCTCTCTCGCTCACTGTAAACTTTACAGTGACCAGAATAGACGTTTTGGACCAAGCCCCACTCCTACGCGTCTACAGGCGCCGTGAACACGAGCGGCTCCCAAGGTTCAGGTCGCTCCCACAGACACAGGTCAGACAGCGGTCTAGTCACACGCGATCGAGTCCGATAAATCAGCGCACCGCCCTCGGACGCCTAGCTTAGCTTCGCGCATGTTCGACAAATCCAGTCCGCCGGTCTGATATAGCGAGCGGCTTTGATTACTTCGCGACTGTAAAGCCCTCGCCGAGGTTTCTGGCACCAATAGCAGAGCAGAAAGAGACTGCTACCACCATGGGGAAGTCGACGCCTCATGAATTGAATGAGAATTCGCGTTCCGTTCCATCGCTTGACTTCGACGCAGTTGGCCGATTGGGTCCGGGAAAGCCGCACGGCTTCACATGGCGCGGCCAGGAGAACCGCTTCTAATGACTGCCTTTCGATGGGCAGCGGACGCTGAACCCAGATCAGGAGATAGGGAATTCGGCGCGGATCGGCAAGACAGTCCGCCACTATGCGCGCGGGGAGGCTCGGAACACCGTCGCAATTTACGCGATAGCCCGAAAAGCGCCCGCTGCGGCTTTCGTTCACTGTCTAATCCCCGTGATTGTCTTTTCCGGCGAAATCCCAGCCACGGGGCGCGTTTTCCACGAAAGTATCAAGATCCGCGCGTCGAAATCCAACTTCCGCCTATGATCCGGCCTTGAATCTTCTGACATCCGTGACAGTAGCGACACTTTTCGATCGTTATGGAGCAGGAGATTACGCCAATGAAAACTGTAAGTTCAGAACTCCTGACATGGTTAGTCGGAAATCTGTCCGCTTTTTGGCTCCGGATGAGAGGGCGCGACCGAATAACGCATGCGAAGCTGAGTACCCGGGAACAGCGTGTTTGTCCTGTTTAGCACCTCGCAAAGAGCCACGAGGACTCGTGAGCGATGTGGCGAACTGAGAGGGGCCAGCGTTATTCGAAGTTGGTCAACCGTAGGCTCGATGTCCGCCGTATCCTGCAGCGCCGACTGAATGAGAGTCCGTCCTTCATCTTCCACTCGTTTGTAGTGGGGGCGAACCAACTCAACCAGATCACTCTCCATCTGGTACGCGATCATTTTCAAAATGTTGGTCAGATGTTTGCGTTCGGTTGATAGTTTCACCAACTCCTGGCCTTTTCGGGCATCTACGAGCGGCACGCGAGCAGGAAGAGATGCACGCCGGACCTTGAGTTTCTTGATGCGATCGATGGCCTTGTCAAGGGCTGCTCGGATCTTCTTTTCCTTGATCTCGAAGCCAGCCATGGTTCGACTACCTCCATGAAAATAATCGATTGTTGTTGCCCCATAGCTCTGACGTAGTTTCTTGAGATGAACCCGAGCAGTGTGGATCTCTTTCTCGACGGCTTTTCGAATCGGGTTGGGGACAGAACGGTTGGGGTCGTCGGGTTCGACCTGATAATCCACGAGCGCATCAATTAGATATTCCTCCCGCAGGTACTTGAAGAAATTCTCCTGGCGCCAACGCTCGAACATGCGGTGAGCCACAACGATGGCCCGCAGGTCCCAGCGGCTCGTCACGATCGGCGTTTGATGACCAGTCTCCGTCAGGCGAGTCACCTGACGGAGTCGCAGCTTTCCCTTCAGAAAGCGAACGGGTTGGTCATGGAGACGGTAGCGCACCTGTCGACCGTCCAACCTGGCCTGGTGCCAAGTGAACCTCTTTTCAGCGATGTGGCGGGTACGCCCCTTGCGATAGGTCAAGAGGTCAAAGCCCATGGCCAGCAGATCCTGAAACAGTTTGGGACTCCAGCCGCCGCGGTCAAAGACAACGGTGGAGTGCCGGCTCGGCCCCAGGAGTTCGCGCACTTCGCGTAACACGGGCGCGAGCATTCGGGTCATTCCGGCGTTGGCATCGGCAGTGACCACGAACAAGGGATCGCCGCGCTGATCGTTGACCCAATAATCGGTGCTTGCGGGTGCGGCGAGATGCATGCGCGTCACATAGGCCTTGGGAATCGTGTGTTTGCCGTGGTAGGCCCGAACATGGCCGTCAATATAGAGGAACCCCAGCACCTTTCCACGTTCGGCGATGCGTTGCCGAGCGATCTCACGACCGAGTGGATAGCTGCCCTTCAGAGAAGCGAGACGTGCGAGTTTTCGGCGCAAAGTCTTCACTTCGGGCATGCGATCCAGACCGACAATGCGACCCAGTTCTCCAGGCGGATATTCTTTGAGAGCTTCAGGCCGAGGAATCCTCAGAAGCGCCAACAGAACATAGGCCACCAGAGTTGTTCGCAGTCCGTAAAAGGCTGGGCCGAGGCTGCCGTAAATTTTCTCGGCCGTCGAAAGCAGGCCACTGGCAACGAGCGTTGGGATAGCCAACAACACACCCGCTCTTGGCAGACTTCGCGTTGCCGCAAACAGCGGAAGAGCATCGTCGAGAAGTCCCATGGCGGCCAGGAGGCGATCCATGGACCGATCGAGAGGGTTGGCATCGAGACTTTTCGCCGCCGAATCGATGGGAAATTCAGCCCCCTGGCGTGCAGGCTGTTCCGCAGCGGAAGACGGAATCTCGATCAACTTACTTACCGTAGCCGTGGCCCGCTTTGCTTGCGAATCGGCTTCCGGCAAGAAGGGCAGATTCGGTTCAGGATCAGGATCAGATTTCCAGCCCAGCCGACCAAGACTTTTCCGGACAGCCGTTTCGCTGAGGCCCAACCGCCCAGCAATCCATCGATTGCTCATACCTTTGGTTTTGAGGCGGAGAATGGTTTGGTCTCGCTTCTGGGTTTTCTTGTGCCCGGGAGGACTGCCTGAAGGCCTTCCCCGCGGGCGCGCGAGAGCACTCAGCCCACCAGCCCTGAGGCGCTCCTGGTAGCGGCGAAGCGATCGAGCCGAGTAGCCGAAGCAGCGTGCGATATCGTTCTGATCTGCGTATCCCGACTCGAAAAGCAAAACCATGGCGTAGGCCTCGGCGGCGCGATCTTTGATGGAGTAGTGGGAAAAGACGACGCCGTGAACCGAAATCACTCGTTGGTCTTCCTCGGTTTGAACACAAACGCGATCGTTGACGAAGACGGTACCGGAGATTTCAGTAGGGTGGGTAAAAAGCTCCTCTTCATAGGGAGGGGCCGGGCTCATTGTTTCTAAGCATGCCCTACCTGCTGCAAATTGAAAAAGCGGACAGTTTTAAGTTCGCACAGGAAAGCCCGAAAAACCAAGCCAACTGCAGTTCCGGAGAGATCAGCAATAGAAAATAACGGCCAGTTTCTCGTTCAGATTTCGTGGAAATCCCCAATCATGAACTATCGTTGCAGACACAAAAAGCGGACAGTTTTAGGTTCGCACCCTCTTCCAAAAAACTACTGTATTAAAAGGCTTTGGGGGGTATGTCAGGAGTTCTGAAGTTGCGGAGAAATGGTACGGATGCGCGCTTTGCGTTCGGCGAGTCCGGCTTACAGGCTCACCCCCTACTTCATTTGCTGTCCTCGTTCGTTGTGTCCGCCGGAGAGGTCCCGGTGCCAGGAAAAGAGGCAGGCCACTTGATTGGCGTGGTCGATGATATTCGAAGGGCTTCCAGCATCGACCCAATGACTGCGCTGCGCGGTCAGTAGGATGGTTATCCCCGGCGACTCTTCGCGACGTGTTCGATTCGGTGCGAGGGTCGATCCCTCAGAGCCGAAACCCGCGCGGCTGCCCAGCCGAAGCGCGCCAATTCTTCGTTGCTCATCTTGCGAATTCGGAGTTCATTCAGATCGATGCCTTCCGGGGCGGAACGATTCCAAGCAACGAACGTTCCGGTCGAACTTGACGCTGCGAGTTGGGTCATATATACGTACCGCCGAACGCGTGGAAAGATTTGCGGCCCTGAACGAACTGTGGGAGGCCATCCGCGCGGCAGGGGAGAACGTGATGAGCGGACGAATGACCGGACAGGTGACCGGATCAGCGACCGCACCGATCAGGGGGCCAGTGATCAGACGGGGAATGCCGAAATGGGCGCTCGTCCTGGCCTGCGCGGCTGGGGTGGCCGGATTGGCCGGGTTCGCATCGGCGCAGGACACTGCAAAGCTGCCTTACAGGAATCCCAAACTTGGCCCGAAGCAGCGGGCGGAGGACCTCGTCCACCGCATGACGCTGGAGGAGAAAGCATCGCAGCTCGTCAACCAGGCCCGCGCCATTCCGCGCCTCGGCGTTCCCGCATACGACTGGTGGAGCGAAGCGCTGCACGGCGTCGCTGTCGAACGGCACCACCGAGTTTCCCGAGCCCATCGGCCTCGCGCGCCACCTTCGACACGCCGCATCATTCACGAGATGGCCACCGACATCGGCATCGAGGGGCGCATCAAGCATGTGCAGGCCGTCAAAGCCGACGGCGGCTACAGCAGCATCTTCCAGGGCCTCGATTTCTGGGCGCCGAACATCAACATCTTCCGCGATCCGCGCTGGGGCCGCGGCCAGGAAACCTACGGCGAAGATCCGTTCCTGACCGGGCGCATGGCCGTCGCGTTCGTCACCGGCATGCAGGGCGACGATCCCCACTACTACCGCGTCATCTCCACGCCCAAGCACTTCGTCGTGCACAGCGGACCCGAGCCCACCCGCCACTTCGCCGACGTCGACGTGAGCAAGCACGACGAGATGGACACCTATCTGCCCGCCTTCCGCGCCGCCGTCACCGAGGGCCACGCCGGTTCGGTGATGTGCGCCTACAACGCCATCAACGGCCAGCCCGCCTGCGCCAACGAGTTCACCCTGATCGATCAGCTTCGCGACAAGTGGGGCTTCAAGGGCTACGTGGTCTCCGACTGCGGCGCCGTCGTCGACATCTTCGAGGGCCACCATTACCGCCCGACCCAGGCGCAGGCTTCGGCCATCTCGCTCGAGCGCGGCATGGACAACGAATGCGTCGACTTCTTCGCAGAAGGTGAAGGACGACCACGACTACAAGCCCTACATCGACGCCGTGCAGCAGGGCTACCTGAGCGAAGGCGCCATCGATCACGGCGCTCGTCCGCCTGTTCACGGCGCGCATGAAGCTGGGCATGTTCGATCCGCCGGACATGGTGCCGTACACCAAGATCGACGAGAACGAGCTCAACAGCCCCGAGCATCGCGACTCTGGCGCGCAAGATCGCCGATGAATCCATGGTGCTGCTCAAGAATGACGGCACGCTTCCGCTCAAGCCGGAGGTGAAGAACATCGCCGTCGTGGGGCCGCTGGCGGACCAGACCGCGGTGCTGCTGGGCAATTACAACGGCACCCCGACGCACACCGTCAGCTTCATGGAGGGACTGAAGAAGGAGTTCCCGAACGCGAAGATCACCTATGTTCCGGGCACGCAGTTCCTGCATCCGGAGGGAACGCCGGTGCCGGCGAACCTGCTGACAACGCCCGATGGCAAGCCCGGCCTGAAAGCCGAGTACGGCGCAGGGCTTCGGGACTTCGGCGGTGCGCGGCCCAAGCCGATCACCACACGCGTGGAGCCGACGGTCGATCTGACCGCAGACAATCTGCCCGCCGAGGCTAAAGGCAAGAGCCCGCTGGCGGTCCAGTGGTCGGGCTTCCTCACGCCCGCTGAAACCGGCGACTACCTGGTTGGCATCAAGAGCCGACGGCGTTCGGCCGCGTCACGGTCGACGACCAGCAGGTTGCCCAGGATTATGGGCGGCATCGGCATGGGGCGCAGTTCACCTCGAAAAGGGCCAGAAGGTCGCACATTCAGTGTCGTCTACGGCGCAGTATCCGGCAGGCGAGAGCCCATGGCCCAGCTCATCTGGGCCAAGGTGGACAACGGCGCCCTCCCCGCCGCGCTTGAAGCCGCCCGCAAGGCCGACGTGGTCATCGCCGTGGTGGGCATCACCAGCGAGCTTGAGGGCGAGGAGATGCCGGTCAACGAGCCCGGCTTCCTCGGCGGCGACCGCACCAGCCTCGACATGCCGGAACCTGAAGAAGCTCTGGTCCAGGAAGTCGCGCAAGGCCGGCAAGCCGCTCGTCGTCGTTCTCATGAACGGCAGCGCCCTCGCCGTCAACTGGGAGAAGGCGCACGCCAATGCCATCCTCGAAGCCTGGTACTCGGGCGAAGAGGGCGGCACGGCCATCGCCGAGACCCTGAGCGGCAAGAACGATCCCGCCGGCCGCCTGCCCGTCACCTTCTACAAGGACGTCAACCAGCTTCCCAACTTCGAAGACTACTCGATGGAGGGCCGCACCTACCGCTACTTCCACGGCGCAGCCGCTCTATCCGTTCGGATACGGCCTGAGCTATACGACGTTCGCGTACAGCGGTCTTATCGTGCCTGCCGAGCCGGTGACCGCGGGCGAGCCCGTAAATGCGGACGTCACGGTTACCAATTCCGGCAAGGTGCCGGGCGACGAAGTCGTCCAGCTCTACCTGAAGTTCCCCGACGTGACGGGTGCGCCGCTCAAGGCTCTGCGCGGTTTCCGAGCGCGTGCACCTCGATCCGGGCGCCAGCCAGACCGTGCATTTCGAACTGAAGACCCGGGACCTCGGCATGGTCACCGAACTTGGCGTGCCCATCATCGCGGGCGGCAAGTACACCGTCACCATCGGCGGCGGCCAACCCGGCACCGGCGCTCCCGGCGTCAGGGGCACCTTCGAAATGAATGGACAAATCGACCTGCCGGAGTAAAACAAGTCAGAGAGAGAAGATCACAGGCCGTAGTGTTCGCCGCGGGCGAGGTGTCCTAGGAGTGCTTCGCCACCTCCGCACCCGTGACGATTGCGGTCCTTAGTTGGTCGAACAAATCGGTCAGCATATTCGGCGTGTGCGGAATCAAGATGGTATTGCTGTGATCGTTGGCGGCGATATCCTTCAACGTGTCGAAGTACTGCGTCATCAGGACCAGTTGCATCACGTCCTGGGGCGTCGAGCCGGGCACGGTTTTCGCGAAATCCTCGACCGAGTCCTTGAGGCCCGAAATGATCGCCTTGCGCTGGTTGGCGATTCCTTCGCCCTGCAAGCGTTTCGACTCCGCTTCGGCCTCTGCCTGTTTCACCGCCAGCAGCTTGTTCGTCTCCGCGCGGGAAACGGTCGCCTCCCGCTCGCGCTGCGCGGCGTTGATGTCGTTCATGGCCGCCTTCACTTTTTGGTCCGGCACGATGTCTGAGATCAGCACCCTTACGATCGCGTAGCCGTACTCCTTCATCGAACTATCGAGGCTGTCGCGCAAATCGCTGGCAATGTTGGCCTGGTTCAGAAATGCATCGTCCAGTTTCATCTTCGGGACGTGCCCGAGCACAACGTTGTAAACCATCGATTCGATCTGCTTCACCGGGTCGGACAATTTGTAGTACGCGTTTTCCACCGCATCGGGTATCACCTGGTACTGGATCGAAACGGGTATCTGCACGAACACGTTGTCTTGCGTCTTTGTCTCCACCTGCACGTTGAACTGCTGCACGCGCATGCTCATGCGCTGCACGACGGTTTCGATGAACGGCGTTTTCCAGTTCAATCCCGGAGCCGCCACACGCGCGAATTTTCCCAGTCGCTGGACGATGGCAACCTGTGCCGTCTCGACTGTAAAAAACGAGCCGAGGATTATCCCCAGGGCAAGGAAAAGGGCGATTACTCCCAGAAGCAGAAGAAAAACGGTTGTCACGTCCACGTTTGCTCTCCTTGTCCGAGGCCGATGTTCGCACCACGATCTCAACCGGCTCTCTTGAACGAATCCGTTTCCGCAGGTCGCGACGTGCTGTGGTTTTTCGGCGAGCGGCATTCTACACGCGACTCTGTGCGGTCCCGTATTAAAATTTGCGCATAGGCATCTTCGGATTTAGCGCCCTCAGTACCTTTTGCGGCGCCTTTGGGGCCTGAATCGTGCCTTTCCCGGTACTTAGGTAGGCTTCTCTACCGGCAGGCCAGGCCTTGTGCCGCACAACGGCACGGCAGACGAGCGCACTCGTCCGCCATCGTCGTTGGCAGGGCTCACAATCTATTGGTCCAAGGCTCGACCACTGCCTGATTGAAACGAGGCATGGGCTGACGCGCCCCGAGGAAAACGTGCGATTCGCGGATGGTCTTCCCGGACCCGGACAGCTGTGTGCGGATTGGTTCGCTTGGGCGCCGCAAACCCGCTGCAAACACGATGGTTGCGCGCACGGGCCATTGGAATTAACCGTGTGGCTCACGCGCCCGCGAGCCGACGCGCCTACAGCTGGGCGCCGCCTGTAACGTCGAGGCTCTCAAACTCCTTCACACGTTGGTCAAACCGTTCCAGAGATGAAACGTCCGCCGGAGGCATGAGCATCCACGTCATTTGTTCGACCCGCGATTCAGAGCCTAATCGTCGCCCTGAGCGGGAACGGCGTCACGCCCGGAAAGCGGTTCACGCTCCGGCCACGGCGGAAGCAGCTTCACCAGGACCCACAGGATCGCGAATGGCAGCAGCATCAGCACGATGGCGGGCAACAAGCCTTCTTTGGCCACAAATCCAATCTTGTACGTCGTGTAGCCCAGGAAACTCTTGGAGAAGAGCTGCCCGCCAATCACCACGTTCCAGCGCATGGCAAAAATCCCGACGAGCGCCAGGCTCCCCGCCACGGCATAGATGCGCTTGCGGACCTTTTCGCTGAACTTGAACAACTGAGTGAGCGCCAGCAGCGCCAGCGGTGTCAGCGTGCCGATATAAATTTGAATGACAACCTGCGAAAGGTACAGTCGCGTGTGAACCATGAAATCGAGGCTGCGGAACGATTCGTCCGCCTCGTAGATGCGATGAACGAGGTCGAGCATCTCCAGACTGAAGTCGATAATGAAAGTGTAGAACAGGTATCTGGCGATCGTGTCCACGCAACGCATGTCAATCGGCCTGCTTGCGATACCACGACGAAAACATATAGATCAGCAGGACCGCGGCAATGCCCGACACCATCGCGGAGAACAGAAACACCACCGGCATCATCGGCGAGGACCACCAGGGATTCGCCTTCACCGATCCGAAAATGAATCCGACATAGCCGTGCAGCAGAAACGCCGAGGGAATGCCGATCACGCGTGATCACGTAGCCGACGCGGTCGTCGATGCGCAGCGCGCTTTCGCTGATGTTCGTCGAGCCCAGCGTGAGCACCCGGTAGAGGAAGCGCCGCCAGCCCGTCGTTCGCTGCGAAAGCGAGAACGATATCCCGCCGGTAATCCAGCCAGATTTCAAGCAGCAGGACGGCCATCAGGTACCACAGATAGACGAAGCCGAACATGGCCATGGCCGAAGTCCGGTGCGGGCGTCAGGTACATTTCGAACGAGCGCTCTGGATGTCCCAGATGCAGTTGCAGCGGCAGCGGCGCCACCAGCAGAAACGCTAGCGCGGTCAGCAACGCCAGCCGATAGGTGGGCTTCACGGCCTCGACGTGGAAGACGCGCTCGAGCGACGCCAGAATGAATGCGCCCGCCACCAGGCCCGTGACGAACGGGTACAGGACGATCAGGATGCTCCACTGCGAGTTCGACTTCGTTCGGGTACATGAAGCCCTCGAACCGGCATCTCTTCGCGCCTCCTATCGCACCGAACCGTCCAGGTCGTTGTAAAAGAGCTTCGCGCCCGTGGCCAGGTGCGGCTTCAGCACCTGCACGCTGTGAGTCCTCAAAAACGCGTGAATCGGATCCTTCGGGATTTTTCAGGTCGGCAAGCTGCCGCGCGCCGGTTGGGCAGGCCTCGCAACAAGCCGTCGTCAGGCCTTTCGTGATCCGGTGATAGCAGAGCGTGCACTTCTCCGCTGTTTGCGTTTTCGGATTCAGGAAGCGGCAGCCATACGGGCACGCCTGGATGCAATAGCGGCAGCCGACGCAGTATGTTCTTATCCACCAGCACCACGCCGTCGGGCGTGATGAACGTCGCGCCGACCGGGCAGACCTGGGTGCACGGCGAATCGGCGCAGTGATTGCACATCTTGGGGACGAAGAAGTTCTTGCCCCCGCGTTCGATGAGCGGGAAACCCTTCTTGCCGCCGTCCGGCGAATCCACCAGGGGATTAGCCAGGTCGTCATCCGAGACGTGGTAGCGCTCCACCCACGTTCGGAAATAACCTTCCGGCACATCGTTCTCCGTCGGCGCACGCGCGGACGCAGTTTCCGCAGCCGATGCACTTCGAGATGTCCACGAGCATGCCCCACCAGTGCTCGGTCAGCTTGTAATTCGGCGCTGCTTCCGGCGTTCCAGCGAGCACCGACTCCCAGGCGACCGCCGCGGCGGGCAGCAGGATCAGCAGCTGCCGGCGCGTGATCTTCATGGCTTGGCTCCGGTCTCGATCAGCGGGCTGTGAGGCTGATGACAGGTCTCGCAGGACAATCCCGCGTTGTGATCCTTCGCTACGATTTGGGGGAAGTCTTTGGGCCGCGCGCCGTTAACCTCATGGCAACGGACGCAGAGAACGGCGGTGTCAAGTTTAGACGGCTCGTACGGTGGTTGGATCGTCGGCGTGTTTGGCGAGCGCGCCGTGGCATGCCTCGCAGTTCACGCTGACGTGCATCCCCTTGCTCTTCACTCCGGCCACGTCGGCATGGCAGGATTCGCAGGATTGGTGTCCGGCAAACTTAACGGGCTGCGCGGCGATTTCCGCGATGGCGTTCCCGCGATAATGGCCGTATTCGCCGAAACTTCGAGGCACCAGCATCGCCCGCACGACCACGAATATGATCGCACCAATCGCGAAGACGAGCGCCAGACGCAACAGGTGTTCTGCGTCCTTGAAGCGGTTCGTCAACACACTCCCCCGCAGGTGCCATCGTGGCCCTTACAGAAACGAACCAGCGCATGAGTCGAGGAGGCGAGGAGACGGGACCGATAAAGGCGCGGAGGGCAGACCGCTGCCGCGTGACGGACTAGATTGGCAATTCTGGCGAGGCGGTGCTCCGCCGTGAGCATCACCATTAAGAACGGGTCGTCCGGATTACAGGTTCGACACATAATAGTGCAGATACACCCAGGGCGGCGCATGTAGCGGTGCTACACGTCACGCCCTGATGTGATAGCCATCACCCGCCCGTACGTGCTTGAGACAGGCACGGGCGGTGGAGCAAGAGCCGCCGGTCCTGATCAGACTGGAATCGGTTTTCGAGGTCCTAACCGCGCTAGAATGAAGCGGAGCGGAACGGAGGCAAACGTGAAGCCAATCGCGATGTTTCCGGTGGCGCCGCCACTGCGAGACGACGTCGATCAAGCGCCTGTGGCTCAGCAGGTGGAAGCGGCTCCGGGCGAGATCGAACTCGACGCAGTAATCCGCGCCCAATCGACGGCGCCGCAACTTGTCGAGCGGCTGACCACGCTGGAGGATTGCTTGTGGGCCGCGGTGGATGCGTTGGGAAAGCTGCCCGAACAGGCTCGTGAAATTCTGGGCGCAGACGCCATCATCGAGCGGGCGAAGTTTCTATTGCGTGGAGACCTGGAGATCCCCGAAAAACAGGACGAAACGGGTGAACGCCCTGCCGAGCCGGAAGCGGACACCAGCGAATGATCTGCGCGCCTTGCGCGAACCCGGACCTCAGAGTGGAAACGGGTTATCGGTGGTAAGACCGGCGGGCTGGCCGGCCGGAAAATGGGAATCGAGGAGCGCTTTAAAAGGCGCGAAGGCGCCGGATTTTCTTGTGATTCCTTCGTAGGTTTTCTCAAGCGTTGCGCCGGCTGCTTGAATGATTTCCTGCCACGAGAAGTTCAGCTGATAGCGAAGATAGTTAAGGAAGAGCACGGCGCAACCGGTCGAGACGGCGTTCTGGTCCGTTGGATCGGTTTTGCTGACCCAATCGGCGCGGCCGGACGAATCGAGCCAGGCGGCGGCCGTTGCAAAGCCGTCGAGCTGTGCGGGATACAATTCCGTAGCGAGAACTCGCGAAAGGCCTTCGCCGTTGCTGGCGCCGCAATCCCATCCCTTGTTCTGCGCGGCCTCGAAAACTTCCACCTCCTCGGCCACGGCGAGCATGCGCGTCAGATCAATGTCCGGGTTGGCTGAACTGTCGCCGTCGCAGTAGAGGTCCACGGCAGCGCAGCCGTAGTGGTACGCGCCGCCGATTCCCGAACCGATGAGAATATTCACAGGCAGAGTCGGAATGGCGAGGCCGCTGAAAAAAGCGACCTGCGCGTTGTAGTCCCGTTCGCAGGTGGCGAGAACTCCTTGCGCGATAGCGGGTCCGTTGGCGAAGCCCGTCTGGTAATACACCTGAAAATGGGTTGTTTTGCCAGCGAGTGTGGCCGCGAAATCGAAGCCGGTAGCCGGAGTTGCCGCCGCAATTCGCCGGGCCATCTTTTCACCCAACTGCGGCTTGGCGAAAATGCGCAACGGTTTGGAGCCTCGGTTGAGCGCGCTTCGAGCAGCGATCGTTTTGGTCGAGGCTCGTTTGCGGGGAGCTCGCGTTGCGGAGCGCGACTTCTGAGACGCGGAGGTTCGCTTGCGTTTTTGCTTGGGAGGCGTTCGTTTGGTCCGTTTCTTCGTCATGGTCCGGGGTACCTGTCAGCAACCATTGCAGCGGCCAAAACCGCGACGTATTTTTGGCTGCTGGTCGAATCTACGCCCGCGGGCCGCAGGGTGCAATAGAACTGTCACAACCGGGACGGACGCCCAGGAAAAGCTGACGAGCGGCGGTGAATGCGATATCCTCCTGTGTCAATTTTTCTGGAGGCAAAAGGTGAATTCATTCCGGCGTTTCATTATTTGTGCGAGTTTCGTTCTCGGTGTGATTTTTCTTCCGGTTTCGGCGACGGCGCAGGAACCGCAGGAGACCGTGCCCGATCTCTCGCAGGCGCTGCACTGGCGCAACATCGGTCCGTACCGCGGCGGAAGGACGCGGGCTGTAGCAGGCGTGCCCGGCCAGCCCAATGTTTTTTACATCGGCGTGTGCAACGGAGGAATCTGGAAGACGGATGATTACGGCCGCACGTGGACACCGATCTTCGACCGCGAGCCGACGGGATCAATCGGGTCGCTGTTCGTGGCGCCTTCGGATCCGAACATTATCTACGCGGGAAGCGGCGAGGGTCTCCATCGCCCCGATCTTTCGGTCGGCAACGGGATTTATAGAACGACGGACGGCGGGAAGACGTGGATGCACCTCGGACTGCGCGGCGGACAGCAGATTCCGGAACTGGCGGTCGATCCGAACGATCCGAACCGGGTTTTTGCCGCGGTAGCGGGACATCCCTATGGTCCGAACGCAGAGCGCGGAATTTTTCGTTCGACGGATGGCGGGCAGACGTTCCAGAAAGTTCTCTACAAGGACGAATACACGGGCGGCGACGATGTCCTGATCGATCCCAGTAATCAGCGGATTGTGTATGCCACGATGTGGCAGGCGGAAGAGGGACCATGGGAGAACGGCGAGTGGGGTGGTCCGAACGGGGGAATCTTCAAATCGACGGACGGTGGGTCGACGTGGCAAAAGCTGACGAACGGCCTGCCGGAAGATGCGAACCAGGCGCACATCGCGATCTCCAGAAGCAACCCGCAGATCCTGTTTGCCTCGGTAGCGGTCGAGCGCGGCGTCAAGCTTTACAAGTCGGAAAACGGCGGCGAGAGCTGGACGGTAGCGACCGATGATCCGCGGCCCGCGCAAAGAATTGGCGGCGGCGACTTGCCCGAGCCGGCGATCGATCCGAAGAATCCAGAAGTGGTTTACATGACAAGCATCGTTACATGGAAATCGACGGACGGCGGGAAAACTTGGACGGGGTTCCGCGGCGCGCCGGGCGGCGATGATTACCAGGGCATCTGGATCAATCCCAAGAATCCGAAGATCATCTTGCTGGCGAGCGATCAAGGCGCGATTGTCACCGTGAATGGCGGAGACAGACTGGAGTTCCTGGTACAACCAATCCACGGCGCAGATGTACCACGTCAACGCCGACAATGCGTTTCCATATCGCCTATGCAGCGGCCAGCAGGAAAGCGGATCCGCATGCATCGCGAGCCGCGGGAACGACGGCGAGATCACGATCCGCGAATGGCATCCGGTTGCGGCGGAGGAATACGGCTACGCCGTGCCGGATCCACTAGATCCGGATATCGTGTATGGGGCAAAGTCACGCGTTACGACCGGCGGACGGCCAAGCGCAGAACATCAGTGCCAAAGCCGTTCCGCTCGGGAGGATTATCGCGTCGTGCGCACGGAGCCGATCGTTTTCTCGCCGGAGAATCCGCACATTTTGTACTTCGCCGCGAACACCCTATGGAAGACGAGGACGGCGGTAGCATTGGCAGCAGATCAGTCCGGATCTGACGCGCAAGACGTGCGGAGATTCCGGCTGAGCGTCGGGAAATATCGCAGCGAGCATTCCGCGCAACCGATTCAGCGAGGCGTTATTTACACGGTGGCGCCTTCGCCGCTGAATCCGATCTGATTTGGGCGGGGACCGACGACGGACAAATTCAGGTTACAAGCGATGGCGGCGCGCACTGGAGCAACGTCACGCCGCCACAGCTGGAGCCGTTGGCCAGAAGGTCTCGATGATCGAGGCCAGCCATTTCGATCCGCAGACCGCGTACGCGGCGATCAACACGCTGCGTCTGGACGACCTGCGGCCGCACATGCTGCGCACCAGGGATGGCGGCGAAAACTGGACGGAAATCGACAACGGAATCCCGATGCGATGAAGACGCAACGTGGTACGCGAGGATCCGAAACGCAAAGGACTGCTGTTCGCCGGGACAGAAGACGCCGTGTATGTATCCTTCGATGACGGCGATCATTGGCAATCCTTGCGGCTGAACATGCCGGCCACGTCGGTGCGCGACTTGATCATCAAAAACGACGATCTTGACGTCGCCACTCACGGGCGCGGCTTCTGGATTCTCGACGACATGACGCCGCTGCGCCAGCTCGGAGAACGGGTGACGTCGAGCGCAGCAATTCTTTTCAAGCCGGAACTGACGTATCGCATGCGCTGGGACACGAATACCGGACACGCCACTGCCGCCGGATTTCCGGCCGGTCAGAATCCGCCCGATGGCGCGATCATCGACTACTACCTGGGATCGGCGGCGTCTTCGCCGGTTACGCTCGAAATTCGCGACAACACTGGCAAAGTTGTGCGGCGCTGGTCGAGCGAAGAAAAGCCACAGCCGATCAGTCCCTGACCTGTCCATTCCGACGTACTGGGTGCGTCCATCGGAGGCGCTTTCGGACGCGCCCGGCATGCATCGCTTCCTGTGGGACGTGCATTACGCGCCAGTGCCGGGCATCGCGCCTTTCTATCCGATCGCCGCTGTACCGCACAATACGGCGCCAGCACCTACTTCGCCGTGGGCGATGCCGGGGCAATATACGGTGGTGCTGACGGCGGACGGCAAGAGCTACACGCAACCGCTTGCCTTGAAAATGGACCCGCGCGTGATGACGCCGCTCGCGGGATTGAGAGAGCAGTTCACAGAGTCGATGGAGCTGTATGAGCCGGTGATGAAGGTATCGCCTGCCTTCGATCAAGTCGTCGAATTGCGCAAGCAACTTACCGGACTCAAGAAGCAGGCGCAGGGCGAGACCCTGACCGCTGTGAACGCCGTCGACGAGAAACTGAAACAGTTGGCGGGAGCGGCCCGGCGGTTTCCCGGGGCTGGAGGGGAAGAGGCGCCATCACTGGGCGCCATACGCATGCGACTGCTATTGCTGATGAATGTCTTTCAGGAAGCGGACGTGGCGCCCACCAGCCAGGCAACCGCCGCCGTCGCGGGCCTGGTGAAGGAAGTGCCGCCAATTATGCAGGGCTGGGGTGCCATAAAGGCGCATGACATTCCGGAGTTGAACGCGAAGCTCCGCGCCGCCGGTTTGCCGGAACTGACGCTGGAGTCCAATTCACCGGGACAGGAATTCGAGGGGAACGAGGAGTAGCGAGGAGCCGAACACTCTCCGTTCGATTACAGCGACGGTGTGGCGGCTCCAGGATAAAGAGAGATCCCTGCCTGCCGGCAAGCTTCGACGCGCGCGCCACCGCCGCTCCCCTAAGGATCACAGAGCGACAGTGCCATCGAGCGCCGGTTAGGCCGCGATTGGTGCCAGTCGAGGACCAAATCGCCTGCTAGACGCCCGCGCTACTGGAGCTTTTGCAGCGGGTGGGCCTCGGTGTTGAACACCGAGTGCGACAAGTCGACGGTGTTGGCAGGGGCGTAGATCAGGTAGAGATACTTGAGAGTCTCCGCCAGAAAGAAGCTCTCCATGTCGTCGTCCTGCTGCTTTGTCCGCACGTCTTTCAGAGCCGCGTAAGCAACCGGCGTGCGGCAATACTTCACCAGGCTGTCGAAGAACGTGTTTCCCATCTGGAGATAGCGCGGATCATTCGTGAAATGGTGCAGATAGAATGCCGACTCGATGATCTCGGGGCGCAGCGGGTATCCGCCATAGACGACCTTCATTGTCGAATAATTGATCACCTCCGGCTCGATTCCGAACATCGTCCACATTTTGTAACAAGAATCTTCGAGACGTCGCGCCCGGGGTATGTCGCCCGATAGCGCAAGCTCCCCCGGAAAGAATGCGTCGAGCGCGCCGAAATATGTGCCCGTGCGTTTGCCCGTGTTCATGTTCACGTGACCGTACCAGAGGCCCGTCGACGCATCGTCGGCGACATAACGATTCAGCGCCGCGATGCTCGTGTCCCACATCCGTTTGCAATCCTTGTCGCCGAAGAGGAGCCACGCTTTGAGCAAGTATTCGTAATAGGAATCGATTCCTCCGCTGACACTGCTGTCCGCGCCCGTCCACTTGCCGGTCTCGACGTTGATCCCGTCCCCGACCAGTCCAATTTTCGAACGGCGGTTGTACAGCTCAACCAGAGCGCGTTTGGCCTTGTCGTAATACACGGGCTTGCCTGTCAGTTTGCTCAGCGTGCCGAATTCCAGGAGCAGCGTGCCAACCTCCGCCGGATTCGTTTCCGCGCCGCGCACCGCGCCCGTCTTCAGATTCACGTACGAGTACGGCATGCCCGTCGGCGAATTGAATACCGGCAGCAGGCGATTCCCGAGGTCTTCCGCGAGCGCGAGCAGGCGCTTGTCTCCCGTAAGTTGATAACTGCTGAGCAATCCGCCGAGCATGCGAATCGTAATCTCGAAATTCTTAACGTAGATGTCCTTATCGAACGACAGATTTTTGTCGATCAGTTCGCGGTCTTCGTTGGCTTCGTTCTTCAGGCCCATCAGGACCATCGTGTCGAGCGCGTCGACCGGTGTCATATAAAGCGAGGTGCCGTACCAGTCGTGGTAGCTCTTACTTAGGGGCCGCAATTCGTCGTGTCCCCACGCGTATTGCTTGTAACCCTGCCATGCGTGCAGAAATTCCTGGCGAACTCGTTCCGCCATGGCACCCTGATCCGTTTTGCCGTTTTCGATGCGCGGCCGGTCCGTGCCTAGAATCGAGGCGGGCACCGCGGCCAAAACCAGCGCGGCTGCGACCAGGGGGCCGATCCTCGCGCCGCCTTTTCGGCCTGACCTTTGCGTCATGTCTGCATCCGTCACCTCGTTTCTCAAAAGCAGGTCTATCTGAATAATCCGTCGGAAGAGATTCAGGCCCCCAATTTACAGGCGGCGACGAGCCTCTTGAGCCTTTCTTCAGAGGCGCCGAACCGGTCGTATTCCCGGCCCTTGACAGTCCCCATCGAAATCTTCTCATTGCGGTATTTCATCGGGCCGGGGCTGCGCTCGCTCAGGCCAACGTGAATCTGCGTTACGCGCGTTTTCGCAATCAGTTCGCGGACGTTCCGCTCGTGGATGCCGCCTCCTGCCATGACTGAAATCCGGTGTCCGGCCGCGCGCACCAGCCGCCCGATCGCGGCGCTGCCCTCAATCGCTGTTTGTTCTCCGCCGGAGGTGAGGACGTAGTCGACCCCCAGTGCGACGAGCGCTTCCAGGGATTTTCGCAGATCGCGCGACATGTCAATCGCGCGATGACAGGTCACTTTCAAAGGCCGGGCCAATTCCAGAAGGTTGCCGGTTTTCGTGGTGTCGATGACGCCGTCCTGATCGAGGATGCCGAAAACCAAACCGTCCGCGCCGAGTTGTTTGGCCATGGTGATGTCGTTCTCCATGACGCGGAGTTCGCCCGCATCGTAGCAGAAGTCACCGCCGCGCGGGCGAATCATCACGTGGAGCTTGATCGACAGGTTTCGCCGGACCAGCGCGATCAGCCCCGCGCTTGGGGTCGTCCCGCCCTCCAGCAGATTGCCGCATAACTCGATGCGATCGGCGCCAGCGGCCTGGGCGGCCATCGCCGAGTCCACGGAATCGACGCAGACTTCCACCGCGAATTTGCTGTTCATGGCCAATTGTGCGAAGCATTCCTTTCAACTCGACGTGGCGCGGCGAGCTGTCCATTTTACACGTGAGTGCCTTGCGGTTGGCTACTGCCCCGCAGGATGGGAGCGGGTAAGAATGTCTCGGGCCTGTCACCTTTTTTCTCCTCCGTGCGTCGGGCCTTAGTACTGCAGTTTGCGTCTAAGTTATTGAAGAAGCGCGGGTTCAAAACTGGCGAAACGTTTGCACAGAGAGGACTGTCGTCCTGTATGTCGCAACTGATTTTATGGGAGCGAGGCCGCATCAGGCGGCGGCTCGTTCAGGGGAGATTCTCGAATGAGAAAACTGGCACTCTTCATGTTGGTGGGAGCGATATCGGCTTGGGCCGCGCAGGCGCAGACGGCCGCTAATGCACAGACGTCGGCATCATCGAATGCTCACGTAACGCAAACGGAACAGGCAGGCGTGCAAGCTCAATCGAGCACATCGGCGTCCGCGTCGCGAACGACGCAGCCGTCGAGCCGCGCAGGTGACCAGAAGTCAGGTAGTACGCGCGCTGCGAATGCATCGGCGGCCAACGGGAATTCGGCTTCGGCGAATGCAGGACCAGAGGCCGTTCAGTTGAACAACGGCACAACGGTGAACGCGGTGTTGACGAAGCCACTGGATGCCAGAAAGTGCAAGGCGGGTGACAGGATCGAAGCACGGACCACGTCAGATGTAAAGCAGAGCGGGAAAGTGATTTTGAAGAGGGGCTCGCGGCTGCACGGGCATGTCACGGAGGCGCAGGCTCGGTCCAAGGCGAATACGGAGTCTTCGCTGGGAATGGCTTTCGACAGCGTCACGTTGAAGAACGGGCAACAGGTACCCCTGCATCTTGGTGCAAGCGCTGGCGGCGGCGTCAACTGAGACTGCCGCTTCCCTTGGAGACGATGAGGCGGCGATGGGCGGCGGGGCTTCCGCGCTTGCGTCTGGAGGCGGAAGGACTGGCGGCGGGTTGCTGAGCGGCGCGGGCGGAACGGCCGGAGGCGCTGCCGGACTCGCAGGCGGAGTGGCCGGAAATGCCGGACAGATGACGGGCGGCACGGTAGGAGAAGCAACGCGGGCGACGGGCTATGCGGGAGGTAACGTCCGCGGACTCGACGCGACCGGACATCTCGCGTCGACCAGTTCTGGCGTTTTCGGTTTGCAGGGTTTGAATCTCACGTCAGCGGCGAGCAACGCTACTGAGGGGAGCATCGTAACGTCGAGTACGCGGAACGTTCATCTCGATAGCGGCACGCAGATGCTGTTAAGCGGCGCGAAGCAGTAATCGTTTCGTCTCACCGGGCCGCGCAACGATTGTCCCAATGCGCGGCCCGCGTTTCTTCCAGGAGCGATCCTCTCAATGCCGTCGGCATGATTCGCCCACGACGCGGCTCATCTCGCCGATTTTGCCGGCGTGACCCTCAGCAGAACGACGCCGTGCTCCGGGACGGTAGCCGTGTAGCTCGCCCCAGGGGTCGCGATATCTGCATGCTTCCAAAGATCGCGCGCATGCGATGGTGTTTCTGTAAGGCCGACATCGGACCATTTCACGGTGATCGCTTGCGGCTGATCGGCGCGATTAAACAGTCCGACGGCCAGATAGCCGTCGTGCAAGGGTCGCGCCAGCACGACGGCGGTGGATGCTGGATCGGAAATTCGCCGGACTGGCTTTCCCTCGGGATCCTGGTCGATGGCGATCACCTCGCTGTTGATCAAGAATTTCTTTGATCGAATCGGTCATGGTGCGCAGATCGTTGCCGGCGAGCAGCGGCGCGGCCAGCATCGACCACAGGCTCATGTGGGTGCGGTATTCGTCGTCGGTCATGCCGCCGTTGCCGATTTCCAGCATGTCGGGATCGTTCCAGTGTCCCGGCCCGGCGTATTGCGCGAGGTCAAACTGGCTGAAGCCGATGTCGGATCATCGATTCCCAATTGTCGCTGATGTCGCCGGTGGTGCGCCACAGATTGCCGCCCACCTCGGCGCCCCACTTCCAGACGTCGTCTTGCGCCGTACTGGCAGAGGCTGAAGACGATCGGCCGGCCGCGTCTTGCAGCAGCGCGTCGCCCATCTTCTGATAGACCGCCTGCATTTCGTCGTCCTTATAGATGTCGCTCGCGCTGCACCAGTCGTACTTCAGGTAATCGATGCCCCAGGCGGCGTAGGTCTTCGCGTCCTGCTCCTCGTGGCCGTAGCTGCCCTCGTAGCCGGCGCAGGTCTTCGGGCCGGGCGAGGAATAGATGCCGAGCTTCAGTCCCTTGGAGTGGACATAATCGGCCAGCGCCTTCATGTCCGGAAATTTCTGATTGGCTCGTGATGTTGCCGCTGCGCGTCGCGCTGGCCTTCCCAGGTGTCGTCGATGTTGATGTAGATGTAGCCGGCGGCCTTCATGCCGCTCGACACCATGGCGTCGGCCATGTCGCGCACGGTCCTCGTCGTCGACCTTGCCGGCGAACTTGTTCCAACTGTTCCAGCCCATCGGCGGCGTGCGCGCCAGGCCGTTATCGGGCACGTCGTGCAGCGCGGGCAGGGGAAGACGGGCAGGGGGCTGTAAGGCCTTCTCGGTGGTGCGCTCCGCGACACCGCTGCAGCGTGGGGCGGCCGGGAAATGCGGAGGAGAGGAACAGCTTGCCGTCCTTTACCGTGCCGTCGTACGTGACTTCACGTGTGCGCGGCGGACGACCGAACTTCACAACGAAGTGCAGCTTGCCGCCGCGCACACTGCCGTCGCTGATCGGCGTGCTGCGGTTCAGGCTGAACATCACCTTCCCGGTCACCGCCTCGCCGTCTTGCTTGAGGTCGAGAAACAATTCGCGGTAATTCCCATCGCCGGTGGGGATTTTGTAGAGCCAGAGTCCGGTGATACTCGTCTGCGCGATCGAAACAGAAGAGAATGGTGCGAGGATCAGCGCAAGCAGGAACGCGCAAAACAAAGCGTTCGCAGTATAAATTCCCGCCCGTGGAGCATTCTTTGCATTGTTCATAAGGCTGTCCAACTCCTTTTCGAATTTCCACTCACCTCAAAATCCCGCGATCCGTTGGTTTCTCTTCGGGCCTACGAACTCATGAGCCACCCGGATGGTACTCGCGCTCGGTGTGGCCCTTCAGCTGTGACGGATAGAAATAGACGACGCGCAAATCACCGCTTGCATATCGCTGGGCCTGATCGTCGAAATGCCGCGACGCCGGGTTGCCGCTTTCTCCTCCCGTTGTGACGGCCCAGGCGTGTACCTGTGGACCAAAATCAATTACGCAGACGAAGCTGTTGCCAACGGTTCCGTACCAACGCTTTGTGTTCGGGTAGGGACGCGAACCATAAGCGGCAAGGGAACCCCACGCGGAGGAAACAAACGGTATGGCGATGCTCGGCTTGGAATCGTCAAACTGCGGATGGAGGATGCTGTCGTCGAGTCGCTGGAAGCGATTGATTTTGCCCCAGGGCGTCTGCCACCTTCCGAAATCGGCAGCCAGCCGGTCGGAAGCCGCGGCCAGCGAGCCAAGGAGTTGCGCCGGAGTGGCGCGTTTCACGACGTAATCCTCGCGGCGACGTATCCGCGTCGCGTGCGGTTGAGGAAAGCTTGTGATAGAGGTCGAAACCCCAGAAAACAGCGAGCGACGTGGGGACCGAGTCAGCGCCCCAGCGATAGTCCCATTTGCGCAGTACGGCAATTTGTTGAGACAACTTCTCCTTTAAGGGGTCGGAGGATGGACAGCGTCGTAAGCCTTCACCAGTACCGGAATCATGGTTGCGAACGCCGGCAAGTAGCTGTCGAATCCCGCTGCGGTGAGCGACTTCGGCGTCCAGTCACGATGGCTGCTAAACAGCCGAAGGGCGTGGTAGCCGCGGGCGCTCTCCTCGGTACCGCGGTCCACGTATTTCGGAAAATCTGCGCGCTTGGAGCTATCGGGGCCGGCTGCGGACCATGGCCAGTTATTCGAATTGTAGAGCCAGCCATCGGCTGGGTCGAGCAGGTGCGGCGTCTGGGCGAGCGTCAAAAGTCCGTGGTACGCGGTTTCGGGATTGCTGCCATCGACTGGCTTGGTCCAATCGAACGCGTCGCTGCGGCGGGGAATCCAGTCGGAATGCCAGTAAGCGATGTGACCCTCCGAATCGGCGAACACCGTGTTGTTCGAGGAATTCGTGTGCAGCTTCATCGTTTGAGTGAAGGCAGCGTAGTCCTTAGCCTTCATGCGCGTGAAGTCTTGCGTTAGGGCTCGCAGCGGCTCCTGCATGAGGTTGATGCTGACCCACTTGTCGCCGATGCGGCCGATTACCGGGCCGTGCTGCGTGTAATAAGCGGTGAACGTCTTGTGAGCCATGCCGCCGGCAGTTTTGTAATCGACCGTGATCGAGCGCTCTTTCACCGGCAGTTCGCGACTGCCGTAGCGATAGTAATAATGGCCGCTCTTCTGGCTCACAGTCTCGAGAAACTCCTCGACGTTCTCCACGCCGCTCGACGTGTGCATCCAACCGGCTGTGCGATTGAAGCCCTGGTAGACGAAAAACTGGCCCCAAGTGACCGCGCCATAGGCGTCCAGCCCTTCGTCGCTCGACATCTGCAGCTCGGCTCGAAAATAGAATGAGACGTGAGGATTGATGTAGAGCAACGAGTGATGATCCGCCGAGTTGGAAGCGACCGATCGCGATGCCGTTCGATCCGCCCGGCTCCGGCGGCGGAAGCTCCTCGGAGACGCTTTTCGTCGCGTCCGGCGCATGGCCGTAAAATTCGGCGAGGCGCTCGACATTCACGTCGTAAATATCTCCCCCAATGCTTCCCTCGCTGAAAGCGAGCGCCATCCATGGTTTGAAATGAGTGATAACCCGCGGCTTGACGTCGGGATGCTTGCATAGATAGAAGTTCAGGCCGTCCGCGAAGGCGTTCATCAGTTTCTTTAGCCAGGCCGGACTCGTCGCGTACGTCGCTTTGAGCGCATCAGGATCAACGAACAACTTCATTCGCAGATCGTCAAAAATGGCGGCTTCGCCTTCGGCCTGCGCTTTCCATCCCAGCGCTTCGATATAGTTCGTCTCGACGCGATTGAAATCGTCCTCGGCTTGCGCGTATTCCATGCCGAACACGGCATCCGCGTCGGTCTTGCCGTGAACGTGCGCGATGCCCCAGTCATCGCGCGTAATCGTGACGTTCTGCGCCTGGTGCTCCCAGCGCGTGACTTCCGGGTTTTGAGCTGCGCGAACGACGAACGGAATGCACGTAACAGCGAAGATCAGAACCAATTTTTTCATGAATCCCATCCTGTTGGGCTCTTCGCACAGCAATTGACTACGGGACATTACAACGGAGCTGCCGACTTGTCGCGGATTTTTGACACGACGAGGTTTGTGCCGGCCTGCGATCACGAAATCCCGGCCCACGCTTTTGCGCCGGCGATGACTTCGGCCATCACGTCGCGATACTTGTCAAACGTGTCGTCAACGACGGAGATCGTCGGAATCGAGAATTGGCCCTTGCGCACTTCCGGACTGAAGCGGCCGAAGCCGGATTCGTGGACTCCGCTGCTTCCGCGTCCCGGTGCAGGATGACTCAGGTGGTAAAAGGCTCGGCAGTATTTTTGGAACGCGGGCGGATAGCCGCGCGAAGGGAACACATGGTATACGGGCAGGATCGACAACAAAGCGTCGTAGGAAAACTCACCGACTGGGAGCACGTGCGGAAATTTCTGGCGTATGTCCGCGACCAGTCGTCGCGTGCCTTCGTGCATGTCGGCCTTCGTGTTGTTCTGCCAGCCGCCGGAAATGTCCAGGAAATAGCCGTCCGCGTCGAATCGCTCGATGATCTCCGAAATTCGGCCGGAGAGCCAGGTCCGCCACGAATCGACGCCGAGGTTCATATACCTGCCCCAGCCTTCGTTATGACGGTCGTTGTCCCAATCGACCCAGTCCAAATCGAAATCGTTGCCGTCCACGTCCTGCGTTGTAGCGTCGGAGAACCGCGAAAAATCGGCGAGCTTGTCGTTAGCGCTGTTCATCCCGAACATCGGCAGAAAGCGGAAGCCCATTTGGTGGCCCTTCTGGATGAGAGTACGGAAGCCGTCGTCGCCTCCGAGCCGCGAACTTACCTTGTACACCGGATACTCCCAGTAGTAGCGGCCGTCCCATGCGGGAAGGAAGACGAGCACCCGGTTCGCCGGGATCTGCGTGCGGGCCCACTCCAGAGTGCGCAGCGCCTTGGCGAAATCATTGAAGATGTAGCCGGTCCAATGCATGCCGTGGATCGACAGGACGAGTGCGATATCGCGAAACCACGGCGGGACATCCTGCCGCTGCTCCCAACTGGGTATGCTGAATGCCTGCGCCACCCGGCTGAAGTGCTGTTGATAAGCATCTTCCGCGGTGCGAGTGCGGCCCGCGCGCCACGTGGGGCTCTGCACTCGATTGCTCTTCTCCCACCCTCCTTGTTCGTAGACCAGCTCAACGCGATATCCGTTCGCTCCGGGCTGAAGATAAATGCGGTTCGCGCGCACTTTATCCAGTAGCACCGACAGCAGGAAAAATTCCTGATCGCCCGCCTGAATCACAGCGACTGGAGAATCCGCGCTGATCGCGCCGTGATGGTCTCCACCCCCGAAGGGATAACCGATGAGCAGTTCATTGTCTTTCGGATCGAAAAAGCCCTCGCTGCCAGGAGAAACCTTCCCGCGCGGTACGCCTCGTACGATCGCCGCAATGGACTTGATCGGCTGTTCCATTTCCGCCGAGACGTCCCACTCAACAAAGTCGCCGTTCTTGCGAAGGCGCGCGGTCAGCGTGCCGGAAACATGTTCCTGCCCACCCGCCCACACGAATTGAGAGCAATGCAGCGTCATTCCACCCGCGGTCTTCTCGACGGTCAGGTGGCCGCGATCGAGGCCGTAGGCGTTCTCGAAGGTATAAAGACGGAACGAGAAGAGCATTCCGTCAAAGGAAACCGACGGTTCGGGAAAATCAAAACTGAACTTGAAGAAGCTTTCTCCCCGGGGAGGAATATAGACGTCGCTCGTAGAGGTCAAAGGAAGGATCGTCCCGTCGGGCGGGATGGCGGGGGACTGCGCTAGGGAAGCGTTTGTGCCAGATCGTGTTTCTGTTCCTTCCGCGGCGATATCGGCGCCGGACAGCACCAGAGACGATGCGCCAGCAACCAAGCCGGATTTCAGCAAGTCGCGTCGCGTGAGTCGATTCTTCATCGTGATCCTCCCTATCTCGCTGCTCGTGAAGCGCGGGCGGAACCCTCCGGGCACTCGGCGTGACAATACCATCCCCGTTCATCGGAGGGGAACGTTCTTTTATATTTTATACTCTGCTTGCCGACGCCGCGCGGCGGGTTGGAGCGATCGCAAATCGTCGCATGCCACTTGCGTCTTTGCAGGGGACGGTCCCATAATAATCCTCAAAACTACTGAACAAGCGAAGATACCGACGTCTAGGTGAATTACCCGATTGGCACGGAAGTGTTCGTCGCCTAGACTTCGCGAGTGGGGGAACCATGGCGCGTGACGAAATTTGCGTTTGCGGGCATTTCCAATCGACGCACCGAACGTACGGCTGTACCGCCTCGAAGCCCAACCCGGACGCCAACAAGAAGAAGAATGCCCCCGATCGCGTTTTCTGTCAGTGCAAGGCGTTCCAGGCGGCGGCACAGAAGGCCGCGCACGCAGGCTAGTGGAACGGTTTACAATCGTCGACCTCTCGAAGCCTGATCGTTCACGAGCGAAAGAAGCGGGATTCGCAAAGCGAAGACCTGTGCGCGAGAACTAGTCTAGCTCTGGAAATTGGCGAATAGATTATTCAGAGATTCCGCGAGCGTGGGATGGGCGAAAACGCCTTCCTTGAGAATGGTGTATGGCAGTTGCCCCATCATGGCCACCTGAATCTGAGCCATGATTTCTCCGCCTTCAATTCCGAGCACAGCAGCTCCCAGAATCTGGCCGGATGTGGGGTCCACAATGGCCTTCATGAAGCCCCGTGTTTCGTCCACTTCGAGCGCTCGCGCCACGTAGCTCATGGGCATCTTCGCCAGACGAATGGCTCGTCCCTGCTTCCTTGCTTGCTCCTCGGTCAACCCCACCCGCCCGAGCTGCGGATCGATGAAAAGAGTGTAGGGAACCAGGCGCTTTGCGATTGTCGCGCTGCCTTTCTCGATCAGGTTCGTGCGAATGACACGGAAATCATCGTACGAAATATGCGTGAACGCGGGACCGCCCTTGATGTCCCCCAGGGCGAAAATGCCGGGCGTGCTGGTCTCCAGTTTGTCATTGACGCGAATGAATCCACGTTCGTCGGTCGCGATGCCCGCGGCTCCGAGATTGAGCGTGTCGGAGTTCGGCGCGCGCCCCGTGGCGACCAGCAAGTGGGTGCCCTCGATGGCGCGCGACTTTCCACCCGCGCGCACCCTTAGCGAAATCTTCGAGCGTCGTCGTGACACCTTCTCGGCCCGCGAGTTCAGGAGAACCTGGATGCCGTCTTCCTTCAAGATTCCGGCAACTGCATCCGAGACGTCTGCGTCCTCACCCGCCAGGAGCCGTGGGCCGCTCTGCACAATTGTCACGCGGCTGCCAAGTCTCCGGAACAGTTGCCCGAACTCGAGGCCGACGTACCCGCCGCCCAGAACCAAGAGATGCTTCGGGACCTGCGCCAGCTCCATGATCGACGTGCTGTCCAGATATCGGATTTGGTCGAGTCCATCCAACGCAGGAACCGCGGGCCGGCATCCCGCGTTGATAAAGAACCTCTCCCCCGTCAACACCTGCATCTCGCCGTTCCGCAACTCCACGGCGACGGATCGCGGATCTTTGAACGCGGCCGTTCCGTAGATCAGATCGAGACCCTTGGTTTTCTTGATGCGGCCTTCACCCGCGCTTCGGAAGTGCTTCACGATATCGCGCTTGCGCTTTCTGACCCGCTCCATCGCGATCCGAATCGCGCCGGTCTTCACGCCGTAGTCCGGGCCGCGACGAGCGAGATACGCCACCCGGCCGCTCGCCACCATTGTTTTTGTCGGCGTGCATCCTTCGTTGACGCAAGTTCCACCCACGTGTTCGCGCTCGACTAGCGCCGTGCGCAATCCCGCTTGTGCCAGCGTCTGGCAGAGCGGCGTTCCCCCTTGGCCCGAGCCGATCACAATTGCGTCGTAATGTTGAGAGGAAGCCATGCGCACCTCGCGGGAGAGCCTAAGAGTAATCTAACCTGTAGGGCGGGGAATTAGAATCGGGAAACGACCCAGAACGAGCCGGCAATGGCGACGAGGTCTTCGAGCACGGCGATGACGTAGTCGGGGACGCCGAGCGCCTTCACCAGCCGAGTGCGCGCCTGGTAGCCGCCAAAGGTTCCGGCCAGCGCACCGGCAATTCCACAAACAGCGCCCAGAATGGCCCCTCCATTCGCCACCGTGAGGCACGCGCCCGTAAAGCCACCCATCACGATCCGCGCGAGAAGGCCGGGAAGCGCCGTGCGCGGAGGAGTCTTCGGCAGCTTATCGTTGATGATTTCAGCCAGCGCGAGGACGCTGAAAATGATCGCGGCCGGCATCGTGCCGAGCCAGGAGAGAATCGGCGTCGGCAGTTTTAGCCATTTGGCATGTGCACCCCAGGCGGTTACGGCGGGCGGCGTCAGGGAACGGAGGCCCACAAGTATCCCGATCAGGAACGCGAGAAAGAGCGCGTAGAGAGGGTTCATGGTGCGGTAGACTCTCCCACCCGCACTTCAATTTGTCAACGTTGGGACCCAGGTGCTGTTGGGACCCAGGTGCGTTTGTGGGCAGAGGATTTTTTCCCCAGTCCCTCCGAACTGTTTCACTCATGCCTCAGCGCGACCATGGGATCGACGCGCATTGCCCGCCGTGCCGGAATGTAGCTCGCGACAAGCGCTACGGCAAACAGCATAAGCGGCACAGCAACCAGCGTGACCGGATCGGTCGCGCTCACGCCAAACAGCATCGTCGCCATCAACCGCGTCAGCCCGAACGATGCCAGCAGTCCCAGGCCGATTCCCGCCGCAGCCAATTTGCCGGATTGCCCAAGCACCAGATGGAGGATGTCACGCGGCCGGGCCCCGAGCGCCATTCGAACGCCGATTTCGTGCAGACGCTGACCGATCACGTAGGAGACGACGCCGTAGATTCCGATGATCCCGAGCGCCAACGCCATGGCAGCCGCGATTCCCAGCATCACGAGCGTGAACGACGTTTGCGCCAGCGACTGATCGTACACATCCTGCATCGTCCGCACCGCCGCCAGCGGCAGGTCCGCGTTCACCGACCAGACGGCCTGCTGCACCTGCTTGAGAAAACCTTCCGTCCCCGCGCGTTCGCTTCGAATGGCAAACGTCACGGTCCGCACCGTATCGACCGCGCCGGGGCCGTAGAGGTTGGCGACCATCGAAGGCCAGTACACGATTTGGGGCGCCTTTTTGTTGACGCCGTCTTCGCGCACGTCCTGCACCACGCCGATTACCTCCCGCCACGGCTCGCTCGAAAACTCGCGGAATCGTTTGCCGATTGCGTTCGAAGGCGGTCCCCAGATGTCACGCGCCAGGTTCTCAGAAACCAATCCCACCGGTCGGAGGCCGTAAACGTCAGTCCACGTCAGGTCGCGCCCCACGATCAATCGCGTACCCGTGGTTCGAAAAAAATCCGGCGAGACGTACTCAAACAAATAAAGCGGCGGGGCAGCGCCGCCAGGGTAAGTCTTGCCCTCTGCGGAAATCGTGTCCCAGTTGGACTCGAATCCCTCCATTGGCATTCCGCTGGCGAATCCCACGGAAGCTACGCCCGGAATCGCACGAACCTTGTCGGTGATATTGTTTTGCATCCGGATCACTCGCGCCGGCTCCTTCACGAGTTGGCCGGGAATCGAGATTCGCATGAGCTGGAGCTGGGCCGGTCCCGTGAATCCGGGATCAACCTTTCGCAGTGCACGAAACGTGCGAATCATAAGCCCGGCGCTCACCAGCAGTACCAGCGCCATGGCAACCTGAGCCACCACAAGCGAGTTCCGCACACGGTGCCGCTCTCGGCTCGCGCTTGCGGTGCGGCTTTCGCTGCGCAGAGCGGCGGGCCCAGCGGGCCGGGCGTGCTTCAGGGCGGAGATCAACCCGAAGAGGACAGCCGACACGAGCGACAGAGCCAGCGTGAACGCCAGCGCTCGCCCGCCGAACGAAATGTCGGTCAGCCGCGGCAAGTTCGCCGGGCCAATCGCGATCAGCAGCCGGAGGCCCACTTCCGCAAGAGCCAGTCCAAGCGCGCCGCCCGTCAGTCCGAGGATGACGCTCTCAACCAGCAATCCGCCGACGATTCGGCTCTTCGGCGCGCCCAACACTGCGCGAATCGCAAGTTCCTGCTGCCGCGATTCTCCTTTCACTAGCAAGAGATTTGCCACGTTGGCACAAGCGATCAGCATGACGATTCCTACAGTCGCCATCACCACCCAGAGAATATCGGCGACGTTGCCAACCACTTGCTCCTTCAACGGACGAATCTGCGGCGTGATTCTCCACGTGTTGTAAAAGTGCGGATTCGTGCCGGGCCCGTTTGACCATGAGTCCATCCAGATCGGCAGCATTCGCGACAGGTCGGCGTCGGCTTGCGCGATTGCCACGCCCGGTTTGAGCCGAGCCACTCCCTCATAGCCAAAGCCGGCCAAAATGAGCTTCGCGCGATCGAACGCGAGCGGCAGAATCAGATCCGGCTCCTCGCCGACGATTCGGAATCCCTTGGGCATGACTCCAACGATTTCCCGGGAGCGCGAATCAACCGTGATATTGCGTCCGACCGCAGACGGGCTTCCGCCGAAACGCTCCTGCCAATATCCGTAGCTGAGCATTACTCTCTCGGGCCCGTGCGGGGTCTGGTCGGCTGCGGAAAGCCAGCGGCCAAGAATTGGCGGAACGTCGAACGCCTCGAGCACGCCGTCGCTCACAGAAACGGTCCGCACCTGTTCCGGCTCGGCCAAACCCGTAACACTGGCCGTGCCGGGGAACCACACGCCCAGCGACCGGAATGTCCGGTTGTGTTCGGCGTACGTGAAATACATCGACGGCGAAAGCGGGAGGCCTTCGGAAAAATTCGCCAGGCCCGCTGCGCCCGGAGCCGTCTGCCGGAGCGCCACAAGTTGTTGCGGATTCGGATAACGCAACGGCTCGAGCAGTACGCTGTTCACCACGCTGAATACGGCTGCGTTCGCGGCGATTCCGATCGCAAGGGTCAGAACTGACACAACCGTGAATCCGGGGGATTTCCGCAACACACGAACCCCGTAGCTGACGTCGCGCAGCAGTTGCTCGAGCCAGACGACGCTCCACACGTCGCGTGCGTCTTCTCTGACGCGCCTCACGTTCCCAAATTGTCGCAGCGCCGCAAGCCGCGCTTCCCGCGGGGCCATTCCGCGGTCGATGTTGTCCCGCGTCTCGCGCTCAATATGCTCGCGAATATCCGCATCGAGATCCTCAAGCATCCGCTTCCGCCGCCTCATGCTTCACTCCCCGCTGCGCGTTCGTTCCTGAGCGCTAGCCACGACGAACGCGCCGTTGGTTCGTCGTGGGATTCGCGGCCCGGACTGCCTACTCCCCCTCCTGCTTCGCCGGCTGGAGGATGCGCGCGATGGCGCCTACCAGCTTGTCCCACTTGCTCGTCTCGACTGCCAACTGCCTGCGCCCCTCGGGTGTCAGCTTGTAGAACTTCGCCCGGCGATTGTTCTCCGACGTGCCTGCTTCCACGGAAATCCAACCGCGCTTGATCAGCCGGTGCAGCGCCGGGTAGAGCGAGCCCTGTTCGACCTGCAACACGTCTTCGGAGTTAATCTCGATCGCGCGCGCGATGGCGTGACCGTGCGCGGGTCCCAGCAGCAGCGTACGGAGGATCAAAAGGTCCAGCGTCCCTTGCAGCAATTCGATTCGCTTTTGTTCTTTGGTAGACATTCTAGGCGAACCATACGCGCGCTCAGGTAGAATGTCAAGGTGAGAGACGACAGGTGAGAGACGAAGGCTGTGAGAGACGAAGGCTTGTGGCTTCGAGCCGTTCTCGCTGACAGAGCACTCGCAGGACGAGCCTCACACTCGCCCGGCGGACGGCCTGAGTCGCCAATGGCTAAGCGACTCGCAGAACGACTTTCCCGAATTGTTCGCGGCTTTCGAGATGCTTGTGCGCTTCTGCGGCTCGTTCGAGCGGAAAGATTTTGTCGATAACTGGTTTCACCGCGCCGCTGGCAACGAGTGCAAGCACCGAAAACAATTCGGCCTTGCCACCCATGTAGGACCCGAGAATCGAGAGTTGCCGCGTAAAGAGATAGCGGAGATCAATCTTGCCTTCATAACCTGTAGTCGCGCCGCAGGTGACCAGCCGGCCCCCGACCGCGAGACTTCGAATACTCTTCTCCCAGGTGGCTTCACCCACGTGCTCGAAGACGACGTCCACGCCGCGCCGATCTGTCAGCCGCTTCACTTCGGCGGCGATGTCCTGCTTCGAGTGCAAAATGGTTTCGTCGGCGCCGAGTTCCTTCGCCTTTGCCAGTTTTTCTTCATTCCCGGCTGTCGCGATAACACGCGCACCGGCGACTTTCGCAATCTGAATCGCTGCGCTGCCCACTCCGCTGCCCGCGCCCAAAACGAGAACCTGTTCGCCCGGCTTCAGGCTCGCGCGGGTGATCAGCATGTGCCACGCCGTAAGAAAGACGAGCGGCACGGCCGCCGCTTCCTCGTATGAGAGACTCGGCGGCATCGGGATCGCGTTGACTGCGGGCGCCTTCACGTATTCTGCGTAACCGCCGTCGACCATATACCCGAACAGCGTGTACTCACGGCATTGGCTCTCTTGTCCAGCGGCGCATTGCGCGCAATTCCCGCAAGAGATTCCGGGCAAGAGCAGCACTTTTTCTCTGGTCTTCAGTCCCTTCACTTCCGCGCCGACGCTCGCCACGTCGCCGGCAATATCGCTGCCGAGAATGTGTGGCAGGGGAACGGAAATTCCTGGAAGCCCCTGGCGAATCCACAAATCGAGATGATTGAGCGCGCAGGCGCGGACGCGCACGAGAACTTCGTTCGGGCCGGTGCTTGGCTGAGGAACATCCGTGTAGCGAAGAACTTCGGGGCCGCCGTGTTCGGAGAAAATCACCGCCTTCATTGCGTGCCTCCCTCGTGACGCAGGGCAAAATAGACCGAAGGGAGAGCGATTGTCCACAGATGGCTGCGGGCTCGCTCCCAGGTAAACGTGTCGGAGCTTCGCGGATTTCCGGCAAGCTCGTGATCACGCGTTGCGAATCGCTTATGGCCGGCGAATACCGCTGCGGACAGTGTCGCCAGTGGCACCGGGGTGACTCGAGGAAGATACAGGGTTAAAACCGTAGCTGCGGAAGACGCTGGATGCTTTGGGTCCGAAGAGGAATGTCTCGAACGCTTCGGCGGCCGCCGCGTTTCGCGATCCCGCAATCACCGCGACAGGATAGGTCACCGGCGAATGAGATCCTGGAGGGGCGGTCAGGACTACTGTGACTGTTTTCGACGTGAGCGCGTCCGTCTCATACACGATTCCTGCATCTGCATTCCCTGTTTCGACATACGTCAGCACTGCCCGCACATCTTTCGCGAGAACGAATTTCGGTTTCAGCCGATCGTAGAGTCCAAAGTGCGTGAGAACCTCCTCCGCGTACTTTCCCGCGGGCACGGATTGCGGGTTGCCGATCGCGATGATCCTTACTGTGGGCCTTGTGAGATCCTGGAAATGGCTGATCCCGCCTTCCCCTCTTGGAACGATGAGCACGACAGAATTTGTGACGAGGTTTCTTCGCGTCTCGCGAACAATGAGGTTCTTGCTTTCGAGCGCGTTCATTTCCGCAGGAGCCGCGGACAGAAACAAATCGACAGGCGCCCCCTGTTCGATCTGTCGTTGCAGCGTGCCGGAGGCGCCCAGATTGAGGTGCACGGTCACATTCGGATTTTCCGCGTGATACAGATGCGCAATATCCTGCAGCGTGTTTTGCAGGCTGATCGCCGCCGAAACGGTCAGGTCGGTGTTCGGCGGCAGCGCATGACCCGGCACGCCGCCGAGCAGGACGCACGCGAGGACCAGGGTGGCGAGCGCGGCGCGCAAAAACGAGCGGAGCAGGCTGGACCTTGGTCTTGGCCGGTTGCCGGCCAAACGGGCCGGAGTTGCCGCTTCGCGGACAATAGACTGGAGGGGAGGACCGCCTTCACCTCTGTTGACCGGTTTTGGCCGAAGAGACATGCGATTCAGAACGGGAACCGAACCGACAGGATAGCGTTATGGTTGGACGTGCTGAAGTGAGTCGCCGCAATCTGAAAACCACCGCCAATCGTGAGGCCCAGACGCTTCCAAACATGGAACTTCCCGACGACCAGGCCGGGCGTCAGAAAGACCTGCGTTTTGCCATCATTCTTACCTTCCTGAAAGCGGGAATAGTTCACCTCGACCTCCGGCCAAAATTTCCGCAGAACGCGATACTGAACTGCATCGTTCCAGGAATATGTTCTCCCGATCACGTTTGTGTTACCGGCGGGGAGGGAAACGCCAAACGTTCCCTGAACATCGAAATTGCCAAAGCCCTTCCCGTAAGCGATCGTCGGCGTGATCACGGGGTTCAGGGCGCCGTTCCTGAACTGCCCAGTCGGAGCGCTCACGGCCAGAAAGGCCGTGAGAATGTAATTGCTGCCCTCCTCGTTGGACGCGGCGAGACGATATTTCACGAGACCCTGGAAGTCGCCAAAGCCGTCCCGGACGCCGGGTTGGTTGTGCACGAAGTAGGGAGGCGTACTGAGAATGATTTCGATGTTTTTCTCGGGAATGAACTCGAGACCTTTCGTGACGCCATAATTCTCCGCCACACTCCCGTCTGATTTTGGCAGCCAGTCGACGTCGTAGCGAAACTCCTGCTCTAAGCGTGGGGTGACTGTGGCAACCGGCGTAATCCAGTGCGGCTGTCGCCCTTGCGTATCGGAAACCATGCCGAACCAGGTGTGAAGAAAATGAGCATCCACCGGAGCGGAATTGCCGGAGACGCCGGTTTGGGCTCGCGACGCGTTCGCTACTGCAAGGACCAGCAGGACCGCTACTGCAGGAATCACGATTGTGCGCACTGTGCGTGCCTCTGCTCGGTGGCGTGTGCAATCCGATTCTATACGATACAAAGCGCTATGTGAATACGCTTATGGACGAGTAAAACTGAAGGATCTGCATGGTGAGCTACACGCGCAGGATCATTACTTCCGTGGACTTGATGAGGGCGGCGGCTTTGTCGCCCGGCTTCAGGCGCAATTCCCGCGCGGCGTCGGCGGTGATGATCGAGGTGATGTGCTGGCCGCCGATCGAGAGTGTGACCTGGGCCATAAGCCCCTCGATCTTCACATCGATTACTCGGCCGACAAGTTGATTGCGCCCGCTGACGCGCCGGAAGCCCGCGCGCCGCTCGGCGGGCTCCCGCCCTTCGGAAGCACGGTAGAGAAATTTGTCGATTTCCCTTTCGGGGATCCTGTGATGGCCGCCGGCCGTCTGGATGGTGCGAATCTTACGTTTGTAGATCCACTGCTTGAGAGTGGGGTAGCTGATCCCGAGAACCTGCGCCGCTTCGCGGGGCGTGAAGAGTTTGTCTGGACCGGCCATCGTCGTCGTCAGAATCCGTAGTTAGAGATTGAGCTTCATGCCTAACTGCAGCAGACGGGATCTCGCGCCAGCGCCAGGTTGAAGGCGGCGCTGGTCATACCGAGACCCACGCCACAGTTCCCGCGCAGCTATATAGGAACCTTGAAAACGCGTCAATATAAAACCGCGGACAGGCGTCGGAGCCGGTCGTAGCGTTCCGAGGGCCGCAGACAATGCCGTTCGCTTCACGATTTCCGGTCGGGCGGTACAGGAATGTACCGCCTCTCGTAAGGGGATCGAGTGATAGCCGGCGGGGCGCGCATCGGCGAATCTTACTTAACCGACGCGCCGCTTGGCGGTGGGGTAGCCGATCGCTAGACCCGGGCCGCTTCGCGCAGGGCGGATAGCTTCACCGGGAGTCTGCCTGATGGCGGCTTAAGACGAGGCGAGATGTCAATTTTGCAGCCGGCCCGATGTTTTTACCGCTACATGGTTTCGTGCAGCAAGCGCTAACAACTTAATTCTGAGCCGCCGGCCCCGGACAACAGACCCTTTTTTTGGAACTAAATGTGCCCAGGGGGGAGAAGCGCCAGCCTTAGCCGAACGTCCTCGCGCTTCGAATCCCTGTAAATTGCAACACCAAAACGAATTAGAAAGGCGCGAATTGCCAATGAGCCTCGCAACCGTTCAGATGATCGTCCACAGGAGGCAATCAGCCTCGTTTTGTCGACGCAGCGAAGGAACCGATCTCGCGCCCGCCACGAGACGAGAAGCCACAGGCGATCGTCCTGGTGCTGCAGGCCGCACCGGCGAACAGCAATTGGTGTGGCGCGCCACGCGGGGTGACACCGAGGCGCAGGAAACATTGTTCGAGCGGTACCGCAGCCGGTTGTACCGGCAGGCGCTTCGGTTGTTGCACAGCAGGGAGGACGCGGAAGACGCCGTTCAGGATGCGCTGCTGTCCGCGTACCGAAACATCCGCTCGTTCGAGGGGCGCTCTCTATTTTCAACATGGCTGACGCGAATTGTGGTGAACGCGGCGCTGGTGAAGATGCGGCGTCGACGCGCGCGCCCGGAATTGTTCCTTCAGGACGCTTCGCCGGAAGAGCAGGTGTCAATGGATACGAAATTCGTCGATTCGAGGCCTGATCCCGAACAGGCCTATGCGAACGTCGAGACCAGGTTACAGGTGGAAAACGCGCTCGAGGACCTCTCGCCTTCCATCCGGTTCGCGTTCCGACTGCGCGAGCTGCAGGACCTTTCGAACGCGGAAGCTGCGGAAGTGGCTGGTATCGAACTGGGCGCGTTCAAATCGAGAATCAGCCGCGCCCGGACTCAACTCGCAGAGCGATTTTCTCCCGCGGCCATTGCACCGCTTCAGAAGCCACACTCGGTTCCAATCTTTCCCGCGCGACGGAGCATGCAGGCCGGCGCGGTGCAGACCTGCGCGAGCTAGGCTCGCGCAGGTCGTGTCCCTTCCAGCGCCGGGAAGCCGCACACGCGTGAGAACCTAGCGAACCCCGGGCAGATCCTCAGAAATTCCATTCGTAAAAATCTGGAGATGGGTAGACAGCCGCTGCGGTAGAATCGTGGGGTCAGCGGCAGAGAGGCGTTGCGTGTGTTCAGCGCGCAACGAAGGAAAATCGCAGGATACCGTCCGTAGATTGCGGACCATGCGCCCAACGGCGCCTCCGCAGCATCCAAAATGCTTGATTCCCGGCTTTCCACAAAAACGGTCTGACGCCTTAAAAAACGAAAGGAAGTGAAGTCATGAGTTCCTCCGCCAAGCCCGATAGCGGGTCTCGCGCGACCACATTGGAGAATCCACTTAAGGAACTGGCCCGCTACGGGCAATCCGTCTGGCTCGACTACATCCGAAGGAGCCTGATTACGACGGGAGAGCTCGCCCGGCTGATTCGTGAGGACGGTCTGCGAGGGATGACCTCAAATCCCTCGATTTTCGAGAAGGCCATTTCCGGGAGCACGGACTATACGCAGGCCCTCGATGAATTGAGCAAACAGCACCTGGATGCGGGCACGATCTATGAACGCCTTGCGGTGAAGGATATTCAGGACGCCGCGGACGTGCTGCGAACGGTATACGACCAGACGAAGCGGCGCGACGGATACGTCAGCCTGGAAGTTTCGCCGAAGCTGGCCTATAAGACGCAGGAAACGATTGTCGAAGCGCGGCGGCTGTGGAAAGAAGTCGGCCGAGAGAACGTGATGATCAAAGTCCCGGGAACGCGGGAAGGGATCCCGGCCTTTCAACAGCTGATCAGCGAGGGAATCAACGTCAACGTCACGCTGCTGTTCGCACAGGAAGTATACGAACGGGTGGCGGAAGCCTATATAGCCGGGCTGGAAGAGTTCGCAAAACGCAGCGGGGATTTGGGGAGAATGGCCAGCGTAGCCAGCTTCTTCGTCAGCCGGATCGACACGCTGGTTGACGCCAAGATCGAGGAGCGAATCAAGAGCGCGAAAACGCCGGCCGAGAAGTCCGCATTGAGCGATCTGCTGGGCAAAGTGGCGATTGCGAACGCGAAAATGGCCTACCAACGGTACAAGCAGATCTTCAGCGGGCCACGCTGGAAGGCTCTGGCCGATCGCGGCGCGCAGACGCAACGCGTGCTCTGGGCCAGCACGAGCACGAAAAATCCAGCGTACAACGACGTTCTCTACGTCGAGGATCTGATCGGGCCGGATACGGTGAATACGATTCCGCCGTCCACGTTGGACGCATTTCGCGACCACGGGCGTCCGCGACCGACGCTCGAGCAGGGAATCGAGGAGGCGCGCGCCACGCTCGAGAACCTGGCCAAGGCGGGAATCTCGTTGAAAGCAGCGACCGACCAGCTGACCGAGGAAGGCGTGAACCTCTTTGCCGAGGCGTTCGACAAGCTGCTGGATGCGGTTGGAAAACGAGCGGCGAAGAATGTGCCGGCGCCCGTCGCGAATTTGAAGTACACGCTGTCCGAAGAACTGTCGTCGGCGGTGAAAGCGGCCATCGAGGATTGGAAGGCGAACGACAAAGTGAAGCGGTTGTGGGCGCGAGACGCATCGCTTTGGACGAATACGGACGAGAACAAGTGGCTGGGCTGGCTCGGCGTCACCGAAGACCAGATCATGCGGCGCGAGGAGTTTCAGAAGATCGCGCGCGAAATTCGCGATGCGGGGTTCACGCACGCGGTGTTGCTCGGAATGGGCGGGTCGAGTCTGTGCGTCGAGGTTTTGGAAAAGACCTTCGGCAAAATCGCGGGATATTCCGCAGATTCACGTTCTCGATTCCACGGATCCTGCACAGATCCGTGCGATCGAGAGCCAGATCGACATTGCAAAGACAATTTTCATCGTTTCGAGTAAGTCGGGCAGCACGCTCGAACCGAACATCTTCAAGCAATATTTTTTCGAGCGCGTGAAGAGCGCGATTGGCGCGGGTGACGCGGGGAAGCGATTCATCGCGGTCACCGATCCGGGCTCGCATCTGCAAAAAGTGGCCGAGGGCGAAGGCTTTCGCCGTATTTTCTTCGGCGTGCCAAGCATCGGCGGACGCTACTCGGCGCTGTCGAATTTCGGAATGGTTCCGGGCGCGATTCAAGGCGTGGATATTCCAAGGTTTCTGGATCGCGCCGAAGAGATGGTGCACGCGTGCGCGTCTGTGGTGCCTGCGGATCAGAATCCAGGCGCGATTCTCGGCGCGATTCTGGGCACGTTACAGCGGCGCGGCCGCGACAAGGTGACGCTCTTCGCCTCGCCGGGAATTGCCGACCTGGGCGCGTGGCTGGAACAGCTTCTTGCCGAATCGACGGGAAAACAGGGCAAAGGCCTGATTCCGGTGGATCGCGAAGAAATCGGCGCGCCGGAAGTTTATGGCGCCGACCGCACGTTCGTCTATTTGCGTCTGGAAACGGGTGCGGACCCCAAACAGGATGCGGCCGTCGAGCGTCTTGTGAAGGCGGAGCAACCGGTCGTTCAGATTGCGGTGCGGGACGTCTACGAATTGGGGCAGGAGTTTTTCCGGTGGGAGATCGCGACCGCAGTAGCTGGGTCGTTCATCGGAATCAACGCGTTCAATCAGCCGGATGTTGAGGCCAGCAAAATCGAAACGCGGAAGCTCACCGATGAATACGAGAAGACGGGGTCGCTTCCCGCGGAGTCGCCGTTTTTCGATGATCGTGGCGTGAAGCTGTTCGCGGACGAGAGGAACTCGGCTGAACTGAAACAAGCTGCCGGGAAAAATCCCACGCTCTCGGCTTTCCTGCGAGCGCACCTGTCGCGGCTTCGCGCGGGAGATTATTTCGCCGTCCTCGGATACATTCAGAGGAACGACGCGCACGAGCGGCAGCTCCAGTCGCTTCGCCACGCGGTGCGCGACAACAAGCGCGTGGCTACGTGTCTCGGATTCGGTCCCAGGTTCCTGCATTCGACGGGGCAAGCCTACAAAGGCGGCCCGAATTCCGGGGTTTTCCTGCAAATTACGTGCGATGATGCGCAAGATCTGCAAGTTCCGGGACAGAAATACACGTTTGGTGTGGTCAAAGCGGCCCAGGCGCGCGGCGACTTTCAGGTTTTGGCCGAACGCGGACGTCGCGCGCTGCGGGTTCACGTAGGTAACGATGTTGCGGCGGGGCTCGCGAAAATCGAACAAGCGGTGCGCGAGGCGCTGGGATAGCGAACGCCCGGCGCAGTATCGAAAACCAGCGAAGACACGAATTCCCTTGGTGCATGCGGAGGACCTGCGAATGAGCTCGAATGATTCCGAAGGCGTGACGCAAGAGAAGCTCGGATTGCCTCCTGGCCCCTGCGCCATGGTGATCTTCGGCGCGGGCGGCGACTTGACAAAGCGCAAGCTGATGCCCGCGCTCTACAATCTCGCCAAGGGCAATCTGCTTCCCGATCCGTTCGCCATCGTCGGAGTCTCCATCGAGTCGTATTCGTCGGAACAATTCCGCGATTTGATGACGAAAGACATCCTCGACTTCGGTGACATAAAAGTAGACCCGGCGACCTGGGATGGCTTCGTGAAGAAACTGCATTACGTGGCGGGAGATTTTGGCAGTCCTGCGCTTTACAAGAATTTGGGAGACAAGCTGGCGCAGATCGAAAAGGAAGAGAAAACTGAAGGGAACGTCCTGTTTTATTTGGCAACGGCGCCCTCGTTCTTTACGCAGGTTGTGACGCAGCTGGGCCAGGCGGCCCTGACGAAGCAGGAAGAGCATAAGTGGCGACGCGTGGTGATCGAAAAGCCGTTCGGCCACGACCTTCCCACCGCCGTCGAGTTGAACCACGACCTGCTGAAGGTCCTCGAAGAGAAGCAGATCTACCGGATCGATCATTACCTGGGCAAAGAGACGGTACAGAACATCCTCGCGTTCCGTTTCGCCAACGGGATTTTCGAGCCGGTGTGGAACCGCCGCTACGTGGACCACGTGCAGGTGACCGTGGCGGAAGAGCTGGGCGTCGAACTGCGCGGCGAATATTACGAAAAGGCCGGCGCGTTGCGCGACATGGTTCCCAATCACATTTTTCAGCTCATCACCCTGACCGCCATGGAGCCGCCGATTTCGTTCGACGCGGAGGCGGTGCACGACGAGCAAACCAAAGTGCTGCGCGCGATCCAGCCGTTGAGCCCCGAGCGCGTCCTCGATCATGCCGTGCGCGGGCAATACGATGCGGGAATCGTCAACGGCAGGCACGTCCCCGCCTATCGCGCGGAACCGCACGTCGCGCCTGATTCGAAAACGCCGACGTTTGTAGCCATGGCGCTGCACATCGACAACTGGCGCTGGGCCGACGTTCCTTTTTATCTGCGCACGGGCAAGCGCATGTCGAGGCGCGTGACGCAGGTGGTGATTCGCTTCCGCAGGCCGCCCTTCGTGCTGTTCCGCAAAACGTCGGTCAGCAGCATCGCGCCGAACGAGCTGGTCATAAACATTGCGCCGACGGAGGGAATCTGTCTTAGCTTCGAGGCGAAGGTGCCGGGTCCTGTGGTGCAACTCGGCTCGGTCAACATGGATTTTCAGTATGCGGATTATTTCGGCACAACGCCTTCCACCGGATACGAAACCCTTCTTTACGACTGCATGATGGGCGATCCAACGTTGTTCCAGCGCGCGGATATGGTGGAAGCGGGCTGGTCCGTGGTTCAGCCGATCCTGGACGTGTGGAAGGCATTGCCACCGCGCGACTTCCCGAACTATGCGGCAGGAAGTTGGGGTCCGGCGCATGCGGACGACCTTCTTCGCCGCGAGGGCCGCGAATGGCGTGACCCCGCGTGCCTCCCCGCTCCGCATCACGATCGCGTCGCTTCTCAGGAAGAGCCGGCGACCACGTCAGCGAAATCGTGACGATTTCGCCGGCGCCCGCATCGCGGCTCCGCGTTCCGCGAAGCTGCGAGGTTTCCCTCGCGGCGCTGACCCGAAATGACCAAAGATGAGGTCGCGCCCTGAAGCACTCCAGAACGCCGCAAATGAGCCGTTCGATGTCTGCGTGATCGGAGGCGGCGCCACGGGCTCCGGCTGCGCGCTGGATGCCCAGCTGCGCGGGCTGAAGACAATCCTTGTCGACGGCGCGGATTTTGCGTCGGGAGCTTCCAGCGCGTCGACCAAAATGGTCCACGGTGGTGTCCGCTATCTCGAACAGGCGGTCCGGCGGCTCGATCGGTCCGAATACGAAGTGGTGAAGTGCGCGCTGCGCGAGCGCATTCGAATGCTGCGAAATGCGCCCTTTCTGACGAGGACAAGGCAATTCGTCACTCCGTGCTATAGCTGGCGGGAAGTCGCGTACTACGAAGTTGGATTGAAACTCTACGACTGGCTCGCAGGACGAGCTGGGTTGGCCTCGAGCGGTTTTCTTTCGCGTGAAAAGGCGCTGCGGCGAATTCCGATGTTGAATCCGGAAGGACTCGTGGGCGCCGTTGCCTACACGGACGGCCAATTCGACGATGCCCGCTACAACATCACGCTGGTCGAAACCTTCGCCGGAGCGGGCGGGGAAGCGCTGAACTACGCGCGCGTTGTCGCATTTGAAAAGAATGCAGACGGCAGGATAGAGGCCGCGGAAATTGAGGATCGATTTTCGGACAGGCGCTTTCCAGTTCGCGCGCGCGCGTTTGTCAACGCGACCGGACCCTTCGCCGACGCGTTGCGCGAGATGGCTGCACCGGGCGCCACGCGCCGGATGCGTCCAAGCAGAGGCGTACACGTCGTGCTGCCTGTCGAGTTGTTGGCGGGCCGTATCGCGAATGCGGGAGAAAGGTGCGCCTCAAGCACCGAAGAAAGCCGTGCTTCGAGCGCACAGGAAAGCTTCGACGCGCTCCTCATCCCGAAGACCGAGGATGGCCGCGTGCTGTTCGCCATTCCGTGGATGGGTCGCTTGCTGGTCGGCACGACGGACGAAGCGACCGATCAGCCCGAGCCAGCCGGCGTGTCTAGCTCGGAGACGGAATATCTGCTGCGCCATCTGAATCGTTATCTTGTGAAGCCCGTAAAGCCGGAGCAAATCCTGAGCGCATTCGCGGGAGTGCGGCCTCTGGTTTCGTCCGCCAATGCGCCGGAGGGTGAGACGAAGGAAATCGCGAGGGATCATGTGGTGGAGGCGGATGCCGTGAGCGGCTTGATCAGCGTCATGGGCGGCAAGTGGACGACGTACCGCGCGATGGCCGAGGACACGATCGACGCCGTCGAGCGCCGGCTCAATCGAACGCCGGTCCCGTCTCGAACATCCAGCTATCCGCTGGCCGGTTCCGACGGCTTCGCGGCTGAGTCCTGGCGGCACCTGGTCGCCGGGTTCGGAATTTCCGAAATGTCGGCGCGGCACCTGAGCGAGAAATTCGGCTCGCGCGCGCCGCAAGTGCTGGCTCTTGCGCGAGAGAATCCGGATTTGGCAGCGCCGCTGGCTCACGGCCTGGCCCCGCTCAAGGTCGAAGTCGTCTTCTGCGCGCGCCACGAAATGGCTCTCTCCATCGAAGACGTTCTCGCGCGGCGCATCGGCCTCGAATCCTACGGCTGGCGAGAGGCGGTTGCTGCTGCACCGGCTGTCGCGGAACTGCTGGCGGTAGAGCTTTGCTGGACGGCGGAGCAGAAGGGCCGTGCCCTCGAAGAGTACGTAGCGCGAATCGAGGGCCAAATGCACGAGGTGGGAGTCTGCGCGTGAGCAAGCACATCGTGTCGCAGCGGAGGCACGCAACAGGCTACGGCAAAGAACGGTGAATCGCACGTTCCACTGGATCTCTGAGGAATTCGAATTAATGTCCAATCCGCCGATCAAGCGAATGGGTTGCCTTTCGAGTCCCAGGCGGTGACGAAACCGTCGGATTTGTCCAAGTTCGTTTCGTATTCCTTCTCGCCGCACTTCTATCGGTTGCATCAAAATTGTCGATTGTACAGACGCCGGTGCGCTGGGTTACTCCTGTGTAATGCGTGAGTTCGTCCCAGACGTCTCCGCGGACCATGATGCCTGCGGGGTTGGGTTCATCGCCCAGCTCGGTGCAGCTCCCTCCCGCGATGTCATCGATCGCTCACTCACGGCGCTGGCGCGCCTCGCTCATCGCGGCGGAGTCGATGCCGATGGATTGAGCGGCGACGGCGCCGGTCTCTTGCTGCCGATTCCTCGAGCGTTTTTTCGAGTCGCGGCGCAGCAAGCCCGAATCGACCTTTCTGAAATTTTTGGCGTCGGTATGGCGTTCATCGGCCCGGCGAGCGAAACGGAAGCGCGCGCCGTGGTTGAGAAGTGTGCGGCGGAGGAGAATCTGCGCTGTTTGGGCTGGCGAGGCGTCCCCACGGAGCCTTCGATTCTTGGTCCCCGCGCCGCTTCCACCCTGCCTCTGATCCGCCAGTGCTTTTTCGCATCCTCTGCATCCCACGACGATCTGGAGCGTTCCCTTTTCTTGCTGCGGAAGCGCATCGAGTCGGAGGCGCGCGGCAGCGTTTATTTCGCTTCGCTTTCTTCGCGGACGGTAGTCTATAAGGGCCTGCTGGCTCCGCTTCAGCTGCGCGAATTCTATCCCGACCTCGACCATCCTGATTTCATCGCTTCGTTTGCAGTCTTTCATCAACGCTATTCGACGAATACGCGTCCCACGTGGACTCTGGCGCAGCCGTTCCGGTTCGTCGCCCATAACGGCGAGATCAACACGATCGGGGCAAATCGACGCTGGATGCGCGCGCGAAGAGATCAAATTCGCAGGGAACTCGGAGTTGGGGAATGGTTCCGTCCGCTGGAGGAGGGCGTCAGCGACTCGGCCAGCTTCGACAACGCGCTCGAGATCCTGTTGCATCGCGGATACAACGCCGCCGGCGCGATGCTGCGACTTGTGCCGCCTGCGTGGAAATGGAATGGACGTGCGGACCGCGCAGGCCGCGTGCTCCGCAATTTCCTGCAACGCGAAGCCCGCGTGCAGGAGCCGTGGGACGGCCCGGCGGCGCTCGTTTTCAGCGACGGGCAGTTCGTGGGCGCCAAGCTCGACCGCAACGGGTTGCGCCCGCTGCGCTACACGCTGACAGGCGGTGGCTTGCTCGTCCTCGGGTCCGAAGCGGGACTTGCGGATTTGCCGGAGAACCGATTGCCGAGCGCCGTCGCCTGGGGCCCGGCGAAATGCTGCTGGTCGATTCGGCCTCGGGAATGATCCATCGAGGAGGCGGAATCGCGCGGCTGCTTGAATCGAGCATCGGAAGCGGGCGCGCGGCGAGGCGCGCGCGCGTAAAGCCGGCGAACCGAGTGGCCGCGCCGAGAACAAAAGACGCGAAGCGTATCGCGGCCGCGCTCGGGTGGACGGAAGACCAATTCCGGCTGCTTTTTCAGCCGCTCGGTCTTGAAGGCAAAGAAGCGATCTGGAGCATGGGTGACGACGCGCCACCCGCGTTCGTTTCCGCGGCGCGGCGCCCCTTGTGGGACTACTGCAAGCAGCGATTCGCCCAGGTGACCAATCCTGCGATCGATCCGCTGCGTGAAGCGCACGTGATGTCGCTCGAAGTCCACTGCGGCGAAAACGTGACGCTGGACTCCCCGGTGATTGACCGGGGGCAGGTGCGCCGGCTCGAAGCGCGGCTCGGCCAGGCTCGCCGGATCGATTTCACGTTCGACGCGGCGCGGCGGAGTGGCCGCTGCGTCGGCCGCGCTGGAACGCATTCGCTCTGAGGCGCGCCAATCCGCTTCGGATAAGCCCGGGTTTTTTGTGCTGAGCGACGCCGGAGTCTCCGCGGGCCGCGCGGCTCTGCCTGCTCTGCTCGCGTGCGCTGCTGTTTGGAAGGAACTGGTCGAGGCGGGTGCCTGCGACGTTCCGCTCGTGATCGAAAGCGGGCAGGTGATCGAAACGCACCACGTTGCCCTGCTGATCGCGGCGGGTGCCAGCGCCGTTCTACCCTACCTGGCGCTGCGCTTTTCCGAAGCCTCAAGCCGGGTGGGGCCGCGAAATACCGTGCCGCCGTCGAGGCCGGCCTGCGGAAAGTGCTCGCGCGCATGGGAATTTCCACTCTCGCAAGCTATCGCAACAGCCATCTCTTTGAAGCGGTTGGCCTCGACGAGAACGTGCGTGCGGAGTTTTTCGATAATGCGTCCGCGGCGCTTGACGGCAAAACTCTCCAGGAGATTCTGAAGGACGCTCTGGCGCGTCACGCAGCGCGTTCGAACCCGCCGCGGCGGCCATGGCCGACACGGGACTTTACCGTTTTCGCCAGACGGGCGAGCGGCACTCGAATTCGCCGGAGTTGGTGCGCCGGATGCATCGCTACATCAAATCGCCCAGCGCGGAAGCTTACAAATCGTTCAGGGAGTTGGCAGACGTGCGCGAGCCGGTGGCCATTCGGGATCTGCTCGACATCGCGTCAGGCAAAGCGATTCCCATCGGGGCCGTTCAGCCGGAATCGGAAATTCTTTCCCGCTTTTCAACGCAGGCGATGTCGCTCGGCGCATTGGGTCCTGAGGCGCACCGTACGCTCGCCATTGCCATGAACCGTCTCGGCGCGAAGAGTAATACGGGCGAAGGGGGAGAAGATCCCGACGTCTACCGGCTAGAGCCTGAGGCGAACAACCGCATCAAACAGGTCGCGTCGGCGCGTTTCGGCGTCACGGCCGAATATCTTGCACGCGCGGACGAGCTCGAAGTCAAAATGGCGCAGGGATCGAAGCCTGGCGAGGGCGGCCAGCTTCCCGCCGCGAAAGTAAATTCCTACATCGCGAGGCTGCGGCACGCGGTTCCGGGGATGTCGCTGATATCTCCGCCGCCCCACCACGATATTTACAGCATCGAGGACCTCGCGCAATTGCTCTACGATTTGCGTGCCATAAATCCTGGAGCGCGGATCGGGGTCAAACTCGTGTCGGGCGCCGGGGTCGGGCATCATAGCGGCCGGCGTAGCCAAAGCGGGCGCCGACGTGATCACCATTTCCGGTTTCGACGGCGGCACGGGCGCTTCTCCGCTCACCTCGATCAAGAATACCGCTTTGCCGTGGGAAGTCGGGCTGCGCGAGGCGCACCGCGCGTTGATCCTGACCGGTTTTCGCCGGCGCGTGCGATTGCGCGTCGATGGAGGATTCAAGTTTGGCCGCGACGTGATTCTCGCCGCTTTGCTCGGCGCGAACGAATTCGGTTTCGGCACGTCGGCGCTCCTGGCGATCGGATGCGTGATGGCGCGCCAGTGCCATTTGAATACGTGCCCCGCCGGCATTGCCACGCAGGACGAAATCATGCGCACCCGGTTCACGGGCAAGCCGGAAATGGTAATGGCCTATTTTCGCGGCGTGGCCGGCGAGGTTCGCGAGCGTCTCGCTGACCTGGGCGCTCGGTCGCTCGATGAGATCGTCGGCGCCGTGCAATTCCTGAAGCCGCGGACAAATTCTGGAGCACGCGCGGTCAGCCAGTTGCTCGATTCCTCGCCCGAGCCGCCCGCGCAAATATCGGAGGGCGGAAGGGACGCGGTGGGAGTCCATGGCGAGTTGATCCGCCGCTTCGCGGAATTGTTGTCGTTAGACCGTGAAACCGGCTCGGCTTTGCCCGAAAGACGCTCGGCGCGGCGACGCATGATCTTCTCGATCGCGAATTCAGACAGGACGGTCGGCGCCCACCTGAGCGGCGAGATTCTCCGCAGCACCTCATTCGAAGGTCTGCGCGACGAGATGATCGACTGCGAATTTCGCGGTGTCGCGGGACAAAGCTTCGGCGCATTTTTGATTTCGGGTCTGCGATTTCATTTGCGTGGTGAAGCGAACGACTACGTGGGCAAGAGCTTGAGCGGCGGGACCATCGCCATATCCGCCGGCGCCGCAGCGTCTCGACGCGGCGATGTTCTTGCCGGGAATACGGTGCTTTACGGCGCGACGAGCGGCGAGTTATATATCGCCGGGTGCGCGGGCGAGCGCTTCGCCGTGCGCAATAGCGGCGCGCTCGCGCTTGTCGAAGGTGTGGGCGACCATGGGTGCGAATACATGACGGCGGGCATCGTCGTCATTTTGGGGCCCTCGGGTGTGAACCTGTGCTCGGGAATGACGGGCGGCCTCGTTTACGCCTTGCGGCGCTCGGTCGAGAACGGGAACTACAATCGCGAATTCGTCCGATGCGCGGCATTTGGGGACCCCGGCACGCCGTCCTTTAACGTGTCTGAGGATGGGACCAGCGCCTCTCAAGCATGGAGCGAGGTTGACGACGACCGCGAGGAACAGTGGCTGCGGCGCGTCCTGCGCGAGCATGTTCGGCTCACCGGCAGCCCGCGCGCCCGGCGTCTGCTGAGTTCGGAGGAACCGCTTCCGCTCGTTCGGCTGGAACCGGTGCATTTGCCCTGTTCAATCGCGCAGACCTGGGAGCCGGTCCTGAACCGTCTTGAGCAGCAGGAGATTATCGGGTCGGGCCAACTCGGAGCCGTTTCCGCACGTCGAGCACATTCCGTGGACGACCCTGTGACCTCCGATACCACCGGCGAAGCCGTTGCAAATCGAGAGGCAATGTCCTCGCAGGCGACACAAGCAAACTCAGGAATTGCGGCCGCGGCGGGGTCCGATTCGATCGCCAAACCGTGCTGAGGCCTGCGGGTTCCGGCGCCGGCCCTCGCATCGAGCCGCCTTTCGCCGCCCTTTGCTATAATCCAGCGCTGAACACTTGTATCCGCGAGCCGTGAGTCGAACATGGACTTCGATCACCTGGTCACATTTGTCGAGATTGCGAAGCAGGGAAGCTTTTCCCGCGCCGGCCAAAAACTGTTCCGGTCGCAGCCGGCCGTGAGCGCGCAAATCCGCCTGCTTGAGCAGGAATACGGCCAGAAGCTTTTCGACCGCGTCGGCAAATCGATCCAGCTGACCTCTGCGGGCGAAGCGTTGCTCGAATACGCTGGCAGGCTGCTCACTCTTCGCAACGAATCGCTGCGCGCCGTCGCAGACCAGGCGAGCACGCCGCGCGGCACGCTGGCCATCGGAGCGAACGAAGCCACGTGCCTGTACGTTCTGCCGGACATCTTCGCCGAATACCACCGCCTGTATCCTCGCGTGCAAATCAGCATCTACCGCAATTTCAGCCACAAGGTCATCGAAAAGATCGAAAACGGCAGCATCGACGTCGGCATCGTCACGCTGCCCGTGAAGTCGCCCGAGCCTGCGAATTCACCCCATTTTCCGCGACCGCATCATGCTGATGGTCGAGCCCGTTCAATCCTCTGGCGAAGATGAAGAGCGTCACGACCGCGAAATCGCCGAGCAGCCGCTCATCTTCCCCAAGACCGGATTCATGCGCCAGATCCACGACAAGCAGTTCCGCCCGTTCCGCTCGCGCCTGCACGTCACGATGGAGCTGCCCAGCGTCGGAATGATCAAGCGGTTCGTTGCCGCCGGCCTCGGCGTTTCGCTGATCAGCGAAAGTTTCGTGCGCGACGAAGTCCGCGCCGGGAAAGGCGAAACTCATACCCGTTTCCGATATGGACGATCTGGCGCGAGTTGGGATTCGTCTACCGGCGCGACCGCACGCTGCCGCGCTCGGCCATGGCGTTCGTCAGCATGATTCGACAGGGGATCGACTACCATGCCGACGGGCACGGCATCGCGCGGAAGTGACCGCGCGACGATTCGTTGCTGGTACATTTCGAATGACCAATGAGCCTTCACGGGCGTTCAGAGTTGGCATCGCCGGGCCGGTCGGTTCGGGAAAAACAGCGCTCGTCGACCGCCTGAGCCGGCGCTTCTGGCCAAAATACAGTCTCGCCGTCGTGACCAACGATATTTACACGAAAGAGGACGCCGAATTCCTGTTGCGCCAGGGGACTCTGCCTGCTGACCGCGTTCGCGGAGTCGAAACGGGAGCTTGCCCGCACTCGGCGATTCGCGAGGACGCTTCCATGAACCTCCGCGCGATTGCGGACTTCGAGGATGCGCTTCCCGGCCTCGAGCTCGTCTTCGTGGAGAGCGGCGGCGACAATTTGTCCGCTGCGTTCAGCCCCGAACTCGTCGACGTCTGGATCTACGTGATCGACGTCGCAGAAGGCGACAAGATTCCGCGCAAAGGCGGCCCGGGAATCACGCGCTCGGACCTGCTCGTCATCAACAAGATTGACCTCGCGCCCTACGTAGGGGCTTCGCTGGAAGTTATGGAGCGCGACTCGAAAAAAATGCGCGGTGAACTGCCATTCATCTTCACGAATTTGCGCGGGGAAGTGGGGCTTGATGCGGTGGTCGATTGGCTCGAAGCGAAACTGCGCGACCCGCATTCGCGTCATGAGATCATCGACGCGCACGCTCCCTACATCGGGCGGCCGCATTCGCACGATCACGACGAAGAGCAAGAGCACACGCACTCGCATCATCACGGTGCCGGCGCAAGCTCATGATCGCGCGCGCCACTCCGGTTAACCTGTGAAAGGCTCAACGGGCGGTGAACGTTCGGAGGATGTCCCGCTGCTGTCCGCGCTGCGTCTGCTCCAGTTGAGCGACAGCGCGCTGCCCATCGGCTCGCTCGCTCACTCCTTCGGGCTTGAAACGCTTGTCGACCGCGGATTTCTCAGTGTTCGGGACCTTCCGGAGTTTTTCCAGGGCTACCTCGAAGAAGCGGGAGCGCTCGAAGCAGTGTTTTGCCGGAAAGCGTTTCGACTGGCTCGCGACGCAGGCGAGGACTTCCCGGTGGAACAATGGGTCGGGCTCAACCGCCGGCTGAGTGCGCTGAGGCCCGCCCGCGAAGCACGAGCCGCAAGCATCACGCTGGGCCAGAATTTTCTCGCCCGCATTGCTGCAGTAGAGAATATCCCTGTTGTGCGCCGGGTTCTGGAAGCGAGCACGTCCTTCGCAACGTTTCCTGAGATTCATCACAGCACAGGCTTCGGGCTGGTCTGCGGGGCGATGGACTTTGACGAAGACAGCTCGATCGCGGCCTATCTCCACCAGCAAATCGCCAGTCTCATTTCGGCCTGCCAGCGGCTTCTTCCCCTGGGCCAGACGGCCGCCGCGCGAATTCTTTGGGACCTGAAGCCCTCGATTTTGCGGTCGGCGGAGCGAGGCCTGCACTGCGACGAGGGCTCCGCGCCCTGCTTTACGCCGCTTCTCGACTGGGGTGCCATGGAGCATCCCGCGCTTTCGACTCGACTTTTCATCAGCTGACCATGGCACACGCACTGCGGATGGCGGATCGGCAAGGCGAAGCGATCGCGGGTGGGCGTTCGCATCGTCCTGTTGAATCCACCTTGGCCCTTGAGTTTGACCGCAGCCCCCGCGGCCAGACGGTCCTCATTCGCAGCGCGCAGCAGCCGCCGCTGCGCGTCATCCGATCCTTCCCGCTTGCCGATGGTTCTGCCTTAGCGCACCTGCACAATGTCTCGGGAGGTCTGCTGAGCGGCGATGCACTGGCCCTTTCCGTCGATGTGGGACCCGCGGCGGAAGTTCAACTCACAACCACCGGCGCGACTCGAATCTACCGGCCGCGTCCGGCCGCGCCGGCTGCGACGCAGCGCAATCGCATTTGCGTCGGTGAAAACGCTCTGCTCGAATACGTCCCCGACCCGATCATTCCGTTCGCCGGATCGCGCTTCGTGCAGGAAACCACGATCGAGCTGGCCGCGGGTGCCGGACTTTTCTGGTGGGAAATCGTCGCTCCGGGCAGGGAAGCGCGCGGCGAGATTTTTCACTATGAATCGTTCGAGATGAAGCTGGATCTGCTGGCCGAAGGTCAATGGATCGCCGCCGAACGCCTCCGCCTTGCCCCGCGGGAACGTCCCATCCAGTCACGCGCCCGGCTGGGGCCGTTTCGTTATTGGGCGAGCTACTATATTTGTCGAGTCGGACTGCCCGCCGCCGACTGGATCCGCATCGAGCAGCAACTCCGCGAAGAGGTAAAGCAGTTCGCGAGTTCCGGCCCAACGCTCTGGGGCGTCAGCGCGCTGCGGGCCCACGGCATTGCTGTGCGCTGCCTGGCGACGCAGGGCCGCGATGCGATTGCCGGACTGCATTTGCTCTGGAACGGGGCAAAGCGCCTTCTTTATAATCGCGAGGCGATCCGCCCGCGCAAAGTGAACTGAGGGAAGTTTCACCCGGGAACCGCGAGAACCGCGAACATCTCGCTTGTCGGGCTTGTAGCGGCGGGTCTCAGACCCGCCCGATAGTCATCAGGCGAACGGGAGATCCTTTGCACCTGACTCCGCGCGAGCAGGAAAAGCTGATGATCGTGGTCGCCGCCGACCTGGCGCGCCGCCGGCAGGCACGCGGCCTGAAGCTGAATTATGTCGAGGCAGTCGCGATTCTGTCCGCCGAAGTGATGGAGGCCGCGCGCGACGGCAAGACCGTTGCCGAAATCATGAGCTTCGGAGCGACCATCCTGAGGCGCGACGATGTGATGGAAGGCGTGCCCGAAATGATCCACGAAGTGCAGGTCGAGGCTACCTTTCCCGACGGCACCAAGCTCGTCACCATCCACGATCCGGTCAGATAGCCGAGTCGGTGCGTTGGACGATCATCAGCGTCTGATCGTCGGTCTGCCGCCTGCCCGTCGAGAACGCCCGCATGTCGGTAAGGCACTGCGCCAGAAACTCCTGCGGACGACAACCGTATTGCTCGCCGGCAATCACCGAAAGACGCTCCACGCCGTATTCGGCGCCCGACGCATTGAGCGCCTCCGAGATTCCGTCGGTAAAGAGCAGCAGGCTGTCTCCCTGGTCCAGGCGAACGCGCGTCACGTTGTACCGCGCGGTGCAAAACATGCCCAGCGGCAGCCCGGTCGAACGCAGCTCCTCGACGCCGTCGCGGCTCACGTGCAACGCCGGCAGGTGCCCGGCGTTTGCGATCTCCACCTCGCCCGCGTTTCCGACGCGCCCGCAAATCAGCGTGGCGTACTGCCCGGCGATCGTGCTCTCGCAGAAAATTCGGTTGCCCACATCGAGCAGCTTGTCGACCTCCACGTCCATCGCCGAGAGGCTGCGAAACATGGCGTGCAGGTGCGTCATCAGCAGGGAAGCGGCCACGCCTTTCCCGGCCACGTCGCCCAGGAGAAATATCGGCCGGTTGCCGTCGCCCGAAGGCGCGATCACATCGCAATAATCTCCGCTCACCAGCCCGGCTGGCCTGTACTGATAATGAATATGCCACTCCCGAATCTTCAGTTCGCTCTGGGGCAGCAATCCCTGCTGAATGCGCGACGCAAGCTCCAGGTCGCCCTCCAACGCGCGTTGCTCCTCGCCCGTCAGGTGATCGATGCACAGCCGAACCAGGGGATCGCAGATGAGCCGGTCCTTCTCGATAGTGTCGTGGCAAACCTCGCAAATTCCGTAGGTGCCCGTGTTCATGCGTTCGAGCGCGGAGTCTACCTCGCGCAGAAGATCGATGAACGCCGGATGCGCCACGTGTGCGTCCGGTGAAACGATCGCGTGTTTCAGCTCGTCGCGGCGCTTTTCGAGTTGCTCGCGCAGATAAGGTTCCATCACGTCGGTCACGGCGATCTCCTTCCCTTCAAAGGATCGCACTTCTCCGAGGCTCGTTGCTATCCGAATTGCCCATCCGAATTTTCCCCTGTGGCTGGTTTCCGATTGGATTCCGCAGCGGGACCGTTCGATTCCGGACTTCCGGCACTCGCGGCGTCATCCATAAGGGCGCGGCGGCCCTTGCTTTCGAGCCGGGCCAGGCGTTTCTCGAAGCGCTTTCGATACCGCAGGCAAACCCACGGCGCAATCGTTCCGAGGCGGGTAGCGCGGCGAAGCTCCGCCAGCGCCTCGCGAACGAGAACCGCCGCCTGGCGCGGTTCGCGCAAGCGGCGCTCGTAATGGATGGCGATTTGCTCGTAAGCTTCCAGACCCTCGCGCGACTGGCCCAGCATTTCCCGCCAAAGCTCGCAGGCGATAGCGAAGTCTCCATCCCGCTTGGCAATCTGCGCCAGCGATTTACGCGCCGTTCGGCCGGTTTCGGCGGGAAGTTCCCATGCGATCGAGCGTTCGTAGAGCCCTCTTGCGCGCTTCGTTTCTCCCCGGCGCTCGCAAATCCGCGACACGCCGAAAAGTTCGAGCGCGTCGCGCCCGCGCGTTTCCGGATCGGCCAGCAGAGAAAGAGTGTGCGCCACGAGGCCGGCCAGGCCGCGCAGGTCCATCTGGTTGTGGTAAAAAATCGGGACGAGCGGGTCGGGCGAACCGCCGCGCAAAAAATCGAAATAAATCGTGGGAATCAGCATCGAGTCAATGTCCGCACCGCGATTCCAGCCCAGCACGTGGCGTTCGAGCTCCGGCAACCGGACGGATCCGAGCCGCAGCCGCCACAAATTGCGCGCGGGATGCAGAAAATCCAGATGTGCGCGCGGCGTTGGCGGGCGGATCGAGCGCGTCATCCGAAAACGCGTTTCGAGCAGCGGCCAGTCGAACGATTTCCCGTTGAAGGTAACCAGCACCGGCCGCTCGGCCATGCGTTCCGCCAGCGCCACCAGCAGCGAATACTCCTCGCTGTGGTCGCGCATGAAAAACTGTTCGACTTCAAGGCCGCCTGCGTCCCACCACGCAATGCCGACGAGGAACGGATACGTGCCGGTGCCGCCGGCGAGGCCGGTCGTCTCGGTATCCAGAAAAAGCCACTGCTGCGGGTCGGCGATGTCGGCGGCGGCGTTTGGCGCCAGCAGCCGCAAAACGCTTTCATCCACCGCGTGCTCCGGCGGCTCGCAGCCGATCGATTCGGAAAACCAGCGCCGCAGGGCGAGATGTTCGCCGAATTGATTGCGCGCAGGCATTGCGCCCAGCAGTTCCGCAAGCCGCGCCGACCCTTCGGGAATCTCCGGCGACAGGCCGCGCGGCTCGATCTCCGTCTCGACGGCAGCCCGCCTGCGCGCCGGCTTCAGCGCCGCTAACGTCGCAAAGCGATTTTGCGCCGTCGGGCTCATCCTCGGCGTTCAGCCTCGCCGCGGACGGGGCCAACCCTTTCGTGGTCTCTAAAGAAAATATGCGCGTTCATACGCAAAGACGATCCAGAATCGCCAGCGCCACTTCTTTCGCGCGCTCGCTTTTTTCTCCGCGTGGTCCGACGCACGAAGGGCAGCCGTTTTCGCACGGGCATGCGGCGATCAACTCGCGCGTCCGCCGCAACAACAAATCGTGCACGCGATAGAGCGGCTCGCTGAATCCGATGCCGCCGGGATAGGCGTCGTAGAGGTACAGATTCGGCTCGAAAAATTCCTTCGCCTCGCCTGGCTCGTCCGTCGCAACCGTGTATTCCGTCCATTTCGTCTCGATGCCCGGACTCGGCGGCCGCTCGCCGATGGCCGTGCCCAAATCGCGCCGGTCGCACATCAGCAGCAGCGTCGCGATCGATTCCAGCGCGTGCAGCAGGCCGAACATTCCGCTTTGCCGCTCGGAAATGGCGAACGGCAATTCCGCCAGCAGACTTCGCTCGAGCGTGATCCAGAACGCCGTCGTGTGCATTTCGTTTTCCGGCAGCTCGAGCTTTCCCGCGCCGACATTTTCATTCGTGAAGAATTTGATTTTCTTGAATCCGACCACTTGCGAACGCACCAGCACGTCGCCATGCGCCCGCGCGGCAGGGCCGGCAATCCGTTCCTCGTCGGCATTTCGAGCACGCGCACCTGCGTGTAGCGGATCGCGTCGGTGAAATAGTCCACGTTCACCGGCTTCACGTAGGCTTTGCGCTGCTCGAAATCCAGGCGCTCCACGTGATATTGCTGCCCCTGGTGCAGGTAAATCGCCTTCGGATGCACCGTGGTCAGCGCCGAAGAAAAATCCACTTCGCCGATCACTTCCGGCTGACCGTCTCCTGTATCTCGCAGCGTGGCCCGAAGTGTCGATGATCACGAAATTATCCGACGTGACCGAGCGCAAGCTCACCGTGTCGGCCGGATAGGCCTCCTGCGCCCAGTGCCAGTTGCCGCCGCTGCGATGCAGGAAGCCCGCCTCGGCCAGCCGCTCGCAGAGTTCCGGCAGGTCCACGTCGCCGAATTTCTCCTCCGGCGAAAGCGGCAGCTCGAACGCCGCGCATTTCAGATGATTCACCAGAATTTCGAGATTGTCCGGCTGGACGAAGGCGTGTTCGGGCGAACGGCCGAAGAAATAATCCGGATGCTGCACGATAAATTGATCGAGCGGCGCGGACGACGCCACCAGCACCGCGCACGAACTTCCGCTGCGGCGCCCGGCGCGGCCCGCGCGCTGCCACGTGGACGCAATCGATCCCGCATAGCCGCCATCACGCAGGCGTCGAGCGAGCCGATGTCGATTCCCAATTCCAGCGCGTTCGTCGCCACCACGCCGCGAATGCGCCCTTCGCGCAGGCCGCGCTCGATTTCGCGCCGCTCGCCCGGCAAATAGCCGCCGCGATAGCCGCGAATCGGCTCGCGCCTCGCCCGGCTGTGGCGGGTTGGCCTGCTGCAAATAGGTGAGCAGCACTTCCGTGTGCAGCCGGCTATTGGCGAACACGATCGTCTGCAGCTTGCGCGCCAGCAGTTCCTTCGCCACGCGCGTCGCCTCGTTCAAATAGCTGCGCCGGATGCCCAGATTGCGGTTCACCATCGGCGGGTTGTAGAAAACGAAAAACTTTTCGCCGCCGGCGCGCCGTTCTCCTCGACCACTTCCACCTGCTGCTCGATCAGCTGCGCGGCCAGCTCGCCCGGATTGGCGATCGTCGCCGAACAGCAGATGAACTGCGGATTCGAGCCGTAGAATCCGCGATGCGCCGCAGCCGCCGCAGCACGTTGGCCAGATGGCTGCCGAACACGCCGCGATAGGTGTGCAGTTCATCGAGCACGATGTAGCGCAGATTCTCAAACAGCCGCGTCCAGCGCGTGTGGTGCGGCAGGATGCCCGTGTGCAGCATGTCCGGATTGGTCAGCACGATGTGGCCGCGCTCGCGGATCGCCTTGCGCGCGTCGCTCGGCGTGTCGCCGTCGTAGGTGAAGACGCCGAAGCGATCGTCGAGGCGCGTGGCCAGATCGTGCAACTCGGCGAGCTGATCCTGCGCCAGCGCCTTGGTCGGGAAGAGGTAGAGCGCGCGCGTGTCGGCATTCTCGAGCACCGCATTCAGGACCGGCAGGTTGTAGCAGAGCGTCTTTCCCGACGCCGTCGGCGTCACGACCACAAAATTCTTGCCCGCGCGCGCGAGTTCTGCGGCTGCGGCCTGGTGCGAATAAAGCTGCTCGATGCCTTTGGCGCGATACGCCGCCGCCAGTTCCGGCCGCACCCAGTCCGGCATGGGCCGGAACTGCGCCTCGCGCGCGGGAATGTGCTTGACGGCGGTGAGGACTTCGTCTGCGTGGTAGCGGCCCGCCAGGGTGTAAAGAGCGTCGCGAAACGTGTCGATGGTCGCGCGGCGAGTGATTTCGGGCGCGGCTTGGTGGCGAACGGCAAGGCCTTGCGCAACGTCGGGCACTCGAAGCTCCTTCGCTTTTTGTTCGCTAAACGTAGCAGAGTAGCGGGGACGGCGCAAGACAAAATAAGGGATTTGGCGAAGATCGGGCGAAGGTAGTATTTGGCTGAACTGTCGCGATAGGAATCAAGCGGTCCAGTATTTTCAATCACTTACGAACGACTTCAATTTCCTGGCGTGTCGCGATTAGAGTCGTTTAGCGATTGCCTTCCTTTGAAAACTTCGAGGGCGGCCTTCCTTAGTTCGTTCTGTTCCTGCTCGATCTCAAAGAAGTAGAAAGTCGCCTCAAGTTCGGCCACATGGCATATGCGCTATTGCCACATGGCGACTCCCGCGGTATCATTACAGCGTGCCGCTCCACCGCAAACGAAGCGCCGTCGCTCGTGCGGAGCCACGAAGCCCCGTACGCTATCGCGTGCGCGGCTCGAGCCTCGGCCTTTCCGCGCTTGGCACCGACGACATGATCCGCGCCGTTCAGCGTGGCTTTTCATTCAAATCTTTGGAAGCCTTTTCCGTCGAGACGGGCTTCGCGCCAGCCGAGATCGCCTCGATCGTTGGAATTCCCGAGCGGACGTTTGCGCGCCGGAAATCTTCGGGACGGCTCTCCCCGGATGAATCGGAGCGCCTCCTGCGCGTCTCGACTATTTTCGAGAAGGCCGTCGCATTGTTCGAGGGCGATGTGGGGGAAACGCTCCAATGGCTGACGCAACCGAAAAAAGCCCTGGGCGATAAAGTCCCGCTGTCCTACTCGCGCTCCGAGCTGGGCGCGCGCGAAGTGGAGAACCTGATCGGCCGTCTGGAGCACGGGGTCTTCACGTGACGGTGTCCGCTTGGCGAATCGTCAAGCGCAAACTCGTCCGGGACGCGTTCGGTGGAGAAGGGGCGCGGCTTTATGGAGGCCGCTGGAATTCGCCGGGCGTTTCGGTGGTGTACACGGCGCAGTCGCAATCGCTTGCCGCGCTGGAATTGCTCGTTCATCTTGAAAATTCCGACCTGCTGCACGAATACGTGGTGATCGAGGCGCGGTTCGGCGCATCACTCGTCACGCGCGTTTCGAAGGCTGACCTGCCCAGGGACTGGCGCGCGAGTCCGCCGCCGGCCGACGCTCGCGCCATCGGCGATGCCTGGATCGCCGAAGAGCCTTCGCCTGTATTGGAACTGCCCAGCGCCATCATTCCCGCCGAAAGCATTTTTCTGCTTAACCCGCAGCACTCCGCGTTCGCCGAAATCGAAATCGGCGAGCCGGTCCGCTTCGAATTCGACCTGCGCTTGATGGCGAAGCTATAAAACCCCGATCTCGCTTCATTTCGAGCAACGGTGTAGTTGGTTCTGCGGCCTGATTTCGTTACTATGTCCGCCAATCAGCGTCTCCCGAGGTGCTTCATGACCAAATTGCTCTCTGCATTGTCGGCAGGCCTTCTGTTGTCTCTCGCGGCGTTTGGCCAGAACGCGCGGGCGTCAAGCCAATCGTGCGAGAGTCTCGCGCGTCTGTCCGTGCCGAACGCAAAAATTCTTTCGGCTGCCACCGTTGCAGCCGGAGCCTTCCAGCCTCCATCTGGCGAGGAGGAGGACGGGCAGGGTCTCTCGTTCTATAAGACGCTCCCCAGGTTCTGCCGAGTCACCATTCAATCGGCTCCGAGCACGGATTCTGACATCAAGATCGAAGTGTGGATGCCGGTGAACGGCTGGAATGGCCGGCTACAGGCGGAGGGCAACGGCGGCTTTGCCGGATACATTGACTACCGGGGCATGGGGGTTGCACTCACCGAAGGCTACGCGACGGCAAGCACCGATACGGGGCACTCGGGGACGCCAACCGATGCGGCATGGGCGCTCGGGCACCCCGAGAAGGTGACCGATTTCGGTTACCGCGCGATTCACGAGATGACGCTTGCGGCCAAGGCGGCCATCAAGTCCTTTTACGGTGATAGGCCAAAGCGCTCCTACTTCGGCAGTTGCTCGAATGGCGGCCGGCAGGCGCTGATGGAGGTTCAACGCTTCCCGAATGACTATGATGGCGTTCTGGCCGGAGCTCCCGCTAACTTCTGGACTCATTTGCTCACCAGCGCGCTATGGGACGCGCAGGCCCTCACCGCGACTCCGGACAGTTACATTCCATCCGGCAAACTCCCGGCGATTGCTGCGGCTGTGAACGCATCGTGCGATGTGCGCGACGGAGTACGCGATGGCATCCTGAGCGATCCACGAAAATGCCGTTTCGATCCGGTTTCGATGCTGTGCGGCGGCGCCGATTCGGATTCATGCCTTACAGCGGCGCAAGCGGCCACGCTCAAGAAACTTTACGAGGGCGCTCATGATTCGCACGGCCGCGCCATCTTTCCCGGTTTCCTGCCTGGTGCGGAGACTGGCGGAGGCGGATGGACGCCGTGGATTATCGGCACAGCGCCGGGGAAATCGCTCCTGTTCGTTTTCGGCACGGGCTTCTTCGCCGACTTCGTCTACGGCGATCCCGGGTGGAATTACAGGAAGGCGAGCATGGACGACACGGTGAAAGCCGCCGACTCCAAAACTGCGCGCGCGCTGAATGCGACGGATCCCGACCTGGCGCGGTTCAATGCGCGAGGCGGCAAGCTGATTCTGTATCATGGCTGGGACGATCCCGCGATTTCCGCTCTGAACACAATCAGCTATTACGATTCCACGGTCCGCGCGATGGGCCAGAAACGGGTCAACTCGTTTGTGCGGCTTTACATGGTTCCGGGCATGCAGCATTGCGGCGGAGGACCTGGTCCCGATTCCTTTGGCGCGGAGGGTGCTCCGCGGCGAGGCGACCCGCAGCACGATGTTCGTGCGGCGCTCGAACAATGGGTGGAGAAGGGCATTGCGCCCGGAGCAATCGTGGCGACGAAGTTTGCGGGCGACGATCCTTCGAAAGCGGTCCGGATGACGCGCCCGCTGTGCCCGTATCCGCAGTCCGCGAAGTACAAAGGCTCGGGCGATACGAATGACGCCGGAAATTTCACCTGTGGCGAGGGCAACTGATCCGCGCGTGAGCGAGCCCCGGCTCTGCGCTCGATCTCGAAGCCGTAGCCCCGCTGGCCAACGTTGTTCGAGCAAGGTCTCAACTGGTCCTGAGCGCCGGTTTCGCTACCGCGCGCGTCCGCGACAGCGCCATTTGACGGCTGTAACATCGCCGCCGGAACCGGCCGCCAACATCAGCACCGAACCCTTTGAAACATCTTCGTCCGGGGAGCAGTGCGTTTCGGGCTGCGGGCTATCAGAGGAGGTAGGGCACCACGGCAGCGGTGTGTCGAGCATAGGTGGCATACGTCTCCCCGAACTGGGAGCGCATCCACTTCTCCTCCATCCGCAGCTTGACCCAGAGTGCGAGGAAGATGAGGACGAAAACAATGAATCCGCGCACCTGGGAGACTGCAATCGCCATACCAAGAAACCCGGCCAAAATGCCGGTGTAAATGGGGTGGCGGACCACGGCATAGGGACCCGTGGTGATCAGCTCATGGTCCTGCTTAATGGTGACGGAGCGGCTCCAGTTGCGGCCGAGATGCTCGCGCGCCCAAACGGCGAAAAGAATGCCGGCAACGGTGATGGCGGCTCCCAGCCAGAATGGCCAAAGACCAGACGGCCAGAGCTGGACGTTAAGCCAGCGCAACGGGATGCGAGGTATCGCGAGGAGGGTGATCGCGATCAGGAAAGCAAGGACGCGGAGCATGCGCGAGACTGCGGGCTCGAGACGCTGCGTGGTTTTGGTATCGACGGCTTTGATGTTCCAGTAGAGAAGGAACGCGATCCAGACCACGGGAAAGAAAGATCTGTAAAACCAAAGCATGAGGACCTCCGGGGGCTAAATATGGTTCATAGGTGGGCCAGGGAGCGTTCCAGCCGAACTTCGCCACTTGTTCTTCTGCCAGACTTCGCACGGTCCAGCTCTGTCCGGCTTGCCCTCGGTTCAGGAACAGCCACAAGTCTTTTCTTCTGTGATTGATAACTGGTCAGAACGTCGTAAGGCAGGATTCATTTGACTCGACTTGAAAGCAAGGGTATCTGTGGCGTGTCGCGGACAAAACGCAATCGGGCCGATACCGCGTTTGGAGGTGAGCCGTGCTCCGAATTTCACAGGAGTCGAATCGTACCAGGTTATCGCTTGATGGCGGTCCCTCGAGGAAGGCCGCCAGAGTCTCTTGGGTCGTCCGCAGTCACCTTCCTCAAGGCAGCAGGACGCACCCGTAGCACGCCAGGGCTGCGACGACCCGTGCCGCCAGGGCGGAACGCTCGGTAACGGATTGCAAGGTTGCCCCACCACGACAACCGGCCCCAATGGGGTCAGCACCCCTGTTGGGCAGACCACCACCGTCTTTGACTGGACTGGAGTTCGGGCTCGCAATACCCGCCAGGATGGCAGAACACGCAGACCGCGCCCTTCGTCATTAATCTGCCGGACGACACTGCGGTCAAGCCCGGAGTGGAGTACTACTACATTGCGCACGTTGTCTGGGAATGGTCCGTGGCGCAGGACTCCCAGACGGTCACCGCTCCGAAAAATGCCTATGCGAGCGCTACGTTGCAACAGACCCTCGCCGGCGGATCGATACCTATCAAGCAGAACGGCGGTGCGCCGCCGCCCCAGTCAGGACCGAAGACGGCGCCAGGGCCGACGACTGCACCGCCGCCGCAGCAGTCGGTGACGGCGGCCAGGCCGATGACGGCGCCAATGATGACCCCCGCGCCTCCACTGCTCCAGCCAGGGCGCACGATGATGAGTTCAACAGAGGCCTCGACTGGGCGCCACAACAGCGAGTCCGGCGAATCTAAGATGCCGCCATCAAGGAAGCTCAGCAGAAGCCGCACGATGCTCAGGCGCAATATGCGCTTGGAAAGGCCTACTGCGCGAACAACCAAAAGAATACTGGCGTGAGATATTTGAGTATAGCCCTGCGGTTGGCCGAGCAGGCCGGCAACGCGCCACTCGCCGCGCAGATCAGAGCCAGTCTTGCTGAGCAGGGGTGAGCGCCAGATAGCGCCTACAACGTACTTCGGGTAATCAGGCATGCGCCCGAAATGCGGAATGTCTGAGCCAGTCCTCGAAACGCGTCTCGCCGAGTCGCGCGTCATCGCCGGGAAGAAGAGCGTGGCTCGCTCACCTCCACGCCGTAGTAGCGCGCGTGCGGGTCGGCGACAACTTCGCGCGGATCGTTGCGTGCGGCAAGGCCCCGCCGGACGAGTTCGTCAAGACGAAACTGTTCCGGGCCCGGCGATTTCAACCGTGCCATTCACCGGCGAGCCCAGCGCGACCTGGCCGACCGCACTGGCGACATCGTCGGCCGCCATGGGCTGGATGAGCGCAGGTGGCAGGCGTACTGTATTGCCGTCGGTGGAAAAATCGGCGATGCCTTTGACGAATTCGAAGAACTGCGTCGCGCGGACGATGGAGTAGGGGATTGAGGAGCCTTTGATCAAATTCTCCTGAGCGATTTTTGCGCGGAAGTAGCCGCTTTCGAGCAGACGCTCGGATCCTACGACCGACAACGCAACGTGATGTCCTACGCCTGCGGCCGCTTCATAGCGCGAGGAGGTTACGGGTCGATGTCTCGAAGAACTTCATCACCGCCGCGTCTTCCCACGAGGGAGAGTTCGATACGTCAACCACCACCGATGCGCCTTTCAGCACTTCGGCCAGTCCTTCGCCGGTGAGCGTGTTGACGCCCGAGTTGGGTGACGCCGCTACCGCCTCGTGTCCCTGCTCGCGAAGCTTTTCGACGAGCTTTGATCCGATGAGTCCAGTTCCGCCAATCACTACGATTTTCATAGTTTTCCTTTCGCTCAACTTTATGAATTCGAAGATGTCGGCTTTCACCACATCTACAAGGAGTCGATGCACTGAATGGGCTGGCGGACACCATGATTTTCAAACATTCCGAATCAGATCCCGAAAATACCTTACCGGACGCCGTCTCAGTCGGAGGCCAAGCCTCCGAGTAACGCCTTTCCAGAGACCTCTAGAAACCCTGTGCCGCTATGAAGGCGACAAAAGAAATTCCATTCGCAGGCGGTCTGTTGATGTAGCATGCGACGCATCTGGGACAACGGAATCGGGTTGTCAGCTAACTCAAGGGGTGGCGATCGTGCAGAAGCCTACGACCAGAGTCAATCCTTCGGAAGAGACCATCAAGATTGGTCCGCTAAGCATCCGGTTCCTCCTCACGGGCGAGGATTCGAGCGGCAGCGCGTCCGTGTTCGAGGTGCTCGTCCCAGCCGGGGAGAAGTTGGCGGCGCCAGCCCACAAGAACGACGCCTACGAGGAGATCCTCTACGGCATCGAGGGAGTCCTTACCTGGACGGTTGACGGCACGCCCATCGCGGTTGGTCCGGGGCAGGCGTTGTGCATTCCTCGAGGCGCGGTGCATCGGTTCGACAACCTGGGCAGCGCAGATGCGAAACAACTCGCCGTCATATCCCCTGCGATAATGGGCCCCGCGTACTTCCGCGAAGCTGCCGAACTAATCGGCGCCGCTGCCGGGGGGCCGCCCGACCGCGCAAAGATGACGGACTTCTTCCGACGTCATGGCATGACGGTGTCCGGGCCTCCCACAAAGTAGCGGGTGCTTCGCCCTCTATTCGCTTCTGGCGTCGTGATGGATCTTGAAGTGCACCAGACCCGGGCAGGTGGTGGCTTGACACTCACGCTTGGGGCCGTTATAGATGACGGATGGCACAAACCTTTCTGGTTTTCGATTTCGGCACGAACGAAGAGGCAGCGCAACAGGCGCGCCACAAATTCGAAGGCTGGAAGCAGGGCTTTCGGCTCGGAGACAAAGTTGCCCTGAAGTTCGAGCGCACGGCCGACGAAGAGGAAGAGGACGAGGAGACCTCCGCCGAGTCGAAATCCGACCAAGGGAAGAGCGCCGCGTCCACAAAACGCAAGTCCGGGTCCGCCCCGAAAAAGAGCGCCAAGAAGAAATCGCCTGAGGGCGAAGACGAAAACGACGGCGTCCGAGAAATCGCATGTGCGCATCCTGATTCGACTGAGCTTCTCCGACCACGAAAAGCTGTCTCAGCAGCGCTGGCTCGACCGGATTCCCTCCGAAGAGCCGTTTAAGACGGCAAAGGGCGAAACCGTCCGCCATTCCGATCCCTCCTTCGCCAAGACCGCCGAACTTTTCGACTCGCTCGATTAACGATCGCGGTAACTGGACGCTCTGCTTTCACGTCCCTACCCAGGGGCGGGCTCAATTCGCGCCCGCCCGCCGGGAGAAGCCATGTTGACAATCAAAAGAGTGGTGGCTTGGTCCGTGATGGTTGGGGTCTGCTCCGTGTCGATTCCGATCGGGCGCGCGCAGCAATCGAAACGGACGGTGCCGTCGGCTCCGATTCCCACGCAAATTCTGACGGCAAAGAAGATTTTCATCTCCAATGAGGGTGGCGAAACGAACGTGAATCTGGGCGACGTCGGAGTTTATGGCGCCGGCCCGACGGACTCTTACAATCAGTTCTATGCCGCCATGAAGGATTGGGGCAAGTATGAAATCGTTTCTGCTCCAGCCGATGCTGATCTGATTTTCGCGATCCGGTTCACCGTGCCAGTTGACTGGATGGGCCGCGGGCTGGGTTCGAAATCGGCTGATCCGCAGGTGCGGGTCGTGATTTTCGATCCTCGGACGCACGTGACGCTGTGGGTGTTCACCGAGCACGTGGAAAGCGCCATGCTGCAGAGCAATCGCAACAAGAATCTCGTCGCCACGGTGGAGAAGGTCGTCGACGACGTGAAAGCGCTTGTGTTGCCAAAGAGCTGAACCTAAACAGGAAGCTGGCGCAAAAGTCAGAGACGAGCCCGATTTGCGTTGAGGTATGATGCCGCGGGATGAAGAGGATTCGGCAGACACCTCGCGGCATTGCTCCTGTTCGTCGCGGCCACCGGCTGGGCTGGCAAGCATCAATCCTCCGCCGAGATACATAACCAGGACTGGTCCGTCTACGGTGGCGATCCTGCAAACGACCACTATTCGCCTCTCGCTCAGATCAATCGCGACAACGTCAAGGAATCTTGCCCTCGCGTGGAAATACGATACCGGCGAGACCGGCGGCCTGGAAACGAGCCCCCTGATCGTCGACGGAGTCTTGTACGGAATCACGCCCTCGCAAAAGATATTCGCGCTCGATGCCGCCAGCGGGAAACTCCTCTGGAAATTCAATTCGGGCGTGGCCGGCACGCAACCCGATCGCGGTCTTGCGTATTGGTCGAATGGAAATGACAGGCGCGTCCTCGTCGCCGTCATGAATTTCGTTTACGCGCTGGACCCGGCCACGGGCAAGCCTGTCTCCAGCTTTGGCAGGAATGGCCGGATCGATCTGCGCGAGGGGCTCGGGCGCGATCCGAAGTCGCAGTGGACGCCGCTGACCAGCCCCGCAATCGTCTATCAGGACCTCTTGATCGTCGGCGCGCGCAATCCCGAGACTCTGCCTGCGCCGCCGGGCGACGTTCGGGCCTATGACGTCCGCTCCGGCAAACTCCGCTGGTCGTTCCACACGATTCCGCATCCCGGCGAGTTCGGCTACGAAACGTGGCCAAAGAACGCCTGGAAGTATTCCGGCGCGGCGAACAATTGGGCGGGCATGGCGCTGGACCCTGTCCGCGGAATCGTTTATGTGCCCACCGGTTCCGCGGCCTTCGATTTTTATGGCGCCAATCGCATCGGGGACGATCTGTTCGCCGATTGTCTGCTCGCGCTCGACGCCAGGACAGGCCGCCGCATCTGGCATTTTCAGGGCGTGCGCCACGATATATGGGACCGGGACTTTCCTGCGCCACCCGCACTCGTCACCGTGAAAAGAGAAGGGAAGAGCATCGACGCCATCGCGCAGACCACGAAGCAGGGCTTCATCTATGTTTTCAATCGCGCGACGGGCGAGCCGCTCTTTCCTATCGAATATCGCAAGGTGCCGCCCAGCAACGTGCCGGGCGAAGCCGCTGCGCTCGAGCAGCCGTTTGCGCTCAAGCCTGCGCCGTTCGCGAGGCAACGTTTGACTGAGGAGATGCTGACAGAGCGCACTCCCGAGGCGCATCGCTGGGCCGTCGAACGATTCCACACCATGCGCAGCGACGGCCAATTTGTTCCGTTCAGCATCGCCAAGGACACTGTGGTTTTCCCCGGCTTCGACGGAGGCGCGGAGTGGGGCGGCCCGGCCGTCGATCCCGCCACCGCCTTTCTTTATGTCAATGCCAACGAAATGGCCTGGACCGGCGCGCTCGCGCCGAACACAGGGAAAAATTCGCCGCGCGGGATTTACGTCAGTCAGTGCAGCGTGTGTCACGGCGAGAAGCTGGCCGGTTCACCGCCGGCGATTCCGTCGCTGGCCAACATCGGCGCGCGACTGACGGCCGCGCAAATCGCCAAGACGATCAGGAACGGCAAAGGGCGCATGAATGGCTTTCCCAACTTGTCCGCTGAACAAGTCTCGGCTCTCGTAGATTTCCTGGCGAGCGGAGAGAGCAAAACGAGCCGGTCAGCGCCGGCTCCTCCCGGCATGAACTATCGCTTCACGGGCTACCATAAATTTCTCGACCCGCAGGGCTATCCGGCGATCGCCCCTCCGTGGGGCACGCTGAGCGCGATCGACCTCAATACGGGCGAGTACGTCTGGAAGATCAACCTTGGAGAGTACCCCGCGCTGGCCAGGCCAGGGATCGCGAACACCGGCTCGGAAAATTATGGAGGGCCGATTGTCACGGCGGGCGGCCTGCTCTTCATCGGCGCCACCGATTTCGACCGCAAATTCCGCGCCTTCGACAAGGCCACCGGCAAGCTCCTGTGGGAAACCACGTTGCCCTTCGCGGGCAATGCGACACCCGCCACCTATGCAGTCGATGGCCGGCAATATGTTGTGATCGCCGCAGGCGGAGGCAAAGACCTGAATTCTCCCTCCGGCGGCGTCTACGTGGCGTTTGCGCTTCCTCGCAACCGGCCTTCGGCGACGCCCCACGCGCCTTGAAAAGCTGGCTGGCACTCAGAACCGGCTCGGCCTATTGCATGGTTTTGGCTGGGCGCTGCATCCAGCCGGCTAAACGAAGAAGAGGCCGGCGATTTCGCCAGCCCCTTTGCCTCTTCGTGTTGAATCTTGAATCTGTCCTCTTCAGCGAGCCCCTGCTGCTGCCGCCATTGCTGTCGTTCCCACATTCACCTTGATTTGCTTCGGCTTCGCTTCCTCGCGTTTCGGGATGCTGAGCGTCAACACACCGTTTCTGTAGTCCGCCTTGATCGCCTCGGACTTTACGGTGCTCGCCAATGAGAAGCTCCGCGTGAACGAGCCATAGGCGCGTTCAATGCGCAGGTAGTTGTCTTCCTTTACGTTCTTCTCAAACTTGCGTTCCCCGCGGATGCTGAGAACGTTGTTCTCCACGTGGATGTCCAGATCCTTCGGATCCACATCTGGCAGGTCTGCCTTGACCACCAGTTCGTGCTCGGTCTCGAAAATGTCGACGGCTGGCGCCCAGGTGGTGAGGTTCGATTCCTCGCCCGCACGATCCAGCATATCGGCAAACACTCGATTGACCTGTTCCCGCAGGCTCATAGGCCCGCGAGCAGGTTCCCAACGGCTAATTGCTTGCATTTTTGTCAACTCCATTCATTTAATACTTAGTTACAATATAACGTTCGTTACTCCTTGTCAAGGAGAATCGCCCCGTTCTGAAACATTAAGAGGCGCATTAACCACACCCGCGGCGCCGCTACGTCGTGATGCGGTACGTTGTGCAGCCGGAGGCCAAGACAAAGACAAAGACCCGGATTCTCCCCTCCGGCGGCGTCCGCGTGCGTTTGCGCTTCCTCGCAGCCGGTCCTGGGCGAGGGCCTTGGGCGGCGCTCCACGTGCCCTAATTCACCGTGACCACGAAGTTTGCGGCCGCGGTTTCACACGGAGTCGATCGAAGGCCCGAGCGCACGCGCTTCGCCCTCGGAAATTTCCGCCATCTCGCGGGATTCCGGCACAAAGAACCTGATTTTGTCGATCTGGCGGAAGCGTGTGGGAGTCGAATTAAAGCGTGATTCCATAAAGTCCGTGATTTCGCGACGTTGCGTCCCACACGCGTCGGCCAATCAGTACGAACAGCACCATCGCTCGCGGAGCTGCCGAGAGCCGTCGCTGCGGCGTTCAGTCTGTCCAGTTCTCGCTGAAGCCTGCCGACTTGCTTTTCGAGCTTCCGATGCTCGCGTTTGATCGTTGCCAGAATGTTCATTCAGATTGGCCTCCGGAATGGAATCTATGCTAGAGGGGAGGCAAGGCGTCGGTTGCATCCGGAGCCAATTCGGGCGGAGGCCTGGGAGCCGCAATAGTCACGATGATGGCTGGAATCTCCCTCAATCCTTGCTTCCAATCTTCGACCGGATAACTGATTGGGTTGTCGCGCAGGATGGTGTCGCCTCCTATAACCACCCTGGGGATCAACGCGACAATGTCTTCCTTCGTGCACGACGTGCTTTTTGTTCGTCCATTGTGCTTGCTGCTGGGTAAGCGTCTGGCTCCGGCCGTCTCGAAGCGATTTGCAAACTGCTATGGGTGGCCCGATTTTTGCAGCAGATTGATTTCGTCCGTGAAGATGCCCTCGTCGTTCGCCTTGACAATGGCTTGGTCAAGCCGGATCAGCAGCTGGGCCAGGCTCTCACCTTTGCGACGCTTGAGCATGGCCAAGGTGTTGTGACCGTCATCGGCGGCGGCGATGCAACCCACCGGATACTTCTCGCCCACGGTGATTTCGCCGTAGTCAATCAGCTCCGCGATGTGAGGAAGAGATAAGACAGCGGTGGTCTTTTGTTTTACGCTGCGGGTCGCACGGCGGGCGGTACGCTTGCGGCGAGGTTCCATGGTAGAAGCTCCTCGATGCGATTGATCGGATGATCGGCGATGCGCGAGAGCACCTCGCGCAGGTACGCTTCGGGGTCAAGGTCGCTCAGTTTTGCTGTGCCGATCAGGCTGTAGATCGCGGCAGCTCGTTCACCGCCTGCATCGGACCCTGCGAAGAGGTAGTTTTTGCGGTTATGGAAATCTTGTCCAACCGGAATTATCGTCGCCTCGCGATTATGCAAGGTTCCCATCGTGATAGGTGGAGAGCAGGCTCTCGGGCTGCTCCCACCTTCCATAATTACAGGCCTTGCAAGAACTCCAGAACACGATCCGGTGGACGATAGCGGACCGATACGCTTCGAGGTGCTTGAAGACTCTTCAGGGTTTCACCGACACGCGGGATCCCCAGCGAATCGAACATGGCCTTTCCGAGATGTTGGCCCAGCGCATCTACGGCTTCTGCCGGGCCGCCCATATACTTGATGTCGCAGTTTTTGAAGATGCAGTTCTCAAAACGAGTATTGTCGAGCGTCACGGTTTCTCCGATGAACGTTTGCGCCCGAACAACTGGCAAACGAAATGTCTTTGGCAGTTCCACTTTTAGTCCTTCGTTCGGAGATTATCGCCTCAAACGCATTCTGGGAGAAATGATTTGGCATGTGTTCTCTCGTTCCCCCACAAGCGAGTGCTGAGGAGCGCACGCACCGTGCCAGCGTTCTTTAACTCGACAAGCATGTAATTCACAAGGGAAACCGACTCTGTTTCGCGTTTCCAGGCAAGGCGGGTTACGACCAGCGCGGGCATCAATGGCTGCCCGGTCCAAAGGCTTCTGATTTCGGAACAAGAGTTTGGGACATCTTGGGACGTGCTGATTCAATGACTTATCGAGGTCGATTAGAAGGGGTTTTTGGAACACGCGCCGGTCCGATCAACCACGCTCCGGCTGGATAGGCTCAACCCGCAGTATTCCTTGTGCGCGGCTGGCGATGTTGTACGCCGGCAGCGTCTGGTCTCGCGTGACCGTGATCACTGACTCTCTGTGGCGACCGCGCCTAGTATGCTGCTGCGGACTGAATTTGCGCACGATAAACCCACATGATTCGCGACGCGCGGTACGCCCTTCGAATGCTCGCAAAGGCCCCCGGCTTTACCGTCATTGCTGTGCTGACGCTCTCGCTCGGAATCGCCGCCACTAGCACGATCTTCAGCTGGATCAGCTCGACGCTGCTCAATCCGATTCCCGGCGTGACGCATATCGCGGATCTCGTCACCGTGATGCGCGGCGAACGCAGCGATCATCCCACGCCGCCGTTCTCCTATCTTGATTATCGCGACCTGCGCGATCACAACCGCAGCTTCGCCGGGCTCCTGGCCTACCACCACGATTTTGTGTCGCTGACGGGAAACGGCAAGCCGGAGCGCGCATACGGTGCGTTGACCTCCGAAAATTATTTCGACGTGCTCGGCATCCATCCTGTCCTCGGGCGGGGATTCGTGCCGGCCGAGGAGCAGCATGGCTTGGGTGCGGCAGTTGCGGTAATCAGTTACGGCCTATGGCGGACGCATTTCGGCGCCGATCCGGAGATCATTGGCAGAACGGTCCAGATCAACCTCCATCCCTACACGATCATCGGCGTAGCGCCGCGTCAGTTTCAGGGATGTATGGCGGGACTGCGCGACGACATTTGGATTCCATTGACCATGGACCGCCTCGTCTGGGGCTCCAACCGTCCCGACGATCGCGCGACCTTCTGGTTAAACGTTCTGGGGAAGCTGCGGCCGGGCGTTACGGACGCGCAAGCTCAGGCCGAACTGAACTTGTTGATGCAGCAGATCGTTGAGCATTCACCCGACGCGCACCGCGGGAGCCCCAATCAGATCTCGCTCGATCCGCTGTGGCGCTCTCCATTTGGCGCGAACGTCTACTTCTACAAGACGCTGCCGATGCTGCTCGGCCTCGCGCTGGTGCTGCTGTTGCTGGCCTGCGCCAACGTGGCGAACCTGCTGCTCGTGCGCTCGGTGGCGCGGCGGCGAGAACTTGCAATTCGTTTGGCCGTCGGCGCCACTAGGGGACAGTTGGTGCGCCAGTTTCTAGTCGAAAGCCTCATGCTCGGACTAGCCAGCGGCGCCGTCGCCATGGCAATCACGCTCTGGACCTCTCGGAGCCTGACCGGCTTCATTCCGCCAAACGCGCTGCCGCTAACACTCAATGCTCACATTGACGAGCGCGTTCTCCTGGCGACCGTCGTCATTTCGGTTCTTGCGGCGCTGGTCTTCGGAATTTTGCCTGCGCTGCGCTCGTCCAACCTGCCGGTCCAGACGGTTCTGAAGGAGGAGGCTGGCAGCGTGTCGGCGGCATTCCACAAGAGCCGCCTTTCGAGCGGGCTGGTGACCGCACAAGTCGCCCTCTCATTGGTCCTGCTGGTTTGCGCGGGCCTGTTCACGCGCAGCCTGGAGAACGCGCAGCATTCTGACCCAGGTTTTGACCCGAACCACGTCCTCGTCGCTTCTTACGAACTCTCGCCGGCCGGCTATACCAGCGAAACTTACGTGGCGTTCGACCGGCAAATCATAGCGAAGCTGTCCGCCCTGCCCGGCGTTGAAAGCGTCACGCTGGCCGATTTCTCACCGCTCAGTTTCACGATCCACACCGATTACCTCGAGGTGGAAGGGTATCTGGCGCAGCCGCACGAATCGATGGAAATCACCCGTGGGATCGCCGGGCCGAATTATTTTCATGTGATGCACACGAGTCTGATCTCGGGGCGCGATTTCACGGAAGCCGATGGGCCCGGCTCGCAGCCCGTCGCCATCGTCAATCAGGCGTTCGTCGATCGGTATTGGCCCGGGCAGAACGCAATCGGCAAGCGCGTCAAAGACGATGATTGGCTCACGGTGGTGGGCGTCGCGCGAAACGCGAAGTACCGCCTGCTGACGTATCCGCCTGAACCGGTCATTTATCTTCCGCTGTATCAAGCCTACCGGTCGACGCAGGACACGGTCATCCATTTACGCGCGTTGGGTGATCCGCAGGCAATGGCGTTCCCCGTCGAACGAGCGGTCCACGAACTTAATCCGGATTTGCCGCTGTTCGACGTGAATCCAATGACGGTCACGATGCAGTTTGGGGCCCTGTTTCAGCGCATCGCAGCCACATTCGCCGGCTCCTACGGACTGCTCGCGATGTTGCTGGCCGCGGTGGGAATCTACGGCGTGGTCGCGTACACCACGCGCCAGCGCACGCGCGAAATTGGCATTCGCATGGCGCTCGGCGCGGAGAAGGGAGACATTTTTCGTCTCGTCTTGGGCCAGGGACTCCGGCTGGCGCTCACCGGCCTCACCATTGGCGTGGCGCTTTCGTTCCTCCTGACGCGCTTCTTGAAGAGCGCGCTGTACGGTATTGGCGCAACCGACGCACTCACGTTCACCGCCGTCGCGCTCGCGCTGACGTTCGTCACGCTCGCCGCCTGCTACGTTCCTGCACGCCGCGCGACCAAAGTCGAGCCTACGGTCGCCCTCCGCTGCGAGTAGGTTCGGCAATCCGATGTTTCCATGCGGAGGCAAAGCGTGATTCCGGCAGGGAGAACCGAAACTCAGCGGGCGCTTTCCCGTCCACCGTCACGCGGGCCTCGTTAGGTGCGAGGTTCGGGAGCCGATCAATTTGACCGCCAACCGAGTTCAGCACGCTTGCCACTTGCCGCGTTTTTGTTCGGCTCCTCCCGACTTCCGGTCACTGTAAACTTTACAGTGGCGTCCGAGATAGTTCACTCACTCAGCGGCACAGGTGTCGCGTTCTTTGTCAGTCGCCGCAGCCAGGATGGCGCTGCTGTGGAAACAAGTAGCAGCTTCGGAACCCTGCTGGCGAGCGCTATGTCGAACGCCTCCCCGCCGTTGTCGATGAAGCATGCCTCGTCGACCACCAAGAGCGTGGGGTGCTCGGATCGGATTACGATCGGGTCCTTGCCAGGTAGGGCGATCAACAGCCCACCGTCGCTCAGTTCCAACTTGTCGTAGGATTGCTTGAGCCGCGGTCGTGGAACCGGGTAAAGCTCTTTCAGGATGGATTCCTGTTGTTCGTAGAGAGCCCAAACGTAGTCCCGCAGCATCACTGCCCTGCGCTCATCCTGTCTTCTCCGCTCTGCAGCAGGTCGAGTTTAGCCCGCCACTTGTACAGGCATCTCGGCCTTACCCCCAGCTCTCGCGCCAAGTCCGTGACACTTCCGCACGTCCTCGTGCGCTCTACCGCGTTTCGCTGGAACTTCCGCGAGTACCGTTTCCGCTTCACTTTGCAGTCCCTTTCCCTGCAAAGCGTGCCCATCGAAACTGCCTCAATTCAACGGTTCAGTCCAGCTTTCAAATATTTTTCCAAATTCGTTGCCAGCGCAAGGTGAGGTGAACATGCCCGATCTATGACGGGGTACCAAGCCGAACTGTGAAGTAAAACGTGGAGCCCTGTCCAACTTCGCTTTCGAGCCAAATTCGTCCTCCCATCAGACTCGCTAGTCGACTTGAAATGGCGAGGCCGAGGCCAACACCCCCAAACTTACGGGTTGCTGAAGAATCGGCCTGAGTAAAGGCGTCGAATATCAATTGCTGCTTCTCACGCGCGATTCCAATGCCGGTGTCTCGGACACTAAAGCGAAGGAGAATTTCTTTTTCTGTATGCGAATCGTTGCTTACCTCGACACCCACGGTACCGCTCTCGGTAAACTTCAGGGCATTTGCAACTAAGTTTGAAAGAACTTGCCGCAATCGACCCGGATCACCGACGACGCGAGATGGCACATCGCGATGAATATCGACGGTGAGGGTCAGTCCCCTGTTGATGGCTTCGATCGAAAGTCTTTCAAGCGCGTCACCTAGGCAGTTGCGCAATTCGAAGAGGACTCTCTCCGCCTCCAGCTTTCCAGCCTCGGTTGCCGAGAACTCCAAAATCTCATTCAGAATGAGTAAAAGAGCGTCAGCAGAGGATTTTATCGTTTGGAGATAGTCCCTTTGCTCGGGGCCCAGCTGAGTATCAAGCAAGAGGTCTGCCATCCCAACGATACCGTTCATTGGCGTCCGAATTTCATGGCTCATATTGGCTAAGAATTCGCTTTTTGCTCGATTTGCCACTTCCGCCGCCATCTTTGCGTGTTCCATCTCGTCAAAGATCAGCCTGCGTTCCGTAATGTCTTCCGCGATGCCAACGATGCGCGACAGCTTGCCGTTCGAATCTCTTGCTGGAAAACTACGCGCATAAATCCAGCGGACGGCACCGTCAGCGCGCACTAGCCGGTACTCCATAGCTGTGGCAACGCCGCCTAGGGCACGTTCAAAGACGGCCGCTGCGTGATGTCTATCCTCGGGGTGTAGCAATTCGATCCAAGCGTCCACCCGTTCGTAATATTTTTCACGTGTTCTGCCCGTGATCTCCTCGAAAGGGGGGCTTATATATGCCATTCGTGGAGGATCTGCTTCGATCGCGAAAAAGATCTCCCGGATATTGTCGGCCAATTGACGGAACATCTCCTCGCTTTCCAGCAGCGCCCGCTCAGCTCGTCTGCGGTCAGAAATATCCACGAAAGTGACGACAGCGCCTATAACGTCGTCAGCTTTGCGAATCGGATAGGACCAATACTCAACCGGGAAGTTCGTTCCGTCAGCGCGCCAACAGACCTCGTTGTCAACATGGGCACCTTCGTCACGCCGAAAAGCTGAATAAATTCGACATTCATCGCTTGCGTATCGGGTTCCATCCGGACGCGTGTGGTGCATCAATGCATGCATATTCTTGCCTATTAGCTCAGCAGGGTCTTCGTATCCGAGAAGTCGAAGACATGCGGAATTGCAGAACGTGCAGTTGCCCTCAGTATTGAGACCGTAGATCGCCTCCGCGGTCGAATCCAGCAACAGGCTTAGTAGTTCGCCGCCCTCGATGTGAGCCTGTGTAAAAGCTTGCTTCTTAATTTTCTTGTCCATCCACTAATGCTCCCCTTGCCCATTGCGACCCTGCAACTCAGAAAAACTCCTGTACTCCTTTAGCTTCCGGTAAAGCGTCGTCTTCCCGATACCTAGAAGGCGTGCGGCAGCAAGTTTGTCTCCCCTGGTCTCCCGCAGTGCACGAATCACAGCGCGCCGTTCTAGCTCAGCTAACGGAACCAGTTCGCCGGCGTTGCTGACACCGCCGTACTTGTCAACGTCAGGAACCCATTCGAGGTCTTCCGGAGTGAGGATATTGTTGGAGCTTAGAGCGACTGCCCGTTCGATAGCGTTTTCAAGTTCCCGGACATTGCCCGGCCAGTCGTACGCCATTAATCGCTTCAAGGCTTCATCTGACACTGCATGAACGTTGCAGTCCGTTCGCGACAATTTCTTAAGGAAGTGGCTTACCAAAAGCGGGATATCAGCCTTGCGTTCGCGTAAAGGAGGTATTGTGATTTGGATGACGTTAAGCCGAAAAAACAAATCCTGACGAAAATTTCCTGCGCGAACTTCAGTTTCAAGGTCGCGATTAGTCGCTGCCACTACTCGTACGTCTATGGGCATTCGCTCGGTGGATCCGACCGGTCTAATTTCTTTCTCTTGCAAAGCGCGTAGCAACTTCGCCTGCATGCAAATAGAAAGCTCGCCGATCTCGTCGAGGAAGACCACTCCCTTATCAGCTGCCTTGAGGAGACCTAGCGTCGAGCAAACCGCACCAGTGAATGCGCCCTTGGTATGTCCGAACAGCTCCGACTCAATCAGAGTGGGAGACAGCGCGGAACAGTCCACAGGCACGAGGGGTCCTTCGCGTCGGGGTCCGTGCGTGTGGATGCAGCGTGCGACCAACTCCTTCCCAGTTCCAGTCTCCCCTTGGAGAAGAACAGGAAATCCCCCTTGGCTAACTCTTGCGATAACGTCGAAAACTTGCCTCATAGGGTTAGACTCGCCAATCAGCCCGCCAAACTCCCCTTCGTTGGAGAGCGCATCGCGCGAGAGGTTCGCGTCGCTTTCCATGTCCCTTTGCCCTCCGATGCGAACTACTGTTTCCCTCACCTCTCGCTCGAACCGCAAGGAACAAGGTAGGTCATGATTCTTGTTGGCCGCACTTGTCCTCGTCTGTCCGAGGCTCAAACGCTTGTACCGGAGGGCATCTGGGTCTATCGTCGGACCAGTGGAGTTTTTCGGCATTCGAAACGGACTCGGAGACTCGGTTATGCCCGAAGCGAAGATCGACGGAGAGTTGCCAACCGGCATTGCGAGGGGACGTCTAGATTCCTGGAAGGAAATAGCGACCTACCTTAAACGGAGCACACGCACTGTTCGCCGGTGGGAACGTCAAGAGGGCTTGCCAGTCCACCGCCACCACCATGGCACGAACGCGACGATTTACGCTTTGCCACATGAGATTGACGCATGGTTGGCGAGCCGAAGGTCTGCGGAGCCATCCCGTACCCCGTCTGCAGCTCATGCGGCCCAGCCCTCGGAAGGAATCGCACGCGGGTCAGAGCACACGACTCACTCTAAGCGACCGATCGTGGTTGCTGTGCTCCCTCTTCGTAACCTCGGCGGCGATCCTGGGGAGGAGCGTTTCGCGGATGGCCTAACTGAAGAGATTATTTTTGGCATCGGCAACTGCTGCCCGCCCCGCCTGAGGGTGATTGCCGTGACCTCGGTAATGCAGTACAAGCAATCGCCCAAGAGCATTTTGGAAATCGGACGCGAACTAGGCGCGGACTACGTCCTCGAAGGCGGAATTCGCCATTATGGACGGCGCATTCGGCTGACAGCGCGTCTCATCGCCGCACGCGACCAGGCTCACATCTGGGCGGACAGCTACGAAATCCAACTCCCCCCGATCTTCGCACTACAGCAAAGTTTGGCACGGCGGGTCGCTGGTTCCTTAGCTGCTGAGCTTAACCTGACACCTAGGCTAGATTGGCACCGAGAAGCTCCTCAAAGTGCTGCAGCGTACGATGCCTACATTCGGGGGACCTCTTTTTTTCATCCGACGGAGGAGGATCTCAAGAAGAAAGTCGAGTACTTCAGCTTGGCAGTTCTCCAAGGCCGCAGATTTGCCCGCAGTTATGCTGAGCTTGCACTTGTTTATCTGCCGCGTCTCTACCGGGACTATCCGCCCATCGCGACCTGTAAGAGACTCCATGAGTATGCCTCTCAGGCTTTGAACTCGGATCCCAAGCTGGCTCGTGCCCACAGCATGTCGGCGGCCTTCCATTTGTTTGGAGCTTGGAACTACCACAGAGCGGAAGCGAGCAGCCGCCGGGCCATCAATCTAAATGCCAGCGACCCGTGGGCGCGGGTCATCCGGGCCGCCTGTCACCTAGCAGTTGGAAAGAATCCTGATGCAATTCAAGAGTTAGAAGAAGCTCGCAAATCCGCTCCACAATCCTCGGATCTGGGCTTTTGGTTTATGTTGCTCGGGCATTTTTCTCGCCATTACGACTGGACTATCGAGCGTTGCATGGAGATGCTTCAACGGAGCGCTTCTATAGGCGCAGCCCACGCTCTGCTGGGCGCCTGCTATGCTCAGAAGGGTGAATACTCGGTCTCTCTCAAGCATTGCGACAAGGCCCGAGAACTCGCGAGCGAGTCAATTATGGGAATGGCCAGAGTGTGTTCGACTTACGCATTGGCTGGCAGACGAGATGTGGCGGAAAGCCTGCTTCAGGAGTTGATAGGCATGCAAGAAAAACGATACATGCGGTGGCTTTTTCTTGCTCAAGCCTCGATCGCCGTCAGAAATGATCGGCGAACGTTGGAATGGCTCGAAAAGGCATACGAGCAGCGCGACGCGTTTCTTGTTTTCCTGAAGGTCGATCAGAGATTCGAGCCGCTTTCGGACAACGCCCGCTTTCGCAACCTGCTCCGGCGCATCGGAAGGAATAGGCGCTCGCCATTTAGCGTACGTGTCGCTAAATGAGAGGAACCTGTAGTGTTCTCCTTTAAAACTGGACACCTCATCTAGGTAGAATCAGGGCCTCCCAAAGAGGAGGCAACATGGGCAGGAAACCACGCGTAGATCGATCCCCGGAAGAGAAGTGGCAGATCGGCACACGTTCCTAACCTGGCTAGGCCAGTCCGGCTGCGACGTGTAGACGCTCGCCCGGATCGCCGGGCACAGCTCCATCGGCATTTCGTCTCGGTACGTCCAACTCCGGCTCACATGGAACGGGAACGGTTTCGGAAGGCCGACTTGTTGCCGAGCGTTCGCCGATTCAAGGACCTCGGCGTGACTGTTGCCGATGAGATTGCCGAACTGGAACAGATTGATCGCAGTCCAAGATCCATGGCGCCTACTTCAGAGACGGAGAAGGCAGGAGGTGGATAAGACAGAATGGCCGCTCGGGAACTGCGGAGCGAGAAAGCGGTGGCGATGAATAGCTTGGCTATTAAGTTCCTTCACCCTGCGGGCATCGGCGCCGATTTTGCCAGATGCGACCAAGGTTTCCTGAAGCCGTTGCGCGGATGGTGTCTGCACACAAATGCCGTCTGCCTCCGCCACTGCCGCAAATGCGCCTACCATATCGCTCAGGCGATCAATTGGGATCAGGCATCACCAAGTTTATGACAGGCCGTTCGGAACGGTCGTCGAGATACCCGCTTCCCCGCTCACCCCTTCTCGGGTAGAGGCCGTGCAGCTTAGCAAGCTCGTCGAGAGCGCGAAGTTGGGCCTTGTGGTTGGGGATTGCCCTGGAACATTTCACGCGCCCTCGATGGCAGAAATACACTCTCTTGGTCGCGTTCAGCTTTCGCGCTTACTGTAAACTTTACAGTGACCACGATAGACGGGTTCGACCAAGCCCCACTCGATGCGCCGTACCATTCGCATGGCCGGCGCTTCCTACTCTTGTAATGCCGCCGTCAGCCCGTGCGTTTTCGCCAGCGCATTGAAGGCAGGCACCCGCGTGGTCGTGAAAGTGTGCGCCCGGCGCGCCAGCGCCGCCAGCTTGCTCTGCAGTTCTTTGTGTACCTCCATCTCGGCGTCCGTCGGCGCCATGTCCGCGCCGGCGTTCTCCAGGTTGTTGTTTAGCGACCCCAGCTGCTCGTAGAGCTCGCTGTCGTTGCGGAACGAATCCTCGGTAGATCCGGTGGACTCGATGTTGAACATCTCGCCCTCGATCCCGTCCGCCTGCGTCTCCAGCCCCCGCGCCGCCGCCAGCACCGGCGCCGCCTGCGGATCCGGCCCCAGCCCCTGTTCGAGCACCTCGATCTGCTTGCGCAGGAATTCGAAGTGCTCGATCATGCCCGCCAGGTCGTGCAGTTCGCCCTGTAACTGCACCAGAAAAGCCTCCGTCCCTTCCATATCCTGCAGCGTTCCCGTGTCGTGGGGATCGCGCAACACCTCAAGCGGTGCACTGCCCGCCGCGGTGCCGTTCACACTCAGGCTCACCGTGAACTCGCCCGGCGCCACTTTGGGACCAGTCGGCGTCGGCTGGCCCCACACGTTCAGCGGCCTTCCCTGAACCGGAGTCGTCACCCAGGGTTCGCCCGGCGGGTTGGTCAGCAGCGTGATCACGTCGTGATTCGGATGGCGCAGGTTCCAGAAGATGCGGTTGAGCCCCGCTCCGCCCTTTTGCTGCAAGGTGCGGATCACTTCCGTTCCCCGCCGGATGGTAATCGTCGCCTCGCCCGCCGCGGGAAGGTAATAGTTCAGGTCGGCGCCGTAGGGGATGTCCTCGCCCACCGTCGCCCCGTTTGGGTTGTCCTGGTGCTCGACGACAGTGGTGCGGAAGCGGTAGGCCGGTCGCGGTTTGAACAGGTGCGGCTGGCCTGCGGCTGACACCTGGTCCCAGCTCCGCAGCGGCGTCACGTCGTCCAGTATCCACGCTCCGCGGCCGTAAGTGCCGATCACTAGGTCGCTGAACCTCGGCTGGATCTGCAGCCAGTACACGGGCGCCGGTGGCAGGTTGTTGCGCAACTGTGTCCAGTGGCTGCCGTCGTCCCAGGAGATGTACAGCGCATTCTCCGTTCCCGCGTACAACATGCCTGGCCTTACCGGATCCTCGCGCACGATGTGTATGAAGCTGAACTCGGAGTGGGGCAACTCGCCCGACACGCTGGTCCAGGTCTGGCCGTAATCGGTGGTCTTGTACATATAGGGCGCGTAATCGCCCAGGCTCTTGCGGTTCGAGCTGATGTAGGCCGTTCCTCCAGCGAAAGGCGACGCTTGCAGGTTGATCGTGCCCCATGGCGGCAGGTCGGGAATATTCTTGGTGACGTTGGTCCAATGCGCCCCGCCGTCGCGTGTCACGCTTACCTGCCCGTCGTAGCTCCCCGCCCAGATCACGCCCGCCAGCACCGGCGACTCGTCGATCATTGAAAGCGTGCACACGTCGTAGGTGCCGAGGTCGTCGAAGGAGAGTCCGCCCGAGTGTCCCTCCTTGCTCTTGTCGTTGGTGGTCAGGTCCGGGCTGATTCTCTTCCAGCTCTGCCCTCCGTCGTCCGTCTGCCAGACATACTGGCTGCCGACGTACACCTGGTTATGGCTGTGCGGAGAGATGGCGATCGGGAAGGTCCAGTTCCAGCGGTTGAGCACCGCCGAGGGCGCGTCGCCATAGGTGGCGATGGGGTCGACCGCCACGTTGCGAGAGGCCCATTGTGCAGGTTCACGCGCGTAGGTCGCCGTTGTAGCAGCTCGACCAGATGATGTCGGGATCCGTCGGATCGGGCACTCCGAACCCGCTCTCGTTGTCGCACCCTCCGTAGGCGTGCCAGGCGCTCGACCGGAATTCACGTTGTCGCCCTGCGGCAGCCGGCTCGGGCCCTCCTCGCCGTCGTTGTCCTGTCGGTTGCCGATCACGTTGTACGGGATGTTGTTGTCGGCGTAGACGTGATACAACTGCGCGATCGGCAGATTCACGGTGAGGTAGCTGCGCCCGCCGTTGAGGCTGATCGCGCCACCGGTGTCGTCCGCCACCAGCATGCGATGTGGGTTCTTCGGGTCAATCCAGACGTCGTGTGAATCACCGCCGGGACTTGTCACCTGGGTGAAGGTGTGGCCGCCGTCGCGCGACTCTGACCAGGAGACCGAAACGAAATAAAGCAGGTCGGGGTTGTCGGGCGACACCCGGAAGTTGTTGAAGTAGGGTGAGCGCTCGCTCATGATGTGGCTCTCGTTCACCAGATTCCAGTTCCGTCCCCCGTCGTCCGAGCGGTAGAGCTCCGCCGTGTTGGCTTGGAGCAGCGCGTATACCCGCTGCGGATCCGAGGGCGCCACGCGCACCGCGGTCTTGCCCAGAATCGTCCCTGCCGGTGGCAGCCCGTGGCCAGCCACGCGCGCCCACGTGTTGCCGCCGTCGCGGCTCACGAACACCCCGCTGCCCGGGCCGCCGCTGTCCAGGTTCCACGGCTTGATGTCCACCTGCCACATGCCGGCGAAGATTGTCTGTGGATCCTTCGCCGCCACGCTGAGACCGGAGCAGCCGGTGTACTCGCTCTCACCCTTCAGCACCAGCTTCCACGTTTTGCCCCCATCCAAGGTGCGGTAGACCCCGCGCTGCGGGTTGGGCGCGTACGCCTGCCCCAGCGCGCATACGAACACTTCGTTGGGGTTGTCCGGGTTGATGGCGATGTTGCTGATATGGCCGGTCTGGTCCAACCCTTGTCCCATCCCCATGTGCTGCCACGTCTGACCGCCGTTTGTGGATTTGTACACGCCGTCGCCCAGCGACGTGGACTCGCGGATGATATACGCCTCCCCCGTGCCCGCCCAAATAACGTTCGGCTCGCTCGGCGCGACTGCGAGCGCGCTGACTGACGAGACGTCGGTGCTGTCGAAGATCTGGAGGAAGTGCGCCCCGCCGTCGGTTGTCTTCCAGATCCCGCCCGAGGCCGCTCCGAAGTAATCCACCAGCGGGTTTCCGGGCACGCCCACCACCGCGATGTCGCGGTTGCCGTTGGGCCCGATGAAGCGGAAATGCAGCTGCGCCAACCCCGCCGGTGTCTGCGCCGCCGCTAGCGCCCCCGCCGCCAGAAACCCGCCGATCACCAATCTCGCCCATCGGGCCTTGCCCATGGCTCCCCTTTCGCATAGCTCTGGTGGGAGTCTGTCACCCAGCCCGGCGGCGGGTCAAGCCTCGTGGACAGTAACAATGCTGACTTGCATGAGTTCATCTCAGAACTATGCATCACCAAGTTCAGTAAGGAGCGTTCGGGAACGGTCGTACCAATCGCCACTTTTCCGTTCACCTCTTCTTGGATCGAGGCCTAACAAGCTCGATAAAAAGCTATTGCATGCGACCCTGGCTTCCTCATCTCCTGTAACTCTTTAGGAAAGCCTCAATCTGTTTCGCGCGGCCTGTCGGACGCACCTCTCCTCGTTCCCTCATCCGCTGCGTGTACTCCCTCGCGCGGCTGAGTTGCGCGAATTGGGGGTCACCGTTGGCCGACTGTAGTCGCCACATTTCCTTTGGATCCGCCGTAAATTGCCGGACCAACTTCTGAAGCCAGGTGTGGCTGATGCCAAGTGCCCGGGCCCAAGCGCGGCCAGACGGCTTTCTGCCACCGGTGAACCACTGGAAAACGAATCGCCGTATCATCCGAGACTCGTGGCTGCTACGCAGGGGCCGAGGCCGACGGCATCTCGCCCGTGCTTTTTCGAGCTTTCGCATCGAAGATTCGTACGAGGGCATCGCGCCTCCTTCGTTCTCTCCCTCCACCCACGTTTAGCGGAGTTGCCAGCCAGCCTTCATCTCATCTAAAGGACTTAGCAGTACCGAGTGTCACGACTGGCAAATTATTTCCGGCTGACTTTTCGGGAGCACGTCGCGAGTACTTTTCAAGAAGCTCTTCCGTCACAACTGCGGGACGCTTGGTGTCGTATTCCTTGGATCGGTCCCAGATGCGGCGTACCCAACTGACGGACGATTCACCTTCTCGCCGCGGCGTCTCTCTTACGATTTCGGCGAAGGATTTTCTTTTCTTTACGCCGGCGCGCGAGCATTTCTCTACTAGCTCCCTTGCGCCTGGAAACCCCTCTGCGGCGTAGATTTTGAGCATTTTGAACTGTGCGCGATGCAGGGGGCCGCGTTCAGCATCTCGCTTGATGAGTTCGAAATTATCCACTAGCGCGGGCATTGCGAACGCGCGTATAGCTCGTCTGCTCCACACAAAAGCCTGCTGCTGTTCCCACTGCGTCATGGGACGGCTCTCCGCTGTCGCGCGGTCGCGAATCGCTTCTGCCTTGTGCAGATATTGCCTGCCCTCCCACTCGTGCCACCGTTTTAGGTAATATCCGAGCAACTGGTGCGAGGTGCCGAGCTCACGGGCAAGCGCCCGCAGTGATGGTCGCGAGAACTCTGGCGTCTGCTTCCATTCCGCGAGTCTCATGCGAATCACTGTTGCTCGCGATTCCGGTTTAGGTTGTCGCCCTCTCATATCCGACTTCCGGTCACTGTAAACTTTACAGTGGCGTCCGAGATACGAGCCGTTGAGTTGACGTAGCTTGTGGCCTGCTTTTGGGAAGACCCCGAGGAACAAGGCTGTGAAGGCGAAGTTTCGGGGCGCTCTCCCGCTCGGCGCGTCAACAATCGTGGCGATGGCAGTGCATCCATCAGGATCAGAGCGAACGCCGCTCCCTGGTCAGTCATGGTTGCGCCTCTTCCGGGCCATGACATAGACGCAACATAGTCGCAGCAGGGTAGTTTGTGCACTCAGGATCCGAGCGTGCGGGAATCGCCTGCGCGATCTTGAGTGATTCGCCCACTTCCGCGAGCAGCGTCGACCACGCCCAAGAATTTGGGTCCAACTTGGGTCCAAAACCCTGGCTAGGTGGGCCTGAAAGCGGACTTTCGGAGCAGTAAGGGCAGCACATTCAACGGGACTTTGGCGGAAGCGTGTGGGAGTCGAACCCACCACCCGGCTCGCGAAGAGTCGGATCAATGGCTTTGAAGGCCACGAGGATCACCGGATCCCTTTCGCCTCCGTTGTCAATAAGGGTATCAGAACACTCCCGTTCCCACGCCCCTTTCCTCGCTCCGGCTCTCTTCCTCCGCTGCGCTTCGGACAGTTTTTTCCCCGACGAAGCCGAACACTTCTTGAACGTCGGTGGTACGATTGCGTAATGCGACCCCTTCGGTATTCCATCAACGTCACATTGGACGGGTGCTGCGATCATCGTGCAATGTTCGCGGACGAAGACTTGCATCGTCACGCGGCCGAGAACCTCGACCAGGCCGATGCCCTCCTCTTTGGCCGGGTGACTTACGAAATGATGGAGGCAGCGTGGCGGCCGCCGGCGCGGACGGGAGCGAGGCCTGATTGGATGGAACCCTTCGCCCGGACGATCGACGCGGCAAAGAAGTACGTCGTGTCGAGCACCCTGGACCGGGTCGATTGGAACGCGGAGCTCGTGCGCGGGGATCTAGGGAAGGCCGTTCAGCAGCTCAAGCGGGAGTCGGGCAAGGGACTGTTCATGGGAGGCGTGAAGCTCCCGCTGGCGTTGGCGGAGCTGGGATTGATCGATGAGTACGAGTTCGTGGTGCACCCCAGGCTAGCGGGCCACGGGCCGACGTTGTTCGCGGGGCTATCGAAGCATGTCGACTTGAGGCTCGTGAGCCGGCTGGAGTTCGGCTCGGGGGCGGTGGCGATGCGGTATGAGCCGAGAAGGTAGCCATTGGGCTTGTTAGCCCGAGTCGGCCGCACCCCTTTCGCCTCCATTCGCGGCAAGGGCATCAGAGTACGCGGCTTACGGAACAGACGCAACCGTGTGCGTTTCCGCCTCCGCTCTAATGCCGGTGTGGATTTCGGCTGGAGTCGTCGGGAGGCTGCGCCGGCCGTTGGGATCGATCCAAACCGCCGGTGATTTGCGGCGAGACGCGCCGCGCTTACTGGTTCGGCAGGATCATTTGGCTGAAGCCGACCGTATTCACGTCGCGGAACATCGGCGTTCGCGGCGGCAGCAAGCTTGGCGTGAGGAAGTCGGAATCGAAGTTGTAGCCGCGCGAAGGGGGCGAATAGACCGTCGTGCAGCATTTGTACACGCCAGTCGCCTGCCGATTGTAGTAGAAGCTGACGATCGAGCCCCGATAGAAGAGCGTCTGCCCGCCCCAGTTTTCCAGCATGCGCAGGAAATTGTGCACGCCGCCGTCTGTCCCGAAGTCCTGATACGTTGCGTAGCCCGTCGGCTGCGGAAACGAAATCCCTTTGCCTGCCGCGACTGCCAGGCGATACGTCGTCGTCCCGGCCTGCCGGTAGTTGCACGCACCGCCGCCGAGACCGTAGGGGCAAGCGAACGAATTCACGTCGTTCCAGTTGTTCGACAGCAAGGTCACGGCATCCGCCACCACCGAAGCGGCCACATGCGCGCCACCGAAGTTTCCGCCCGCCCCGGCGTTGAAATCGCCCTGGACATACACCGGATTCTCGGAAGCAACGCTCAATCCGCAGGGCACTCCGTCCGGGCATACGCCCAGATTGATCGTGCTTCCGTTGACGATCTTCAGCGCCCGACGGAAGAAGAGAGGCACGTTCTCCCGGGCTTCCATGGCGTTTGTTACGTACTCCCCGGGCCACAGCGTGGCCGACGCGCAGTTCGGGTTGGCCAACATCGTCGTTCCGACACCGACGCCGGCCAGCAATGCCGGATAGCCGGGATCCGTGCCGGCCGGGCTCGTCTCGCCATAATTTTCCGGCGTGCCACCCACCGCCTGGTTCGCCGAATTCTCGGCCTGGTCCAGCGTTTCGCCGGTGTCCAAAACGCCGTTCGGACAGGCAAATTGGCTGGCCGGATTGACGAAGTCCTCAAATCCGTACTCGCCGGTTTCCTTTCCTGAGGGCGACGGCGGAGGCCAGCCTGCTACCGCCGCCGGTGTGTAGTTCCCGCGCCGGTCGGAAAAGTACACGGAAAAATCGTAGGTGCTGTTGTTGGGATCCTTGGCCAGGCTGCCGCTCGCTCCGATCGCACCGGTCAGCCAGCGCGCCAGGTTGTTCACGTCGAGTTCCGTGTAATCCATCACGCCCCCCAGCATCGGCGTGTTCGTGTTGCAGGTGCCAAACGGGCAGAAGTCCCGGAGGTTCCCTTCACGCGTATCGAACAGGGCATTCGGCCAGTAATCGGTTGCTGCCGTACTGCCGACGCCGCACGGAGCATTTTGGAGCGGGTTGTCACGCAACCGTTCGAAACGAACGATCGCGTTGGGGCTGGGATCGGCGCACGGCGAGACGCCCACCGCGGCGCCGGGAAGGGCAGGCAATCCCGGCGGGCTGACTGTGCCGGATGCTCCCGGGTTCAGGTTTCGCCCGGCAATACCCAGGCCCAGGACTTCGGCGGTAACGTCCCTCCACGTGCCGCACGGGTTTGGCGCAACGGCGTACGCGGTTTGAATATCGATCTTGATGTAGCCGGTCACCACGGATCCCGCCGTCCAGTAACCATCCGCGGGTGAATAGGCTGCTCCGGCGGCGGACGTCGCGATCGGAAGGCCTCCCAATTGAGCTGGGGTCAGTGTGGCGAGATTGACGGGAGCGCCTGCACTCATGCATGGCAGATTCGCGATGTCGTTTGGATTATCCGACAAAAGGATTCGCACACTCGCCTCGGAATAGTAGCGTTGCGAGAGTACGGCAGGGGCCGAGCCGTCTTCGCCTTGCACCGGTCTCCGGACTAGATCGATGGGATTCGCGCCGGAGTTCAGAGCAATCGAAAGATTCAGAGGTTTGGCGCCCGTCCGGCTGTTTCGGATGTAGCCGTTATAATTGCTCAGCGAAATCGTGGGCCATGTCGGGTTTTGCCCCGAACCCAGAGTACCGACCAGGCTGCCTTCCGTCGTTGCCAGGGCTCGAAAGGTGCCCGGAGCAGTGGCCACATTCGCAGTACCGTTATATCCGTTGGTTGTAAGCCAGCCATTCGAGAGATTCGTCCGAATGACCTCACCCACCGCGGTCACTTTATCCCCCAACGTAAGCGTGTTGCCGTCGCCTTCCGCCAGGAACAGGTTGCCGTTCGTGTGCACGCGCCCGCCGAAATTGAAGTCGGGGCCGGCAAAAAAGCTCAAATCCGTCTGCGAGAACATCCCGAACTGAAATACGGGAATACCCACGGTCTGCACGTACCTCTGTAGCTTGACTTCAGACCCTCCCGTCGTCGTGCGCGCCGTAACAGTCAAGGTAAACGGCGTAAGTAGTCCGACCATGCCTTCATATGGTCCGGAAAGAATCGTGTGGTTTTGTGCCAGCGGATTCCCGGCGTTGTCTTGCGGAAAGCTGATCTGATATCCCAGCGTGCCGTCCGGGTTGAGGTATTGAATGCCGCCGATTTGCGGAACGGTTCCCACTTGCGCCAAGGCGTTGATCTGGGCTCCCGATGGGGAGGTGTTGGCCTCGAAGAGCGTGCCCAGATCTGCCGTCAGCTTCTCCATGCCCGCTTCGCTGCCGTAAAACGCGAACTGCTCGTTGCCGTTCACACCCCCCAGTCTTTGGTCCGTCATCACAAGCCAGGAGAAGCCGGCCACGAGCGCGGCGGAAAGGAACAACACCAGAATGGCCGTGGCGAGCGCCATTCCCGATTCCCGCGTTTTCCGTCTCATCGCCGGACCTCCTGCAAACGTTCAGTTATATCGATTGAAATAGGCCATCCCGCGAAGGCTGACCTGCGTCACCAAATTGTTTCGAAAATATCGGTGCGTCCAGGAAAACGCGTGCGCCGATCGAGCGGCCATGAAGAGATTCACGTCTTCGGTCTGGTTCGGGGAGTCGCCGGCGGGAGCAATTTTCTGGTCCGTTGGGTTGGTCACTCCGTCGATAAAGTCGTAACTGGCCTGCAGGTCTTCAATTCCCTCGGCCACGGGCTGCGGCGTGTTGAAGTTGACCTCGCGCATCAATCGCGGATCGTTCGGGTTCGTGTTGTCGAGGTAATACGTCACCATCACGACGCGCGTCGCCGTCGTCGGCGGGTAATTCCCCGATCCTGCCGGCGTCTGGATTTGGTGCATGGTCCCGCTTGGGTCATTCCGCTGGTTCAGGTTGTAGGCGTCATTCACCGCGAAATTCACGATTTGCCCGGCAACCGAGGTGACCTCCTCCATCGCGTTGCCCTGCGCATTGCTGAACAGGATCAGGTCCCCCGGATGGATGATCATCACGCCGCTGCTGATGTTCGTGCAGTTGATGTCGAAGGCCACCGAAGCGCCTCCGGGATCGATGACTCCGTTGCAGACCGGGTCTCCCGCGGGAGGCGTCGGATCGTTGATCAGGTTTTGGCTCAGCGCGATCGAGTTATCCGCATACATCACGGTCACCATATCGCTCGGTTCCATCACGTTCGCACCCATCGCCGCGCCGGGTGTAATTGCGGGAATGGCCGTGTATGTCAGGGGGAACGTGTAGCCGGCTCCCGTCGGTCCCGGCCGGTTCACCGCTACGCCTGCCCCGTTGGGAATCGCAATTCCTCCCGTGGGCAGCCCTTCTCCCGTCAGAACCAGGTCGCGCACCACATAGTTCATGCCCGCGCGCAAATTCTCCTGCGTATTGGCAGCGAGTACGATTCCTTCGCTCGTATGCTCGAAATTGACCAGCAGGGAGAGGGAAATCGCGACAATGATCACCGTGATCGCAACGGCGACCAGCAATTCGAGTAGTGTGAACCCCACGCTCTGTTTCGTCCTCGTCGGCATATCGCTCAACTCGGCGTTCTTCTACGAAAACGCCGAAATGTAACTGGTCAGTTTGTACGTCCGCTGAAAGCGTCCCGCCTGGTACCGCATGATCACCTGAATCTGCCGCAGGTTTGGTTCGCCGGCGACGTCGGAGATCTGGATCTCTCGTGTGAAATTCCCGAGCGACACCTTGACGTCATCCGCGGTTCCCAGGATTCCGTCCGGCCCCGGTTGAACGATCACATCGGGGTTATTCGTCTCATCGTCAATCGTGCCCACGATTCCGTTCGCGCCGGGATGCAGGAGCGGCTGCGGGCCATCGAGAAAAATCCCGCCATTCACGGCGTTTTCGATTTGGGACCAGGTGTAGACCTTCGAGTCGCGCGCGAAGAACACGCTTTCAACACCCTCTTCCGCTTTCTGCTGCGCGATGTAATCGTCCTGCGACCCGTTCATGTAGGAAATGCTGTCGGCCATCGTCGCCGCCAATCCCAGGATTCCGAACGACAGAACCACGACGGCCACCACCGCCTCGATCAGCGTGAAGCCGGAGTTGCCGCCTCGACGCCTCGTTTTGCCGTCTGCTGTTCTGGCTTCGCGGGTCATTGGATCCATGCGCCTCCCGCGCTTCCGAATCCTCGAACCCTTCCGGTCGCTCCGAGCACCGTGACCGCTCGCGCCGTGCTGGGGAACTGTGGAATTCCCAGGAAAACAGTGCCGTTGATCGGGTTCCCGTTGCCGTCGACGAACGTTCCGTCACTCTGGAACTGCATGATTGGCGGTCCGTCCGCGACGCCGGCAAACTCGATGGCGCTGGCGTTTCCGAACGCGTCCGGCGTATCGGTCATACCTCCGACCAACATGTATTGCACAGCGTTCGTGAGGTACAAGTCGCTGAGGACGGTCTGACCTGCCGGCTGGTCCTGGCGGATCAGTTTGATCTCGTTCGTTCCCAGGAATTGAACCTGAATATCTCGGCGTTCTGCGATGGAGGTCTGCCGGGCCCAGCGCAACTGGCCCGAGATCACGTACATTGCCCGGTTTGCGCGCCACTCCTGAATCACCGGCTGCATCCGCACGATGGCGGCAGCGATCATCACCATCATGATGATCAGCGAGATTATCAATTCCGTGGTGCTGAATCCGCCCTGCGTTTGCCGCGCATTGCCGGCGATGTCCGGAGGTCTCGCCTCGTTGGAGGACGAACAAAGCGGGAATGGAAGAAGCTTTCCTTCGCCTTGAGAGGCGAACGCCGAATAGGGGATCTGGGCCACGGGTGGTGTAAGGGCAAGCCGGGAGCCAAACGAGGCCTGTCGTAAGTTATTGGAATGAAGGAGTGTATCTCAGCGGTATCGTTCTACCTGAAGTAGCCCGCCATGCGTCGTGGGTAGAAATGTAACGAAGTGGCTCGTTCCCACGACCCTAACTCATGCCGTAAATTGAGACGATCCCGCCGAGCGGAGCGCCGCGCCCGCAACGGTCCACTTGGCGCTTTGCCGCCGGAAACCCCCAATCGCCGCCGCCGTCAGCAGCATCAACGCCGGATCGATCGGCAGGCTGTAGCGCGGCATCACCACCGTCAGGTAATACGCCCACGGAAACACGATAGGGAACACAGCAAGCGGAAACCAATACGCGCTGCGCCGCCGGATCAGCACGACGACTCCCGCCAGCGCTCCGACGGCAATCAGCAGATTGAAAAGCAGCACGAAGTCGAACCACGCCGACCGGGACCGGAACAGATCGTGAATCGGTGTCGGAGTTCCGCCCGACCAGAACTCCAGAAACCGTCGCCAGATCAGATGCGCTTCGCGCCCTGGATGCGTGGACATGTAGCGAAGCGCGTCGCGTTCCTTTTGTTTCATGTAGGCCATCTCGCCCATCTTGACGTATAGCGCGCGCTCCTCTGAATCGTGGATCGGATGCTGCGTTCCAAGCCAGGTCGCTTTCGCCTGCGGATTATTTCCCACCCACAATTGCAGCCCGAGAATCGAGCGCATCGGAACAAACGCATGAAAAACTTCGTAGTTCCGCACCGTCCATGGAACGCAACACAGAACTACGATGGCGGCCGCGAGCGCCGGTTTTGCCAGCCACGCCACGTCGGGCCTGCCTGCCGGACAGCCGGGTTTCCACCGCCGGTATGCGATCCAGCCAATCAGGAAGGGAAGCAGCCCGACGAGCGTCGCCGTCGTCATCACCGCTAGTCCCCATAGCAACCCGTACGCCGCCCACGGCCAAATCGATCCGTCACACCCGCCATTCTGCGCGCGCATTTTTTCCGCGATCCCGAACGCGCGCTCGGGCGGCGCGGCCGGTTCTGCCAGCGCAATCGTCGCCCAAAGAATCGTCGCGCTCAGCAATGCCGCCAGCGACGCATCCCACATGCTCGTCGACGGGATCATGATTGCATTCGGAAACACAGCCCACAGCCAGGCCGCACCCGCGCCGATCGTCGCTCCTCCCATCCTCTTGCCGGCGTAGAAAATCGGAATGCACGCAAGCGCCGTGGCCAGAATGTTCGCCGCGCACGCCACCACGAACGCCGCGAAGGTGTACGTCCCGAAAATCCGAAAGATTGCCGCCAGAATCAGCGGATAAATCGGCGTCGTCCACGCCGTCGGCCCCGTATCGACGCGGAATGGCGAACTGAATCCGTGTCCCGTCGCGAGCGAAGTCGCGATGTTCCCCGACTCGAAGAGGAAGGGAATCGTCCCCAGCGCCTGGTGCGGATTGTGGCTGGCGTAGTTCCACAGAAACACGACCCGCAGCCCCAGCGCGACCACCACAATCAACGTCAGCGAAGTCGCCGCCGCCCGCAATCTTTGTCCCATGGGTCGTCTTTGCGTCACGAATCGCACACTCTACTACGATGGGTTTTTGTGTGTCACAAATTCACGTGCGCACGGGGGACAACGTCCGACGCTGCCGTGGGTCCGCGCAGACCTTTCGTGGATTGTGTGCAGGCCATCCAGGGGCGGGTTGAACGAAGCGTTCAGCGCGGAAATTCTACTGCGTTTGAGGCGGCCCCGTCGCTTGTTGCGCACTCGCGATCGCCGTCCCGAGCCCGCGGATTACTTCAAAAACGGGCCCCTGCCAGAAAAGCGGCTTTGACGCATCCTCCCATTTCGCCTGCGGAGCGTACAGTATCGCCTGATCCCAATAAAATGCCTTGCCGGAGTTTGGTTCCGGCTCAGAAGCGTTTGCGTTCGCCATTCGGCTCAAAGCCTTCGAAACATCGTGGTTGGGGTCCCAGAATTGTTGGACGCGGGCGTCGTGCATCCTGCCCAACGTGCTCCCGCTTGGAGCCCCCCAGTCCGTCGGCAGGATTGGCTCCCAGACAGCAAGAACGTGCAGTTTCCATTCCGGGTGATGCGCAAGAAGTTCTTCGGTTGCGGAGGCCCCCCGCAAACAATAGGGTCACGTCGGAGAAAGCATCAAAACGAGGCGGAGAGAATCAGCGTCCCCATTGAAGGCCGTCTCGAACGTGGAAGCGTTCGTCGATGAAAGGGCGGCCAGCGGCTTTTGTCCCGCCGGGACGGTGCCCGGTCCCCACAAATACATCGCCGCAAGAATCAGCGCGGCCGCCACCAGGCCGGGAATGATGAGTTTCTTCTTCATTTCCCTTTCACAGCCCTCCGGCGAGCAGTCCGGCGATTTGCTGGGGAAACAAGATCATGCCCAGCACCACAATCACCGCAGCCCATAGAAAGATTTTTCCGACGAGCCTGCCTCTTACCGAGCACTGTTTCGCGCGGTATTGCTGCCAGAATCCAAGGCCGATGAAGGCGACTGAAATGCCCAGAAACCAGGGGCGCAAGGTCGTGTAAAAAGCGCTCGCGGCGCCGGTTCCCAATGCGGCGGCAAATGCCAGCGGAAGACAGCAGCCCATCGTGGCCACGGCGCTCACAACAGCGGCCATCGACGCCGAGATGCCCGTCCCCTGTTTCACGCCTGGCCCCCTCGCCGGGCTTCCGCGATCGCGCGGCGCACCAGTCCTGCCGGCGGAAGTCCCGCCACCTGCGATTCAGGGTACAAGCGGCAACTGAGCGCGAATCCTCGTGGCTCTTTTGGTTCTTCCGCAACGTCCTGCCCATTGATCCGGATGGTTGGAGAGCCGGGAAATCTGAGTCGGTTCGCCATCCGTTCGTCCTTCACGAGCACTTCTTGAATCTCCGCTGCCACGCCCTCCGCGGCCAGGATGCCTCTGACGAGCCGCACAGCTTCAGGATGCGCCGGGCATTCGGCCACGTACAATACTTCGACCTTCATCTCGCCTCCCGCTTTCGCGCATATCGTCCCCGCAAGATCGGGCAGTGCGCGTCTTGCTTACGCAGTTCTCTGCCGCAACTCCGCAGTGCCACGCGTAGTTCCCGTTCGAGTTTCTGAAGATCCGCCATTTTTCGCTCGACGTCGGCCAGCTTTTCCGCCAGCCGGCTGCGCACGGGAGCGCACGGCTGCGAGCGATCGCCGCGCAGTCTCAGAAAACCTCGAATCTCGTCCAGTTTGAATCCCAGGCCCTGCACGCGGCGTATGAACGACAACCTCTCGACGTCCTTCTCGCCATACTGCCGGAAGCCGCCCTCCGTTCTCGGCGCCTTGGGGAGCAGCGCATTGCGTTCATAAAATCGAATCGCATCGACGCTCAACCCTACCCTCTTCGCGGCAATCCCAATCTGCATGATGTCTACTCCCTTTCTCACCCTACACCCTGGAGTATAGTCCAGAGTCAAGCCTTCTCTGATGTACGCCGGCTGAGGTTGATGGGCCATGCCCGCCTGTCTTTGATCTGTGCCTCTTGCACGCTGTGGTATGTTGAAACGAAGCTTCGGGCGGAATTGCCGAGATTTACCGGAGGTGCGTATGCCGACTCCCAAAGTTCTGATCCTGACGGGCGATGCCGCCGAATCGCTCGAGGTGATGTACCCATACCAGCGGCTGAAGGAAGAAGGCTACGACGTCTACATCGCCGCGCCGAGCAGGAAGAAACTGCGCTTCGTGGTCCACGATTTCGAGCCCGGCTACGACACCTACACCGAAAAGCCGGGCTATAGTTGGGACGCGGACTGCGCCTTTTCGGACGTCCATCCGGATCACTACGCCGCGCTGGTGATCCCCGGCGGGCGCGCGCCCGAATACATTCGTAACGACGCGAACGCGCAGCGCATCATTCGCCACTTCTTCGAGGCGCAGAAACCGGTGGCGCATCTGTGTCACGCGGCGCTGGCCCTGGCCGCCGCGGGCGTGCTGAAGGGACGCCGCACCGCGGCTTATCCGGCCCTCGAACCGGACGTAAAAGCGGCGGGCGCGCAGTTCGTCAATTCCGACGCGGTGGTGGACGGCGTGATGGTTTCCGCGCGCGCCTGGCCCGACCATCCGGCCTGGATGCGCGAATTCATCCGCATCCTGAAACAACAGGCGCCCGTTCAGGCAACCGGATCCGCCACCGCCCGATAAAGACTTTCGCGTGGCGGGTTCCGAATTTTCGGGTGCCGGGCCATTTGGAAGCATCGCATCGCGCGCCAGAATCAGTTGTCGCCATGAACTGCCAATTGAAGGAGGGTTTGATGCGTTTGCTCCACGTCAACCGAACTCTGCTGTGTTGCGCTGCCGGATTATCCCTGCTTGGTGTGGCGGCCTTGGCTCGAACGCGATCGAATTCTGCGAAAGCAGGGAAGTCCACGTCGTGTCCAGGCGATGACACTGGATTAACGTTGCCCGCCGGGTTTTGCGCCAGCGTATTTGCTGACGGCATCGGCCATGCCCGTCACCTGGTCGTGGCGCCCGAACGGAGTGGTTTACGTCAACACGTGGTCGGGCGAGTATTACGGCAATCGCCCTCCGCATCCCGGCGGATTTCTCGTGGCCCTGCAGGATAAGACCGGCGCCGGAAAGGCGGACGTGATCGAGCGGTTCGGCGAAACCGCTCAGACCGGAGGAGCCGGAGGAACGGGAATCGGCATTTATAAGGACTGGATTTACGCGGAAATCAACGATCGAATCGTGCGCTATGCGCTGACTGCCGGCTCGGTCGTGCCGCAGGGGCCTGCCCAAACGGTCGTTTCCGGCCTGCCGTTGACCGGCGATCATCCGATGCATCCGTTCATCATCGATTCCGGCGGATCGATGTACGTGGACGTGGCGACCGCGACCAACTCATGCCAGGTCCGAAATCGCCAGCCCCGATCCCCCGGCAGAAAGCCATGTACGGAACTGGAAACTCGAGGCGGCATCTGGCGCTTTAACGCGAATGAACTGAATCAGGAGTTCTCATCGGCGGCCCGCTACGCGACAGGAATACGCAATGCCGAAGGCTTTGGCATCGATTCCGCCGGGCGGATATTCGTCACCCAGCAGGGACGCGACCAATTGCACGCCAATTGGCCCAATCTTTACAAGCCCAGCGAAGAAGCCACTCTGCCGGCGGAGGAGTTGTTGCTTCTGAAGCAGGGCGGCGATTATGGCTGGCCCGAATGCTATTACGACGCGGCGCAGCAGAAACTCGTGCTCGCGCCCGAGTACGGCGGCGACGGCGGCAAGCCGGTCGGCATTTGCGCGAACAAACTTGCTCCTGTCGCGGCGTTTCCCGCCCATTGGGCGCCGAACGGCATGGTGCTCTACGACGAGCAACAATTTCCGGCCCGCTATCAAGGCGGAGTCTTCATCGCTTTCCATGGTTCCTGGGATCGCGCGCCATATCCGCAGGGAGGCTATAACGTAGTGTTCCAGCCGCTCCGCGACGGGCGCGCGTCCGGCGGTTGCGAGATCTTCGCCGACGGGTTCGCGGGGGCTTCAGGACTCCCGAGGGCGCCTTGCATCGTCCTTCGGGCGTTGCCGTCGGTCCTGACGGGTCGCTCTACGTCGCCGACGACGTCCGCGGCACCGATTTACCGGATCGTGTACACGGGCGGATCCGAGGATGCCAACGCAGCCGGCGCTCCATGCCCGAGCCCTTCCGCTCCGGCTGGTCCGCTGGCGAATCGCGAGGCCAGGCCGCCGGAAGGAACGCATGCAAACGCCGGCGCGGCAGGAACCGCAAACCTTGCCGTTCCCCCGGGCGCCACGCGAGCGATGGTTGCGCTCGGTGATCGCATTTATCACGGCCAGGCGGGCGGAGCTACCTGTACGGCTTGCCACGGTCAGGATGGTAAAGGATCGCCTCTCGGTCCGGACCTCACGGCGAAGAAGTATTTGTGGAGCGATCGAAGCTATGCCGGAATCATGAAGTCCATCAGAGAAGGAGTGCCGCAGCCCAAACAATATCGCAGCCCCATGCCGGCGATGGGCGGAGCGCAACTCACTCCAAAGGATCTGACGGCCCTGACCGCGTACGTCTGGGCCCTCAGCCATTAGAAGCCGTCAGCCATTTCATAAATGCAGTTTGGGGGGTCGGAGCTTTAGCTCCGACATTCAAGCCGCGCGTAAACGTTGGGTTTTAGCAGCTTGCTGAAAAAACGCCTTGTCTTCAGGAGGGCGGGGTTTTAACCCCGCCGTAAGTGGGCGTTTTTGTATCAGGGGTTTTACTGCCTAAAAGGGGGCCGGTCTGGCCCGAAGTTTTTTCCGCCTTCCGGTCAGAAATGACGATGCGGAAAACCTGTAGCAGTGCCGTGCCTTCGCCAGTACCATCTCGCTAATCCGTTGACCTCACTGGGAATGCATCCCCTCTCTGTCATGGCCCTCCGCATGCCTCTGTTCCTCGTAGGGCCACCGGCACCTGGCGCTTTTATAGGAGGCTATGATGCACCCCACGTTCGACATCTTCCCGTGCGACTTGGGCGAGCCGATTCTGATACCAACCACAAACAATCGCGAACTCGGGCAAAAAAACGTCGAATACGCGAGTTTCGAAGAACCCCCCGTTCCCCCTCAGGTTACGGAAGCGGACGACTGGGCCGATATCACCTGATTGCAAGCGCAGTCGAACCATTGCTCTTGGAGTAATGCCAGAATCGTAGGGGCGGGTCTAAGACCCGCCCGGTGCAGCGGCGTCGCGCGATTCCGCCCCGCCTTCCAAATCACTTACTCACCGATCACACCTCCCGGTACTAGTCCGTGTTCACCTCGACACATTTTGCGCTCCACCTCTGTTTACTCTCGACTTACGGTACTCACAATGTTCCAGTGGCCCCCTTTTATGAGAGACACAGTCGGCTACACGCCTCGCAGACGCCGCAAGCCCCGGCCATGCGACTGTTGCGCGGGCGGGGAGATTGCCGTTCGAAAACTTCCCGTTCCCGATTTGGGAACGGCTCCGGCCCTGCCTGCCCATCTCATGCCCGTCGCACAGCCGCCCGTACCCGGATCCATCCTCACAAGCCTCCAAAGCTGCCGTTCGACTTTTTCAGCGTCCCGTTAGGTCTTAACGTAGCGTCGTGGCGTTAGCCCGGCGGCATTCGGTTTTGGCGTAGTGGCTGGGTCAGAAACCGTCGTGCAGGGCGGCGCGGGCAGCAAGGTGGCCGCAAAGCCCATGGACTCCGCCTCCGGGAGGCGTTGACGCGGAGCAGATGTACAGCCCGCGCGACGGCGTGCGGTATAGCCGCCACGTCGGCCGCAGAAAAAATTGATCGAGCTGCGCCGAGCCCCCGTTGATGTCGCCGCCAACCAGATTCGGGTTGTACGCTTCCATGTCGGCGGCGAGCATCACGCTTCGTTTTAAAATCGTCCGGCGGAATCCGGGCGCGAACCGTTCGATCTGCTGTTCGACGCGTTCGGACATATCAACCTGGGATCCCAGCGGGACATGGCAGTAGGCCCAGGCGATGTGCTTGCCGTCCGGCGCGCGAGTGGGATCGAAGAGCGTTGGCTGTGAGAGCAGGACGAAGGGGCGCTCGGCATGCTCGCCTTTCCACGGAGCGCGTTCGGAGGCGGCAATCTCATCGAGCGTCCCGCCGACGTGAACGGTTCCTGCGCTTCGGCAGACTTCGGCCGTCCATGGAATCGGCGCGTCGAGCGCCCAATCGAGCTTGCACACGCCGGGACCGTAACGATAGCGCTGGAGTTTTTGGCGGTACGGCTCGGGCAATCGGTTGCCCGCCATGGCGAGAAGCTGGCGCGGCGTAACGTCGCAAAGAATCGCGCGCGCCTTCGGCAGGCCGTCTATCGACTGCACCATTTCGCCGGTGACGATTTCTCCGCCGAGCGACCGCAGATAGGACGCGAGCGCGTTGGCGATACTTTGCGCGCCGCCGCGAGGAATCGGCCAGCCTGCCACGTGCCCGGTAATGGCGAAGACCAGCCCGAAGGCGGCGGTCGGCACGCGTTCGAGAGGCAGGATCGAGTGCGCTGCCAGCCCGGCAAAGAGCGCTCGCGCCCGTTCGCCGCTGAAATGGAATCTGGCGAATCCGGCCGCGGAGCGAAATCCCAGCAGCCCGAACAAACCAGCCGCGAATGGATGGCGCGGAACGTGCGACATGCCGAGCAGAAGCGCTTCCATCCGCGGCCAGTCGCCGACCAGACGGTCGAGCATGCGCTTGTAACACTCGGCGTCTGGACCAAGAACCGCGGCGGTTTCATCGACGGAGCGCAGCAGAACGGCCGCGGAACCGTCGGCGAGCGGATGGGCCAGCGAGACAGGCGGCTGGATCCACGTGAGGCCGTGCTGCTCGAGTGGCAATGTGCGGAAGAACGGCGAGATAACAGCCATGGGGTGGACGGCCGAGCAAACGTCGTGGAGAAATCCGGGGAAGGTGAGCTCTTCGGTACGCGCGCCGCCGCCGATCGTGTCCTTGCCCTCGATCACGAGCACCGAGCGGCCGGATTGCGCAAGCGTGATCGCGGCGGCCAGGCCGTTCGGCCCCGAGCCGATCACAACGGCATCGTATTCGGCGCGTGAAGGCTGCAGCGTGAGTCTCCGGCAGGGAAGAGTCTACGAAACGGCGACAGCTTCCGGCGATACTTCGAGCGCCGGCTCATTCGCGTGCAGGAACCAGTTGTGGATCACCACCTGTCGCGAAAACCACGGCACGGCGAGCAGCGCGCGCCCCAGCGAACTCATCAGTGCGGGCGGAAGCCTGGTGCCAATTCGCGTCGACCAGTCCTGCTGGTTGCCGAAGCGTTTCGCCAGCGAGGCGCGGTAAGCGTCCAGTGTCGCGCGGCTGTAGTCGCCATTCGCTTCGATCAGGGTTCGTGCGGCCAGCAAGCCGGATTCAATCGCCGGACGGATTCCTTCGCCGCTCTGAGAATAGGCGAGGCCGGCCGCATCGCCAATCAACAGGAGCGCGTCACCCGTGAATTGCCGTTGCGTCTTGCCGTACAAAAGGTATGCGTGGCCGAGCAGCTTGCGCGGCAGATCGAACGCGATGCGTCTCGTGCGGCGCAGATAGGCGACGAAATCCGCAACGTGTTCAGCCAGGCGGCGGGAATCCAGCCGCCCCAAGCCAACATTCAGGAAATTGCCTTTGCGGAAGCACCAGCCGTAGCCGCGCAGATCGCGGCAAAAATAAAGTTCGGGCGTTTCGCCCTGGACCGCGCACGCATCTTGCTGAGCCGGCGTCATCTCGAATTCCGTTTCCTGCGCCGCGACGATCACCTCTCCACTCAACGAAGGATTCAGATGGCGCGCAATGGGGCAAAAATGTCCGCCCGCGCCGACCAGCATGAGGGCTTTGATCTCGCCGTTGACGATCCACCAGCCGCCCGTTCTTTCCAGAGAGCGGACAGGTTGTCGTTCCACCACCCGAGCGCCCGAGCGCCTTACCAGGTATTCGTCAAATTCAAGGCGCCGGATTCCGTAGCTGACCGTCTCGCCGCAGTGCGTCTCCGTGATGTGGCCGTCCATGCAGCCGACGCGAAATCCCGTGATCGGCTGAAGCGTTCTGCCGCCCTCATAGCCGGAGATTTCAAGTTCCTGCAGGACTCGCGGAGTGATCCAGCCGCCGCAGATCTTGTCGCGCGGGAAGCCGCTCTTGTCCAGGATAATGGTGTCAACGCCGCCGCGCCCGAGCGCCCAAGCGCACGCCGATCCGGCGGGGCCGCCGCCCACGATCAAGCACTCGCATGCATCCACTTTGGCTCCTGACCGGCGGAAGCGTTCTTTCCGTAGAGATGATCGCGCGTCGAGGGAATGGCGCGGCACTCCGCCCCGGCAAACACGACCTGGAAGAGCTGCATCGAGCCCGCGCGGAATCCCGCCAGCGAGCCCGCCAGGTAAAGCCTCCAGAGACGGACAAACGGCTCTCCAAACATCTCCGCCACGAGGCGGGACGATTTCTCGAACCGCGCCAGCCAATGTTCCAGCGTCCAGGCGTAGTGCTCTCGAAGATTCTCGACGTCCAGCACCGCCATATCGAGCGGCTCGAGCAGTTCAAGCGATTCGCAAAGCGCGGGAGGATAGCCGCCGGGGAAAATGCGCTTGCGGATCCACGCGTTCAGCGGCTGAGGATAATTTCTACCGATAAAGTGCAAAAGGCCGCGGCCCGATTTGTCGATCGAGCGGCCGATGACTCGCACGAATTCGTCGTAGTGGTTCTTGCCCACATGCTCGAGCATGCCCACCGAGACGAACGCATCATAGCGTCCGGAAATGTTTCGATAGTCGTCCTCGACGAATTCGACTTCGCCCGCGAGGCCCGTCTTGTGAGCCTGCTCGCGCGCGAAGGCGATCTGCTCCTTCGAGACGTTGAACGCGCGTACCCGGACGCCATATTCGCGAGCCATATGCAGCGCCAGCGATCCCCAGCCGCAGCCGGCCTCGACCACCTTCTCGCCGGGGCGCAATTGCAGCTTGCGGCAAACGTGGTCCATTTTCGCCACCTGCGCCTCCTCGAGAGTCATGGAAGGGCGGACGAAGTAGGCGCAGGTGTAGAGCATGCGCGAGTCCAGCCACAGCTTATAGAAGTCGTTGTTCAGGTCGTAATGGTGGTGGATATGCGCGCGCGACCCGCGCAAGGTATTGTTTTGCAGGAGCGTGAGCCAGCGAGAGGCCAGGGCCGAGCCCAGCGTTCCACGGTTGCCCGAGCGAAAGAGCTCCTCGAGAAAGGCCGCCAAGTCTCCTTGGACTTCGACTCGCCCGTCCGTATAGGCATCGCCGAACGAGATTTCCGGGTTGAGCGCCAATCCAAGCAGCGTCCCGCGATCCTGAATCGTGAGCGAGGCCGTCGGCGACACACCCGTAAATCCATCCGGAGATCCACCAGGAAACCTGACGCTGGCGCGAGCCGGAGCAACGCGCTTGCCAATTTTTTTCAGAAGCCAGCTTTCAATCGGGCCTTGCCGCTGGTGCTCGCGGGAACGCCCGGAACCCAAGAACTGTGGCATGGAAGCACCCCGCACGAACGGCGGAATTCTACCGCAGTTTGGAGGCAAGGCGAAAGGAGCGGCGGCCCGGAGGAAAACTGATTGAGCCGGCCGGCCTTTCTCGCCGAAGGACAACGAATGACAGTTGACAAAGAGCCGGGTTGGCCGCCGTTCGTCGTCCGGTCACCTAATCTATCGTCCGAGATTGTGCTCCTTCCATGGTCAGGCTAGAGGCCGATCAGATTCTTCGCAATCCGGCAATCTCCGTAAGGCATTAAAGCCGCTGGAGTCGCGGTGCGTTTCGACTCAGGGCCTATTTCCATTTCCCCGAGGGTGGTAGGCGATTCGAAAACAGGGGAAATTAAACGAAACGATCTTTGTTGTCCTCTACGTCTAAGAAACCGAGGGCTGGGAAAGGCCTCGAGGAAGCAGGGGTTAAGGATGTTATCCAGGCGCGCGTTTCCAGATTTCCTGTTCGTCGCCACGACGGCGGCGGCCGTTCTCATTGCATGTGCGCCACCATCAGCTTTTGCAGCGGTTCCGCGGGCTGGTGCGGGCGCGCAGTCCGCTGCGGTTGAAAAGCAGGTGGGCACCGTCAAGACAATCTCCGGGAACACGATCGCGCTTACTACCGATGCTGGAACGGAACTGACGGTGCAGGTGCCGGATGGCGCGCGCATGGTTCGCGTGGAACCGGGCCAAACCAGCCTGAAGGACGCGGCTCCGATTCACCTGCAGGATTTGCAGGCGGGAGATCGCATTCTGGTGCGCGGGAAGCCTGGAGAGGACTCCAAATCGCTCGTGGCCGTGCTGGTGATCGCCATGAAGCACACCGACGTGCAGGCCAGGCAGCAACAAGAGCGGGAGGCGTGGCGAAAGGGCATCGGAGGGCTGGTGAGCGTCGTCGATCCGGCCAGCGGAACGATCACGATTTCCGTCGCCGCGCCGGGCGGCAAGAAGCAAGTGGCCATTCGCACGACGAAGGCAACATCGTTTCGGCGTTACGCGCCGGATTCGGTGAAGTTCGATGACGCCAAGCCGAGTTCCATCGATGCGATCAAGCCGGGCGACCAGCTCCGCGCACGCGGCGAGCGCAGCACCGACGGTTCTGAGTTCACGGCGGAAGGGATTGTTTCGGGCTCGTTCCGCAACATCGCGGGCACGGTGGAATCCACCGATGCAGCCGCCGGCGCGCTTACCGTGAAGGATCTTGCCTCGAAGAGAGATGTGGTCGTAAAGATCACGCCCGATTCGGATGTTCGCAAACTTCCGGAGCAAGTTGCGCAAATGATCGCCATGCGCCTCAAAGCCGGCGGTCCGGGAGGCCGGCCGAACGGAGCGGGCGGGGCAGCGGGTAGGCCGGCCAACGGTGCCGGCAATGGCGGGATGGCAGGCCATCCGGGCGGCATGGGCGGCCGTCCGGGGGGAGCCCCTGATTTCCAACAGATCCTCAACCGGATGCCTCGCGCGCAGATTTCCGATCTGCAGAAGGGCGACGCGGTGATGATCGTCTCCACTCAAAGCTCGGACGCCGGCGCGGTGACGGCGATAACGCTGCTCGCCGGGGTCGAGCCGATTCTGGAGGCGTCGCCCGGCCAGACGCTTTCGCCCTGGAGTTTGGGCGGAGCACCCAGCGGCGGCGACGACACCGGCGGCGGCTCGCCGCAACAATGATTCAAATACGGTTCCTTGCGGAGCCTTTATACCCCAGGAGAAGAGCTTGAAATTCCCAACACTAAGAAGTTGCAGCCGCATCGCGGCGGCATTGCTGTTTGCGCTGGCGTTCGGCTTGCCGTGCCTGGCACAAAACCAGGCTGGAGCGATTCGCGGCGAAGTGAAAGACCCGTCCGGCGCGGCGCTCGTCGATGCGACGGTGCTCGTGACAACGCCGAGCGGCGAGACGCTGACGGCGACGACCAAGCGCGACGGTTCCTACGAATTGAAGGGCCTTGCCGCGGGCACATACAAAGTGGAAGCTCTGGCCAAGGGCTTCGCCGTTTTTGAGAATGATAACGTCCAGGTGGCCACCGGGCAGATTCAGAAGCTCGACATCATTCTCCCGATCGAAACGCAGCAGGAAAAGGTGGTGGTGGCCAGCAATGCCGGGACGCTCGACGTTGCGCCGCAGAATAACGCCGGCGCGATCGTGATTTCAGGAAAGGACCTGGATGCGCTCTCGGACGACCCGGACGAATTGCAGTCCGACTTGCAGGCTTTGGCGGGGCCGTCGGCCGGCCCGAACGGCGGGCAGATGTACATCGACGGCTTCACGGCCGGGCAACTTCCGCCCAAATCGTCGATCCGCGAGATCCGCATCAATCAGAATCCCTTTTCGTCCGAATACGACAAGCTCGGCTACGGCCGCATCGAGATCTTCACCAAGCCGGGCACCGACCAATGGCATGGGGAAGCGGACGCCATGGGTAACGACTCGGCGCTGAACACGCGGAGCCCGTTCCTGGGGAATGCGGAGCAGCCCGGGTATTACTCCGACATGGTAGGGGCAAATATCGGGGGCCCGCTGGCGAAAAATGCATCGTTCTTTTTCGACGTTCAGCGACGGAGCATCAACGACCTTTCCATCATCAACGCGGCTGCACCTCCGGACTATACGCTTGGAGATTTCACACAGGGGATTCCGAACGACCGGACGCGGCTGAACATCGGACCGCGCGTAGACTATCAACTCGGAAAAAACGACACGCTGACGTTTCGCTATCAGTACTGGCGCAACAACGAGCAGAACCAGGGCATTGGGGCGTTCACGCTGCCCACGCAGGCCTACAACACGCTGGAGACGGAACAAACGGTTCAGGCGGGAGAAACACACATCATCGGCGCGAATATCGTGAACGAGACGCGTTTCCAATTCCTGCACGATGTGACTGCGCAGAATCCGAACAGCACGGCGCCGACGGTGAACGTCCAGGGATTCTTCATTGCGGGAGGGAACAGCCAAGGCTCGGAAAACAACGACGAGAACCGGTACGAGTTTCAGAACTACACGTCGGTCGTGCACGGGAAACACATGATCAAGTTTGGCGCGCGCCTGCGGCAGGAGTCTGTGACCGACAGCTCGACTTCGCAGTTCAACAGCACCTATATCTTCAAATCAGCGGACGCTTACCAGACGACGCTGAACAATATTGCCGCGGGCCAAGCAGCGAACGCGAACAGCGGCGGGGCGTACGAATATATCGTGACCACCGGGCTGCCTAACGCGTCCGTTTCGCTTTTCGACGCAGGGCTCTATGTGCAGGATGACTGGCGCGTGCGGCCGAACATAACTCTGAGCGGCGGGTTGCGCTTCGAAACCCAAACCGACATACACGACCATGCGGACTGGGCGCCACGCGCCGCAATTGCCTGGGGTCTGGCTCGCGGAAGCAATACGCCGAAGACGGTGATACGCGCCGGATGGGGAATTTTCTACGACCGCTTCGAGGATCAGTATCTGCTGCAGGCTGAACACCTGAACGGGACGGCGCAGACATCGTACGTGATTTACTCCCCGACCTTCTTTGATCCCAACGCTCCCGTGACGAATTTGTCGGGCGCGGGTCAAATCCCGACGGTCTACAGCGTCTCGCCGAACCTGGAGGCGCCGCGAATCATGCAGACGGCTATCAGTGTGGAACGGCAGGTCAACAAGGCGACGAAGGTCGCGGTGACGTACATGAACTCGCGCGGCGCGCACCAATTCCTGACGAACAACGTCAACGCGCCGGAGCCGGGTACGTTTCCGGCGAACCCTGTTTATCCGAACGGCGTTCCTGAAAACATTTTTCAGTACGAGTCGGCGGGGATCTTCCGGCAGAATCAGCTGATCGTGAATGCGAACGTGCGCGCGGGCGCCCGATTTACGCTGGTCACGTACTACACGCTGAACTATGCGAACAGCGACACGGGGGGCGCGAATTCGTTCCCCTCGAACCCTTACGATATTCTGCAAGATTACGGCCGCGCGGAGTTCGATGTGCGCCATCGCGGGATCGTGGTCGGGTCGTTCGCGCTGCCTTATGGCATCCGCATCAGCCCATTCATGGTGGTCAGTTCGGGCAGCCCGTACAACGTGGTGCTCAGCCAGGACTTTGTCGGCTCGACGGTGCTGAATCAGAGGCCCGCGTTCGCGACGAATCCGGTGAATCCGCTGGCCGTCGTGGATACGCCGCTTGGCAATTTTGATACGAACCTGGGCGACCTCGGGGCAGGGGAATCGATCGTGCCGGTGAACTACTTCACAGGCCCGTCACAGTTCAGCCTGAATCTACACATGAGCAAGACATTTGGTTTTGGCAAGGTCTCCGAGGGCCCGAGCGGCGGCGGGGGCGGCGGCGACCATCATCACCACGGTGGCCCCGGCGGACCTTTCGGCGGAGGCGGTGGCTGGATGATGGGCGGGGGCGGGAACAATCACCGCTACAATCTGACGTTCAGCGTCTTTGCGCGGAATATAACCAACCGGATCAATCTCGCGGCGCCCAACGGGCTGTTGAACGTTCCCGACCTGGCTGCGTGCAGCTCCGACCCAAGCACGTGCGACAACCTCTCTCCGTACTTCGGGAAATCGAACAGCCTGGCGTCACAGTTCCGGTCGTCCTCGGGGGCCCCGCGGACGTTCTACCTGCATGTGAGTTTTTCGTTCTAAGCGACGGGTTTGAGCGATGGCGCGAAAGTCAAAGCGCAAGAAAAAACCTCGGTTGCGAGTGGCGAAGGAAGTGCGGCGGCGCGCTCGCCAGGGCCTCGGGCTGCCTCCACCGGAGCGCGTCATCATAGACAAGCGCCTGAGGCCGGCCAAGCACAAGAAATCGCTGATCGAAGAGACGCTTGAGTAGCGAAAACACGCGCGGCTCGCGCAGGAAAGGCGAAGCACGGCCGCAAAAAACTGCGGATTAATGAAGGAGGAAGGAAGCGCCGAGGTTCGAGCAGGCTCGCACGGAGCCTAGTTTTTCGATCCTCAACCAGGCTTGTAGTCGGGCACAACTTCGCCAGGCCGGAACAGCGGCTGCGCAGGTTTTCCAGCGGCGCGAGCGGCTTCGGCCGCGATCTTTTCCAGATCGTTGCGCTGGAATCCGACAGAACTGACCTGAATCTTCCCGCCTGGCGCGATCCAGAAAATCGTCGGAACGTTCGTCAGGCCGTACTGATTTGACGCCGGGTAGCCGCGGTCGTCGATCAGCACCGGGAATTTTGTCCCAAACTCAGCCACGAATTCGCGCGTGTCTTCGATCCCGTTTTGCGAGACTCCCAGGAACGTGACGTTCGCGCCGCCGTACATCTCGTACATCCGTTCGAGGAAGGGAAGCGTGAACTGGCAGGTGGGACAGCTCACCTTGAAAAAAGCAACGAGCACGGGGCCTTTCTTCAAGGTGTCGGCGAGCGCCGCCGTTTTCCCGTGGATATCCTTCAGCGAAATGGCCGGAGCCATGGTCCCGGCCGTCAAAGCCGCCATCCGTCTTCCTCCCGAAAGCTGCTGAACGAGGCGTTTGAAGCTCATTCAGTCTACCCCAGTCGATTAGATGTGGCTCCGCCGCAACGGATACAGTCGCGCAAGATTTAACACACGATTTGCGCGGGCGCGAGGCCGGCACGGCGGTTCTTGCGGGGAATGGGCGAACGCGAGTAAGCGGTCGCCCGCATCAGTGGATGTTGCGCGTCTTCTTGCCCAGGTAATCCATCAGCAGGTACTGCCCGAGGGTATACGGCGTGGTGAAGTAGGCTTTGCCGCGGCACAATTCGGTGATCTTTTGCACGAAATGAACCAGGCTGTAGTCGCTCGCCAGCATGAAGGTGTTGATCAGGATTCCCGCGCGCTTGCATTTGGCGACTTCCTCCAGGGTCTGCGTCACGACGAGCGGGTCGAGGCCGTAGGCGTTCTTGTAGATGCGGCCGTCTTCCAAAGTGAGTGCGGAGGGTTTGCCGTCGGTGATCATCACGATCTGCCGCATGTCCTTCTTCTGTCGCGAAAGGATTCGTTGCGCGAGACGCAAGCCCTCGCGCGTATTCGTGTAGTAGGGCCCCACCTGGACGCGGGCGAGCTGCGCGAGGGGAATTTCCTCGGCACTATCGTGAAAGAGGACGCAGTGCAGCGAATCGCCGGGGTACTGCGTGCGAATCAGGTGCGACAGCGCCAGAGCGACGCGCTTGGCCGGCGTAAAACGGTCTTCGCCATAGAGAATCATGCTGTGGCTGCAGTCGAGCATGAGGACCGTGGCGCACGAGCTCTGGTATTCGCACTGGTGAACCATCAGGTCAGGGTAGTCGAGTTCGATGGGGATGCCCGCGCCGTTGCGCCGCACGGCGTTGAACAAAGTGGCGCTGATGTCCATGTTGAGCGTGTCGCCGAATTCGTACGGCTTCGAAATGCCACCCGATTCGATGCCCGTCGCGAGATCGCGCGTATCGTGTCGTCCAAAGCTGCTCTTGCCGAGCGAGGCGAGCAAATCCTTCAGGGTCTTGAAGCCGAGAAAGTCGAGCGTCTTGTCCGTGATCTCGAAGCGCGCCTCCATCTTCGGCTGCGCGGGGCCAACCTGCCCGCCGGGCGTTTCCGAAGGCGGGGGCGTCACATGCGCGGAGTCCTCGCGATTGATGAAGCCTTCCTGCTCCATGCGCTGGATGAGCTGGTCGATCAGGTCGCGCAGCTCGTCGCTGTGCGAGGTGTCCGGATTCTGCAGCAGGCGCTCCATCATGTCGGGCGGGACGAGATCGCCCTCCTCGAGCGCCCGCAGGATGGCGTCGCGGAGGGCATCGAGATACTCCTCGCGCGAGCGGTTCATATCCATCTCGTAGATTCCGTACTGGTTTTCGAAACCGCTTTGAAGAAAGAAATCCGAGAGGCGGTTCATCAGCTCCTGCAAGTCGACGTCGCCGGCCGCTTCAGGCGAGTATTTCGAGTATCGAATATATTTCATTTGGGTCGTTCGCCTTCGAGGGCGGATCTGAGCCCCGCCCCCGCGCCTGAATCCCAGCGCCTAATTGAACTGGCGCCGCGGCAGCCGGCCGCCAGAGGAAGGATCGCGCGGCTCGGGAGGCTTGCGCATGTCGGCAAAATAACCGCGCTCCTCGCTTCGATTGATTCGCTTGTGCGCCCAAAGGCCTTCCAGGATGAACTCGGCGGCGCTCACCTGAATGCCCGCGTCATCCTTCGCCTTTACGCCCAGCGTTTCCAGATGGTCGAACAGCCCGCTGATCTTCTTGAGCTGTGCCAGCACCTCGCTGCTCGGAGCGTTCGCGGCAATCTTCAGTTCGCCGCCCAGCTCGAACCATTGGATCACCGCCTGGAAATTCGCGTTGACGAAATGACGGCTGAACGTTTTCCCCACGGCGCCACGAATCAGCTCGCGCGCGATGTTCTCGGCCCCCTTCAATTCGCCTTCATACTCCAGTTCGAACTTGCCAGTCATGGCCGGGATGGCCGCGTAGATATCCGCCACTCGCGCGACCACCGCCGATTCACGGCCGCGCACGGCCCGCTGCTCGGCGCCGCTCAAGACGTTTTCGAGCGCACTGATCGGGAGGCGCTGGCTCACGCCCGACCGGCGGTCCACGCGCTTGTCTTCGCGCGCCTGAAACGCGACTTCCTCCACGATCTCGCGAATGTAATCCGGCACCTTGACGTGGCGCGTGGTGTCGCGCGCCGTCCACGATTCCTGCGCAGTGATCGACATTCCTTCGGTTACAGTGGCCGGATAGTGCGTCCGGATTTCCGAGCCGATACGGTCCTTCAGCGGTGTGATGATCTTCCCGCGAGCGGTGTAGTCCTCGGGATTCGCCGTGAAGACCAGAAGCAGGTCGAGCGCCATGCGCACGGGGTAGCCCTTAATCTGGATGTCGCCCTCCTGCATGATGTTGAAGAGGCCAACCTGAATTTTGCCCGCGAGGTCGGGCAGTTCGTTGATGGCGAAGATTCCGCGGTTGGCGCGGGGGAGCAGCCCGTAATGAATGGTCAACTCGTCGGAAAGGTTTCGGCCGCCTCGCGCGGCCTTGATCGGATCGACATCGCCGATAATGTCCGCGATCGTGACGTCGGGAGTGGCGAGCTTTTCCACGTAGCGATGCTCGCGCTTGAGCCAGGCGATGGGAGTCGCGTCGCCTTCCTCTGCGATGCGCTCGCGGCAGGAGCGGCACAGCGGCCGGTACGGGTTGTCGTTGATTTCGCAGCCCGCGACGACCGGAATCTGCGGATCCATGAATTCGACCAGGGCGCGCAGAATTCGCGATTTGGCCTGTCCGCGGAGCCCAAGGAGGATGAAATGATGGCGCGACAGAATTGCGTTGATGATCTGGGGGATTACGGTGTCGTCGTACCCGTGCACACCGGAAAAGAGCGAGTCGCCTTTCTCCATCTTGCAGAGCAGGTTCTCGCGCATCTCCTGACGCACGCTTCGCTCCGCGATGCGTTCTTCCATCCATTGACTGCGCCGAAGCTCACCTAGATTCTGCGGATGCGAACTCATCCCTCACCCATCCTTGAAGCGCTCGCCAACGTCGACAAAAAACGTGCCGCTTGCGCGCATGACAGAAGTCTTAACAGGCTCATTATAGTGGAAGCGTGTGCCCGCGCCTAATTTGATGCGAAATCCGGGAATTTGAAGCGCAATCCGCACAAATGGAAGGATGCGCCTTCGGGCGGACTCGTTGGCCGGACGCGTTAGTGAACGCCCTGACCGCTGCCGGCCGCCTTCTGGCGGGCCAACTCGGTCTGCGCCAGTTTCGGGAGAAGATCGTTGGAATAGCGGAGGAGGAAGTCGCGACGGTCGCACTCGCTGCGCTCTTCAAGGAGCTTCTGGCGTTCCTTGGGACTCAGCGGCAGCCGCGCCGCCAACCTGTACGCCAGCGGAACCTCATCGCGCGGCTCGCTCCCTGGCCAGAGATGCCCAAACAGGAGCAGATGACATTCCTGGAAAACGTCGGTCAGCTCCTTCTGCGCCCGGGCGTCTTGCGGAGTGGCGTCCTCGGGCAGGTAATCGACCACGGCTTCGTAGTATTCCTTTTCCTCGAGCAAGTCGATGATCCGGAATATCGCGCGGCCTTCGGTCAGAATGTCCATCCGGCCATCTGCGTAATCCCGGGTCTTTCGCGTGATTTCCGCGGTGCATCCGATCGCAACCGCCGAATTGTTGCGCGCCAGAACGATTCCGAACTCGATTCGCTCTTTCAAGCACCTCCCGATCATGCTTTTGTAGCGCGGTTCGAAAATATGGAGCGGGACGGGCATGCCGGGCAGGAGCACGATGTCGAGAGGGAAGAGCGGGATGCGCGCAGGTCTCATGGTTCGTGAACCCAGGGGCCAAAACTTTCTAACGCATCGCGTTCAGCGCAGACTGCATTTCGTCGCGGGCGTGCATATCGCCGGCTCTCTGCGCGACGATGATGCCGTCCGAAAGGAGTTTGCGGGCCTGATCCAGGTGTCCGAGGCGCGCGAGCAGTTGCGCGAACTGGAAGTAGCCCGCCGTGTAATTCGGCTCGTCTTCGAGAAGCTTCTCGAAATGTTCGGTGGCGGCGTGATTGTCGCCTTCCTTCGCACACTCCATGGCCAGCCCGTAGCGCGCAAAGGCGTCCCCGGGCTTTTGCACCACGAACTGCTCCAGCATCTCTCGCCGCGACTTCTGCGTTTGGGCCATGATCCTAAAGCGCGTATTATAGCGGCCCGGAATGATCACGCCAAGCACCGCGCGTGAATGAGAAATCGGGCGGGCGGAAAATGAAGCGAAGAGGCAGCGAAGGCATGTCGAAAACGCGCAAGGACCACGCTGTGAACGTCCCGAAATCCGAAAGTGAATCCGGCTTGCCGGGAAAACCCGTCAGCGTGTCGCGTTCTGAAATGGTGGAAGCGGTTCTGCCGAACGACACGAATCCGCTGGGCGCCATGCTCGGAGGGCGCGTGATGCACCTGATGGATATTGCGGGCGCGCTCGCCGCGCACCGGCACTCGAACAGCCACGTGGTGACGGCATCGGTGGATTATCTCGATTTCCGGTTTCCCATTCACGTGGGCGAGTTCATCGTGCTGAAATCGAGCGTGAACCGGGTGTTCCATACGTCGATGGAAGTGGGTGTGAAGATTTTTTCCGAGAATATCCTTACCGGCGAGCGGAAGCACACGAGCAGCGCGTATCTGACGTTCGTGGCGATTGATTCGAACGGCCAGCCGCACAATATCCCTCCGCTGATTCTCGAAACCGACGACGATCGCCGCCGTTTCCATGATGCCGGCGAACGCCGCCGCGTCCGTCTCGCCATCCGCCACAAGGAGCGAGTCACGAACGATTGAGCGCTTCCAGCAGGACGAAGAATCCATAGAATGAGCCGCCTTGTTTTGATCCGAGGAGGACCCATGATCCGGCTTCGCGTTTTCGCACTCCCGGTTGTGGCACTCGCGGCGTGCCGCTGGGCGCCGAGGCGACGGCGCCGTACCATGTGTCGAGCTCTCCCGAGGCGAAATAAGGGTTGTTTCGGCGAAAAGCTAGGCGCGGCGACGCAGTAAGGCGCAGGCGGATTCGGCGGTGCGCAGTGCCTGCTCGACGCATTTGCCGATGGCGGGCCCCGCGAGGTAATTGCCCGCGAAGAACAAGCCGGAGATTTCCGCCTGTGCTTCGCGGATTGCCTCCACGACGTGCCCGTGTCCCAGATTGTATTGCGGCAGCGCTTTCGGATGCTTCCAGGTCGCTGAGACGACTGGCGCTCCACTGATTTGGAGGATGCGGCGGTTTTCCGAGTTTGCAATCTCGGCGATTTCGTCTTCCGTCTTCTCGACGAGTCCTGGATCGGTCGCGCCGCCGAGAAAGCTCGTCATCAGGACCCGGTCCTGCGGGGCTCGGCCGGGGAACAGCGACGAATTCCATACGGTTCCGAGCGTACGCATCTTTTCTTTGCGGGGAACCAGAAACCCGAAGCCGTCGGGAGGATGTGCGAACTGTTTTGCGTAATATCCCGCAGCTGTCGTTGCTACGGGTGCGTACGGAATGCCGGACAACAGGCGCGCCAGCTGCGAAGTAAACGGCTGCACGAGTTGCGCGGACACGTAGGCGGGCGTGGCCAGCACGACGGCGGCCGCGCCGATTGTCTCGCTTTTTCCGTTCTCAACGATCTGAACGTCGAATGCGCGCGCGCCGCTATCCCTCGCGCTCAGCGCTGCTACGCGCGCTCCGGTCCGCGCCGACGGCCCCAAGTCCCGCGCAAGAGCGTCTGTCAAAGTCGAAAGCCCTCGCCGGAACGAGCATAGCGACGGCGCTTTCTTCGTCTCTCCGCCTGCCGGACGCGACTTCATGGCCCCGCGCAGAACACTGCCGAATTGCCGTTCCCATTCTTCGAGCGTGGGAAATGCAGCGCGGAGGCTCAACCGTTCCGGGTCGCCGGCATAGACGCCCGAAACGAACGGCGAGACCAGGTATTCGAGGATTTCGTGTCCAAACTTGCGCCGCACAAATTCCGCCACCGACTCTTCATGCCCGGGGGGAGTGGTATGCCGGAACGGCTCCGAAACGATTCTCCATCGCGATCCGATGCCGAGCAGCGACGATCCGATCAGCGCCGGCGGCGACATGGGGATCTTCTGCAAGCGTCCGCCGCGAAAAACGTATCGGGGCGCGGCAGGATCGGCTTCGAGCAATTCGCTTTCGATGCCAAGCTCGCGGATCAAGTCGGAGAGCACGACGGTGCCCTGAAAGCTCTGCGGCCCGCGCTCGAAAAGAAACCCATCCTTTTCGACGCTGCCGATCAACCCTCCCGCCTGCGCGGAAGACTCGAGCAGCGTGACCTCGACGCCGGCGCGTTTGAGCGCGCGGGCGCACGTCAACCCCGAAATTCCTCCGCCGATCACGATCACACGATTGGCGTCAGGCATTGGGCAGCCTAGAGTGTCTTGGAGAACAGCGGCCGCTTGTCCATTTGCTGTTCGCGAAGATAGCGGTCGAACGTCATGGCGACGTTGCGGATGAATATGCGGCCCAAAGGCGTGACGCTGATTTCGCCGGCGGTCAGGATGACCAAACCCTCGGTGCTCGTTTCCTTGAGCTGTTCGAGTTCCGCTGCGAAGTACTCGTCGAAGTCGATTCCGAACTCGCGCTCGACTTCCGCCTTGGGAATCACCGTGTGGCAGAGCAGCCTGCCGATTACCGCCCGCCGGATGCGATCGTCCTCGGAAAGCCGGTAACCTCGCATGGTGGCAATTCCGCGCGCCGCGACGGCGCTTTCGTAAGCTGGGACTTCGCGCCGATTTTGCGCGTAGGCGTCGCCGATCGAACTGATGGCGCTGACGCCCATGCCGTACAGATCGGCGCCCGCCTTCGTGGTGTAGCCCTGGAAATTCCGGTGCAACGTACGATTCCGCTGCGCCATGGCGAGTTCGTCCATGGGACGCGCAAAATGGTCCATGCCGATATAAAGGTAGCCCGCCGCCAGAAAGCCTTCGAGCCCGGCGCGGAAGATCCGGAATTTTTCCATCCCTTCCGGCAGGTGGGCGGCAAACGATCCCTGCTGCTTTTTCAGCCACGGAACGTGCGCGTAGCTGAACATGGCCACGCGGTCGGGCGCGAGCGTCAGCACCTGTTCGACCGCCGCGCGAAAACTTTCTGCCGTCTGGTACGGCAGTCCGTAAATCAGGTCGACGTTCAGGCTCTCGAAACCAAGTTCGCGCGCAGCGAGAATCATGTCTCGCGTCATCTCGTACGGCTGTACGCGATGGATCGTCTTCTGCACGCGAGGCTCGAAATCCTGGATCCCCATGCTCAGCCGGTTGAAGCCGAGCTGCCGCAGTGTGTGCAGGTGCTCGCGGCTCGTGACGCGCGGATCGATCTCGATACCAATCTCCGCGTCGGGGTCGAATGTAAACCGCTCGCGTGTAAACTGGAACAAATCTTCCATTTGTGCCGGACTCAAATACGTCGGGGTGCCGCCGCCCCAATGAAACTGAATCACGGGCCGCTTCCTCGAAACGCGCCGGCCCACGTGCTCGATTTCGCGCTTGAGCGCATCGAGGTAGGGAACTGCGACGTTCTTGTCTTTCTGAATGGAGACGTTGCATGCGCAGAACAGGCACAAGCTCTCGCAGAACGGGATATGCATGTAGAGCGAAACAGGCGTCGCGCGCGTGTCTGCTGTCACAAAATATCTTTCGAGATCGTCGGGACCGAAATCATCTTTCCACACGGGCGCAGTCGGATAGCTCGTGTAGCGCGGCCCCGGCCGGTTATATTTTTCGAGAAAGGCTTCCGAGATTTGCCCGATGCCGTTCATCGCGCCTGCTTCGGTCTGTTCCATGATCAAAGTTTAGGCTTTCTTCCCCGCGGCCACCCGCGTTGACACCGTGGCCGTTTGTCCCGCTTCAACAAACGCGCGGGCATTCTCGACCGGCGTATTGGGCAAAATCCCGTGTCCCAGATTCAGGATATGCCCGATGCCGCCGGTTTTCGCCACCGCTTCCTCCGCTGCGCGCCGGACGGCGTCAATCGGCCCCAGCAGAATCGACGGCTCGACGTTCCCCTGCAGCGCCACACTTATGCCCAACTCGCGCCGCGCGTCTGCCAGGTCCGTCTTCCAATCGACGCTCAGCACATCCGCGCCGGTCTTGGCCATCGCGTCCAAAATCCGCGCCGAGCCCTTCGCGAACAAAATCCGCGGTACGCCGGTGGCCCCGAGCGCATCGAAGATCGAGCGCGTGGCCGGTAATTCGAACTCCTCATACTGGCTTGGGCTCAACTCGCTGGCCCAGGTGTCGAAGAGCTGCACGGCCGAGGCGCCCGCCGCAATTTGCGCTTGCAAATACCGCGCGGTGACGCCTGCGATTCGCTCCGTCAGCTCCCGCACCAGCCCTGGCTCATCCGCCAGCATCCCCTTGGCCGTCGAGACGTCTCCTCGCGTTTGCCCTTCGATCATATAGCAAGCCAGCGTCCACGGCGCCGCAGCAAACCCGATCACCGGCACGCCTGGTCCCGCCGCCTTGCAAATCGTCCGAATGGCGTCCCCGACGAACCGCGTCTCCCGCTCCGGATCGAAATCGCGCAGGCGGCGAACTGCGGCCGCGTCGCGAATGGGATCGGCGAGGACGGGGCCCGCGTCGGGCACGTCCAGCTTCATCCCCATCGCTTCGGCGACCACCAGAATGTCCGAAAAAACGATGATGGCGTCTACGCCGACCGTGCGGAATGGCTGCAGCGAAACCTCTGCCGCCAATTCCGGCGTCTTGCAAATCTCAAGAAACGAATGCTCGGCCCGAACCGCTTGATACTCCGGTAGATAGCGCCCTGCCTGTCGCATCATCCAGACGGGCACGCGCTCCACCGGCTCGCAACGGCACGCGCGCTGGAAAAGCTCCTTCCGGTCTTCGTCGCCTGAAGTCATATCGAAATCGTATTAGATATCCGCAATCATAACACTGCGGGGCACGAGACCGGTCGCTTCGACCGCGCTGCAACTTCGACGGCTCCTGTCGCGCAGAGGTTCTGCCTTCGCCGTTCACTGCCGCCAGGAACGCAAAACCGAATCCAAACCCGCAGGTAGGATATTCGATGGCAGCCGCATCCCTTGTGACGAACGTCACAGTCGCCCGCCCATTCGGCGCTATAATCCATTTTCAGCCGGAGAATAAGTCGCATATGGGCCATCAGCTAGCCTATCTCACTGTCGCGCTCTACGCGGCGAGCTTCGTTTGTTATGCGAGGGAGCTTTACTCCTCACAGACGCCGCAGCAGGCGAAGTTCGGCTGGCTTGCCACGCTTCTGCTGGCCTCGGGCGTCGTTTCTCAGTATTTCGCGCTGCTCGAGCGTTCGCACTGGATTCATTCCATTCCCTACGATGATCTGTATGGTTCCATGTCGCTTTTTGCATGGCTTCTTGCCGTCACCTACCTCGGCCTGGAACTGTTCCATCGACAGCGTGCGGTGGGCGCCTTCGTCACGCTCCTGCTGACCGCCTGGACCGCGGCTCTGCGTATCGCCGTGCCGGACACGCCTCCTGCTCCGATGCTGGCACAGGGTCCCTTATTTGCTTTCCACGTCACACTGAACACGTGGGCTTACGCCGCCTTTGCGCTTTCCTTTGTGCTGAGCGTGATTTATCTCGCGCAGGACTGGGTTCTCCGCGCGCGCAAGCTCAGCGTCACGTTCTGGCGCTTTCCCGCGCTTGACGTGCTCGACCGCATGGCGCGCAGCAGCGTTTATGTCGGCCTGCTCGCGCTGGCTTCCGGGGCCATCCTGGGCCTGGTGTGGCGTCATCGCCTGAGCGGCAGTTATTCCTGGGGAGACCCGAAAGTCATCATCACGTTCGCCATTCTGGCCGTCTACATCGCGTATTTGTGGCTCTCGCGCAGTCCGGCGTGGCGCGGCGCGCGCGCGGCTGTTCTGTGCGCGTCCAATTTTCTGATCGTGCTGTTCAGCTACACGTTCGTGAATCTTTATCTGACGGGTTTTCACCGTTTCATCTGATGGCCATTTCCACCAACGCGGCACCCTCGACGACGCGGCGAATCCACGTCGCGCTCATCGGCTGCAATCATCGCAGCGCGCCCGTTGCGCTTCGCGAGCGCGTCGCGTTCACGTCCGAGCAGGCCCTGTCCGCCGCCGACCAATTGCGCAGCCGCGGAATTCTGGACGAAGCGGTCGTCCTGTCCACCTGCAATCGCAGCGAGGTCTATGGAGTTTCGGCGGCCGGTCCCGGAGCAGTCGACGCCATGGAGAAATTCTTCGTCTCCTTTCACGGGCTGTCGCCCGCCGACCTGAATGGTTCCCTCTATCGCTCGACGGATACCGACGCGGTTCGCCACCTCTTTCGCGTTGCCGCCGGGCTTGATTCGATGCTGCTCGGCGAGGCCGAAATCCTGGGCCAGTTGCGCAGCGCCTACAGCCGCGCGCTGGAACACGGCGCCACCGGCCCCGTGCTGAACAAAGCGTTTCAGGGAGCGCTCGAAGTTGGAAAGCGCGTTCGCGCGGAAACCGAAGTCGGCGCGCGCCCCATGTCCGTCGCTCTGGCGGGCGTACGTCTGGCCGAGCAGGTCTTCAGCGATCTGCGGGGCCACACCGCGCTGATCCTTGGCGCCGGGGCTGTCGCGGAACAAGCCGTCGAGCATCTGCGCAACCGCGGAATCGGGAGCCTGCGCGTTGCCAATCGCTCGCTCGACCGTGCGCAGGAACTGGCGCGCCGATTCGGCGGCGAAGCGCTCGAGTGGGATTCGCTCGACCGCACTCTCAGCCAGCCGGACATTGTGGTGACCTCCGTTTCGTCTTCCGCGCCGGTGCTCACTCGCGAGTCGCTTGACCGCGCCATCGCCAGCCGCCACGGCCGCCCGATTTTCGTCATCGATTTTGGCGTTCCGCGGAACGTCGCGCCCGAAGCCGCCGGCCTTTACAATCTTTATCTTTACAACGTCGACGACCTCGGCGAGATCGTCGCGCAGAATCGCAAAGCGCGCGAAGCCGAAATCCCGCGCGCCGAATCGATCGTCGACGAGCAAATCAGGAAATTCGAGGCCTGGCGCATCGCTCTGGAATCGAGCTCGATCGCGGACGATCTTCGCGAGCGCTTCGAGCTTCAGCGCGAAGCCCTCTTACGCGAGAAGTTGGGCGAGATGCCGGGCGTTTCTCCCGAGGAGCGGGAGCGCATCGCCGCGATCACGCAGGAACTGATCGACCGCGTCCTGGACGATCCCACGCGGCGCCTCCGCCACGGCGGCGGAATGCGCGGCCGCCTGGGGGCCGTCGAAGCCCTCCGCCACCTCTTCGGCCTGGACGATAATCCGGGCGAGGGCAAAAAGAATTGACGAGCACTGGCACGGCCCTCCGCATCGCCACGCGCGGCAGCGCCCTCGCCCTCTGGCAAGCCAATCGCCTGCGCGACGCGATCGACGGCGCATCGGGGCGCGCCGCCGAAATCGTCATCGTGAAAACGACCGGCGACCATTTCGCCGTCGCTTCGTTCGATCAAATCGGCGTTCAGGGCGTCTTCACCAAGGAACTCGAGGAAGCTCTTTTCGATGGCCGTGCGGATGTCGCGGTCCACAGCATGAAGGATGTGCCCACCGAGTTTTCGGGGGTGTGCCGCATCCTGCCCGTATTTCGACGCGACGATCCGCGTGACGCCCTTGTCTCGCATGGCGGCGAAACCCTAAACGACTTGCGTCACAGCGCGCGCATCGGGACAAGTAGTTTGCGCCGCGCCTCACAGCTTCGCGCGTTTCGCCCCGATTTCGAGATCTGCGAAATTCGCGGCAACGTCGATACGCGCCTGCGCAAAGTCGAAGCGGGCGAATGCGACGCGGTCGTGCTGGCCAAGGCCGGCCTCGATCGCCTGGGATTCACGTCCCGCATTTCCGAAGTCCTGCCGCCGGAAATCATGCTGCCGGCCGTGGGTCAGGGTGTTCTCTGCGCCGAATATTTCGAGCCGAAGGGCGACTTGGTGCTGACTTACCTGCGACGGCTCTCCGATCGTGAGACGGTGCTCGCGGTCAACGCAGAGCGTGCGCTGCTCCGCGATTTACAGGGCGGCTGTCGCGTGCCGCTGGGAGCTTGGGCGAGATTCGAGGAAGGGAAGCTGCGGCTCGATGCGTGCGTGCTCTCGCCCGACGGCGCCGAATCCGTCCGCCGAAGCCGTTCGCAACCCTGCGCGTCGATGGCTGAAGCCGTCGCTTTCGGGCGCAGCATGGCCAAAGAACTGATCGACGCGGGCGCCGATCGCATCCTGCGCCTCGCCGGCCGCTCCGTCGGCCAAAGCTAGCCGCAGGCTGCGCCGTCGAAGGCGCTTTCTTCGGAGCTGCGGGGCGCGACTGTTCGGTACGCAGGGGAGGGACTGAGACTCGGTCTGCTTCAGCGCGGGGAATTTCATGAAACAAAACAAGCTACTCGCCGGACGCCGCATCGTCGTCACCCGCGCCGCCGAACAATCTTGTGAACTCGTTTCGGCCCTGGAAGAGAAGGGCGCGAACGTTGTGCTTTTTCCGCTTGTCGCCTTCGCGCCTCCCGACGATTGGCGCGTCCTCGACGAGCAGCTGCAAAAATTGAACGGCTTCGACGCCATTCTCTTTCTCAGCCGGAATGCAGTACGATATCTCCTCCAGCGCTGCCGGGAACTCGGGATCAAGTGCGATTTCTCGCCGTCGACGGGGCCGTTTATTGCGACGGTTGGGCACGCGACGGAAGACGCGGCGATGCGCGAAGGACTATCGGTAAATTACGTAGCCAAAGGCCATACAGCCGAATCGCTCGCCCGCGAGTTGCGTTCGTTTGTCGCCAACAGGACTGTATTGTTGCCGCGAGGCAATCAGGGGGACAGCGAATTGCCCGACGCTCTTCGCGAAGCTGGAGCTTATGTCACCGAAGTGATGGCCTATCGCACGGTTGGTCCGGCCAATCCTGATCCAGAGATTCTCAATAGCATCCGGGACGCTGCAGTTGATTCCATCGTCTTCGCGAGCCCATCGGCGTACCGCAATCTATGCGATCTGATCCCGGCATCCGGACTTGCCACAATTTCAGAACGCGTCCAATTTGTGGCGATCGGCCCGACGACCACTCGCGCCATTCGCAGCTCCGGCGCGCGCGTCGCTGTGGAAGCTGCCGAACCTTCGGCCGCGGCAATTGCCAAGGCATTGGTCGAGTACTTTGGATCGCACGAAGCGAAAACGAGGCCGGCATGACGTTCCCGACGCATCGTCCGCGCCGCTTGCGCCGCACCGAAGCGCTTCGCGGCCTGGTGCGCGAAACGCAGCTTTCGACCCACGGTCTCGTCTACCCGATGTTCGCGTGCCCCGGCAAGAACGTCCGCACGGAAGTCAGCTCGATGCCCGGCGTCTATCAGCAATCGCCTGATCAAATTGTGGAAGAGTGCCGCGAAGTCGCCGGCCTCGGCATTCCCGCGGTGATCCTCTTCGGACTGCCCGCGCACAAGGACGCAAGGGGCTCCGAAGCCTCGGAAGCGCATGGCGCCGTGCAGCTCTCGATCGAAGCAATTCGCAAGACGAAACTCGACCTGATCGTCATCACCGACGTTTGCCTCTGCGAATACACCGACCACGGCCACTGCGGCGTGATCGAAAACGGCGAAGTCGCCAACGATCCTACGCTGGAAATCCTGGCGAGCGCCGCACTGTCGCACGCTCGCGCCGGCGCCGACATCGTCGCGCCTTCCGACATGATGGACGGGCGAGTCGCCGCCATTCGCCGCAAACTCGACGAGAACAGTTTCCAGGACGTCGCGATCCTCTCCTACGCCGCGAAATATTGCTCCGGCTTTTACGGGCCGTTCCGCGAGGCCGCGCAGTCCGCGCCGCAGTTTGGCGACCGCCGCAGCTACCAGATGGACCCGGCGAACGCCCGGGAAGCGCTGCGCGAAGTCGCGCTCGATATCGAGGAGGGCGCCGACATGATCATGGTGAAGCCCGCGCTGCCGTATCTGGATATCATCCAGCGCGTGCGCGAACGTTTCGACGTTCCCGTCGGCGCCTACAACGTCAGCGGTGAATACGCCATGGTGAAAGCCGCCGCGCGCAACGGCTGGCTCGACGAAAAGCGCGTCGTCCTCGAAATTCTCACGGCGATCCAGCGCGCCGGCGCCAGCATTGTCCTGACCTACCACGCGAAGGACGTCGCCCGCTGGATCACGCAATGCTAACCCTCCAATTTCCTCGATGACGCTGAACTACCAATCCGGTGAAGAGATAAGGAAGGGCGACTGTGTGACGTACCACGGTGAAAAAGGCGACGTTGAATTGGTCGTCGACCCGGAATCGAAGGGCGGAACGGACGAGGAGCGTTGGCATCTTCAAGAGCACGGTGGCGGCGTGATGATACGGGAGCCGATGGTGTTTGGGCGGGTATTCATCCCCGCAGAGCAGATCGGTGAGGACGAGGACCTGGTCTTCGTTTCGCGAGCTGCGGAGCCAAGCGAGCCGCAACAGAATGGCTGATTTCTCCGAAATGTCCACTCGCTCAACGCAAACGCCGAATGACGCCGCTCGCCCTCACTCCGCAGAGCTTTTTGCTCGCGCTGAAAGAATACTCGTTGGCGGCGTGAACAGCCCAGTCCGCGCTTTCAAAGCTGTCGGCGGAACGCCGCTTATCATTGACCGCGCCCAAGGCTCGCGGCTCTGGGATGTCGACGGCCGCGAGTACATCGACTACGTATGCTCCTGGGGCGCGCTGATTCTCGGGCACGCGCATCCCGAAGTGGTCGCCGCCGTCGCCGACCAGGCCCAGCGCGGCACCAGCTACGGAATGACCTCGCCGCTCGAAATCGAACTCGGCGAGCGCATCGCCCGCGCTGTCCCTTCGATCGAACGTATTCGTTTCGTCAGCTCCGGCACCGAAGCGACGATGTCGGCCATCCGCGCCGCGCGGGGCTTCAGCAGGCGCGACGTGATTCTCAAATTCGAAGGCGGCTATCACGGCCATGCCGATAGCTTCCTTGTCCAGGCCGGTTCAGGCCTCGCCACGCTGGGTATTTCGTCTTCGCCCGGCGTCCCGGACGCAATTACGCATCTCACGCTCAACGCGCCCTACAATGATCTCGCCGCGGTCGAGCAAATCTTCCGGGCGCATCCGGAGAAAATCGCCGCTGTGATTGTCGAGCCCGTCGCCGCCAACATGGGCGTCGCGCCTCCCGTGGACGGGTTTCTCAAAGGCTTGCGCGAAGTCACTCGCCGCGACGGCGCGCTGCTGATCTTCGACGAGGTTATAACCGGGTTCCGCGTCGCGCTCGGCGGAGCGCAGCAGCTTTACGGCGTTACGCCCGACCTGACGACCCTGGGCAAAATCATCGGCGGCGGTTTGCCGGTCGCCGCCTATGGCGGTCGCCGCGATATCATGGAAATGGTCGCGCCGCTGGGCCCCGTCTACCAGGCCGGGACTCTTTCCGGCAATCCGCTCGCGATGCGCGCGGGACTCGCAATGCTGCCGCGGCTCGAAGCGTCCGGTTTCTACGATGCGCTCAACCGGAAGGCTGAGCGCCTGGCCGCTGGCCTTCGTGCCGCGCTCGCCGAATTGCGAGTTGCGGGCCAGGTAAACATCGCCGGCTCGCTGCTCACGCTGTTCTTCGCGCCCGAGCCTGTGCGCGATTATGCTGGCGCGAAAAAGTCGGATGCCGCCCGCTTCGCCGCGTTCTTCCGGGAAATGTCCGACCGCGGCATCTTCCTCCCGCCGTCGCAATTCGAAGCGCTCTTCGTCTCTGCTGCCCACTCCGACACGGACATCGACGCGACCATCGCCGCCGCCCGCGCTTCGCTCGCGGCCATCTCAGCTTCCGGCTGATTGTGTGTTATGCCTGGCCTATATGTCAGGGGTACTGGTTTCCTGTGTGGCGCGGCGCCCGCAACGAGCCGCAAATTGTCACCCCAACCGAGCGCCCAGCTTTGGCGCGACGAGGAATCCGCTCTTGGTTTTGCTTTACCCTCGACCGCCAACGATCGACGTGTCGAGTTCCTTTCCCCCTAATATCCCGCGTGATACAGAAACGCCACGACGCAGGCGGCGAGCAGGCAATAGATGCCGAAGATGTACCATTTGCCGGCTTCGAGCCAGCGGTTCAGCCATTTCAGCGCCAGCAATCCGGCCAGAAAGGCGAACACCAATCCGACGAGACTAGGCGCGACCGCTGTTGCCAGCGCCGCCGTTTCGTGGAGGTGACGCATCTGAATCAGCCGCCAGGCCTCGCGAGCAATTGCCGCGGGCGTCAGCACCACCGCCAGGGCGAAGCTGAAATCCTCCGCCAGCATTTTGCGCACGCCGGCCAGCATTCCGGCGGAGATGGTCGAGCCGGAACGAGAGAATCCGCGAAACGGCAGCGCCAGTCCTTGTACGGCGCCGATCAGCGCGTATTGCTTAGGTGTCATTTCGACAGCCTCCGGAGGCGCCGGCGCGGCCTTTGACCGCTTTTCCGCCAATCCAGCGATGAGGATCAGCAATCCGACTGCCGCCAAGGCTCCCGCAATCAGGTCCAGGCGCCCGAAGAATTGCTCGATCCACGCATGCGGCTGCCCGCGCAGGTAGATTTTCTCGATCGCCTCAATCATCGTCCCGCCGATCAAGCCAGTCAGCAGCGTCGCGACAATCAGCGCCACGACAAATTTCTTGAAAGCCGCCGCGTTCTGGAAGAACGCGCGCTGCCATCGGCGCCAGAAATAGACGATCACCGCAAACATCGTCCCTGTATGCAGCATCACGAGCAGCAGGGTCATTTCCGGGGCGACGGGATTCATACCCATCAGCTCTTCCGCCACAATCACGTGCGCCGAGCTCGACACCGGCAGCAGTTCCGCCAGCCCTTGCACGATCGCGAGTACAATCACGTGCCACAACGTCATCGGTTCATCCCTCTTCTCCTCCGGCTATTGCGACCCGACTGAAAATGCTCTTGATTGGCCTCCCGTGCGTTTTCTGGACACGGGACGATTAGGAACGATCCCCATGCTTCGCGTGCAGCAACTTAGCACGGATTCTAATTCTTGGATTGTGCGATTCGCCGCCACGGCGGCCAGAGAAAAGCAGCGGCGGCGGGTGACGATGGGCAGGTGCCGAAAGAGATTACGGGCGAGCGATTCTAACGGCCCGGCGTGTTGCGATCAGACGGGCCGCCCGGAGCCGGGGCGGTAGCCGTCACGATTGCCAGATTGTGCCGGGCGCTGGCGGTCCGCAGGTGTTTTGCGCCCAATGCTCGCGTGAGGATCGAGACGCCGCGGCGAAGGGCGCGCCTCGCCAGTTCTGGCCGGCCCATTTTCCAGTAGAGCGCCCCCAGATTCGCCAGAACGGCGCCTACCTCGTAATGACTCGGGCCAAGCTTGCGGCGAAATAGGCGCAGCGTGCGCAAGAAAATCTTCAGGGCTTGGGACCTTTTGTCCGACTCGGCCAGAATTGCCGCGAGAGCAGCTTCATCGCAGGCAAGCGCGACCGGATCCAGGGGCCGCGCCGTCGTCCGTATCGCAATGCCGCGGCGCGCGAAGCCCGCTCCCCGCTTGTAACGATGCCGTGCGAACTCAATTCCGGCGAGATTGTGATAGAGCGTCGCTACGGAGTGCGCGTGGTCCGAGTGTTTGTCTGAGTTCAGCACCCTCAGCGCGCGCGTGTATGCCCGGTGTGCCGTTGCCAGCCGTCCCGTGTACTTGCACAAGACGCCAAAATCATTGAGCAATGCAGCCAGCAGGAGAGGGTCGGCACGGCGGAGCGCATCGGCCGAGCGAAGAGCGGTCCGAAAAGAGACGTTTGCGGCGGGATAGTTTCCTCGCGCGATCAGGCGGATAGCCCGGGCATGCAGCGCCGCCACATCTCTTCGCTTCCGCCGCTGTTTCACCGATGGGAGCGACGTGTGGCGCCTCGGTCGATCGTTGCGCACGGCAGGGTCATACTGAGCTGCGGTCAGCCTGAACCACCATCCCAACCGTCCGGGAGAGGCGCAAACCGCCTGCACTTTTGCATCCCGGGCAGCTTCAGACCGAGTTACGGGCGGAGGACCAGTTCGTTGTGGTTGCCGGCCAACCTGGGTGATTTCCGCAGCTTGCTGCCTTTCTTTGCCATCGCTGGGACTCCTCAAACGAATAGTGATGGATACTTTAGTTGCACGACGGTTGCCAAGTCAATCGAAGGCTATCGTATTGAGATCAATGGGTATCGGCGCGACAGGCGCCGTCAGCTGTGGTTGAATCACTCAACTTTCGTTGAAAAAGCAAACCTCGCCTTTTCCATAGTAGCGGCGCGAAGCATAGCCGGATCAGCAGGGCTATTAGCACATTAAGCGGGAAACCATTACGGGACGCGATTCGCGTGGCGGGCAAGGCCCCGAAAAACGAACGGAACTGCTGCAACATGCCCGATCATGAGCTGGAATCGGAGCGATTGAAAAACGAGCTACGAAAGATGCCAGTCCGGCGGAGGAGAGCTGATGGCCCAGAATTCGGGCGCGGGCTTCGCGAATTGCACGCCCACCGTCGAGAGGCCGGCATAAGGCGGCCCAAGAAACGCAACGGTGCCTTCGCGCTCATCCCACGTTTTGGGATTCATCAGTACGATTTTCTGCCCGAGCGCCACGCGGCTTTCCAGCACCACCAGCCCGCCATGAGCGCTGACTGTCAGCGTGAAAGTCTCCTCGCGAAAGGGTTGTTTGTCCTCGGCCTCGCCGCGAATCACGAGCGGCACGTCCACGATGACGCGCTTGCTGCGTCGCAGAGCTGAGAGGGCAACCGGATTTTTTGCCGCGGGGAGGCCGGCTTGCTCGGATTTGGTCCGCATGGATTCCATCCTTCGACTCGCAGAGTCGCTCGCGCTTCGAGTGTTACCGCTGACTGTATGCGCAGGCTCCGACGCGACGCAATGACCCGCGGGTGCAGGTTGTTCAACCCGACAAGAACCTGACCGCCGGGACAGGGTATCTTGTGCGTAGTTTTGTGACGCGCGTCATGCCTTGCGGTGCCGAATGTCACGGCCCCGGGTGTCCGATGTGCTCCAAGATGGCCACGTTTCAGGGAAGCTGACAGCGTCCTGCAGCGAGGTCGCCAAAAATCGCTGGAGATTTGGGGGGCAGTCCGATGAATACGCGCGAAATCAACGACGAGTTCCTTTGGGCTACGGGACATCCCGAACGCAAACTGTGGATGGCCGTTCTCGTCCAAGCCGTCGAAGACTGGCAATCGAACAATATGCAGCGTCATCGCGAAGCCGAGACGTTCTTCTTTCAGTGTGGCGAGGATTTCGCGTGCGTATGCTCCAGCGCCGGGCTAGACGCGCAGGCCCTGAAGCAAAGGCTCGCGAATTTGAAGCTGGCTGCGCACCCGGCGCGCTTCCGGCCGCACCCGGCCTAGCCCGTGTATAAGTTCGTCGGCGTTGTCAAGAGTGCTTTTCGGCCTTTTCGCGCACACCTCTCCACCCGAGCCGGGAGCGGGGTCAAGGGCGCCCCGCGAAGCGGGGCGTTTATCGAAGACCCTTGACGCCGCGGACGGCTCGCTACCATCGTGTTCGGACGAAGCGCAAGCTTCGTTCCTACTCAGGATTCCTTTGTCGCTCTCGACCAAGGCTCGCTCCTCAGAATCCTACGGGGAATTTAACTAACTCCACCAACCATGTATTCGGTCTTCACTTTCAGATCATGATTCTTTCTCCGAACTCCCCTCTTCCGCTACGAAGGGAGGCAGGGCGCTCAATCAACTTATCGATGGAGTTTCCTCCACCATCAGGCTAGCCGGGCTACCCTGCATGCGAGCGGCAGTGTTGGGCTGAGCTGCTTCGCGCAGCTTCCAGTACAGCCGCACCGCCAACTTGCGCGCGATGGCCACCTTGGCCACCCCGCTGATGCCGCGACGGAACTTTAACCGCATGTAATCTCGTCGCAATTCCGGATCGAACTTCACGGCCGTCTGAGCAGCTTCGCTCAGCAAATGGCGCATCATCGAGTTCCCTTGTTTGCTGATGGAACCCAGCCGTTGCCGACCTCCACTGCTATCCTCACGGGGATTCAATCCCAGATAACTCACCACCTTCTTGCTCGAGGGAAAACGCTCCACCGGCCCGATGGTGAGCACAAAAGCGAGCGCGGTTACCGGCCCCACGCCCTGCTGTGTCATCAACCGCACAGCCGCGGGACGCTTCTCCGCCTCCTGGATCACTACCTCATCTAACGCCTCGATCTGCGGGTCGAGCTGATCGAACAACTTGAGTAGCTCCGTTCGTCGGCGACTGGCCCAGGGATCCAGAGGCAGATTTTCCAGTTCCCTGCGTCCCGCCTTCGTCCAGAGCTTGGCCTTGCGGCATAGGCCCTGACTCATCGCCAGCCCGTGCAACTGGTTTTGAACCGAGGTGCGAAAGCGGACCAGCTTGTGCCGATGACGTAGCATCTGCCGCAGGTCACGATCCTCCGATGAGGGGATCCAGATCCGCGGAAACTTGTCCCGCACGAGCAGGTCGAGAATATGCAGGGCATCGCGCGCGTCGGTCTTTTGCTTCCGCACCGCAGCCGCGCGAATCGCCGCCGCATCCCCCACCCAGAGCTCGTGATGATATTCCGCGAGTATTCTTTCGAACCACTGGGCATTCAACGTCGCTTCCATCCCCACCCGAGCCGGCCCGGGAAGCGCCGCGTAAAACGCCCGAGCCTCACCGTTCTCATGTTCTAAACGACGCTCAATGACCTCGCCGGTTTCCGTATCGAGCATTGCAATCTGCTGAAAACGTGTGTGAAAATCACATCCGATGATTCTCATCGCTCGGCTCCTTTCTTTCCGAGCCTTGGTCGATTGACAGCAACCAAGTCTACTCGGCCCGGAGGGAGCCGACGAACTTATCCAATCAACAATCGGTTCCCGGCCCGCCGTTGAGAAGAAAGAGACCCAAGAAGTGGCATCGGGCGTATACTGCGCGAGGCTAAGGAGGGCGCTACGATGCGCATGATGATGAAGGTATCGATCCCCGTAGAAACTGGAAACGCAGCGGCACGTGCAGGCAGCCTCGGGACAATAATCAAGAAAATTCTGGACGACCTCAAACCCGAAGCGGCGTACTTCGCAGAAGACGGAGGCGAGCGCACGGGGTACATCTTCTTCGACATGAAAGAGTCTGCGCAGTTGCCAGCCATCGCGGAGCCATGGTTTCTCGCCTTCAATGCGAAGCTGACCGTTCGACCTGCCATGAACTCGCAGGATCTGGCCGCGGCCGGGCCTGGCATCGAACGTGCCGTGAAAGGTTTTGGCAAGGCCGCCGGCGCTTGAGCGGCGGCGAGCCGACGATCAACGGTCGGCAGTTGCAGGCGGGAAAAGCTCGGCTGTCTCCTCTGCCGGATACGTGATTTGCGTTCCGTCGACCCGCGCGAAGGGCGTCAGCTTGTGCATTTTCGGCGCGGAGTGACCGACGATCTCGAGCACGTCGATCCCGCGGACGAGCAGCGCGTCAGACACCAGCGAGCGATGGCAGCGCCAGGGAACGGCTTCGGCGCACATCAGAGCGCTCGGTTTGGCGCGGGCCAGTTCGATCGCACGGTCGAGTGCCTGCTCGAACTCCGGCGTCTGCATGTAATCGGCAAAGCCGCGGAAGCTCGCGTTGCGCCAGCCCATGTTGGGGGAATCGCGCCGCGCATGGCGCAGCCCGCCCAGCTCCTTCACGTGAACGTAATCGATCTCGCGCTGATTTCAGCGCGCGCGCCAGCGCATCGTCGTTGAACTGCGGATTGTGCCGGGATTTCGGTATGGTGCGGATGTCGATCAGGCGTCCAATGCCGTTCGCGCGCAGCAGGCCGATGAACTCGTCGATCGGGCGCGTGGAGTGGCCGATCGTGAAAATCGGCCGATCTCGCGATTTTCGCTGCGTCTTCATCGTTCCGTCCATCATCATAAGCTGCAGGCGGGGCTGTGGTCGAAATTCGCTTCTGCCCGGCAACGGCGAGAGTGGATAATGAGCTCGCGGGTCGTCGAGAAGGGAACCACGCCGCAGAGGCCAAGGAACGCAGAGAAACACCCATGCCTGAAATCAGCGCGCTATTCTGGGACAACGGCGGCGTGATTCTGACGAACGGGTGGGATCGCGACGCGGCGGCGCCGCGCCGTCGAAAAGTTTCAGCTCGATTGGGCGGAATTCGAGGACCGGCACGAACTGATGCTGAACGCCTTCGAGACGGGCGCAGGTTTCGCTGGACGAGTACCTGAAGCGGACCGTTTTTTACCGGCCGCGAGCGTATACTCCCGAAGAATTCAAGAAGTTCATGTTCGCGCAGTCGCAGCCTATTCCGGAATCGCTGGCGTTTCTGGTCGCGCTGGACGCACGAAGAGGGTCTTGATGGCGGCGCTGAACAACGAGTCGCTGGAGATCAACGAATACCGCATCGAAACATTCATCTGCGCGATTATTTCGAGTGTTCTTCGAGCTCGTGCTATCTCGGAGTGCGCAAGCCGGATCCGGAGATTTACCGGCTGGCGCTGAAAATCACGCAGCGTGCGCCCGCCGAATGCATTCTGATCGACGACCGGGAGTTGAACCTCGAATGCGCGCGCGAGCAGGGCATCAACACAATCCAGTTTCAGAACGCTGGCGCAGCTTCGCGACGACCTGGCGCGCTACGGAATCACGGTGGACCGCCGCACGGCCGTTGCTGAATGACGGCGGACAGTCTGCGCTCTCTGCATTCATTTTGCGCCGAACCGATTCTTGAGCAATACTAACGAGCGAATACAGGAGGGAAGAATGGAACTTGGAATGATCGGGCTGGGCAAGATGGGCGGCGTTCATGACGGAGCGGCTGGTGCGCGGGGGACACACGCGTGATCGGGTTCGACCGCGATCCCGCTGCCGTGAAGCGGGTGGTGGAGAAGGGCGCGGGTGGCGCGGACTCGCTCGAAAAGCTGATTGGCCAACTAAGAGCGCCCCGGGCCATCTGGCTGATGGTTCCGTCGGGCGCGCCCGTGGATCAGACGATCGAGTTGCTCACTGCCGCATCTTGCAGGCCGGCGACACGATCATCGACGGCGGGAACTCGTACTACAAGGATTCGGTGCGGCGCGCGGCCGCGCTGGCGCAAAAGAAGATCAATTTCGTGGATTGCGGAACGAGCGGCGGCGTGTGGGGGCTGACCGAAGGCTACAGCATGATGGTGGGCGGCGACGCGGATGTGGTAAAGCGGCTCTCGCCGATTTTCCAAACGCTCGCGCCGGGTCCGGAGAAAGGCTGGGGACGCGTGGGCCCGGCGGGCGCCGGGCCATTTCGTGAAGATGGTCCACAACGGAATCGAGTACGGCAATCATGCAGGCGTATGCGGAAGGGCTCGACCTGCTGCGCCACAAGAAGGAATTCGAGCTGGATCTTGCTGCAGGTGTCGAAAGATCTGGCAGTTCGGCAGCGTGATCCGTTCGTGGCTGCTCGATTTGACGGTGGACGCGCTGTCGAAGAATCCCGCGCTCGAGGGAATCGGGGCGTACGTCACGGATTCGGGCGAAGGGCGCTGGACCGTGATCGAGGGAGTGGAATTGGGAGTCGCGCTGCCGGTGATTTCCGGCGCGCTCGACGTGCGGTTCCGCTCGCAGGATCCCGAGCCGTTCGCCAACAAGCTGCTGGCCATGATGCGGCACGAGTTCGGCGGGCACGCTGTGAAGACGGCGGGGAATGATTGAGCAAGTTGAGCGTCCCGCCCACGCGAGGCGAGGGAGTTCACTGTCCTAGAGTGATGCCGACGTTGACCTCGGCGGACGCGGCTGACGGGACGCGATGGTCGGGAGCAGGGCGGCCGTTGATCGTCATGCGAACGACGCGGGAGCCGCTGCCGGTGATGTGGATGTCCAGTATGGCGCGGCGGTAGGGAATTCCCGTCAGCTCGAGCTCGTGCAAATCGTCCGGCAGGACGGGCGCGAAGACAATCCCGCGTTCGTCGAAACGCATCCCCGCGAGATCGAATAGAACCAGCCGCAAATAACCCGTCGCGCTCCACGTCTGGTGCGGCTGCGAGTCCCAAACAATGATCCCGCGCGCTCCCGCTTCCTGCAGACCACCGTACGGCTCTCCGGTAATCGGATTGTAAAGTTCGTAGAATTGTCCGTCGCGAACGGCTTTCTCGGCCATGCGCGTCAGGTCGTAAGCGAAAAGATCGGCATGTCCGGCGCGCGCCGCGGCATCCGCCCAAAACGCTTCCGCATGAGGCCAGACGGTGCCGCTGTGGCGTCCGAATCCGCCGAGGCGGGCGTAACGCCCGTAGGTCGGCCAGAGGCATGGCATCCCCGCGGGGGTTAGCTGGACGTGCCGAAAAAGCAGGGCCTGCTGCCCGGGATCGGCGGCGTCAAACAGAACGCTGAAGGCAAGTCCGATGGCTTCCTGACGATCGTCCGTGCCCCACGGATCGACGAGCGTCGCATAGCGGCCGAGTTCTGGCTTCCAAAAATGCTTGTTGATCGCATCGCGCAAGCTCTCCCGCTTTGTCGTCCACGCGGGATCGGGATGCCCGCCGAGCGCGTGCGCCATTTGCCCGACCACTTCGTAGGCGTCGAGATATGCGCAGTTCGTTGAAAGAGTGAACATCGGAAGGCCGAAGCCGGGATGCGAAGAACGACCGGGATTATTCTTTGGCCAGTCGGCGATGGCGCTGCCGCCGCCGGCGTGTTCGCCATAGCGGTCCGGATAGGCGGCCACGCCGTCGCCATACACGGTCGGGCCCCGAAAGAGTCCCACGGTCGAGTCGAACTCGTCCGCTTCGCGCGCGGCGAGAGTGTTCTGCGTGGCTTCGAACGCGATCTTCAGAAACGGGCGGTCGCCGGTGTAGAGATAATAGTTCCACGCACCGGTCGTCCAGACGATCGCATCCCAATATTGTCCGCCGATGAAGACTTTGCCGTCGCGGCGCTGGAGCGCAGAGAACAGCGTATTGCGCGCGACGTCGGGCCAGAGGAGTCCCGCGCCGTTCCACGTGTTGATGGCGGCGTCGCGCGTCCAAGGTTCGTTATAGCCCGCGCCGGCCATGAGCACGGGCGCGGATTGCTCGAGCAAGCCCGCACGATACGGGTGGATATTCCCAGTGATGTCCGAAAGCGCGATCGAGAAAGCGCGGTCGATTTTCGGGGCGTTCGTTTTCAGTTTTGGATTAGCGCTGCGGGCCGGCCTCGCCAGGCAGAGGGCCAGAGCAAAAGCAAAAGAGACAACCGGGCGGGAGGAGAAGCGTTTCATCAACCGGTGAACTCTACGATGGCGCGAGGTTTGCTGTCGACTGTAAACTGTGAGGCGGTCGGTGGAGACTGATCCGACCATGCGCATGGACACCCGAGTTTTCCCTGATCTTGAATCGCTGAGCCTTTCCGTGATGGACGAGACGATGCGAATTCTTCGCGAGGCGGTCGCGGAGCGCGGGCGTTTCTCGATCGCGCTTTCCGGCGGACACACGCCGAGGAAGATGTATGAGCTCTGGGCGGCCAAGCCATACCGCGAGGAGACGCCTTGGGACAAAGTGCACCTTTTCTGGGGCGACGAGCGCTACGTCCCGCACGAGGATCCGTTGAGCAATTTCCGGATGGCGCGTGAGTCGCTGATTTCCCGCGTGGCGATTCCGCCGGAGAATGTCCATGCTATTCCGACCGTGTCTGCGGCGCCGGACAAGTCGGCGGAAATATACGAGTCGGAGCTGCGGGAGTTCTTTGGAGACAGGCCGCCCCGGATGGACGTGCAGTTGATGGGCCTAGGCGACGAGGGCCACACAGCCTCGCTATTTCCGGGTTCGCCGGCGCTCGAGGAAAAGCAGCGCTGGGTCCTTCCCGTCGAAGTGCCGGCGACGCCGCCCGAGCGGTTGACACTGACCTTAGTGGTGTTGAATCAGGGGCGAAACACGTTCTTTCTGGTTTCGGGGACCGAAAAACGGCGGATTATCTCCGCTTTGCGTGACGAGCCGGGGGGTCGGCCGAGCCAGTATCCGGCGGCGCGCGTTCGGCCTCCCGGGCCGGTTATCTGGTTTTTGGATCAGGCGGCCGCCGCGTAGGGATATCGAAGTCTCCGCGACGGGCCTTCGCCGACTTTGTCCGCAACCTCCTGCGGTCCGGGGCGTCTAATCTGAATTAACGGGCGCTGGCGGGGTAGGAGTGTGACCAAATGCTCCGGCGCACGTTTTGGGTTAGAGGTTCGTCCTGTCGCGTAGAGTCTCGATCGGGCCGGAGACTGCGCGGGGGCCTAGGAAAAATAGACGGCGTTGTGGCAGTCTGAGTTGTTGACTATGATTAAGAAACCTTTTGCGATAACTGCTTTTTGTCTGGCTCTGGCTGGGCTCGGCGTCGTGGCGGGCTGCACCAAAACGGCGGAGACCGCGCCGAATCTGGCGATGCCGGTAACCGTCGCGGAAGCGGTACAGAAGACCGTCCCGATCGAGCTCACGGCGATCGGCTCGGGCGAAGCCTACAGCACCGTTTCGATCAAGTCCCAAGTGAACGCGGTCCTCGATCAAGTGCATTTCAAGCAGGGCGACTTCGTAAGGAAGGGCGACTTGCTGTTCACGCTTGACGCACGGCCGTTTCAGGCCACGTTGGATCAGACAATGGCCACGCTGGCCCGTGACAAGGCCCAGGCGGAACTCGACGAGGTGCAGGAAGCGCGTTACGAGAAGCTCTACGCGGCCGGCGTGACGCCCAAGGAACAATTCGATACGGCGAAGGCGACGGCGGTCGCACAGGAGGCGGCGGTTCAGGCGGACACCGCTGCGGTCCAGTACGCGAGGCTGCAGCTTCAGTACTGCAAGATTTACTCGCCCATCGATGGCCGGACCGGCGCGCTGCAGGTCTATCCCGGGAATTTAGTGAAGGAGAATGACGTGCCCATTCTGATTGTGATCAATCAGGTGGCGCCGCTCTACGTCGACTTCTCCGTGCCCGAACAGTATCTCAGCGTAATCAAGAAATACATGGAGCGGGGACATCTGCCGGTAACTGCCACTCCGTACGGCGACCCGAAACCTTCGACCGGATATCTGACCTTTGTCGATAATTCGGTCGACAACACAACGGGAACGATCAAGCTGAAAGCGACGTTCGCGAATCCGGATCACCGGTTGTGGCCGGGGCAGTTTTCGACGGTGTCCCTGCAGCTGGCGGAAGAAGAGAACGCAACGGTGATTCCGTCTCAGGCGGTGCAGACGGGCCAGTCGGGCGATTTTGTCTACGTCGTCGCGAAGGACATGACGGCACAGCAGCGAACCGTCACGGTCGCGAGAACGATTGGCGGCGAATCGGTGATCTCGAAAGGCGTGGCGCCAGGCGAGACCGTAGTGACGGACGGCCAGTTGCGATTGATTCCGGGCGTGAAGGTGCAAGTCAGGAGCAGCACGGCTGGAAGCTAGCCTGCAGGCTTGGGAAGGCTTCTGCGCGAAAAAAGGAGAAGCGAGCTTGTCCAGCACGGAAGCCCCACGACAGCCAGAACCGTCGCAAATTCTTTTCCAGATGCTTACCGGAGCCTGGATTGCGCAGGCGATTTCGGTCATGGCGACGTTGGGTATCGCGGACTTACTGGCAGATGGTCCGAAGGACGCGCGTCAACTCGCCCTTGCGACCTCGACTCATGCCGATTCGCTGTATCGCGTGATGCGAGCGCTGGCCAGCTCCGGCGTTTTCCTCGAGACGGAAGACAAGCGCTTCGAGTTGACACCCGTTTCCGAATGCCTGCGCAGCGATACTCCGAATTCCTTCCGGAATGCCGCGCGCATGTTCGGTTTGCCGCTCTTCTGGCGCTCGTGGGGAGAAGCGCTCCAGTGCGTCAAGACGGGCGAGACCGGACTCAAGCGGGCCTTCGGCCTGGCGAATCCCTTTTCGTATTTCGCAGAGCATTCGGAGGATGGCGACATCTTTAACAACGCGATGACCGAGATGTCGCGGAACGTGGGGCCCGCCATTGCAGAGGCGTACGACTTCGGCAAATTCAGCAAGATCGTGGACGCCGGCGGAGGACACGGAAGTCTGCTTGCGGCGATCTTGCGGCGGTATCCCGGACCTCGCGGGGTGCTCTTCGACCTCCCGAACGTGGTGAAGGACGCGCGGCCTGCGATCGCAGCCGCCGGCCTGGCAGACCGTTGTGAAATCGTCGCTGGGGACCTGTTCGAGTCTGTGCCGGCGGGCGCCGATGCGTACGTGCTGAAGGCGATCATTCACGGTTTTCAGGGAGAGCGGGCGGTCGCGATTTTGCGGAACGTTCGCCGCGCGATTGCGCCGGAGGGCCGGCTGTTCCTGGTGGAGCGCGTGATTCCGCCGGGAAACGCGCCTTCCCCGAACAAGCTGGCCGACCTTCAAATGCTCGTGATGTCCGGTGGACGCGAGCGCACGCCGCGCGAGTTCGAGGAGCTTCTCGGCGCCGGTGGCTTCCGGCTCGCCAGGATTCATTCGGCGGCAGCGCTGCAATCCGTCGTCGAAGGGATTCCGGCCTAGCCGAAACGTGTTTCGATGAACATCGCCGAACTATTTATTCGCCGCCCGATGATGACGACGCTCGTCATGGCGGCGATTCTGTTTTCGGCATTCTTGGATACCGCGACCTTGCCGTCAGCGACCTGCCGAACGTCGATTACCCCACCATCCTGGTCACCGCGAATCTGCCGGGCGCGAATCCGGACACCATGGCCTCGGCCATCGCCACGCCGCTCGAAAAACAGTTCTCGACGATCGCCGGTATCGATTCGATGACGTCGACCAGCTACCTGGGCCAGACGCAGATCACATTGCAGTTCGACCTGAGCCGCAATATCGACGGGGCCGCGCAGGACGTGCAGGCAGCGATCGCGCGCGCCGCGCCTCAGCTTCCGCCGAACATGCCGACTCCGCCCACCTACAACAAGGTGAACCCGGCGGACCAGCCCATCCTCTACGTGGCTATGGGCTCCGACACGCAGCCGCTCTACGTCGTGGACCAGTACGCGGAAACGATGATGGCGCAGCGCATCTCGATGGTGAACGGCGTCGCCCAGGTGCAGGTCTACGGCTCGCAAAAATACGCGGTCAGGATTCAGCTGGACCCGCAAGCGCTGGCCACGCGACAGATCGGGATCGACGAAGTGCAGAAGGCGGTGCGGAGGCGAACGTCAATCTGCCGATCGGCACACTCTACGGCCGAGAATCGCGCATTCACGCTGCAGGCGAACGGGCAGCTTGACGCGCGCCTCAGTTTACGGCCGTTGATCGTCGCCTACCGCAACGGCGCGCCGGTGCGGCTCGAAGAACTCGGCAAAGTTTTCGACAGCGTCCAGAACGACAAAGTCGCGAGCTGGTGCAACGGCACTCGCTCCGTCGTTTTGGCCGTGCAGCGCCAGCCGGGAACGAACACAGTGGAAGTGGTCGACGCCGTGAAGAAGCTGCTGCCGCAATTCCGTTCCGTGATCCCGCCGTCGGTGAAAATGGAGATTCTGTACGACCGGTCGGTCTCGATTCGCCAGTCGGTGAACGACGTCAAGTTCACGCTGTACCTTGCAATCGCGCTCGTGGTGCTGGTGATTTTTCTGTTCCTGCGGAACCTCTCTGCGACGGTCATTCCGAGCATCGCTTTGCCCATGTCCATCGTCGGCACATTTGCCGTGATGTACGAGCTGGGCTACACGATCGACAATTTATCGCTGATGGCGCTCACGCTTGTCGGTCGGTTTCGTCGTTGACGATGCCATCGTCATGCTCGAAAACATTGTCCGCCACATGGAACTCGGCGAAGGCGTGATGGAAGCGGCGCTGAAGGGTGCGAAGGAGATCGGCTTCACGATTGTCTCGATGACGCTTTCGCTTGCCGCCGTTTTCATGCCCGTGTTCTTCATGGGCGGGATCATGGGCCGCTTGCTGCACGAGTTTTCCGTGGTGATTATGGCCGCGATTCTCGTTTCGGGGCTCGTTTCGCTCACGCTGACGCCCATGCTTTGCAGCCGGTTCCTTCGCCCACAGCACGAACAGCGGCATGGCCGCGTGTACATGACGCTGGAACGGTTTTTCGACCGCCTGCTGAGCGTTTACGACACGTCGCTCCAGTGGTCGCTGCGGCACCGCGTTTTTGTGATGATTGTCGCAGGCGTGATTCTTGCGGTTACAGCGTGTGGAGTTCGTCCGGATTCCGAAGGGCTTTCTACCCGCCGAAGACAACTCCGCAGGTGTTCGTATACGACTGAGGCGGCGCAGGGAATTTCGTTCGACTCGATGGTAAGGCATCAGGAGCAGTTCAACCGGATCGTGGCGCAGGATCCGAACACGCACGATTTCTTCTCGAACGTTGGCGGTTCACCGTCGAGCAATGCGGGAATGATCTTCATTCACCTGAAGGAACGCGACCAGCGCCAGAAGATTCCCAGCCAGACGATGCTTGCCCTGAAGGCAAAGTATGGCGGCGTTCCCGTGCTGGGCGGAGCGATCCGCGCGGTCGCGCCGCTCTTCGCCCATCACCCGGACATCAAGGACGTCATCGAAGAGCTGCGTCCGAAGTTTGCTCGAATAACGGGCATCAATGCCTATCATGCAGAATCTGCCGCCCATTCAGCATGGGCGGCCAGTTGACCAAGAGCCAATACCAGTTCACCCTGCAAAGCCCGGACACCGAGGAACTGTATCGCGATGAAGCCGCGTTCCAGACGAAAATGGCTGGGCTGCCCGGATTGCAGGACGTGACCAGCGACCTGCTGATCCCAACCCGCAGGTAAACGTCAACATCGATCGCGACAAAGCCTCCGCTCTGGGCGTCACCGCCGCGCAGGTCGAAAATGCGCTGTACACAGCCTACGGCCAGCGCCAGGTTTCGACGATCTACGCGCCCAACGACGAATACTGGGTCGTGATGGAGCTGGAAGACCAATATCAGGCGTGATCCTGCCGCCCTTTCGATGCTCTATATCCACTCGAGCACCGGCGCGCTGGTGCCGCTTGAACGCGGTGGCCAGGCTGACCACCTCCGTGGGCCCGCTTGACCGTGAACCATCTGGGCCAGCTTCCCGGCCGTTACCATTTCTTTCAACTTGAAACCGGGCGTGGCCATCGGGGACGCCGTCAGCGAAATCAACACGCTCGTAGAGAACGCGCTTCCGCTCCACCATCACAGCGCAATTCCAGGGCACCGCTCAGGCCTTCGAAGTCTTCGCTGACGGGGCTCGGAGTTCTGCTGCTCATGGCGATCCTGGTGATCTACATCGTGCTGGGCATTCTTTATGAGAGCTTCATCCACCCCATCACGATTCTCTCGGGACTGCCTTCGGCCGCTTTCGGGGCGTTGCTGACTCTCCAGATTTTCGGCATCAGCCTCGATCTGTACGGCTTCGTCGGCGTGATCATGCTGATCGGCATCGTGAAGAAGAACGCGATCATGATGGTGGACTTCGCCATCGAGCGCGAGCGCAACCAGGGACAAATCCGCGCGGGACGCAATCTATGAAGGCTGCGCTGATTCGATTCCGTCCCATCATGATGACCACGATGGCCGCGCTCATGGGAACCTTGCCGATTGCTCTGGGATCGGGCGCCGGCGCCGATGCGCGGCGCCCTCTGGGACTCGCGGTGGTTGGCGGCCTGATGTTTTCCCAGCTCGTCACTCTGTATCTCACGCCCGTTTTCTACACTTACATGGATTCCTTCCAGACCTGGATTCGAAGTCGCTTTGGAACGACTACCGAGGAGCAGACGCACCTCGCTTCCGCCGACTGAGGCGACCCCTGTTCTTTCGAACAGGCCCACCTGTCATTCGGTACCATTGACCCGCCCGGCTCCCTTACCTACCATTAGTGCTGGGAATCGAGAGAAGTTCGACGAATCTTAACCTCAGGTTTCTCCGTAACTTGGGCGTCAGAAGCGCCCGCCACAGGGGAACAAGCCGGAGCCGCACGAATTGGTCGAAACTGGAGCGTAAATAGAATGCCGCTTGCCGCTGAGCTTCCGAGAGATATCCGGATGAGACCCAAGCGACGAGGGCCGCGCCTGAACTCCCGCGTGCCCGTCACCATCGAGTGGAACGGACAGGTGGGCCCGCTGCATTTCGAATCGACCTTCACGCGGGTGGTCAGCCACTACGGCTGTTTGCTGGTCAGCCCGGCGGAGATCGATATCCGCCAGGGATTGCGCTTGACGAATCTCGCGACACAGCAGTCGGCGAATGGCGTCGTTGTCTGGAAAGGGCCGCAGAGGCTGGACGGCTGGGACGTCGGTGTCGAACTGGTGTCGCCGGAAATGGGTTTTTGGGGCATCGACCTGTGAAGAGCCAAGGGTTGCGCGTCACGCCCGTCAAGAAGCCGGAGCCGGTCTCCAATCTCGGCCCCACTTCCGCCCGTCCATTCGGGCCGGCTCTCGTTCCCCCGAAAACCAGAGACAAAAGCACGGAAGATGGCTCGCTTGCCCATCTGGAGCGGCGGAGTGCCCAGCGCGTTACGCTCCGGGTTCAGGCCAGCGTTCACGTAGCCCTGCAGGGCAAACAAGCCAGTTTCGGCGCAACGACCGTCAGCGTCAGCAGTGGGGGCGCCCTCCTGATCCTCGAGAAGTGCCTCGCGGCGGAAACGCGCCTCGTCCTCGAGGCATGCCCAAACCCGAGAGCGCGTTGCGTGCCGCGTCACGCGTCCGGCGCGCGAAATCCCCCAGGGATTTCAGGTCGCTGTCGAATTCGATTCGCCTGCCCCCAAATTCTGGGGTATCGCATTCCCACCCTCCGACTGGCGTCCTCTAGACTAAAGCGCCCACAGATCAACCCACAGATCAACCGGTTGACGTATAACGTGGCACGTGTTATGGTCTGCGTGTGATCCAGAGGTTTGCGTCAAAGGAGACTCAGGAGCTTTTCCGCTATCGCTCCAGCAGGCGCTTTCGCAGCATACAGCGGGTTGCGCTACGGAAGCTGCTTCAACTCCACGCTGCGACGGAACTGCGCATCTTGGCTTCGCCTCCGGGGAATCAGCTCGAATCCTTGAGGGGAGATCGCAAAGGACAGCACTCGATTCGAATCAATGACAAATGGCGTATCTGTTTTACCTGGCGCGACGGTCACTGCTACGCTGTGGAGATCGTCGACTATCACTAAGGAAGGATCAGGAGAAAAATGAGAAAGACCCAAAGCCTTTTGCCTCCCGTGCATCCCGGAGAGATTCTCCGCCAAGACTTTATGAAGCCTCTGGGGCTTTCGGTTAACAAGTTGGCGCTGGAATTACACGTGCCCGCAACGCGCGTCGGTGAGATTGTGCATGAGCGGCGCCGGATTACCGCGGAAACCGCGCTGCGCCTTGCTCGATACTTTCATACCAATGCCGAGTTTTGGCTCAATCTGCAGAATTTCTATGACTTGGAAGTATCGAGGCGTTCCGGAAAGACATCTGAGATAGAACAACAGGTACATCCGGCCCCGTCGCCAGCGCCCTGATTCCTTCGGCAGCCGGCCACGAGTCGTTGGATTCGTCGCCTCGAACCTATAGGAAGTGTTTTTCTGCGACCGGGTAAGGCGGGCCTTGCCAATTCGCAAAACAAGTTTCGAGGCCCCGCGGGAGGCCGCAAACAAGGTTTTTCAGCGTGCGTTGGCCCGTTGCGGCTGCTTGATCCCTAGCCCCGGCAAATTGCGTCGCACTAGACCATTCATAAGGGCGATTCCATCGCATCCAAATTTTTGATCGACTCCCCGGGTGAGGCGTGAAAAAATGCACGGTTTGCGTTTTATGCGATCCTGACTGACGATGTCTGCCGAGCGCTGATTGCCGAGCGATGACTCCCGACCGAACCATTCACAAATTGCTGGCCGCGAACCGCAGCGAAATCGCCATCCGCATTTTCCGCGCCGCGAACGAACTCGGCCTGCGCACCGTCGGCATCTATTCGCAGGAAGACCGGCTGAGCCTGCACCGTTTCAAGGCCGACGAAGCCTATCAGATCGGCGCGGGAAAGGGGCCGGTCGAGGCGTATCTCGATATCGCCGGCATTATCGATCTTGGCGCGCGAGACAAGGCGTCGACGCGCATTCATCCCGGCTATGGCTTTCTCTCCGAGAATCCGGCGTTGGCACGAGCCTGCGCGAGCCGCGGGGATTATGTTCATCGGTCCCACGCCGGAGTTGCTGGAACTGCTGGGCGACAAGACGGCCGCGCGCCGGCTTGCGGCGTCGGCGGGCGTGCCGGTGCTGCCCGGGACAGAAGAGCCTGTCGCGTCCGTGCCGAAGAAGCGAAGCAGATTGCGCGCAAAATCGGGTTTCCGCTGATCGTCAAGGCGGCCATGGGCGGCGGCGGACGCGGCATGCGCGTGGTGCAGGAAGAAGCGCCAGCTCGACGCGCGCCTGGAAGAGGCGCGGGGCGAGGCGCTTGCGGCGTTTGGCGACGCCTCCGTATTCCTCGAAAAATATCTCCCGCGCGCGCGACATCTGGAAGTGCAGATCCTGGCCGATCAGCACGGGAACATCCTGCATCTGTGGGAGCGCGATTGCTCGGTGCAGCGGCGGCACCAGAAAGTCGTGGAAGTTGCGCCGGCGGCGAATCTTGCGCCGGAGATTCGCGAGCAGCTTTGCGACGCGGCGGTTCAGCATTGCGCGCAAGGCGAAATATCGCAACGCGGGGACGGTCGAGTTTCTGCTACGACGTGGACACGCGCAAATGGTATTTCATCGAGGTGAATCCGCGCATTCAGGTGGAGCACACCGTCACCGAAGTGGTGACCGGCATCGATCTGGTGCGGGCGCAGATTCTAAGTGGCGCAGGGACACAAGTCTGCATGAGCCGCCGCTCTCGCTGCCCAAGCAGGAGAAGCGTGCCGCTGAACGGCGCGGCGCTGCAGTGCCGGGTCACGACGGAGGATCCCGAAAATCATTTTGCGCCCGATTACGGCAAGCTCGACGACGTATCGTTCGCCCGCCGGATTTGGCATTCGGCTCGACGGCGGAACGGCATACTCCGGCGCGCGGCTTGCGCCGTACTACGATTCGCTGCTGGTGAAAGTCGACCGCGTGGGACATTAACTTTCCGGAGGCGCGTGCCAGCGCATGGACCGCGCGCTGCGCGAATTCCGCATTCGCGGCGTGAAGACGAATATTCCCTTTCTTGAAAACGTGGTGAATCATCCGAAGTTCCGCACCGGCGAGAGTCACCACCTCGTTTCTCGACGAGTCGCCCGGAACTGTTTCACTTTTGCGAGCGCGCGCGCGACCGCGCCACGAAGCTGCTCTCGCTATCTCGGCGACGTGATTCTCAACGGAAATCCGGAAATGAAGGGCAAGAAGGCGCCGAGATCCTTCGAGACGCCGCCATTCCCGCATGCGCCCGCGGGCGACGCCGCCGGCCGGCACGCGCCAGCTCTTGCAAAAACTGGGCCCGCGGGAATTCGCGGAGTGGGCGCGCAACGAGAAGCGGCTGCTTATCACCGACACGACGTTTCGCGACGCGCACCAGTCGCTGCTGGCCACGCGCGTCCGGACGCACGACCTGCTCGCTGCCGCCGCCGCCGTGGCGCACCGCCTGCCGAATCTCTTCAGCCTGGAAATGTGGGGCGGCGCGACATTTGACACGGCGATGCGTTTTCTGCACGAAGATCCCTGGCAGCGGCTTCGGGAGCTGCGCGAGCGCATCCCGAATATCTGTTTTCAGATGTTGCTGCGTGGCGCGAACGCGGTGGGCTACACGTCGTATCCCGACAATGTGATCGTGGAATTTGTGCGCGAGGCTCCGCGCAGGGCATCGACATCTTTCGCATATTCGATTCGCTGAATTCCATCGACAACATGCGGGTGTCAATGGATGCGGTGCTCGAGACGCGGCGCGGTGTGCGAAGCGGCGATCTGCTACACGGGCGACATCTTCGATCCAATCGCGCCCGAAATATTCGCTGAAATATTACGTCGCGATGGCCAAGCAGCTCGAAAAGCTTGGCGCGCATTTTCTTGGCATTAAGGATATGGCGGGTCTGTGCCGGCCGTATGCGGCGTTTCAGTTGGTGAAGACGTTGCGCGAGGAGATCGGCATTCCGATCCATTTCCACACGCACGACACGAGCGGGATCAATGCGGCGTCGGTGTTGAAAGCGGCGATGCCGGGGTGGACGTTGCCGATGCGGCGATCGCGTCGATGAGCGGCGGCACGAGCCAGCCGAATCTGAATTCCATCGTCGAGGCGTTGCGCAACACGCCGCGCGACACGAGGGCTCGATGTCGATGCCCTCAACGAATGCTCGGACTATTGGGAAATGGTGCGGGCGTATTACGCACCATTCGATTCGGCGCCGCGCGCCGGCTCGGCGCGTCTTTACCAGCACGAGATTCCCGGCGGGCAATTCACGAATCTGCGCGAACAGGCCGCGGCGATGGGATTGGGCCATCGCTGGCGAGAAGTCGAAAGGACATACGCTGAAGTGAACCGGCTCTTCGGCGACATCGTGAAAGTTACGCCGTCGAGCAAAGTGGTGGGCGACATGGCGCTTTTTTTAATGTCGCGCGAGATGCGCCCGCAGGATGTGTTGAAGCTGGACGTGCACCACGACGTGTCGTTTCCCAATTCGGTGGTCGAGATGTTTCGGGCGCGCTGGGCGTGCCGCCGGGCGGTTGGCCGAAGAAATTACAGCAGATTATTTTGCGTGGAGCGAAGCCGGATCGAGGGCGGCCGAGCGCAATGCTGGAGCCGGTCGATTTTAATGCCGCGGAAAGCATGCCCTGGAGAAAAAGTTGAGCGCACGGGTTCGGCATGACGAGCTGCTCAGTTCGCTGCTTTATCCCGATGTATTTCCAGAATACGAGAATTCCGGCAAGCGTACGCCGACGTCAGCGTTCTGCCCACGCCCGCGTTTTTATATGGGTTGCGTCCGGACGAAGAAATTACGGTAGAGATCGAGGCGGGCAAGACGCTGATTATCCGGCTCCTTACCGTGGGCGAGCCGCATCCCGGACGGTTCGCGCACGCTCTTTTTCGAATTGAACGGCCAGCCGCGCGAAGTCACGCGTGCGCGATCAATCGCTGCGAGATCGTGGCGCGGGCGCATCCCAAAGCGGATCCCGCAGAATCCGGGCAGGTTGCGCGCGCCTACCGTCCGGCGTGCTCACGGGAATTACCGTGCAGGTGAATCAAACGATCCAGCGCGGTGAGAAGCTGATGACGCTGGAAGCGATGAAAATGCAGTCGAATATCTACGCGCCGGTTGCGGGCCGCATTGCAAAGATTCTCGTTTCGGCCAAAGCGTTGAAGCGAAGGATTTGCTTGTGGCAATCGCGAAACTGACCGCGGACGCGGACAGTTCGCCGTCTTAGTTTCTACTCGATACAAAATCCGCCGCTTTGCCTTCGCCTGTCCTTCGCCTTTTTGCGTTGCATCTTGTCGACCTGGCCCGTCCACCGATTGATTTTGGCCACCGCCGTTATTCGGGTGTATGCTCGGCGCAATCTGAACGAGGAGATCCTCCGACATGGTCACCATCTTCGTTTCCAACATGGACGAATCGATCCGCTTCTATACGGAAACTCTCGGCATGAAACTGGGAAACCGCTACGGCAACGAGTTCGCGATCATCCAGGGCAAAGAGGGTTTGACGATTGGGCTGCACCCGGCGTCCGCAAAATCGCCCGCTGGCAAGATGGCGATCGGCATTCAGGTCGCCGAGCCGATTCAGGGAGCGGTTTCGCGGCTGAAAGAAAAAGGCGTCAAGTTCACAACTGCCGTAGTTGATGACAAGGAAGTGCTGGCGGCTGATTTTACGGATCCGGACGGCGCGGAGCTGTACCTCGTCGAAATTAAAAAAAGCTGGCAGGGTTCCGCTTAGGCAGTGCGGTCGGTCGCGGGCTACATCGGCATTTGCCTCGATGGCGCGCTGAGACTGCGGAGGCTCGGAGTTTCAGGACTTGGCCCGCTGCGTCCAGGGTAACTCGTTGCAAGTCGAGGTTTCCGCCCGACAGGATGATGCCGACGCGCTTGCCTTCGGCGCGGACTTTCCTGCCGAGCACCGGAGCGGCAGCGACGGCGCCGGAGGGCTCGACCACAATTTTCATTCGCTCCCATAGCAAGAGCATCGTTGAAACGATTTCGCCCTCGGTAACCAGCGAAATGTCGTCGACATGCTCGCGCAAAATACCGAATGTCAGTGGCACAAGCGCGGCCCGAAGACCGTCCGCTATGGTGTGAGCCTTCGATACCGGTTCAATTTTTCCTGACGCGAGCGACCGCGCCGCATCGTCGGCATTAGCCGGCTCGCCGCCGATCACGCGGATTTCCGGCCGAAGGCTCTTCACGGTGATGGCTGTTCCGCCGACCAGCCCGCCGCCGCTGACCGGCGTGATGACGAGGTCGAGGTCCGGAACCTGATCGAGCAGTTCCAGCGCAGCGGTGCCCTGGCCGGCGATTACGCGTGGATCGTTGTAGGGGTGAACGAGATGCGCGCCGGTGCGCTTCATCACCTCAGCCGATGCAGCCTCGCGCGAGGCCATGTTCGGTTCGCATTCCGTGATTTTCCCGCCGTACGCTTCCACCGCCCGCTTCTTCACCGCCGAAGAATTGGAGGGCATGACGAGCCACGCCGGAATGCCTCGCCATCGCGCGGCGAGCGAAAGCGCCGCCGCATGATTGCCGGAGGAAGGAGCGACGAACTCCGTGCTTCGCTTCTTCGTCGCTTATCGAAAACACGGCGTTCGTGGCGCCGCGAATCTTGAACGAGCCCGTCTTTTGCAAGTTCTCGCACTTGAAGAAAATCTCCGCTCCCGCAATTTCGTTCAGCGAGGACGATGTGAGAACCGGCGTGCGATGAATGCGCGGGGCGATTCTGCGATGCGCGTCGCGAATCGCGGCGAGATCTGGCGGCGCAAAGACAGTTGTCTGGGTTGCCATTTGATGCTCAATCTCCGTTGTGCGCCGGTCTGGGAACGCGACAATGTCCCCTAACTGAATTGCTTCACAAAGAACGCGCGCGGCATTATTGCACATTGCGCTGGCCGGCGCTTCGCCGCATCAAGGCCGCGATTAACTCGATCGGAACAGATGGCGGGAGTACTATTGACGCCTGCAGGCTCGAATGCGATCCTGCGCAAACCCTTCCAGCGTCATTCCAGCGTGTTGAGCCGGCCCGCATCGCCGTGCCTTCGCAGAAGACACGGAACGCGGGAGCATTCCCGGACGACCCGTTTTGGGAACGGCGCCAGTCGTTATCCTTTCAGACATCGCCAGGGAGGGAGCTATGTCCAGCCAAGAACGCCGCAGAGCGCCGCGCAAGGAATGTCTCGTTCCCATTCGGTTTCGAATTGTCGAGGACGGCTACAACGGGCCTGATGCAGCCGTGCGGTTGACGGATTCCGGGCGCGGCGCCATGACACACGCCCGTTTCCCTATGGCCGAGGGGCAAGTCCAGAACCTTTCGGAACGGGGAGTCTACTTCGTCTGCCGCGAGAAAGTGGCTGTGGGAGAAGAAGTTGAGCTGTTCTTCACGCTGCCGGCGGAACTGACCGGGCGGCCACCGGAGTGCGTTCGCTGCACTGCGCGCATCGTCTATGCGCACCCGCTTGAGCGGAGCCCAGAACTGATGGGCGCAGGAGTGGTCGTAAACCGCTTCGAGCCCCTGAGCCGCTCGCGAAACTGGGCCAATTAGCGGCCACGCGATCCGCCCCGACAAAAAACGGCGATTGCGCCTTTACTTCTCGCCTCCGGGAATGGTGAAAGTCACTTTGGCCGACGTCGTGTTGTCGAACCGGTCCGCCACCTGCACCGCGATCGTGTGTTCGCCGGGAGAGAGGTGCTCGAGTTCGATCTGGTAATCCTGCCTGGGCGCATCCGAAAGCAGGCCGACCGGATAAACGATCTGCCAGTCGCCCGCGTCGACGCTGTATTTGGCTTCCGCCAGCGCGTCTCCACCGGCGCTCGCGCCCCGGAATGTCACGGTCGCGGTGGGTGAATGCGCTGCGGCCTGAAGGGCTTCGATGCGTGGCGGAGCGTTTTCGACTTCGAAGCGGTCACTCTGCCGCTCGCCGGTCAACGCCTGGTCCTGCGGGTTGGAGGGGGAATCGGAGGCGACAACTTCAGGTAGTAAGCCCCGTCCGGCATCGTGCTGGTGTCCCACGAATAGTAGTGTCTGTGTGATTTTGTCCTTCAGCAGGCGCCAGGTCTTCTCGTTTTCGCCCCGATAGTAGACCTTGAAGAGGAGATCGTCGTCGTTGTCGTCGTGCGCGCTCCAGATCACGCTTTGCCAGCCTTTATCCCAAGTCCCTGCGGCGGGACTTCCACGTGGGGAGCCTTCGGAAACTCCTCCGCGTTTGCGGGGCTGGGCGACACTGCGCCACCGGATCGCTGCGGCATTCGCAATTGCACGGGTGTGGCATTCTGGCGTTCGATTATCTGCTGCGGAAATTCCTGGATGCGCACGCCGGGATCCTGAATGGCCATGTCGTCGATCATCGGGCGCAACGTTTTTGGGCTGATACGCCAGGCTGACCCACGAAATACTCGGGGCTGGCCATGATCGGTATCGAGAAACTCCGCCTTCCACTGAGCGAACCGCGCGGGCGGGCAATTCACGGCCGCCGAGTCGTTGGACTCTTGAACGGCCCCGTCCACGGGCTCCAGTTCTTCTCCGGACTCGAGGTATTGCCCGAGCGGGCATAGAAAGCGATTTTTCCGGTCGGTGGCGCCGTTCTCGCCCCACCAGGTCAAGCGTCCCCAATGGGAAAAGATGTTCGCATCGAACGTGTCGGACTCGAAGGTGCCTTCCTTCGCGTATCCCGGGCCGAGCGTGAAAACTTTCCCGGGATTGGCTGTCGCGACGAAGACTTTTCCGCCGGGCCCGGTGAGCAGGCTGGTCACCTGCGAGGATGCCGGCTGCGCGACCGTGGAATACACGCCATTTCCCTCAAGTTCAATGACGGAGCCCTTGTTTCCGGTTCCCAGAAGCAATTTGGCGGACGGCGAAAAGGCAGCCGTCGAATACCAGGTCGTCGCGAGAGGTCCACAGCGTCTTGGGGGAACCGTCCGGAGAGAGCCTCACGACCTGCGCCCCGCCCGTGGCCGAGGCGAAGTACGTAAGCGGGGCGATCGGATGGGCGCCCTGCGGACTGATGATCACGGCGCCCTGCGAACGGCCCTCCGCGCTCACCACTGCCTGCGCCTGTTGCGTAATGAGCTGGGGCGGAAGGATCGGCGCGGTCGTGCGGCCTTTTTCTCCGATCGAGGCAGCATAGAGATTTCCGGAGGCGTCTTCCGTCAGGGAGGTGACTTCTTTCTTGTCGGTTTCGTACAGGACGAAAGACCGGCCGGCCGTGGGCGTAGCTTGCCCGCTCTTATGCTCGATCCGCAGACGAATGATGAGTCCATCCGGATCGGTTCCGATCAGGAGATCGCCCTTTCCGTCGAGCGCCAGCGAACGCGCGTGCCGCTGATCGGTCTGGTAGAAGACTCGCCTTTCCCATCCGGCGGGATGACAAAAATCTTGCCGTTGATCGCCCGTTCCGACGAACAGGTTCCCTTCGCGGTCGATCGCGAGGCCCAGATATATTTCGTTTTCGTGTCGAAGAAGACGCTCTTCTGGCCTTCCGGGCGTCACCTTGTAGACCTTGCCGTCCGGCGACGTGCCGACGTACAGGTTGTCCTTGGCGTCGAACGCGATGGCCTGCGCCGCGAGTTCCGAGGATTCGAATACGGTGGCCGGCTTGCCCGCCGTCATCGAGACGAACCACCTTCGCATCCGGGCCGCCGGCCGCGTAGAGGCGCGCCGCGCGAATCGAGCTGCAATTGCCAGATGTAGGCGAGATTCGGATCGGCGGACTCGGTGAACTCGGGCGCCGGCATCAGTTTGCCGTCGCTGCGAATAGCGACGCCTTTGGCCGTTCCCTTTCCGAATTCTGCGGAGTCGGACTGCCGCCAGTAGCGTGTGTGTTCGGCGCGACGCGAACGCCGGCCATAGCGCGGCGACGGCCGCAGGCACACCAGAACGCCTCGCCATTTCATCGACGAATCTCCTTGGGAAGCCCGCTTCACTTCACCGTGATCGTCAGCGCGTGCTCGCCCGCAATCACCTGGTGCATTTCCACCGACCATTCGCCCGCCGTGGATTGCCACAAAAGCCGCGTGCTGCCCGGATTCTGGCGCTGGTTCAGCACGTTGATTGCTGAAATCGGCGCGTTAGGGATTCCTTGTCTTCGACGAGCAGCGTGGGCGTCGGCTGCAACAAGAGTGGCGTAAAGACGGTCGTTCTGCCGCTCGCGGTTGATCAGATTGATCAGCTCTTCGAGACCGGGAAGCTGTCCTTGCGACGTGGCCGCCAAGAGCTTGCACGTTCCGATTCAGGATTTCGGCGTCGCTGACCACAAGCTGAAGCTTCCCGCGGCCGATTGCTCGGGAATCGTAACCGGAATTTCCTGAATCACGGCGCTCCGCGATAGGGCCGCAGCAGGACTTTGACGGCGACGCGTCTCACCCGGCTGCACTTCACTCTTTCCAACCCATGCGTTGTCGATCGTGCCCAGCGGCGTTCCGCCAGCGTCGTGACGCGCAGGTGGATTCGTTCGATCTGCGGGCATCTCGTAAGGATTCGAGTAGATGCGCGCGAACGCGCCTTCCACCGCAGTCGCGACGATAAAATCCGGCTCGGAATCGGCGCGTCGGTGGGCGCGAAGAGATCGTCGAGCTCTTACGGACGTGTGTCCCTTGATTTCGATGGAGCCGTTGAGTTGCAGCGTCGAGCCCTCGCCGTAGGCGGGGTTGCCGACGATGCCGTTGTACGCGGCGAGCGGCGACCAGAATCGGCGTCAACTCGCGGGCTTTCGATGACCTGAAGATGAAAATCTGCTTTTCCGCGGACGGCGTCTCGAGCCTCACGTCCATGCGGAATCATCGGCGGTGCCGGCGCCCGAGTTCGCCCATCACGGCGGTCAGGCGGTCCTGCGTCAGCGTTCCAATCAGGCCGCCGGTGGTCATGATTTTCGTGGAAGCCATCGACGAAGCGAGCGTCATGATCACGTGCGCACGCGAGAGCGGCATCGCCACCGAGCCGAATCCAAAAAGCGGATGCCCGCAAGCGAGGATCTGATTCTTGATGACCGTAGTGACCGTGCAGCCCGGGAGCGATCGAGAGATCGCCGCGCACCAAGTCGATTCCCACCATGTCGCCCGGCTTCAGATTGGCGTCCTCGGGCGAGGGGAGCCGTTCCGCCGGCCATCGCCGCCATGCCCCACGGCGAAAATTTCTTGCCGAATTGGGCGAGCGTCTCGGGGATAAAGGCCGGTCGTGATCAGGGGCGTCTCGATCGGAACGAGATACTGTCCCGCGCCGGCCGAAGGGAACTGTGTTAGGTCGCGACGGCACCGAAACGCCGCTGCTCGACCTGCCCGGCCTTCGGCTAGCGGGGCGAGGCGGACGGCGGCTTCGGACGGTGATTGCCGGGTGCCGATGGCTCTCTTTCGACGTCCAGCATGTCTGGCGATCGGTGTCACGCCGCCGATTGCTTCTTTCGTGAAGGTGCCGAGCTTCAGCGCCAGCGCGCCTGCGAGCTTTCCGTCGAAATAGACCGGGCTGCCGCTCATGCCCGCGACCACCCCCTATGCTGCACTTATCGCCCAGCAGCTGGACGAGAATCACGTCCTGCTTCGGTCCCAGAGCGTTTTGCAGACGCCGAGCACGACGAGATCGATCTTTTCGATTTGTCGCCCTCGAAAGATCGTGTAAGCCACGCCCTTCATGCCGGGCTTGATCTGGCTGACGGGGATTGTCTCGGGAGTGCGGGTCACCGTGCTGCGGGACTCGGCGGAACGAACAGAGCGAGAAATGCTGCGGCTAAGACTGCCTTACACATTCGACCCGATCGGGGCATGGGCAATTATCATACCGGGCGGCATCAACGGAAGCAAATTACCGCCGGTTCCTTTCTTTGCTTTTCTGGTACCGCGGATCCAACTCGGCCTGAATTGGGCCGTCCGGATACGCGGTTCCGACATTCGATTAGACGCTAAAAATGGTGCTCGCGGCTACGCCTTTTCTGAGCACTTTTCCTGCCTTTCGCAGCGGACAGCGGCTGGACTACCGCGTCCCACGCCGAGCTGATTTCAGGACGCTAAGTGACGGGAACAGACTGGCTTAATCGCGGAGGAAGGCAGCAGCGGAGCGCACGAACTCCGACCACCTGGTGCCGATAACCGGACCGTGACCGGCGTTGGGCACGATCCAGAGACTGGCATTGGGAATGGACTTGGCCATCTGGACCGAAATCTCGACGGGGTAAAGCGGGTCGCGGTCGCCCTGGACGACCAGTGTGCGAGCGCGAATCGTGGCCAGTTGCGGCGGTGTGAAATTCATGTAAACGGGTTTCGTGACGCAACGAGCTTACTCCGAAATTCCGCCATTCCTCAACGGGATTGTTATTCGTGGCCTGCGAATGGTGATGCTACGATTGTCGCGTGAAAAAACAGGTTATTTCACCGGGCGGCAGCATCTCGGGCGTAGCGGAACTCCCCGGCGACAAATCGATTTCGCACCGGTATGCGATTATCGCGGCCCTTTCTGAAGGCACGAGCGAGATTTACAACTACGCGTCGGCCGCGGATTGCCGCAGCACGCTAGAGTGCCTGAAACGGCTGAGAGTGCCCGTCGAGATTGGACGCGACCGCGTACGCATCGCGGGCGTCGGCTTGGACGGATGAAACCGCCGCGCCGGGCGCTCGACGCGGAAAACTCCGGCACCACGATTAGCATGCTCGCGGGCGTTCTGGCGGGGCAGCGATTTACGTCGATCCTCACCGGAGACAAGTCGCTTCGCAAACGCCCCATGGCGCGCATCGCCGCGCCGCTGCGTGAGATGGGTGCGACGGTGACCGGCGTCGACGGCGACCGGGCGCCGCTCGAAATTCGCGGCGGACACCTTCATGCGATCGACTATGCGCTGCCCGTGCCCAGCGCGCAGGTGAAGTCTGCGGTTCTTCTGGCGGGGCTTTTTGCCGACGGCGTCACAACCGTGCGCGAATCCGTCCGCACGCGCGATCACACGGAGCTTGCGCTGCGCGAATTCGGCGCGTCGATCGAACTCGAGAAGGGAATCGCGCGCGTTCATCCGCGCCCGAAGCTGCAAGGGCGGCAGATCGTCATTCCAGGCGACCTGTCCGCAGCGGTCTTTCTGATCGGTGCGGCGCTCGTGCTGCCTGGCTCTGAATTGATGCTGCATAGCGTGGGATTGAATCCGACGCGTACGCGCGTGCTCGATTTCCTGATCGGAACGGGAGCGGCGGTCAACGTGGCATCGCTGCAATTGCGCGATGGGGAACTGGTCGGCGACGTCGCCGTACGGCACGCGGCGCTCGAGGGCGGAGCGATTTCGGGCGCGCAGGTGGCGGAGATGATCGACGAACTGCCCATGCTGGCGGCGCTGGGTCCGTACACGGAGAAGGGAATCGAGATTCGCGATGCGAGGGAGCTTCGGCTGAAAGAAAGCGATCGCATTGCGGCGCTCGCGGAGGGGCCTGCGGCGCATGGGCGCTAGCGTCGAAGAGTTTCCGGACGGCTTGCGTGTCGCGGGACCGCGGCGGCGGAAAGCTGCGCGGCGCAAAGGTGGATCCTCAGGGCGATCACCGGATCGCCATGGCGCTGGCGGTCGCCGCGCTGGGAGCGGAAGGCGACAGCACCATCCTCAACGCCGACTGCGCTGCCGTTTCGTTCCCTGAATTTTTCGCCACGCTTTCGCAACTGCGGGCGCGGGGTTGATCCTCCGTAAACGGACCAGAACCGAAGACGCAGCCTTTACAGACGCGGCCAAGGGAGAGCGAGGGCTTTAACCGCCCTTGTGCAGGGAGATTGTGCCGTAGCTGGTGACGACGGTGATTTTCGGGCCGCCGGTGCCAACTTTGCCATTCAGGCGCCCCACGTTGGCGTCGTTGACGAGCCGCAGCGCGGGATCTTGAAATTCGCTGTCCACCTCGCCTGACCGTGAAACGGCCGAAATCTCGAAGGACGAACTTGCAGGCAGCGTCAGGCTGACTTCCCCCGAGTCGTCGTTGACGCTGATGGCCGCGCTCGGCGGACGCGAGTAGCGAATCGTGATGTCGCCGTGCGAATCCGCGATTTCGAGCGGTCCCGTGACGTCCTCGATTTCGATGTCCTTGTTGTGGGTCACGACTTTCGCCGGGCCCGCGACGTTGGATACTTCGAGATCGCCCGAATTCAATTCCAGGCGCCCCGCCAGGTGAGTGAGCATCAGCGTAGATCGCTCAGAGGCGTAGCGTGTAACCTTCGCAACGTTGCGCACGCGAATTGGCCCGAAGAATTCGCCGTCGATACTGGCGTCGCCGGAGATATCGGAAACATCCACTTCGTTTCCGCGGCCGGTCACCCGGGCGTTTCCGGTCACATTGGAAATGCGCAAGTGCCCGCTGTTGATCGTTGCCGAGACGTCAGAGCCTGCATCGTGAATGTCGACGTCGCCATTCGTGGTGTTGGCGTCGACCGTCCCGGTGAGCCCTGCTACCGTGACGTCGCCGTGATCGGCCTTTGCGGTTACGCTCACCGTTTTGGGGACTTCCACGTCGAGGTCCGCTTCGATGGTGCCCTCCCAGTCCTCCTGGTGTGTCGGATGGACGAGAAAGCCGTCGGCGGTGGGCTCAATCATCGTCTTTACCGCAGACATCCGTTCATCGGCGCCGGACCGGTGCGGGTCGGTAGCGGATTTGTTGACGGTGACGCGCAGATCGTTTCCCCCGCCAGCGTGCACCGAGATGTTTCCATTGCCCGTCTGAATCGTGACGTGCGCGCCGGGCTGAATCTTTACCGCAGGCAAACCTTCGCTCTGCGAATAGCGCTGAGAAAAGGGGTGAAAATCGAAATGGAAATCGCGCCGATGGCGCAGGTAATCGGCAAGTCCGACCCCCGCGAGGCAGAAGATCACGACGATAAGGAGTCCCGCCTCGCCGCCCGTGAGAACCGACGCTCGCTCGCCTGCGTGCCGCGCGGCCAGGTGGTCGATGAGCTTCGCAATACCCCAGACGATGATGACTACGGGCCAGAATCGCCAGATCAAGTGACCCAGCCGCAGTTCAGGGTCGAAGCGAAACAGCAGGAAGAGGACGCCGAGGAAGATCAGCAGGAGTCCCGAGAAAATCGACCGCCTCTGTGGCGGACGAGGCGGCAGGGGCGTCGCGGTGATTGCGGTCTGTGGCGCACCGACCGGGGGGATTGGTGGTTGTTGTGCGCTGCTCAAGCGTTCCTCACAGGGCTGGTCAGACGGGCGGCACGCGCTCGACCACGCTCACGACCCGACGTGTCCTTCCCGCGAGACCATGGCCTGGGCCACCAACACCGCTCCAATCACGATCAGGATGATCGGCCACAGATCGAAAAAACCGTATCGCGAGTATTGTCCCGCAAGGAAGAGCACACCGATCGTGATCAGGACGACCGGTCCCATCAGCCCGCGCACCCTGCACTGCCCGCAGGAGCAAACGCTCTTTTGTCCGTCACTCATGGATGATCTCCCCGCTCCGTTCGGGCGCGTTCGGGCCGGGCTCTCAGCCGTTTGCGCTGCCGCTCTCCTTCAGTCGGTCCCACAGGAGCCAGCCGCCGAGCGCGACTAACCCGATCGGCCACGCCTTCGCGAACCAATCGCGTTCGAGGAGCCCGAAATTCGCCAACAAGAGCAAGACACCGAGCCCGATCAGCACTATGGCGCCAATGGGCTTTCGGTTCGGCCCTTGCAACAGGTCGGGCGGCGCAACTTCGCCCGTGCTGCGCGCTTTCGCCACGCGGTAGGCGTCCACCGGCATGTAGCAGCAGAACGCGATAAACGACACGATGACGAACGCCTCAAACGAGCCGGGCAGATCTGCCGCCATCGCCGCGATCAAGGACGCGAAGACAATGACGTGAATCAGCGCTTTGATGTATTCGCCGTTGTACACCGCGCCCAGGCCCGGGATGAATCCGAGCACCGCGGCGACAGCCGGTCTCGAATCGCCGGGCGGCGGTGGCGTGACCGCACCGGCTTGCGGGGCCCCGAGGATGGTTCCCAGGCACGTCTCGCAATACAGCGCCCCGCGTACTTCTCGGGTGCACGGCGGGCACAACGGTCGCCCGCAATTGCGGCAAAAGCCGGTGGCTTCTACGTCAGGATGCACGGCGCATTTCATGGCGCGCTCCATTCGGGTCTCAGCAGATCCTCCGCCGTCAAACCGCTGGTAGTGGATTGGAGAGAGCCCTGGTCAAGATTTGGATCGCAGGGCGTGAGGAGGGCGTTGCCGGCGCCACCTCTCCCGCAGTTGCGACCTCGATGCGTTTCGGATATGGGCTGGGTGTGAGGGGCGCTGAGTGGAAACCGCCCTGCGCAGGCGGGTGTACCTGTCCCGAAGGGCTCAGCCTGAGCGAAAAAGACGTCACTTCGCGCCTGACTGCGGCCCGGGCGCCGCTGATCGGATTTCTCCTCCGGATTTTTCTGGTTCGGCCGCAGATCGTTCCGCTCCGGCGGGGCCGGATTCTCCTGCGGCGGGTTCTGAGGCTGCAGCCGCGATTCAATCTCATAGACCACACGCAGGCCGTTGACGAACTTTACGCCCTGGGCGTACGTCAGATGCGCCTGCCGATTCACTGAGCGAAATACGGCAGCGGGATTCAGGTTCGCCTTGTGAAGCTTGGTGGGCACCACGCCGCCAGCCTGCACAATGATCACAGCGCATGCCGCGACCGTGGCCATTCCGATCGCAAACCGCGGCTGCCAGATCATCGGCGTCCACGCAAACCAGCGCCGCCATCCCTGCTTGCTCGGGCGCGGCCCCAGCGAGGCCTCGAGGATCTTCGCTTGCAGCGTCGCGGGCTCTTCCACGAAATCCAGGCGGTGCATTTCGCCGAGCAGGCTGCCGACCTGCGCGACGAGCTCAGAGCAGCGCGCGCAACTCCGCTTGTGCATCTCGATTGCGGCGGAATCGGCGGCGCTGAGCTGCCCTTCGAGATAATCGCTCAACCGCTCTTCCGTTAATGTGCAGTTCCAGTCCATCGTTCTTTCTCTTTATCGTCTCTTCACTGCGGCCTCAGACCCATCTGGTCCAGAATCTTGGCCAGCTCGATCCGTCCGCGATTGATTCTCGATTTTACCGTGCCTTCGGGCACCTGCAGTACCGTTCGAATCTCCGCGTATTCCAGGCTCTGCAAATCGCGCAAGATCACCGCCTCCCGCAATTCGGGCGAGAGCCGCGCCAGCGCGCGTTGTAACTGCACGCTCAATTCGGCGGCTTGCGCCAACCGGTCGGGAGCGCGGGCCGGCGAATGCTTCCCCTCGAGTTGCGGCATCGCGTCGTCGATCGAGTCGGTCACGCGATCGTGGCGCGTCCGCCTGTAATGATCGACCAGCAGATTGCGTGTGACGCTCGTCAACCACGTCGGGAAGGCTCCATCCGCTGGACGGTAGCTCTGCAGCGTGCGATAAAGGCGCAGAAAGACCTCCTGGCTCAGGTCCTCCGCTTCCGTCGAATTGCCCGTGAACCGATAGCATAGGTTGTACACTCGGCGCGTGTGACGGCGTACGAGTTCCTCCCAGGCCGAGCCGTCGCCCCGGAGACAGTGCTGCACCAATTGGGCGTCGGGCTCCAATGGTTCTCAGCCTCGCAACTCGTGCCGTTCGAGTTTTTCTTCCCCGCTCCAGAGTCTAGCTCTCCTGAGGCTTGCCCGAGCCCGTCCGCTGGAACCGTGCTCGCCAGTTCCGCCCTGGCGGAATGGCGGCCGGGGCGACCCTGAACGGCACTTGCTTCCGTCTTCGGCCTCACTTATGGAACGCAGATTGCGGCGGAAAAGTTCCCTTCGCGCTCCATCTGACATGGCCTCTGGTGTTCAACCGCGTGAGCGGAGAGTTTTCGGGCGCATCTTAATCCGCAGAGCCGTCGAAGCACAAGTCCGGCCCGGGCAGCCGCGGCGAGAGGCTATCCGTTCGGTTCATACAGCAATTTCCCCCGGGCGCTGGGGAATCAACCGTATTCGGAAAGAGTGGTCGAAATGGTTCATTAGAAGTGTCGCTATGTCGCATCTTGTTGCTCCGGGCGCCGAACCGCCCCTCAGGAGGTTCACAACGTACTGCTCGTCATCCCGCGGTCGCCTCGCACGTTCCTTCCTCTCTGCTCAACCGATCGGTTCGGCGCGTTGGGGCTTAGGAGTTCTAGTCCTGAGTCGCGACCCAACGCGCTCACTCGAAAGCCCCAGGGCAAGCGGCTCGTAAATGCAGCCCGTACTTGCCCGTATCCAGTTCGCTGACCTTGTCTTCAAACACAAGGTTTTCTGGTCTCGCCAGCAGGTCGACAGTGCGGAACTGGTACGTTAGTCGCCCGCCACATCATGCAATCCCGATCCGGAGTGGAAGAGGTCCATTACTCTCTCTCCCGGAATGTTGTACCCCGGTTTTCCCCCCCCCTGATTCGAAGGGAGGCTCCAGATGGGGTGCTTAGCTCGCGCCGGGTTGCCAGTAAGAAAAACGACGCTTTTCGTGGTGGGAATTGTAACGGCCTTCGCGCTCGGACTCGTGATTACGCAAACCCAGGCGTCGCCTCGGTGGCTGGTGATCACCTGGGGCGAAAACACACCCGAATGGAATCATAGACTTCAAGTTTCCGCGATCCGGCAAGGCTGTTCCGGCACGCCGACGGCGTGCATCAACGAAGTCAAGTCGCAAAAAGGGAAGAAAATCTTCCTCTCGATCCTTCTGAAGACGGCTATACCAGGCAATTATGGTCCGCAATACGGTTTGCTCGCCAGACAGGTGCCTTCGTTGGTCGAGATCGGGGCTGACGATTTCGTCGGACAGTACGAGAAGTTGTCTGTGGCTGGACTGCAGGATCCTGCCGGTGCCCTGAGCGCCTTGATCGACGGGATCAAAGCCGGCGACCCGAATTTGGGTTTCGGGCTGACGATCTACGAAGACGACCTGCAGTCTCCCTACTTGAGCGACGCGAAGTTTCCGGCCGCCGCCCGAGCCAAAGTGGACTACGTGCATTTCTACATCCACTACCGCAGGGACACGCCCAACACGCCTCAATACGTGCAGCAACTGAGAACGCTATTTCCGAATGCCCAGGTGATCCTCGGGGTTTATGCCTACGACCGCGTCAGCTATCTTCCTTGCGAGAAGGGTGGGCAGCCCTGCACGCCTGAGCAGGAGCAGGAATATCTGCGTCGAGGACTCGAGACAGACTTTCAGCTCTTGGAGAGAGGGGATGCGGCGGGAATCGAGTTCTGGCCGGGCTCGTTCGGCAGGATTGACGAATGGAAGGGTTGGGAGGAGGCGCGCATCTGTCCGGGACGCAAATCGGAATGTGTCCAGAACACGGAGCAAATGCGCCAAATCGTGGCCGAAGAATTCAAGAAGCACGGGATCTGATCCAAAAGCGGAAGCCGAGGCCTGAAATGAAAAGAGCGCCGGCAGAGAAAATGTTCGCCGGCGCTCTTTTTTCCACGATGGAGATCCGCGGGACCACAGTTTCAGACGGTCACGCGTGCCGGGCTGAAAAGGGGCGGGGAACCGGCGATTGTCGCGGCACACTTCGGGCAGTAGTGCCCGCTTTTCAGGTCGATCCATTCCACGGCGTGCGAGGCCGCCATTACGCACTCCGTGTCTCCGCAGTGCGTGAGACCGAGTGTGTGTCCCAGCTCGTGCACGGCTTCTCTTAGCAGGCGTTCCCTCAACAGGGACTCATCAGGAGGAAGTCCGTAGAACTCCTGACGCAGGCGATGCGTGGAGACAACAGCGATGGTGCCCTGCAGTTGAGCCTCGCCAAACACGAACGTCAGAATCGGAATGTAGAGATCGACGGCGGTGATGCCGAGAAGTCTCCACGTGTCGTCATTAAGGCGAGAGGCCATGCGCGCCAGAAGTTCCGTCGAGTGGAATTGGCCGCGGCTGGCGTTGAAAGTTGATGCGATGTCGAGGTCGGCGCACAGCACCTCGCACTCATGTTTCATTTCTCGCGCCAGTGGTAACGCGAGCTCCTCGAGGTGCCGGCGATCGACGTCGCCGAGAGGCAGAAGTTGGATCCGTTTCACGTATGTTCGGGGACCGGCTTCGTCCACCCATATTTTTTCAGTTTATTGTGCAGCGTGACGCGGTCGATATCGAGGACCTGCGCCGCCATCGTCTGATTATCGCCGCACTCTTCGAGGACGCTGAGGATGTGCGCGCGCTCGATTTCCTCGAGCGTGCGGCCTGCGGGCACGGGTGAAGCAGGCCGAAGCATGAAATCGCTCTCGCGCAGGTCCGGACCTTGTGCGACGACCATCGCTCGCTCGACCGCGTTTTCCAATTCCCGAACGTTTCCCGGCCACTCATATCTTTGCAGCAGCTTCATTGCAGCCGGCGAGATTTGCGAGACGCGCTTGTTCATCGAATCGGAAAACTTCTTCAGGAAATAGCTGGCCAGGAGCGGAATGTCTTCCTTGCGTTGACGCAGCGGCGGCAGGTGGATGGGGAACACGTTGAGCCGGTAAAAAAGATCGAAGCGAAACTGCTTTTCTTCGATGAGCGCTTCGAGGTCGCGGTTCGTCGCGGAGATGCAGCGGAAATCGACGTGGATCGGCTGGTTACCCCCGACGCGGCGGATTTCATGCTCCTGCAGGACGCGCAGCAAATCAGTCTGTGTCTTGAGGCTGACGTCACCAATTTCGTCGAGAAACACGCTGCCGCCCTCGGCGATCTCGAAGCTGCCCTTCTTGCGATACTGCGCGCCGGTGAACGCGCCCTTTTCATGGCCGAACAGCTCGCTTTCGAGGAGGGTTTCGGTGAGCGCGCCACAATGGATCACGACAAACGGATTGAATTTGCGGCCACTCGCGGCGTGAAGGGCCCTCGCGACGAGTTCCTTGCCGGTCCCGCTTTCGCCCGTGATCAGCACAGTCGCGTCCGTCGGGCCGACGGTCTGGATGGCTTCGAAGACGTGTGTCATGGCCTCGCTCTGTCCAATGAGTTCTTTGGGCAGGGTGGTGGCGACGACCGTTTCACGCAGCCGCGTGACCTCCTGTTCGGCGCGCTTGTGCGCGAGCGCGTTTTGAACTGTATGCGCGATGTCGTCGGGATCGAAAGGCTTGGTCACATAATCGTAGGCGCCGTTCTTCAACGCGGCGACCGCGGTTTCGACCGAAGCGTATCCCGTCATAATGATGGCGATCGTCTCGGGCGCCACTTCTTTCATGCGACGCTGCAACTCGACGCCGTCCGTGCCGGGCATTTTGATATCGAGCAGGGCGAGATCGAAGCGTCGCTCGGCAAGGAGGGAGAGGGCCTGGTGCGCGCTCTCCGCCGTGCTGACGTCGTAACCTTCCTCGCGAAACCACTTCGCAAGAGAATCGCGCACAATCAATTCGTCATCCACAATCAAAAGATTTGCTTTTCCGCTCACGTTGACTCCACAGCCTTGACCGGAAGCGCAGAACCGGACGTTGCTTGCGTCCGCGTGCCGCTCACCGGCAAGGTGATTGTAAATCGCGTGCCGCGTCCGGGCTCGGACGCGACTTCGATATGGCCCAGATGGCGTTCGATAATGGTTCGGCTGATCGCGAGGCCGAGACCCAGGCCGTGGCCGCGCTCCTTCGTGGTGAAGAACGGCTCGAACAGGTCAGGCAGAATGTCAGCCGGGATGCCGACGCCGTCGTCCTGCACCTGAATTTGGGCCTCGGCTGACTCCAGCAGGTGGCGGCTGGCGATGCGAAGCGTGCCGCCGCGCGGCATCGCATCGATGGCGTTCATCACGAGAGAAAGAATCACCTGTTCGATTTGCGAGGGATCGCAGCGAACGGGCGGGAGGTCGGAGGCGAGGTTCAGATTGAGGTCGATATTGGCCAGCGTCAACTGGTGCTGAACGAGCTGCACGCAGCGCTGAATCACGCCGTTTACATCCGACGGTTCGAACGTCAGCGGCGTGGCGCGAGCGAAGCTCATCAGGTTCTTCACGATTTCCCCGCAGCGGCGGCTCTCGGATTCGATCAGGCTGAGGGAACTCACGGTGTCATCGTCTGGTGTTGCGGCGCCACGAGAGGTGAACCGTTTCTTCAGCAGCTTGGCGTAGGTCAAAATTCCAGCGAGCGGGTTGTTGATTTCGTGCGCGACGACGGCGGCCAGCTTGCCGATGGATGCCATGCGTTCGGCGCGGAGCATCTGCTCGTGCGCGCGATTGAGCTCCTGCGTTTTCTGCCGGACGCGATCCTCGAGTGAGCGGTTCCATGCCGTGATTTCCTCGCGCGCCTCCCGGAGTTGACGGCTCATCGTGTTGAACGATGCGGACACGTGCGCCAGTTCGTCGCTTGCATCGATCGGAAGCTGATATCCGAGGTCGCCGGAAGCGAGGTGTTCGGTGCCCGCTTCGAGAGTCTTGAGCGGGCCGTGGATCGCTTTCCAGATGAAAATCGGGATCAGCGAACATGTAGCCAGCAGGGCAAGCATCGTATAGAGAAGCGTCTGGCGCTCGACCGAGGCAAGGTTGGCGTCCGTTCCCGCGAGCGAGAAGTTCGTATCAAGAACGCCCAGGATTTTTTGGCTCGGGGGATGTGCGTGACAGGAGGCGTTCCAGCAGGCGGGCGCGTTTTCTATCGGGTTGATGATTCCGAGCGCGCGCTCGCCGCTTGGCAGCCGGTAAGTCCGGAAGCGGTCGGGGCGATTCAGTCGAGTCAGCGGCTGCGACTGGCTGTGGCAGCCGTAGCATGCCTCCGTGCGCTTGTTGACGAACGCATCCGTCTCCTTCGCGTCGGACGAAAAATCGATGCGTCCTTCCTGATTGATGATGCGGATGTGGACGACCCCCGGCTCCTGTCCAATTTCGTTGATCAGGTGATAGAGGCCGTCGCGCTCGTTTCGCAGCATGTAATAGGATGCGTTGCGCTTGATGACGTCGCTCACGCGCTCCGCGCTGGCCAGCGTCATTTTCTCGAGCTGACGGCGGTGCAGACGGATATTCAGATAGCCCAGCAAACCGAAAAAGAGAATCATCGACGGCACAAGCAGCACGATCAGCTTGCCGCTCAGACCAAGAGCCGCCCGCTGCCAGAAGCGGCGAACCGCCGCAAATGGATCACGAGCCCGCACGGGTCAACTCGGTGGTGAGGGCATCCTCTGAGGTATGCTCGCGCATCTGGGGTCGTTCCATGGGCGCCTCGGAAGGCGGGAAAATAGGAAGGTACTTGACCGCCAGCCCGAACGCTGCGAAGCCAATCCCGACGATGCTCGCGGTCACAGCGAGCTCGGTCCAGCGGGGAATGTAGTGCACTCCAGCCGATGCTTCCATTCCAGTGATGCTCACGTTCAGGCGATTGGTGATGAACCCGAGCACCACCAGCACGGCGGAGGCGTACAGGCCGCTCGGGCTCTGGCGCACGCGGCGAAACATGAGCAGCCCGATCGGCAGGAGCGAGCCCAGGATTATTTCAAGGAGGAACAATCGCCCTTCGTAGCCCGGATGGGCAAGCAGAGCGAGCGCTCCGCGATGATAGAGATCCTGAAAGCGCATCACCGAATAGACGATCAGGAGAACCAGCAGCACGCGTCCCAGGCGAGCCAAGAGGTCGAGTTCGAGATGCTTTCCGAACACACGCGCGCTCATGTGAGACTCAAAGATCGTCATGGCCAGCCCGACGCAAATCGACGACAGGAAGAAGAATACGGGCAGCAGCGGCGAGTACCACAGCGGGTAGAGTTTGTCCGGAACGATGAGGTACAGGCTGCCCAGCGACGACTGGTGGAGCGTCGAGAGGATAACGCCCAGGATGACGAGCGGGATCGAGATCGCATGCTGGATTTTCACCAGCTTTTCCATGTGCAGCCGCTCGAAGATCACCGCGGAAAATTCGAGAGCAAGGACCGTGGTGTAGAGTGTCACGCACCAGGCCACTTCAAACATCACGGAACGGTCGTTCCACATCACCAGCGGGTGCCAGATCCGATAGCCGCGGCCGAGATCGAATAGAAGCGCCACGACGACAAGGACGTAGCCGAGAAACGCCGTCAGAATTGCAGGGCGAACGATGGGCTTGAATGCTTTCAGGTTGAAGATGTAGACGGCCGCCGTCAGCGTAAAGCCTCCGGCCGCCAGCATCACCCCGCATAGCACGTCGAAGCCGATCCAGATTCCCCACGGGAACGCATCGCTCAGGTTCGTGGATGCGCCAAGACCTCGCGTGAACCGCAGAATCGTGGCGTAGGCGCCGGCCAGGAGCACGGCAACGAGTACGGCCTTCCAAAACGTGAGTTTCGGTAAGCGCATTCTATTTCTCTCCCGAGCTTTTTCGGCGTGGAGTGGCTTTGACGGTTTGTGCCTCGGCCGCTGCTACTTCTTCGCGACGATTCGTGATCCACCAAATGCCTCCGAGCGCCGCTCCAACCAGGGTCACGACATCGGGGAGCCGTGAGAGAACGCGGTAGGTGAACCAGGGCATGGGCGTCTTGCCGAGGTTTGTCGAGAAGCCGAATTGTTCGAAGGGAATGCTCGACAGACGGAGCACGGACGTGCCCCCAGCCTCCTCGAGCCCGTAAATGTGATTCACGTACTGCGACGGATTCTTGGCGATTCGGTCTTTGGCCTCCGCGATCAACGCGTCGCGCTCCCCGAATTTTGTAGCTCCAGTCGGACATGCCTCCGCGCAAGCCGTCTGTTTGCCTGCCGCGATGCGGTCCGCGCACATATCGCATTTCCTGACCCGCGGCAGCAGGGAATCCCACTCGTACTTGGGAACGTCGAACGGGCAGGCCATCATGCAGTAGCGGCAGCCGATGCAGCGGGACGCGTCGTACGTCACAGGGCCTTCCGCCGTCTTGCGCAGTGCGGCTACCGGGCACACGGACGCGCACGTGGGATCCTCGCAGTGCATGCAGAAGCGGCGCATGTACTTGCCATCCTGCACCTTGTCCAGTACGACGTTGAACTTGTGGGCTGACAACTTTTGTTCCGCCGCGATGGTGTCGTCGTACGGCAGGCGGTTGCGTTCGGCGCAGGCCTTCTCGCACAGCTTGCAGTCGATGCAGAGCGTCGCGTCGTAGAGGATGGCTTTGCTCATACGCGGCCTCCTGGCAAAACGTCGAGGGGCCGCGGGGCCTCCCCTCCACAATTCGGGATATTGGCTGTCTGTTCGACCGCGTTCGTCGGTCTGGTGCTGAGTTTTCCAGCGGCGAGATTTTGTGGGCTCATGGGCGTGAGAGATCGCTCGTCTCGGACCTTGGCACTGTAGAGAATCGCAACATCGGACGAGTTTGGCCGTGATGCTGAACACTTTTTGCAGTGATTGCGGTCACGGGGGTTTGCCGCACCGGAGGGGGGCTGGAGCCCTGCCCGACAAACGTTAGCGCCCGTGGAATCAGGCGATTGCCACGGGCGCTTGGAGGGATGGACCTGCGTCGCTCATGTCAGGAAGAACTCTCGCGTCAGATTGCTCCATTGCTCGTTGGGGAGCTCGGCGCTCAGGTCTTCTACTGCCAAGCCACCGTCCTGCGCCACCGCACCGGCCAAGGCCGGCATCTGCGCTCTCAGGCGGCTCGCGGTCTCGGACATCCATTGCCGGGCGAGGTTGCCGCCGAGCAGGTTGCGGAAGTTGGTTTGCGCGTCGGGAGACATCACCGTAAGGAACCACCCTTCTCCGTAGGGATCCTTGCCAGCGAGGCTTGCGTCGTTCAGCACCGCGTCGTTCACGCCCGTCACTTCGCCCTCAATCGGAGACACGAGTTGGGCCCGCTCACCATCCCTCTCAATCGTGAAGATCTTCTGCCCCTGCCGAATCCACTGGCCGCGCTTCGGGAGGTGGATCGCCCCGGCTTTCCCAATCAGACGCGTCGCGAAATCGTCCATTCCGACGCGCACCATCGTCGGGCTCTCGCGCAACGCCCACGTGTGGCCGGGGTGGTATTGGAGGTTCGCGGGCAACCGGAACCCGGAAACGTAATCGGGCCGGACCTTCGCGACAACAGAGCTCGGGTTCGGCGCATACACCGCGGTTTGCAGAACTGTCTTGCGCGTGCGCACGTAGTCGATGGTCAGGAAGATCGCGATCGTGAGGACAACCAGCAAGACTGTCATGGCCAACCTCCTTCTCTTTCGTGCCTGTTTCCACTTATGGAGAAGGCACGCGCCATGCCATCACCCGGCGTTCGTTCGATCGAGTGACAACTCACGCGATTCGAGCGACATACGACGCAAGTCAGGGTACGAGGCGAACGTCCCGATTTTCAGCGACTGATGCGAACTTCATCGCAATGCGACGAGTCACGGTGGGGCGATGGGCCGAGGTGAATAGCAGCAAGCGGGTTAGGCAGCGAGAGAGCCACCGATGCAGTTTGCATCAGCGGAGATGAGGAACTCGGCGGAGGAAGAGGGAGGGCGAGAGCGCCGGTACCTTGCAAAAGCAGGGGCACTCGTCTGCGACGCAAACGACGTCAGAAGCAGACGAGGGGCGAAACTAGTCGTCGTCACCGAGGAGGATGGCTGCGGCCAGCACGGTGGTCCACAGGCCGCGCTTGTCGCCCACGGCGGATTGGGTGATGTTCATCGTCCGGACGATTTTATTCGAGATGCGGTAGACCTCTTTTTTTTCGTCCCACGACAAATCCGGATCGAATTCGACGTTCAGGGTGGTAGCCAGCATTTCCGCCGCCAGTTCTTCGGCGTATTCTCCCGCCACTTCCTCAGTTTCGCCGAACGAGTGGTGCTCGGAAAGATAGCCGTACATCGACTTGTCCGCCGGAAGACCGAGGCCCACGCCGGCGGCGATCAGCCGATGGGGCTCGCGCGTCTGATTTTCGCTGATCACGGTGAACGCAACCTGGCCGGGTTTCAGGTGCTTCAGGCCCTCGCTGCGCGAGATCAGTTTGCAATACGGAGGAAAAATCGAGGAGACGCGAACGATGTTGCAGGCCGCGATGCCTGCATTACGCAACGCCAACTCGAAGCTCGAAAGGCGCTCGCGGTGTTTTCCAACTCCCTTTGTGAGGAAAATTTTCTTCGCGACGAACGCCATGGATCGTGCCGGGTTGCGGTGCCTCCGCTGATGAGAGTTAGCAAAACGTTTTGCGAGCGAAAAATAACAGCCACGCGCAGCGATGTCAATCACTATTCAAGCTTTAACCGTATCTTAACGTGCTCAAGACCATTGCTGGGGCGGAAACGCGTACGTGTCGGTTGTGGTGCAGGCTGCCTTGTGCTAAATAGCTGCCCAACGCTGCCCAACGCGACGACCGGAGGCATCCATGCGGCGAAAGCGAACATTCGGTGGTGTTCCCCTGTTCATCCTGCTGCTGTTCGCGTTGGGGTTCCTGGTGCCGCCCTCGCTTGCGCAAATTGGCGTCAGGGCACCCGCACCGCCTTCAGAGCGCACTGTCGCTGTCTTTGGCCAGACGATTCACTACTGGGATGTCGGCGCCGGGCCGGTTGTCGTCCTGGTGCACGGGCTCGGAGACCGGAAGGAATCCTGGCTGCCAGTGATCCCAGGGCTGTCGCGGCAATACCGCGTGCTGGCGCTGGACCAGATCGGCTTCGGCAAGTCCGCCAAGCCGCTGCTCGATTACAGCATTCAGACTTACGTGGATTTCCTGAACGAGTTTCTGCGTGACCTGAACGTCTCGCGCGCGACGCTTGTCGGCGAATCCCTTGGAGGCTGGATCGTAGCTCTCGATGCGGTGGAGGAGTCGTCCGACGCGCACATGGTGCCGCTCGATAAGCTCGTGATCGTGGACGGCGCCGGACTCAAGCAGGACAAGCCCATCCCGAATCTGAATCCCAGCACGCTCGAGGAGATGCGCCAGGTGATGAAAGTCGTGTTTTACGACACCAGCTGGCTCGACGACGCCACACTGCGCCGGATTTTCAGCGACAAGCTCGCTTCGAATGACTTCTACACCGTCCACAGCATCACGAACAATCCTACAGTGCAAACGCAGTTGCTCGACAATCGGCTGGACCAGATTCGCCTCCCGACGCTGGTGATGTGGGGAAAGCAGGACCAATTGCTTCCGGTTGCCTCCGGCGAGCGGTACGCGTCGGGAATCGCGGGCGCGCGCCTCGTCACCTTCGATAAGTGTGGCCACGTCCCGGCCGAAGAGCACACCGCGCAATTCCTCGCCGCCCTGACGGCCTTTCTCGGCGCGGCCGCAGCGGCGCATTGATGGCTCGCGTTATGCGACCTTTCCGGGTCTGCTGCAGATATCCGGTGAGGGCTCGAAGATCTGCGACTGCTCAACTGGCACCGCTGCAGAACAGAATGATAGCCGTGCGCAGCAGCGGCCCGCGCGCTCCTTGCAAAGTTTTTGTAGCGTTACTATACTGACCCGTTGGCTGCGCGCTGAAATTGCTGCCGTAGCGAGTTCCCGGAGAAGGCATGGCGTCCGTAGCGGTCGGGTCCAAGGCGACCGAATCGAAGACGAGCTACATCCTCGATAAACTGCAGTCCCTCAGCGGCATCGTTCCCATTGGAGCATTCCTTCTCGAACACTTCTGGTCCAACAGCTACGCGCTGGTGAGCACGAAGAACTACGACGACGTCTCGCTCGAACTGCAGAGTATTCCGTGGCGCCTGGCCGTCGAAGTTTGTGTTTTGTGGGCTCCGATTGCCTTCCATGGATTCTACGGGCTGTGGATCTGGTGGAAAGGAAAGCAGAACACGTTCGCGCATCCGTGGATGTCGAACTGGATGTACCTGCTGCAGCGCTGGACGGGAATCATTGCGTTCGCCTTTATCGGGTGGCACGTTTACACGGAGCGGTTCGTCACACAGGGAAGGAGCACGTATCAAGCCGTGGCGGACGTGATGGCGCATCCCTTGTATTTCGCGTTCTATGTCGTGGGCGTGACGGCCGCTTCGTTCCATTTGGGCAATGGAGTGTGGAACTTCGCGTGTAAGTGGGGCATCGCGGTCAGTGCGCGAGCGCAACGTTGGGCCGGGTGGTTTGGGGCGGCGGTGGCGATCATCTTGACGTTCGTCGGCATCATGATCGCGGTCGGGTTTCACAGTCACTGGTTCCCGCTGAACGGATACGTGCGCTAGAACGAGTGGCCCATGGCGAACCACAAATGGCGAGAAAAGGCCGAGGCGTTTTAAACCACATGGGAACACAGATCAACACTGATTATAGGAAAGCGAAGAGCAAGCGACCCCGCGCCCTGTCGAAAGAACCGGAGGGCGTGCCGGTGCGCCCTGGATTTGCTCCTATCTGCGTTCGCCCGTGTTCATCTGTGGTTTCAACAAGAGAATAATGGCGAGGCAACCAAAGATCATCGTGGTGGGCGGCGGGCTGGCGGGCCTGATGGCGACGATTCGCGTCGCGGAATCGGGCGTGCCGGTCGAGCTCTTTTCGATCGTGCCGGTGAAGCGCTCCCACTCCGTTTGCGCGCAGGGCGGAATCAATGCCGCGAAAAACCTGAAGGGCGAGGGCGATTCTACTTGGCAGCATTTCGACGACACCATCTACGGCGGCGACTTTCTCGCGAACCAGCCCCTGGTGAAGGGGATGTGCGACGCGGCGCCCGCGATCATCGACCTGCTCGACCGCATGGGCGTGATGTTCAACCGCACGCCCGAAGGACTGCTGGATTTTCGGCGTTTCGGCGGGACGCTCCATCATCGCACGGCGTTTGCCGGCGCAACCACAGGGCAGCAGTTGCTGTACGCGCTTGACGAGCAGGTCCGCCGGTTCGAAGCCGAGGACAAAGTTCGGAAATATGAAGGCTGGTCGTTCCTTTCCGCCGTGATCGACGATGCCGGCGTCGGCCGCGGACTCTGCGCGATGAACCTGAAAACCATGGAGATCAGGACGTTTCCCGCCGACGCGGTGATCTTCTGTACGGGCGGCATCGGCGCCATCTTCTACTATTCGACGAATTCGGTGGTCTGCACGGGCTCGGCGCAGTCGGCGTTGTTTCAGCAGGGCGCCTACTATGCGAACGGCGAATTCATCCAGGTCCATCCAACGGCGATACCCGGCGAGGACAAGTGCCGCCTGATGAGCGAATCCGCGCGCGGCGAGGGCGGTCGCGTCTGGGTACCGAAGCAGCCGGGCGATAAGCGCAGCGGCAAGGATATTCCAGAGGGTGAACGCTTCTATTTTCTCGAGGAGTGGTATCCGAAGTATGGCAACCTCGTCCCCCGCGACGTCGCCACTCGCGCGATTCACAAAATCGTCTTCGAGATGAAGATGGGCCTGGCGGGCGACCAGCCGGCGGTTTATCTCGACGTGTCGCACATCCCGGCTGACGTCCTCGACCGCAAACTCGAAGGCATTCTCGAAATTTACGAGAAGTTTCTAGGCGTCGATCCGCACAAGGAGCCCATGAAGGTTTTCCCGGCGATGCATTACACGATGGGCGGGCTGTGGGTGGATAACGAGCATCAGGCCACGAATCTTGCCGGAATCTACGCGGCGGGTGAGTGTGAATACCAGTATCACGGCGCCAACCGGCTCGGCGCGAATTCGCTGGTCTCCTGCATTTACGGCGGAATGATTGCCGGACCTTCGGCTGTGAAGTATGCGCGGAATCTCGAACAGGGATGCGAGAGCACGCCAGCGAGCGCGTACGAAAAGGAGCGCGTCCGGCAACAGGACAAGAACGACGCGCTGCTCAATCAGCTGCAGGGAACCGAGAATCCGATGACGATCTGGCGCGAACTCGGCCAGCTGATGACGGCGAATGTGACCGTCACGCGCGACAATCCAACGCTCAAGAAAACGCTGGGGCAGATCGATGTGTTGGCCGACCGCTACAAGCAGATCAACCTTGCCGACCGCACGCAGTGGTCGAACCAGACGCTGACTTTCGTGCGCGAACTGGGAAACATGCTTGTGCTGGCGAAGGTCATCACGCTCGGCGCGCTCGAGCGGAACGAGAGTCGCGGCGCGCACTGGAAGCCGGAATTTCCCGAATCGAGACGATAAGAATTGGCTGAAGACCACGAAGGCGAGCTATCAGCGCGGCAACATCAAACTCGATTACGAGCCGGTAGACATTTCGCTGCTTCCGCCCCGCGAGCGAAAATATACGGCGAAGGGTTGAAGGACGAGGCAAGGACGCACGGACGCAAGGAGGCAAGGATAAGGACGGCGGTTATCGGTCGAATCTATGCCTGAGAAGACATTCATCGTTCGCGTCAAGCGCCAGCAGCGGCCGGACGAATCCGTGCGCTGGGAAGAATACGAGCTGCGGCACCGCCCGCATCTGAACGTAATTCAGTGCCTGCGCGACATCGCCGAGCGGCCGATCACGCGCGACGGCAGGGAATCGACGCCCGTCAGCTACGAGGCGAATTGCCTGGAAGAAGTGTGTGGCGCATGCGCGATGCTGATCAACGGCCAGCCGCGGCAGGCTTGCTCCGCGCTCGTCGATAACCTCGAGAAGCCCATCCGCCTTGAGCCGCTGACGAAATTCCCGCTCGTGCGCGATTTGCAGGTTGACCGTTCGAAGATGTTCAACGATTTGAAGCGGACCAAGTGCTGGATCCCGATCGACGGCACATACGCCTTGGGAGAAGGCCCGCGCATGGCGCCGTCATTGCAGGAAGTCGGTTATCCTCTGGCGCGCTGCATCACGTGCGGGAATTGCCTCGAAATTTGCCCCAAGGTGAACCAGCGCACGCAATTCGTCGGCGCGGCGATCATCAACCAGGTACGCCTGTTCAACCTGCACCCGACCGGCGCAATGCATGCCGGGGAACGCCTCGACGCCTTGATGGGCCCCGGCGGAATCGAGGATTGCGACAACGCGCAAAATTGTGTGAAGGTCTGCCCGAAGGGGATTCCTCTCACCGAATCCATCGCCGCCGTCAACGGCCAGGTCCTGTGGCACGCTGTGAAGTCCTGGTTCGCGGGCCACTGATTCGGTCCGCGATGCAGCTCACCCCTTTGGAACTGAGGCTCGGTTTTTTTTGCGGGCTGGATCCCATCCCATCGTAAGCTGTGCGGCTTACCGAATGCTCTTTCGCTTTGCGCCGAACTGTAGCAAAATCTTGCGTTCGTTTGAGGGAAGAATGACGCGCATGTGGATCGTTTCGCTCTGTTGTGCCTTCGCGATCGTGTTGCCGCTCGCGGCGTTGACGGCCTCCGACAGGCCGGTTGTTTCTAAGGAGGCGCACGATGTGCATTTCCGTTCCATCGTAATCGATACGCACGACGACACGACGCAGCGGCTGCTCGACCCCGCTTTCGATATCGGCGTCCGGCACGCGGACGGCAACGTCGACATCCCGCGCATGCGGGAGGGCGGTCTCGGCGCGCTATTCTTTTCGATCTACATCCCGGGCACAATCACGGGACCTCAGGCCATCAAGCAGGCGCTTGACCAGATTGATGCGGTCCGTGAAACCGTCGCGAAGCATTCGAATGACCTGATGCTCGCGCGAACAGCCGACGACGTTCGCCGCGCCTATCGCCAAGGCAAGATCGCGTGCCTGATGGGAGTCGAAGGCGGCCACATGATCGCCGACGACATCAGCGTTCTTGGTATCTACGCCGCGCTGGGCGTGCGCTACATGACGCTGACGCACATGGTCAACACAGACTGGGCGGACTCCTCGACCGACAAGCCCGCGCACAACGGCCTGACAGACTTCGGTAAACAGGTTGTACGCGAGATGAACCGCCTCGGAATCATGGTGGATATCTCGCACGTTTCCGACAAGACTTTCTACGATGCGCTGGCGGTGAGCCAGGCGCCCCTGATCGCCTCGCATTCCGACTGCCGCGCGTTATGCGATGCGCCGCGCAACATGACGGACGACATGATTCGCGCCCTCGCCGCAAAAGGCGGCGTGATCCAGATCAACTACCATGCTGGTTTTCTGAGCAATCAATATCGCGCCGCGGACACGCCGGAAATCGACAAGGAAATCGATGCCGAAGTTGCGAAGCGATGCGCCGGTAAGGTGGGATGCGACGAAGTGGAAGGCAACACGGTCACGCGCGAGTTCATGGTTCAAGGCAAGTTGCCGCGCGTCGAGTGGACAGCGATCGTTGACAACATCGACCACGCGGTTAAAGTTGGCGGTATCGATCACGTCGGCCTCGGATCGGATTTCGACGGTTCGGTGATGCCCTTTGGAATGGAGGACGCTTCGCACCTGCCGCAGATCACGGATGCTTTGCTGAAGCGAGGCTACGCGCCGGACGACATTCAGAAAATTCTCGGTGGCAACACCCTTCGCGTAATGGAAGCAGCTGAAGCCACCGCCAGAAGACTACAAGGAGAAAAGCTGTGAACCGTTTTGCTTTGCTGCTAGTTGTGTTGGCCGGCATGAGCCTTGCCGCGGTCTCCGCCGGTGCCGCGCCAGCGCAAACGCGGGTCAATGTGCGCCCGCTTCAAACCGTTGGTTCGCTATTTGCTGTGTCGACCGCCATGAGCTTTGCCGCCGCTGCGCACGGTCGCACGCAAGCGAAGACCACGACGCATCACGCCGCGGCGAGACACCACGCCGCGACGCACTCCGCGTATCGATCCTGCGCTGTATCATCCCGCGACACTGCGCGCGAGGGCCCCAGAAATATACGAAGTGACGTTCGTCACGACGAAGGGCCCGTTCGTGGTGAAGGTAACGCGAGCGTGGGCTCCGCTCGGCGCAGACCGTTTCTATAATCTCGTGCGACATCACTTCTACAATGACATGGCGCTGTTCCGCGTCGTGCCGGGGTTCGTCGTGCAGTTCGGGCTGGGCCCGAGCGGCGCAGTCAACAAAATATGGGACAGCGCGCGCATCAAGGATGACCCCGTGAAGGAAAGCAACAAGCCTGGCACGATCACGTTCGCTACGGCAGGCCCGAATACGCGCACGACGCAGGTGTTCGTGAACCTGGGGAACGACGCGTCGCTCGACGACCAGGGCTTTGCACCCTTTGGGGAAGTGGTTTCCGGAATGGACGTGATCGGCAATCTGTACAGCGGGTACGGAGAAACGCCGACGAACGATCAGTCGAACATCACGAATGGCGGCAAGCCCTACCTGGAGAAAAAGTATCCGAAACTGGATATGATCAAGACCGCGACAATCACGTCGCCGGCGGCCGCCGCTCCGGCCCACAGAGCCGCTCCGAAAGCAACCACACCGAAATCCTAGCGCGGGCGTCTTCCGCCCGCCCGCTTCTCCGGGGTGAGCGGCGCGACCGACAAAAACCGCAGCGGCTGCAAGCGACGCCGCCCAAAATCAATCAAACACGAATCGAGGACCGATGTCCCAAGAACTGCTGAACCCCGGCTCGCTGGCCGAAAAGGCGCCGGACGCATTCGACGTGGAATTTACGACAACGAAGGGCAACTTCACGGTGCACGTGACTCGCGCGTGGGCGCCGCTCGGCGCAGACCGCTTCTATAATCTGGTGAAGCACAACTTTTTCGACGACGCCGCGTTTTTCCGCATCGTGCCGAACTTCGTCGTGCAGTTTGGCCTAAGCGCCAACCCGGAAGTCAATGGCGTATGGCGAAACGCGAATATTAAGGACGATCCGGCCACGCAGAGCAACAAGCCGGGATACATCACGTTCGCGACAGCCGGTCCAAACACGCGGACCACGCAGCTCTTCATCAACCTGGGCAACAACACGTTTCTTGACCGGCAGGGTTTCTCTCCCTTCGGACAGGTCACCCAGGGAATGGACGTGGTCCAGAGCCTTTATGGCGGATACGGCGAGAGTCCCGATCAAGGCGCGATTACGCGGCAGGGGAAAGCCTATCTCGACAAGAGCTTCCCGAAGCTCGACTGCATAAAGTCCGCGTCGATACGCCCCGGCGCGTGAGAAGCGTGGGCCGAGCTTCCGGGCGCCGTCTGCGTTTCTGCCGACTCCCTGCGTCATGACGACTTCGACTGGCCGCCCGGAAGCTCCACCGGAAGTCGACGGGCCCTCGCGCAGAACAACGCCCGAACTGGCCGTTCGCGGGCTCGTGGTCCTTGCGCTCGCCAAGATCGCTCTCCAGTGCGCCGGAATCACGCGCTACGGCTTTTTTCGCGACGAACTTTACTACATGGCCTGCGGCCGGCACCTCGCCTGGGGATACATCGACCAGCCGCCACTCATCGGGCTTTTTGCGTGGTTTTCTCATCACGTCTTCGGAGATTCCATTGTTTCGATTCGCGTGCTTCCGGTCTTGGCCGGTGCTGCCGTTGTTTTCCTGACCGGTGTGCTCGCGCGCGAGCTTGGCGGCGGAAGATTTGCTCAACTCTTTGCGGCTGGAGCGATCCTGCTGGCTCCCTCTTACCTCGCATTCGACAGCTTCTTCTCGATGAATGCCTTCGAGCCGCTGTTCTGGACGTTGTGTGTTTGGCTCGCCATCCGGATTGTGAAAGGCGGCTCTCCCAAACTTTGGCTGGCGTTTGGCGTGGTGTCCGGCATCGGGATCGAAAACAAGCACACGATGCTGGTATTCGGCTTCGCGCTGATTGCGGGCCTTCTGCTGACTGGAAGCCAATCGATTCTTCGTTCGAAATGGCTTTGGATTGGCGGGCTGATTGCCCTCGCTCTGTTCCTGCCCAATTTGCTATGGGAGGCGCACCACGGCTGGCCGCAGGTCGAAGTTGTGCGCAACGCTCAACTCCTCAAAAACGAGCAAATCGGCCCCCTCGTTTTTCTGGGGCAACAGGTCCTGTTCTTGAACCCGCTTGCGCTGCCGATTTGGTTGGCGGGAATCCTGTGGTGCTTCATGGCTCCGGAAGAAAAGCGCTTCCGGTTTCTCGGCTGGGCGTACGTCATCATTCTGGCGATTTTTATCGTGGGGACGGCAAGAGCTATTATCCCTTGCCGATTTATCCTGTCTTGTTCGCCGCCGGCGCGGTGGCGTGGGAGCGCGTTTCTTCTGTTTCGCGCCAGCGCCAGCGGACGGCGCTGATCCCGTTAGTGGCGATCTCTGGCCTGTTCATGCTTCCCTGGGCAGTTCCCATACTTCCCGTCGGCGCGTTCCTGAGTTACGAGAATTTTTTCCCGGCTTTTTTCCGCGCTCAGACCGAACGCGACGCCACCGCTCGTCTGCCCCAGCTTTATGCCGACATGCTTGGCTGGCCCACTCTGGCCGAAACGGTTTCTCGCGTGTACCACGCCCTGCCGCCTGACGAGCAGGCCGGTTGCGCGATTTTCGCCGGCAATTATGGGGAGGCCGGAGCCATCGACTATTACGGACCGGGACTCGGGCTGCCAATGGCAATCAGCGGGCACAACAGCTACTTCGACTGGGGGCCGCGCGGGTATTCGGGTGAGTGCGTGATACTGGTCGGCGAGCGCTCCGATCAGTACAAGAAATACTTCGGCGAAGCCGATCTCGTCGCGCGCTCCCCCAACCCGCATGGCATGCCAATCGAGCGGGACGTTCCGATCTACGTATGCCGCAAGCCGATCGCGCCTCTTTCGAAACTGTGGCCTCACTTTAGGATGATCATCTAGGCGACAACGCAGGTCCGGTCGCCATTTTCCCTTTTTTGATTTTCCGTTTGCTGATTCAGCGACGCGGAGTGCGGCGGGGGTCGCGCGCAGCGCGTTCAAGCGCCGGCAAGTCGAGTCCCGTTTCTCGCAGATTGCGGCCGACTTCCGATTCGGCATTGCCCGCAATACAAAGCAAAACGCATTCCGCCGTCAGAACCGGGATCGACTGGCCGCCCTGGTCGTCACGAAAAGGCGAAATCTCGGCGGCCGCGCGCAAAACCTGCTCGAGCTCCGACGAGTCGGGAAGCCCCTCGTCGTCGCCGGTTTTGTCGCTCGTCGCGCTGTTGGCCCGTTGCATCAGCCTTCGCCAAGGAGACGCCAAGTCCGCTTCTTCCTGCCGTCGCTGTTGGTCGTAGAGCTCGATCCAGTGGTGCCAGCGCTGCGGGCTGATGCTGCAGATTCTTCGGAGGAATTCCTCGACTGGCTCGCGGTCGTTCCAGAAATGCGAGAGACGCTCCCATTCGTAGATGTACATGCCGGCAAGAATGTCCGCGATTTCGATCTGCCGGGCGGCGCGGCTCTTCGCGACCATGCCGGCGAGCTGCGACGCCCGCGCAAACCCCACGGTGAGTCGGCGTTCGGCGCGGGGATGATGCATGCTCCGCTCGCCCTCGCGAGCGGAACGGGCAGGCCCGTTCGTTTCGCGCTTATCCCGGAATTCGTCCACGTAGGTTGGAAGCCCCTTCTCAGGGTAGCAATTTTCGCTGAGCCAGGAAGCCCAATGCGCTGCCCTTGCGACGAATCAGTACGGGTCGCCAGGCGGAGCGTTCGGCGCTCTCCGCCGGCTGCGACTCGGATTTGAGAGAATCGTTCTCAGACGCCGAGCACGTTCACCAGTTCGCGCACGGAAGCGGCCGATTTATCGAGCGCGGCTTGTTCTTCCGGAGTCAGCTTGATCTCGATGATCTGTTCGATGCCCTTCGCCCCGAGCTTCACCGGCACGCCGACGAACAGGCCCTTGATGCCGTACTCTCCTTCGAGATATGCGGCGCAGGGCAGAATTTTCTTCTTGTCCTTCAGGATCGCTTCGACCATTTCGGCCACGGCCGCGGAAGGCGCGTAGTATGCCGAGCCCGTTTTCAGCAGGTTCGACGATTTCGCGCGCCGCCCTTTGCGCGTGCGCGTCGATGATCGCGTCAAGCTTGTCCTTGGGGAGCAGTTCGGGGAGGGGAATTCCGGCCACGGTCGAATAGCGCGCCAGTGGAACCATGTCGTCCCCGTGGCCGCCCAGCACGAACGAGTGCACGTTCTCGACCGAAACTCCCAGTTCCAGCGCCACGAAAGTGCTCATGCGCGCGGAATCCAGCACGCCCGCCATGCCGATCACGCGATTTTTCGGAAAGCCGCTGATCTTGAAGGCGGCCTGCGCCATGGCGTCGAGCGGATTCGTCACGATGATCAGGATCGCGTTCGGCGAAAGCTTCACAACCGCATCGACCACGCGCCTTGATCACGTCGTAATTCGCTTTCAAAAGGTCGTCGCGGCTCATGCCCGGTTTGCGCGGAAAGCCCGCGGTGATCACCACGATGTCGCTGTTCGCCGTTTCGCCGTAGTCTCCCGAAGCGGTGGAAATGCCCGTTGGCGCGGGCGTCGGTGCCGAGAATCGGGCGCCGATTCGGCCATGTCGAGGCCTTGCCCGCCGGGCACGCCTTCCAGAATATCCGTCAGCACCACGTCGGCGAGTCCCGGAATCATGAATTCGCTGCGCGGTGGTCGAGCCAACGAATCCGCCGCCTACTACCGTCACTTTCTTTCGCATCATTCCTCCGAATTCGTATTCAGTTGGACCTGCGCAGGCCGGTCAGACGCGAATCGGTCATGCCTGCGCGTAGCTCTCGGCAGTGTCACGGTCTGAAAAGCATTTTATTTGTGTTCATCTGTGGTTTCAAAGCCCGTTGCCCGAGCTCCCGCAGGAAGTCATCGACGCACTTCAGCCGCCGCGACGGACATGTTCTCGATGATGGCTGAAGCGAAGTCCGACGTTTTCAGCTTCTTCGCGCCCGGCATCATCCGCTCCAGGTCGTACGTCACGCGCTTCTGCTGGATCGTTCGCGCGATGCCGTCTTCGATCAGCGCCGCGGCTTCCTTCCAGCCCATGAAAATCGAACATCATCGCGCCGGACAGCATCACCGAACTCGGATTGATCACGTCCTTGTCCGCATACTTCGGCGCGGTGCCGTGCGTTGCTTCGAACACGCCGAAGCCATCGCCGATATTCGCTCCCGGCGCCATTCCGAGACCCCCCACCTGCGCCGCGCACGCATCCGAAAGATAGTCGCCGTTCAGGTTGGGCGTGGCGAACACCTGATACTCGTCCGCGCGCGTCAGAATTTGCTGGAAGACCGAATCCGCGATGCGGTCATTGATCATGATCTTCGTCTTCCACTGCCCGTGTCCGTGCGTCGCGTGAATCGCATCGAGCGTCTGCTTCACTTCGGAATAGATCTTCTGCTTGAAACTCCTCGGTGGCCTGTTCCAGTCCCGGCTCGATCATCGCCGCGTTCTGCTCGATGGTCAGACCCGGCATTCTTGTCTTTATTGTCGAGGATCCAGCTCTCGCGCTCCGTGACCATCTGTGCGCGGAACTCCTGCGTCGCCAGTTCGTATCCCCAGTCGCGAAACGCGCCTTCGGTGAACTTCATGATGTTGCCCTTTGTGCACCAGCGTGACGATACGCCTGCGGTTGTCGATCGCGTGCTGAATCGCGCGCCGCACCAGCCGCTTCGTTCCCGTCGGCGAAATCGGCTTGATCCCGACGCCCGAGTCCTCGCGCACGCGTTTCGTTCCGCCCTTCAGCATCTCGTTGTTCAGGAAATCGATCAGCTTCTTCACTTCCGGCGTGCCGGACCGCCACTCGATGCCCGCGTACACGTCCTCCGTGTTTTCGCGGAAGATGACCACATTCATCGTTCCGGGTGCCGCACTGGCGACGGCACGCCCTCGAAATAGCGCACCGGACGCACGCACGCGTACAAGTCGAGCATCTGCCGCAGCGTCACGTTCAGCGACCGGATGCCGCCGCCCACGGGCGTGGTCAGCGGGCCTTTGATGGCGACGCGAAAATCGCGAATGGCCTCGACGCGTGTCTTGCGGCAGCCAGTCCTTGAACTGGTTGAACGCCTTTTCGCCCGCGAAAACCTCGAGCCACGCGATTTTGCGTTTGCCGCCGTAAGCGCTCTCCGCCGCCGCATCAAACACGCGTCTCGATGCCTTCCAGATATCGCGCCCTGTGCCGTCGCCCTCGATGAACGGAATAATCGGCTGGTCGGGAACGCGAAACGCGCCGCCCGAGTACTCGATCGCCTTGCCATGCGACGGGACCGCCACTCCGGAATAGGAACTTTTCATGATCGACCTGTTGAGCCTCGTGGGTTCGTATAATCGCTTGCCGAACGCGGCCCTCGTACAAAAATCCGTCCGAGCCGGCTCGCGTTTTCCGAGCCGCCCACGATAGCACAATCCGCCGCGCATCGGCACCCCGCGCCGGCCCAAAAAAAACCGACATTTCCGCCCCGTTGACATTGCGACGGCACGGTCACACAATCGTTCTCTACCAGCCCCCGGGCCCCGGGGCGTATGCACTCACAAAAGACCAGCGAAGACCCTCGCAACATCAACCGTGGAAAAAGGAGGAGGTTCCAATGAGCACCGTGGTAAAACCAATCCCCGAAGGATATCACTCGATCACACCAGCCTTGGTCAGCTCCAACGCGGGCGCCGCCATCGACTTTTACAAGAAAGTCTTCAACGCTACGGAAAAAGGCGGACGCGCCGTTGGACCCGACGGCAAGATCGTCCACGCGGAACTTCGCATCGGCGACTCCGTTTTCTTTATCAACGACACGATGGGGCCGGCCAGCGCCCTCGGAACTGAGCCAAAGATTCACCCCCTGCAGCTTCATCTCTACGTTGAGGACGCCGACGCCGTCTTCAACCGCGCTGTTGCATCCGGTGCTCGCGTCGACATGCCGTTGCAGAATATGTTCTGGGGCGACCGCTTCGGCAAAGTCGTCGATCCCTTTGGCCATACGTGGGCGATTGCTACTCACGTCGAAGATGTTGCTCCGCAGGAGATGGAGCGCCGCATGCGCGACTTCTTCGCCAAGACGGCGGGTCAGCATAGTTAGCGGACGTTCCGTATTTTCGGGTAGCCGCGACGAATCCCGCGCTTTGAGATTCGTCGCGGGTTTCCCCTGGACAGCTTCGTGCTCCGCGCTCAGTTGAAAAGAAATCAGCTGTATGCTTTAGTTGTGTCGGTGTTTCCGCCAATCAAATCGAAACGAGTGACGTTCGTCGCTCCGCAGCAATGCCGTCTTTCACTCCGCAGCAGTCCCGAACTCCGCCCTTTATCTGCTTGGAGGATTCCGTGAAGCGTCCGCCGAGAAGCGCATCGAAAGCGCGAGGAAATTCCCGGCCCGCCGCTGCGAAGAATGCGCGCAGCGCGCCCGTTGCACGAACGGGAGCCCGGGCAGAATCCGCTCCGGCACCGAAGCCGCTCACGCGCGTCGAATCCGACAGCATGGGCAAGATCGAAGTTCCGTCTGACCGCTACTACGGGGCGCAAACCGCTCGCTCGCTGATTCACTTTGACATCGGAACGGATACCATGCCGCCGGAATTGATCCGCGCGTTCGGGATCTTGAAGAAAGCCGCGGCGCTCGTGAACCAGGATCTCGGAAAACTGCCGCCCGACAAAGCTCACGCGATCGTGCAGGCGGCCGACGACGTGATCGCCGGCAAGTTGAACGATCATTTCCCGCTGCGCATCTGGCAGACGGGCAGCGGCACGCAGACCAACATGAACGCGAACGAGGTGATCTCCAATCGCGCCATCGAGATTCTTGGCGGCGTGATGGGAAGCAAGAAGCCCATCCATCCGAACGATGATGTGAACATGTCGCAATCGTCCAACGACACGTTTCCGACCGCGATGCACATCGCCGCCGCCTTGCGAGTTACGGAAGCGCTGATCCCGGCCATCGAGGCGTTGCGCGATGCCATTGAGGCGAAAGCGCAGGAATTCACGGACGTCGTCAAGATTGGCCGCACGCATCTCATGGACGCAACACCGTTGACCGTAGGTCAGGAAATGTCCGGCTGGGCAAGCATGCTCGACCGCGACGTCGCCCGGTTGCGGCTGGCCCTAGGTGGCCTCTACGACCTCGCCATTGGCGGCACGGCTGTCGGCACCGGCCTGAATGCGCCGAAGGATTTCGGCGAGCGCGCGGCGCAAAAAATATCCGTGCTGACCGGGCTACCGTTCCGGTCGCACCCCAACAAATTCGCCGCGCTCTCCTCTCACGACGAAATCGTCTTCGCCAGCGGCGCCCTGAAGACTCTCGCTGCCTCGCTGATGAAGATCGCAAACGACGTTCGCCTGCTGGCGTCAGGTCCGCGTGCCGGGTTCGGCGAACTCCTGCTCCCGGAAAACGAGCCGGGTTCCTCAATCATGCCCGGGAAGGTGAACCCGACGCAGTCCGAAGCGCTCACGATGGTCGCGGTGCAGGTCTTCGGCAACGACGCGGCGATCGGCTTCGCCGGCTCGCAGGGAAATTTCGAGCTGAACGTCTTCAAGCCCGTCATCATCTTCGATTTCCTGACTTCGGTTCGCCTGCTCGCCGACGCCTGCCGCTCCTTCACCGAGCACTGCGTGATTGGCATGCGCCTCGACCGCGCGCGCATCGAGCAGAACGTCAACAATTCGCTGATGCTCGTCACCGCTCTCAGCCCGAAAATCGGCTACGACAAGGCCGCCGAAATCGCCCACAAGGCCCATCACGAAAACCTGTCCTTGAAGGAAGCCGCCCTTCAACTCGGATTTCTCACCGAAGCGGAATTCGACGAGATCGTCCGCCCCGAAAAAATGACCCACCCCTAGTTGTTCGCTTCTCGATGGTGTCATCCCGAACTCAGCCGCGTTTTTCAGCGGATGGGGGTAAGGGATCTGCTTTGCGTAGTCGGTAGCGGGAACATCGTAGGGGGCCTGCTCGCTGCGCCCGATTTGCCTTACGGTGGAAGCGCGGGCCCTGCCTGTCGCCTGCCTGCCAGCGAGGTACTCTCTTTGCCGACGCGCAGCGGCGCAGTACGAACTCCCCAAACCTCTGAAATGCTAGGGCTGCGTCTGCTCCGGCTCGACGCTCATTCCCTTGTTGGTGTAACCGAAGTGCAAGAGCCACACGCTCGCCACGCCCTTGCCGTCCTGTATCGGAGGAGCGAAGTGCCACTTGCGCGCAGCATCAAGCGAAAGCCGCGCAAAATACCGGCTCGGTCCGCCTGATTGCAGTTCTGCCTGCGTGACACTTCCCGACGCATCCACGCGGACTCTCACGCCAACCCGCACGGTTCCCCAAATCGTGTTGCTGGCCTTCTTCGCCACATCTGGCATAACCTGCTGCAAGACTCGTCCCGCAACCACGCTGCCGCCAGAAAGTCGCGAGGCGGCACCCGCGGCCGGTGCGGAAGACGGAGCTACGGAGGATGACTTCGTCAAACTCGCCGCAGGGGGCGGTGCACTGGGACGCTTTGCGGCTGCCACGACCGGCGGCGAAACACGCGCAGGCATCCGTGCGGGGGTTGAAGCGACACGCTTCGGGACTGCGGCTGGTTCCTTCGGCGCCAAGCGCTCGGGCGTTCGCGCTTCGGCAGCCCGAGTCGCCTCCGCGTGCCGGGATGCGACGGGCGGAGATTGCGTGCCTGCAGGTTCAGCCTTCAGTTCGTTCTGAGTGGCCGGTGCGGCCGTTTGCGAAGCTGGGGCTCCCGTGTGCCGTCCGACGAGCTTCACGCCCGCAAGGATCGTCGCGAGCAGGATCACCAGAGCCGCACCCCAGGCCGTGTATCGCCGCGCGCCCGCCGGTGCATCCTCGGTCTGCGCTTCAGGCATGGTGACCGCTGGGCGCACGTGCGCTGTAACCGTTCGCGGCACATGCGCCTGAATGGTTGCCGCGGACCACCGGCTCTTCGGATCGCGCCGCAGGCAATGACGCACAATTTCCGGAAACGGCGGCGGCATCGTTTCCGGCGGCACCGGATCCCGCCGGTCCGACGGATTCCACTCCGGGGCCTCTTGCGTCAGCACCTCGACCAGCATCACACCGACTGTCCAAATGTCTCCCGCCGTTGAAGCGCCGCCCCGAGTGCCTTCCGGCGGATCATAGATGCTGGTCGCGCCATTATGTTCCACAGCGTCTCCGAGGCGGCAAATTCCGTCGCTCGAAAGCTTTAGTTGCTCGCCCACCGCCATAATGTTCGACGGCTTGATGTGCCCGTGAACGAACCCTCGGCTGTGCATGAACGCGAGCGCGTCCAGCACGGAAGCGAGCACGTCGCGAGCCTCCTCCGCGCTCAGGGGGCGTTGCGGAACGATCTCGCCCAAGTTCTCGCCGGCCAGTTCGGTTACCACATACAACATGGGTGCGTTTCCCATCTGGCAGCGGCCCATGTCCAGGATTCGAATGAGGTGCTGGTGCGATAGGTTTTGCGCCAGCCTCCAAAGGGAAAGCTGAGCCGCCGCATTTCCGGGCCGCGCAGGGAGTAGTTTGATTGCCGCTTCGCTTGGATGCACATTCCCGTGCCGTGTCAGGAAGACCGAGCTGTGGTCGGAGCCGCCCAGGTACCGCAGGAGGGGATACTTTCCATCCGCCACTTCGCCCTGGAGAAAGCTCTGCGTTTGGGTCGCCATAGTTGCGTTCCCTGTCAGTGAGAGATGGCGCGAGCGTACTCGGCGCGGAAGCGGGCGTCGAATGCCGCGCCTGTCGCGCGCGCTCGGGCCTCTGCTCGGCGCGGAGGGGCTGGGGTGCGCCAAAGCACAAGGGCAATGCGTCCGGTGCCTGGATTTTGAGAGGCCCCGGATGTTCGCTAATTATATTCATTCCGCCAGCCGGAAAAAGCAAAATGCGCCTTGCCCAAAGGGATACCTGTCCCGCCGGCTGATCGCGAACGGCTTCGTCTTCGTTTCACCTTGGGGTGCCGGGGCGCAAAACGGGCGCAGACACGGCTTCGCCCGTCATTCAGCGGAGACCGGGCAGCCGATCGTCGTCAGGCTGCCCTGGCAGGCGGAGCGCCGTGAGGGGATTCACTATTTGATGGTGGATGGGGATCGGTGTCGCTCTCCAAACCGAGACCGGCAGAGCGGCTTGCTCCAAGCGCCTGCATTTCCCGATTGCGCTTCAGCCGTTGATACGTGCTGATGGCAAAGATCAAGACGGCGAACCCGGCGCAGTAGACGATCATGGCGACGGTGATAGCTTTCATTCCGCCCTCCTCCCGCCTGGGTGCGGGACGGTGACCCAGAGCCGGACGGTTCCTCTTCGGCCCGGAACGATCAAAGCTCGGGATGCGGTTCCAAAAGGTAGTTCTTCAGCCGCAGGTTGTAATGAACCTTCGACCGAATGCGCTGCCTCCTGCGCCGAACTCGTCTCGTTCTCCGTAGGCCGTGCGCTGCTTGCGCCATCCTACATCCAAATCCTTTCGGTTTCTACTTGTGCGCGTGAACGGCTCGGGCGTTCTCACTCCATCTTCGGGCGATCTCTTCCATCTCGCGATACGTGCGGCGCATTCGCGGCGCGAGGGTGTGCAGGCCGGCTTCCGTCAACGCTAATCCTCGCTCCGCAACATCGCCGGCGAAATAGAGGATCGCTCCGAAAAGCATGACGACAAGAAAGGCCATTCCAAACAACAGTTCCGCCGCAAGCAGCGCGCGAAATTCATAGGCTTCCGCCGTCATCAAACCGGCGATCACGGCGGCCCCGATCCACGCGCGCGCGTCCACAACTCGCCGGAACCACCTGAGGGGCTTCATTTCTGTTCTCCTGGCCCGCAGTATGGGCGTTCGCGCGGCAATCAGCAGTGATCCTCATCACCGAATACGGTAAGGGATGTTTTTCCCTGCACTTCCGGAAACAACCGGCAAAACCGCGGCTTGCCCTTTTGTCCAGGCTCCGACTTGAGGTCCTTCAGTGGGATTCCAACAAATGCCGGAGATTCTGGAGGTTCCGAATATGAGGAATATTCACTCGCCCGCGGCGCGGCTGGCGCCGGCCGCCGTTCCCGAGCGTATTTCTTTCACGATTTTCGCTGCCATAGCCTTGCTCACCGGGCACGAAGAATCCAGAAGCCGGCACTGCGCGATGGTCATCTCGCATCCGCAGGAGCAATTCTGGGAATTCATCAGCTTCAGCGCGGCCTTCTTCTGCGTTTCCGACAGGCCCTTGAAATCCACGCCGGGTAGGTCCGTGGCCAGCGCGGCGTTTTTCAGGAAAATCTGTCCGGTGTCCTCGAACGTTTCGATCTTTGCGTCCACGTGCATTCCGAGCAGCGCCCGCACCTCTGTGTCGTACACGTTCAGCGGGTAGAGCCCCACGTGTTTCTGCACCACTTTCCCGTCCGGACCGATCAGGAAATTCGTCGGAAGCGCAGGCACGCCTCCGTACTCTTTCGTGATTTCCGGGCTTCCCATGACGACGGAATAGTTGATCCCGGCGCGCTTCGCGAACTCGAATACCTGTTGTGGAGGACCGTCGTCCAGCGAGACGCCCACGATTTGCAGTTGATTCTTGTAGCGGTCTTGCAGTTCCTTCAGTTCGGGAATTTCTTCGCGGCAGGGCGGACACCACGTCGCCCAAAAACTGAGCAGCACCACGTGCCCATGAAAATTGGCGGTCGAGATAATGTTTCCCTCGAGATCGGGCAGAAGAAACGGCGGCGCCGGTGTCGCATTCTTCGCGAAGCGTATAACGTGAACATCTTCGTCGTCCTTCGGTTCGCTGGCGTTTTTGGCCGGAGCCGTGTGGCTCGCGCCGGAGGCCGCCGCGCTCCGCATGGCAATCGCGCGGGTCCAGTGCGCGGTCGTAAATCCGAGAATAATCACGACCGCGGCGAGCGCGAGCAAAACGGCGACAATGACGGATTTCTTCACTGGAGACCTATTATGAGGCTAGAGCCTGCCTGCGCACAATGAGATGTGCGGCCTGAAGTGTGTCGCGCGCACCAGCCTTCGGCTTTGGGACCGTCGATGCCAACCCGGAACTCGCCTTCCCGATTTGGACTGCGAACACCCGTGCGCCCCGAAGGGTATTCGCCGCAAGTGATTGAAATCACGGAGGGAATGCTGACAAAGCCCGCCGGTAACCAAATGGTTGATTATTTGCTCTATACCCGGCGCGGGTCGCGTTTCAACACGATCCGGATCGTCGGTGGTCGGGAAGGAAGGGGCCCGCCCAGTGGACGGTTCGAGTCGTTCCCACCTGCCTCTGAGAGGGAAGCTAGGATGGATGACCCCATGGTTCAGCCCCGCCTAGGTTGAACCAGATGAAGCGCGACCTTTTGGGGCTCTTGATCCCAAGCAAGAGCCCCTTTTTCTTTTCCGGCGCAGCCGCTCCCCAATTCCGTCCTCTCTAACGTCTCCCCGCGCTGTCCGCCGCGAGTTGTCCAACTTGCGCTGCCGACCGTTTCAACCTTCAACGTTCAACGCTCGACTCTCAGCTGCTTTCGGACCCCGCTTTGTCTTTTACCATGGCCTTATTAGTGTTCATTCGCGTTCATCTGTGGTTACCGCTTCGCCGCGATTCCTTGAATCTCGAAGTGCGCACCGAAGAGCAGCGGCCCCGATCCGATAAACGCGCGCGCGGGAAACGGATCCTGAAAGTACGTTCGATAGACGGCGTTGAGGCGCTCGAACAGCCCGACGTCCGGGCAGAAAATCTGGACGTAAACCAGGTCGTTCAGTCCCAGGCCCACTTTCGCCAGAGTTTCCTTCAGGCTCGTCATCAGGAATTCGACCTCGCGCTCCAGAACTTCCGGCACTTTTCGCGTCGCTGGATCGAAACCGATGTGCCCCGCGAGATAGAATGTGTTTCCGACAAGCACGCCATTGCTGAAGGGAAGCGGTCCAAATCCGGATGGCGGCGGCACGTGAATTCGCTTCGTCGTGTCTTCACTCATGGCTTGTGCCGAATGGCGTTTTCAGTCATCGGGGCTTTCTTGGGGCTGTCGCTGGCCGCCGCAAGGCTTCTCTGCAAACAAGAAGCGTTTCCGAGATTGTCTCCTCGTTGCAGCGTCAATCGCAAGCGCACGCCACCTAAGCTACCGGGACGCGGCGCAGGACGGGGATGCGGGCCTCGCGCAAGACGTGCTCGACGACGGACTCGCGCAGCCGCGAAGCGTCGTAATCGAAGTGGAGGTGGTTCGTCTTCTCGTCGTAGCGGAAATTCTGCAGCCCGTAGGTATTGGCGAAGTTTCCCAGCGCCCGAAAATCCTCGGCGCGCAGCGGGTTCTGCAATTCGTAGGTCACGGTCATGAATGTCATGGCGCAGCATTATACCAGCCCCGAAACGGTGTAACTCCGTGACTTGTAACTGGCGAGTCGCCGCGACTGGCGATTTGTGGAGGCAGGAAACCACCGAAAAGTGTATCGGTCAATTTCTGTTGTTTGGTTGATGCCGAAGGACTTGCAGCGATTTTTGTTCGACACGTGTATCGATCAAGCTGCACCGAGCACCGTTGCTGGCGAGACACTCTTCCGTTCCTGTCCCTTCGCCAAGACAACCAGGGCGTCCAGAGCAAACCAGCGGTGCTCAAGCGAGGCGCGTCCGGCGGAGGCGGAGGGCGTTGCCGATTACGGAGATGGAGCTGAAGGTCATGGCGGCGCTGGCGACGATTGGGCTGAGCAGGAGGCCGAAAAACGGGTAGAGAACGCCCGCGGCAATGGGCACGCCGATGGAATTATAGGCGAAGGCGAAGAAAAGGTTCTGCCGGATGTTGCGCATGGTGGCACGGCTGAGAGAGCGGGCGCGGACGATGCCGCGTAGATCGCCTCGAAGCAGAGTGATTCCCGCGCTTTCGATGGCGACGTCGGTTCCCGTCCCCATGGCGATTCCGACGTTGGCCTGCGACAGAGCGGGCGCGTCGTTGACGCCGTCGCCGGCCATGGCAACGATGTGGCCTGCGGCCTGCAGCCGCTTGATGACTTCCGCTTTCTGGCCGGGCTGGATTTCCGCTTCGACGTGCTCGATGCCCAGTTTCTGCGCAACGGCTTTCGCCACGCGCTGGCTATCGCCCGTAAGCATCACGATGCGCAAGCCCTGCTTGTGCAACGCTTCGAGGGCTTCGGGGGTCGTCTGCTTGACGGGATCGGCGACGGCGATGAGTCCGGCGGCTTCGCCGTTTATGGTGGCGAAGATAACGCTCTGACCTTGGGCTTCGAGCGACTGCGCGCGCGAATCGAGATCGCCCAGCGCGATACCAAGCTCCTGGAAAAGGGCGCGATTGCCCAAGGCGGCCTGCCTGGCGTCAACCGCGCCGGTGATGCCTCGGCCGGTACGGTAGTGGAAGTCGGCGAGATCGCCAGCCGCGATGTCCTTTTCCTTTGCCGCCGCCAAAATCGCGCTGGCGAGAGGGTGCTCGCTGGGGCGCTCGAGGCTGGCGGCGACGCGCAGGACGGCCGATTCGTCCCAATCGTGCGCACCGACGATCAAGGTAACGCGAGGGCGCCCCTCGGTGACGGTGCCGGTCTTGTCGAGGACGAGCGTATCGACCTTCTCTAGAATCTGGAGCGTTTCGGCGCTTTTCACGAGGATGCCCTCCATGGCCCCTCGGCCCGTGCCGACCATGATGGCCATGGGCGTGGCGAGTCCCAGCGCGCAGGGACAGGCGATCAGCAGGACGGCGACCGCGTTGAGCAGTGCGTAGGCCATTCGCGGCGACGGCCCCAGCGCGGCCCATGCGATGAAGGTCAGCACGGCCACCAGAAGGACTGCCGGGACGAAGTAGCTCGCAACGCGATCGGCGAGTTGCTGGACGGGCGCGCGCGTGCGTTGCGCTTGGCCGACCATGCGGACGATCTGGGAGAGCATCGTGTCGCCGCCGACGCGCTCGGCGCGCATCAGGAACGTTCCCGTGCCGTTGAGGGTGCCCCCAACCACGCGGCTTCCCGTCGTTTTTTCAACAGGGATGGGCTCGCCGCTCATCAGCGATTCGTCGACCGAGCTGGTTCCGTCGGTCAGGACGCCATCGGTCGGGATTTTCTCGCCGGGGCGGACGCGCAATGCGTCTCCGACGGCGACTTCCTGCAGCGGAATATCGAGCTCCGTGCCGTCGGCGCGAACGAGGCGGGCGGTGCGCGGCGAAAGCTTCAAGAGAGCCCGAATGGCTCCGGACGTGCGTTCGCGGGCGCGCAGTTCGAGCACCTGACCGAGGAGAACGAGCGTTGTGATTGCCGCGGCGGCTTCAAAGTAAACCGGAACGGAACCGTCTCTGGCGCGAAAGGAAGCCGGGAAAATCGCGGGGAAGAGCACGGCGATCACGCTGTAGATGTACGCGGTTCCCGTGCCGAGGGCGATCAGCGTGAACATGTTGGCGCTGCGGTTCTTGATCGAGGCCCAGCCGCGCTGGAAGAAGGGAAGTCCGCCCCAGAGAACCACGGGAGTCGAGAGCAGGAGTTCAATCCAGGCGGTGGTTCGCATGGAGAACCAGGGATGCGCGCGTTGCTCGGGTACCATGTATGACATGCCTAAAACAAGAATCGCGAAGGTCAACGACAAGCTCGCCCAGAAGCGGAGCACCATCGACTCGAGCTCGGGATTTTTGGGCTCAGCCGCGACGATGCGCGGCTCGAGGGTCATGCCGCACTGCGGACATGAGCCGGCCTTGTCGCGAACGATTTCGGGATGCATTGGGCAGGTGTACTCGACGCGCGTTTCGGGGGCGGCGCGCAGTTCGGGTTCGAGCGCCATGCCGCATTTGGGGCAGGGGCCGGGCTTGCTCTCGCGAACCTCGGGATCCATGGGGCAGACGTATGTTTTTTGCGAGGCCTGAAAGGGTTCGCCGGCGCTTTCGGGGCCGGGATGGGTGGGCACTCCCTCCGGGTGCAACGACATGCCTTCCGTTGGCGGCTGGGAAGCAACGGCGGCCGGCTCAGGAGCGGCGGGAGCAATCGTGTTCACGCTCCCCATTTTGCCGCCCGGTTGTACCATCGACGCATGCTGCGCGTGGGGCGGCGAAGCCTTGCCGTTGAGATAGTGCTCGGGAGAAGCGCGGAACTTTGTGGCGCATCCCGCGCAGCAAAAGTAGTAGGTTTTTCCCTGGTGCTCGGCGGTCGCCTTGGTGCGCGCCGGGTCGACCGTCATTCCGCAGACTGGATCACGTTCCATGAATCGTCCTCATGCTTCCCCAATTCCGTTTCAGCGGGCGTGGGTGTAGATCAGACTGAGCAGCTCGTCGTACATCGATTCCGCCTGCGCTTTCGTGCCCTTGCGAATCGCCTGGGCCGCGCAGTGGCGAAGATGGTTGCGCATCAGGGCGCGGCCGACGGCGCGCAGAGCCTCCTGCACGGAGGAAATTTGAACGAGAATGTCGGCGCAGTAGCGATCTTCCGATACCATGCGTTCGATGCCGCGAATCTGGCCCTCGATGCGGCGCAAGCGCCTCGTATTGGCGGACCGGATCGCCGGGTCGACGCGCACGGCCTTGCGCGCGCCGTGTGTCTCGCAGCCACAGGCAGCGTCGTGAACCTTTGCATGGGCATGAGCCATTCCTTCCATACCCCCTGGGGGTATGGTAGGGCCGCGCCTTTTGGAAGTCAATCGGGGCGTCATCCCCGGGGTCATCCCGAAGTCCACCTGTGCGAACTACAGAGATGTCCCATGCCGGCCGTCGAAGTCAACACCCGCAGGGACGGCGTGACATGGCGACCACGGAAGACGTTGAAAAGGACCCGAGGGGCGCGGAGGATGCTGCATCGCGTTTCCTGATGCGTGCGATCAGCGTTTCTTTGGCGAGTGCGGGTTTTTGGATTTGACGGCTGGATTCGCTGCACGATACGCTAGCGCCTCGATCCCGCAACGCGGGGTCGAAATCGCCGGCAGGCTGAGGCGTACGCCTCGAGGAGATGCATGTCGAACGAACTGCGCAACTTTCTGGCACTTTCCTACGACGAACTGGAAGAGCTGAATCTTAAAGCGAAGAAGCAGCGCCAAGACCGCGTGAGCGCGCATAAGGTACAGGAAGAGCGGCTGAAGTACCTGACGGACGAGAAGCGGATCAAAGCGATCACCGTCCTGTTCAGCGACCTCGAAGGCCGCTTGCACATGCTCGATTACGACAAGAAATTCATGCTCAAGAGTTTCGACAACTTGACGTTCGACGGCTCGTCGATCCGCGGCTTTACGGCGCAGCGGGAAAGCGATTTGCGCCTCTCGATCGATTGGGGCTCGCTCTATTGGGGGCCCGCGGACGTCTTCGGCCCCGGCAAAATCCTGGTGTTCGGCGACGTGATCGACAAGGACGGCACGCCTTACACGGCCGACACGCGCGGCGTGCTGAAAGGCTTCGCCGAGAAGATGTACCAGGACGAAGGGTACACGCTGAACGCCGCGAACGAGATCGAGGGGTTTCTGTTCAAGGGAGTGGATGCGGAGCGGCGTTATCACGAGACGTTGAAATTCGAGTACGTCAACACCGGAGGTTATTTCCATTCGCTGCCGGGCGATCCGCTGCGCACGTTTATCGATACGACGGCGGAAGTGCAGCGGGCGATGGGTTTTCAGAACGAGAAAGATCATCCGGAGGTCGCGCCGTCGCAATTCGAGATCAACTATTCGTACGGAGACGTGGTGGCTGCGGCGGATCGCATTCAGCTCTACAAGCTGATTTGCCGGCAAGTGGCCACGAACATGGGGCTGACGGCGTCGTTTTTGCCGAAGCCGGTGGTCGGCGTGAACGGCAGCGGCATGCACACGAATCTATCGATCAGCAAGGACGGGAAGAACCTGTTCTGGGATCCGAAGGGCGAGGAAAAACTCAGCAAGCTGGGATGGTCGTTCGTGGATCGCGTTCTGACGCATGGCAACGATTTCTGCCTGGTGATGAATTCGAGCGTCAACGCCTACCGCCGTCTCGACCCGCACTTCGAAGCGCCGAACCAGCTGAAGGCTTCAGCGGTGGATCGGGGCGCGATGGTGCGCATCCCCATCGGCAACGAGCGCAGCATGCGCGTCGAATTTCGTTCCGTCGCGCCGGACGCGAATCCTTACCTGGTGCTGTACACGATCTTCAAGACGGGCATCGAAGGCGAGACGGCAAAGATCAAGAATCTGCGCCAGGCAGAACGTTATCTGCCGGACAACATCTACACGGCGCTCGAGAACTTCAACAAGTCGGCATGGATGTCGGAGATTCTGGGCGCGGACGTGAAGAAGCGTTTCGCGGATTTGAAACAAGCATCGGCCGACCGCTGCTCGCGGCTCCTGGGCACCGTCGTCAAGCCACCCGAAGTGCAGTACCACCACGAGGTCTACAACCAGTTCCTGTGGAATTTGTTCTAGATTGTGCGTGGCGGGTTTTTAGAGAACGAAGAAAGCCGGAACCGTTTTTTGTTTGCGGGTTCCAGTAGCGCTCCGAGTTTCGCATCGTGAACCGGCGAGGCAGGATTGCCTTCGCATCGTGAAAGCAGCAGCGAGCTGCCGCACTCCCAACGCGACCTGCGGTCGCCGAAATCGCAGACCGAAGCGTATCGGGCGATCGGCGGGGCACGCTCCACAAACATCCTCGGAAACGTCGCGAGGTTCTGTGCGAAATTAGCGGTTCATGACTGAAACCGGAACGGGCGGCAACGGCGGACGCGTTGTCTTCACTTATCCCGCCTTTCGCAACTACCAACTGGCGCGCTTCCTGATTGTTGTCTCGATCGAGATGCAGTCGGTCGCCGTAGGGTGGCAGGTTTACGACATCACGCATCGGGCGCTCGCCCTGGGCCTGACCGGGCTGGTGCAATTCCTTCCGGGTGTGCTTCTGTTTCTGGTGGCCGGGCACGCCGCGGATGCGATCCACCGGCGGCGGCTGCTGACCACGTGCTACGCAGGGTTCGCGCTGTGTTCGGCATTGCTGCTGGGTCTTTCCATTCACGGCGCACCGCGCGTGGTTTTCATCTACGCCGTAATGACGCTGGTTGGCGTGGTGCGGTCGTTCAGCGGACCGGTCACCCGCGCGATTCTGCCGCAGTTGGTGCCCATGGAAATGTTCCCAAGCGCCGTAGCCTGGCACTCGAGCATTTACCAGACGGCCAGCATTTTGGGACCGGCGGTTGGCGGCCTGATCTACGCAGCGTTTCGCGGGCCGGAGGCGGTATACGCGACGGCTGTCGCGGCGGCGATTGTGGCCGGCGCGGTTACCCTTCGAATCCAGACGAGGCAAGGCGCGCCAGTGCGCGAGCCGGTGAGCTGGACAACCGTCTTCGCAGGGCTGCGCTACATCCGGAAGGAAAAGGTGATTCTCGGCTCGATTTCGCTCGACCTTGTTGCGGTGCTGCTGGGCGGGGCGGTGGCGCTGCTGCCGATCTATGCCCGCGAAATTCTGCACACCGGCCCCTGGGGACTCGGTATTCTGCGCAGCGCGCCGGGAGTGGGCGCTGCCGTGATGGCGATCTTTCTGGGCTATCGCCCGCTCCGGCGACGCGCCGGCGCGGCAATGCTCTGGTGCGTGGCCGGATTTGGCGTGGCGACAATCATCTTTGGACTTTCGCGTAGCCTCGTCGTGTCCGTGCTGTCCCTTGTGTTGGTCGGTGCGACGGACATGGTCAGCGTGGTGATCCGCGGCACGCTGGTGCAGGTGAAGACGCCGGACGAGATGCGCGGGCGCGTGAATGCGGTCGATATGGTGTTTATAGGCGCGTCGAACGAGCTCGGCGAATTCGAGTCGGGACTGACGGCGCAGTGGTTCGGCGCGGTGCCGGCGGTGATCATTGGCGGAATCGGGGCGATTGTGGCGACGGCGTTGTGGGCGTGGTGGTTTCCAGCGCTGCGGCGCGCGGACAAGCTGGTCGAGTCAGAGCCGGTGAAGACGTGATTCGCGATCGCAACTCGTAACTTGTGGCTCGCACCCCGCGCCGGGCAAGAGTTAACCGGTAGGGCAAACAAGCTCTCGCACTCCCAAAACCCTATCCGAATTCGGGACGAATTGGGTGGTCGACGATGATGGCGTGGCCGTCGGTGAGGGCCTTGACCGAATGGCGCGCGTTGCCGGGAACGATCGCGACAATGCCCGCTCGCGCTACTTGAGTGACGTCGTCGATGGTGATTTCAAGCTCGCCTTCAATCACTTCGTAGACTTCTTCCTGAGGATGGGAGTGCGAGTGGATGGTTGCGTCCTTCGCGAAATCGTAGTGGGCGAAGGTCATAGTTTGCGGAATGAAAGTAGCGGCCATGCCAGCCGGGAAGGCGTTCGGTGACGCGGAGAGTGCTGGTGTCGAGAAAAGGCATGAAGACCTCCGGACGACGGTTCGAAGCCGGGCGGATCGTTACGGCGCGGCAGACTATGCCGAGGAGGGCCCCGACGCCGAGCGATGAACATCCGCTGCTCGACGCTCGACTCAGTCGTAGTATTCGGCGCCGAGGTGGGTGATGAGTCCTTCGCCCATCATCCAGCGCAATGTGTTTTTCAGCTTCATGAGCTGAATGAAGAGATCGTGCTCGGGATAGAGTTCCGGCGCGCACATCGGCGACTTGAAATAGAAGCTGAGCCATTCCTGAATGCCGCGCAATCCCGCGCGATGCGCCAAGTCGAAAAAAAGCGCAAGGTCGAGGACGATGGGCGCGGCGAGAATGGAATCGCGGCACAGGAAGTCAACCTTGATCTGCATCGGATAATTCAGCCAGCCGAAAATGTCGATGTTGTCCCAGCCTTCTTTGTTGTCTCCGCGGGGCGGGTAATAGTTGATCCGGACCTTGTGATACAGGTTGCCGTACAGCTCGGGATAGAGCTTCGGCTGGAAAATATATTCGAGAGCGCCGAGCTTCGATTCTTCCTTTGTTTTGAACGAGCCGGGATCGTCGAGGACTTCGCCGTCGCGATTGCCGAGAATATTGGTGGAGAACCAGCCGTTGACGCCGATCATGCGCGCCTTGAAGCCGGGCGAAAGGATCGTTTTCATCAGAGTCTGGCCGGTCTTGAAATCCTTACCGCCGATGGGGACGTGCCTGCTGTGAGCAAAATCGAGCAGCGCAGGAATATCGACGGTCAGGTTCGGAGCGCCGTTGGCGAAGGGAACACCCTCGCTGATGGCCGCGTAGGCGTAGAGCATCGAGGGCGCGATGGCCGGATGGTTCTCCTTCATCGCTTTTTCAAACGAAGCGATGTCTTTGTGCACCGCTTCCGGTTTCATAAAGACTTCCGTAGACGCGCACCAGACCATCACGAGGCGATCGCATTTGTTCTTCTTCTTGAAGTTGCGAATGTCTTCGCGAATCTGCTCGGCGAGATCGAGCTTGTTCTTGGCCTTTTTGACGTTCGGCCCGTTCAGCTTTTTCACGTAGTTCTGATCGAACGCGGCCTTCATCGGCGCGATCCCGCTGAGGAATTTCTTTGCTTTATCGAGATGCTTCGATTCGAGGACGCCCGCCTTTTGCGCGGCTTCGTAGGCGTTGTCGGGGAAAACATCCCAGCCGCCAAAGACGATATCGCCGAGCTTGGCAAGCGGAACAAAGTCGTTGATTTTTGGGGTGCGCGCTTCCGTGCGTTTGCCCAGACGAATGGTACCCATCTGCGTGAGCGAGCCGATCGGCAGCGCTTCGGCGCGCCGAACCAGCTCGACGCCGGCCATCAGCGTGGTGCTGACGGCGCCCATTCCGGGCGTCAGTATTCCGAGCTTCCCCTTCGGGGGAGCTATCTGCACAGGCCTGCGCATTCGTTTTTCTCCCAGGACGAGATTCTGTTCACGATTTCCATGCCCCCTGCCTGCCGGTAGGCAGGCCCGATGCGTGTGCGCGACAGGAACAAAGCGGTCGGGCAAAGCCAATTATGATGCGGCATGCGAAAGCGATTTGCAATCGGTTCGCGGGAGGGCGGAAAGAGGAATGCCCACTAGGGCTTCGAAGGCTGCGGCGAAGCCGCAGCCCGACACAGCGGCTAAAGCCGATCTGATCGGGCTTGCTTACGGCACGACTGAAGTCGTGCCCTGACATGGAACCATCGTGCCGCCGAGATCGGCAGCCGGGCACGCCGCGCGCGGTCAAACGGGGGCGGCAAGCAGCGCCCCTACGTCAGTCGAGCAGCGGCACGGCATGCCGTGCCGCGAAAATTCAAAGGCACAACTGCAGCGGTCAGATTTTTTCCAGGTGGATGGAGCCGTCGCCGGAGCTGATTTTCAGGACGCCACCGCCGGCGTTCAGTTTGCCGCGCACAGACGATCGGTTGAGCGACCCGGAGACCGTGATCGGGACGTCGACGGTGATGCTGCCGTCGCCCGTGTGGGCGTCGAGTTCCGCGTTCAGATCGCTGGCGACGCGCAGGGTGATGCGGCCGTCGCCGGAGTGCAGGTTCCAACCGTCCGTTACCTTCGATCCGTTTGCGGCGGAGGCATCAATGCTGCCGTCGCCCGTCTGAACTTGCAGGGCGTCGAATCGTCCGTCGAGGGTGATGTGTCCGTCGCCGGTATCGACCTGAAGAGCGCCGTCCATTCCAGAGCCGTCGATGCGGCCGTCGCCGGAGTGGAGGTAAATCTGGCCGTGGAGGCCGTTGGCCTGAATATTACCGTCGCCGGTGGTGATGCGGATATTGCCCGCGAGAGGCTGCGCGGTGACGTCGCCGTCGCCGGTGGTCACGTCGAGATTCAGGCTGCGGGGGACGCGCAGGTCAACGTGAACCGATCCGCCACTGCCCCAGAATCCCCAATGAAAATGGGGCATGCGGACGCGAATGTTCACGCTGTCGCCGCTCTGGCTTTCTTCGACGCGGACATCGTCGGGGCCGAGCTTATAGCGGCTGGTCGTGACGTGCGCGTAGATGTCCTTCTGGTCCGCCGAAGTGATGGTGACGCTGCCGTCGTCGGTCTGCACGTGGAGGTCGGCGCGGCCGCTGATGGCGTACGTCTTCGACCAATCGTCGGCGCGCGAAGCCGGCGCGGTGGCGGCCACGGCCGCCGCCGCAAGCAGAACGCCCGCTGAAATCAGAAGCTTTTGCCTCATGTTGTTTCCTCCGGCGCAAACGCAGTACGCAGTTCTCTGATCGCAAATAATGGTACGGAAGCGAGTCACAAAATGTTCCATGGCAAGGAACAGGAAGTAAAAGCAGGCCGAGGAGGTAGAGGAGGCAGAGGAAAACACCGGCCCTTTCGCGAAAGCCGCCCCGAGGCTGCGCCCGCGTCGCCGTGTCCGTTCACGCAAGCTCAGCCAGCCAAGACAGTCTTCTTCCTTACGTCCTTTACCCCCTTTACTTCCTCGCCGCTTTCGCGGCACCGGGCTTGCCTGCGGCCGCGGGCTTCGGCCTGAGCGCCGCCAGCAATTCGGCGAGCGGACGCGCGTTAATGACGTCCTTCTTTTCGATCCAGCCGCGGCGGGCGGTGATCACGCCGTATTTCATCAGCGGAAGGTGCGTCGTCGAATGCGAGTCCGTGGAGATCACGATTTTTACGCCGCGCCGCTTGGCCATGCGCAGATGCACGTCGTTCAGGTCGAGGCGGTCCGGATAGGCGTTGCATTCCATGACCACACCGTTGCGCCTGGCGGCCTCGAGGACCTTCTCCATATCGTACTCGTACGGCTCACGGCGCATGATGAGGCGGCCGGTGGGATGGGCGATGATCTGCGTGTAGGGATTCTCAATGGCGGCGAGCAGACGCTCGGTCATTTCGGCGCGCGTCAAATTCATGTAGGAGTGAATCGAAGCGACCACGACGTCGAGCTGGGCGAGCACTTCGTCATCGAGATCGAGCTTCCCGTTTTTGAGGATGTCGCATTCAATCCCCGCGAGCAAACGGATTCCCTCGACGCGTTTCTGCGCCGCGCGAATGTTCTTGATCTGCTCGAGCGTGCGCTTTTCGTCCATGCCGTTCGCCACGGTGACGGCTTTCGAGTGATCGGTGAGGGCAATGTATTCGTAGCCGAGCTTGCGCGCGGCTTCACCCATTTCTTCGATTGAGTTGCGTCCGTCGGACGCGGTGGTGTGCATCTGCAAATCGCCGCGCATGTCCTCGAGGCGCAGCAAAGTTGGAAGTGCGCCCTTTTCCGCGGCGTCGATTTCGCCGGTGTTCTCGCGAAGTTCGGGCTCGATATAGGCGAGCTTCAGCTTTGCGTAGATTTCTTCTTCGGTTTTGCCGGCAACTGTGCGACCGCCTTTCAGCGTGGTGAGGGCGTACTCGTTCAGGGTCCAGCCCATGTCGTTCGCGCGGCCGCGCAGGACGACGTTGTGCTCCTTCGAGCCGGTGAAGTAGAGGAGGGCAGCGCCAAAGCTCTTCTTGTCGAGAAGACGGACGTCCACCTGCAGCCCGCTTCCAAGGCGCACGCTGACCTTGTTCTCGCCACGCGCCAGGTGCGTGTCAATGCCCGGATACTTCAAAATGTATTCGGCCACGTTGTCCACGTCCGCCTGCTTGTCGTGACCAGGGCGCATGGTCACGAGCAGATCGACGTCGCCAATCGTGTCGCGGCCGCGCCGGAGCGAGCCCGCGGCGGTAACGGACTCGACGGAATCGCATTCACGAATGTACGACGAGAGCTTCTCCGCTTCGTCCGTTGCGCGGTCGAGCAGAAAGCGACCTGTCGATTTCTTGAAGAACTCGCAGGCCTTCAGGATGTTCTGTTCGCTCTTTTCGCCGAAGCCGGGCAAGTCGCGCAGCTTTTCCTCGCGCGCCAGCTTTTCAACGTCCGCCACGGTGGCGATATGGAACGCGCTGCGCAGGAACGCGACCTTCTTGGGTCCGAGCGACTGGAGTTGCAGGACGTCGAGCAGCGTGGGCGGATATTTCTTCAGGAGCTTCTGGCGCAGAGAGTAGTCGCCGGTCTTCAGGATTTCGCGGATGTGCTCGGCCATGTTCTCGCCGATGCCGGGCAATTCGCGGAGCTTCTTGTCGTCCTCGGCGAGATCCTCGACGCGCTCGTGGATGTTGTAGAGCAGTTCGGCGGCTTTTTCGTAGCTGCGATAACGCCCGATGATCGCGCCGTCGATTTCGAGCAGCTGCGCGGTCTCGCGCAGGATTTTCGCCACTTCTCTGTTTTCCATAATTCCTCATGTAACAGGGTGTTGCTCCAAGTTAGCGCGGGCCATCGCAAGCGTCAATCTTGGGCGATGGCGGGTGAGCGCCGAGTGGCGCAAATCAGAGGCCGGCGAGCCCCCTCTCTCGGTGTTCTGCTAGTGTAGTGTCCGCTAAATAAGTGGACAACTCAACGTTCCGCATTTCGCCGCCGTGGTAGCGTGCAACCTGGCTGAATCTTTTCCAAGGTCTGACGACAGCGCGATAGCTTTTCTACGATGGATTTCACAGTGGCGGTCCACACAAACGGTTTAGGGTGCTGGTTCCAAGCCGCCAAGAACTCCGCGATCGCTTTCTCCAGATCTTCCACACTGCGGAAGGATCCGCGGCGAATTCGTTTGCTGGTTAACTCGCCAAACCAGCGCTCCACCAGATTGAGCCAACTGGAACTCGTAGGTACAAAGTGAGAGACAAAACGAGGATGGCGCTGCAACCAGGCTTGCACGCGGGAATGCTTGTGGGTTCCATAATTGTCCATCACCAGGTGCAAGGGAATCTCTCCCGGGAACTCTTGGTCGAGGCACCGCAGGAACTTCAGGAACTCCTGATGACGATGCCGCTCGTAACACTGCCCGATCACGCGTCCTTGCAAAACTTCCAGTGCGGCGAACAACGAAGTCGTCCCGTTCCGCTTATAGTCGTGGGTCATGGTTCCGCCACGGCCCTTTTTCATGGGCAGGCCCGGTTGCGTGCGATCCAGCGCTTGTATTTGGCTCTTTTCATCTACACAGAGCACGATCGCTTGTTGCGGAGGATTCAGATACAGGCCCACGACATCCGTCAATTTCTCCAGAAACTTCGCATCCCGCGACAGCTTGAAACTTTTCACTCGGTGCGGTTTCAGACTGTGACTTTGCCAGATATTGTTGATGGTGGACTTACTGACTCCCTGGCTCGCCGCCAGGAGCCGGCAACTCCACTGCGTCATTCCCTTGGGTTTGCTGCGTAGCGTGGCATCCACAATCGATTGGATCTTCTCGGGCCCGTAGGTCGGTTTGCGCCCTCGCCCCGGCGCTATTTCCCACAAACTATCGAGGCCCTCCTGGGCAAAGCGATGGCGCCACAGCATGACCGTCTTGCGATTCGTATCCAACTGTTGAGCGATAACAAAGTCCGATTGCCCCTCGGCGGCAGCCAACACAATGCGACTTCGCAAGGCCACCTGCTGTGGTGTACCGAAGGCCGACACCCAGTGTCGCAGCTGCTGTTGATCGGCGTCTGCGAGCGCGAGTGGAAGGGGTCGAGGCACGCAGGCAGGATAGCAGGAATTCATTTTATAGTCCATCTATTTGTTGGACACTACACTAGTTATCGCGCTAGGGCGACTCACAGTCGGTGGGGTAACTGAGATTGTCTACCGGAGAGCAAGATGTGACCTTCCTGTGCCTGCTAACACTTGATTGATGTGCGCACGTGCGAGCAACTACAGGTTGTCTCCAAAGTGCCAGGAGTGCTGGAAGAGACTTTCTTCAGGGGCTAAAGCCCAACGTTTACCGCGGCTTGAATGTCGGAGCAAAAGCTCCGACCCCCTAAACTGCATTTATGAGATGGCGAGATGGCGACTAGTTTTTCGGTGGAGCGGGTTCGTGGTGGAATTTGACGTCAACGGGTTGGTACATGTGGGGCGTGCGCACGCCTTTTTTCTCGAAGGCGGCGATTTCGTTTGCGTGCTGCAACGTGAGGCCGATGTCGTCGAGGCCTTTGAGCAGGCAGTTGCGGCGGAACGGATCCACAGTGAAGGAATAGCGCAGGCCGCCATCGCCTGCCACGGCAGGCAAGTCGGTGACGACTTGCCGTTCGAGATCGACCGTAAGGCGGTAGCCTTCGTTCTTCTCCGTGCGCGCGAAGAGTTCGTCCATCTGTTCGTTCGTCAGCGTGACGGGCAGGATGCCGTTCTTGAAGCAATTGTTGTAGAAGATGTCGGCGTAGCTGGGCGCGAGGATTGCACGGAAGCCATAATCGAGAATGGCCCACGGCGCGTGCTCGCGACTGGAGCCGCAGCCGAAATTGGCGCGCGCGAGGATGATGCTGGCGCCTTTGTAGCGCGGCGCGTTCAGCACAAAATCGGGATTTGGCTTCTCGCCCGGCAGGTAGCGCCAGTCGTAGAAGAGCACGCGGCCGTAGCCTTGTCGTGTTTGCAGCTTCAGGAATTGCTTGGGGACCATTTGGTCGGTGTCGACGTTGACTCGATCGAGCGGGGCGACCAGGCCTGTGTGCTTGATGAAGGGTTCCATATTATTTTGTCCTCGAAAGGTCATTCTTCGCGGTCATCGCAATTTGTGCAGCGCCCAGTATCTTGCCGCAAAGGCTCGTAGCCTCCGACTAAAGTCGGAGGCATGATAAGAAAAATTGGACGTTCGTCGGACGGCGCGACTGAAGTCGTGCCCTGACACGAAACCCTCATCGTCGGCCGCACGTCCGCGGCACGAAGACTTCCTCGCGGGCGCCTCAGCGGGCACGGCATGCCGTGCCCCTACGAAAAAAGCCGTCGCACTGACAAAGAGGGCGGGTCTGAGACCCGCCCCTGCGATGGACGGCTTTAAAAACGCCGGCGAGACGCCCTTCGACTCTGCTCAGGGCAAGCCGGCGCCACAACGGCTATTCCGTGCCGTTGACGTTCCACTTGCGGATGTCGACGAAGTGACCTTCGATTGCCGCGGCCGCGGCCATCATCGGGCTGACCAGGTGCGTGCGACTGCCTTTGCCCTGGCGGCCTTCGAAGTTGCGATTCGACGTGCTGGCCGAACGCTCGCCCTCCGGCAGAACGTCGTCGTTCATGCCGATGCACATGCTGCAACCCGCGTCGCGCCACTCGAAGCCAGCGTCGCGGAAAATCTTGTCCAGGCCCTCTTTTTCAGCGGCGGCTTTCACGCGCCGAGAGCCCGGCACAACAAGCGCCTGCTTCAGCGACTTCGCTACGTGCTTGCCGGCGATTACTCGCGCGGCGGCGCGCAAATCTTCGAGGCGTGAATTCGTGCACGAGCCGATGAAGACGCGATCGACGGCGATATCCTCGATGGGCGTGCCGGGCTTGAGCGCCATGTATTCCAGCGCCCGCTCGGCAGCTTTGCGCTCGACAGAATCCTTGAACGAATCGGGCGCGGGAACGCGCGCGTCCACTTGCGTGACCATTCCGGGATTCGTGCCCCAGGTGACCATGGGCGCCAGGTCTTCCGCGCGCAGCGTGATCGTCGCGTCGTATTTTGCGTCGGCATCGGTGCAGAGCGATTTCCAGTAGTCCACGGCAACCTGAAAATCCTTGCCGCGCGGCACGAACGGGCGTCCTTCCATGTAGGCAAACGTGGTCTCATCCGGCGCGACCATTCCCGCGCGCGCGCCGCCTTCGATGGTCATGTTGCACATGGTCATGCGGCCTTCCATCGAGAGGCCGCGAACGGCTTCGCCGGTGTACTCGAAGACGTGGCCGTTCCCGCCTGCGATGCCGATTTTTCCGATGACGGCGAGAATCAGGTCCTTGGCCGTGACGCCCTTAGGGCGCTTGCCGCTGATCTCGACCTTTGCGGTCTTCGATTTGAATTGCGACAGGCACTGCGTGGCCAGGACGTGCTCGATTTCGCTTGTGCCGATGCCGAAGGCGAGCGCGCCGAACGCTCCGTGAGTAGACGTGTGGCTGTCGCCGCAAACGATGGTGAAACCCGGCTGCGTGATGCCCAGCTCCGGGCCGATGATGTGGACGATGCCCTGGTTCTGGCTGTGCATGTCGAAGAGGTTGACTCCGAACTCCTCGCAGTTGCGCGCGAGCGCAGCGAATTGTCCCGCCGCATCGGCGTCGAGCACGGGTAGGTCGCGGTTTTTCGTGGAGACGGAGTGGTCCATTACGGCGAACGTCAACTCCGGCCGGCGGACGGTGCGCCCAGCGGCCTTGATTCCCGCGAACGCCTGCGGCGAAGTGCCTTCGTGGATCAAGTGCCGGTCGATGTAAATCAGCGACGGCTGGCCCTGCTCCTCATGGACGAGGTGGGCATCCCAGATTTTTTCGTAGAGTGTGCGAGAAGGCATGCGCTCGATTCACCTATTCGGCATCGGCGAGATGCAGATAAAAGAGTTTGGCGTGCACGGGAGGCGCAAGCGTCACCCGCGCCATCGGTCATTGTAACAATTCGCGCGGCACCGCGCCATTCGGGTAAACGGTAAGTGGCGATTGGTCGTCGAGGCGAAGGCAAAGGGAGGCGAAGGCAAAGACAAGGCAAAGGAGGAGAATTATGTTTGCGGCCTCCGTGACACGCGCTTCGCGGCGGCGGCCGGCGCTTTTACGTCGGAGCGGCCGCAAAAAAAGCGAATCGACGCGAATTACGCGTCACGCCTCGCGTTCAGTGATGGCGGAGGGTGGCACTCGCGTCGCAGAGCGTTCTCACTCATGCCGCAGAGCGGCAATGGGATCGACGCGTGTGGCGCGCCGCGCGGGGATGTAGCAGGCAAACAGCGCGACAGAGACCAGCAGAATTCCCACCGCACAAAAGGTGATCGGATCGGCCGGGCGCACAGCGAAGAGCATACTGGCGAGCAGACGCGTGACGCCCAGCGCTATCGCGACGCCCGCAGCGAGGCCGACAAGCACGAATCGCGCGGACTCCCCGAGAATTTGACGCAAAACATTCGTGGGGGTCGCGCCGAGGGCCATGCGGATACCGATCTCGTGCGTCCGGCAGGCGACCGAGTAGGAAATGACGCCGAAGATTCCCGCGGCCGCAAGAATCAGGGCCATCACGCCAGACAATCCGACGAGCCAGGCGCGAAACCTCGGCTGCGCGACACTGGTGTCCATGGCACTGGCCATTGCCTCGACGTCAATGATAGGCACGTTTTTATCGATCTGGCCGACCTGGGAGCGAATCGTTGTTGCGACGGCGCCGGCACTCAGATTGCTTCGCGTCACGATTTCGGCGCCCCAAAACGGCGCCTGCGCGTAGGGAACGTACATCGTGGGTGGCGGATCTTGCCCCAACGACCTGTCGCGCACGTCACCGACGATGCCGACGATCTCGCGGTGAAGCGCGCTACTCGGGGGAAATGCGAAAGCCAACTGCTTGCCGATGGGGTCTTCGTTGGGAAAATAACGGCGCGCGAGCGCCTCGCTGATCACGGTGACGAGCGGGGCGGATGGACGGTCCTGCTTGTCGATCCATCTTCCGCGGAGCAGCGGAATTCCCATGACGCGCACGTACTCAGGACTCGCTGCGACGTAGTCAGCCGTGCGACTGGTGCCGGCCCGGGCCGGCGGCTTTCCGGGAATGTCGAAAGGAAGAATGACGCTCTGGTTTGCGAGCGGGAGGGGAATCCCCACCGCCGTATCGCGCATTCCCGGTTGCGCCTGCAGGCGCCGGAGCAGGTCGTCGGCAAATGCCGTCCACTGCGCGGGTTTCGAGTATTCAAATCGCGGCAGATCGACTTCGGCTTTCACCACGTGGTCGGGATCGAAGCCGGGATTCACGGAAGTCAGCGTGAGAAAACTGCGTCCGAGCAGGCCGGCCGCGACGAGCAAAACCATCGCCAGGGCGATTTCGGCCACCGCCAGCACGCCGCGGGTCCGGCGGCGCCCGCCACCCTCTCCGCCGCGCGCTGTGTTCTCTTTGAGGGTTGATGTGAGGCTCGAATCCGCGGCAAATAGCGCAGGCGCGAGGCCAAAGAGGATGCTCGCGAGGACCGAAAGGGCAAAGGCAAACGCAAGAACCCACGTGTCGACAGTAATCGCGTGGAGCTGAGTCAAGCTGTCGGGGACCAGGGAACTCAATCCGTGGACGCCCCAATATGCGAGCAGCACGCCAGCGGCCCCTCCCAGCAGCCCGAGCACCGCGCTTTCCGCCAGCAATTGGCGGACGATCCTCAGCCGTCCCGCACCCAACGCCATGCGCACCGCGATTTCCCTGGCGCGCGAGGTGGCTCGCGCCAAAAGCAAATTCGAAACGTTGGCGCAGGCAATCAGCAGGACCAAACCGACAGAGCCCAGCAGCACCAGGAGCGGAGTTTTCGCGTTCCCCACAAGCTGATCCTGCAAAGGAGCAAGACGGGCGCTCCAGCCCTTATCCTGTGCCGGGAATTTCCTGTTCAACCGCACGCTGATTGCGTCGATTTCAGCTTGCGCCTTGGCAATCGAAACGCCGGGCTTGAGCCGCGCGGTGACGCCCACCCAGCGCAGGTCGGGATTGTTCATCCACGGGCCGAACAGCGGATCTTGCTGGAGAGGGATCCAGATCTGCTCGCTTGTGAGAAAAGGATAGCGAAAGCCCGCCGGCATGACGCCGATTACGGTAAAGGCCCGCATGTCGAGATTCACCGAACTGCCGATCACGTGGGGGTCCGCGCCGAAGCGGTCGCGCCAGAGATTTTCACTCAGGATGACGACCGGCGCCGCTCCTTGCTTGCCGTCGTCGGGCAGAAACGCGCGGCCGGCCAGCGGCTTCACGCCCATGGTGTCGAGCAATCCAGGCGTCACATCCGATGTGTCCACTTGAAATGGATCGCCGTGACCGGTCAAGTTGAGGTCGTGACCTGACCTGCCGCCAATCTGGCTGAAAACATGATTCTGGTCGCGGAACTCGCGAAAATCCTGATAGGAACTGAAAGCCTCGCGGATTCCTTCCGAGGGCTTTGTCTCGAACAGAACGACGAGTTGGCTCGGATGCGGGTAGGAAAGGGGCCTTAGAATGACCGCGTAGACAACGCTGAATATCGCTGTGTTTGCGCCGATGCCGATGGCAAGGGTCAGGACGGCGATGGCGGTGAATCCCGGAGATTTGCGCAGCATGCGCAGCGCATAAGTGACGTCCTGGACGAGATCCTGCAGCCAATTTACTCTGCGCATGTCGGCACACTCCTCCCGAACCTGGTCGACGCCCCCGAATTCGCGCAGTGCGGCACGGCGGGCTTGGTCGCGTGACATACCGGCGGCAACGTTGGCCGCGATCTGGCGCTCGAGATGAAAGTTCAACTCGTCGTCCAGCTCGCGATCCACTCGCCAACGGTGAAAAAGCGAACGAAGACGAAGCGTGAATTTGCGGGGCCAGCGCGTCATGGAGTTGTCATCCGTTCACCGCCCGATCATTTGGCAACCGCAGTTTTTCGACCGCCGAAATCAAAATCGCCGGCGAGACGCCGGCTCTACTCGTGGCGCAGGGCGACCATGGGATCGACGCGCATGGCCCTCCGCGCCGGAATGTAGCAGGCGAGCAACGCAACGAGCGCCAGCAGCAGCGCCACTGCAGCGAAGGTAGCCGGATCACCGGCGTTCACCGAAAAAAGCAGGCTCGACATTAGCCGCGTGAGTCCGAGAGCCGCCACTAACCCGATGGCAATTCCCGCGAGCGCGATTTTCCCGCCCTGTCCCAGGACCATGCGCAGGACGCCCCAATGCTGCGCGCCCAGTGCCATGCGAATCCCGATCTCATGCGTCCGCTGCGCGACAGAATAGGAAATCACCCCGTAAATGCCGATCGTCGCCAGCACGAGCGCAAGTCCGCCGAAAGCGCCGAGCAGAACCACCGTAATGCGTCGCGTGCTGGTCGAATCGCTGCGCAGCTGGTTCATGGTGGAAATCGCGAAAATCGGCTGGTCCTTGTCAATCGAAGCCACCGCGCCGCGAATCGACGAGATCAGCGCCGCCGGATCGACGGCGGATTTGACGAGCAAATTCATGTCGCTTGCTGTCTCCTGCCGGAACGGAAGGTACACTTCGAGCCGCGCAGGATTCGCCAAGCCGTAGAGTTTCGTATCGCCGAGCACGCCTACAATCGTGATCCACTTCGGTGGATTTTTTGCCGATGGATGGCCGAACATGAATCGCTTGCCGACCGGATCTTGGTTGGGGAAGAATTCTCGTGCGAGCCTGGTGTTGATCATACCGACGAGGGGCGCGTTTTCGTTGTCCGCGTTCGTAAACGTTCGCCCCCGCAAAAGCGGTATGCCCAGCGTTGTCACGTAGCCCGGACTGACGATGTGATAATCCGGATGCGGCCAACTTCCCGGCCTCGGCTCCGGCATTCCTTCGATGGTGACGTCGCTGCGATTGTGATTGCCTGTGAACGGAATCACGGTGCCAACGGCGGTGCTTTCCACACCAGGAAGGTTTTGTACGCGGTCCAGAACCTGCTGCCAGAAATTGCGAACGGCAGGACGGGTTGCGTACTGTTGCGTGCGTAAATCCATTTCCATGCTCAGCACGCGGTCGGTGCGGAATCCGGGATTCACCAAGAGCAGGCGATAGAGGCTCTTCATCATGAGGCCGGCGCCCGCCGCGAGGACGACGGCGAGCGAAATCTCCGCGATCGCGAGCACCGCGCGCAATCTGCTTTGTTGCGTTCCGGAACTGACCGTTCGCGCGCCTTCCTTCAGCTCGGACCGCACGTCGGGCCTCGTCGAATGCAGGGCCGGAGCGAGCCCGAAAATGAACGCCGCGAGCACGACAGCTCCTGCAGCGAAGAGCAGCACGGCGTCGTTCAGGCCGATGGATGCACCCGACAGCATATCCATGGGAATCAGTTGATTCATGCCTTGAATTCCACCGACCGCCAGCGCAATCCCCAAGGCCCCGCCGAACAGCGCGAGCACGAAACTCTCCGTCAGCATTTGACGGACAATGCGCCCGCGACTCGCGCCGAAGGCGATGCGCAAGGAGATTTCCTTCCCTCGCGTGGCGCTGCGGACCAGAAACAGGTTCGCCACGTTCGCGCAGGCGATCAGCAGCACGAACAGTACGGCACCGAAGAGAACGAGAATCGCCGGCCGCACGTTCCCTACGAAGACGTCGCGGATGGGTTGCAGCTCCACTCCGAACTGGTCGTTTGCCCCGGGGTATTCGCGCGCCAGCCGGGCTGCGATGCCGTCCATCTCCGCACGGGCCTGCCTCAAGCTGACGCCCGGCGCGAGCCTGCCGATCACGACCAGATCGCCGCGAGAGCCGCGGTCGGTGGCATCATCGTTGTTCGTGGCCCAAACGCCGATCGGTTCGAGCACGTCGGTTTTGTCGGGACTCCGAAAGTTCGGGGGCAGCACTCCGACGATTGTGTAGCCGCGGCCGTCGAGTTTGATCGCGCGTCCCAGCACGCCGCGATCGCCGGCAAAATGCGACTCCCAGAGCGAATAGCTCAGCAGTACAACGGGCGCCGTGCCGGGTTTCTCCTCGGAGGGATCGAAGTCGCGGCCAATGAATGGACGCAGCCCAAGCATTGAAAGGAAGTTCGGCGACACTGCATCGCCCCTGATGTCTTCTGGCTGACTGATGCCGGCGAGACTGAACCCGACGCCGCTTACGGCCGCCATCTGGAAAAACGCGTGGCTCTGCGCGCGCCAGTCGAGAAAATTCTGGTACGACACGCTGACGGTACCGACTTTGGGGGTGGTCTCGTTTAGAACAATCAGCCGCGAAGCATCGCGGTAGGGCAGGGATTCGAGGAGAACACCGTAAACGACCGAGAAAATCGCGGCATTTGCGCCGATACCCAGCGCCAGAGTCAGCACGGCCACCACAGTAAAGCCAGGTGACTTGCGGAGCATGCGCAGGCCGTAGCGAACGTCTTGGACGAAGTCTTGGAGCCAATTCACGTTCCGCATGTCGCTGCACTCCTCTCGAATCTGCTCAATGCCGCCAAACCCACGCAAAGCGGCGAACCGGGCTTCCTGGCGCGACATTCCCGCCGCAACGTTGGCCGCGATCGCGCGTTCGACGTGAAAACGAAGCTCGTCGTCGAGCTCACGATTGACGCGCCCGCGCCGCAACAGCGACCGCAACCTCATCGAAAGCTTGTTCATCCATCGCATCGGGTTTCACATTCGCAATCGGCGCTGATTATCGGCGTTCATCCGCGTCCCTCTGTGGGTAGGCTCGAGGCAACGCCATGCGGCGATGACCAGCCCTTATGATGCCGGGTTCATCACCAGGCCTATCGCTGCCGACAATCGCTCCCAATTCGCGTGCTCGCTCTCGAGGTATTTCCGCCCCGCGCTGGTCAAGGAATAATATTTTGCGCGGCGATTGTTTTCCGATTCACCCCACTCGGCCTTGATCCAGCCCTGCTGTTCGAGACGGTGCAGGGCGGGGTAGAGCGCGCCCTGTCTCACCTGCAAAACATCCTTCGAAACTTGCCGGATTCGCTGGGCGATGGCCCAGCCGTGGGCCGATTCGAGTGCCAGCGTCTTGAGAATCAGCATGTCGAGAGTGCCCTGCACGAGATCGATCGGTTTCGTCATTTTGTTCCTTTGACGCGGCCCTTAGACGCTTCCTCTCGGTAACTGACAGGAATGTATCCTGGCTCCTGTCAATAATCAAGGGGAATATCTGCGTTCGCGTCGGGTTCGGCCTGGATCGAAAGTGGCCGCGGTTGAGGTTTCGCGAAGGCCGAAGGTCGACAATCGAGATCGGAGCCGCTGGACTCGAGGGATGGATTAAACTAAGCCCGGCCAGGGGTGCCGCGTGAACAGAATCCTTCACGACGTTCGTTACGCTTTTCGCGTGCTGCGAAAGAGTCCCGGGTTTGCGGTCGTGGCCGTGCTGACGCTCGCGCTGGGAATCGGCGCGAACAGCGCCATCTTCAGTCTCGTGGACGCCGTCCTTCTGCGGCCCCTGCCGTACCCGCATCCCGAGCAGCTCATCGGACTGGGCCAGTGGCGGAATCAAAAAGGTGAAGGTTATATGCAGGTCGGTGTGTCCGCGCCGAACATCGTCAACATTGCCAGCACCGGTCTTTTCCAGCAAGTCGCCTATTATCGGTGGGCGGGCTTCAATCTCACGAGTGGCGATCACCCGGAACACGTCATGACGATTAAATCGTCGGCCGAACTCCTGCCGATGTTTGGAATTCAACCCTTGATTGGCCGCTTCTTTTCGCCCAGCGAAATGGAAGCGGGCCGGGACCAGGTTGCCGTCATCGGCCACGGGCTCTGGAAAGATCGCTTCGCCTCTGATCCCGCCATCCTGGGCCAGACCGTCGACCTCGACGAACGACGCTACACGATTATCGGCGTCATGCCGGCTTCGTTCCGCTTTACGTGGGATGAGGACATCGACGTATTCGTACCGCTCGCGCTCACGCCGGAAGAGAGGAGCGAGACAGGGCGCAGCACCACGCGCGATTTGCAAACCCAGGCGCGGTTGAAGGCCGGCGTAAGCATACCGCAGGCGCAAGCCGCGATGGACGCACTGGCGATCAATCTGGCGAAGGAATATCCCGACGCGGATCGAGGCTGGGGCATCAAGGTCGAGCCGCTTCACGCTGCTTACTATCGTCACATGCAGACGCCGCTGATGATCATGCTGGGAGCCGTTCTGTTCGTGCTGCTGATTGCGTGCGCGAACGTGGCCAACCTGCTGCTCGCCCGCGCCACGCGGCGGAAGCGCGAAGTGGCCATCCGCATCGCCATTGGCGCCACGCGAGCGCGCCTCGTCACACAACTTCTGACGGAGAGCGTCGTCCTGGCGGTGGTTGGCGGCGCGCTGGGACTGTTCATCGCCTATGCGGGAGATCGCCTGCTTACTTTCGCCATGGACCGCTATCAGCTCTCGCTGCCGAACGCAAAGATCATCGATATCGACTGGCGCGTACTCGTCTTCAGCGTGGGTGTCACCATTGGAACCGCGCTGATCTTCGGGCTCGCGCCGGCTCTGGCCGCGACGAAAACGGATCTGAACGACTCGCTCAAGGAGGGCGGCGTGAGCACGACGGCCGAGCCCAGCCGCCGACGGCTGCGGAATTCCCTCGTCGTTTCAGAAGTTGCGCTTGCCCTCATCCTGTTGTCGGGGGCCGGCCTGCTGATCCGCAGCTTCATCGCACTCATGAACGTGAATCTGGGCTTCAACCCGTCGCACGCCGTGCGCATGAGCATTTCGCTGCCTCCGTACCGCTACGCGTCGGCAACGCAACAGGCGCTCTTCTATCGCAACTTGCTCGAACGGGTCGAAAGCATACCGGGAGTCACATCCGCCGGCGCTCTCAGCAATACGCGCGTTTTCTTTTTGCCCCAGGGCATGGCCCCGCCGGCTCCGGGACAAGAGCCCACGTCCGACTACGACTACATCACGCCGGATTGCTTCCGCGCGATGGGGATCGCGCTGATTTCCGGGCGCGAATTTTCCGGGAGCGATTCCAGCGGCGCGCCTCCCGTCGCAATCATCAGCGAGATTGTGGCGCGACGATACTGGCCACATTCGAACCCGCTCGGGAGCCATCTGACGATCGTTTCGCATGAGTATTCAGGCGCATCGACGGGCGCCCAGCAGGCGCTTCAAATCGTGGGAGTGGTAAAAGATGTGCGCAGCGGAGACCTGTGGCTGCCGAATTCGGATATTTATGTGCCGTTCGCCCAACACCCGGCGCCGTCGGTGTTTCTGGTTGTGCGTAGCGCGGTCCCGCCTCTCGACGTCATGCCGGCAGTACGCAGTGCGCTTTCAGCCTTGGACTCGGAACAGCCGATCGATCGCGTCGAAACGCTGGACGAAATCGTCTCCGACGAGTACGGCGCGATCCGCTTCCCGATGATTCTCGTGTGGACTTTCGCCGCGCTCGCTCTCCTGCTTTCCGCGATAGGGATTTTCGGCGTCATGTCATACACGGTGAGCCGCCGGACGCAGGAAATGGCGATTCGCATGGCGCTCGGCGCCAACGGACGCGACGTGCTGCTTCTCGTCCTGCGCGAAGGCCTCCGCGTCACGCTCGTCGGAATCGCGATCGGCGTAATCGCCGCGCTGGCGCTAAGCCGCGTCATGGCCGATTACGTCTACGGCATAGCAGCAACTGACCCGTTCAGCTTTGCGAGCGCAGCCGTGGTGCTCGTGGCCGTCGCGCTGCTCGCCGGCTACATTCCGGCACATCGCGCGACGCGCGTCGACCCCATCGTCGCCCTCCGCCACGAATAGCGCGTCATGGCCTGGTATTTGGCACCGGGTTCGCTCGGCAGTTTGCAGTTCTATGGGGATTTTCGGTCGCTCCGGGAATGTAGTGAGTCACATGGCCCGGCTACTCGCCTGCCGCGCGATCGCCAGACTCCGCATCTTGCTTCAGCGCGCGGGCGGCTTCCTTGAGGCTCAAGTCGTCCGGCACTCGGTGATAGTCGGAGTAGGCTTCATGCTGATGGACGGAGATGGTCTTGAAGAACAGCGCCTTCCCGTTCATGTTTACGTCCAGAAGCACCATGTCCCAATGTCCGTCGCCCACGTCGCGGTCTTCGACCTTGAATGTTCCGCCCTTGTCCAGATGACCGAGCAGGCCGCCCCAGAAATTCACGCGGCTGGTGAGGTGGCCGTCGATTTGAACGAGCCGCTTCACCCGATCGTCGACGAGCACAGTTCCTTCCATATGGTGGAAGACTTCGGCCTGGTGGGAGGAAGGGTGGAAATTGGGGTCTGGGGTGAAGGAAAGCTTGACGATATCTCCCTCCCGGCTCACCTCGTGAAAAACAAAAGCATGCGGGAGCATCCGCAGCATGGCGCGCTCCTGCTTCGCGTCCGCATCGCGCCTCTTCTGCGCCTGTTCAACCTGGTCGGGGTCGGATGAGAGTTGCTGGATACGATTGTCCTCCGCCTCCAGCGCGCCTCCCTTGAGTGGTGTCCCGTCGATGGCGAGCAGGCGGTGAAGATCACCGTACCTCGTCTGGATCACATCGTATAGCTTGCGGGCCGCATTCCCTTGCGTTTCACGAAAGCGCCAGTGGCTGTGGTCGTGCGTCTGGGCCTGAAGTTCGTTCCAGACCACGTTGCGGACGAGTTGCTGAGCGCTTTCTCGGCGGGGTTCGTCCAGGGACGAAGGCAATGGAAACGCCCCGGCGAAGACGCCCAGCGAGCAGGAAAGCGTCGGCGAGAGGGAGAGGATCGAGAGAGAGCCAAGAAGAATAAGGGAACGGATCAGGAAAGGGGCGCGAGCGCTGCGTTTTGCCCGCGGTTTCGACTGCTGGCCGGAAGAATTTCGATGGTTGCGGGTCGAGCCTCGATGGTTCATGGCTGCTCCTGATCATTCGCGCGATTTGCGAGTGCGAATCTTGAAACCATGCAGCAGCAAGCGGCGAAATGCCGTTCGTTCAAGTATGACGATACGCTATGTAAATTCAATACAGGCCTGCCTGTACCGCGAGAGCGGGGGACACGAATCGTCCGCGTGTCGAGGCTGCAATGCGGTGGGTCGGTTCCCGGTATAGATTCGGGCCGCGCTGGCGTACTGCGTGCGCCGTCTTGGCGATAGTCGAGGCGCTGAGAGAGGATGTGACTGAGCTGGTCAGGGGCAATCCGAGTCCTCAAGTTTCATGCGCGATGCGGTTTCGTTTTGCCGATTGTTTGGATGATGGTTACGGGCGCAGCGTTTGCTCAGAGTTTTCAACCTCCGCCGCACGTTGTCTCTCCGGAGGTTAACGCGGATCATCAGGTGACGGAGACTGGTTCGAAGGGAAGAGAATCCACGCTGCGCACGGATGGCCCCCGTGGAGGCAGAATCCAGTCAGTCTATTGCCGCAGCTACTCCAGAAAAAGTAGTCAGCGAGGTCCGACGGCCGCGCTTCAGCGTGCCTGCAGAACGCTTTTTTGCGCCGCCGATGCGAGTTCATCAATCGCGGGCAAGGACGTCGGACTCGTCAGGAAAAGCTCCGTGGGCTGCTTTCCGGTGCGGATGCCCTCGACGAGCATTTCCAGGGCGACGCTGGTGTTCGGCGGCATTACAACCGTGGCGGCAAGCAGTCCGCTGCGGACGAACGCCTGGCCCGTATTCGGCAATCCATCGCAACCTGTGAACGGGAGCCGGAGCCATTTCTCTTTGACTGCCGGGTCTGCGTGTTCCTGGATCGCTCTGCGCGCGCCCATGGCCATATCGTCGTTTTGTGCGGCGATCATGTCGACTGGTGTTTTCTTGGACGTAGAGAGCTGCATCCACGACGACATCGCCTTGTACGCGCTCTCCGCCGTCCAATTTCCCTTGAAGTGCACCAGCTTCACATTCGCGGGCTTGGTTTGCTCGATGCCCAGCGCCCGGTAGCGGGCGGCGGCGGTCGTCGAAGGCCCCTGAATGTAGATGACGGTTCCACCCTTGGGCACGAGCGCGGCTACCTGCCGCCCCTGAATCCGGCCCACCTCGAGGTGGTTGGAGGTGACGCTGAACACCGGAACGCGGCTGGATCGGCGCAGTTCGTTCACATAGTCCGTTTCGCGATTCAACACGCACCATCCGATGCCCGCCGTTACGGCTGCGCGTGCCACGTGCGGGAAAGCGGTTCCTCCGACGGGCTCGACGATGATTCCGTCGGGATGATTCCCGGAAGACTGAATCACCGAGAGCAGTTGCTGGCTCTGGTTGATCGCGTCGTTTCCCGCATAGATGATCTGCGTGAAAACGCCAAGCCGCTGCGCCGTTTCCTCGGCTGCTTTCGCCTGTTCGACCTGGTAATCGTTATCGCTGGTGATGAGTGAAACCAGAACATTAAGCTTTTTCATAGCCCCGAAGACCGGTGACCCGGATTCAGAAGTTCCTCATCTGACTGCGTTCTCACCCCGGAACGTGCTCGCCTTACGTCCCGGCTTACGCACAATACTTGTAGTCAACATTACAATTAGAGGAACGGAGTAGAGCGAGGAATGTTCGGCGGCTGTGTCTATTCGGCACATCCGGCAAAAACTCTATGCGAATCGAAGGGTGGATAAGCTGCGAATCTATTCCCCACGCAGAGCTGTCGCTGGATCGACGCGCACCGCGCGACGCGCAGGGATGTAGCACGCGGCAAGCGCCACAAACGCGAAGAGCAGGGCGACCGCGCCCAGCGCGAAGGGATCGGTCGCACTCACCCCGTAAAGAAAACTGCCCAACAGGCGCGTCGCAGCAAGGGCAGTGAGAAGTCCGGCGAAAACGCCGGCAAAGGTCAGCCGCAAGCCCTCGCTCATCACGATTTTCAGGACGTCGGTTTTCTGCGCGCCCAACGCCATACGAATGCCGATCTCTCTGGTTCGTTGCCCGACCAAGAATGAGATCACGCCGTAAATGCCGACTGCTCCGAGCGCGAATGCAATCCCCGCAAAAGCCGCAAACAGGGAAGTGATCGATCGCGAGGTGGCCGTAACGTCCGAAATCACGCCGGTCATCGTCTTTACTTCGCTGACCGGCGTGTCCTGGTTCAGGCGCGAGACGACTTCGCGAATGGAGTCGGCCAAGCCGGGTTCGTCTTGCGCGGTGCGGACGGCGAGGCTCATCTCGGCCGGCATGCGCTTGTTTTCCATCGTTGCCTTTGGGCCATAAGGAAGGTAAATCGTCCCGTCGATCCAGCCCGGAACGTTGTGCTGGAGGCTGTAGGCGCGCACGTCGGCGACGACGCCGACGATGGTAACCCAATCGGTCGCGCCCGTGTCTGCGAGCCGGATGTGCTTGCCAATCGCGTCTTCATTGGGCCAAAAGCTTCGGGCGGTGGAAGCGCTCAGGACGGCAACCGCAGGATTTCCTGACGAATCCGCATCTGTGAAACTCCTGCCTCGAAGCAAACGAATCTGCATCATGCGGAAATAGTCGGGCGAAACGATGTTCTGCCATACGAGCGGGAGAAGCTGCGAGGTGTCCTTCGTCCCTTCCAGGATGACAGATCGCTTGTTCACGCGGCCATCAAGCGGGAGCGTGTTGATCACCGCGGCGCCCGTAACTCCCGGGAGCGTGCGAACGCGATTGACGACCTGGCGATAAAACTCGAGGCAGCGGCTGGCGTCGTCGCAAAACAATTCGTTCGGCGTGATACGCACGGTGAGCAGGTGCGCATCATCGAAACCGGGATTCACGTGCGCCAGCACCCACAAACTCCGAATCAGCAATCCAGCAGAGCTCACCAGGAGGACGGCCAGCGCAATCTCGCCGACGACGAGCGCCCTTCGCGCGTGCCGACTGGCCGACACGGCTGCGCCACGGCCGCTCGATTTCAGGGATTCCGTCAATTGCGTTCGCGACGAGTGCACGGCGGGAGCGGCCCCCGAAATAATTCCCGCCAGAATCGCGAGGCCGGCGGTGAACGCCAGAACGCGCCAGTCAATCGCGATGTTGGCGAGGCCCGGCGTATCGGCGGGGAACGGACTTTGGAGCAGCGAAAGAGCGCTGCTTGCGAGTGCGATTCCGAGCGCTCCTCCGGCGAACGCCGTCACGACGCTCTCCGTTATCAATTGGCGCACAATTCTTTGCCGGCTGGCACCCAACGACGCGCGCACCGCGATCTCCTTTGCGCGTGTCGACCCGCGCGAGAGTGTGAGGTTAGCCACATTGGCGCACGCAATCAGCAAAACGAGCGCCACCACGCCCAGCAGAATCAGCAGCCGCGGACGAACGTCGCCCACCAGCACGGCCTGCAGCGGTGCGACGAAAAGGCCGGCGTTCCAGTTCTTCGGCATGGGCCACGGAAACATGGTCCTGATGTGCGGCTGAAACAGACGGACTTCCGCGTCCGCTTCCGCGATCGTTGCGCCCGGCTTCAAGCGGCCGATCACCGGCATGAAATCCTGCGCCCAATAGTCTGTCGCGTTGCGTGGATCGATGCCGAGCGGGATCCAAATGTCGGTCGCGGCAGAAGGGAAATGGAAGCCCGCGGGCATGACGCCGAGGATTTGCCGCGACACGCCTCCGATGTTGATCGCGCGGCCGATGGCGGAAGAATCGCTGCCGAAGCGCTGCTCCCATAGGGCGTGGCTGAGAATCACGTACCCGTCGCTCCCGGTCCGGTCCTGGCCGGTCGAAAATGTCCCGCCGAATTGCGCTTGCGCGCCGAGCACTGAAAAGAAGTTCGCGGAGACCAGCGTGCCGTTCAGGCGGACGGGTTCGCCCATTCCCGTCAGATTGAATTGCTGGCCCTCAAAGTAGGCCGCAAGGTCCATCGTGCGAACCTGATCGCGCATTGACGCGAAGCCACCCTTCGGATACGAGGCGTTGTCAATCCCGACGAGACGCGATGGATCGCGGAACGGAAGCGGCCGAAGCAAGACGCCGTTGACGAGGCTGAAGATCGCGGTGTTTGCGCCGATGCCGAGGCCGAGCGTGAGCACGGCGATCGCTGTGAAGCCACGATCCTTACGCAGCATGCGCAGGCCGTAGCGAATGTCTTGGACCAAGGTTTCGAGCACATGCCCGCGCTGCGCTTCATGGCAATCCTCTTTCACCTGATCGAGGCCGCCGAATTCGTGGCGGACGCGGCGGCGAGCTTCGTCAGGCGACATTCCGAGGGCGATGCAGTCCGCGATTTGCTGCTCGACGTGGAACCGCAACTCCGAATCAAGCTGCTTCTCCGCCCTCGATTTGCGCAACAACCGCATCCACCATCTCATTGCTGCCTCCTACTCGGCCGTGTGCAGAATCAACGCCACGGCGTCGGACAGTTTCTCCCAGGTTCGCATCTCGGTTTCGAGCTGCTTCCGGCCCTTTGCGGTGAGCAAATAGAACTTCGCGTCGCGCCCGGTGTCCGTCTCCTTCCAATCCGCCTTCAGCCAGCCGCGCTCTTCCAGCCGATGCAGGGCCGGATAGAGCGAGCCCTGCTGTACGTGGAAAAACTCCTTCGAGATTTGGCGGATGCGCTGAGAAATCGCGTAGCCGTGAATCGGCCCCAGCGCGACCACCTTAAGGATCAGCATATCGAGCGTGCCTTTGAGGAACTCAGAGCGGTCTTCATTCATGAGATCTCCGGACGCCTAGAGGCTCTATGCATCGGTGTTCTACCTATACGCCGGCGCGATTGGCCGGTCAAGAGGAAAAACAGGCGCCCCGGCAAGGACAGCCGCAAAAACAACTTGACACGCCTGTTGCATACTGCTAGAGAGATAGCAGTGATGCTAGACAGCTAGCACCTGGAGGCTCCGAAGTGATCCGGCAAAAAGCGCCGTCCCTGACTCGCCGTGAACGTCAGATCATGGATGCGCTGTACAAGCTCGAACAGGCCACCGTGGCGCAGCTGCTCGCCGCGCTTCCCGGGAAACGCAATTATTCCACTGTGCGCGCGCAGCTCCGCGTGCTGGAAGAGAAGGGGCACGCGCGGCACGAGGAACGGGGCCTGCAATACGTGTATTCGCCGACCGTGCCTCGCAAGGTCGCACGGCGCTCGGCTCTTCGCGACCTGGTCGATACGTTCTTCGAGGGTTCGGCGGAAAGCGTCGTCGCGGCGCTCCTCGGTGGAGAGGCTGCGCGTCTCTCGCAGCAGGAACTCGATCGCATCGCCCGGCTCGTCTCCGAAAGCCGAAGGGAGAAATCGAAATGAGCGTTTCGGGGAGCGCGGAATCCGTTGCCGTCTTTCTCTTCGGGAATTCCCTGAGGGCGGCGGTGCTCTTTTGTGCCGCGTGGGCGATTACTTCAGTCGCGCGCAAGCGCTCCGCGGCGTTGCGTCACCAGATTTGGCTCGTCGCGCTCTTCGCGTGCCTTGTCCTTCCCGTTCTCAGTCCGCTGCTTCCGGCGTGGCGTTCGACGGCTCTGGCATCCGCCGTCGCACGGGTGAGCGCGGCCGGTCCATCCGCTGCACAGCGGGAAACCGGACCGGCATTCGTTGTGAATGCCGCTTCGAGCGCGAGCAGTGCTGCTCCATGGCTGCAGATCCTGTTGTTCGTCTGGGCCGCTGGTTGCGGCGTGCTGCTCGCGAGGCTCGCCGCCGGTTTCATGCGCATGGCTGCGGTCGGCAAAAGGTCGAGGCCACTGGCTGATGAAGATTGGGCGCAGGATCTGGCGCGCTTGTCGAAAGTGCTCGGGATTTCGCGCCGCGTTCGTTTGCTTCAGGCTGATGACTCCGCGGCTATGCCGCTGGCGTGGGGCCTGCTTCAACCGAAGATTCTCGTGCCGTCTTCTGCGCGGGAGTGGCCGTCCGAACGCCGGCGGATCGTCCTCCTTCATGAACTCTCGCATATTGCGCGCCAGGATTGCGCCGCCCAGATCGCGGGAGAGGTCGTATGCGCCGTGCATTGGTTCAATCCGCTCGCATGGTTTGCTGTTGCTCACTTGCGTTACGAGAGCGAATGCGCCTGCGATGATTCCGTCCTGAACTCCGGCATCGAGGGGTCGGCCTACGCCGGCGAGCTTCTCGCCCTCGCCCGCACTCTCGACCACCGAACCAGCGCTTGGCAGCCGGCGCTAGCCATGGCTCGCTCCGCGCATCTCGAAAGGAGATTTACCGCAATGTTGAACTCAATGGCCGATCGACGCGTAACCTCCAGAAGATTCAGACTGCTCACGGCATCGGCCGCGCTCTGTTTGCTCCTCCCGCTCGCGGCCTTTCGGCTTCCCGCACAGAACGCCGCTGGCACGGTCGGCGGCACCGTCTACGATTCCAATGGCGCGGCCGCCCCCAACGCCACGGTCATGATGATCGATCTCGCGACGAACCTGCGCGACATGACCGTATCCGACGGCAACGGACACTTTCAGTTGGCAGGATTGCCTCCAGGTCAGTACGAACTGGTGGTAATGAAGCAGGGCTTCGCGACGTACGACGTCCCGACCGTAAGCATGGAACCGAGCCGCGGCCTTTCGCTGGATGCAAAGTTGGAGCCAGGGCAGCCGCAAGAGAAAACGGGAGCGCAGAAAACGATTCCAGTCAGTGGAAACGTCGAGCAGACAAACCTATTCACGCGGGTAATGCCGGTGTACCCAAAATCAGCGAAGACCGCGGGTGTGCAGGGCGATGTGACTCTTCGCGCAGTGATTGGAAAAGATGGAACACCGGTGTCACTGGTTGTGAAGAATGCTGACGCAAATCCCGAGCTTGCGCGCGCAGCGGTCGAAGCCGTCAGTCACTGGCGCTATCGTCCGACGCTGCTGAATGGCGAACCAATTAGCATCGACACCGACATTGACGTGGGTTTCCACTTGTACCCATGACGCGTCTGCAAACGAAACGCCATCGAATTTGAGCGCTGCGGAGCGAGTAAACGATCAGCTGCGGTGATTCCGACGCTTGCCTTCGCCCGCGCCGGTCGCATCCGGCACTTCCTCGCCGAGCGCGGTCGCGAGATCGATCTGGTGGTCCTGTTCGTTGACGAGAATCCCGCGAATCTGTTCCGCCATCGCGAACTCGCCAAGCTGTTCGCACTGGCGTACCCGATCGCGATAGTTCCGAATCGTCTCATTCTCGTTCTCGAGATCGAACCGCAGCATCTCGCGCGCATTCTCAGACGTGCGCACCGGCTTGGGATGGACCGTCGGCATCTTGCCGAGATAATCGATCTGCTGAGAGATGATCAGCGCGTGATCGAGTTCCTGTTTCGCGTGAATCTCCAGTTGCGCGGCGATGTTCATGAATTCCGCGCCTTTCAACACCTGCGAATACACGACGTACGCGATGATCGCTTGATATTCGCGGGCCAAATCCTCGTTCAAAAGCTCCGCGAGACGCTCGCGCGTAATCTCGGACTCCTTGGTTGCTGTGCTTGCGCCGGCCATAGAATGTCTCCTCCTTGGCGGAACCGCTTGCGTCGGGCAGGGACCCACCGTGTTCCTGTGTGGTTCGATGACGCGTTTCAGCCAGTCGATTCACGGTGCAGAAAAAAAGGGAAGTCATGTATGGGTCGCCCGCGTTCAGCCGAGATTCAGTGGGGACCATACGAACGTAGCCGGGCGTTGCCAGTTCGCGAAACGAACTTCGAAGCGCCCCGGGAGGCCGCAAACCAAAAACCAGTCCCTCGCTTTTCAGCATTCTCCAAGTCGCGCCGAAAAGTCCGTCCCCGAGGTTCACCCCAGGTTCTCTTCCGCTTCGACGACCGTGGGGTAGGTGTCAAACAGGGGATCGATTCCGGTGAGTTCCAGAACGTTTCGCACACGTCGGTTCAATCCGACGAGCGCGAGCCGGCGCCCCGATTTGTTGCACCACACGAACGCCCGGACGAGCGCGCCCACGGCCATCGAATCCACCGATGGAACGGCCGTGAAATCAAGGATGAGATAGCGCGCCGTCACTTTGGATACCGCGTCCTGAAACGCGGCCGAAGTCGATGAAGTGATTGCCCCGGTGGCGGCCAGAACGTGAACGTCGGGCTTGCTGCCGGGGCTGGAGTTGATTGCGAAGGTCTGGCTGGACATGGCGCGCATTCTATCGGACACAGCCCCGGGAAACAATCGCCGCCTTCCAGCGAAACCGCGATGAAAGAGTCTCGCCGCATTCGCTCTGGAGGGGTGAATCGCCTGTCCCCGGCCCATGAGACGATTCAAAGGCAATCGCGCCTCGCCAATTCGCCGAGCGAAGTTCGACGCGCCAATGGAGGCCGCAAAACAAAATCAGTTTCACTCGATTCAGAAAACAACGACACAACGGCCGAACAGCTTGGATTTCTGAACCCTTTGCTGTAACCTTTCCCGCCGCACGCGAGTCTATTGCAGCAAATCCGATGTGGGAATTCTGGAAAGGGAGGGCGTTGTGCGCCGACTGGCCGTATTCACCGTTTTGTTTTCCTTTTTCTTTTTGCTTCCGATCAGCGCCGATCAGGAATCTCTGCAGGGCTTCACGCCGCAAAGTTCCGGGGCCGAGCGGCAGTGGGAGAACGATTTCCGTGCGATTCCGAGCCCGCAGAACCAGCGCGACTACATGCAGTATCTCTCCGCGCACCCGCACAACGTCGGTACCGCGTACGACAAGCAGAACGCTGAATGGATTCTGGCTCACTACAAGCAGTGGGGCTGGGACGCGCACATCGAATCCTTCAACGTCCTGTTTCCCACTCCGAAGGAGCGTTTGGTCGAGATGGTCGAGCCAACCGCCTTCAAGGCGAAGCTTCAGGAGCCGCCGGTGTCCGTCGATCCTACGTCCGACCAGACCAGCGAACAGTTGCCGACGTACAACGCCTACTCGGCTGACGGCGACGTCACCGCGCCACTGGTCTATGTGAATTACGGCATACCTTCGGACTACGACGAACTTCAGCGCCTGGGCGTCTCCGTGAAAGGCGCAATCGTGATTGCCCGTTACGGTGGTGCATGGCGTGGCGTCAAGCCCAAGCTGGCCGCCGAGCACGGCGCGGTCGGCTGCCTGATCTATTCTGACCCGCACGACGACGGCTACTTCACGCAAGACGTCTTCCCGAAGGGCCCGATGCGCCCGCCGGAAGGCGTTCAGCGCGGCAGCGTTATGGATTTCGCAACCACGCAATCGGGCGATCCGCTCACGCCGGGCTATGGAGCCACGGCGAACGCGAAGCGGCTGCCGATCAAAGACAATCCCTCGCTGACAAAAATTCCGGTCTTGCCGATTTCCTATGGCGATGCTCAACCCTTGCTCGCCGCTCTGACAGGCCCCATGGCGCCCGCCGACTGGCGCGGTTCGCTGCCGATTCCATATCACGTTGGGCCGGGTGCGGCGAAAGTTCACCTGCGAGTCATGTCGAACTGGGACATCAAGCCCATCTACGACGTGATCGCGAAAATCCCCGGCGCGGAATATCCGGACGAATGGGTGATTCGCGGCAATCATCACGACGGCTGGGTCAACGGCGCGGAAGATCCGATTTCAGGTCAGGTCGCCGAACTGGAAGAAGCCCGCGCACTGGGTGAACTGGTCAAGAAGGGTTGGCGGCCGAAACGCACCATCATCTATTGTGCGTGGGATGGCGAAGAGCCCGGCCTGCTCGGTTCGAGCGAATGGGGCGAGGAGCACGACGCCGAATTGAAGCAGCACGCCGTTGCCTACATCAATACGGACGGAAACGGCCGCGGATTTTTCGGCGCGGAAGGCTCGCAAACGCTGGAGCATTTCGTGAACGGCGTGGCGCAGGACATCACGGATCCAGAGACGAATCTCTCGGTGCGCCAGCGGCTTTTCCTGCGTGACATCTCGCGGGCGAAGACCGATCAGGAACGCAAGGAACTCCGCAGTCGCGCCGACCTGCGCATCGGGGCGCTCGGCTCAGGAAGCGACTACACCGTCTTCATCGATCATCTCGGAGTTGCGTCGCTGAACATGGGATACGGCGGCGAGGATCCAGGAGGCATCTACCATTCGATTTACGACGACTTTTACTGGTACACGCACTTTGGCGACACGAATTTCGTTTACGGTCGCGCGCTTTCTCAAACGGTGGGGACCGCGATCATGCGGCTCGCGGATGCCGATCTGCTCCCGTTCGAATTCACCGACTTTGCCGCCACGATTCACCTCTATCTGAAGCAGCTCAAAAAGCTCGCCGACGACGAGAGGGATGAAGCGATCGAGCGAGACAAAGAGCTCGATGAGGGCCTGTTCAAGGCCGTAAGCAATCCGAGCGAGCCCACAATCGCGCCACCCCGCGAAGAAATTCCTCCGCATTTGAATTTTGCGCCCTTCGATAACGCAGCCGACGCCCTCACGGCTGCCGCGCAGCGCTATCACGATGCGCTCCATAAAGCGTGGGCCGCGGGCGTTCCTACGGACAAGCTTCAGGACCTGAACCAGAAGCTGATGCGGAGCGAGCGCGATCTGACCACGCAGGAAGGCTTGCTCCGCCGCGGCTGGTACAAGCACATGATCGACGCGCCGGGCGTTTACTCTGGTTACGGTGCGAAGACGATTCCCGGCGTGCGCGAAGGCATCGAGCAAAAGCATTGGGACGAAGCCAACTCGGAGATCGCGCGCATCGCCAAAGTCCTGGACACTGAGACGGCGCTCATCAACTCCGCCGCCGAAGAATTGCAGGGCTCAACCGAGTAGAGCCGACGTACCTGCTGTGTGAAGGGTTTGTGTCAGGGCACCGCTTTAATCGTGCCCTGACCCGGCCCGACGCCTTTGCAGGGGCGCTGCCCTGGCCTGAGTCTCGAAGGCTTGCTGCGCCCTTCTTGCTTTCCGTTCATTTCGCTACGCAGGCTTCTGGTGCGCGCCGATCGTCGGCACTGGGCCACCGGGCGCCCGATGGACAGTTTCACCCGCGCGGCCATCCTGCTACTATCAACGGCGTCTTCAAGGAGCTTGTTTCCGCGTGAAGAAAGTCATATCGCACGTCGCCGCTGCGGGCGCCCTCATTTTTCTGGCAGCTGGTTGCGGCGGAAACACCATCAATTCATCTCGGCAGACAACCAACTCGGAAACTCCAAACGTTGCCGTTGATCTAGCGACCACCGGGTTGATCGGCGGCACGGTGAAGCTCGAGGGCAAGCCGCCCGTGCTTCGCCCCATCAACATGAGCGCCGAGCCCTCTTGCGAAAAGGCTCACCCGACCCCCGTGCCTTCGCCGGAAGTCGTTACGGGTGAAGGGGGTACCCTGGCGAATGTCGTTGTTTACGTGAAGAGCGATACGCTCAGTAAGTATCGGTTCAATACGCCGATCCAGCCTGCGGAACTCGACCAGCGGGGTTGCATGTACCAGCCGCACGTTATCGCACTGCGGACCGGGCAAGAGCTCGAAGTCAGGAACGACGACCAGACCACGCACAACGTGCACGCCTTGCCGACCGATAATCCCGAGTGGAACAAGTCTCAACCGCCGGGTGCCGGACCAATCGATCAAACGTTCACGCAGCCCGAAATGGCCATCCCGATCCGCTGCAACGTCCATCCCTGGATGAAGGCGTATGTCTTTGTTTTCAAAACACCTTATTACGCAGTGACAAACGAGGGCGGCCAATTCGAAATCGGAAATCTTCCTCCCGGTACATACACCGTGGAAGCCTGGCAGGAAAAATATGGGGTGGAGGACGAGACGGTGACTGTCGCGCCGAAGCAGTCGCAGCAGATTTCCTTCACATTCAAGGCCTCGAACGGGTCCGGGGAGTAGGGAACAGGGAACGGGCGTGGTAAGAATGGACGGCCCCGCGAATTTTGAAATTTTGTTCGTCAAATTTGCGAAACCGGGTTTCAAACGGGCGCTGATCGAATATAATCGCCGGTCGCGGTTTCCACCTCGGAAGCCCTGGCGTCCGGGAAGCTGAACTTTGGCTTTGTACATTCGCAACGTCCACAGTCGTTTTAAAAACAAGATTTATCGAAAGGGAATCGACGTCGCAATGGCGGAAGGCAATCGACTAAATGGCGTTCACAGGTTCGCCGTCGCCACGGCTTCTTGCACCGTGCTGCTTCTCGTGGCCGGCGCTCTGGTAACCAGCAACGACGCGGCTGACTCGGTTCCGGACTGGCCGCTCGCTTACGGCAAAATCATTCCGCCGCTGATCGGTGGTATCCGCTATGAATACACGCACCGCGTGATCGCGGCGCTGGTCTCCATTCTCACGCTTGTACTGGCCCTCTGGCTGATGCGCGCGGACAAGCGCCGATGGATGCGTTGGCTCGGGTGGACGGCGGTCGGCCTGGTCATAGCGCAGGCGCTGCTTGGCGCCGTGCGCGTACTGGAGGGGCAGGCGGCGATCAGCGCCACGGCGCACGCGATTCTGGCTCAAATATTCTTCATCACTTTAGTGAGTCTCGCCCTGTTCACCAGCGCATGGTGGCAACGGGAGCTTCCGTCGTTTCAAGACGCCGGTTCGCCGCGGCTGTGCACACTCGCGTGGTGGACGACGGCGGTGATTTTTGGCCAGCTCGTGCTGGGCGCGGCGTTTCGCCACGGAGCGTTCGGAATCGTGCCTCACATTATCGGCGCCGGGGTGGTGACGGTGATGGTGGTCTGGACCGGCCGCGTGGCTAAGAAGCGTTTCGGGCGAGTCAGCGAGATTCGGCGGTCGGTGATCTGGCTGCACGCGACCTTCGGCACGCAGATCGTCCTGGGCGGAGCCGCCTATTGGGCAATTCTGGCTTCGCGTGACGCGCCGCAGCCGGGTTTGACGTACGTGATCTTGACGGTGGCGCACGTGATCGTCGGCGCGTTGACGCTTGCGGCGTCGTTGCTCCTGACGCTGGTCAGCGTGCGCCTGGTCCGTCCCGAGTCCGAGAAATCGCTGGCGGCCGAGTCCGTCTCCGCGCATTTGGAGGCCCGCACACGATGAGCTTCATTCGCGAAGACGCGGCCCAGGCCCCGAGCAAGTGGTGGAGCTACGTTGTCCTCACCAAGCCGGACGTAACGTTCCTCGTGGTGATTACCACGGTGGCCGGTTTCTATCTTGGGTCGCGCGGGCCCATGGATTGGGTCTTGCTGCTCCAGACCGTCTGCGGAACGATGCTCGTTGCCGGCGGGACGGCGGCGCTCAATCAATACGCCGAGCGCGACATGGATTCGCTGATGCGCCGGACGGCGGCGCGTCCCTTGCCCAGCGGGCAATTGCAGCCGATGGAAGTGCTCGTGTTCGGAGCGGGCGCGATTTTCGTGGGAAGTATCTGGCTGGCGCTCGACGTGAGCGGCTTGGCGGCGCTGATTGCGCTGGCGACTTGCCTGCTGTATCTGGGCGCGTATACGCCACTCAAAAAGGAGACGCCGCTGGCCACGGCGGTCGGAGCATTTCCCGGCGCGCTTCCTCCGCTGATCGGATGGGCGGCGGCGACGGGCTCGGTTTCACTGGGCGGCTGGGTTCTGTTCGCGATTCTCTTTTTCTGGCAGTTCCCGCATTTCATGTCCATCGCATGGATGTACCGCCAGGATTACGCGCGCGCGGGGATCAAGATGCTGCCCGTGGTGGATCCGAAGGGCGATGCGACCTTCGCGCAAATCATCTGGACTTCCCTGGTGCTGGTGCCCGCAAGCCTGCTCCCCTCGCTTATCGGAATGGCGGGAATCCGTTATTTCTTTGGCGCTTTAGTGATGGGAATGATGCTGGCGCAGGTCGGGCTGTGGGCGAATCGGACGCGGACGAACGTTCGCGCAAAGTGGCTAATGCACGCGACCGTAGCCTACATTCCTCTGCTGCTGGTGTGGATGATTTTCGACAAGCTCGGCCGCTGATCTTGCCACTGTCGTCCATTCCGCCCCTGAACGCAGTCCTCAACGGCACGGCTGCCGCTTTTCTGCTGTGTGGCTTCGCTTTCATCACGCGCGGCAGAATTCTCGCGCACAAAATCTGCATGCTGAGCGCGTTCGTCTGCTCGACGGTTTTTCTGAGCTTCTATCTGTATTTTCATTTTCATGCGGGGATCATTCGTTTTGGCGGCCGGGGCTGGATTCGGCCGGTGTACTTCACGATTCTGATTTCGCACACGATTCTCGCGGTAGTGAGCCTGCCGCTCATCGTGATTACACTCACCCTGGCTCTGCGGAGCCGTTTCACCAAGCACCGCCGCATCGCGAAATGGACATTTCCGATCTGGCTCTACGTTTCGATCACCGGCGTGATCGTCTACTGGCTCCTGTTTGTGGCGTACGTGCCGATCGGCGCGCCGCGATAATCGGCAGGCAAATCAAACCGCTGACGGTTCCCCGACCCCGAGGGGAGAACCGCGGGACGGCGGCGTTCTTCCGAGACCTTCCCGCTGATTCCTCCTGCTTTACGACCTATGACTTAGGGCCAGTTCGCTAAGGGCTTCTCCCGCGCCGGCGAGATTCGTGAGTTTCATCTCCGCGTACTTGCGCGAAAGCACGACCCCCGGAGCGCCAGCCTTGAAGGCAGCCAGGACCGCTGCCTTCACGTCAGCGGGCTGCGTTCGCTTCTCGTCCAGCGCCGTGGGAATATCGATGTCGATCCCTGGGTAAATGGGGACCGCGCCGTTTACTTCGGCGAGAGCGCGGCGCGTCTCCCGCGCTACATATTCGGCAGACATGCCCGCCGTCGGCAATTTGTCCAAAGGCGCCTCGTGCTCGTATCCAAGCAACCCATAGTGCAGCGCGAGCACCTCCTCGGGCGAGAGGTCACGGAACACCGTCGACTGCACGTTGCGGATGTAATGCGCGAACCGGGGTCCCGCGCAATTGTTATATGGGCAGGGTTTCAGGAAATCGGCGGACTTGGCGAGCCGCGAGTAGTCCTGCTCGGCCTGGTAGAACGGGCTCATCGTCACGAGGTTCATGATGTGCCAGCCGACCTGAGCCTTCGGCTTGATTTGCTTGACGGTGTGGTAGAGCAGCCCGTAGACCTCCTCCTGACTGCGAAACCAGAACCTCTGCCACGAAATGAGCTCCGGATATTCGAGCAGCAGACGCCAGAATGATACGAATGCTCCGGTGCTGGCGTTCGTCCCGGCAGCGCCGCTCTCCTGCAGCGCGTGCTTCACCCATTCACTGAGCGCGGCGAAGCCGGCACGCGCGCGATCGACGTTGATGCCCTGCGCGGCGGCTTTGCTGACGCAATACTGACAAAAGCAATAAGCTGAGGAATTGCCGGAAAATCGCCCGAAGTGCGCGCCGATCATGTTGTTGAGAGGGCCCTGCCGTTCCGACTCCCACATCATGCCGTCGAGATCGTTGTGCCGGAACCAATCCTCGACCAGCGCGGCAAGGAAATCGCGCGCATAGGGATTGTTCAGGCATGTAGTGCCGCCGACGCGGCCGTCCATGTAGACTTCGGCAATTTTCTCGAAGCCGGGCATCAGGCGCGGATTGTAGGCCTCTTCGAAGAGGCAGTACGTCCTCATGCCGCGCGCTTTCGCCTTCGGAATCACGTCCGCGAGAATGTCAAAGTCGCCCAATTCGGGGGCGCGGACATTCTTGATCACCGACTTGGCCACAAACTCCGCGTGCAGTTTTGTGTAGCTGCCGCCATGAATTTCGTCGTACTCCCGGACGCCGTGGTCGGGAAGCGGCTGCCCTGGAACCTGCCGGCCAGCCAGCCCGCGGCCATAAGTGAACACAGTGGGCATCAGCACATTGACGCCGCCCTTCTGTTGCAGCGTGTCGAGCACGCTTTCAACGCCTTCATCGACGAAGGAGCGCGCGCCGATCTGAATCGCCACGAACTTCTTGTCCCCTGAGGCGCGCGAAGTGGGAGGCTGTCCTGCGGGGATCGTTACGTGCGGACCTGTATTCAGATGCTCCTTGCCGAGCATCGCAAGCGCTGTCATTTCCATCAGGAAGTCGCGCCGCGACGGCGGATTGCTGTCGTTCGAAGTTTTGTCCATCGATCACCTGTAGGCACGAATGAATCCGAAAAGGTTCACCAAACGTGCGCGGAAAATAGTCCACGGGAAAGAAGGGAAATGCAATCGCTTTCCATTAGCTCACGATCGTGAACGGCCGGCACTTTGCGTGCTCCCCGCGTTGAGTGTGATGGGCCTCACGGGGAGCGGTGACAGCGGTCAGCGCAACGCTGGCTGCGAGGCGTTAGAAATAACGATGCGCTAGGGCACACGGCCATGCGCAGGGCTCGCGCATGGCCTCTTCCAAGGCGGGCGAATTTTCGCCAACGGAGGTGCGGCCATGACGATCAACCTCGGACTTTTGGCGCTCGCAGTGCTGGCGGTGGCGGCGATCTCGATTTGGGCGATGTGGCGGTGGGCGCCGGGAGAGGCCACGTACGACGTGTGGTGTCCCGTTTTCAAGAAAAAGGCGCGAATTGTGGCGATTCAAGCAGAAACAGAGCTCGTGCCTGCTTGCCCCGGCCCGCGGATTTTCGATGTCAAAAGGTGTTCGCTGTTCAAGGACAGCGAGATCAATTGCCGAAAGGAATGCCTGTCGCGCCCTTAAGCCGTCTTAAGGTCCTTGAGCGTTTGGCACCCGTCTCTTCAAAAGCGTCGAATTGGAACGGGGCTGCCCGCCTTGACCTGTTTGCGCGTAATCATTAGACTGAGAGCGGTTCCGAATTTATAGGAGCGCGCGGACGATGCTGCTGTCGCGAGACTACGTCGGCTACATGGCCAAGGAAGTGGTCAAGCGCCTGATCGCCTCGAGGATGATCGAGACGAAAAACCCGGACGCACTGACCACGCAAGTCCGGCAGGTGATGGCCGACGAAATTGGGCTCGAGGACCGGCTGAATGAGGAAGTTCGCGAGATCCTCGCGCGCTATTCGGAGGAGATGCGGCGAACCGGCGTGCAGTACCAGGAGATGTATAAGAAAGTGAAGGGCCAGCTCGCTCGCGAAAGGAAATTGATTCTCCGCTAATGCGCTTGAGCCGTGAAAAGACGGTTCGACTTTCCCACCGAATCATCGATTTGCTTGTTTCCGTTCCGGAAGTGGATTTCGTCGAAGACCGCGATACCATCCGCTTGGAAGTCGTCAACATTCTAACGTCGCTGCTGAAGATCGAGGAGCAGGTGGACACGGAAGCGCGTGCGAAGATCGGGTCGCAGAAGAAGGAAATCCTCGAGGGCAGCGAGGAATGGGACATCCTCTACCGCAAGTACTACTCGGAAGGACTGAAGCGCCTCGGTGTTGCTGAAGTCCACGCTCATCAGTGTCAGACCACGACCGCCTCACGCGCGCTCGGCGCGACGCTGGATTTGGGTCTCAACTCGTTTGCCATAAGTCCACTCAATACTGTTTCTTACCGGTGCACCTACAGGGAACTCCGTATTGTCCCGTAGAGCGAACTGACAGAGGCTAGGCCGTTCCGCTAGCCCTCTCGACAGCGGGGCTGGGCGCTTGCGCCAACGCCGGGCGCACGGCCGTAGCAACGGGTGAGCAGACTGAAAAAGCCGCGAAAGAGCCGGTCGGGGATTCAGGCATACCTCGCGTGTATATCGGGCCGGAGGAGCAGTGGTGACGCACTCTGACAACGATGTCCGCAGAGTGGTCGCGACGCCGGCCGCGGAAGCGGGAACCGTACGAGCGATGACAACGAGCTGTAGTTCTTCGCAGGAGAGCGGGATCGAAGAAAAAAAGAAGGCGTTCCGCATCCTCATCGCTGATGACCACGAAGCGGTCCGGCGCGGCCTGCGTTCGGCGCTGCGCGGGGCTGGGTGGCACGTGTGCGGCGAAGCGACTGACGGAAGGGAAGCGATTTCGAAAGTTGCCGAACTGAAGCCCGACCTCGTGATCCTCGACGTCAGCATGCCGAATCTCGGCGGTTTGGGCGCGGCCAGAGAAATTTTGAAGAGTCCGAACGGCACAAAAGTGCTGGTGTTCACGATGCACGAATCGCGGCAAATCAGGGAGGAAACGGCTGCCATCGGCGTCCACGCGCTGGCCGTGAAATCCGCGCCGTTGTCGACGCTTCTGGCGACGATTGACTCCCTTCTTATCGCAACGCACTGAACCCCTGGGACCCGGGAGTGGAGGCGGACGGTCCTTCGTTGCGATCGGCCGATCTTGTAAAGAAAACTGCGGGCTCCATGAATTGTGGAGTTCAACTACGGAGGCAAACGTGAGCGCACTGCAAATTTTGGTCGCGGATGATCACGATCTGATGCGGCGCGGGCTCCGCTCCGTCCTCGAAGCGCAGCCCGGCTGGCAGGTGTGTGCCGAGGCGCATACCGGGGCGGAAGCGGTCGAAATGGCGCAGAAGCTGCAGCCCAACGTCGCCATATTGGACATCTCCATGCCCGAAATGAACGGACTTGAGGCCGCCAAGCAGATCCAGCAGGCGTCCTCGAAAACGGAAATTCTGGTTCTGTCGATGCATTATTCCGACCAGTTGATACGCGATGTAGTGGACGCGGGCGTGCGTGGGTACGTGGTCAAGTCGGACTCGGACCGCGACCTCGTCGTAGCCGTGCGGGCGCTGGCCAACCACAAACCGTTCTTCACCCCTCATGCCACCGAACTGATGCTGAACACCGTGCGCGATCCTCGCATGCATTCTCCCGATGGCGCGGGCGCCATGCGCGAACGCTTGACGCCTCGCGAACGCGAAATCGTTCAACTGATCGCCCAGGGCCGGAACAGCAAGGACGTGGCCGGCTTCTTGGGCATCAGCGTTAAGACGGCGGAGACGCATCGCGCAAACATCATGCGTAAGCTACAGGTCCACACCGTCAGTGAACTGGTGCGCTATGCACTCCGCAACAAGCTCATTGAGGCCTGACACCCTCTGGATTCGTTTTCCGGACACGTAGTGCCACAGGAATGCAGAAATACCGACAAATCGGTATTACAAGTGTAGCGCCTGGGCGCATAGCATAAGTGTGGGATGATTCCTGTTCGAATCTTACTGGCGGACGACCATGACCTCATCCGTCGAGGTGTGAAGGCGCTACTGGAGTCTCATCCTGGCTGGGAGGTTTGCGGCGAAGCAAACACGGGGTGGGAGGCGGTGCAAAAGGCCGAACAGCTGAGGCCGAACATCGTCATCATCGACATTACCATGCCGGGACTGAACGGCCTCGAAGCGGCCCGGCGGATTCGCAAGACCTCCTCCCGCACGGAAATTCTGATTTTCTCGATGCATTATTCCGATCAGTTGATTCGCGACGTGCTGGACGCGGGAGCGAGAGGATACGTCGTGAAATCGGATTCGGCGCACGACCTGATCGGCGCGGTCGAGGCGTTGTCCAACCACAAGCCCTTCTTCACGCCGCGAGCCACCGAGCTGATCTTGAACAATGTCGGTCACCGGCCCAACGAAAATGGAGCCGTCGAGCCCGACTCGTCCGTAGACCGGCCGACGGCTCGGGAGCGGGAAATCATCCAGCTCCTCTCTGAAGGTAAAACCACGAAAGAGGCTGCGGCGGCGCTGGGCATCAGCGTCAAAACAGCCGAGACTCACCGGGCCAACGTGATGCGCAAGCTGCAAGTTCACTCGGTCACGGGGCTCGTTCTCTACGCCGTCCGAAACCGCATTATCGAAGCATAATTACGCTCCGCGCATTCCCGATTCATTACGAGCTGAAGCCGCTGGCCCTGGCGCTCGCACCTGCGCCGAACTGTGTCGCAGTTTGTGTATCCTCGGGCGTCTGCCCGAGGCGCTCACGGCACAACTGGAGGGGCGGCGCATGAAATTACCCGCCGTAGTCGCAATCCTGGTCCTCGCGATTGCCATGGGAGGCGCGTCCGCTCGCGGACCGGTCGCCTCCGGGGCGAGCGCCGCCGCCGATCGCTACGTTTCGGGCGAGCTGAAGGCGCAGCGCATTCCGGGCCTCGCACCCGCCGGAGTGCGCGACGGGCACGTCATGAAGGCTCGTGGATACGGTCTGGCGAACGTCGAATTGAACGTTCCAGTCGTACCTGAGACCGTCTTCCAGACGGGATCGGTGGGAAAGCAGTTCACAGCAACGGCGGTGATGATGCTCGTTGAGGAGGGAAAGATCGGCCTCGACGACCACATGAGCAAATACTTTCCGGACGCGCCGCCCGCCTGGAAGAGCATTACCATTCGCAATCTGCTGACGCATACTTCCGGCATCCCCGACGATACGGAGAAAATCATCGACCTCCGGCAATAACGATGTAGGCCCGAGCCTGCAGCGGCGTCGGCTCCGGCACCTGCCGGAACGTTAAATTCGTTTTCTCCTCCGCCTTCTGCGGTTTGAGCGCGTATGTCACTCGGGCCCGGCTGGCCAACTCCCGCAGCAAGCTCTCGAAGCTGTGCACGGGAAGACCATCCGCAGTTTGATGCGAGCGCTTCTTGCGCTCGGCGGAATCCGAGGGCTTGGCCGGCAGAATGGGATCGCGACGCTTGCGCTCCTCCCGCCGCTCTTCATCCTCGAATAACAGCGGCGCCCAAGCTCGGCGCAGATGCCATTCGACGTAATAGGCCAACACGCACAGAAAAATATGCGCCGGGACGCGATCCTCACTGCGATGCCGAATCGGCCGCACCAACAGATCGATCCCTTTCAGACAGCGGAAAGCCCGCTCTACTTCCGCCAAGCTCTTGTAGCTGCGCACCGTCTCTTCCGCTGAAAGCCGCTCCGTCGGCTCGCTCGTTCTCAGCACATAAATCCCATCCAGCTTCTCTTCCTGCTCGATCGATTCCGCACAACGACTCCAGGCGAAACTGCCCTCGCCGATTGTGCACGCAAAGTGCTTGCCCATTTTGTAGCGTCCCAGCACCTTCCCCACCTTCACGCCAATCTCCGCGGCCGTGAAGAGCTTCTTTTTTCTCCGCGTCACTTCCTTGCCGATCTTCTCTAAACTCTTCTCCGTGGCTTTCAGTAAGTCCTGCCGCTTCCGCCTGCGCTGCTCCTCCAGTACCGGGTTGTGACACACCATCAGCCGTTCACCGGGATAATCCGGTGCCGTGATTTCGGCCAGATTCTTTTGGTCCAGCAACGACAGTTGCAAGGCCCCCTGCTTCACCAACTCTTGAATCGCCGTGCTCGTCAGTGCCGTGATCCATCCCAAACCAGGATGCTGTTTGAGCTTGTCGATCTGCGGCTGAGTCAGCATGCCGCGATCTCCTACCAGCACCACCCGTTGCAATCCAAACTGCTCCCGCAACTTCTCGATTTGGTCGGCTACCGTCGTCGGGTCCCCCGTGTTCCCCGCATAGACGCTCACCGCCACCGGACATCCCTCCCCATCCGTCATCACCCCGTACACGATGATGGGCAGACCCTTCTTACCATCACGGTCGTGGCCAAATTTTGCCAGCGGGCAGGTCCGCCCTTCATAAAAACTACTCGACACGTCATAGAGCACCAACCCGCCCTCGCTCAGATGACGAGCAGCCAGCTTTTTCTCGATGCGCTCCTGGCGTTCCAAAAGCCAGTCCATGGCTTCGTACAGATCATTCTCGGTGGCCTCGGCTACTCCCAATTCTTCGGCCAGCGTGGTGGTGTGCCACTCGCGCGTGGTTGCCAATTTCGAGCAGGGATCGATCAAGCGCTGAACGATCATGGCCATCACTAAGTCTCGTTCACGGCAACGCTGCGCGGAGATCAGATGATCCAGCTGGAGCCTGTCGATCATCTCCAGGATGGCTTGGACCTGACCGTGCGGAACGGTTTTTTGCGTGGTGAACAGATCGTGCGGCGAGATCAGAGGTTCGTCGCGCAGTAGGCGGCGGAAGGTTTCGATTTTTTCCTGGGGCCAATCGGAAAGATTGGCCACGGTGCGCTGGCGAGTTTTCTTGCCTTCCCGCCAACCTTCGCGGAGGAGGATGGCGGGCGGGGAGTCGCGGTTGGGAACGATGGAGATATACATGCGAACAAATAATCACAATATATTACCACTGTCAAGAACTATCTTGATACTTACATGAGAACACCAGCATATTTGCCAATCTAACCCAACCCACGGAGCCTCAACAAATTAGCTTCGAATTAGTCCTCTGCTATCGGTGGAACTTCGGACTACACGGAAGACCAACTGCTGAAGAAATTCGAGACTCTCCCGCTCCAGTTCGCTCCCGGCGATAAATGGAGCTACAGCAACACCGGTTACGTAATTCTTGGCATCCTGATTCACAAAGTGACGGGCCGATTCTACGGCGACATGCTTCACGACAGGATTTTTCAGCCGCCCGGAATGAACGCGACGCGCATCATCAGCGAAGCGGACATCGTTCCCAATCGCGCGGCGGGATACCGTCTGGTGAACGGGGAACTGAAGAACCAGGAATGGGTGGCGCCTTCGCTGAACACAACCGCAGACGGCTCACTCTACACCACGGTGCTGGACATGGCGAAGTGGGACGCGGCCCTCTACACGGAACAATTGCTGAAGAAGTCGAGCCTTGATGAGATGTGGACGCCCGTGCGGCTCAACGAGGGCAGCACGAAACCCTATGGGTTTGGCTGGGCGATTCGCACGGTGAATGGCCATCGCCGGGTGGAGCATGACGGCGCGTGGCAGGGATTTACAACCCCCATCGCGCGCTACCTGGACGACCGGTTGACGGTGATCGTTCTTACGAACCTGGATTCGGCGCACTCCGATCCCGGCAAAATTGCGCACCGCGTCGCGGAAATTTACCTGCCCGGCTTGCAAGCGGGGAAAAACTGATCGCAAAGGTGCCGGAGAAACGAGTACTGGCGTGCTATCGCTTCTTTCTCAGCGCAATCTCAATTCGAACCGGGGCTTCGCCGGCACCCAGCGACGCCAGCAGCGCCGGATCGATTTTCAGATCGGCCAACGAGTCCGGGATCGTCCCGGAGAGCCGGGCTTCGCTCTTCTGAGACGTCACTTCGAACGCGACGTTGTTGTAGCGCGTGGTTCGGCTTCCAACGTGAATTTCCACGTCGGCACGGATTGTTGCCGAAGGCGAATCCATGCGGGGCGGCGCATTCGGCTGGACCGTCGCGATCGGCGCCGCTTCCTTGAGGTCCGCGAGTTCGGACGCCTCCCAGAAATCGTCGCGGTCCAGGAGTTCGACGCCAATCTGGCGGTCGCCGGCCGAATCGAAATGAGAGTAAACGATACGCGCGCGGGCGCGCCCGCCTTTGTCCTTGCGGCAGAGAAACACGGTCTGGCCGGGCTCGACGCGATGGCGGCACGTCAGGCCGGCGCCGTGGCGGCTGATACTCGAGGTCCACGCCTCTTCTTCCCACGTTTGAGTGGGATCCTCGCGCCGAAGCCAGACGACCACGCTTTTTGAAAAGCGCGGGCTGCGCCGCAGCCGATGGCTCAATTGCGAGATCAGCAGCAGGAGGCTGAGCAATCGATCCTTTGCCGGGGAAGGCGAAGCTTCCTGCGAATCGAGAAGTTCCTTGGCCTGCGCCGAGCAGCTCGCGAGGAGTTCACGGAATACGGTGATTGCCGACGGGTCCCAGAGTTCGCTTTGAAGCTCGCGATTGCGAGACTCCATCGCGCTCATGGAGCATTGGATGAAATGCGCGACGCACAGCGGGCGCGCTTCGAATCGCGTCGTAGCCGGCTCCGCGCACGCATCGGCGGAACACCGGTTGAATTCGACGACCGGCGTGGAAGCCGGCGTGTCCAACTGACCTTCCATTCCAGGTTCCTCGAACCGCCCCTGTCTCTATTCTCTCGTTTTCTTCCCAAGGCCCTTGGCTAGTTCCGAAATTGCGCCACCGACGAGCTCCAGGTGGCTCCGGCTGTGCTGCTCCAGGTCCGTCTCCACCTGCGCGCAAATGGTGGACACCTGCTCCTTCAGCGCGGAAAGCTTCTCCTCCACGATCGGGTCGAGAGAACCTTGCAGGCGCGCCCGTGCTTCATTTTCGTATTTTTGCGACAGGCTGCGCAGATCGTGGAGCGCTTCGATCGAGGCGGCTCGTGTGGAACGGGCGAATTCGGTTTGCGCTGCTTCGAGGCGTTCGCGAATCGTTTTGTCGAACTGCTTCTCGAGCTGCGCGTGCGCCTCCTGGATTCGCGCGGAGCTTTCCTCGATCGAGCGGGCGAGTGCCGCCGAAAGGTCTTGCGTGCCCTGGCTCAGTTGTCCAAGAACGCTCTGCGCGTTTCCGAGAACGGGCGCCGATTGCTCCTTCAGGCGCGAGATGATGCGGTCCACCGAATCGCGCCGCGAGGTCTCCATGGCGCTCTGCAGCTTGTCGAGAGCGCTGGTGGAGAGCGATTCCGCTACGTCTTCCATTTCGCGCCGGCGCGTCTGGATCTGCGCGCAGGCGGCCTGCAGCTCCGATTTCATCGTCTCCGCCCACTTGGCGTGGAGCGTCGCCGTGTCCTCCTGGGCGGTGGACTTCAGGTGACTCAGCGCGGTTTCAATGGCGGCGTTGAGTGTCGTGCGAATCGTGTCCGCGGCAATCTTGCGCGCCTCTTCGCGCATCTGGCCGCGCATTTCCTCGAATGCGGCCCCTGTCCGCTCCTGAGCGGCAATGGCCGCGGCGTCGGACAGCGTTCTTTCCAGTTGCTGCTGGAACCCGCCCATCACGTGAGCGACTCCGCTCGTGTTGGCCGCCAGAGGCGGAATCGTTCCCGCGGCAGCTTGGCTCATGGTTTGATCGCCTTTCGTTTCTGGCTTGGCTGGCGCCGGGGCGGGCTTGATCTCCGGACGGGGCAGTGCAAACGGTTTCGACTTTGAGGTGTCCAGTTCGACCTGTTTGGGCAAGTTGAATGAAGCCCAGTCCGTGGGCGGGCTGTCAACTCCCCAGACATTGCCCGGGCTTTCAAGTTCGATCGCGGTCTCAAAGGATTTGCCCGCCGCGGAGGGGCGCTTGACGTATTTCACGCGGCCGCGCGCAGAACGAGCCGTCTTTTCCTGCTCGCCCTTGAACTCCAGAATCACCAGGGAATCGTTGAGCACCTGGTGCGCCGATTCGTACTTGCAGCCGTGCGCGCTGACGTTGACGGTGCGCACGTTCTCCGTGTACGGACCGCGCCACGCATCCACTCCCATCACGGTCATCGCGACGGCACAATCGATGCGGCTGCTACGCCGAAGGGGTCGAGCCGATTCGTTCGCTGCGTTGCTAGCCAATGCAGTACCTCTCAAGCTGTTTTGGCGAGCATACGGCAGCACGGATGGCAGCGAGGAGCGAAAATCACAGCGGTTGTGTCAATCAGTTACTCCGGCGCGCCCGCCGGTCCGGGACACAGGGGGTCGCGGGATCGGACGATGCAGCGGCCCCAGGTTATAAAGTCACTTCGATCGGCCGGCCCTCGAAGACGATCTGGCGCTTCTTCCCCTGCAAATTCACTTCGAGGTCGCGCCGCAGCGGCGCCAACATGCGCGAACCTTTCGCCATGCTCAGCCGTAGCCTGCGCCCCTGGTCGTCCCACTTCATGTCGATGCCCATCCACTGGCCCCGCCGGTAATCGAACGACTCGCCGTCGTCTTCATAGAGGAGGAATGAACCGTCGGCGCCCGGATAGATCGTGATCGTCATTGGCCCGTCGACCTTCTCCGCGACGTACTGTTTCACGGGTCCAAGCGGCACGATCGCGCCGGCTCGAACGTACAGAGGAATCGTCTCCAGATCGACAGCCTTGGTGATTTCGCGGCCCCCCTCGAGACGCTCGCCCGTCCAGAAATCGTGCCACACGCCGCGAGGCAAATAGAGGCGCCGCGACGTGGCACCCGCCTCGAAAACGGGAGCGACGAGCATGTCCCTGCCCCATAGATATTCGTCGTCGCGCGCAACCGCAGCCGGATCACTCGGATCGTGCAGCCACAGCGAGCGCATCACGGGCATTCCGGTGGTGGCACACTCCCGGACGGCGCTATAGAGGTATGGCAGCATCTGGTAGCGCAAGTTCAGGTACTTGCGGCAAATTGGCTCGACCTGCGTGTTGTGCAGTTCGCTCTCATCTGGAAGCACGTCGTTCGAACGGGGGCCCATCTCCGGCGGGCCGGTAGTCCCCAAGTCCCAGCCCCACGGCAGACGCAGCTTCCACGCGCGCCCATGACTGCGAAACAGCGTGCAGAACGCTCCGTATTGGAACCAGCGCAGATAAAGCTCGGCTCTGAACTCCTTCGTGGGAACGAATCCGCCAATGTCCGTGCCCCAGTAGGGAATGCCAGTCAGCGACGTGTTGATGCCGACGGCGACTTGCGTCCTCAACGTTTCCCAGGTTGAGAGTGTGTCGCCCGACCACAGAAACGAAGCGTAGCGCTGCATTCCGGCATAGCCGTTGCGATGCAAGGCGTACGGTCGCACGTTGGGCCGCGCCTGTTGTGGACCTTCCCAATACATGCGGTTGCGATTCAGCCGTGACGGAATGTCGAGCGGGTCGCCTTCGTCCGGCCACCAGCCGTCAACGCCCATCGCGAAATCGCGCAGGTGCTGGTCCCAGTAGCAACCCGCCTGCTCGTCGTCGAAGCGCGTCACCTGACAGGGATCGCGCACCGTCCCGGAAAGTTTCGGCGACAGGATCACAACATGGGGTACGACGCGAAAATTCTGCTCGTGAAATTTCCTAAGAATCGCTGGCGGATCATCGAACACGCGCTCGTTCCAGTCGAACGAGCCGTTGGCCGTGTTCCATCCCGAGGGGCAAAAGCCCGTGCCAAGATAGATCAGCGCGTCGCAGGGCAGCTTCTTGCTCCGGAAGGTCGCCGCCTCGTCGAGGATTTCCTCGCGGCTCGCCAGCGTGCGATGCGATTGCTGGTAGCCGAAACTCCACAGGGGCGGCGTCTCGGGAAGTCCGGTCAGCCGCGCATATTCTTGGAGGATGGTCGCCGGCTCGCCCGCGCCCACGAAGAATAAATCGAGCGGCAGCGGCGAAGCCGGCGGCGGCTCGAACTTGCTCTCCGCGCCGCTGAAATCGAATGTGCCATGCGGCTGATGAAAGAAGATCGCCCATCCTGCCGTGCCGATGATCCAGGGAATCGGTAGGCGCGCGCCGGCCGTGGCCAGGTCGCGCACGCTTTCGCCGTTGCGCATCGAGTCCACCGAGCCGCGCCGGTCGAACTGCGTTCCGCCTTCGCCCAAGCCGAGAAGCGGCGCATTACCGGTTGTGAAGGAGACCGCACCGGTCGCTTCATCGACGCGCAGCCGCTGAATCTCCTCGCCGTTCGCCGACGCCACGACAAACGCCAGCGGTTCGGGCTCGATCCGCACGCGCAAATTTTCGCCGCGAACCGTTCGCGCGGAAATCCCGTCGCGTATCGTGACGAGCGGCGCTCCCCAGGATTGGCGTACGAGCGATCCGTCGTGGGGAATGGTAGCCGGCCGGCTGCCCGCGACGGGCAGAATACTGAGCCGAAACGTGTGCTCGCTGACCACGCCGATCTGGATTTCAACGTCCTGCCCCGCAATGCGCACCGCGCCGGTCGCGGCGGAGAGCATGTCTGGCACAAACGCAGCCCCGCACGCCGCGCCTATCGCCTTCAACACTTGCCGTCGCTCGTATGGCTTGCTCATCGTTTGGGGGACCCGAATTTCACGAACGTGAATTATCCACGCCACGGGAGCCAAAGCCAAGCGACCATCCTGCAAATTTCAAAGGACCTCTGGCACGTACCCTCGAGATGAATCATCGTCCAGTCGCCGGCTGAACGTCCGGATGGCCAGGCCGCATCCAGGGCAATCATTTACGAGATGGCGGGCTTGAACTATGATCATCGAACCCGACGCGCCGGCCGGGTCAGTCGAGTTGCCACATCGAAAGTTCGAAAGCAGCATGGACTGGAGAACACAATGAAAATCGAGATTGTTCACTGCCCGACATGACATGGCAATAAAGGGAAGGCCACGAGTCTCGCGGCCCTCATTCAAAAGCGGCTCGGCCTGGAACCTGTAGTTAGGCCGGGCAACATCGGTCAGTTCGACGTCATCGCCGACGGTCAGACAATTGCCGAGCGCGGTGGGAACTGGCTCACACGCCAGTTTGGCGCAGGTTACCCGGATCTCGAGGCCATCGTCCAACAGCTCGAACACCTGGCGAGCACCGCAGGCATATAAACGGTCCTTCTCCAGCGGCGGCGCAGCCGTGTCTTGGGTTACCTTCGTCGTGCACACAAGCGCTCCGCCTCTTCGTCATCAGCGTGGTTCAACGGTCGAGTGGCGAACGGTCCGAAGGAGGAAAAACACGTGGAAATTTCGATGGCTTCAGAGAGCGCTTTGATTCGCCGCGCACGAAATTTCAGATCCGGAAGCGCCTTTGCGGCGAGCGTGAGATTCGCGCCCAGTCGCGAAGCCTGCTGCGCTGCCACAGACTCGCACCACAGCGTGGAGCAAGCACAAGTAGACCGAGCCCGCACGAGCAAGATAGGAAAGCGTGCCCGTCTCCGAGACCGCGGTTTCCTTGAATTGGATGGTCCCCGGAAGGAAGATCCCGTATGACGGCACTCCGAATGGCGGGGAGGCAAAGTCAGTGGCGCAAGTAGTTGTGAGGCATGAGTACAAGTAGGCGTCCAAAAGCTGAAGGGGTTGGGGAGACGAGGCAACTGGAGCGTTACCAACGTCGATGTCGATCTCATCGCCACTGATAGGGCCGCCGTTATCGAAGAACTGGATGAACGTGTTTCCCGACCGAGCCAGCGCCCAAAGAAAACGATCCGAGCGGACCCGATGATGTGACCTCGGTGCCCGGCAGAATCACAGGATTGAATTGTCCCGGCGCGAACTCGTCCCACGTGACATCGAACGAAAAACCCAGCGTCTCGACGCAGGGGCCTCCACCGCAGACGTTGTTTCCGGCGATGGCAAGGGTTCCAGTAATGTTGAATATACTGTCCGCCATTGCGGGAATTGCGCACACGAACAGAACGCCCAGCATCAGCAGCAGCCGCACTACACGCATAGCACCTCCGGGAAGGGCGAAGGCACATTCTCGATGTCTTGCTTCGGATACTACTGTGGATGGAGCGTCGAATCAACCGCTACTTTGGACCGTACTTTCGCCGCGTCGAGGGACTTTCGCCATCCGTTCGCGCAGGATTACAGCCGGTTCCTGTGCGAACTTCTCGAATCGCACAGCTACCGAAGCGCATTTTCGCTTCAGGACGGTCGGATGCGCAAGGTCGAGTGGCGGCCGGGGTGTGGCCATGAGCAACTCGCGATGGACTCTGGTCCATACTGACCACCCCAAGCGCCAGCAATTTCGCTACGGTGAATGCAAGGCGAAATGATATCGTCAATGGCCATTCTGTACCGGAGGGGGGTGGGGATGCAGGCGGGCACGCGACTTCAAGAATTCCGATCCCAGTTGGGCATGACCACTCGAGATGTGGCGGAGAGGAGTGAGCGGATCGCCCGAAACAAAGCGAACGAGGGGTTCAAAATTTCTATCGCGTGGCTTACAGACATCGAAAACTCGGACGGCATCCCCAGCATTTACAAGCTCTACAGCCTGAGCGTCATCTATCACGTCAAATTCAGTGATCTGCTCCTGCTTTACGATGTCGATCTGGAAAGCATTTCAAGGGAGCGGATGTTGATGCCCGCGGACCACACACATCTGACTCCAGTCGAGGTCTATGACGAGGACAAGGCCACAATCTTTCCCGTTCATTTCGATCAGGGATTTGACATCGAAAGGACCAACCTGCTTGCCCGAATGATCGACGTTTGGGGCGAGGTGCCCATCGGTCTGATCCAGCACCTCGACATTCGAAATCAGCTCTACGGTTATATCGGCTTGGAGGACTTCACGCTGTACCCGCTTTTACGTCCCGGCTCGTTCGTCCAGATCGATCAATCCGTCAAACGGGTACGGCCGAAGAGCTGGCACTCGGAATACGAGCGACCGATCTATTTTATCGAGCTGCACGATGGCTACCTGTGTTCCTGGGGCGAGTTGCAGGGAACTCGTTTGATGGTGGTCCCGCATCCCTTGTCGCCGTGCAGCATTCGCCAGTACGAGTTTCCTCGCGACGCGGTGATCGTCGGTCAGGTTACGGGCGTGGCGATGCGGATTGTGGATCTGGCCGGGCAAGGCCCTCGCGAGACGCCAAGACTGCCAGGGCAGCCATGACGTTCGAAGCGAACAAGCGCGCTGTCAGTGAGCTGCAGTCTGCCGGAATCGTAACCTGGTAGGGCTGGAGTCGACTCCAGGCGCGTACAACGGTGGACAGGGGCAACCGCGTGGATCGGACATAGATCTCGACTTCCTCGACGAGTTCAGCAACAGAGTGCAGCACCAGGCGCCTGAAGATCTCCTTGTGGCAAGCTGCGAGCGCCTGCTGCGCGACCTGTTCGTCGAATTGGCGCGTAAGTCCGGCATGGTGATATCCGCCGCTGTTGTAATCCCGCGTCGAGGCCAAATAGATCAACCGGGCGAAGTCTCCGGGGATATTCGCCAAAGTCCGCGCCCGGAGATCGCGACATGCGGCCTCGAACGCTGCGGATTGTGCTTCGCCGTGCAGATCAATCCCTGGGTATTGCTGGCGTCACCTGCGAATTGGTTTCACAATCCCCATCAGCGTTGCGTCGGAGCCTGGAGCAATTTGTTGCATCATACCCCGCAGCTCTAGCGCCGAGCGGAGATACCAGTCGAGTACCTTCGCTGCGCCTGAAAGACCGCGAACCACAATGAGACAGTACAGAATCCCACTCGCCAGTTCGAAAGTGAGGAACTCGAAAGCCAGCTTCAGTTCGCTTGCCGTTCTGACGTCCGAACGCACTCGGACGGTCCGCCGATGTTCCTTGATAACGTCACTCATCCGGACTCGTACTTGACGTATCCATTCGAGCGCTAGAAGAGTGCGTTCGTCATGAAAGCCGCTCGCAAACGGGCTTGGCGTCTCGCTCGCCACCAGGCAGCAGTCCTCCACGCTGAAAATCCTTTTGCCAAGTTCTAGGACAAGTGGATCCTGTTCTTCGTTGAGCCAGGCGCAGCGGGCGATCCAGGAAGTTCCGATGGCGGCGGTCCTTCGCTGGGCTCGCTGGAAAAGCAGAGCCGAAATCGCGGCCATGGCCAGGCTCGCGAGAAATAGCCACGCTGAGGGGGTCACGGGCGGATATCCTTCAGACGGGCACGCGTCGAATGTAGCTTCGCCCTTGTTCTCGCCACCAGAGCCCGATAATCAGCCTCCAGTCGCGGTTCAGATTCCTGATCGGGAACTGGCGAGTACGACCAGAGAGTCAAACACCAGCCGAACAGGACGAAAATGTAGCAAGCCGGCTGAATTGTCTGCCAAATATGCTGGAAGCTCGAACCGAGATTGTTCCTCAACGTAAGATTGGCGATGCTGGTTACGAGAAAGAATCCATACCCGTAAATAATCCCCTTGAGATTGCGGCCAAGAGGGATCTCGTAATAGGCGAAAAGAATGACGAGACCCACCAATAATGCCGTTTGTACCGTCCGCAGACTGAGTTCCGTTTCCAACATGGATCGTCCAATCGTCCAGTTCGGATTACGTGACGCCTCCACGAACACCCGGCTGATGGCGAAAATGAAGACGAGAATCAGCGCGTCGCGCGCCACGTGGGATGCGCCTGGATATCGGGCGAACGCGATCTTGTACACTTCCCAAACCAGCCCACATCCCACAAGGACGCCGATGAGTTCGGTGTCCCAATAAGCCGGCGCGTAAGCTCTTGGGTATAGATGATAGATGCACAAAAGGCACAGATCTCGCGCGAGCACAACCGCTAGGTACCAATAGAAGAACTTATAGCGCTTTACGAGTTTGCTCTGGACTGCCCGTGCCAGCAGGACCATCTCCAGTGCCACAGCCGTGATCCAGAGCAAAGTAGCGGTCACGTTATCCTTCCGAGAAGTGCGCGAATGTTAACACAAAAAAGAGGGGCGTAAGCCCCCCGTCGTCTTTTTTTGGCTTTTCAGGAAATGGCTATGCGGAACAGGTTTTTCCGTACGGGATGGGGGGAGGCGGAGGCGCTCCTCCGTCAGCCAAAACGGTGGGCGTAGCAATCTTTGTGTGGTGGTCCAAAGCAACTGAAGGAAGAACAGTTCCTGCCACAAAAAGAAGCAAGCAGATCCACTTTTTAGAAATCAGCATTTTCTCCTTTAAATGAAATCTCGGGAAACCCACCGAGACCGGGGCGCGGGCGCTTTGCTAGGGTCGCGGGCAGCCTATCGGATGACTGGAGAGCGGCGAGTGAGCATCTTGCATTGATCGGTCAACCGATCAGATCTCTGCTCTTTGGGCTGCGGGCCGGGGCGCTGCCCCTGAAACGGAAGGCACTGACAAATAGGGGGTTCTAGAACCTACACCACCGTCGGGGCTACGACTGATCGGGAAAGCGATCAGGATCGGCCAGAACGGACACCAGGTCGGCCCAGCAGAGTAGATTTTCTAGTGCCATGGTGCTCCGGAAAGGTCGGATCTACCGCTGTGTAAATTCCCAATGTGGGGCTGAAACTCAGGTGATCGCTGATTCTGTGGATGGTGCGCCGAATCCAAGGTGCTGCTGTGGGGCCGAGATGAAGAAACAATATGAGACGCCCACGCTCAGAAGGATCGAAGCCTACGCCCTGAGTTAGTCAGCCTTCTCGAGAAACAGGAGGTAGTGGTGGACCTGCAGCCAAGGAGTCAGTCTGCAACCAGTGGCGAAGCCCGGCTGGACCAGGCGATCCCTATACACTCGATTGTCGTTGCGGCGGAGGATCAAGTTTCCTGCAAACTTGGGGAAGAGTTCGCCGTTTTACGACATGAAGCGCTGTTATTACTATGGGTTAAAGCATTCCGCGGCGCATGTGTGGGATTTGCTGCAGGGTCGGCGATCCCTGGACCGTCGCCGAGCTTCGAGAACTCCATCCTCGAAAAATACGAAGTGGGAGGGGAGCGAACGGAAAAAGATCTCCGCCAGCTGCTGACGAAAATGCGGACGTGCGGCCTGATCGGAAGTGGACAGAATGCACACCTTGCCCGAGCTAGTTCCGAAAAACGTAGCCCCCTGATGCAGGAGGTTCCGGCAGTCGATGCAACGGGCGAGGTTACTCACCGAGCTCCCTCCAAGAAACCCTATCTCGAACCTGGTCTCAATGAGGTACGGCACTATCGAGGACATTACCTGGTTCGTTGTCTCAGGCCAGCCTGGCGACAATCGAACCAGCAGTAATCAGAGAAAGTGCAACGTAATTTTCACGCCTTCGTGAGTGGGTCAAGCGCCGAGATTTTTATGTACTTCCGTACGAGCTGGATTTAGCGGCGGTGCCCGTGCAGGACATCCTCTTAGTCGAAGGCAATCTTCAGGATGCGCAAGGCTAGCGCTGCAATCTTTTAAAGTGCACGGTCTGGTCAACGGGATTCACCTCGCGAGCGAGGCCCGCGGAGGCCTTTCATTTTCTCCTCTCTCGGGAGGCGCTCGCAACCCGGTCTGAGGCCCAGCCATCTCTCATCCTGCTTTCCCTTGTGCTTCCGATAATCGGTGGACTGGAAGTCTTGCGGGATCATTGAAAGCCGACCCACGCACCCGGGCATGTCCCCGTGGTTGGACTCATCTCCTCGGACTCGGACCCGGACGTTCAGACTGCCATGAAACTTACAGGCCGATGCCGTCATTGAAAAACCGGCGTACGTTTCACAAGCTGCTTTTGGCCGCGAGGCGGCTTGGCGTACCGCTTTCTCACAGAAAGCACGGGCTGTCGGCCGGAGACCGTCTCGCCAGATAATGCGTGGTCCCCTGATCGCCGTCTCATCCTCCGCGAATGCCAAAAGGTAGGTCTCCTAAGGCGTCTCTGCCTGCCGATTTTCGTCTTTCGGCCGCAGGAAGGCGATGGCAGGTCCGCTTAGTCGAAAAAGTGCCGGATGGACTGCCGCCTGCGCGTGGAACTGCTTGACGGCGGGTTAGCACTTTTGGATGGTGCCGAGGGGCAGAGTTGAACTGCCTACGCCGGCCTTTTCAGGGCCGCGCTCTACCGGTGAGCTACCTCGGCACCGGAACAATCAACGATTTTACGGAAAACCGCGGACGGCAGCAAAGGGAAAACGAAGCCAGAAAAGAGACAAGAAGGCGGCGAACGGCGAAAGGCCCTGCAACGCAGCGCAAAAGCGAAATAAAGCCCCTTATCGAAGATTATCTGGCGGCCGCTTGAAGGACCAATGGCCTGTCCGGGCGAGGTGTTCACCGAGGGGCAGCGGGAGTCCGCGAGGTAGCAGTCGATAGCCAATTCGCCGAGCGAAATTCAGACCGCCGACGCAGGCCGCAAAACAAAATGTTTCAAACCACAAGCCGCAAGACCACGTCACCGCGGCTGGCCTCCATACCTCTTAGTGCACGGACTCGTCGAATTCGCTCATCCAGTCGCTTTTTTTCAGCACTTCGCGCGGCTTCGAGCCGTCGGGCGGCCCGACGATCCCGTCCTTCTCCATCAGATCGATCAAGCGCGCCGCGCGGCCATAGCCGATGCGCAGCCGGCGCTGCAGGGTGGAAGTGGAGGCGCGGCCCATCTCGCAGACCACGCGCACGGCATCCTGGTAGAGCTCGTCGTCGACTTCTTCGCCCTCTTCGCCATCGCCCGCGCCGGCGCTTGTCGCGTTCTCGTCCTTCGGCGGCTTCAGCAGGTTCATCGTTGTAAACAGCCTTGGCCTGATCGCGCCAGAAATCGCACACCGCGCTGCACTTCGCCTTCGCTCCACGTAGGGTCCGTGAATCCGATGCAGCCGCGACGAGCCCGCCGGCAGATACAGCATGTCGCCCTTGCCCAGCAGCGACTCGGAGCCGTTGGCATCGAGAATCGTGCGCGAATCCACCTTGCTGGCCACGCGGAAGGAAATGCGTGCCGGAAAGTTCGCTTTGATCAGGCCGGTGATCACGTCCACCGACGGCCGTTGCGTCGCCAGGATCAAGTGGATCCGACGGCGCGCGCCATCTGCGCCAGGCGCGTGATGGACTCTTCGACGCCGTTGGTGTCCACCATCATCAAGTCGGCCAATTCGTCGATGATGATCACCAGGTAGGGAAGCGGGCGGTGCTCTTCCTCTTCGGCATTCTCAAACAGCGAGAGCGACTGGCTCTTCTCGAACGTGCGGTTGTACTGCTCGATATTGCGCACGCCGCGCTGCGCCAGCAGCTTCAGCCGCCGCTCCATTTCGCGCGTCGCGTTGCGCAGCACGTTCGCCGCAACTTTCGCATCGGTCACGACCGGCGTGAAAAGATGCGGAATATCGGCGTACAAGCCCGAGTTCGAGCCGCTTGGGGTCGACGAGAACCAGCTTCATTTCGTCCGGCGTCGATTTGTAGAGCATTCCCATGAGCAGGGAATTGATGAAACACGCTCTTGCCCGTTCCCGTGGAGCCGGCGATCAGCAGGTGAGGCATTTGCGTCAGGTCGGCGGCGCGGATGCGCCCGATCAGGTCCTTGCCCAGCGGCAGGGTGAGCTTCGAAGGCGAGTGGGAGAATTCGGGCGACTCGATCACGTCGCGCAACGCGATGGTTTCGCGGCGCGGGTTCGGCACTTCGATTCCGACCGTGGATTTGCCGGGAATGCGCTCGATCAGGATCGATTCCGCCTGCAGGGCCAGGCAAAGGTCGTCGGCAAGCCCGGTGATGCGGCTGTACTTGATTCCCGCCTCGGGCTTGAACTCGAATGTGGTGACCACGGGGCCGGGATTGATCTGCGTGATGTGTCCGCCGACGTCGAATTCCGCGCATTTCTGCTCGATGGCCCGCGCGCATTCCTTCAGCTCGCTCTCGTCCATCTTCTCGCTGCGCTCGGCGCTCTGCAGCAGGGCAGGCGAGGGCAGGCGAAACGCGGTCTTGCCGCGAGTGATTTTCGGAGGGCGCCGCCTTCTTTGGCGCTGGCGCGGCCTCGGGCTCCTGGAACTGGATCACCGCCGGCTCGTGCTCGGACCGTTCGCTCGGCGTCGTCGTCGTTGCTCCACTTCATCCTCGTTCGCGAACGCTCTGGCCGAAACGCGCTGCTGCTTTACCGGAGGACGGCCCGGCAATCTTGATTTCCTCCACACGCTTCCGCAGGCGGTCCGATTCGCGCTCCTCGCGCCAGCGCTTCACGCGCGCAAGCCACTTTCCGGCAAAGCCGTCGGCGGCCATCGGCTTTTTCATCCATGCGAGCGCGGCGCGGAACGAGAAACTGGTCGTCAGAAACAGCGCCACAAACAAAGTCGCGAGTCGTCACAAGATTCGCGCCAAGCGGATTGAATGCGGCGCGCATGCCTCTCGGCCAGCACACTTCCCAGCAAGCCGCCCGCAGGCAGCGCCCCGCGCACTTCGGAGGAAAGCGATGGCGACTGGCTCAGCGACAGCTCCGCCGAAAGCGACGTCAGCAGCATCACGAAGCCAAGGATTTTCGCCACCGGCGCCTCGAGCATCTGGCTGCGGAACCATCGCATCGCCACAACGAACATCCCAACAGGGAAGAGAAACGCGGAGAATCCGCAGAACTGGAAAAACAGGTCGGCCATGTGTGCGCCTACGGGACCAATCCAGTTGCGCACCGGCCCGACCGCGGGAGCGGACACGTTGAAAGAAGGATCGTGCGGCGAATAGGAGAGACAGGCTCAACGCCAGCAAGACCGCCAGGCTCAGCCCCACAAACCCCATCAGTTCGTTGAACCGCTTGTTTTCAGTTGGCGAAAGGATGTGCACAGATTCCCCTTTGTCCGGTACCGCTCTCGGTGGAGGGCGGGGTTTCAACCCGCCGTTACCAGCTCGTTCTCTTCGGGGGTTTTAACCCCGGAAGGTCCTGCCGGCAAATAGTCAGCAACAGTCTACGCCCGCATCCGGGCACGTGGAAGCCGAAGCTAAGGCAAAAGGGGAAGGCTGCCCGAACCGATGTCTCCGCAGACGACACACCACCAAACACGATCGTCTGTCCTTGGGACGCGGGCGCTGGCGCGCGGAGCCCAAGCGGAGGAACGCGAGCAGCACGACTATAGCAAACAGGACGTTGAGGAAAAGAGATTTTTTCGCGGCAGGTGTTTGCAAGTACTACAAATAGCCGCCGGCGCGAGCGCGGGCTCTTACCGCTTGCGGTTACTGCTTGCGAGCCGCTCGCGCCCCGCGCGTCGTCCGGCGTCACAGGTTCGGGTTCCGTGGGCTCTGCTTCCGGGCCGATCGCCTTTGTCATGTAATAAGCGTCGCGTCTTCCGGCGTAGTAGCCCTTCTTCACGCCAACCGATACGTATCCGTGTCTTCGCCAGAACGCGATGCCCGCCTCATTATCCGTCGCAGTTTCCAACCCGACGCGCTGCACCCCCACCGCGACGAGCCGTTTCTCGATTTCGGCCAGCAGAGCGCTGGCGATGCCGTTCCTGCGGAATTCCTCGAGAACATCCATCGTGATGATATGCCCGTGATCCCCCCGCCGCGCGCTGATGGAGAAACCGATGATTCGCGCCGCATTCTGCGAACCGCCTTGCGCCCCATTGTTGGCTGTCGTCGCATTCGCATCTGTCGCAACTTCGGCCACGACGCACTCGGCCCCTCGAAATCCCAAATAGGTGCCCAGTTCCGCGCGCGAGTACGCCGTGTCGCTCGTATAGCAGGCCTGGTCGATCCGATGGAGCGTCTCGAAGTCCGTATGCCGGTAATTGCGCAACGCAATTTTCACCGAAGTTCCGCCACTCTTTTTACTTTACGTCGGACGATAGAAAGGCTACCGCGCCATGCCAACTCGCGAGACATAGATCGAAGGCTGCGGGAGGCTGCGGGCAAAAGTGTTTTTACTTTCGCGGGGCGGCGGATTTAGCTGAATTCCCGCGCCTTTAGACTTCAAGAATCACCGGGAAAATCAGCGGCCGCTTCGAAGTCTGCTTGTTCAGATACCGCTTCAAATCGACGCGAATCTTTTCCTTGATGACGCTCCAGTCCGCTTTTTCTTCCGTGGTGGACTGCTCCACGGTCCGGAGAATCACTTCGCGCGCGCTGCGCCAGAATTTCGTTGCCGTCGTCGCTGGGCAGGAATCCGCTGGTCACGATTTCCGGCGCCGTTTCCACCCGCCCGGTGTGCTTATCGATCGCAATGATCGGCACCACCACGCCATCCTCGGCGCAGATGCCGCCGGTCGCGAATCACCACGTCTTCGATTTCCTCCAGCGAGCCGGAATCCACCAGACGCGGCCCGCCGGAACGGGTTCGCGACGGAAGGCCCGCCCGTCCGCGGTGAATTCGACGGCTGTCCCCTTTCCACCAGAAAAATCTGTCCCGCAACCGCGCCCACCTGCTCGGCCAGCGCGGCGTGCCGGAAGAGGTGCCGGTACTCGCCGTGCACCGGAATGAAATATTTCGGCTTCACCAGTTGCAGCAGGATTTTCATCTCTTCCTGGCTGGCATGCCCCGAAACGTGGATCGGCGCTGCGCGCCCGCCTTCGTAATACACCAGCACGCGCCGGCGGAACAGGTGGTCGATCATGCGGAAAATGGCTTTTTCGTTTCCGGGAATAATGCGCGCCGAAAGAATCACCGTGTCGTTTTCGCCGATGCTGAGCAGCCGGTGATTGTCCACCGCGATCCGCGAGAGCGAAGACATCGGCTCGGCCTGCGTGCCGCTCGCCAGGATCACCAGCCGTTTCGCGATCGAAGCTCCGGATGTCCTGCGGCCGCACGATGCATGCCATCGGGGATCCGCAGTTTTCCCAGGCCGTGCGCAATTTCGACGTTGTCGACCATGCTGCGCCCGACAACGCCGACTTTCGCGCCCGACGATGCGCGCGACGTCGATCACCTGCTGGATGCGATGGATCGAACTCGAAAAGCAGGAAACCACCACGCTTCTGCGGCGCGGCGCGGAATAATTCTTCCAGGCGCACCACGACGGCGCGCTCGGAAGGCGTAAATCCGGGCCGCTCGACGTTCGTGCTGTCGCTGAACAGCGCCAGCACGCCTTCCTGGCCGTAACGCGCGAAGGCGTGCAGGTCGAAGGGCTTTCCGTCGACCGGCGTCGGATCAATCTTGAAATCGCCGGTGTGAATGATCACGCCGACGGGCGTCCGGATCGCCAGCGCAACGCAATCGATCGTGCTGTGCGTCACGTGCAGGAATTCGATCTGGAACGGGCCGATGCGAAGTGATCTGGCCCGGCGTCAACTTCGTGCAACTTTGCCGTTTCCAGCAGACCGCGTTCTTCCAGCCGCCTTCGTACGAGCGCCAGCGTGAACTGGGTGCCGTAAATCGGCACATTCAGGTCGCCGAGAATATAGGGAATCGCGCCGATGTGGTCCTCGTGCCCGTGCGTCAGCACGATGGCGCGCACCATGTGCTTGTTCTGTTTCAGATAGGTAATGTCGGGAATAACGATGTCGACGCCCAGCAGTTCCTGCTCGGGGAACATCAGTCCCGCGTCGATGACGATGATGTCGTCGCCGGACCGCAGCGCCAGCATGTTCATTCCGAACTCGCCCAGTCCGCCCAGCGGAATCGCCCATAGCGAGGATCGACTCAATTGATTTTCCAATTCTCTCGTTGGCGTTCGGAAATCGTCTTGGGGTACTTTCGAAGCGGAATTAAAGGCTGGCCGCTACGCCGAACTCTCTCCCTCGCGGTCATAATATCACACTGGCCCGCGCGCCCCTATCGCGCCACACGCGGACTCACACGCGCGGCAAGGGGGATTGAGTTCAAATAGCTCTTCGGATCCGGACTGCTCGCTCAGGAAGGGAAAGCGGTCGAGGAGCAGTGGAACTGCTTCAGCACCCCTCACTTCGCAGCCTCAGGTGTGAAACTTCGATGCGTGCGGAGACATTGCCTATCGTTCGCCTCCGGCGAAGAGGCGTGCGATGGCGACCAGAACCACGGCGCCCACCGTCGCCGCGGCCAAGCTCCACCAGAACCCGAATCCGGCAATGCCAATCTTGGTGAAAATCCAGCCGCCAATCACCGCGCCAATCAGTCCGAGAATCACGTCCACGATACAGCCGAATCCGCGCCCCCGCGTAACATGTCCCGCGATCCATCCGGCGAGCAGGCCGATGATGATCCACGCGATGAACCCGTTATGCGTCACCTCGACGTAGACTTCTCTCGTTTGCTGCACCAGACTCATCGCAATTACTGGGTTCATCATCGCTTTCTCCTGATTGTCAAATCGCCGTCCAGTTCTTCCGGTAATTCTCCGCGCCCTCTGTTCACCTTTGGCAGAAAATATATCCCAGACATTTGTAGACCAGTTTCGCGCGCCAGAAAATCGGACGCATGATCGCCGGGCTGCGGGAGCAGCTCCACCACGTCCATGCCCACGATTTTCTTGTGCTCGGCCACGGCGCGAATCAAAGCAAGTGACCTGATACCCAATCCAGCCCGCCGGGCTCGGGCGTTCCCGTCGCGGGGACGATCGACGGATCGAAACCGTCGAGATCGATCGTCAGATACACGTCGGCGCTCAGGTCCGCCAGCACTTTCGCGATCCAGCTTTTAGCGGCGCGCGGACAATATCTTTCGCCCAGTAGACCTTGGTTCGGAGATGGGGAATCGCCTTCGCCTCTTCCACCGATAGCGACCGAATGCCGACTTGCACGGCGGGGCAGAATTCGACGACACGCGCGCATCGCGCAGGCGTGGCTCGCGGGATTGCCCTGATACTCGTCGCGCAGATCGGCATGCGCGTCGATTTGCAGCACGCTGAGATGCTTATATTTTTTCGCGATCGCGGAGACCAGCGGCGGCGTGAGCGAATGTTCGCCGCCGAGAGCGACCGTGAATTTTTCGTCCTCGAGCAGCGCGAGCTGGGCGGTGAAGAGTTCGGTGATCACTTCATCGAGCGTGCCGTCGGCCGTGTCGATGGCCGGAAGCGTGTGAATCCCGATTTCCTTGTAGGGCTCCAGTTCGAGCTCCTCGTCGTAAAGCTCCATATTGCTGGCTGGCTTCGAGAATGGCTGCGGGGCCGTTGCGCGTGCCGTGTTCGTAGGTCGTCGTGCGTTCGAGCGGAATCGGAAAAACTCACGGCGCGCGCGGTCTCGTACAGCGAGTCTGCTTCGGGAAGTCCGCCAAAATTGTCCGGCGGCATCGGCGTGTATCGGGTCATAGTTCGATTCGGCGCTCCGTGGAATATTCCTGAAATTGTTCTTCGCCTTCAGCGCGGTTTGTACTATCAATAGGTCGCGCATGCGTGCGCTCGTTCGCAAATGCGTCGAGCGAACATACATTACCTGCGAGGGAGCTGAATGGCAAAGAAAAAGGGTGCCACGGGGCGGAGTCTGCACGACCCGATCGAGGATCGGCTCACTCCGATCTATCCGCTCGATCTGTCGCGCGTCCGCACGATCGACGATCTTGTGCGCGCCATGGGCCAGACCGCATTCACCGCCCGGCAGATCGGCGACGCCGCCGACGTTCTGGAAGCCATGGCGCGCGACAAAGATTGTTTCGTCGTGATGACGCTTTCCGGCGCGATGACCGTCGGCAAAATGGGGCTGATTTTTTGCGACCTCGTCGAGTCGGGAATCGTCAAAGCCATCGTTTCCACGGGCGCGCTGATGGCTCACGGCCTGGTGGAAGCCACCGGGCGCTCGCATTTCCGCTACGACGAAAAGATGGACGACTGCGAGCTTTTCGTCGCGGGCTACAACCGCGTCTACGATTCGCTCGAGCCGGAACTGAATCTCGATGCACGTGGAAGACGTCGATGCAGCACATGCTGGACGACTGGGACCCGGACGAAGTGGTCTGCAGTTGGAAGATCAATCGCCGGATCGGCGAGTATCTCGTCGAAGCACGCCAAGGGACGCGGCATTCTGAAGTCGTGCTTCGAACACAATGTGCCCGTGTTCGTTCCCGCATTCACCGATTCCGAGCTGGGCATCGACTTCGCCCTGCATCAGCGTCTGCGCAAAAAGCAGGGCCGCTCGCTTCTGCGCTTCGATCCCTACGAAGATTTCGAGCACTACGCCGCGCACGATGCTCGCCACCAAGCGCATGGGAATTTTGACCATCGGCGGCGGCGTTCCGCGCAACTGGGCCCAGCAATTCGGCGTCTATGCCGAACTTCTCGCGCGGCGCGGCTACGAAAAGCTTCCCCTGAAGCGCTACAATTACGGCCTGCGCATTTGTCCCGAGCCCGTCAACTGGGGCGGGCTCTCCGGAAGCACCTACACGGAAGCGGTTTCCTGGGGCAAATTCGTCCCGCTGGAAGAAGGCGGCCGCTTCGCCGAAGTTCTGGACGACGCCACGGTAGCCCTCCCGCTCGTCGCCTGTGCCGTCCTCCAGCGAATCGGCTATTTCGACCAGGCTAAGCGGGCGTCAGCGAAATCCGCTGCAAAATAATCTTGCGCGCCGGCGCCCAGGATGCGCCGGCATAGGCGACAAAGGAATCTGCTGGGAAGCGAGGATTTTTGTTTGCAGCCTCCCGCTGCCCGCGGCCGAATCGCGGTTCAGGCCCGCGGAAATTGCCCGCAAGAAACTCAGGGCTTTCACGCCGGCCTACTGACTGCGGACAGGCTGAGCGATTCGGCAATTTTGTCGTGGACGTAATTTAGGTCCTCTGCCCCGATCACGTACGGCGGCAGCACGTACACCACGTTCCCGAGCGGTCGCAAAAGAATCCCCGCACTCAGGAAAAACTCGTACAGCTTCGGCTTCAACAGCGACATGTAACCCGCATCGCCGGCCTTCAATTCAACCGCAGCCAGGGTACCGATGCTCCGAACGTCTCCGACCGCCGGATGATCTTTGATCTCCGCAAGGCGCCTCGCATGAATGCGCGAAATCTCGGCGATGCGCTCGAACACGGGCTCGGTATCGAAGACGTCGAGGCTCGCCACGGCTGCCGCACACGCGATCGGATTCCCCGTGTACGAGTGCCCGTGGAAAAACGTGCGCGTGCGGTCCGTGCTGACGAACGCCTCGTGAATCGCGCCCCTGCACGCCGTCGCTCCCATGGGAAGCGCACCGCCGGTGATGCCTTTCGACAAACACGTGATGTCCGGTTCGACTCCCGCCGCTTCGCACGCGAACATTTTCCCGCAGCGCCCAAAGCCCGTAAGCACTTCGTCGGCGATCAGCAGGACATCGTGCTCGCTGCAAAGCCGCCGCACGCGCTGCAGAAACTCGATCGGATGGACAATCATTCCGCCCGCTCCCTGCAGCAGCGGTTCCACGATTACGGCTGCGATCGTTGTGCCTTCTTCTTCCAGAAGCTTCTGCAATCGCTCGATGCAATCGATATCGCACGTCGCGCGCGTTTTGCCCACGGGGCACCGATGGCAATAGGCGGAATGCACGCGATGAACCGGAAAGCGCATGGACTCGAACGGCTCGGTGAACGCCGAATCATCGCCAACCGACATCGCACCCGCCGTATCGCCGTGATACGCGTGCTCCAGAGCCACAATCGCCTTCTTTTCGGCGTGGCCGACGTTCTGCCAGTACTGCACGGCCATTTTGAGCGCCACTTCCACTGCGGTCGAGCCATCGTCGGAGAAAAAAATGTGTGTCAGCGTCGGTGGCAGAATTGTTCGCAGGCGCCGCGAAAGCTCCTCGGCCGGTTCATGCGAAAAGCCGGCGAGCAGGACGTGATCCAGCTTCCGCGACTGCTCGGCAATCGCCTTCATGATGCGCGGATGGCAGTGCCCGTGGATATTCACCCACCACGACGAAATGCCGTCGATCAATCGCCGCCCGTCTTCGGTAAAAAGATAGGCGCCCTCGGCTTTGGCGATCCGAATCGGCCGCGGATCGAGCGCCTCCTGCGTGAACGGGTGCCAGATCTGGAGCGGCGCGCTCATTCCGCGAACGCCCGCCGGTCGAAGTGTTTGCCGAATGTCTTGAGCAGTGCGGCGCGGTTCAGCCGCCGCAGCGGAGGAATCAATCCAATCACGCGCACGTTCCCGTAATGCTCGATCGCTTTGCGATTCTCCGTGTTCGGCTTGCCGGCCATCACCACGCCCCGAATATCCAAATCCTCGGCCCGCAGAGCCGCCACCGACAGCAGCGTGTGATTGATCGTCCCCAGCGAACTGCGCGCCACTAGCACGATCGGAAATTTCAGACGCTGCATCAGAGCCGTCATCAGTTGCTTCTCATTCACGGGCACCAGCACGCCGCCCGCCCCTTCCGCGATGAGATTGTCGCTTCCGGGCAGTGCCGGCATCGGAATCGTCCGCAAATCAATCCGTTTTCCCGCGAGCCGCGCGGCCAGATGCGGCGAAACCGGCGGCGCAAAGCAATACGCTTCCGGCAAAGTGCGGGTGCGCGGCATTGCTGCGATGCGCATCACGGTAGCGCGATCGGTTCCTTCGCGCGAGCCGGTTTGAATCGGCTTCCAGTAGATCGCGTCGAGCGCAGCGCAAAGCAGCGCGGAAGTGACCGTCTTGCCGATGCCCGTATCCGTGCCCGTAATGAAAAAACGGCTGGTTGGCATTTCCAATTGTCTTCCACCGAATCAGCGGGACGCGCTGTCATTCTCAGTCGTTCCGGCGAGGATCGGCGAAGAATCTCAGCATACACTTTCGCGTAACACGTTCCTGCGATTCGCTGTTCCTTACTGGGCGTGCTGCGCGTGGACCGCGCTGTGCCGCTTGGCAAAGGATTCGAACGCAGCGCGTACGGATCGGGCGAGACGCGAAATCTCCTCTTCCGTGATTTGCGCCGTCAGCGACAGCCGCACCCGCGCCGTCCCCGCGGGAACCGTCGGCGGACGAATCGCCCGCACCGCGAACCCGTTTTCGCGCAAAACTTCCGCGACGTGCAGCGCCGCTTCGTTCGTCCCGCAGAAGACCGGGACGATTTGCGTCGTGCTCAGTCCGAAATTGACGCCGGCGCGAGCCAGTTCGCGGCGAAGCAGGTTCGACATCTCTCCTAGATGAGCGCGTCGCGCATCCGCCTCGATCGCGAGTTTCACGGCGGCGCAAATCTGTCCCGCGAGATACGGCGGCATGGCCGTGCTGAAAATGAAAGTGCGCGCGCGATTCACAAGATACTGCTTCAACGATTCGTCGCAACAGACGAAGGCTCCCGCGCTCCCGAGCGCTTTCCCGCAGGTGTGCACGACGGCGAGAATCTCGCGCGCCACGCCAACTTCAGTCGCCAGTTCAGTCGCAAGTCCGGCCGCCACTCCGCGCCCCTTCGGTCCCAGCACGCCGGTCGCGTGCGCTTCGTCAACCACCACCTCGGCCCCGTATTCGCGCGCCAGCCGGAGCAGGGAATCGAGCGGCCCGACGTCTCCTTCCATGCTGAAGACGCTCTCCGTCACGATCACTTTTGCGCCCGTGCTTTCAAAATGATCGCGCAGCGCGCGCTCGAGAAATGTCAAATCGGCGTGCGGATAGATACTTTTTGTGGCTCCCGAGAGACGGATGCCGTCGATGATGCTTGCGTGATTCGAAGCATCGGAGAACACCACGTCGCCCGGCCCCAGGATCGAGCTCAGCAGGCCAATGTTGGCGGCATATCCCGAACCGAAATACAGTGCCGATTCCGTGCCCGCGAATTCGGCGAATTCAGACTCAATTCGCTCCCACTCCGGCGCGTTCCCGGAAAGCAGGCGCGACCCCGTCGATCCCATCGCCTCCGATTTCGCGACGGCCTCGACGACAGCCTGTTTCAGTCGGGAATCCCTCGCCAGGCCAAGATAGTCGTTCGAGCAAAGATTGACGCCTTCCGGTCTGTCGAGCGTGCGCAGTTGGGCCTGATCGCGGAGAGCGTCGAATTCGCGCCGGACGCGCCCGCCTAGCCCGGAGCCCGGCTGCTTAGGCATGCCGCATTGCCCTGAGCCCAAGATTTTTCAGGAGCGCGGCATCCTCGTCTTCGGAAGGATTCGGCGTGGTCAGAAGTTTTTCGCCCGTAAAAATTGAGTTGGCTCCGGCGAGGAAGCAGAGTGCGGCCGCCTCTTCCGAGAGCGATCGGCGTCCGGCCGCGAGGCGCACTCTCGACTGTGGCATCAGAATTCGGGCCGTGGCGATCGTGCGCACCAGGACGAGCGGCTCGACTTCCGCCGCGCTCTCCAGCGGTGTTCCCGGCGCGCGTACCAGCATGTTGATGGGCACGCTCTCCGGGTGCGGATCGAGATTGGCGAGCTGTTGCAGCAGGCCGGCGCGGTCCTCTTCCGATTCGCCCATTCCCAGAATTCCGCCGCAGCACACGGTGATGCCGGCCTTGCGCACGTGCCCGATCGTCCGCAATCGTTCTTCGTAAACCCGCGTGGTGATGATCTCGCCGTAGAACTCGGGCGACGTGTCGAGATTGTGGTTGTATGCCGTAAGGCCCGCCTCCTTCAGCTGAGCCGCTTGCCGCTCCGTCAGCATGCCCAGCGTGCAGCACACCTCCATGTCGAGCGCGGCCACCGACCGCACCATTTCCAGCACGCGTTCAAACTCTTTTCCCTGCGGGGCGTCGCGCCAGGCCGCGCCCATGCAGAAGCGCGTGGCGCCTTCGCTTTTCGCCTTCGTCGCGCTCGCGATCACTTCGTCGTGCTCCAGCAATTCCTCTCTCTCAACGCCGGTGCGATAGTGCGCGCTTTGCGGGCAATACGCGCAGTCCTCCGGGCACCCGCCGGTCTTGATCGAGAGCAGTCGGCAGAGCTGCACCTCATCCGGCTTGTGGAATTCGCGATGGGCCAGTTGAGCCTGAAAAATCAGTTCGGGCAACGCAAGGGAGTAGATTTGTCGAATCTCGCTGCGTTGCCAGTTATGGCGAATCTCCATGAGTGTGATCTTCCTTCCTGGGGCTTTCAAAAATGGCAAACCAGGACAGCAAAACAAGATAGCAAACTCGCGTGCCCCGGCGCGATGGATACTCTCGCCAATTTCATCCTCCCGGCCGGGCGATCGTCCGATTCTGGCACTCGCCGATGGCGCTGGCCAATCTTGAAACCGGCGCGTCCTGCTGACCAAAGCCGGAACCGTTTCGCCTCCGTTCGCGCCGCAGGATCGTGACCCGGATCACACCGGAGCGTCGCGAACATCACGGAAGCCGTCGCCGTTCGAAGTTAACAATGGACTGTTGAGCCTTGGCTGCCGAGAGCCCTTATGAGCGACCACGGAAAGCAATCCTGTCTGGCGGTCCTTTGTCAGAATTGCGGCGAGACGATTCCTGTCCCCGACCGTGTGCGCGGTCGGCAGATTGTCGTCGCTGAGGGCCAGTCGGATCCCGGCGGGCGATCCGTTTCGACTCTGCTGAATCTGCGCTGCAGAGCCTGCTGCAAGGAATATTTCTACGACGTCGGCGAGATCATCTCGGTAGACACAAGCCCGCGCCCGTTCCTTCATTCCACTCACGCTTACACCCTGCATGATCTGACGCTCGAGCGGCATCCCCGCAGCGCGCAACATCATCACGCCAGCCATCGCTGACCAGAGTTCCGCTCTTTTCCCCACTCAGCTCGCATTTGCGCGATCGGCGGAATTTCTGCGGACGCGCTCCATTGTGGGCTTGCCTGATAGGTCTCTCGAAGTGGGGTGAGTCCTTGAGAGGCCGGCGATTCGTGGCATAATTATCGCAGAGCGTTATCATAGGCAGCCGAATTCGGTAACCCGGCGTCGAACCAAACAGGAGTGACTGTGAAAAAAGTAGCCATTGTTGTGTGCGTCTTTCTTGCATCCCTGGTTGTGTGCGCGGCGCCTGCATCGGCTCGGCGGCAGACTCAGAAATCGTCCGAAGCCGGTAAGAAGGCGCCCACTCGAAAAGCTTCCGTCAGGAGAACGTCTCAGCGGCGCAGCCGGCATCGCCACTACTCTCGCCGCTATCACGGGCCGAAGAAACCCACGTCAGAGCGCATCTCCGAGATTCAGTCGGCCTTGGCAAGCGGAGGCTATTACAAGGGCGATCCCAACGGCAAGTGGGACCCCAGCACCACCGACGCCATGCGGAAATTCCAGGAGGACCACGGCCTCGACGGCACCGGCAAAATCGATGCCCTGAGCCTGCAGAAACTGGGCCTCGGTTCCGAGATTGCCGGCGTCGACGCGCCACGCCCTCCGGCTCCCGCGCAGCGCACGCTCACTCCGGCACAGGATGCGACGCCTCCAGGTGCCGCGACTCCCGACAAGCCCAAGTCGCAAGCTCCGAAGTCTCCCGACGCGAATCCCGGCGCCGCCTCATCGTCTGCTCATCCTGATGTGGCCACGCCGAGCTCCTCCGCGTTGAAACCGGGGGCGCCGCCGCAAATAGAATAGCGACCGTAGCTTTCTCGCAGTCGCCCCTTCTCGCCCTATCCCCTGAAGGTTCTGGCCAGGGTTTCCCGAAACCAATCATGCCGCCCTCGGAGTCCGCCGCCGCAATTTCGGTAGGGGCGGGTCTCGGACCCGCCCAGGGGGTTCGAAGAAAACCATTCCTCGCCAGTTCGCGAATCAAATTTCAAAGCCGCAATGGAGGCCGCAACCAAAAAAGCAGTTCACGAACCTCGGCACAAGACGACGCATCGCGTTGACGCCGTCGCGCTCCGCTTGTTACTCTAAATTCTCGATTGCGCATCGCCTGCTGATAGGAACGGCAACCCAATCGTTCGCGCTGGGGAGGATTACGCATGGCTACGTCCTACGCTCTGAAAACCTACAAGAATTTCATCAATGGCGAATGGGTTGAATCGCGAAGCGGAGAATCCATCGAGAACCGCAATCCGGCCAATAAGGACGAGCTGATCGGAATCTTTCCCGCTTCCTCCCCCGGCGACGTCGCTCTGGCCACCCAAGCGGCTCGCGACGCCTATAAGGACTGGCGGCTCACGCCCGCGCCGAAGCGCGCCGAAATCATGTTCCGCGCGGCGCAGATTCTGATTCAGCGGAAGGAAGACTTCTCGCATGACATGACTCGCGAGATGGGCAAGATCCTCGACGAAACCCGCGGCGACGTCCAGGAAGCCATCGACATGACCTACCTGATGGCCGGCGAAGGCCGCCGCCTCTTCGGCCATACCACGCCTTCCGAGTTGCCGAACAAATTTGCCATGTCTGTCCGCTCGTCCATTGGCGTCGCTGGTCTGATCACTCCGTGGAATTTCCCCATGGCCATTCCCTCGTGGAAGATCATGCCCGCTCTGGTGTGCGGCAATACCGTCGTCATCAAGCCGGCCGAAGATACGCCGCTCTCGACCCACAATCTCGTCCGAGGTTCTCGAAGAGGCCGGCCTTCCGCGCGGCGTCCTCAACGTTGTCTTCGGCAAAGGGAACGGTGGTCGGGAAGGCCATCCTGGAAACACCGGACGTCCGGCTGGTCAGTTTCACGGGATCAACCGAAGTCGGCCGCATCGTCAGCGAAGCGTGCGCTCCGGCATTTCAAGAAATGCCACCTGGAAATGGGCGGCAAGAACATCATCGTCGTCATGGACGACGCCAATCTCGATCTCGCCGTCGATGGCGCCATCTGGGGCGGCTTCGGCACGGCAGGACAGCGCTGCACGGCCGCCAGCCGCGTCGCGGTGCAAAAGAAAATCTATCCGCAGTTCGTAAGCAAATTCGTGGAACGCGCCGAGTCGCTGAAGGTCGGCGACGGCCTCGATCCGCGCACGAACATGGGGCCGGTGATCAACGAGCAGCAGCTCAACACCGTGATGAAATACGTCGAGATTGGCATAAACGAGGGCGCCAAACTCGCCACCGGCGGCCATCGCCTCGACACCGGCGACTACGCGCGCGGCTGGTTCCACGAGCCCACCATCTTCACCGACTGCGATCCGCAAATGCGCGTCTGCCAGGAGGAAATCTTCGGGCCGGTGGTTTCCGTGATTCCCTTCGAGTCCTTCGACGAGGGCCTGGAAATCGCGAACGGCGTCACCTACGGCCTTTCCGCCGCGATCTACACGCGCAACGTCAACCAGGCCTTCCAGGCCATGCGCGACCTCGAGACCGGCATCGTCTACGTGAACGCGCCCACCATCGGCGCCGAAACTCATCTTCCCTTCGGCGGCATCAAGAATACCGGCAACGGCCATCGCGAATCGGGCGACGCCGCGCTGGATTTTTACTCCGAATGGAAGACGGTCTACATCGACTACTCCGACCGTCTCCAGCGCGCCCAGATCGACAACGCATAGCGAAAACGCAAGAGGGGCGGGAACGCTCTCTCGCCCCTTTTCCCCTCTTGTTTCCAGTGTCCTCTAAAAAGAACGACATCCAAGAACGAAACGCGCCGGTCGTTAGACCGTCACGGTTGCGAACTTCCGGTACGTCGCGTACTCCACTTCGAACGTCTTCACGACGGGCGGCTCTTCGACAAACTTCGCGATGATCTTCGAAAGTTCGGGGTAAACCTGCTTGTGGTAGGCCTCGGCGTTTTCTTTCTCTTCCCACAGGCTGATGGCGACTGCTTCATTCTTGAAGGGGGTGACCAGGAGCAGTTCTTCGAGAAAGCCCTTCTGCCGACGCAGAACGGGCATGATGTCCTTCTCGAAAACGATCGGAAATTCTTTCTCGAAATTCGGCTTCAGCTGCAAAGTGATATGACGCGCGAACATGTTGCTCCTCTCTTTTCTTGGAATCAGAGGGCGATGCCGCTGGCGCGCCTGCGTTCTCTCCGGTCGCCGCATTCCGCACGATCGGCCAAGAAGCGCGGCGGGGAACAACGCAGGCCCGGAAGTTCAATCCGTCCCCGGGGTCAAACATTTCCCACATTTCTTCGGCCATTGCCGTATCCGCCGTCACCTTCGCGCGTGATCGCCGCCGGCGCAGCCCGCTCAGCCGCTCGCCGCCTGTCCATTCGGACAGGTTCCGCAATGAGCAAGGCATCCTCACGTCGCCGTTCTCGCCCAGCGTTTGCGCGTTAGAGTGATTGGCAGTTCGGGATTGTGCGGAACAGCTTTCATCTCTTTCGATTTGAATGGAGGAACCATGTGGAATAAGCAGTCGGATGCACCCGGGTCATCGCCCGCTCAACAGCCTGCCTGGCAGCCGCCGCAATCGGCTCCGGCTTCCACCGTGTCTACACGCCCCAGCGCCCCGGCATCGCGCGCTGTCTCGTCTCTCGGCGCGAGCATTGAAATCAAGGGCAAGGTGACCGGCGAAGAAGATCTTCAGATCGACGGCAAAGTGGAAGGCTCGGTCGTCCTCAATGGCCAGCGCCTCACGGTCGGCCGCACCGGCAAGCTGAGCTCGGAGGTTTGGGCTCGCGAAGTGGTCGTCTACGGCAACTTGATGGGAAATCTTCACGCCAGCGACCGCGTCGAGATCAAGAAGGACGGCTCGGTCACCGGCGACATCGCGACGGCGCGCATCAGCATCGAAGACGGCGCCTATTTCAAGGGCCGCATCGAAATCGAGCGCGCCAAGCACTCGAAATCCGGCGCGGACGTGCCCGAATTGGCCGGCGCCGCAAACTGAGATCCGGCGAGGATCGTCATCCTGAGCGGAGCCCGCTGTGGGGCGAAGCGAAGGATCTCTTTGTCTGTACCAACTACCCGGGCGCTCCAGTCGCGTTCGCACCATCCCGACAATGTCTTTCTGCCTCGGGGCGGGTCAGCTGCTATCTCGGCAGCACCCGCCCTTAAAATTTGTCACTGTCTCTGTTTTTGATTTACTCCGCGCTCCGAACGCCGGCGTCCCGCCGGCTCCCGCCTCGATTCCCGTCTTAGCGCCGATGTTCACTTCCCCTCGAGCCGAATCGTGTTCCCGGTTGCCGCTGATTCTCGCGCCGCATCCAGAATTTCCGTGACGATCATGTTCGTCTCGAGCGACGTCGGCCCTTCCGGCTGTTTCCCCTCCAGCACAACGGCGCGCAAATACGCGATCTCGTCGTCATCGGGCGAGGGAATTGCCTTCGCCGTTGATTCCTGCTCCTCGCGCTCGCCCTTACGCCGCACCAGCACCCGGTCGCGCTGCACCGTCTTGACGTATCCCGTCTTCCCGAACACCTGAATATCCTTCACATCGAATGGCCAGTTCCACGACGCTTGAATGATCGCCTGCGCCTTCCCATACGTCACCACGATCGTCGCTTCGTCGTCGACCCGCGGATAAACGTCCGGCTTGATGTGCTGCGTCACCGCCGTCACCGTCAACGGACGCGCGTTGTCGAGCAGCCATGTCACCAGGTCCGCGCCGTAGCAGCCAAAATCGAACAGCGCTCCCCCGCCGTCCAGCTTTGGGTCCGTCAGCCACGACAGAAACTCCGGCCCCACGCCAATCTCCTTCGGCCCGCTGTGCCCGTCGCGCGCCACGAACTTCCGCAGCGGACCGATCGCGCCCCCATGCAGCAGTTCGTACGCCTCGCGATTGCTCGGGTACCACGTCGTTTCGTAGTTCACCATCACCTGAATGTGCCCGTCGCGTGCCGCCCGCTCCATCGCTCGCGCGTCGTCAAAACTCACCGCCAGCGGCTTTTCCATCATCACGTCCACGTGACGCCGCGCGCAGGTTTCCACCACTTTCCTGTGATCGAACGTGTCCGTGTACGTCAGCACCGCCTGCGGATGCGTCTTCGCCAGCATCTCGTCCAGATCGGTGTAGAGAAGATCGGCGTTGATCTTGTAGTGTTCCGCCAGGCGCAACGCAAACGCGTGGTCCGGCTCCTCGATTCCGACAATCTGGATCAGCGGGCTATGCAGATATTGCTGGAAAAATCCGAACACGTGCCCGTGAACCAGTCCCGCAATCGCCACGCGCAACGGTGCCTGCCCGCCGTGCCGGGCGACGGGCTCCGCGCGGGGCGCGTTCGCCGCACTCCCCGCCGGCTCCGCCTGCGCGAAGCATGCGGCGGCGCTCAGCGCCACCAACAGCGAAACGACGATAACTCCCGGTGTCCCCCGTCCTCTCTCTGTCCTTCTCGGTGCTCTCTGTAGTAAAGTTCTGCCGTTCCGCCACACTCGCACTTTTCCACCATCCTTCCCTCGCCAGCGCATCAAAAATCCTTCTCCGTAGGGGCAGGTCTCGCGCCTCGCGTTTGCATTTTTGTAGGGGCGGGTCTTAGACCCGCCCCTTCTGGATACGAAGGTAGCCGTGCCACGCCAGCTCGCTAACCGACGTCCGAAGCGCCAATATAGGCTGCAAAACAAAAATCTTCGAATGACGTCGCTCCTCTTTAGCTCGCCATCGACCGTCCGATCGCGGCCGACTCCGTTAGGGCATCTGCTCCTGCGGCTGGTGCAACGCCTTCGCGCGTTCCTCCACCCATGCCGGAAACACAGGCTCGTTCGGCGGCATTTTCCCCTGCGTGATCGCCCACTGATCGAGCCAGCCCGTTCCTTCGCCAACGTACGTGTCCGGCAAATTGTAGGCCGAATCCGTCAGCGCCTCGTCGAGCGTGACGAAGCTGTACCCGCGTTTGCGCAGTAGCGCCGCCAGGTCCCCGAAGTGGTCGGCCTCTAGCTCGGTCCCGTGGAGCAGCAGCACCTGCTTGGGCTCGTAGCCGATCAGCTGTTTCGAGAATTTCTCGTCGTAATCGAACATCGCGTTGGAATAGTCGAGATACGCCTGCACCACTTTGTTCGCCTCGGCTGTGTCGCCTCGTTTTTTGGCCGCGGCGTAAACCGGCGCAAACATCCAGTCCCACGCGTCCATCGTCACCGGCGCGACGGTGTAGCCGCGCGACGCAAGAAACTCCTCCGACCCGCGCCGCGTGTTCAGGTCGAGCCCCGCGTCCAGATACGGATGGCGGAAATAACGCAACGTCATGTGGTGCTGCGCCAGCAGTAGCTTCAGCACCGGCTCGCCTTCGATCACGTTTTCTTCCCAGGCTTGCAGGCCCAACTTGTTCAGCGACGCGTGGCTGTATGTGTGGTTGCCCAGCTCGAACCCGTCGTCCAGCCACATCTGCAACGCCTTGATGCGCGCATCCACGTCGCCCCACCGGTAAATCTTCGCCTCGTTCACGAATCCCACCGCCGGAACCTTTTCCCGCTTCAACGTCCCGAGCAGCCGCGCCGTCATGTCGTCAATTTCCGCGCCCGTCATGCGCGCCGCCGCAGCCGCCGGCAAATCATCGAACGTCACCGCCACCTTCCGCGGCGGCAACGGCGCGCTACCCGGCTGCGAACCGCCCGCCTCAGGTTTAAATGTAGCCTCAGGTTCATCTTTGGCCTCAGGTTCAAACGTAGCGCCGGGCTTCAGCCCGGCAGCCTTCGCCTCTAGGCCTACCTGCGGCGCCGGCGTCGCCGCCATTTGCATTTTCTCCCCGGCCGTATCCGCCTGCTTCGCCGCCGCGAGCACCCCCGCAGCGACGACAATCATTGCCACCAACAGAATCCGCTTCATCGAGTCCGCCTCCCGAAACCGCCCAGTATTCTACACGCGAAGGGAACTGAACGAATTCAGGTTTAAACGCTTGGTCTTCAGGTTCAAACGCACCGCCGGGCTTCCGCCCGGCAGCCGGCGGGTGACTAGAAACACATCGGAAGGCTGCCAGGGCCGTCGTCTCCTTGGTCTGTAGCCGGCCGTTTCTGTCATAAAAAGACGTCACCATGGTCCGCACACGTTAGTATGTCAATAGTAAACATTGAAAACCCGAGGTGAACACAGTCTAGTACTGAGACGCGGGAGCTAGTGGCTAGAGCAGGCGCAAGTCATGGTTGCTCAGATCACGGGGATGGCCACCCGGGCCCCTGATGAGTCCGCGCGAAAGAGGAAGGTGCGGATGCGCTGGGGACGCAGCCTCTCCGGCGGGATTACGGGACGGCGGATCGGCCCGCGTTCCGATTCCCGATTCTCTTCGGCCTCAGGCGGCTACTTCTTGAGGGGCGTCAACGACGTCCAGGCCATATTGGGTATGACAGGCGCGTTTCCGTCGAGGGATCGGATATTCGCTGTCTGCATCAGGGAGTTGACGGCAACCACCTCGAAACTGCCTTGGTGCTGCGTACACGTCACGTGTTCGCCTCGCTTGGGGGCGGTGACTTTTGCCTCGGCCATGGTCCACTCCTCCTGCTTCACCGGCTGGGCTTCTTACCGGGGAGTGTGTTCCTCGGCAGGCGCTGTGTCAAGGCGCGGACTCCGTCGATGTGGACGAAGCGAAACCTGTCGGCCGAGCGGGCTGGCGTCGTGCTTTCGCCCTACTTGGAGTGGAGGGAAATGGATTCGGTTTTGGCGTCGGTGGTGGCGCTGGCGTCGTCAATCGGGCGGAGCGTGAGCCAGTCGGTGCGGACGGTGTCCCACTCCTGGATGAGGAAGCCATACGATTCGAGGAATTCGCGGATGCGCGGGCGCGGCCAGCCGACGATGTCCTCGAGAATGGGCGCCAGCACAACGAGCGCGTTGTTGCCGAGCACGGTGCGCTTGGCGACGTGCGCCACCTGTTTGCTTTCGGAGACGGCGATGGTGAATCCGTCGCGCGCGTTGACGTGGAGCATGACATGGACGTCGGAGCTGCCATCGCCCGCGTACACGATGTGGTCGGGTCCAATCTGGAGGCTGGTTTGGAGCTGGTCGAGAACGGCGACTTTGCCGTAGCCGGCGGTGGCGCGGACAATCGTCTCAATTTCGCCCTTGCTGTCGTATTCGAACTGGGTGCCGTAGATCCGTTCGGGCGGAACGACGCCTTCGAGCGCCGACTGGATCACTTCGACGGGGGCGGCGGAGAGAATCGAAAAATCGAACTGATAGCCCTCGATTCCGTGGTCGAGAATTTCGTAGAGCAGGCCGATGTTCTCCTTCAGACGAATCTTTTTGCCGACCTGGTAGAGGTGTTCGCGGCGGACGCGCAGCCGGAATTCGGGATCGTGCAGCAGCAGGTAGGCGAGCTCGGCGCCTTGCTGGACCAGGTTGATTTTCGCCATGCCGTTGGCCTTGCGCTTGAACTCTTCGGTGGGAATGCCGAGAATTTCGGCAAGCACGTAGCCGGAATCGTTGAACGTCAGCGTCTGGTCGAAATCGCTGGCGAACAGGTATCGTTTCAAAAGCTTCTCATTCATTCGCGTGCGTTTCCTCTCCGTTAAGGATACAGAAAGATCCGAATAGAATCTCATGGCGTGCGACTCCTGTATTCGATGTATCAGCATGGCATCAGGACGCGATGAGTCTCGCGTCAATGTTCTGATCCGTGTCATTCGGAAAGGCGATGTCGGATTGCGGCTCGCGCGGGGAGCCTGGAACCGCAGGGATTCGTTGACGTGGACCGGCGACAAACTGCTTTTGCTCCGCGGCCTCCGCGAGCGCTTCGATCCGCGGCCGTCCTGGCGGCAACGGCGTGCGAACTCGTGATACGCTGATCGTAGATGTCGCGCGTGGAACTTTGATGCGCCGAAGGATCTCCGCCGGGTGAGACGTCGACTTCCTGTTTTCATCGCAGTCATCCAAGCCATTCTTTTTCTCGGTCACGCCGCGGTTTACGTGACCTGGCTCGAATTGTGGGGTGTTCCGGGCGAGCCCGCGCTTTTGGCGCTGCGGATCACGCTCGCCGTGCTGTCGGTCAGCTTCGTGACGGCTTCGATTCTTGCGTTTCGGTCGTCCCACTGGTTCGTGCGGGTGTTTTACGGCCTCGCGGCTACCTGGCTTGGATTCCTGAACTTTCTCGGTTGCGCGGCGGCGCTTGCCTGGATTTTTTACGGGATTGCTTGGCTTAGCGGATGGCGCTCGAGCGGGCCGGCGATTGTAGCGACGCTGTTCGGTCTGGCTGTTCTCGTGGGATTCTACGGAATACTCAACGGCGCGCGCGTACGCATCCGCCGAGTGGACCTGAATCTGGCGAATCTGCCCGAATCGTGGCGCGGACGTTCGGCCGTGTTCGTCAGCGATCTGCACCTGGGGCACATCCGCGGGGTTCGCTTCTGCCGCAGGATCGTCGAGATGACCGCGGCGCTCGCGCCGGATATCGTTTTCATCGGCGGCGATCTCTACGACGGGACTCGCGCTGATCCGAAACGGCTGGCGGGGCCCTGGTCGGAGCTGCGCACGCGCTTCGGAACTTATCTGATTGCGGGAAATCATGAGGAGTTTGCGGGCCGCGCTTCCCTGAAAGCCGCCGAAAGCGCGGGCATTCGCGTGTTGAACGACCGGAAAGTGGTACTCGACGGGATGCAAATCGTGGGTGTGGATTACCACGCTTCGGTCAGCGCGCGAAGGTTCGAGCTAATCCTGCACGGAATGGAGCTTGACCGAAGTTGCGCCAGCATTCTGGTGAGCCACTCGCCTCATCGTCTTGCGGTGGCGGAGCAGGCCGGAATTTCGCTGCAGCTTTCCGGGCACACGCATCGAGGGCAGTTGATCCCCTCGCGGTGGATCGTCGAGCGGATTTTCGGTCCCTACGCGTATGGGTTACGCGCGTTCGGCAAAATGATGATCTACACGTCGTCCGGGGCGGGAACCTGGGGACCACCCATGCGAGTCGGCACGCACTCGGAGATCGTGTTGATCCGTTTCGACGGGGCGAGCGGCGTCCCGTGAGGTTTTCGTGGCATACGGCTCCCAAAATCAGGCGACCGTTCCGCTCAAACGCGGAGGCCGATGAGGCGCATGAGTTCGATGGCGTTGCTGCGGGTGACGACGCCGTCGCGCAGCTGGTAATCGAAGCGCATGCGGCCCTCCTCGACGTGATCCTCGAAATGAAAATTCTGGATCGCGGTGCCGAGCGAACGCGTGATCGTCGTGAGCGCCAGGTCGTGCGTGGTGACGATGCCGATCGTGCTGCGCTCCACGAGCGCGCGCAACAATCCTTCGGCTCCAATGAGGCGGTCCTTCGAGTTCGTGCCTTCGAGCAGCTCGTCGAACAGGAAAAGCAAGGGCAACGGGCCGTCGAGCAATTGGAAGACACGGCGGATGTGCAGAATCTCCGTGTAGAAATTCGAGCGGCCCTCCTGCAAAGAATCGGTGCTGCGGATGCGCGTGCCCAGGGCGACCGGCGTGAGCCGAAGCGATTTTCCGCGAATGGGCGCGCCGGCCATGGCGAGCACCGACGTTGATTCCAACGGTGCGCAGCAGCGTGCTCTTGCCGGACATGTTCGAGCCGCTGACGAGCATGAGGCGCGTGTGCGCATCGAGACGAACGCTGTTTCGCACACACGTCCGCCGCGGGAATGAGGGGATGGCCGAGCTCCTGGCCGTCGAAAACCGGAATGCCGGCGATTTCAGGGGTCCGATCTTCGGCCGGGCGAGTCTCGCCACGGCGAGCAGGCTGAGACCCGCCCCTGCGGTACAGGCTTGCGTCCGTGCCGCCGGGAGAGCCGCGATCCCCATTGCCGGTTGCAGGCGGTTCAGCGGCCACGAATTCGGGGAACGGGTCGGCGGGATGCTCGAAGGAGTAGCTGGCGAGAGATAGAAGCGCTTCCACTTCGCCGGCCGTATCCGTCCAGCTTCGCACGTGCGCACCCCAGCGGATGCGCCAGGCCTCGGCGGCAAATCCTGTCTGCAGGGAATAAAGCAGCGGGAGATCGAGAACTTTCGCCAGCATTCCTTCGCGGCCATCGATCCAATAGACGATCCGCGCGAGGTCTCGAATCGCGCGCGAGGCAGACTGCGCCTTCAATTCACTGGCACGCGCCTGCCAGTGGGGTGAGGCGAACGGCTCGCGCTCGATGCGTTCAAGGATGCGCGAAAAGAGCGTCAGGCCCTCTGCGTTCGAGTGCAGCTTGCTCATGACCTCCTCGGCGCGGTCGTGCCAGATGCGGTAAAAAACCAGTTCGATGGCGAGGACTGCGGCGAGCGGCCAGATTCGCTGGGCGACGACGAGATAAGCGAGGGCGGCGACAGAGGCCAGAGCGAAAAAAGCGAAAACGTAACGCAGGGCCTTACGGGTCAACCGCGGCTTGTCTTCGGCCCAGGCCAGCAGCCCGGCGGGATGGACGCGAGGGCGCAGATCTTCGCTGGTGAGGGCGATATCTTCGCGAAGGTCGAGGTTGTCGCGCAGTTCGGCGACGGTCTGCTGGCGAGCGATAATTTCGATCGTGCGGGGAAGTGGCAGTGAGCCAGGACGCGAGGCGCTCCTCTCCCATGGGGAGGTGCGCGGTGGAGAGGAGTTCGAAGAGGCAGCCGCGTCCGAAGAGGTCGAGATCGTCGGCGTAGACGTGATTGGCGTCGCGAAAGCGTTCGCCGGTCGAGCCGGTGCCGGCCCATTTGTCGTCGATGCGCGCGAGGCCGGCGCGGTAGAGGGAGACGGCGGTGTCGGCGTGCGATTTCGCGCGAAGAATGCGTTCGTGCAGGACGATGAAAGCCACTAACAACGCGAACGGCGCGAGAATCCAGTAGGGAGAGAGCAGCGTTTCGAGAATCAGGACGGCAAGAATGATTCCCGAGGCGATGATCGCGAGCTTTATGTTCCCAGCGCGAATGTGGCGGCGGTCGAGGTCCGCCGCGATTTTCAAGTGGCGTTCGAGGCGGCTCGCGTACTCGACTCGTGGATCCGGCACGAAATGCTCCTGGGATTCGTGGATAGTCTACCGTGATTCGTGACTCGCCGTGAGTCGGAGCACATAACTGAACCTGCCGAGTGGTGCGGAAATCTGCCGGGTTCGCCGATCCTGGGAGTCCAGGACGTTCCGGACCGAACGACCGTCTTCTTGATTCCGGTTGGCAAGTGGTCAGACGGTTCTGCTGCGCCACCCCGTAAGGGCATGGGCCGCACGACTACTCGTAGCGGAGGGCGGCCATGGGATCGAGGCGGGAGGCGCGGCGGGCGGGCCAGAAGCTGGAGGCCAGGCCGATCGCGGCCAGAATGAAGACGGCAAGCGCCAGCGTGAGCGGGTCGCGGGGCTTCAGACCGAAGAGCAGGGAACTCGCGGCTTTGCTGCCCGCCAGAGTGAGTCCGAGGCCAACGAGCAGTCCTATGGCAATGAGAATGGCTACTTCACCCAAGATCAGCCGCACCACACCGCCGCGCTGCGATCCGAGCGCCATGCGGATGCCGATTTCGTTGGTGCGTTGCGCCACCGTATAGGAAATCACTCCGTAGAGACCGATGGCGGCGAGCAGCACCGCCAGCGCTCCGAAGAAGCCGCAGAGCGTAGCCATCAGTTCATCCTGCACCAGCGAGTCGCGAACCTGCGTGCGCAGCACCTTGAACTGAATATCAATCTCCGGATTCACTTCCGCGATCGTCTCTTTCACGGAATTTGGCAATCCCCCCATGCCAGCCCGGGAGCGAATCAGAAGCGTCGCGCCGGGATAGACGAACGGCGGCATGAGCTGCGTCCGCGGGAAATACATCACGGCCTGCATCGGTTCGTGCATGTCCTCGTACACGGAATCTTTCACTTCGCCGACTACGGTGTAATAGCGAGCCTGCTCGCCCGGCGGCGCCCACACGCGGAACCGCTTGCCGATGGCGTTTCGCGCTCCATCCAGGAACTGCTTAACGAAGGTCTGATTCACGACAGCCACTTTCGGCGACTGTGCGGTGTCGTTTGAATTGAAGTCACGCCCCGCCAGCATCGGAATTTCGATGGCTTGAAAATATCCCGAGCTGACGTAGTCCTCAAAGGCTGCGCCATGGGGATGGCCGCCTTTATCGTTGAGAACCCAATCGTTGCTGCTACTCCCGCTGACCGGAGATCGGCTGGAGGCGGCGGCAGCGGCGACTTCCGGAACCGCCCGAATGCGTTCCAGCAGATCTTGTATAAACGGGTATTGCTGCGCGGCCGGAATGTTGAGCCGCGTGAAATCCACGTTGGCAACCAGAACGCCATTCCGCCGAAAACCCGGATCGCGAGTCATCAGGTTGCGCAAACTCTGCGTGAAGAGCAGCGCCCCGGCCAGCAGCACCAGAGAGAGCGCCACTTGTGAAGCCACCAAAACGCGCTGAAAGCGGAATCGCTCGCGTCCCGCGGTCATGCCCCGGCCGCCGGTTTTCAGCACCGAGCCGACGGGCACATTTCCGGCGCGAAGGGCAGGCGCGAGCCCAAACAGAAAGGTGGTGAGGACGGCAAGGCCGGCGGCGAAGCCCAGTACCCGCCAATCGGTGGGCATATCCAGAAAAACAGGATTATCCGGCGTGCTGATGAACGTCACCAGCAGGCGGCTCAGCACGGCGGCGAGTATGGCGCCGCAAGCCGCGCCGGCAATCGCGAGCAGCGCGCTTTCGGCGAGGAGTTGACGGATCAGGCGTCCGCGCGAAGCTCCCAAAGCAAGGCGCACGGCAACTTCGCGATCCCGCCCGCTGGCGCGAGCGAGGAGCAAGTTTGCCAGATTGGCGCAAGCAATGAGGAGCACCAAACCGGAGAGGCCGAGCAGCAGCCAGAGCGGATCGGAGCTGTCGCGGCGCATCTGGGAAAACCCATTCGCCGCGGGCCACGCCTCGAAGGTGTAATCCAGGTAATGCTTCACGCCTTCCGCGTCGTATTGCGGCGGGATCGTTTCGTGGAGAGACGGGGCAGCGATCACCGCAAGCTGGGCCGACGCGCGCTTCAGGTCCCAGCCGGGCTTGAGACGGCCAAAGACGGAGAGCCACCAGCTCTCCCGCGGCCTGTCTCCGGTTATCCGGCTGAATTGCTCGGCGATGATGGGCTCCGCGCAAACCGGAATCGCCACATCGAAACGGTCGCCCACCGAGACGCCATAAAAACTGGGGGGCGTGACGCCAAGGATGGGAAATGGATGGCCGTTGAGCGTCAGCTCTTTGCCGATCGCCGAGACCTCGCCGCCGTACCGCCGCTGCCAGAACGCGTAGCTGATGTCGGCTCCGCCCGCGCATCCCTGGCGGTCGTCGGCATCGGAAATCAGACGGCCGAGCATCGGTTGGACGCCGAGCGTCTCGAAAAATTCTCCGCTGGTCCAAATCACATTGGCCATGTCCACTTCGCCGCCGGTCGCCAGATTGAGGCGGTCGCCGCCCCACGCCGCGATGGACGAAAACATCTGCTCTCGCTGCTTCACCTGCTGCCATAGCGGATAGGTGAATTCGGCGTAGGGTCCGTTGAAATTTCCCGAGCCCCAATGCTTTTTGTCAATATGGACGATGGCCAGACGGTTGGGATCTTTGACAGGCAGGGTGCGGAGGCGAACAGCGTCAATCAGTTGGAAGATGGCGGCGTTCGCGCCGATGCCCAGGGCCAGAGTCAAAATCGCGACAATGGCGAAGGCGGGCGATTTGGCCAGAACGCGCAGGCCGTAGCGAACGTCCTGAATCAGTTCTCGCATGCTTGCCTCACGTCAGGGGAATACGCAGCCGGGGCGCGGAAGGTTCCCGCAGCCGCATTCTATCAGACGCAGGTACCGGTCGCTCGTAAGCACCGAGGTGCGTTTCGCCACGCTTTTCCAGCCGATTCGGATGGCGGGAAGGCAGAAGATGCGGGTTCAGGGCTTGGACGGGGCGATGCCGAGCGAGCGCATTTTGCGGTAGAGGTGGCTGCGCTCGAGGCCGAGGGCATGCGCCGCCTTGGTCATGTTCCAGCGGTTCTCTTCGAGTTTGCGCAGCACGAACTCGCGCTCGTAGGCGGACCGCGCTTCCTGCAGGCTTTCGTAGGGCTTTTGCGGGCTCTTCGAGGCGCCGCGAAAAAGTTCCGGCGGCAAATGGTGCGGCTCGATGCGCGTGCGCCGGGCACATGATCACCAGCCGCTCGACCAGATTCTTCAGCTCGCGAACGTTCCCCGGCCAGGGATAGCCCAGCAGCACTTCCATCGCCGGCGGGCTGAATTCTTTCGGCTTCTTGCCGTACGCCGCGGCAGAAGTCCGCCAGAAAGTGCGCGGCTAGAATGGGAATGTCCTCGGTCCGCTCGCGCAGCGCGGGCACGTAGAAGGGAATCACGTTGAGCCGGTAGAACAAGATCCTCGCGGAAGAGATTGCGCGCGATTTCTTCTTCCAGTTTCTTGTTGGTCGCGGCGATCACGCGCACGTCGACGGTGACCGGCTGGTTCGATCCGATCGGCTCGACGCGCTGCTCCTCCAGGACGCGCAGCACTTTGGACTGCGTCTTCAGGCTCATGTCGCCCACTTCGTCGAGAAACAGGGTGCCGCCGTCGGCCTTCTGGAACTTGCCGACCTTGTCCTCGCTCGCTCCGGTGAAGCTGCCTTTGCGGTGCCCGAACAGCTCCGATTCGATCAGCTCTTCGGGAATCGCCGCGCAGTTCACTTCCACGAACGGCATCGGTTGTCCGCGAGGCTGCTGGCGTGGAGCGCCCGCGCCACCAGCTCTTTGCCCGTGCCGCTTTCGCCGTAAATCAGGACGCGGCCATTCGTGGGCGCGGTCAGCGCGATCTGCTGCCGCAGCGCTTTCATCGGGACGCTGTCGCCGAGAATCTGGTGCCGCTCTTCGAGTTCGGCGCGCAAGCCGGCGATTTTCTGTTTCCAGGCGCACGTATTCGAGCGCGTTGCGCAGCACGACGAGCAGATTTTGTCGAGCGAGAGCGGCTTCTCGATGAAATCGAAAGCGCCGAGTTTGGTCGCGCGCACGGCGGTCTCGATATTGCCGTGGCCGGAAATCATGACCACCATGGGCGCGTCCTCGCGGGCTTGAATGCGTTCGAGGGCTTCGAGGCCGTCCATCTTGGGCAGCCAGACGTCCAGCAGCACCAGGTCGAAGCGGCGCCGCGTCGAGCAGCGCGAGGCATTCTTCGCCGGATGGCGCGGCGTCGACCTCGATATCCTTCGTCGCGCAGGAGCGCGCCCAGCGATTCGCGGATTCCGCTTTCGTCGTCGACGATCAGTATGGATGCGGGCATTGGCAGTCCTGAATTTCGAATCTGGTCGATCCCCATCTACATGCGCGCCTGACGCTACACCGCCGGGCTTGCGGCCGTGCGGAGACGGCGCGCGAACTTCCGCGGCCGGGAAAGCGGATCACGAATCGCGTCCCCGCCGGCAGATTGTCTTCCACGCGAATCGTGCCGTTATGTTCCGCGACGATGCGGCTGGCGATGGCCAGTCCCAGTCCCGTGCCGCGGTCCTTGGTTGAAAAATGCGGCAGAAAGAGCCGCTCCTTGTCCTCGGGCGAGATCCCGTGTCCGCTGTCGCCGATTTCGATCTCCACCGCGTCGCCGTCGCTTTCGGCGCGCGTCGACGACGGCGAGCTGCCGGATCGACGAGCCCTCCATCGCTTCGGCCGCGTTATCGATCAGGTTGGCCAGCACGCGCCGCAGCAGCTCGCGGTCGGCCTTGACCGACGGCAGCGACGCGGCAAGATTCGGTTCGCACCGTGATTCCATCGAGGCGGCCCGCGAAAAAGTTCCAGCGCGCTCGACACGATCGAGTTCACGTCCGCAGGGGCGAGACTGCGCGGCGGGGAAGCGCGCGAACTGCGAAAATTCGTCCACCAGCGATTCGAGCGTCTGCACTTCGCGCTCGATCAGCCCCGCGCACTCGGCCACCAGCTTTTCGAATTCGCTATGCGCTGTCCTGCGGCTTGCGCCCGTTTCGGCGCGGCTCGAGATGCCGCATCAGGCGTTGCGCGGAAAGCTGAATGGGCGTCAGAGGATTCTTGATCTCGTGCGCGATGCGCTGCGCCACTTCCTGCCAGGCCGCGGCTTTCTGCGCGCGCAAGCAGGTCGGTCAGATCGTCGATCACGATCACGAAGCCGGGATTCGAGCGCCGCGGCCCGAGCGAACTAACGGTCACCGCCGCGCTGCACCAGGCGCCCTCGACGGAAACTTCGATTTCGCGCGACGCCGCGCCCATACGCAGCGAACGCCGCATCAGGTGCAGCACCGCCCTCGCCGCTTCTTCGCCCAGCAGATCCTGAAAACGTGCGCGCGTTCCTGGCGCGGTCGCCCAGAATATCTGGGTCACGGCCGAATTCACGCGCATGATGTTTCCCGAGGCGTCCAGCGAAACCACGCCGGTGGGAATGTTCTCCAGAATGGTTTCCATCAGCTTGCGGCGGCGTTCGCGCTCTTCGACGGCCTGCTCCAGGCTCTGCGTGAACTCGTTGATTTGCCGGCGGCCTTCGCCGAGCTGTTCGGTCATGCGATTGAACGAGCGCACGAGCGTGCCGAGTTCGTCCTGCGCCTGCACGTCGATCCGGTGGTCGAAATTTCCTCGCGAGATCTCGCGCGTCGCCTCGGCCAGCGCCTGAATCGGGACGGTCACCTGCTTCGAAAGAAACAGCGCGACCCAAGTGGTGGTGAACAGCAGCAGCAGAGTGATGAGGCGAGAGTGCCAGGATGGATTTCGCGTTTGTACTCCCGCAGGTGCTGCTTCTGCCCCGCGTAGGTGTCGAGCTGGGACTCGATTTCGTCGTAGCGATCGAGGAAGTCGCCTGGAAGGCGGCGCGCGGCATAGAGCTTCCTTCGGCTATGGGAGCGTGCCCGGCCATGTACAACTGATCGCCGGCCCGCCAGAATGTCCGCGCCGCTCCGAATCGTGCGAACGAAAACGGGGTGAATCGTCTGGCCCTGTGGCCGGAATGGATTGGACGCGCCGGAGATTCCGGAGGCGCCAGGCACCGCCGGCGCCGGGGAGGACGGCGCCTGGCTGCCACCAGAAAAGCGAAGAGCTGCGGTAACTTTGCCCCGGTTCACGATCCATGCGGCATCGGCGTCGTCGCCCAGCGCGGGCACGCCGGCTTGCGCGCCGGCACGCTCCGCTGCGTTGGCCGCCAGTTTGCTCAGGCGTGAAAATTCCGTTTTCCCGAAGCTCGTCACCAGCACCTGGTACTGCTCGTTGGCAATCTCCAACGGCCGCGGAAACCACAACGCCAAAGACCGGTTCACCAGCGAATAACTGAAGAAAAACAGGAAAACCACGGGCAGCAGCGAAATGCCCATCGCTCCGGCGACCATCTTGACCTTGAACCGCGAGCCCATCCGTCCGGCGCGGCGCTCCCCCCATACCCGAAGCGAGGTTGCGACCGAGGACGAGGGACAAGACCAGCAGCGCCGCGAAAAAGATGGTCGAGAGCGCGAAGAAGATGGGGAAGGAGAGTTCGCGTTCGGGGTGAAGGGGCGTTCGCAGGGAACCAAGTGTAAATACGGCGGCTGCCAGCAGCGCGACCATGACGCCGCCGACGACGAGCCAGAGCCGTTTCCGCTTAGGCGGCTTACCGTTCAACGGCCCTCCTCCAAATAGCGGCCCAGCGGGCACTCCTGGCATTTCGGATTCCGCGCCAGGCACCAGCGTTTGCCAACCTGCACGATCAGCGCGTGGAATTCATTGAACAGTTTGGACTGGCCGGGAAATTGCCGCTCGAAGAGCCAGCTGCACGTCGCTGTACTTCGGGTTCTCGCCGACCCAGCCGTGGCGCGCCAGCATCCGCCTGGTGTACGCGTCCACAACGAAGACGCCATGCCCTCCGGCATAGAGCAGAATCGAATCTGCCGTCTCGGGGCCGATACCGAACAGGCCGAGGAGCTTCGGGCGCAGGACGATGGTCGGCGTCGCAAACATGCGATCGAGGGATCCGGCATATTCGGTTTGCAGGAAAGCGCAGAAGGCCTTGAGCTTGCGCGCCTTCTGCCGAAAATACCCTGACGGACGAACCAAGCGTTCCAAGCGGCGAATGTCGACGCTCTGGATGGCGGAAACCGAGAGCAGATCCGCCGCGCGGAGATTCGAAATGGCTCGTTCAACGTTCTTCCAGGAGGTGTTTTGGGTCAGAATCGCGCCAACCGACGACTTCAAACGGCGTGTTCCCGGGCCACCAATGCTGCGGTCCAAGGGCGGTGAAGAGCGAGTTAAAGTATTCATCCAGAGGGGGCTGCGCATCGGGCGGGCGCTCGCGGACGGCATTTTCCGGCGCGCGGTCGATGCTCACAAGTGCTGCTCGGCCGATTTTCGCGGCGGAACTCATCGGTAAGGGACGATAGACGCGAAGGAAAGGCAAAGTCAAGTTCAGGTGTGGCGTCTTAGCCACACCCGTGCGAAAAGCGCGATGCAATGCCCTTGCTTTGGCCCTAGGCGTTCGCGCGCTCGAATTCCCGCAGGAAGCTGAGGAGGGCTTCGACCGCGTCCATGGGAACCGCGTTGTAGAGCGAAACGCGCATCCCGCCGACTGAGCGATGGCCGGCGACACCGACCATGCCTGCCTCAGCGGCTTTCGCGACGAAGCGCTTTTCGGTCTCCGCATCGCCCCCGGCTACCCGGAACACGACGTTCATGCGCGAGCGCGAATCCCTCTCGACCGGGCAGGAATAAAGCGGGGAAGCGTCGATCGCGTCGTAGAGCAGTTTGGCCTTGGCTTCGTTCCGCTTCTCGATTGCGCTGACTCCGCCCTCCGCTTCGATCCATTCGAGGACGAGGCCGCACACGTAGACCGCGAATGTAGGCGGGGTGTGGTAAAGAGACTTTTCCTTGATCTGGGTGCGGTACTGCATCAGCGACGGAAGATTCTTGTCTGCGCGCTCGGCGAGATCGCGGCGGACGATCACGATGGTGACGCCCGAGGGGCCCAGGTTCTTCTGCGCGCCGGCAAAGATGAGCCCGAATCGGCGGACTTCGATGGGGCGCGAAGCGATGTCCGATGACATGTCGGCCACGAGCGGCACAGCGCCAGTTTCGGGAATCGAGTGCCACTGCGTGCCTTCGATCGTATTGTTGGTGCACATGTAGACGTAGGAGGCGTCGCGAAGCGAACTGAATTTCGTCGGCGCGCGGGACTGCGCATGAACTTCCGGCGCCTCGGTGGAAGCGGCGAGGCGGAACGGCGTGCCTTTCTTCAACTCGGAGATGGCTTTCGAGGTCCACGCGCCCGTGTGCAGCACATCGACCGGCTTCCCCGGGATGTACAGGTTCGCAGGGACCATCGAGAATTGCATGCTCCCGCCGCCCTGTAGAAAAAGGACGGCGTAGTCGTCCGGAATGGCCATCAGGTGGCGCAGAGTGCGTTCCGCGTGGTCGAGAATTTCCTCGAATTCCGGCGAGCGGTGGCTCATCTCCATCACGGACATGCCGGAGCCGCGGTAATCGAGGAGTTCCTCACGGATGCGCTCGAGAACGCGCAACGGCAGCGCCGCCGGACCCGCGTTGAAGTTGAATGCGCGATGCAGTTCTTTGACGGATGCTTCCTTCTCAGACACAGTCGTTGGCTTCACTCAGATCAAATCCTCACAGGGGAATTTGGGCTGCTCAGGCGGGACGTTCTCGACCTTGCAGCCACTCAGATTAGCAGAACGAAGAATGGAAGACACCCACCTTTGCAGAAATCGCAAAGGGTTGGCGAAAAGCCCGGCACTAGGATTCGGACGGTGCGGCGAGCGATCGGTCCATCAGGATGGCTTTTTCGTGGTCGCGAATGGAGGCGAATACCGCTTTATTTTCGTACACGAATTCCCGGTACGAAACACTGAAGCGATCCGCGAAGCCGTTCTTCCGAAACACGTGCTGCGAGACTCTCCCGGTCGCTTCGGTGAGTGCCGCTCGATAACCCTTGCGAAACCCATTGTCGATGCAGCTTCTCACTAGTCCTTGCGCGATTCCGCGCCCCACGAATTCCGGGTCGACCGCCAGCATGAAAAGGTGAAGATACTCTCCCGGCGAAATGGCCCTCCCGCCACGGAAGTGCGCGTCGAGCGTTTCCAGCATCGCCAGAATGGGCAGGAATTTCGGGCTGGTCCGGCCAAGGTCCAGCGCTGGAGGCGAGGCGAAATCGTCGGTGAGAAGAACGCCGGCTAATTTTCCGGTGTTTCTGCTTCGCGATGTCACGGTAAGGCCGCAAGGAATGATGTCCGGCACGATGAGGGGAAGAAATTGCTCCATCTCACCAAAGGAAAGGCCCATGGCGACGGCGGGCGGTTCGGACTCGCTGAAGACGTTCGAGAGCAGAAATACGATGTCGTCGGAATCCGACGAACTCGCGACGTCATAGTCCACAGCCTGCATATACGCGGCTCCAAGGAAGACTGGGGAAGAGCAACGTATCGCGGTCGCTTGAGTGAAGTCAAACACTGCCGAGCACAGTCGCGGCTGGACAGGGGATATAAATCCAGGGAATAGAAATCCAGATTGACGTCAGGGGTGAGTCAGACTAGATTTAGGCACCGCCAACAAAAGGGGGGTTCGGCTCCGCGTCTGCCCGTGTTGGTCATTGGGGGCTCGACGGGGCAGGACTCCGGGTTTGTGCGGGTCTTCCTTCGAGAGTATCGAAAACAAAAAGGAGTGGGGCGATGGTCAAACACCGGATGGTGTTGTTGTGTACGTGGGCCCTTGTCTTCGTCGCCGGGGCAGTTTGCGTGCCGGCAGCCGCCGGGCAGGCGAAGGACGAACGGGCCGCCGGAGGCGGAAAGGTTCGGACTTACTACGTTGCGGCGGACGAACTGGACTGGGATTACGCGCCGAGCGGGATCGATCAGATGATGAACATGCCGTTCGAGGGCATGGCGAAGTTCTTCATGGAGCACGGGCCGCACCGCATCGGGCACATCTACAAGAAGGCGATTTACCGTGAATATACAGACGCGACGTTCACACAATTGAAGCCGCGCACGGCGGAAGAGCAGTACCTGGGGATCCTGGGGCCGATTCTGCGAGCGGAGGTGGGCGATACGATCAAGGTGGTGTTCAAAAACAACGGCACGCACCCGTACAGCATGCATCCGCACGGCGTGTTCTATGAGAAGGCATCGGAAGGCGTGGCCTATAACGACGGAAGCAGCGCGGCAGACAAGGAAGGCGGGCACGTTTCGCCAGGGCATACGCACACCTACGTCTGGGAGGTGCCGGAGCGTGCGGGGCCCGGGCCGAGTGATCCGAACTCGATTGTGTGGCTGTACCATTCCCACACGAACGAGTTGATGGACGTGAACTCCGGCCTGATCGGCGCAATCATCGTTACGCGCAAAGGTATGGCCTTGCCCGACGGAAAGCCCAAGGACGTGGACAAGGAATTCGTCACCCTGTTCATGATTTTTGACGAAAACCAGAGCTGGTTTATCGACGAGAACATCAAGAGGCATACGGACGACCCTGCGGGAACGAAAAAAGACGAGGCGACGAATATGGATTGGCAGGGCCTGTTCAACTTTGTCTTGCCCGCGGGATTTTCGGGCGCGAACGAGCGCTTCGCCATCAACGGAATGCAGTACGCCAATCTCCCGATGATGACCATGAAGAAAGGCGATCGTGTGCGCTGGTACGTGATCACGATGGGCAATGGATTCAATCTCCACACGCCGCACTGGCACGGCAACGTGGTGCTAGACCACGGAAGCCGCACGGACGTTCTTGTCCTTGCTTCGGCGCAGATGAAGACGGTGGACATGGTTCCCGACGATCCGGGAGTCTGGCTATACCACTGCCACCTCAGCGATCACATGGAAGGCGGGATGGTGGCGCGATATGAGGTGCTGAAGTAGGCCGCACGGCTAAACAACGTCACTTGTAGGTGACGACGGCGTGGCCGTCGACGATCTGGATGTTGCTGACGTCGGGCGGAAGCTTCAGGGCCTCGCGATTTTGCGGCGAAGACGTCAGCCTTTGGACTGCGGCATCGAGCGCGGATTGGGGCAGCGGGAGCGAACCGAACTTTCCGGCCACCGGTTGGAAGGTGAGGTAGCCGTCCTGTGTGCCGAGATGGCCATCGAGTTCGAGCGAGAGATCCTTGCCGTGAAAATCGAAGACGACGTACGCCTTGATGAGGCCGGCGTCCATGTCGATCTTCACGTCTTTCACGGTCGATTGCACCTGCGCCACGGTTTTCGCGTCGATGGCATCGACCGCCGGCGTGCTGCTCGCGGCCGGCGCTGCCGAATCGGGCGCGTCTACAGTACTTGCATCAGAAGGTTGCGCCGGGGCCGATTGGGGCGATCCTTCTAACGCAAGATTGTCGTGCAGGTAGGAATTCAACTCTGTCGCGTCTAAATCGACCTGTCTGGGAGCGCCCGCTGCTTTCGCCTGGTCCGCTGTCGCGAATTTCTGCTGGACGCGCGCGGCAGCCGTGGGGTCGTAGGGAACGTCAGGCGGAGGCGACTTGCGCAGCGCCAGCACCAGCGTGAGGATGAGCGCGCCTAGCATCCCCCAGCTCACAACGCGATAAACAATCTTGAGCGCCGACGAATTGGCCAAACCTCTCTCCTTGCGCCAGGCCTGAGATCAGCTTAGCAGCGCTATCGTGAGCCAGCAGGGGCGTATCGCGGCTGTCGTGTGCAATACCTCATCAGACCAAAGTACAGGGGAAGAGTGATTCGCGGCGGAGAACCGCCATTCGGGAGAATGGCGCTCCCAGGACGGGAGCCATGATCACGCGGGCGGGGAATCGTGGCGTGAGCCGCGGAAGGCGAAATAGGCGATGTAGATGTAGCAGAGTGCGGGGAGGAAGAAGGCGTGGTGGATGCCGATGTGGTCGGCGATCACGCCTTGGATTTCAGGGATGATGGCGCCGCCAACGATCGCAGCGACCAGAATGCCCGAGCCGTCGCCGGTCAGCGGGCCGAGTCCTTCGATCGACATGGTGAAGATGCTGGGGAACATGATCGAGTTGAACAGGCCGACGAGGATGATGCTCCACATGGCGATGTGACCGAACGTCAGCATCGTGACGCAAACCAGCAAGCAGGCCATGATCGCATTGATGCCCAGGAGCGTCCCGGTCTTCACCTTCTGCAACAGTCCCGAACCGATGAAGCGGCCCACCATTGCGCCGCCCCAATAAAACGAGACGTAGCCCGCCGCGGAAACCAACGAAAGATTTCCGATGTACGACTGGCTCAGGTAGTTCACGAGAAAGCTGCCGATCGCGACTTCCGCACCCACGTAAACGAAAATTCCGATGGCGCCCAACACGAGGTGGCGGTACCGCCAGACGGAACCGTGTCCTCCGGAGGCGTCCGTTTTGTGGGCGGCGGGCACGTCGGGCAATTTGAACACGGCCATGGCGATGCCGAGGGCAATCAGAACGCCGGCGAAGACGAGGTACGGCATTTTTACGGTGGAAGCCTGTTCGACGCGATAGGCATGACGCTGCACGTCGCTCATTTTCGCGATTACGGTCGCCGCCAGCGGCGCGCTGCCGAGGATCAGGACACCGCCGATCTTCGGACCGATAGCGGTTCCGAGCGAATTGAAGGCCTGCGCGAGATTCAGGCGGCTGGAAGCGGTCTTTTCAGGACCGAGGACAGCCACATACGGATTCGCAGACACTTGCAGAATGGTCATGCCGGCAGCGAGGACGATGAGCGCTCCCAGAAAAAGCGGGAAAAGCGCGGCTGTTGCGGCCGGAATGAAAAGGAGGGCGCCAACACCCATGGTGAACAAACCGGCGACCATAGCCTTCTTGTAGCCGACCCAATCGATCAATTTGCCCGAGGGGAACGCGAAAACGAAATACGACGCGAAGAATGCGAACTGAACCGTCATCACTTCGGCATAATTCAGGTCAAAGATCGCCTTCAGGTGGGGGATCAGAATGTCGTTCAGGACGGTAAGAAAACCCCACATGAAGAACAGGGTCGTGACCATGGCCATGGCGGCCCTGTTGGTCTGAGCCGGAGTTTCGAACGCGGTAGTCCTGGTTTCGTTCGTGCGGATGGTCACCATCGGAAACCGTCCTGTCGTTCCAAATTTAGCAGCCTGGCCGATCGCATCATAATGTCCGCATCAAGGGAGCGCCTGGACCACCGCTTGCGAGAATTGTTCGGTGGATGCCGTACTCCCGAGGTCGCGCGTCAAAGTTTTACCCTCGCGATAAACCCTTCGCAGCGCCGTGTCGACCCGTTGGGCCACGGCGGTTTCCCTCAGGTAATCGAGCATCATGATCGAACTCATGAGCAGCGCCGTGGGGTTGGCGAGGCCTTTTCCGGCAATGTCGGGCGCGGTGCCGTGCACGGCCTCGAAAATCGCGGCTTTCTCGCCGATGTTTCCGCTGGGCACCACGCCGAGCCCGCCGACCAGCCCGGCAGCGAGATCACTCATGATGTCGCCATACAGATTGGTTAGCAAGAGGACGTCGAACTGGCTCGGATCGAGAACCATCTGCATGCACGCGTTGTCGACAATCAGTTCCTTGTACTCGATTTGCGGATATTTCTTAGCGACCGCGCGACACGAGTGCAGGAAAAGGCCGTCGGAAAGCTTCATGATGTTGGCTTTGTGGATGGCGTGAATTTTCTTGCGCCCGTGCCGCCCCGCATACTCGAAAGCGAACTTAGCGATGCGCGTCGAGGCGCGTTCCGTGATGATTTTCAGGCTTTCGACCACGCCCGGCACGACGGTATGTTCGAGGCCCGAATACAAATCCTCAGTGTTCTCGCGAACGATGACGAGGTCGACGTTTTGATACCGGGAGGGGACTCCTTCCAGGTTTCTTATCGGGCGAAGGTTTGCATACAAGTCCAGCGCCTGGCGCAAGCCGACGTTGATGCTCCGCGCTCCGCTCGCGACGGCGGTGGTCATCGGGCCTTTCAAAGCGACGCCATTGCGCAGCGCCGATTCCACCACACCCGACCTCATGAAGTCGATGCCGCGGCGATCGAGCTCCGCGCGCGCAGGAATTTCCTCCCAGGAGATTTGCGCTCCCGCCGCTTCCAGGATTTGCTGTACTGCGTGGGAGACTTCGGGGCCGATGCCTTCCCCAGGAATGAGCGTGACGGTATGTGTCATCGGGAATTGTCATTGTAGGGGAATCGCGACTGGTTGTACACGCCGCCGCAGAAGGGAAGTGGGCGACGAGCGGCGACTAAACAGCGATGGAAAGAACGAACGGCGCGTTGTAAACTCGATTGCATTCATCGCCGGAGGCTATCAATTACGGATCGTACGCGATTGGCGGCGCGGCGTAACCAACTGGGAAAGCCGCTGCGCCACCGGGCAGTCTGGGTGGCTGCGTTCTTCCTTGTGGTCGGCACCAACGCCGCCCGAGTGGCCGCGCAACAGGTTCACGCCGCGCAGGATGAGCTGTCGGACACAAACATCCGAATCAACGTTTTCGGTCCTGACAACCATCCACTCAAAGAACAGGCGTTCGTGACGCTGTACCAGCGAGGCTCGAACATGCAGTTGGGGACCGTGCAGACGTCGGTTTCCTCGACCGCGGTAGTGACCGGCCTGCCCGGATACGGGCCGTACACGGTGGAGGTCAAGGCCCCGGGCTATCAAACCACGCGCAAAGATTTTGACTACAACCAGGCGTCCGGGCGAGTGGAGGTTGATGTCACGGTGCAGGCTATCACACCGGGCAATACCGCCTCGGTTGCGCCGCCGCTCGATGCCAAAGTTCAGGCGCGCGTGGACCAAGGACTGAAGGCCATGCAGGCGGGGAAATTCCAGGACGCGCAAAAAGAGTTCATCGCGGCGCACAAAGCAGCCCCGCAGGACGCAAACATCTGTTATTTGCTCGGGGCGGCTTATCAGAAGTCGGGAGACCCTAAGAACGCGCAGGCGTATCTCGAAAAAGCGACTTCGGTCGACCCCGACAATGTGAGCGCGCTGGTGGCGCTAGGGCAATTGTACGACCAGCAAAAGAATTACCGCGCGGCCATACCCCCGCTGGAAAAGGCAGTTACGATCGACGCCAAAGAATGGCTGGCACACTGGGTGCTTTCCGACGCTTACCTGCACGTCGGGGAATATGAAAAGGCGCGGAAGAACTCCGAGGCAGCGGTGGAACTGGGGGGCGGGGCCGCGAACAAAGCCGAATTGATCGAGGGCCAAGCGCTGGCGCAGCTTGGAAGGCCGGACGACGCCATCAAAGTGCTCGAAGATTTTCTGCACAATCTTCCCAACGATCCGGCGGCGCCCGCGGTGCGCGCCTTCATCGGTAAACTGCAGAACGCCAAGCCGGCATCCCGCTGACGCGAGGCGTAACCTGAATCGGAAGCCGAGATGAGCCCGCGGCGCAGACCATCCCAGAGAATGAGGACGCGGCCGGCCAGACGCTCGTCTGTGATCAAGTCCACGGCCTGCGCGAATTCGTCGAGCCCGATGAGCTTCGGCGGGATGCGGGAATTCTTCGCGCACGAGGAATAGTTTGGCAGCATCCGCGACAGCATGGGAGATTAGCGAATGGCAATGACCGCGCGTGAATTTCGCCAAATGGCGCTGAGCTTTCCCGAAACCGAAGCGAGGTCGCACATGGGGCATCCCGATTTTCGAGTGGCGGGGAAAATCTTCGCCACGCTGGGCTATCCGGACAAGGACTGCGGGATGGTGAAGGTGACGCCCATGGAACAGCAGATGTTCGTCGAGGCAGAGCCGAAGGCGTTCAATCCGTGCAGCGGGGTCTGGGGACGGCGCGGCGCAACAAACGTGAAGCTGAGCGCCGTGAAGAAAGCCGTGCTTCGTCGCGCACTGACGGCTGCGTGGGAACTGGCCGCTCCACCGCGCCTGAGGCCAGGCAAACCGACTCGATAGCTCGGTGCGCGAAGGTGCCGCCTGCTGCGAATCAGCTCGGCGTGAGAGTCTCCGCCTCGGGAACTGGAGGAGGGGCAGGAGGCGGAGGCGGCATGGGGACGGGCTGGTAGAGGGCCATTCGATATTGCTTGTACCATTCCGTCTCGCTCGCGCGCTGCCAGAGCCGGGTGCCGAGCCACACCGCAATCATTGCCTGCCCAAGAAGCGAAGCGACCCCGGTTGATTCGGGCCGGAGGACGAGCATCCAGAGACACAGCCCGGCGGCAAAGACCATCCCTCCTATGGCGCTGATGCGAATGTACAGCCAGAAGAGCGAACCGAAGTTGTTCCACACGAGCTTGGCCGAGCGCCCAAGCATCCGGTACATTCGCCGGTCGTTCTTGGCCATGGAAATCACCTGCGCCATGTCGAACCAGATCCGGATCGAGATCAGCAGAAACAAAAAGAAGACGATGGCGAGGGCCAGGAACGCGACCGACGAGTACGGCGAGACGGCGGCGGCGTCGACATTGTCGTAGAGACTTCCAACCAGGGAGCCGAGAAAAAAGATCGGAATCATGGCGACGGCGAAGTAAATCGCGAGGCGCACGAAGCGCCAGAAATGTCTGCCGCTGGCTTCGAAGAACCCGGCAGCATCGAGGCGCAGGTCGTCGTAATAGGAGACGAGGATTCCGCCCGTCGAGAAAATCATGAAGAGCGTGAAGAAGAACGACGGCCAGATATACATCGTGCTCATTCCACGAAGGGGCTGCTGCGGCAGGGAGCCGAGCTCGGCGAGCGCGGAAAGGTCGAATCCGTGAAAGAGCCTGCGAGCGGACTCGAGGCTGTTGTTGAGCGCGGCGCCGCTATTTTCGGCGACGTTGTGCGCGAGGAACGACGCCCCGGCGAACGCGAGAACGAGGTTTACGGCAAAAATCCACCAGAGGATGCGCTGGCGCGTCCAGACAAGTCCCGCACCGGCAAAAAACGCCCTGGGCCCCGGCCGGGGCGCCCGTTGGGTGCTGTCGATGGCCATGTCGAGCATGTTATGCAATCCACGCAATCAACTGCGAAATCCACTCGTTGACGAAAACCCAGATGTTCAGCAGCTTGTGAGTCGCCGCGTCGTGGCTGTCGACCGTGCGGCCGTTGTTGAAGAAATTCCTGTCGAGCCAGACCTTGTGATCCGGATCGATCTGGGCCGCCGCGACTTTCGCGCTCCGCTCGTACGTGTAGCGAATCCAGCGATCGCGGCCGTCCCAATGCTCGGTGGTGGAGCTCTTGTCGTCGAAGGTGACCTTTACGTCGACCGGGAAGACGAAGTCGCCGCTGCGGTGCACCGTGACGTAGCTTCGATAGACTCTGGGGCCGGTTGAAACGGATTCGTACCATTTCAGCGGGTCCGAATGGACGTCGCGAATCTCGTAATCAAGGATGTTCGTGCCGGACACGGCCTGGTTGAAGTACCCGTCGAGATTCTGGCCGGAGACATCGTCGATGGTCTTGAGAAAATCCGTTCCCGTGGGATGCGTGAAGCGGTAGCGCATGAAATATTGGTGCATCACTTCGCGCATCTTGTTTTCGCCGAGGAGTTTTTCGAGGGTGAGCAGCACGGTGGCGGTCTTCCCGTAGGTGACGCCTCCATAGGACTGATCGCCGACGAATTGCCACGCGAAGCGAGTAAGCGGGTCGTAATCGGGCATGCTGAGATAGCTGACCCGCTGCGATTCCGCGTCTCCCATTTGCGCAAAGGGGAAATTGATCATGGACGTCTTCGGGCCGTACAGCGCGTCCATCACCTTCACTTCTTCGTAGCTGTTGATTCCTTCGTCGAGCCACGCTTCCTCGAACTCGTTGGTCGCCACCATGCCGTACCAATATTGATGGCCGAATTCGTGCGCCACGACCACTTCCGGAACCAGCAGACCCTTCGGCATCCACCAGGCGGTTCCTGCCGTGATTAAGGTCGGGTACTCCATTCCCCCGGCATCCAGAGCGCCGTGGGGCGGATCGACCACGGTGATGCGGTCGTACGGATAGGGCCCGATGTTTGTGTCGTAATAAGCCAGCGTGCCCTTGAGCGCCTTCAGATATCGCGGGGCAGTCGCCATGTTTCCCGGCGACATGAGGAGGTGAATTTTCACGGTTCCGGCGCTGCCGGTCCAGGAGTCCTCGACGTCCGTGAAATGCGGACTCGCGGTCCAGGAGAAATCGTGGACATCCTCGGAATGAAACGTCAGCGTCTTTGTGCCGCCCGAGTTATTCGTGCTCGAGACGAGATCGCCTGCGGCGCCCACCACGTCATCCTGCGGGACGGTGACCTTCACGTCGAAGGTGCCGAAATCCGCGAAGAATTCGGTGGTGGCATGGAACTGGTGGCAGTTCCACTGGTTTTTCCACCACACGCCGATCTTGGGGAACCACTGGCCGACCATGTAGAAATCGCGCTTGTAGCCGGTGCGCTCGACAACCTCCGGCAGCACGTCGACGAAATCCATGCGAAAGGTGACGGACGCGCCGGGCGCGACGGGCGTCGGGAGGGTGACCTGAAATACGGTGCGGTCTTCCGTGTTGTTGTCGTCGGGATGAATGAAATGGATGCTTTTGGTGACGTCACCCATGCCGTCGACTTCGAGTTTGGTAACCGTCTCCGATCCGTAGTGCTTCGGATCCCAGGATGTTCCCGAATTGCTTCCGCGCGTGCCGTAGAGGCGCACTTCGGTCATGAAGGTCGACTGGGGCTGAAAGGCATTCAGGTAAAGATGGAAAGGGAAGGTTTGCTGGGGCCGGCCCGTCAGGTTCTTATAAGTGAGCGCCTCGCTGGCGTTGATTTTGTGCTCGCGAGGAACGAGCGTGGCCTGAATCTGGTAGGCGACGACGCGCGTGGAAAGCGTTTTCGGCTCCGCGTTCGACGGCGCTTCCGCTGTCGCGGGCTTCTGCGGCGGCGCGAGGCTTTTGGCTCCGGAGATCGGGGCTGCGCAAAGCGCGGCGGTCACCAAGACAGCTTCCAGGATTCTGCGAATCGGCATCTTTCGTCTACTCGCAAACAAATGTGAGGCCCGCGCGCGATTGTACTCGCCGGGTCCGCAAAGGATATGCTGTTTAGACCCTGCCACACAATGGGGTGAGTGAAATTTCGAGGAAGGGCCTGAATTGATGATCATGGAGTTGTTTGGGGACGGTACGCGAGTGATTTACTTCGGCCGCAAGGGAGAATTGCACGTTGAAGAGTTTCCTGGGGCGAGATCGTGAAGCGGCAGAGAAGTTGACGCTTTCCGCCGTGGCGATTAAACTTTTTATAAGAACGATCTTCACGTGCGGCGCGCAGCCGCACCCGATCGTTACGCGATGAGTCCAACGATTCTGCAGCAGAAGCGGCACCAGCAAATCCTTACGGACGTGGTGCGCGAATACATCGAGACGGGGGAGCCCGTTTCTTCGCGGAGCGTGGCGGCGCGCCAACCGGAGCCGCTCAGCGCCGCAACGGTGCGCAACGTGATGGCGGACCTCGAAGGCGAGGGCTATCTCTATCAACCGCACACGTCCGCGGGTCGCGTTCCCACCGCGGCCGCCTATCGATTCTTCGTGGAGAACGTCGCGGCGCAGGCGACCGCCAAGCCCGAGGATCGCAACTGGATCCGCCGCGAGCTGGAATCGGCGGAAACGCCGCAAGCAGTGATGGAACGCGCGAGCCACATCCTTTCGGCCGTGTCGCGCGGCCTGGGAATTTTCATTTCGCCGCCGCTGGCGCAGAGCGCAGTGGAGCACGTGCGGTTTCTCCTGCTTCCCGAAAACCGCGTCCTCGTTGTCCTGATTGCACCCGGTGGCGCGACGCGGGACAAGGTGATTCGGCCCGAGCGCACGTTTCGCCAGGAGGATCTCGACCGCGTTTCGGACTACCTGAACCACCATTACTCGGGCTGGACGCTGGAGGCCATGCGCGCCGATTTGCGGACGCAACTGGAACGCGACCGCGAGCAATACGGCCGGCTGGCGGACGACGCGCTGGCGTTGTGCGATCCCGTGATCATCGGCGAAGCGGGTGAACGGAAAATCTACGTCGAAGGAGCCTCGCAAATCGCGGCCGCGCCGGAGTTCACGAACCAGGGACATCTTCGCGAATTGCTCGAAGCGATCGAGGAGAAGGACCGCCTGATCGCTCTGCTCAGCGGGTGTATCGACGCACCCGAGCCGCTTCACGTGGAACTTGGAATCGAGCAGATGTCCGAAGCGGGCAAGCACCTTGCACTGGTTTCGTCGTCGTATGCATCGAAAGACCAGGGGCAGGGAACGCTCGGAATCCTCGCGCCCATGCGCATGCACTACGAGCGCGTGATCACGGCCGTGGCTTTCATGGCCCAATTCTTCTCGGACCGAGAACAAGGGAGTTAGTTGTGCCCCATCATGGTTCGGAACACGAAGGCAAAAGAGAGAAGCAGGAAATCAATCAGCCTGAGCGGGAAGCGTCAGCGCAGGATTCCGCCGCAACGGGCAACGACGCGACAGAGCCGTCCGTCCCAGCACGGGCTGCGGATCAGGTCCAAACGCTCTTCGCCGAAAAGCAAGCCTTGGTGAACGAGAAGCAGGACCTGATGAACACGCTGGTTCGCCGGCAGGCGGATTTCGAGAATTACCGCAAGCGCGTAGAGAAGGAGCGCCAGGCGGACCGCCATCGCGGCGTGGAGACGCTCGTCGAACATCTGCTTCCGGTGCTCGACGCGTTCGATCGCGCATTAGCAGGAAATCACGACGCCGGGAATGCCGAGTACCGCAAGGGGTTCGAGTTGATCCGGCGGCAGCTTTCGGACGCGCTGGCAAAACAGGGGCTCGAACGCATCGAGGCAGTCGGAAAAGAATTCGATCCGCACCGGCACCACGCAATTGAGAGCGTCGAGACCACCAAGGAAACGGACGGCACCGTGATCGAGGAGTTGCAACCGGGCTACATGTTTCACGACCGCGTGCTGCGGCCGGCGATGGTGCGTGTGGCGGCAGCGCCCGCGTCGAAACGGGCGGGCGAAAATTGACGCTCAGGCCGGACGTCGGCTGCGGAGCGATGTTTCGCGATGCCGAACCGGTTCACGTAAACCGGGAGCGCAGCGGACGTCTGGCGCATCGAATTGCTTAACCGGTGTGCGAACGCCGGTCTTGTAATCAAACGGGAGTCAGAAGATAAATGCCTACCCAGCTGGACTATTACGAAATTCTCGGCGTCGAGCGGGAAGCCTCGACCGATCAGATCAAGTCGGCGTATCGCAAGCTGGCGCTGAAGTACCACCCGGATCGCAATCCGGAGAACAAGCAGGAAGCGGAGGAGCGGTTTCGACAGGCCAGCGAGGCCTATGCAGTTCTTTCCGACGCGCAGAAGCGCCAGATTTACGACCGCTACGGTCATGCGGGATTGAACAATCGCGGCTTCGAGGCGACCGATTTCAGCGCGTCGATTTTCGAGGATTTTCGCGACATTTTCGGCGATCTCTTCGGGTTCGAAGAAGTGTTCGGCGGCGCTGCGGGACGCCGCCGCGGCGGGCGCGGTTCGCGCGGGCAGCGCGGCTCGGACCTTCGCTACGATATGAGTCTTTCGTTCGAGGACGCCGCGGCCGGAGTGAACACGCAGATCAAGATTGCCCGGCGCGAGATTTGCGAGGCTTGCCGCGGGACGGGCGCGAAGGCCGGAACCGGCATGACGACGTGCCAGACCTGCCACGGGCGCGGCCAGTTGCAGTACCAGCAGGGCTTTTTTGCGATCACGCGCACGTGCCCGGCGTGTGGCGGCGCGGGACAAGTGATTCGCGACGCCTGCACAACCTGCCGCGGGCAGGGTCGCATCGAGCGCGACCGCACTCTCGAGGTAGGCGTCCCGGCAGGCGTGGATTCGGGCACGCGACTGCGCATGGCAGGACAGGGAGAACCCGGGGTAAACGGCGGGCCTCCCGGCGATCTCTACATTTTCCTCGAAGTGAAGGAGCACCCGTTCTTCGAGCGGCGGGGCGCCGACTTGTATTGCACCGTTCCGATCAGCTTTACGCAAGCCGCGTTGGGCACGACGATCAAAAGCCCGGCGCTGCAAGGCGAACTCGAGTTGCGAATCCCGGAGGGAACGCAATCCGGCCAGATTTTCCGGCAGAAAGGTAAGGGCCTGCCCAATCCGCACGGCGGCCACGGGGATTTGTACGTCAACATCCGCGTTGTGGTTCCGTCGAAGGTATCTCGCGAACAGCGCCGGATTCTGGAGCAACTCGGAGAGACCATGAAGGTAGAGAACAAGCCCACCGAGCGAAACGCCAGCTTTTTCGATAAGGTGAAGGACATCTTCGGATGATGCGGAGGTAGAGGACGTACCTGAGGTAGGGGAGGAAAAGGATTCCCTCCCCAGGCGTGGTTCGGCGGGTTGTTTCGCCTTTCACTTTCGGCTCCTTTGCGTCCTTTACTTCCTTTCGTTTCTCTATAATCCTGCTTTCCTCATGCGCCGTCGTTTCTTCGTTGACCGGTTCGATGGAAACTCCGCGTTGCTCCAGGGCGACGCCGCCGACCATCTTGGTCGCGTCCTGCGAGCCGGGCCGGGGCAGCTCTACGAGCTGAGCGACGGCACCCACGTCTGGCTTGGCCGGGTCAGCCGCGTCGCGCTTTCAAAATTGGGAAAGAGCGAAATCGCATTCGAGTTAATTGAGCCGATTGCGGCGCGCGAATCAACTCTGCGCCTGCATTTGCTGCTCTCCATCGTCAAATTCGATCGCTTCGAATGGTGCCTGGAGAAGGCGACCGAGCTGGGAGTAAACGAAATCACGCCGCTGGCCGCGGCGCGCACGGACAAGCCGCTGCTCGCGGCTGCGCCGAAGAGGCGTGCTCGATGGGAGAAGATTCTGCTCGAGTCTGCGCAACAGGCGCGCAGGCTGCGCCCGCCCGCACTCCGCGAGGCTATTCGGCCTGCCGACAGCTTTGCCCGCTGTATAGGATCGCTAAATGTGATGCTGTCCGAGCGCGAGGGCGCACCCGCATGCGCTCAGGTGCTTGCCGGCGTGCGCGCCAGGGACGCGGTTCTTGCGATCGGTCCGGAGGGCGGCTGGACGGACGAAGAAATCGCGGCGGCGCGCGCCGCGCAGTTCGTTGAAGCGTCGCTCGGAGAAGCGATATTACGCACGGAGACGGCGGCCATCGCTGCCCTGGCGATCGTACGATTCGCTTTGACAGGGCCACGGGAGGAAGGAAGCAGGTCGCCGCAAACCCATTCAGGCTGACGAATTCACGGGGCAGGTTCAAAGAGGGTTGTGATGGTCGCGTGCTTATTGGCGCACGTGGACGCCTCGTGATATAAAGGATCGAGCTAAGGAATGCCGGACCGATTCCATCCTGATCCTGTTGACGCGCCGAAGCATGCCGCTCTTGGCCAGTTGCGCCGCGAACTGCGGAGTTGGACGCGCGATCTCGCGGTCGCGCTGGGCCTGGCGCTGGTTATCATCATTTTTCTCTACCAGCCGGTGAAAGTCGAAGGCACCAGCATGGCTCCGCTGCTGAGCGACCAGGAGCGGATTTTCATCAACAAGTTTGTCTATCATTTTGAGCCGATCGAGCGCGGCGACGTGGTCGTTTTCTGGTATCCTCTGGACCGCTCGAAATCGTTCATCAAGCGCGTGATCGGTTTGCCGGGCGACACGGTTGAAATTCGCGCCGGCCATCTGTACATCAACGGCAAGGAGTTGGCGGAGCCGTACGTTCCCGCGAGCTATCTGGATGACTCGAGCTACGCGCCGCGGAAAATTCCGCCGGACGAGTATTTCGTGATGGGCGATCATCGCGACAGCTCGAACGATTCGCGGATGTTTGGGCCGGTGCCGCGGAAATATCATTTACGGCAAGGCGGTGTTTGCCTACTGGCCGGTGGATCATTTTGGATCGCTGACGCCGACATCCACGTCGACCGTGAACGCGGCATCGAAATGAACGATCGTAATGAACTCTGGAGGAATCACACTGACAGCAGGACCCCGAAGGTCGCGCGATACTCGCGCTCGAAGACGGGCGAGTATTTAACGGCCGCGCGGCGGGCGCTCGCACGCGCCGCGGCGGCGAAGTCGTTTTTAATACCAGCCTCACCGGCTATCAGGAAGTATTCACCGATCCCAGCTACGCGGGCCAGATCGTCTGCCTCACGTATCCGCACATCGGAAACGTGGGCGCGAACTGCCGACGATGAGGAATCCGCGCAGCCGTACATCGAGGCGCTGGTGGTGCGCGAATTTTCGCCGCTTGCCTCGAACTGGCGTTCCAGCGAATCGGCGCAGCAATATCTCGAACGACACGGCGTGCCCGTGATTTGGGACGTCGACACGCGCGCGCTGGTGCGGCATATGCGCAACGTGGGCGCGTTGCGCGGCGTCGTTGTCGACGGACGGCACTCCCGCCGAAGCAGTTGATTGCGGAGGCGCGCGCGCTGCCCACGATGGCCGGGCAGGAACTCGCGAGCCGCGTGACGTCGCCGAAGATTTATCGACTGGTCGCAAGGCTCGATTGAGCTTGGCCGACGCCGCTGGCGGCAGCTGCGGCGGCCGGCGCGGCGCGGGACTGGCGCCGCAGCGGGAAAGCGCAGTCGGATCGCGCGCGGCCGACTCGGCGCGCTCAATGGAATGCCGCAGGAGAAGCGGTATACGCGTGGTCGCCTACGATTTCGGGATCAAGCAGAATATCCTGCGGCTGCTGGTGGATCACGGCTGCGATGTGACGGTCGTCCCGGCGCAGACTTCCGCGGAAGATGTGCTGGCGATGAAGCCGCGACGGCGTGTTTCTCTCGAACGGCCCGGGCGATCCCGAGCCGGTCGACATACGCCGATCGAAAATATTCGCAAGCTGCTTGGCCGCGTGCCGATGTTCGGGATTTGCCTGGGCCACCAGCTTTGCGGGCTCGCGCTCGGCGGCAAAACGTTCAAGCTGAAATTCGGGCATCACGGCGCGAATCATCCGGTGAAGAATCTGCTGACCGCAGAAAGTGGAGATCACGTCGCAGAATCATGGATTTTGCGTGGATCCCGGATTCGCTGCCGTCGAGCGACGTGGAAATCACGCACGTGAATTTGAACGATCACACGAACGAAGGCATGCGCCACCGTTCGCTGCCGCTTTTCAGCGTGCAGTATCATCCGGAGGCTTCGCCCGGCCCGCACGATGCGCGCTATCTGTTCGACCAGTTTCATCGACATGATGAAGGACGCAAAATCGTAGATTATTGCGGCGGGGCTGAAGCCCGTCTTTCCATTTCTGAATAACTCATGCCCAAGACGCACAGACATCAAGAAAATCCTGATCATCGGCTCGGGGCCGATCGTCATCGGGCAGGCCTGCGAGTTCGATTATTCCGGCACGCAGGCGTGCAAGGCGCTGCGCGCGGAGGGCTACGAGGTCGTGCTGGTGAATTCGAATCCCGGCGACGATCATGACCGACCCGGAAATCGCCGACCGCACTTACATCGAGCCGCTTTCGAAGGAGTATCTCGAAGCGATCATCGCGGCCGAGCGGCCGGACGCGCTGCTGCCCACCGTCGGCGGCCAGACCGGCTGAATCTCGCCGTCGAACTGGCGGAAAGCGGCATCCTCGAAAAGTATGGCGTGAAGCTGATCGGCGCGTCGCTTCGCGCGATCAAGGTCGCCGAAGACCGGCTGCTGTTCAAGGACGCCTGCCGCAAGATCGGCCTCGAAGTTCCCGCGTCGGCGGTGGTGACCGAAATTCCCGAGCGCTGTGAACTTCGCCGACCAGCTCGGCTATCCCGTGGTGATTCGCCCGTCGTTCACGCTGGGCGGCACCGGCGGCTCGATCGCCTACAACCACGAGGAGTTCGTCGACGCTATCGCGCGCGCGCTCGACGCCAGCCCCGTGCACCAGGCGCTGATCGAAGAATCCGTGCTCGGCTGGAAGGAATTCGAGCTCGAAGTGATGCGCGATTTTCGCGACAACTTCGTGGTGATCTGCTCGATCGAGAATTTCGACCCCATGGGCATTCACACCGGCGATTCGATCACCGTGGCGCCCGCGCAGACGCTGACCGACAAGGAATATCAGCGCATGCGCGACGCCGCCGCGGCGATCATTCGCGAAGTGGGCGTCGAAACGGGCGGCTCGAACATTCAGTTCGCGTCGATCCCGACGACCGGGCGCATGATCGTGATCGAGATGAACCCGCGCGTCTCGCGCAGTTCGGCGCTGGCGAGCAAGGCCACCGGCTTTCCGATCGCGAAAATTGCCGCAAAGCTCGCCGTGGGCATGACGCTCGACGAAATTCCCAACGACATCACGCGCAAGACGCCCTCGTGCTTTGAGCCGACCATCGATTACGTGGTGGCGAAAATTCCGAAATGGCAATTCGAGAAATTTCCCGGCAGCGACACCACGCTCACCACGCAGATGAAATCGGTCGGCGAAGTGATGGCGATCGGCCGCACGTTTCAGGAAGCGCTCTGCAAGGGCATTCGCGCGCTGGAGCCGAGCACCGCGTGGCGCCCGCCCGCGGAAGTGACGACCGCGCTGCTGCGCGAAAAGCTGCACGTGCCCGGGCCCGGACCGCATTCACTGGCTCTTCGAGGCGCTCGAACGCGGGCATGACGCGCGAGGAAGTTTGCGCGCTCACGAAGATCGATCCGTGGTTCATGCGCACATCTGGAGGAGATGCTCGCGGTCGACCGGCGCGTGGCCGCCACTACGCTTGCACGGCGTTTCGCGCGGAGTTGCTGCTCGAAGCGAAGCGCTCCGGCGCCAGCGACGAGGAAATCGCGAAACTCTGGAACGTGACAGTCGGCGTCCGTGCGCGCAGCGGCGGCAGCGAGCTGGGCGTGCGTGCCCGTTTTCAAGCGCGTCGACACCTGCGCCGCCGAATTCGAATCGTTCACGCCGTACCTTTACTCGACATACGAGGAAGAGGACGAGGCGGACGCGGCCGACCGCCCGAAAATCGTGATTCTCGGCAGCGGGCCAAACCGCATCGGGCAGGGAATTGAGTTCGATTATTGCTGCTGCCACGCGGCGTTCGCGCTGAAAGAAGACGGCTACGAAACGGTGATGGTGAATTGCAATCCGGAAACGGTTTCGACCGATTACGACACCTCCGACCGCCTCTATTTCGAGCCGCTCACGCTGGAAGACGTGCTCGCCGTTCTCGATCGCGAAAAGCCGCAGGGCGTGATCGTGCAATTCGGCGGGCAGACGCCGCTGAATCTGGCGCTCGAACTGAAGCGCAACGGCGCGCAAATCATCGGCACCGATCCGGAATCGATCGACCTGGCGGAAGATCGCCGCCGCTTCGGCGAACTGCTCGAACGACTGACAAATTCCGCAGCCGCGCAACGCCACGGCTCTCGCGCCGGAAGAAGCGGTGCGCGCGCTGCGGAAATCGGATTGCCGGTGCTGGTGCGGCCCAGCTACGTGCTCGGCGGCCGCGCCATGGTGATCGCCTACGATTTGAAGACCGTGCAGGAATACGTGACGCAGGCGGCGCTGATCGGCGGCGTTCGGGTCCGAAGCGCCCGATCCTGATCGATCAGTTTCTTGGAGGACGCGACGGAAGTGGATGTGGACGCGCTCGCGGACGGCGAAGACGTGGTGATCGCTGGAATCATGGAGCACATCGAGGAGGCCGGCATTCACTCGGGCGATTCTTCGTGCGTGCTGCCGTCGGTGACGCCTGAAGCCTGTCGGTGCTGGCGCGCATTCGCGATTACACGGCGCGCCTGGCGCAGCGCGTTGCACGTGGTCGGGCTGATGAACGTGCAGTACGCGATTCAGCGCGACACGGTGTACGTGCTCGAAGTGAATCCGCGCGCCTCGCGCACGGTTCCTTACGTCAGCAAAGCCACCGGCGTGCCGCTGGCGAAGGTGGCGGCGCGGCTGATGACGGGGCGCAAGCTGCGCGAAATGCAATCTGCCCGTCGTGCAGACGGACGGCGTCAAGCGAACTCGCGGTGCGCGACTTCTACGCCGTGAAGTCGCCCGTGTTCCCGTTCAACAAATTCCGCGGCGTGGACACGATTCTCGGCCCGGAGATGCGCTCGACCGGCGAAGTGATGGGCATTTCGTCGAATTTCGGCCTGGCGTTCGCCAAGGCGCAACTTGCCGCCGGGCAGCGCCTGCCGCTGCGATGGCACTGTGTTCATCAGCGTGAACGATCACGACAAGCGCATGTCGCCGCGCGTCGCGCAGCGAACTGATCGGCGGCCGGGCTGAAAATCGATCGCCACGCGCGGCACGGCCGCGGCGCTGCGCGCAGCGGGCATCGAAGTGGAGCCGGTCTACAAGGTGAACGAGGGCCGGCCGAACATCGTGGACCTGATCAAGACGGCAGAAGGTCAATCTGGTGATCAATACGCCGCTTGGCCGCGAATCGTTCTACGACGAAAAATCGATCCGCCGCGCCGCGATTCGTTACAACATTCCGTGCATCACCACGCTTTCCGCGGCGAACGCGGCCGCTCGCGGCATTCGCGCCATGAGCGGGCATGCGGTCGGAAGTCGCCGCGTTGCAGGATCTGCACCGGCGCAAGCCGCTCGCCTCGGCCGCGCCTGCTGCCGCCGATCTCGTGTAGGATCCGCAAGTCCCGCTGTCGGGATCGTCTCTAGCGCTTCGTTTCCTGCAAGCGCGCCAAGTCGAGAAAATCGAAGTCGCCCGCGGGGGGAATCACGATGTTCGTGAGCCGCTTTCGGTGGACAACCACGTTGTCCGCGTACCACAGCGTGATATACGGCTCGTCCACCGCGAGAAGCTTCTGGATTTTCGACAAAATCTGTTTCCGTTTCTGCGGATTCATCTCGACGCGGGCTTGATCGAGCAGCGTGTCGAGCTGCGGATTCTTGTAGTGCCCTCGATTCGCGCCGTTCGGCGGGGTTTTCTTCGAGTTGAAGAGGTAGTCGAAGATATCCGGGTCGTTGTTTCCGCCGATCAGCTGCAGCGTATAAAGCTGAAAGCTTCCGTGCGTGATGTCTGAGTAGAACGTTGCGAATTCCGTCGAGCGCAGATCGAGCGCCACTCCCACCCGCTTCCATTCCGCGGCGAGCGCCTCGGCCAGAAGCCGCGTGAACTGGTCCGTCGAGGTCTTCAGCGTGATGTGGAAACGCACACCGTCGGGCCCGCGCCGGTAGCCCGCTGCGTCGAGCAGTTTTTCGGCCCCTTGTGGATTGTAGTTGTATTCCTTGACCTTCGACTCGTAGGCCCAATGGTTCGCGGGGAGCACGCTGTCGGCGGGAACGGCGAAGCCGCGCTTCAGGCTCTGAATGAGTGACGTGCGGTCGGTAGCGTACGCGAGCGCCTGTCGTACCTCGCGATGGGAAAGGATCGGATCCTCGCAATTCAGTGCGATGTATTGGAGCGTGGTGCCCGCCTGGTCGTCCACGATCACGTCCGCATCCTTCTGCAGCGCGATCACCGTATCCGGCGAGAGTGAATTGACGGCCACATCCGCCGTCCCTTTGCGCAACTCTAGCGCGCGGACGATCGCGTCCGGGACGATGCGAAAGCGCACACGGGGAATGTCGGCGGCGCCACCGAAATAATCGGGATTGCGCTCGAGGACGATGTCCTCGTCCCTGGTAGCGCTCACGAAACGGAACGGTCCCGTGCCGATCGGATGGCGCGCAAAGTCAGCACCCGAGCCGCGCGGCACAATCCCGATGCCCGGCTTCGTCAGATCCCATAGGAACGACGCGTAGGGTTCGCTCAAATGGAACACGACCGTGTAGTCGTCGGGCGCGTCGATCGATTTGATAAGACGGAACGACCCGGCCTTTGGCGTCTTCACGCTGCCATCGAGAATCGATTCGAACGTGTACTTCACATCCGCAGACGTGAGCGGGCGTCCATCGTGGAACTTCAATCCCTGGTTCAGGTGAAAGACATACCTGAGCGGGTCGGGGGTCTCCCATTTCCGCGCGAGGTCCGGGACGATGTTAAGCCTCTGGTCGTGCGCCACGAGACTATCGAAGATCAGCCCGTCGATATGCTCGGAAATGGAATCGGTGCCGATTCGCGGATCGAGGTTCGTGGGCGCCTGTTCGATCAGAAAATTGGCGGTGTCGGAGTCGCTGGAATTCGTGCCGTGGGCGCATCCGCCGGCGAGCAGTGCGCTGAAACAAAAAACAATGACGCAGGTCGTTCGAAAGACGTTCTCCCGAAAATGATTCCTCATGGCTGGGTGGGTGCCGGAATGTCGGCGATCTCCTGTTCGAGGCGGTTCAGCGAAGGCACAGTATAGGCGCATGACGTGAAAGAGAAAAGTTTCTCGCGGAAGGCGAGCCGGGTCTCGCGAACACAATTGGTCGAGGGGAGGCGCTTTCGAGGCATACCGCCCCTCTCGCGTGCGATAATTCAGGCGGCACATGCGCAATATCAAGCTCACCATCGCTTACGACGGCTCCGCATTCCACGGCTGGCAATTCCAGCCCGGCTTGCCGACCATTCAAGCCGCTCTGAACGATGCCGCCAGCGAAATCACGCAGGAAAAGATTATCGTCAATGGCGCGAGCCGAACCGACGCCGGTGTTCACGCGCTGGGTCAGGTCGCTCATTTCAAGACGCATTCCGCGCTGGAGGCTCGCGAGTTCCAGCGCGCTCTGAACGCGCTCCTGCCACCGGCCATTCGCGTCGTCGCTGCCGAGGAGGTCGGCCCTGATTTCCACGCTCGCTGGCTTTCGCAGGCGAAGACGTATCGCTACCGCATTTTCCGTGGCGCCGTTTTGTCGCCGTTCGACCACCGGCGCGCTCTCCACGTTCCCTGGGCGCTCGATGAATCCGCCATGGCTGCGGCGGCACGGACGTTCGAAGGCGCGCACGATTTCACATCGTTCGCGGCATCCTCGGGCGCGGAAGAAGAAGATGGCAACCGCGATATGCAGCGCCTTCTTTACGCCTCGGAGTTGATCCGCGAGCCTGCTTCGGACGAAATTGTGTACATCGTCCGCGGAAAATCATTCTTGCGCTACATGGTGCGGAAAATCGTGGGAACGCTGGTGGAAGTAGGGAAGGGAAGGCTTGGGCCGCGACAAATTCCCGAAATACTCGAAGCGCGCGACCGCAGCCGCTCCGGCCCTACCGTTCCCCCCGACGGCCTTTATCTTGTCTCGATCGAGTACCCGGATCCGACCGATTCTCTGGCGGGTTCGGCCGCGCGAAAGTGCGCAGATTTGCGCTAGGCCGGACGCTTAGACCGGCAGCCTCGAGTATCCATAGAGCCTGGCGTCAGGGACCCGGCCCGGGAAACCTCCTCCACGATAGGGCAAATCGTGTAAGATTCAGCGAGAAATGGCCTCGCAAACCCACTCTTACACGTCAACGTCCGTGGGTTCAGCCGCGTTTATCGATTCGATTGACCCCGCAACTGGGACCCTAATGGCGAGACTCGCGGCGACTCCCGCGGGCACTCTGCCGACCATCTTCCGTCAGGCGCGCGAAGCACAGGCAAGCTGGTCGACCCGGCCGCTGACTGATCGCGCCAGGATGCTCGGGAACCTGCGCGACGCGGTTTACGACGCACGCGATGAAGTCGTCGATTTGGTTTCTCGAGAGTCCGGCAAGCCGCGCATCGAAGCCATTTTTGCCGAGCTGCTCCTGGTGCTCGATTTCGCTGATTTTCTCGCGCGTCGCGCACCAAGCTGGCTTCGTCCGGAGCGCGTTCCGCACCACAATCTTGCTTTCAAGGCGAAATCCGCATGGATCGAATACCATCCGCACGGAGTTGTCGCCGTCATTTCGCCATGGAATTATCCATTCGCAATTCCGATGTCGCAGGTCATCGCAGCCGTCGTCGCGGGAAACGCCGTGGTCCTGAAGCCTTCCGAACTGACTCCCGCAACTGGCGCGTTGCTAGCCGAGCTGTTCAGAAAGGCTGGATTCCCGGACGATCTGGTGCAGGTGATTCAAGGCGGCGGCGAACTTGGAGCTGCGCTGATTGAAGCCGCGCCCGACAAGGTTTTCTTCACCGGCAGCGTCGCCACAGGCAAGCGTGTCGCCGAGGCTTGCGCTCGGAAACTGATTCCGTCGGTCCTCGAGCTTGGCGGGAAGGACGCGATGATCGTTCTTGCCGACGCTGACCTCGATATCGCCTCGAGCGCCGCCGTATGGGGCAGTTTTACGAATTGCGGCCAGGCTTGCCTCTCGGTCGAGCGCATTTACGTGGAACAGTCCGTAGCCGAGCGCTTCACGAATCTTTGCGCCGAGAAGACGAAAAAGCTGCGGGTAGGTCCCGCGTCGGACGTGGACGCTGAAGTTGGCCCGATGATCCGGGTGCGCCAGCTCGAAAAGGTTGAAGAACAGTTGCGGGACGCTGTCGAGCGCGGCGCAAGAATTCTAGCGGGTGGTAAGCGCCGCGATGACCTCGGTCCGAATTTCCTCGAGCCGGCCGTTGTGACGGGCGTCGATCACTCGATGAAACTGATGCGCGAGGAAACGTTCGGCCCGGTGCTGGCGATCCGCGCCGTGGCGTCGGCGAACGAAGCGATAGAAATGGCCAACGATTCGCCGTTTGCGCTGAGCACCAGCGTGTGGACGCGCGACTCGCGTCGCGGGAGGGAAATTGCTTCGCAACTCCGGGCCGGATCGGTGATGATCAACGATCTGATCAGCTACTACGGGATCTGCGAAGCCCCGCACGGCGGCCCGGGCGCCAGCGGATGGGGACGGACGCACGCGCGATTTGGATTGCGCGAAATGGTTCAAGTAAAATACGTCGATGTCGACCGCTTGCCGCGAATTCCAAAATCATGGTGGTTCGGATATAGTGGCGACCTTGCGGGGTCGGCGTGGCGATTGGTGGAGGCCATGTTCGCGCCGCGCTGGAGCCGGCGGTTGAAGGCGATCATGGCTCGCGGCGGCGCTCGCAGCATGATCTTTCGCCGTCACCGGATTTGAGGATCGTCGCCGGGCAGTGCTCTCCGGACGAGCGGGGCCGCAATCGAGTCGCGAAAGAGCGCACAGGAGGAAAATCAGCCAAATGGCCGATGCAACAGTCGGGGAAACGCCCGCTCAAGGGGCGCCCGCAGCCGCAGAACCTGAAACTCCCGGCGCTCCCAAGATCAAGCCCAAGAAAGCCACGCAGCGCGCCTGCGACGAAAAGGACGCGAAGGGAAAGCTGTGCTGCGGTCATTTGAAGCGCTGGTACGATTACCCCAGGGAGATCGAGGCGCTCGTCGGGCCGAAGGCGGAAATCTACCGCTGCGAATTCTGCAAAACGCTCTACAAGCCCGATCTTTCGCGACCGCCTCACAGCTACACCTTGCGCTATTAGCGTTCCTTCGGGCTCTCCCCGCTAAAGAGAATGCGGGGAGTCCCGACCTGGCGAAGGGGAGAGAACCGGAAGTTCGCCGCTCTGCTCTACCAAGGGCTCGCCGTGAAAAGTGACCTTATCTACGACTGGAACGTGGCTGCTGGAGCCGAACTCCCGCCCGACCGGTGCATTTTTCTGAACGACGAAACATTGCGTGACGGCTTGCAGAATCCCTCCGTTCGCGATCCTTCCATCGGCGAAAAAATCGAAATTCTTCATCTGATGGAATCGCTCGGCATCGATATGGTCAATATCGGGTTGCCCGGCGCGGGTCCGCGCGCCTACGCGGACACCGAAGCGCTCGCGCGCGAGATTGTCCAGTCGCGCATGAAAATTCGACCGAATTGTGCGGCGCGCACGCACAAGAACGACATCAAGCCGATCATCGAGATTTCCGAGCGCGTTGGCACGCCCCTGGAGGCCGCCACATTCCTCGGCTCGAGCCCGATTCGCCGCCTCGTCGAGGATTGGACGGTCGAGCACCTCGAGCGCACCACCGAAGACGCGGTGAAATTTGCGGCCGAAGCCGGCCTTCCCGTCATGTACGTCACGGAAGACACGATTCGCACCGATCCCGCCACCGTGAAGAAGCTTTACTCCACCGCGATCCGCTCAGGCGCGCGCGCCATCGTATTGTGCGACACCGTTGGCCACGCGACTCCACGCGGCGCCTACAACCTCGTCCGTTTCGCAATCGAAGAGGTGGTGAAGCCCTCACGCGAGACGATTCGCATCGATTGGCACGGCCACAACGATCGTGGCCTCGCCGTTGCGAATTCTCTTGCCGCCGCTGCCGCCGGCGCCGACCAGATTCACGCGGCCGCGATTTCGTTGGGTGAGCGCGTTGGAAATACGTCTATGGAACTGATGCTCGTGAATCTGCGCCTCTTCGGAGTGATCGACCGCGACCTCTCGAATCTGAAAAAGTATTCGGACACAGTTTCCGTGGCGACGCGGACCGTGATCCCGCCGAACTATCCCGTGGTCGGTCGCGACGCCTTTCGCACCGCAACCGGCGTGCACGCCGCGGCGATCGCCAAGGCGTACAAGAAAGGCGACACGGATCTGGCCAACGCTATTTATAGTGGCGTGCCGGCCGACCTCTTCGGCCTCGATCAAGTGATTGAAATCGGCCCTCTCAGCGGAAAATCCAACGTGGTCTTCTGGCTGGAGAAGCGCGGCATCCGCGCGAGCGAGGCTTTGGTCGACCGCATTTTCGATGCAGCGAAGAAATCCGAGCGCGTCCTCGAGGAAAAGGAAATTCTCGCCCTCGTCGACTCAGTTGCGGGTTTTTGAGTTTTTTCCGGGCAATTGTCTCGACGCTTGTGGTATGAACTTCGTGAAACTCTGCCGCATCTGCTGTATCTTGTTAACGATGGCTTCTTTTTCCTTGCGCGCCACCGAGCAGTCCATCGAAAAACTCGCGCAGACTCCCTCCTGCGCCCGCGTCCTCGAGTGGATCGACCACAACACGCGATGGGTCACCGACCAGCAGATTCGCCTCACCGAGATTCCCGCTCCGGAATGGGGAGAGGCGAGCCGGGGGGAGATCTGCGGCATCTCTTCGAGGCCATGCACCTGGAGGTCCGCGTCGACAAGGTCGGGAATGTGATTGCCGAGCGTCGCGGCACCGACCCGGATGGCGTGATCCTGCTGGCCGCTCATCTGGATACAGTCTTTCCGGCGAATACGGACACGCAGGTCAAGCGGAACGGCGTGCGCCTTCTGGGACCCGGAATTTCGGACAACGGCGCCGGGCTCGCCGCGATTCTCGGCGTTGCTCGCGCTTTCGCCGAATCGCGCGTGCGTACCGCAAAGACGATCGTCTTCGCGGGAGACGTTGGCGAGGAAGGCGAAGGTAATCTGCGCGGGATTCGCGCTCTCGTCGAGCACTACGGCTCCCGTCTTTCCGCCGTCATAGCGGTCGACGGTCCTTCCGTCGAACACATCACCGTCCAGGGAATCGCTTCGCGCCGCTTCGAGATCGCCGTCACGGGACCGGGTGGCCACAGTTGGTCCGATTTCGCTCGTCCCAATCCCATCACCGCGCTGGCGCGTGGCATCGTGCGGTTTTCTTCTGTTCGCGTGTCGCAGAATCCTCGCAGTTCGTTCAATTTCGGCACGATTGAAGGAGGAACATCGGTCAACTCGATTCCGGCGCGTGCCGCGGTGAAAATCGACCTTCGCTCTGAAAGTGAATCCGAACTGGCGCGTTTGGAATCTTTTCTTCGCGAAGCGATGCGGATCGCAGTCCGGCAAGAAACCGAAGCCACCGGCGCGCCGGCCGACGATCTCGAATTGAATTTCCGCTCGTTGGGCGCGCGGCCGGCTGGAAAGCTGGCAGAAAATTCGCCGCTTCTCGACACCATTCGCGAAATCGATACCTTTCTAGGTAACCAGTCGCGCATCGAACGCAGCTCCACCGACGCGAACATTCCGCTGTCCCTGGGCATTCCGTCCATTTCATTGGGAGGCGGCGGAACCGGCGGCGGCGCGCATACTGCATCGGAGTGGTACGATCCCACCGGTCGCGCGCTCGGCCTAAAGCGCCTGTATCTCCTGGCGCTTGCGTTTGCCGGAACGCGTTCCTGATAGCGCACGACCTGAAAACCACTGACAAACGTTGTCACTGCCGTTGGGAGCGCCGGTTTCGGATGTCTCATATGGGCGCGAGCGCGTTGAGGCGCGGCCGCTTATGAACTTGCGCGCCTTATAGTGCCGCCGCGTCACTTGCCTTTCGCAGCCAAATTAGCCCTCGGGCAAACGCGTTTCGCCCCGCAGTCGCCTTGCGGCGTCCTGCCTCGCCCCGTACACTCGTCAGGCCATGACGAACAAGCGCCTGTGGGCCGACATCGCCCTCACGACAGCCGCGCTCATTTGGGGCGCCACCTTCGTTGTGGTAAAAGACGCGCTGCGTGACGTCTCCGTCTTCGTTTACGTCGCGGTTCGTTTCGGCCTCTCCGCCGCAATCATGGCCGCGATTTTCCGGCGTGACTTGCGGGCCGCAACCGTACGCGCCGCCCGGGCGGGCGCCCTGATCGGATTTTTCCTGTTCGGCGGGTACGTCTTTCAGACCGCTGGCCTGAAACTCACCACTCCCTCGAAGGCCGCCTTCATCACCGGCTCGAGTGTCGTGCTCGTTCCAGTGATTCTTGCCATTTTTGGCCTGCGCCGGATCACTGCCTGGATCTGGGCCGGCGCGATCGCGGCGTTGGCCGGACTCTACCTGCTCACCGTTCCTGCGCAAGGCCTTGGCGGGCTCAACCGCGGGGATCCAATCGTTTTTCTGGGTGCCCTGATGTTCGCGCTGCACATCATCTTCGTGTCACGCTACGTCGAGCGTCATTCCGTTGGAACGCTCACGTTCGTCCAGATCGCGACGACTGCTCTCTTGGCCACGGTTTTCATCCCGATTCTCGGGCAATTGCGTTGGGAGCAGCCGCACTGGGCGTGGACGGGCAATCTCATCTTCGCCGTCCTCGTCACCTCGATCGGATCCACCGTGATCGGTTTCTCCTTTCAGGTGTGGTCTCAGCAATACACATCGCCCACACACACCGCTATCCTGATCAGTCTCGAGCCCGTATTCGCGGCGCTTACCTCCTGGCTCCTCGGCAGCGAGCATCTCGGCGGTCGCGTCCTTCTCGGAGCGGCGTTGATCTTCGCAGGCATTCTGCTCGCCGAACTCAAGGGGCCCGCGCCAGCGGCCCCCGAATCGCCTGAGCCCGTTCCCCCGGCATTCGAGTCCTGAAGATGGTTGCCATCGTTCATTGACATTTGTCGATGAATTGGCTAGTCTGTAGTTGGTTGTGACTCCAGGGGAAGGGAAGGCATGTCGCGCAAAACGGACGCCTCCGGAAATGGTTGCGGTTGCCGGCCGGCGGCCGTCGCTCCAAAGCTCCCTCGCATGCGCGCGCGCGAGTATGCCGGCTGGTTCAAGGCGCTCGCCGATCCCACGCGCATCCGCATTCTCAATCTCCTCGCCGCGAACCGGGAGCCGGTATGCGTCTGCGACATCGTAAAGCACTTTCCCATCGGGCAGCCCACGATTTCGCACCACCTGAAAATCCTTCGAGATACTTGTTTCGTGAAGGCGGAGCGCCGCGGCACGTTCATGTATTACCGCGTGAACCGCAACTGCCTGGCCGAGTTTCCCCAAGCAGCGCGATTGATCATGGACCTATAGGCAAGAGATTTCGCGTTTTGTTTGTGTTGCATAGGTCATCGAATATCGTCGATAGTCGATGAAAGGAGCGAGAGCATGGAACCGCGAGACATCAACGAACAGGTGAAAACGAAGTACGGCGAAGCAGCGCGCCGCGTTGCTTCAGGACAGAAGGCCGGATGCGGTTGCGGCACGAGCGAAGCCTCGTGTTGCGACCCGATCACCTCGAATCTCTACGCCTCAGAAGAAACAGCGGGATTGCCGGAAGCCGCGAAAGCGGCGTCGCTCGGCTGCGGCAATCCGACAGCCCTCGCGCAGCTCAGTCCCGGCGAGGACGTACTCGACCTCGGCTCCGGCGGCGGCATCGACGTTCTGCTCTCAGCTCGACGCGTTGGCCCGGGCGGAAAAGCCTACGGCCTCGATATGACCGACGACATGCTCGCCCTGGCACGCGAAAATCAGCGCAAGTCCGGGCTCACGAATGTCGAGTTTCTGAAGGGCGAAATCGAAGACATTCCGCTGCCCGAGAATTCGGTCGACGTCATCATCTCCAACTGCGTCATCAATCTTTCGGCGGACAAAGATCGCGTTTTGCGCGAAGCGTTTCGCGTTCTTCGCCCGGGCGGCCGCTTCGCCGTTTCGGATGTGGTGGTGCGCGGGCCCGTACCGCAGGAAATTCGGCGAAGCGTTGAGCTATGGGTCGGTTGCGTCGCCGGAGCGCTGGATGAATCCGACTACCGGGCGAAGCTTGCGGCCGCCGGTTTCGCGGAGATCGAAATCGAGCCCACACGAATCTACACGCTGGAGGATGCGCGTGCCTTTCTGGCGGCCCAGAACCTTGACGCGGAGGCGATCGCGCCGCAGGTGAATGGAAAGTTCGCCAGCGCCTTCATTCGCGCGAAAAAGCCGGCGGCCGTCGAATCCGCGCCCGGCCAATCGTGTTGCGCGCCTTCGTGCTGTGCGAACGAAACCGGGGAAGGGAACTGACGGTGGCGCTGCGCCAGAACGTCCTCTTCCTCTGCACGGGAAATTCGGCGAGGTCGATCATGGCCGAAGCGATCCTCAATCGTAAGGGAGCGCCGAATTTCGTCGCCTACAGCGCCGGCAGTCATCCCGCCGGCACGGTCAACCCTTACGCGCTGCGTCAGATCGAAAGCGCCGGTTTGCCAACTGCGGGCCTGCGCAGCAAGAGTTGGAATGAATTCGCAAAGCCGGGTGCGCCGAAGATGGATTTTGTTTTCACCGTATGCGACAAGGCGGCAGCGGAAGTGTGTCCAATCTGGTCGGGGCAGCCGATGACGGCGCACTGGGGCGTTTCCGACCCTGCCGCGGTCGCAGGCAGGCCCGATGAGATCGAGCGCGCCTTTCGCGATGCGTTCATGGTTCTCGACCGCCGCATCGGCTTGCTGTTATCTGTGCCGTTCGCGAGCCTGCAGCGTCTGGCCCTGGAACGCGAACTCCGCCGCATCGGCCGCGAATGATTCGGGCACTCGCGAAGTCATGACGACCCAACCAATCCAAAGCGCCGTTTGCGGCCCCGCGCAGCGCGCCAAACTATCGTTTCTCAATCGCTATCTGACTCTTTGGATTTTTCTGGCCATGGCGATCGGCGTCGCGCTCGGCCATTTCGTTCCTCGCACCGCAGCGTTCGTCCAGCGCTTCCAGACAGGCACAACGAATATCCCGATCGCTGTTGGCTTGATTCTGATGATGTACCCGCCGTTGACGAAAGTGCGTTACGAAAAGCTGTCCGAAGTATTCCGCAACCGGCGCGTGCTCCTTCTTTCGCTTGTGCAAAACTGGATCATCGGTCCTGTGCTGATGTTTCTTCTGGCCGTCGCATTCCTGCGCGACGAGCCTGCCTACATGCGCGGCCTCATTCTGATTGGTCTGGCGCGTTGCATTGCCATGGTCATCGTCTGGAACGAACTTGCGGCCGGCGACACCGACTATGCTGCCGGCCTCGTCGCGTTCAACAGCGTCTTTCAGGTGCTCTTCTACAGCGTCTACGCCTGGGTGTTCATAACGATTCTTCCGCCGCTCTTGGGTATAAAAGGAAGCGCGGTGAATGTCGGAATCGGCGAAATCGCGGAAAGTGTGTTTACCTACCTTGGCGTTCCTTTTCTTGCGGGAATACTCACGCGCTTTTGGCTCTTGCGCGCCAAAGGCGAGACCTGGTATCGCACACGCTTCATTCCACGCATCAGCCCGCTGACGCTCGTCGCTTTGCTGTTCACCATTCTCGTCATGTTCAGCCTGAAGGGCGATTTGATCGTTCGCCTGCCGCTGGACGTCCTGCGCATCGCCCTCCCGCTCGTCATCTATTTCGTGGTGATGTTTCTGGTCAGCTTCTGGATGGGACGCCGGCTCGGCGCGGACTACTCGAAGACGGCTACGCTGTCGTTCACTGCCGCGAGCAACAATTTTGAGCTGGCCATCGCCGTTGCCGTCGCTGTTTTTGGCCTGAGTTCCGGCGAAGCGTTTGCAGGGGTCATCGGCCCGCTGGTTGAGGTTCCGGCGCTGATTGCGCTCGTGAATGTCTCTCTCTGGTTTCGACGCCGCTACTTTAGCGCAACCGCGCAAGCCGCCGATTAACCCGCGATGTGATTCCGGGGCGCAGCTTCCGGGCCAAAGAATCTCTCCTCGTGGAGCGCGAGCAGGCGAGAGAGGTTAAGTCGCGGCGCACGAACCGTTCGCTCGCAGATCGAGTTCCCACGTCTCGCCCACGAGGTCCGTTCCGAAGCTGTGGTGTTCTTCCTTGCCCACGAGCCGGAAACCTGCCTGCTCGTAAATATGCCGCGCCGCGTAAAGGATGCTCTGCGTCCATAGCGTCATCTTTTTGTATCCCGCCTGCCGCGCGAACCGAACGCATTCTTCCACCAGGCGCTTTCCGATGCCGAGTCCTCGCGCCTCCGGTTCCACGTGCAGCAGCCGCAGCTTGGCGACTTCGTCGGAGCCTTTCACCGCGAAAACCGCGCCGACCTGCGCTCCATCTTTTTCCGCGATCCAGCAGCGTTCGCGCTTCGGATCGTATTCCCTGATGAATTGCGCCGCGATTTCCGCGACCAGCGCCTCGAAGGTTTCGTCCCACCCGTACTCCCGCAAGTACAGAATGCCTTGCCGCTGGACCACCCAGCCCATATCGCCGGGCTGGTGCTGCCGCAGAAGGTAGGGCGTTCGCGGTTCGGGCCTGTCGCCCAGAAGAGTTCGGATCGCCTGCACTGCATCCAGCAAACGGCCGCGTTCCGCGGGCGCGAGTTTCTCGATCATCGCCGCTACGTGCCGATTTGAGCGCTCGTCGAGCGGCGCGAAAACCTTCTGCCCCTTGGCCGTCAGCGAAAGGAACTTCTGCCGCTCGTCCGTTTTTGATTGGGTGCGGGCCACGAACTTCTGGCGTTCGAACTCGCGGATGATCCGGCTGAGATATCCCGCGTCGAGCCCAAGCTCCTTGCGGATGTCCGTTGCCGTGGGCTGCTCGCGATGCGCCAGTTCGTAGAGGACGCGCGCCTCGGCCAGAGAGAAGGGGCGGCTCGCCATTCCGTCCAGGACGCCTATTTTGCGAGTATAGAAGCGGTTGAAAGCGCGGATGGCGTTCACGTGCGGGTCTGCGCCATTCAAAGACATGCGGCACCTCCGATTCAAACTCAGTGGACTATAGCACACATATACTTGCCATAGTCAAGTGGCCCCAACAGCTCGTCTCTAAGGTTCCTGGGGCCCTGGCACAGGCGACGTCTACCCGCAAATGCCTACGAATAGAATTCCTCGCAAGTCGCTGCAATTACGGGACCTGTAAAATTCTACCCGCCAAAATATCCGCGATCTCGCCTTCGCCTTTTTCGGGCTTTTTCTTGGCAGCGCGTTCGGGGCGGCTCTCCGCTTGCCTGCCGCGGCAGAACCCGCCCGCCACGGTCCGTCTGCGGCGTAACCTTTTCCCCGCTACCTGGTTTATCGTATCGAGTGCGGTGCCCGGGAGAACTTGTTGGCCCCTGAGACGAACCAACTGGACGAGCGGCTTCTCGTCGAAGCGGCGCAACGCGATCCCGCTCGCTTCGCCGACTTGTACGAGCGCAACTTCGAACGGGTGTACGCCTACGTGTCCCGGCGCCTGACCGATCGCGGAGCGGCCCAGGACGTCACGTCGGAAGTATTTCATCAGGCGCTCGCGAACCTGGACCGTTTCGAGTGGCGTGGCGTCCCGTTTGTGGTTTGGCTTTTGCGGATCGCCGCCAACGCGATTGCGGATCACTGGCGCCGCGCCTCGCGCGAACAGCAACTCGGGGAGGAAGACGGCCCAGAATCGTTTCCGGTCGATGCGGCGAATATCGAGCAGGTCGAACGCCGCGCGCTCCTGTTTCGCCTGGTTCGGACGCTTCCGCCCGATCAGCGCCGCGTGATCGAGATGCGGTTCGCCGAAGAAAAACACATTCGCGAGGTTGCGCAGGAACTAGGGCGCAGCGAGGGATCGATCAAGCAGCTCCAGTTCAGGGCGATTCAGAGCCTGCGCGCACAGTTACAGGCGCCGGCGGAGGAAAAGGCGAAGCGCAAATTGGGTGAGGCCAATGTCTGAGCGGAATTATGCCGAACAACTCGATTTGATCGTGGACGCGATTCTCGCCGATCCACACGCCGCTCTGCCGGATGGCGGACGCCGAGCTTGCCGGTTTGGCGCAGACGGCCTCCGGCCTGCGCGGCCTGCCGCGTGAAGATTTCAGGGAACGCCTAAAATCCGAATTCGAAGGGAGAAAACCGATGTCTGCTTCTGCTAAGCCGGTTCTAGAAACTCGCACCACCGCATCACCGCGGCTGACGTTCAAGGACGCGGCGAAAGCGATTGAATTCTACACGCGCGCTCTGGGAGCGCGCGAGACCTTCCGCTTCGAGGCGGGCGGCCACATCGCCCATGCCGAGATCGCGATCGGCGACTCGATCCTCATGCTGGCTGAGGAGTGGCCGGAGGGCGGTCGCTTTAGTGCCGAAACGCTGGGCAACTCCCCCGTTTGGCTCTCCATTCGCGTCGGTGACGTGGACGCGGTTGCCGAGCAAGCAGTCGCAGCGGGAATGAAGGTGAAGCGGCCGATTCAAGATCAGTTCTATGGCCACCGCGACGTGCTGCTGACCGATCCCTTCGGATACGTGTGGAGCGCGTTCACGGTGAAGGAGGAACTGTCGGTTGAAGAGATGCACAGGCGCATGGAAGGGATGACGAAAGGTCCCCAAGGCGGACAGCTTCCCTCTGAGGAACGCCCGAAGGTGAGCCCGATTCCTGAAGGTTTCCGTACCGTGCAGCCCTACATGGTGGCGGCGAATGGCGAAGCGCTCGTGGAGTTCGTCAAGCAGGCGTTCGGCGCCGAGGAGACGTTCCGGGCCATTGGTTCAGCCGGCGGACTCCACGCGAACGTGCGCATCGGCGATACGATGCTCATGATGGGCGGCGGCATTCCCGGTCGGGACTTCAGCGGCAAGCCGAACACGGTCGCGTTGCACGTCTACGTCGAGGATACCGACGCGACTTACGCGAAAGCGCTCGCGGCTGGCGCCGTTTCCATCGGGGAGCCGCAGGATCACGATTACGGAGAGCGGGGCGCTGGCGTCAAGGATCCGGCCGGCAACTTCTGGTACATCGCGACGCACAAGGGTGAGAGCTACGTTCCCAAAGGCCTGCACAACGTGAACATCTACATGCACCCGCTGCGGGCCGAGCCCGTCATCGCGTTCCTGAAGCGTGTCTTCGGAGCGGAGGAAATCGCGAAGTACGCGTCGCCGGATGGTGTCGTGCACCATGCCGAAATCCGCGTTGGCGACGCGGTGGTCGAGATGGGCGAAGCGCACGGCCCGTACCAGCCGACAGAATCGATGTTCTATTCGTACGTCCCCAACGTGGACGCCGTCTACCGCCGCGCGCTGTCCGCGGGAGCGAAATCGATCCAGGAGCCCGCCGATCAACCCTATGGCGACCGTAACGCCGGCGTGCTGGACCCATTCGGCAACCAGTGGTTCATTGCCACGCACATCCGCGACATGGAAAAGTGAGCGGTCGCTCGGCTCCGGCGCTCAACAGGGAAGGGCGCAGATTCCGCTCCCAAACGCCCACGCCCGCGGGGGCCATTCGTGTTATGCAGAGTCGCGCAGAGGAGCGAATGAACGCTGACGAACCGCTTGTCCGAAATATTTCCGACACGGCGCTGTTTGCCGCGATCTATCGCGCCCGCGAATCGGAGCGCTCCGACGCTCTCTTTCGCGATCCCTTCGCGCGACGCCTCGCCGGTGAGCGCGGCGAGCAAATCGCCAAGTCCATGCCTTTCAGCGAGCGTGCCACCTGGGCCTGGATCACGCGCACGGTTCTCTTTGACGATTTTATCCGGCAGCAGATCAATCAAGGCGCGGACACGATCGTCAACCTCGCGGCCGGTCTCGACACGCGGCCATATCGCATGTCCCTGCCGCCGTCCCTGAAATGGGTGGAAATTGATCTCCCCGGGATCCTCGAGTACAAGGAGGAAGTCCTTCGGAAGGAGAAACCGGCCTGCGCGCTCGAACGCGTCCGCCTCGATTTGTCTGACGCGAACGCCCGTCGAGAAGTCTTTGCGCGCCTGGGAAACGCCGCGAGAAACGCTCTGGTCATCACCGAAGGTTTGGTCATCTACTTCTCGAAGGAGGAAGTCGCCTCGCTCGCCGAAGACCTCGCGGCAGTCCGCTCCTTCCAGTACTGGGCATCGGATATTGCTTCGCCGGGCCTGCTGAAAATGCTCAAGCAGCGTATGGGCCCCCAGATCGAGAGAGGAAACGCCGAGTTCAAGTTCGCCCCGGAAGAAGGTCCGGAATTTTTCGCGCCGTACGGCTGGCTCGCAGTTGAGGTTCGCTCTATGCTCAAGAGCGCGGCGCGATTGAAACGCCTGAACCCGTGGATGCGTTTTCTCTCATTGCTCCCGGAGTCAAAGGGCAAGCAAGGCTCGCGCCCGTGGTCCGCCGTCTGCCTGCTCCGCAACCAGAACGCCGGTACGTGAGTCTCACCCTCGCGCCCTCGATTTACTCGCCGCCCGCTTCGCGCCGCGTAGTTTCTGGGCCACGCCGCGTCTCCCGGCCAGGAACGTCGCGTAATATAAGACTCCCGCCACCGTCTTCGCATCTCTGATTTTCCCTTTTCGAATCCATCGCTCCGCCTCGCGCAACGTCACGATCTTCGGCGTGATCTTCTCGTCGTCTTCCGGACGCGCCTGGCCCTTCGTGAGTCCTTCTGCGACGAAAATCACCATGTTCTCCGTCACGAACCCTGGGCTCGGGAATACGTCCATGATCCGGGTCAGTTTCTTCGCCGTGTAGCCGGTCTCTTCCGCCAACTCGCGCCGCGCGCCCTCCGCGAAATCCTCTTCACCATCCCTCTTTCCGGCCACCAATTCCCAGAGCGCCTGTCCCGCAACGTGCCGGTACTGCCGGATCAGCAGAATCCGTCCGTCTTTGAAAACCGGCATCACGACCACCGACCCCGGATGCGTCACCATCTCCCGCGTTGTTTCCACGCCGCTCGGCTCGATGACGCGGTCGCGCCGCACCCCGAAGACCTTCCCCTGGTAGACGGTTTTACTCGATAGGACCTTCGCTCGCGCTATTCCTTTTGCCAATGTTCTCCTCCGCGCCGCTCCGCGATTCTAACCCACCCTGGAGGTTCCTAGGGGCGGGCCTCAGCCTGCCCGCGTGGCGGGACCCGCCCAGACCCCAAGGGAGAGCGCCACACGTTGTGATACCCGTTACGCTTCCTCGTGACTTCCGTCGTTGCGCACGCTTTCAAAACCCGTTAGCTTTCCTCAAGCGGCGTCCTTCCGCCGTTCTCGGAGGAGAGACCATGAACAACGCAATCGCCCGAATCAGCAAACCCCTGCTCTTTGCCGCTGCGGTGCTGGTTTTCAGCACTGTTCCGGCGCACGCGCAAAGCGGCGCAGCCGTCTACAAATCAAAGTGCGCGATGTGCCACGGCGCGGACGGCAAGGGCGATACGGCAGTCGGCAAATCCATGAAGCTTCGCGATCTCGGCTCTGCTGAGGTCCAAAAGCAAAGCGATGCCGAGCTGACCGCGATTACGGCCGACGGTAAAGGGAAAATGCCCGCGTACAAGGGCAAGCTCACGGACGCACAAATCAAGGACGTCGTGGCGTTCATCCGGACGCTAAAGAAGTAAGCGCATTTCCGGAATCCGCCGGGGCGCCAGCGGCTATCAACAGCCGCTTCTGCGCTATACTTTTCCAGTCCGTCATGCCGATCGACACCATCATCGTCGACGACGAGCGCCCCGCCCGCGACGAACTCGCTTACGTCCTGAAGAGCTTCCCTGAAATCAACGTCGTCGCTCAGGGCAAGAACGGGCTCGAAGCGATCGCTCTCATCAAGGAACACAATCCCGATCTCGTCTTTCTCGACGTCCAGATGCCCGGCCTCGACGGCTTCGGCGTCATCAAGCGGCTCGCTGAGCGCAAGGTGCGGGTGCCGCAGATTATTTTCGCCACCGCCTACGATCACTATGCCCTGCAAGCGTTCGACGTGAATGCCGTCGACTACGTTTTGAAGCCTTTCGACAAGCCGCGCATTGCCAAAGCCATCCAGCGCGCCAAAAAGCTGCTCGAAGCCAACACCTCTGCGGTCGAGCGCCTGGAATCCCTGGTCGGTCAGCTCGCGGCCCCACCGTCGAAGCCTCCGCGGACGAAAATTCTCGTGAAGGCGCAGTCGCGCATGTTTCTTGTCGATTCCGACGACATCATCTACGTCGGCACCGAGGACGGCACCATCACCGTCTTCGCCAGGGATGCCGAAGGCGTCTCGAACTACCGCACGATTGAGGAGCTTGCGGCCGCGCTCGATGCCGACATTTTCTGGCGCCCGCACCGCTCCTATCTCGTCAACATCAACCACATCAAGGAAGTTGTCCCCTGGTTCAAGTCCAGCTACATCCTGAAAATGAACGACAAGCGTCAGAGCGAAATCCCCGTCTCCCGCGCCCAAACCAAGCGCCTCCGCGAACTTTTCAAACTGTAGCCCAACGGCGAAGGCTTGAGAAGTTGCTCTGATACTGCTCTTGTACTGTCGTGTTCGGACAGAGGGAGTCGGCAGGACTGCTGCTCGGTCTCTACAAATCCGCTTGACATATGCCCATATAGGAATGTATTATCTCTCCATGCCTCGCGCTTCCACAACCTCCGATGCCTTCAATGCAGTCGCCGAACCTCGTCGACGGGCCATCCTCAGCCTGCTGGTTGACGAGCGCCCGGTGGGTGACATCGTGGCCCTGCTGGGCTGGCCGCAGCCGTCCGTTTCTAAGCACCTGCACGTCTTGCTCGATGTCGGCCTCGTGCGCGTCCGGCGCGACGGCCGGCATATGCTCTATCAGACGAATGCCGAAGCGATTCGTCCGCTTCACGAGTGGACGAAAACGTTCGAGCGCTTCTGGCGCCATCAGTTGACCTGCATCAAGGAGCGCGCCGAAGCCGAAGCCCGGACCCATTCCAAGCAATCCGACAAAACATGACCGAATCTGCGAACAGGAGAGCAAACATGAGTTCTACCGCAACAGCGCTTGATAACATGACGTTGACTATTACCCAGGAAATTCACGTCCGCGCTCCGCTCGACGTGACTTTCGCCGCGCTGCTCGAGCAGCTCGGCCCCGGCAACGACAAGCCGGATGGCGAGGCCATGCCGATGAAGATCGAGCCCTGGCCCGGAGGCCGCTGGTTTCGCGATCTGGGCGATGGCAACGGGCATTTCTGGGGCGTGGTGCAGGCCATCAAACGGCCGACGCTGCTCGAGATCACCGGGCCGCTGTTCATGTCCTATCCCGTCGTCTCGAACCTCCAATACCGCCTCAGCGAGTCCGACGGCGGCACGTTGATCAAGTTCCATCACACGGCCCTCGGGCTGATTCCAGACGACCACCGGCAGGGAGTGGGGAAGGGCTGGACGCACATCAACGAGCGCGTCCGCCAGCGCGCGGAGAAGGCCCGCTCGAAGTAAACGTGAGGCCGGTAGCGCGTGCAGTGAGGCGCACTGAATGCTTTTCTTCTTGCAGCCTCTCTTAGCGCTCCGAACGTTGCCCTTGCGAACTGGCATGGACTGGCTGCCTTGCTATCGCCGGTCTTTGTCTTTTCCGGCCACGGGCGATCGAAAGGAAGCCATGCCTCGCCAGTTCGCCCGACGAAACTCGCAGCAGTAATGGAGGCTGCAAGTCCAAAAAGCAGTTCCGCAACTTAGGACAAAGGAGATGGCAATGTCGATTGCAGAATCGTTGCTTGAAGAGTTTGAAGCACAGGCTCCCGTCACGCGGAAGTTTCTCGAGCGTTTGCCGGAAGACAAATTGACCTGGAAGCCGCACGAAAAATCCATGTCCGCCGGGCAGCTCGCTTACCATCTCGCATCCGTACCCGGAGCGATCATTCGCTTCGTACAAAACAATCCGGCCCAAGCGCCAGAATTCGGCAAAGCCGACCGTTTTCCGCAGCCGGCAAGCCGTCAGGAAATACTGAAGACGTATGACGAAAGCATCGCAGCCGTCCGCAGCCTCTTGCCCAAGATCGAAGACTCGGCGATGAAGGAAACCTGGCGTATGCTTGCAGGCAGCCGGGAAGTACTGGCTCAGCCTCGAGGGGAGTTCTTGCGCAACGTCATGTTCAGCCACTGGTACCAGCATCGCGGCCAGTTCAGCGTTTATCTGCGCATGCTGAACGTCGCGGTGCCCGCAAGCTGGGGACCGAGCGCCGACGAGCCGCCGGCATTCGCGCAGAGAGCGCAGTCGGCCTGAAGCGCAAAGGTGGAAGCATGGACGAACAGTGTATGTCGTGCTGCGGTTCGACGTAGGAACCCGCAGGGCATTGGGTGCGCGTGGACGATAGCGAGGTAGCCGTGCCTTGCCGTTCGCCAGGAGTAATTGTCTTACGCGGCTGAATACCCGGCCCGCATGTTCCCCTGTCAACGCTTCGACGCCACCCTCGCGGGCGGCTCCGCATGACTCGGGGCCGATGTGGGTCGCTCAACCACATTCGTATGACTTTTTCATTCACTACACCTCGCCGGTTTAACCGGCGCACAAGGAGAGAAAAATGAGCGAAGTAACCCACGAGCAGGTCAATCTGCTGTTGCGCTTGTACGAGGACCGCCGCGAGCCGCGGTTGCGCGAAGCCCGCGACTGGTTCGCGAATAACTTTCACGTGAAGACGCCGGAAGACGTTATGCGGATATGTCCTCCCGGGAGCCGGGAGAACGCCAACATGCGCATGGTGCTCGGCTACTGGGATATGGTGGCCAGCATCGCCAATCGCGGTCTGATCGAGGAGCAGTTCTTCTTCGAGAACACCGGAGAGCAATGGGGCGTGTTCGAGCAGGTGAAGCCGGTTCTCGCCGCGTGGCGCGGCATGTTCAGCAGCCCGCAGTTCCTCAGCAATCTGGAACAAAACTGCAAACGCCTCGAGGCCTGGCGCGAAAAGCGGAATCCCGGTTCGAACGAGGCCATACGCAAAATGATGGAGCAGTTCCGGCAGGCAGCTCAAGCCGCCAAGACACAAACAGCCGGAAGCTGAGCCGGTTTCGAGACGTGCCGTCTACGCGGGAGCCCCTCTTTCGGCCATCGATCCATGGCTCCCGCTTGCCGGCCAGCCAAGCGACAAACGTCTGAGCGCGGAGCGGAGACCACACTCGCTATTTCGTCCCGGCTGGCGTCGGTTTTGGCGCGATCACCCGGAGTACCAATTCGTCTCCGTGATCGAGCTTGACGTCCTTGCTCGTCGCGGTCACCAGGGACCCCTTCGTTGTTTCCGTTCCTTCCTCGAGCTGCAGATTCGACAATCCGATTACGCCCTTGCTTCCAAGGTCCAGCGCTGGTTGCTTCGCCGCTTCGGGAAGCTCGGCCGCCGCAGGCGTCATGGCCGAACCCGTCCCATGCCCCGACACTCCGGGCAGTGCGGCAGCTGCGGAATAGCGGTTGTCTGGGTCGGCGCTTGCACTCGCCATTGAGCCGGTCGAAAACCCACCGATCCCAACCGCCTGGACGGTCAGCGCCAGCGGCAATTCGCCGCCCTCTTTGAGTTCTGCGCGGTCGAAAACGATTCCCAGCACCGATTCGGGATTCTTCTTGGAGCGGCGTTTCGCTTCGGTGACGTGGCCGCTGATCTTCGCTCCGTCAGCGATCAGCACTTTGCCGCGCGACAGGACCGCCAAAGTGACCCTTGCGGCGATCGGTTCTCCGACCTTCGCTTTCCTGGCTTCGATCGTTTGCGTCAACTCCGCATAGATCACGCGTCCCACCGGAAGTGCCTCGCCGGCTGCCGCGGAGGCCGCGGATGACGTCTTCGACGTCGCGGATTGCGGTGGGTCCGCTTGCGCGGCCGAGGCCGACGGCGCCTGCCCGCGCGCGGCGTTCGTAAACGCGAAAATCACCACTGCAGTTGCGGCCAGCAGCAGAACGAACCGCTTTCTCTGGAGCGCGACCGGCCAAATCAGGTTCATGCATTCTTCCCGATCACAATCTTACACCCGTGCGTTACATGCAGATTGCCGGATGGCGACAATACAGCGGTACACGGGTAATCGGCGGAACTGCCGTGAAGAGATCCGCGAAGGATGCGTCAGTAATTCAGATGAAAATTGAGCATGTGCCAGTTCACCACGAAAAACACATAGGCCAGGGACGCCAGCATCAGCAGCGTATTCCATATGCGAGTCCAGATCCAGAGCGAACTGGTTGCCCACGATTGAATGAAGTAGCAGACTGACAACACCACGCCAGCGACGCCAATGACGCCCAAAACCTGCACCAGGTGGAGTCGCGTGTCGAATTGCGAACGGAATGCGTTCAAACTCGACTCTGCCGAGGAGATCCACGCCGTGAATAAGAGAAGGAACGCGAGGTCCACGATGCATGCGCCCCTCATCCAAGCTCGGGTTCTTCTGTAACCCGGGGGCAGCTCGATACGTTGCCCGTAGTGGCGTCGAAGGAGAATCCCCACCGGCCAGAAGATGAGCGTCAGGGCGAAAATTCCCGCGGCGGCCTCGATGGCAGCGAGGTTCATCTTTCCATTTTTCCACGCTGGAACGCGCTGTGCCACCTGGAACGGGAAGTCCGGCACCAATCTTTCTCGTCCGTTGATGCCTTTCCTGAACCCTAACATCTCCTGACCCTGCAGTTCGCGAAAAACCATCGGCGCGATTTCTTCGAAATGCTTGGGGTTGCCGGCAAAATCCTTGAACCCTTCCACGCTGATCGTCCCGTCGGAATTCGCCGTGACCTTTGGCTGGTTCAACGCGGCCGCCACTGCGGCGATGTTCGTCTGGGAGCGGCGGCTGCTCCAGTACGTTCCCACTACCGCCTGTATGTCCGCATCCGAATTCGCGACTCTCTCCGCCGCGGGCCGGGTGTATGGGAAATAACGATCGAGGAAATGTTCCCAGAGCGCGTCGGGAGCCGAAATGTCGCCTTTACCTGCACTGTTGTACGAGACAAAAAATCCCACGTGATCGTCGAGCATCAGTCCCATCAGACTGTGGAACCACTGCGTGTCTCCGCCGTGGCCAATGATTCTCCGCCCGTTGCGCGACATCTCGTAGAATCCGTAGGCTCCGCCGTTGAGCTCCGCCATGTTCGTCCACGCGCGCGAATGCATCAGCGTAGCCGTTTCCGGCTTCAGGACGTGAACGCCGTTGTACTCGCCGTTCTGCAGGTGCGCGATCATCCAGTGCGACATGTCGTCGGCCGTAGTGGAAACGCTCCCCGCCGGCCAGGCCTGCACGTACTCGAAGCCTTTCGGCTTTCCCGACCCGCGGTCGTAACCATTCGACATCATCGGCGCGAGGTTGTCCGGTAGGGGCTGGCGAAACGTTGTGTGATTCATCCCAAGAGGTTCGAAGATGTTCTTCTCGATGTAATCATCGAACGGCATGCCCGAAACGCGCTGCACGATGTAACCGGCGAGCGCGGCGCCGTAATTGGAATAGGCGGGCGTTGTTCCGGGAGGGAAAATCTCGCGCGGCAGATGCGTGGTGAGGTATTGCCCCAGCGGTTGCATCTCCGAAGCGCTCGCCACGAACAGGTCCTTGTAGGATTCCTCGAAGCCCGGCGTGTGCGTCATCAGGTCCTTCATTGTCACCGGCACGCCGAACCACGGCCGAATCCTGAAATCGAGATAGTCGTTCACGTCGCGATCGAGTTTGATCTTCCCCTGTTCCATCAATTGCATCACGGCCGTCCACATAAACGTCTTCGAGATTGATCCCGGCCGAAAAAGCGTCGCATCCGGGATCACGGGCTTCTTGTTCTGCACATCGGCGAAGCCGTAGCCCTTCTCGAGAATCACCTTGTCGTCCTTCACGACGCTAATCACAGCGCCCGCGATGTCGTCGCGCTCCAGTTGCATCGGCACGAACCCATCGAGGAATGTCTCGAGATCTTCTTTCGTCATTTTGGGAGCAGCCGTCCCCGATTTTGCTTCGCCACGCTGAGGCTCGCGCTTCATCGCGCGCCGTGTCTCCTTTGGCATCTGCGTGGGCGACGCGGCGCAAACTGCGACATTCGCAAAAAGCGCGGCCAGCAGACCCGGCAAGAACAGGGCACGCACTCGATGCTTTTTTTCGGCCAGCTTCGTAATCAAAGGCGCCCCTCGGTGTTCTTCTCGAATGCGAGCTCTGCGGTAGCCGAACATCATACGACTTCTTCTCCCTCACCGCTTTGCCTTTATCGGCGAATCCAGTCTCGGGAATTCGCAAAAAAAAAGGCGGAGCCGAAGTGGAAGGCCTTCGATCGAGAGCATCGCTGGTGGCGCGCCGCGGTTGTTTTGGACCTGTTCCGCTCCGAGGCCAAAACAAGGCCTAGTTCCTGCGTCCAAACCCTCTCCACAGCATTCAACAAAATTCACGCGATCTCTAAACCAATCACGCCAATCGTGAGCTATCATTTTCAACAGGAGGGAAGCGAACTCGCCTCTTGCCGTGCAACGACGGGCGGTCGGCTCGCAATCGTTCACCTATGAATTCGGACTCATTCGACGTCATCTGTATCGGAGCAGGCCCCACGGGACTCGCCTGCGCGATCGAGACTAAGCGCGCCGGCCTGCGCCCAGTCGTCATCGACAAAGGCTGCCTGTGCAATTCGCTCTACCATTATCCGGCGAACATGCAGTTCTTCACGACAGCCGAGCGCATGGAAATCGGCGATCTTCCGATGACCACGGCGACGGCGAAACCCACGCGGCCTGAAGCGTTGAAATACTATCGACGCGCCGCGGACCACTACGGGCTCGAGACGCGCCTCTACGAGCGCGTCAGCTCTATCGACGGCCATGATGGCTCTTTCATCGTCCACACTGCGGACAGCGAGGGGCGGCCGCACGAGTATCGCGGGCGCAAGGTGATCATCGCGACGGGGTATTACGACCTGCCGAACCAGCTTGGCGTCCTCGGCGAAGATCTCCCGTTCGTCTCGCATTACTTTACCGATCCACATCCGTATTGGGAGCAGGACGTCGTCGTCATCGGCGCGAAAAACTCAGCTGCAGAAGCCGCCCTGGAACTCTTCCGCGCGGGCGCACATGTCAGGCTGGTCCACCGCGGCCCGACCGTGGGCGACAAGCTGAAGTATTGGGTCAAGCCGGATATCGAGAACCGCATCCGCGCCGGCGAGATCAAAGCGTTATTCAACCATCGCGTCACACGGTTCGAGCCGGGCCGCGTCTACGTTCAGCCGGTGGAAGCGGGGGCCTTCGGGCGCGCGAAAGAGGCCGGGGAGAGAGCAGCGGCGTCAGTTACGCAGGGCTCCGACGGCCATGAGAAAGAGGAGGAATTTCTGGGCGCGGTGCAGGTGTTCGCCCTCACGGGCTACCATCCCGATTTCACTTTTCTCACCAGGCAGGGAATCCGGCTTGATCCCGTCACGATGCGCCCCGAAATCAATCCTGATTCACTCGAAACGAATGTCCCCGGCATTCATTTGGCGGGAGTCGTTGTAGGCGGGCGCAATACGTCGGATATTTTCATCGAGAACGGCCGGTTCCACGGGAAGGAAATTGTCGCAGCGCTGACGGGGAAGGGCCGAGTTACGGAACCGGCGCCGGTCTCGCCACCCGGCGAATAAGGGCTCTCCAATTCGTCGTATGCAGTAGATGGGACCGACCTCCGACCGTTTGTGGTCAATAGTTTAGGCGATTTTCAATCGCACTTCAGTAGACCGAAAATCCGCTGCGACGGGGGGCGAGCGGAAGTTCGTAGTCCTTCCTCAGGGACGGCGCGATGGCTGTCTGATCGTGCCGCACGCTAAGGGATCAATAGCCGTGGCGGGAGGTTGTGGTCACCTTGCCGCGAAACATCCGGTACACGAAAATGAAGTAACCGACGGCGATCGCCATTCCCAGGGTCCACCAGATCAGTCCGGTCGACAACGCATAGTTCCCAGAGTGCGCGTTGTACACCGTGATGTTCAGGGCGGGATCGGTCGTCGACGTCAGCAAGTTCGGGTAGACACCCGCCGCCGCGCCGACCAGCATAAAAATCAGATAGGCAGATGACGAAAGAAACGCTGCACGCTCGTGCCCCTTGGCGTCCGCCCGCCACATATTGAACAGCGCCGCCGCCACAATCGCCGGGATCACGTACAGCGCTGGTAGCCGCTTGTAGTTGTCCAGCAGGTTGGGCCGGATGTAGAGCGTCGCCGCCAAACTGGCGCCCGTCAGCGCTACAACCATCGGCCAGAGACGCCGCGCCGCCTGCTTCGCGCGCGCGTTGATGTTACCGCTTGTTTTCAGTGCAACGTAATAGGCACCGTGCAATCCCAGCGCGCAAAGCGCAACGGCCCCGGACAGCACCGTGTACCAATCCAGAATCCCTGGTTCGGGCCCGACTCTCCAGTTCGTCCAAAGCGGCAGAAAAAAGTATTCGTCCTTGCCGAGAGGCACGCCGCGCAAGACGTTGCCAAGCGCGGCGCCGTAAAAAATCGCCAGCAGCAGGCTCGCGAAAGCAAACGATCCGTCGAAGAGCCCTCGCCACACCGGCGAATCAAGGTGCATGCGCAACTCGACGCCGATCCCCCGCAAAATCAGCAGCCACAGCACGATCATCAACGGCAGATAGAATCCGCTAAAGCCGGACGCGTACAGCAGAGGAAACGCGAAGTAGAGCGTGCCGCCGCCCGCGAGCAGCCACACCTCGTTCCCGTCCCAGACCGGCCCGATCGTGCGGATCACCATCTGCCGCTCTTCATCCGTCCGCGCGATGAACAGGTGCAGGATTCCGGCGCCCAGGTCAAAGCCGTCGAGAACCACGTATCCGGTGATCATGATGGCGACCAGCAAATACCAGGTCAGCAGCATCCGGCTCTCCTTCGCAATTGGCGTTTCCAGTGCGGGCGCTCAGGCGATCGTGATCGGCGTGCCTGACTCGACTTCCGCGCCCGTTTCTTCCAGTGGGCCGTGGGCGATCACGCGATACACCAGGAACAAGAACAGAATGGCCAGAATCGTGTACAGCCCCATGAACCCGATCAGCGTGAACAAACTGTTTCCCGCGTGAACATCCTGGGAATAGCCCACCGCCGTCCGCATCAGCCCGTAGACAATCCACGGCTGCCGCCCCGTTTCCGCCGTAATCCAACCCGCGATGTTGGCGATATGAGGGAAGGGAAGACAGCACAAAATAATCCACAGCATCCAACGCGATCTGTAGAGCAGGCCGCGCCACAGGAGAAACGCGCTCACCGCCATCACGGCGACGAAGATCGTCCCCAGCCCGGCCATGATGTGGTAGGTGTAGAAAACCAGGGGAATGTTCGTCGGCCAATCTTCCTTCGGAAACTCGTTCAGGCCTTTTACGGTCGCGGTCGTCTCACCGTAGAGCAAGTAGCTCAGGACCTTGTTCGCCACCATCGGATTATCGATGCGCTCGCTCTCCGCGTCTGGTTGGCCAAGAATGACCATCGGCGCGCCCGTCTGCGTCTTGAAAAGGCCCTCCATCGCGGCGAGCGCGACCGGCTGATACACGCCCACCATTTTTCCGTGGAGGTCGCCTGTCGGGAAAATCTGCACGATGCAGGCAATGACCCCGACCGTAACCGCCACGCGCAAAAACGCGCGGCCCTCCTCGATGAACTTATCCTCGAGCAGGTAATATGCGCCGACGGCCGCCATCACGAAGGTGCCCGTAATGAGCGCGCCGCACATGTTGTGCGAATACTGAGTCAGCGCCCACGGATTCAGCAGCAGGCCCCAGAAGCTTATGACCTGAAAGCTGCCGTCCGCGCCGCGTTGAAAGGCGACTGGATGCTGCATCCACGCGTCCGTCACGATGATGAAAAAGCCGGACAGCCACGAGCCCATAAACACAGCGAATCCCGCCCACCAGTGGCCGATCTTGCTCAGCCTTTTCTCGCCAAAGAGAAAGAGCCCAAGGAACGCCGACTCCAAAAAAAACGAAAAGACGCCTTCCATCACCAGCGGCTGGCCAATCACTCCTCCGGTCAATCGCGCAAAGCGGGCCCAGTTCGTCCCGAACTGGAACTCCATTGGAATTCCCGTGACCACTCCCATCAGGAAACTGATGCCGAAGACCTTCGCCCAGAATCGCGCCGCGCGGTTGTAAAGGTGATTGTTCGTACGGAGATACATCGTTTTCAGGAGGACGATCAGCGGTGCCAGTCCCATCGTCAGTTGCGGAAACAAGTAGTGAAACGTGATGGTGAAGGCAAAATGCAGGCGGTGCATCATCAAGGCGTCGTCCATCGGATGGCCTCGGCAATACGGGGGATTCTGTGTAGCTCACCCGTATACTACAAATCTCTCTGCACCAGCCATGAATTTTGGAGAATGGAGCCCGGCATCCAGCATTGTTGTTGGCGGAGGCCGTAGCCGTTCGTTCGATATCGTGTTCAGACGACAAACTGGATTTGGGTCAGTTCGCCGGACGAGAAGAGAGTGATATACTAGGTTTGTAGTTAGGTTCTTGCGGTGGTTACCCTTCCACCCCGCGGAGGCGCGATGAGCGTGTTGCGCGTCGAATGCTATGCGGGGCACCGTGCCGACGAACGGCCGCAGAGTTTTGTCCTGCGCGGACGGAAATTCGAAGTGCAGGAATTGGACGGCCGGTGGTACTCGCCTCGGGGCAGTTATTTCCGCGTGCGTGCGGACGACGGCAACTTCTACGTGCTGTGCCACGACGAGGGTCAGGACGTTTGGACCCTCGACGGCTTTCGCGCAGCGCGCTGAGCGCGCAAATATCAGAATGCATATGGTCAAGCCTGATTTACGGCGGCAGCAGCGCGTCCTGGTCCCGACCGGCCACACGATGCGGATTCATGGCAACGGCGGGAGCCCACAATTCGAAGGCACTGTGACGGTAATCGGCCTGGGCGGGATGTTCATCCGCACGAAAAAAACGCAGCCGCCGGGCACGGTCCTAACACTTACGCTGGACGACGCGGTAGCCACGTTCGAATCCGAATGCACCGTCCGGCACGTCACGGACAACGGAATGGGCGTGGAAATCACGAAAATCTCTCACCAGGATGAGCAGCGGCTCAGATTCCTCCTGATCCGCCTAAAGGGCGCTTAGCCTCTAAACCGCATAAACACCGATAAACACTACTGAAACCTAAATTTCTTTGGGGATTTGCGTTTGTCTGTGTTCATCTGTGGTTTCTTCCCGACATTGACTTCTTCGCTAAGCCCGCAACTTTTTCCCGCCTTCCGGGTTTAAGCTACCTGCGACGGCCATGAAAGGGACGTCTCGCTCAAACCCGCGTTCAACAGCCGCTCGGCGCGCGCTCGCCGGGAAGGGAGCGTCGGCGCGCGGACGGCTCGACTCGGCCGGCGCGACACTTGTCGCGGCTTCGATCGCCGCGATTCTGGCGGCATCCACCGCATTTGCTCTTCCGCGCGCGACGCCGAAGAGTGAAACGGAGAACAATCCGTCCGAGACCGCCGCTCTCTCCAAAACATTCAAAGGCGACCTTCCCATCACAGAGCTGACGGAGGACCAAGCCATCCTGCATGCGCTCAACCGCCTGGCCTACGGGCCACGACCCGGCGACGTCGAGCGCGTACGGAAAACGGGCCTGGCGAAATGGATTGACGAGCAGCTCGATCCGCAATCGATTGACGATTCTGCATTGGACAAGCGCCTGGAGCGCTACTCGACGCTCGGCATGTCGTCGTCGCAGTTGCTCAACGATTTTCCGCCGCCGGCACAAGCCGTGAACAAAGAGGGCGTCACCAAGGACGAATACAAGCAGCAGATGCAGCAGCAGCGACGGGAATCGGTCGCCGCGATGCTGCCCACAGGCAACGAGAATTTCGATCGGGCGAATCTAGAGCTGGCGCGCATGGTCGGACCGAATCGCATCGTCGCGGAGCTTGCGATGGCGAAGATGGACCGCGCCATCTATAGCAACCGCCAGCTCGAAGCCGTGATGGAGGATTTCTGGTTCAACCACTTCAACGTTTTCGCGAACAAGGGCGCCGACCGCTGGCTGGTCACGTCCTACGTGCGCGACACGATTCGCCCGCACACGATGGGCAGGTTCAGCGACCTGCTGCTCGCAACCGCGAAAAGTCCGGCGATGCTCTTTTATCTGGACAACTGGCTGAGCGCCGATCCTGCTGCGGTGAAGCGCATGCAAGCAATGCGGGCCATGCGGCGCGACCGCTACTACGCGCGTTTTGGCATGATGCCGCCGGGCGCCGGAATGCAGGGAGCGAACGGGCGTCCGAAACAACAGCAGGACCGCGGGCTGAACGAAAACTACGGCCGCGAAGTGATGGAATTGCACACGGTGGGCGTCGATGCGGGCTACACGCAGCAGGACGTGATCGCGATGGCCGAGTGCCTTACCGGCTGGACGATTCGCGGGCCGCGCAAGGACGCCGAATTTTTTTTCAACGATCGCATCCACGCGGAAGGCAAGGAAGTCGTGATGGGTCGTACGTTCCATTATGGCGGAATGAAGGACGGCGAAAAGGCGCTGGAGATGCTGGCGAGCGATCCTCACACAGCGCGGCATATTTCGACCGAGCTCGCGCGGCATTTCGTTTCGGACAATCCGCCGCCGGCACTCGTCGATCGCATGGCGCAGGAATTCGAGTCTTCGGGAGGCGACATCCGCGCCGTCCTGCACACGATGATCTATTCGCCGGAATTCTGGTCGAAGGAAGCATATCGGGCGAAAGTGAAGACGCCGTTCGAGCTGGTGGCCGGCACCGCGCGCGCGCTGAACGCGGACGTCGAGGTCACTCTGCCGCTGGTGCAGTGGGTCGGACGGATGGGCGAGCCGCTCTTCCAGTGCCAGCCTCCAGCCGGCTACTCCGATAAATCGGAAATGTGGGTCAACTCGGGAGCCCTACTGAACCGCCTGAATTTTGCGTTGGCGTTCGGGACCGACCACATGTGGGGCGCCGAAGTAAATTTGAATGAGATGTTCGGCGGAGACGCCGCGACGGATCCGAATGTCGCGCTTTCGCAGGCGCTCGGACTGTTTTTGGATGGGCAGGTTGCACCGGGAACGAAGCAAACTCTCGAAGCGCGGCTCAGCGATCCGCGGATTCTGCAGGCGCGGCTGGACGATCCGGTCAAGCACGTGAACGAAGGCCTGATCGCAGGATTGGTCCTGGGCGCGCCGGAGTTTCAGCGCCGCTGATTTGGTCACGCCAGCCTGTCCCGTTTGCGTTACGAAGCGTCAGCCATGGATCCAGAGATTGATAGGCAAGTCGGAGCGGCTCATGAACATTTCGCGGCGGTACTTCATCAAATCGAGCGGTATCGCGATGCTGGGGATGGCGGCGCTGCCGTCGTTCCTGCAACGCGCCGTAGCGGAGACGACCGGCGACGGCAAAAAAAAGATGGTGGTGCTGTTTCAACGCGGCGCAATGGACGGCCTGAACGTGGTGGTGCCGTTCGCCGAGAGCAATTACTATTCGTTTCGCCCGACGATCGCCATTCCGCAACCACGTAGCGGCAGCATGGACGCCGCGCTCGACCTCGACGGTTTCTTCGGCTTGCATCCGAGCCTTGCGCCGCTGGTGCCACTGTTTCGCAACGGCCAGCTCGCCGTCGTGCACGCCGTTGGTTCGCCCGACCCGACGCGCTCGCATTTCGACGCGCAGGACTTCATGGAATCCGGGACGCCTGGCGTGAAGGCTACCGAAGACGGCTGGCTGAACCGCGCGCTGCAAACCTCTCCCGAAGAGAAAGCGTCGCCATTCCGCGCCGTAGCGTTTGGGCCGTATCTGCCGCTGACGCTGCAGGGAAGCGCGCCGGCAATCGCAATCCCCGATTTAAAGCAGTTTCGGATGTACGGGCCGCCGCAAGTGACGGAAGGCGGATTCGAGGCCATGTACGCGCAGACGGTCGACGAAGCGATGCGCGGAGTGAGCCACGAAACGTTCGAAGCTGTCGACCAGCTCAAGCAGATAAATCCCGACGCATATCAGCCAGAAAATGGCGCGCAATATCCGCAGGGCCGGTTCGGACGCAGCCTGATGGAAATTGCCGAACTGTTCAAGGCGAACGTGGGCCTCGAAGTGGCATTCCTCGATAGCGGCGGCTGGGATAACCACGTCAACGAAGGCGGCGTGCAAGGCCAGCTCGCGAACTTGCTGCGCGATTTGGGGCAGGGGATCGCCGCGTTTCATCAGGACCTGGGAGACCGCATGGGCGATATCGTGTTCGTCAGCATGTCCGAATTCGGGCGCACGGCCCACGAAAACGGCAATCGCGGCACCGACCACGGCCATGCCAATTGCATGTTCGTTGCGGGCGGCGGCATCAAAGGCGGAAAGGTCTACACGCGCTGGCCGGGGATGAGCGAAGACCAGTTGCACCAGAACCGCGACCTCGCCGTCACCACCGACTACCGGAGCGTCCTGGGCGAAATTATCTCGAGGCACCTCGGCGACAGCAATTTGAACGGCGTCTTTCCCGGCTTCGCCAACGACCCGCGCCAATTCCTCGGCTTGATAAAGTCGTAGTGGGCTTGCCGTTCTTGGCAGATCAGCGGCATATCACCTCTGCTGGTGACTTGCGTCACAGCCGAGCGGCTTCTGTCGGTGTCTAATCGACGCGGTTCTAAAGGAGTGGCCCTCCACCCACCGGGCGCTTTGCCCGGAACACCCTCGGGCCACTCCTTTTTTTCTTTCCTACTCAGTTCATATGGCACATTGGCAACAGGACGCCGTTTTCTCCGCCCTCATTTCGGTCACCTCCTCGTAGGGTTAGACCCCAACCGCATTTTCCTAGTATGCTGAAGCAGGAAAGAGTGGACACAGGGAGCCGTAATCGTTCTAAATTGGAAGGGGCAGTGGGACTTAGGGGGATAGGCGATGAGACAGTTCGCTCTCTTGGTGTCGGCAATCTTTCTGCTCGGACTCGGCACGCCTGCACAACAAAATTCACAAACCTTCTCGCTATCCGGATCAACGGTCGCAGAAACGAGTCCCTTGCCGACCGCGGCGTATTCGATGCCACTGCCGGCATGGCTTGCATCCTCGCCACCTGCCGCGCCGTCGTCCGCGGCCGATTCGTCGAGCAGCAGCAAAGAATCCGCCGCCGCTGACCCGCAGGTCGTGATTGGCGTCCGGGAGACTTACCCGTTTCAACTGTATGTCGGCTATACGTACCTGCGCTTCTACGAGATTCCCAGTAAGACCCTCAGCACGAACGGTTTCAACTATTCCATCGTGTACTACCTCAAGGATTGGCTGGGCGCCGACGGTGAGTTCGTTCTAACGCTTGGTGATCAATACCCGTACCAAGCGCGATTTCTTCTGGGAATGGGGGGAGCACGCGTTCGATCGAGGTTCTTTCGGCAAAACATCGAGGTGTGGGGACACGCGCTGGCGGGCCGCTCGCACTTCGTTCCCCAGACTCCCTATGGAGGCCAGGGCGCGTTCGCTTATGAAGTGGGCGGGGGAGTCGACCTCGACACCCTGAACGGCCGCTATGCCATTCGCGCCGGCGCGGACATGGTTGGAACTCACTATTTCAGCACGAACCAGTTCAGTCCGAAGATCTCCGTGGGCTTTGTCTACAAATTCTAGTGGAACGGCCGCCTTGCGAGTAGTCGCGGCGGGCGCCAAAGCCCGGTGTGCCGCCTGGCGACCGGTCGGCCTCTGCCGCCCAACCGTTCCGCTCGCGCACGCCGTGGGCTGCCCTCGCGTTGCGCAACCCGAGGGCCTGTGCTACTTTGCGTTTCCGCCGATGTGCCGGACGGTTTCCCAGTGAAAGCGACGGAGTTTCTGAAGTCCGCCAACCGCGAGGAAGAGGAGCTTCTCAGCAAGCTCGACGTGAAGAAGCTGCCGCAACACATTGCCACGATCATGGACGGCAACGGCCGCTGGGCGCAGCGGCGTCGTCTCCCGCGCTTCGCCGGCCATCGCGCGGGAATCAACGCGGCGCGCGCGGTGATCGAAGCCTGCGCCCAACTGAAAATTCGTTATCTTACCCTGTATGCGTTTTCGGTCGAAAACTGGCGGCGGCCGCAGGCGGAAGTCGATTTCCTCATGCGCCTGCTGCGCGAATACCTGAAGCGCGAGCTGCCCGTCATGCACAAGAACAATATTCGATTCAGCGTGATCGGCCGCGCAGCGGAACTGTCGGGACCCGTTCAAAAGGACCTCCAAGAGGCCGCGCAGGTGACGTCGCACAACACGGGCATGAACCTCGCCGTCGCGCTGAACTACGGCGGCCGCGCGGAGCTTGTCGATGCCTTCAATTCTCTCCTCGACGACGTGCGCGCGAAGGGCCTGTCCTCGTTTCGCGCCGACGAGCAGAGCATTTCCCGGCATCTCTATACCGCCGGCCTGCCCGACCCTGACCTTCTGATCCGCACGAGCGGCGAAATGCGCGTCAGCAATTTTCTCCTCTGGCAGATTGCGTACGCCGAGATCTACGTCACGGACACGCTGTGGCCGGATTTTTCGCGCGCGCGCCTGCTCGAAGCCCTTCTCGACTTTCAAAAACGCGAACGCCGCTACGGCGGACTCGGCGCGCCCGCGCCGCAGAAACGCGCCGCTTACTCCGAAGGCTAGCCCGCAATGGCCCTCCGCATCGTCACGGGAATTGTCCTGATTGCGGCGGTGGTTGCTCTGGTGTGGTGGGCGCCTGGATGGTTCGTTGCGATCGTAGCCGCCGTTTTCGCGCTAGTGGCGCTCGTTGAGTTCTTCGCGCTGGGCGAACGCGTGGGCCTCCGCGCATTCCGCAAATGGACGATGGTTTGCGCCGCAGGCCTCGTCTATGCGCAGTACTCCGCGGGTATGGCGGAAACTCGCGTGTTTGGGATCGGCTTTGTCGTTGTGCGAAAGCTGGCCGGTTTTTCGGTGTCGGTTGACGCCGTCCTGTTGGCTTTTCTTTTTGGCGCCGTCGGAATCGGGCTCGCTACGCGTTGGCCGCTCCAGGATGTCCTGCCCGCAATTTCGATCAGCTCCGCCGGACTTCTTTTCGTCGCGCTCCCGTTCAGCTATCTCGTGCGCCTCAACGAGATCGAACGCTTTGGACGCGAGCTGATCCTCTTCACGCTGGCGCTGATCTGGGCCGGCGATACGCTTGCCTACTTTACGGGGAAATTTGCCGGGCACGTTCCGATGGCGCCCGCACTCAGCCCGAAAAAAACCTGGGAGGGCGCCGTCGCCAACATAGTCGGCTCGCTTCTCGTGGCGTGGGTCGCGTCGCGCTGGATGGCCATCGACGCCGGCACTCTATTGTTCATCGCGGGTGCCGCGAACATCGCCGGCCAGATGGGCGACCTCATCGAATCAGCCTACAAGCGCGGCGCCAACGTGAAGGATTCAGGCACAATCGTCCCCGGCCACGGCGGCGTTCTCGACCGCATCGACAGTCTTATCCTCGCCGCGCCCGTCGTGTGGGTGCTGTATGTCTGGCTCGCCCAGCGCTAGCTTTCGATCCGGCGAAGCTTTGTTCTCCCGCTAGGTGCCGAGATACATCACGTGGACGTACGTTCCCAGCCGGACGTTGTAGGCCAGATACCAGCCGTCGTGGTCGGGGTCCGCATAGAGCACGATGTCGTCGGAGCTCCAGTTCCAGTCGGCGCAATCGTCGTAATCATATGGGGCCACGCTGAAGTAAGACCCGCCGAACCAGAAGCGGTCCCTCGCCCCACCCTCGATCCGGTAGACGTAGCTGCGGCCGATTCCGCGTGGGAAGTGGCCGTGCTCCCAGGGATGGTCAATCTTGTAATGCGGATCATTCCGGTCCGTCGAATGGCCGACCCACTGACCGTTGCTCGCATGAACGTGCGGGGCGTTCGGATGTCCGGCTTGATCGCTGTAAGTCGGCCGGTTCGTGTTGTGCGGAGTCTGGCTGGCAGACTTAGTGGAAGTGCGGGCAGGGGAGGATTGGACAGGTGACGGCCCGTGGGCGGGGATGTAACCGTGTCCCACCGCGCCGCCTTTCTGCGGAGCGGAAGACTTCTGCCGCGACGTGTTCTGCGGCGTCTTGTGGTCCTGAGGTTTTTGCTGCGCGACCGCAACGCCCGAGAGGAAGAGCAATACTGCGCCTGAAACTCCCCAGAGTCGCTTCATGTGAGCCTCCAAAAAGTTCCGATCTCCACTGAGTTCCGGCCCCAGAAAATATGCCAGGACGTCTGTTGGACGCAGGGGCCGCTTTTTCGGGTGCGCCAGAATTTCGTTGGTGACGATCTCAACCGTTTCGCCGCCATTCCTTGCTCGCCTGGAATGGCCGAGTTCTTTGCTTCGCTATTGTCCCGGTCCCGGCGGATACGGCGGCAAATCGGGCGGCCGTGGAGGCAGCTTCTTCGGATGCTCCTGAATCTCCTTCATGACAATCTCGATCGCTCGCTCGAGCTGCGGGTCGTGTCCCTGCATCGTTTTGTCGGGCGTGTTCTCGACCACGATGTCGGGCTGGACGCCATGGTTCTCGATGATCCAGTGGCTGTCGATGCCATAGAGCGAAAACTCCGGCCGTGTGATGTAGCCGCCGTCCATCAACGGGATTTCGCCGCGAATCCCGCGCACGCCGCCCCAGGTTCGCGTGCCGATCACAGGCCCGAGCTTGTAGTACTTGAAGAAATAGGAGAAGTAATCGCCGTCCGAGGCGGCGTAATGGTTCGTGACACACGCCATGTAACCATAAAACGTGTTGGGCGGCACCGTCCCACTCTGGAAGTTCCGCGCCGCTTCCATGCCCGCAAGAATGCGCCGCAATCGCTCGAAAATAATCTGATCGACGAATCCGCCACCGTTATACCGCACGTCGAAAATGATTCCTTCCTTGCGAATCTGCGGGAAATACTGCTTCACGAATTCGTTCAAGCCGGAGTCGCCCATGTCGGGCAGGTATACGTACCCCACGCGCCCGTCCGTCGCTGTCTCCACTTTGCGGCGGTTCGTGTCGATCCAATCCAGCTCGCGCAGCTTGAATTCGCTGCCGAGCGGTTTGACCACCACGTGCCGCGCGCCCTCCTCCGCTGGCTTCGAGTTCACCGTGAGCGTCACATTGTCGTTCGCGGTGTTCTCGAACAGGGAATACGGATCTTGTGGCACGCGCAGCGATTGCCCATTCACCTCCAGCAGGTAATCGCCTTGCTTTACGTTGACGCCCGGCTCGGTCAGCGGCGAGCGAAGGGCGTCGTTCCAGTTTTCGCCGGGATAAATTTTCTTGAAGCGGTAACGCCCGCTCTCCGCATCCGCCTCGAAATCGACGCCGAGCAGTCCCACGTTAATCGGATGCAGATCCGGATAGTCGCCTCCGCCAACGTAGGTATGCGAGTTCGAGAGCTCCCCAATCATCTCTCCGAGGATATAGTTCAGGTCGTAGCGGTCCGCCACATAGGGCAGAAGCTGGGCGTACTTGTCGCGTTCCTGCGCCCAGTTCACGCCGTTCATGGAGGGCTCGAAGAAATAGTCCCGCTCCTGCCGGTACACCTCGTAGAACATCTGCTTCCATTCCGCGCGCGGATCGATCTCGGCCTGCATGCCGCTCAGCGCCAGAGCGTTCTCGCCGATGTGGCCCGGAGGCCCGGACGGCGGCGTGGCATCGATGATCCCGAAGGTTCGCGCCGGATGCTCTTCGCCCCCGCCGCCGCTTGGCGGGCCCGCGTACAGGAGTTTCTTCCCGTCGAATGAGAGCGCGTACCCGGTTGCGCCGTTGATCAGGACGGAGTCCTTTCGCTTCTTCATGTCGAAAATGTGCAGCGCGAATCCCTCGTCCGCCAGCGGACCCGAGAGCCCGAAGATTGGGGTGGTGATGTAGAAGACGTAGTCTTTCGACGCGCCCAGCGCCCCCATGTTTTCGGGCGGAGTCGGAAGCGCCACGACGCGATTCTGAATTCCGTCCAAATCGATGCGGAACGGCTCCTTCTTTTCCTTTTCGGCGGACTCCTTTTTCTCTTTCTTCTCCTCTTCGGTCTTGGCTTCGGTCTTGGTCTCCGTTGTTTTCCTCTTCGTCTCGCCCGGTTTCGCTTCCGCGCTTGCGCCGGCCTTCTTCACCTCGGCTTCGTCGCTCTGCGGCGCAAAGGGCGAAGGAGTGTCCGCGCGCAGCGTCACCAGGTAAACGCGCGTCGCCTTCGGATTCGCAAATTCGAGGTCGTACACGCCGAGAACTTCGTTGTAATCGCGCTCGGAAAGAAAATAGAGGTACTTGCCGCCGGGATCGAACACGGGATTGCGGTTGTCGGTGAAATCGTTCGTTACGGCCGTGATCTTTTTCTCGGCGAGAGAATAGAGGTAGACAACGTTGTTCCCGTTTTGCCCCGCCTTGGAATAGACGATCCATTTGCTGTCCGGCGACCAGTTGTAGTCGGTCAAATCCGCATATTTGCCCTGGTCGATCAGCGCCGGCTTTTTCTCGGTGATATCCACGTAGAAAAGGCGCAGCGACTTGTCCGCGAACAGCAATTTCGTGCTGTCCGGCGACCACACGGGCTGTAGTCGCTGCATCGCTCCATCGAACGTGATGCGCTCTTCCTTGCCCATTCCGTCCTGCGGCATCAGGTAGATCTCTTGCTCGCCGGTGCGATCGGAGAGATACGCGATCCACTTGCCGTCCGGCGACCAGGCCACGTCCTCCTCGCGAATTCCGGGCGTGCGCGTCAGGTTGCGGATGCTGCCTTCCTTTGCAGGAACGGTGTAAACATCTCCGCGCGCGTCGAACACGGCGCGCTTTCCCTCGGGCGAAATATCGTAGGAACTGATCAGGCTCGCTGTTTTGTCCCAGTGTTTTCGCTCCTGATTTTCGTCTCCCGGCAGGTACACGGTCACTTTTGTCGCCTTTTCGTTGGCCAGGTCGAAGACATAGAGATACCCGCCGTTCTCGAAGACGATCGAATCGGGCCCCAGGCTCGGCCAGTTCACGTCGAATTCCCTGAAATGCGTCAGCTGCCGGATTTGTTTCGTCTTCACACTGTACGCGAACAGATTCATGCGGCGCTCGGGACCCTGGTCCGAGTCGAAGTAGATCGTGTCGCCGTGCCACATGGGGAAGGTGTCTGTGCCCTGGTAGCTGCTGTCCAGTTCTTCGTAGTGATTGGTTTTGAGGTCGAAAAGAGAGATTTTCTGCGCCATGCCGCCCGTGTAACGTTTCCATGTGCGGAAGTTTCGGAAAATCCGGTTGTAAGCAACCTGGGTTCCGTCGGGCGAAAACGACGTCAGGCCGCCTCGATTGTCGAATGGAACGCGCGTGGGCAGCCCGCCTGCGATCGAAACTTCGAACAGGCGTCCAAACCAGCCGTTGAACGTGTCGCGGCGCGAAAGGAAGAAAACGTTTTTCCCTCCGGGCATCCAGCCCATGACTTGATTCTCCATTCCCATGCGCTCGGAGACGGCCGGCGTGGCAGATTCGAACGTCAACTGCTTTGGCTCTCCGCCTTCCGCGGGAATGACGTAAACGTTCGGCTGCCCGTTATATTCGCCCGTGAAAGCGATCTGCGAGCCGTCCGGCGAAAATTTCGGGAAAAGCTCGAGCCCGGGATTCGTCGTGATGCGTCGCGCGATGCCGCCGCTCGTGGGGACGAGCCACAGGTCTCCGGCATAGCTGAACACGATGTGGTCTTTGTAAACGTCCGGGAATCGCAACAGCCGCCCCTCGCGCATTTGCTGCGCGCCAAGGCCAAGCATCACCGCGCACGCCGCCACCGCGGCCAGCGCGAACGCAACACGACGAAGCGTAATCATTCGTTCTCCTCCAAGTTTTCTCGTGGTCGAAGTGGCTGCTGACCTGTCTGGCGCTGCTGGCTCGGCGCAGCAAAACTCCGGCGGCGGTGCGCGCAGCAGAGCGTCCGCCACGTGCGGCTCGACTCGGTTAAATTCCCTTGTGTGTGGTGATTGCGAACGAACGCCTGCCGCAACAATCCGTTCCTTTTTGCCCCGGCAGAGTATACACCCGCCAACCTCGTCCTTCCGCGCGCCAGCTTGCCGAATGATCGATCTGCGCCGATTTGGCAGCCGGGCCGGCCGTGCTAAAGTTGCGCGCATGACACAGCCAGATCTCGCTCGTCTGTGGGAAGAACACACGCAGCATGAATTCGCCACGCGCGACACCGAAGCTACGCTCGCCACGATGGTCGACGACGCGTATGTCAACCACATTCCCGTCCTGACGGGCGGTTCCGGCAAAGCGGCCCTGCGCGCGTTCTATTCACAGGATTTCATTCCGAAAATGCCGCCTGACACGACGCTCACGCCCGTCTCCCGGACCGTCGGCGAAAATCAGATCGTCGACGAGATGATTTTCTCCTTCACGCACACGCAGGAGATGCCGTGGATGCTGCCGGGCGTTCCAGCCAACGAATCGCCGCGTGGAAGTGCCGCTCGTCGCCATCGTCCGGTTCCGCGACGGCAAACTCGCCCACGAGCACATCTATTGGGACCAGGCCTCGGTCCTCAAGCAGATCGGCCTCCTGGACGACCGCGATCTTCCGGTCTTCGGCGTCGAAACCGCCCGCAAAGTCCTCGACCCTGCGTACAAGCCGCAAAGTGCTACCGAATTTTGACGGTCTCCCACCCTGGCATCTCGGAGTTCAGGACCCTTTGGAGTCGTTTTGACCCGGTGTTTCCTGATATCAAGGATCTTGATGTCATTGCTGCGGCTTTTCCTTCGCTTCGGTTTCGCCTGCAGTGACTCTCTTGATTCTGTCGTTTGACCGGTGTAGGCTCCGCCCAACACCGGTTTCCATTTCCGGTTCCAGAAAAAATTTGCGAGAGGAGACTCCTATGTTGCACAGAAAGGCTCTCTGGGCCCTGGGCCTGCTCGCAGCCATGGCGATTGCGCTGTTCGCTATGCCCGCTGCAGTGCGGGCTCAAGGCGGTTATCTCGACGTCTTCACCGTCCGCGTCAAACCCGACAAAGTTGCTGATTTTGAAGCGGTCGCGAAGAAAATTGCCGACGCAAATCGCCACGCCAACGGCGATCGCTGGCTGGCCATGCAAACCGTCTATGGCGAGTCCAACACCTACGTTTTCACCAGCCTCCGCACAAGCTACGCGGATATTGACAAGGCCGCTGACATGTTCATGGACGCGTTGAACAAGTCCATGGGGAAAATGGCAGCCCTGAAGCTGCTCAACGATTTCAACAACTGCGTGATGAGCTCGCGCACCGAACTGCGCGTCCGCCGGCCCGACCTGAGCGGCAAAATGCCGTCCGATCCGCAGGCCATGAACCAATTGGTGGGCCAAGCGCGCGTCGTCCGTGTGCTGGCTCTTCGCGTCCGCGAGGGGCACGAACCGGAGTTCGAGGCGATGATGAAGGACATCAACGCGCAAGCAGGCAAAAATCCCAACACGCAACCCGTCTTCGTGTCACAGAGTATTGAGGGGAGCCGCGGCAGCACCTACTACGTCACGTTCTTCCGAACCTCTCTCGCCGGCTTCGACAACAACCCCGACCTCAAGGACTTCATGGACGACGAGGGCATGGCCAAGGTGGAGAAAACCATTGCGGAAGCCGCCGCTGGCAGCGATTCCGCGATTTATCGCTTCTCGCCACAGCTGAGCAATCCGCCCGACGAAATCGCGCAGGTTTCCAACGACTACTGGCAACCGAAGCCCATGATGGGCACGATGTCGCACTCGAAAGCGAAAGCCGAAGGAGCCATGGCCAAATCCAAGCCGAAAGAAAAAACGCAACAGTAGAATTACGGCATCGGGACCACAAGTTCACTGGCGTTGCGGGGAAGGCCGGCCGCGGCAGTTCGCGAAGGGGGCAAAGCGCTCAATCGCACCCGCTTCTTCTGCCGCCGGCTTTTCCTCTGGCCCAGGGCGAATCGCACGGCCCTCCATTGAAAACCCGCTAAGTCCCCCGTATCCTGTAGCTTCAATGAAAATCGCACTCGCTCAGTTCAACCCCACAATCGGCGATTTTGAGGGTAACGCATCTCGCATTCTCGAACTCGCCCGCGAAGCCAAATCCGGGGGCGCCGAGCTCGCCGTTTTTTCCGAGCTCTGCATCTGCGGCTATCCACCGCAGGATCTGATCGAGCGTCCTTCCTTTCTCGATCGCAACCTCAAGCAGCTGGCGCTGCTCGCCAAATCAGTCCCGCTGCCTTCGCTCGTGGGCTACGTCGGCAAGGCGCAGGACGATACCGGCAAGCGCGTCGCCAACTGCGCTGCCGTCATCGGCGACGGCCGCATTCTCTTCGAGCAGCGCAAGATGTTGCTGCCCACCTACGATGTTTTCGACGAGTCGCGCTACTTCCAGCCCGCGCACACGCAATACGTTTTCCCGCTCAACGCCGCGAAACTCGGTATCACCGTTTGCGAGGACGTCTGGAACGACAAGAGTTTCTGGAAGCAACGGCTGTACGAACGCGACCCTGTCAGCGAGCTGGTCGGGAAGGGAAGCGAGATCATTCTGAATCTGTCGTCGTCTCCGTACACGCTCGATAAGCGCAGCCTGCGTCATGACATGCTGCGCGCCACAGCCATCGAGCACAAGGTGCCTGTCGTTTACGTTAATCAGGTGGGTGGGAACGATAGTCTCATCTTCGACGGCTCGAGCTTCGCCTTCATGCCGGACGGACGCGTTGCCGCCCTGGCGAAATCCTTCGACGAGGATTTGGTTTTCTTCGACAGTGCCACGGGCAAGGGCGACATCCGCTGCCAGCCGAAAGACGAGCTCGAAGCCGTCTACCGCGCGCTCGTTATCGGCACGCGCGACTACGTCCGCAAGTGCGGGTTCCGCAAGGCCGTCGTCGGACTCAGCGGCGGCATCGACTCCGCGCTCGTTGTGGTCATCGCCGCCGAAGCACTCGGACGCGAAAACGTTCTCGGCGTCAGCATGCCGGGCCCATACTCGTCCGAAGGAAGTCGTGACGACGCGCGCCGCCTCGCCGAAAATCTCGGCATCGAGTTGCTGGTTCTACCCATCAGCGAAACCTTCGAGAGCTATCGCAAGACTCTTTCTCCGGTGTTCGCCGACCGGCCCCAGGACATCACCGAGGAAAACATCCAGGCGCGCATTCGCGGCAATCTTCTGATGGCGCTCTCCAACAAGTTCAATTCGCTCGTTCTGAGCACGGGGAACAAATCCGAAATGGCCGTCGGCTACTCCACCCTCTACGGCGACATGGCCGGAGGCCTCGCCGTCATCTCCGACGTGCCCAAAACCATGGTGTACGCGCTCGCCGAACTGGTGAATTGCGGCAGGGAAGTGATCCCGCGCGAAATCATCAGCAAAGCGCCGTCCGCCGAGCTTCGCGCGAATCAAACCGATCAGGACACGCTCCCGCCCTACGACGTTCTCGACCGCGTCTTGAAAGCGTATGTCGAAGACTTGCGCGATCCGCAGGAAATCGCCGAGGACATGGGCTATTCGCTCGATCTCGTTCGCTCCATCGCGCGCCTCGTCGATGGCGCCGAGTTCAAACGCAAGCAGGCCCCACCGGGCCTGAAGGTCACCTCAAAAGCCTTTAGCGTTGGCCGCCGTTTTCCCATCGCCCAAAAACTTAACACCTGACGCGTGTACGCCTCCGCAGCTCAACTGCCCCGCGACCGTGGTATCCTCCACGGGTTCGCGTGGAAGCGCGCCGTTCGGCGCGCTCTTTCGGGGCCACGCAATAAGCAAGCGCAAGATCCCGAAGCCATCGAAAGGAGCAAATCTTGGCGACCACCGAACAACAACCCAGCTTCGACCACATCATGCAAATCGGTCTTGGCTTTTGGGCCTCAAAAGTGCTTTTGAGCGCCGTGGAAATGGGGGTCTTTACCGAACTTGCCGGACGCCCGGAAAGCCTTCCGGAGCTGACCGGCCGTCTCGGCCTCCATCCGCGCTCGGCCCGCGACTTTCTCGATGCCCTCGTCGCGCTGGGTCTTATCGAGCGCCGTGGGGATGAGTATCGCAATACTTCCGCCCGCCGATTTCTTTCTCGACCGCCGCAAGCCTTCCTACATCGGCGGCATGCTGGAGATGGCCAATCATCGCCTCTTCGGCTTCTGGACCATCTCACCGACGGCTCTGCGCACCGGCGAGCCGCAGAATGAAGTGCAGAGCGGCGACCCGGACGTCTTTTCGCGCGCTGTACGCCGATCCCGAGCGGCTTCGGGGCTTTCTCAAAGCGATGACGCGGCATCAGCCAAGGCGCGAATCGCATCATCGCCGCAAAATTTCCGTGGAAGAACTACAAAACCGCCGTCGATGTCGGCACCGCGCAGGGCGATCTGATCGTCCAGGTCGCGCTGGCCAATCCGCACACTTTCGGGCATCGGCTTCGACCTCGCCGGAAGTCGCTCCGATCTTCGAGGAGTACGTTGCCGAGCACGGTCTGTCGTCGCGCGTCTCGTTTCGCGCCGGCAGTTTCTTCGATCGTTCCGCTGCCCAAGGCCGACGTCGTTACTGATGGGCCACATCCTTCACGATTGGGACCTGGAGCAGAAAAAGTATGCTGATTCGCAAGGCGTACGACGCCGTTCCGCCGGGCGGCGCGCTGATCGTCTACGATGCCATCATCGACGACGATCGCTGCGAAAACGCGTTCGGCCTGATGATGAGTCTCAACATGCTGATCGAGACGCCTGGCGGCTTCGACTACACCGGCGCCGACTGCAGGGCCTGGATGAAGGAAGCCGGCTTCCGCGAAACCCGCGTCGAGCATCTCGTCGGCCCCGACTCCATGGTCATCGGCATCAAGTAGTCGCGCGCGCGATTTGCTTGGCTCAACCACACTGGAGGAAGCACATGTATCCGGCAGGTGGTCGAAGAATTCAAGGCCTATGGCCGGCTCTCATGAAGCTCATCTCTCTAAATGTCGGACTCCCGCAGGAAACGACCTGGCACGGACGAAGCGTCACCACGGCGATCTACAAGCAGCCGATCAAAGGCCGCGTCGCCCTGCGCAAGTTGGATTTGGACGGCGACCGTCAAGCCGACCTCACCGTTCACGGCGGCCCGCACAAAGCCGTCTACTGCTACCCACTCGAGCACTACAGCTACTGGAAGAAAGAGCTGCCGGACCGTGACCTCACGATGGGGAATTTTGGAGAAAACTTCACCACCGAAGGCTTCCTCGAAGACTCCGTCCATCTCGGCGACCGCTTGGCCGTCGGTTCGGCGGAAACAGTGGTCACCCAGCCTCGTCTTCCTTGCTTCAAACTCGGAATCCGTTTCCAGTCGGACGGCATGGTGAAGCGCTTCCTCGAGAGCAAGCGAACCGGTTTCTATCTCGCGGTTCTGCGCGAAGGAGAAGTTGGCGCCGGCGATGAAATTCGCGTGATTTCCAGCGACCCCATCGCCGTGCCCGTCTCTCAAATCACGCGCCTGTATATTGCGAAGCGCTGGGCAGAGGAGGAGGTGGCATCCGTGCGGCGCGCGTTGCAAGTCGCCGCGTTGCCAGACAGTTGGAAGGACTACTTTCGCGAGCGCCTCGAAAGAGTTTAAATGCTCTGAGTATTCGGTCCGAGGGCTGATAAGACAAGTTATGGCGCCGAAGAAAGGACGCCCGGTGGCACCCAATCTTGGCTCATCGCAGCTTTTCCGCCGCGCTAGTTACTTCGTTGCGCCGCGTCCAGAAATACAGGGCGAATGCTCCCACTGTCAGCGCCAATCCAAAGCCGAATTCTGTCGTGACATATAGCGCTCGCCCCGCCGGCGCCGTCATTCGATCGAAAATCGCCTGAATGAAAAGATTGTGGCTTGCGTGTAGGACGGCGCCGGTCCACAAGCTACCGGACTTGAGCCGCAGCCACCCCAGAATGAAACTATCCGCGATTACCATAAACGTGAAGCAGCTCAACGCAAACGCCGGCTTCGTGCCCGCGTTGTAGTCCGCGAACAACAGTCCCGGATAATGCCACACCGCCCAGATGCATCCGCTCAGCAGGCAGCCTCCGGTGAAGCCGGCCCGTTGTACGAGCCGGGGCAGAAGAAATCCGCGCCAGCCAATCTCCTCGCCCAGTGCGCGCGACATGCTGCTGATTACTCCCAGCGTCGCGTAACACGGCACTGCCAGGAACAGCGCCGCCGCGCGCGGCGAATGCGGAAGCCCGAAAGCCGCTCCCCAAGGGGCTGCGAACGCCGAGAACGCAAACGACTCGGGAATTACCACCCACGTCACAACGTAAACGGGCAACGCGTAGAGGACGGGAATCACGTAGGCCCACGCCACATACCGCGCCGGCCGCCAGTTCCAGCCGAGCGTTGCCAGGTCAATTCGAAACAGCCCGCAGGTAGCGAACGCGGCGAATGCGGGGCACCACATCACGAGCGACACCACGAACCCACTTCCGGCGCCGATGTGCCCGGTGTGAATCATGAAGTAATACGGAATGCTGGAGAACGCAAATACCAGCACGAGGAATGTGAGGATCTGCTTCGTCGGTGGTCGCATGGCGCGGCATCTTACCACTGCATCCGTCTCCGCACCTTCATCCGCCTGCGAGCCTTCGGGACGGGCTGAAATCCGCTCTCCCGGCAGTCGCCCTCGGGTCACTCGTTCCGGTCTCTTCGCGGTCGCCGTCGGTTTCGGCTGACAAAGCTGTGAAGTCCGGCCACACTATGGCGCAACCTGCGAAGGCTAAAATGCGGAGTCTACGTATGCGACCGTCACGTAGTTTCCCTACGAACCGTTCCTTTTAATCCGAGAGCATCTGTGGTTTTATATCTCGCCGTCAAAAAATCGCAGGAGCTCATATCGATGCGTCGTTTACCCCTATGCATGGTCATCTTGGCTTTCAGCACGGCTTCATCCCGCGCACAGTCGCGGCCAACGGCCTCGCAGCCTGACCAGCCCCAGCTCATCCGCTCCGCGGAAGCGTTCATCCGCAATCTGTTCACTTGGGGTCCGGACTACAAGATCAAGTTCGGCCCCCTCGGCCCGTCTCCCGCGCGCGATTTTTATTCAGTTCCAGTCGAGGTCACGTACAAGGGCCAGACGGAAGGCGCCACCTTCTACATCAGCAAAGACGCCAAGTCCTTCATTCGCGGTGAAATGTTCGACACGGCTGCCGACCCCTTCGCCGCGAATCGCGGGAAGCTGCACATCGAGGGCGATCCGTCGAAGGGCCCGGCCAACGCCGCGATCACCATCGTCGAATTTGCCGATTTCGAGTGCCCTCACTGCCGCGAGGTCTATACCGCGTTGAAAACAGTGGAGAAGGACTATCCTCGCATTCGCCTTGTATTCAAGGACTTCCCGCTCTCCCAGATCCATCCTTGGGCCGAGACTGCCGCCATCGGAGGGCGTTGCGCCCTCCAAGAATCGCCGCCCGCATTCTGGAAAATGCATGATTTGATCTTCGACAATCAAGACTCGACCTCGCCCGAGAACGTCTTCGACCAGTTGGCCTCTTATGCCGGCCAACTTGGGCTAAATACCGATGCTTTCAAAGCTTGCATGGCCTCGCCCGAAGCCAAGCGCGCCGTCGACGCCGATCACGAAGACGGCATCGCCCTCAACGTCACCAGCACTCCCACGCTGTTCGTTAACGGTCGGCCGCTGATCGGCGGCGATCTCACTAGTATCGAGGACTTCATCAAGTTCGAACTCGCCCATAAGTCTCCATAGTAATACGTGCGCGCTCGGCCGCGCACCCCCAGTGCGGGAACTTTAGCGACGAACTCAAGTGGACGGACGCGGCGGCGCGGGCAAGAGTGGCCTCATGCGAGCATCGGATGTGACGGTTTTGGGCAGCGCCCAACCGGGCGGGAGCAGTGGGGAGCGAGCACGGTTGCGAGATAGGGACCGTATTCGACATTTGTCACTCGCGGAGGCCGTGGGAGGGGTGCAGTCTCTCGCGCTGGAGAAACCGTCGGACGGGTATCGGTGGCGTCCCGATCGAGCGCGGGCGTGCGAGTACGTGGCGGATTTCGAGCGGATCGGGCGCCACATGCTGCGACGTCCAGAGTGGAAAGGACGATTGCGATTGTTCGAGACGTATTTTGTGGCGGGGGTCAAGTACCGACGAGCGATCCAATTGGTCGGTGTGGCCGAGGGAACATTCGATTATTGGTTTCAGGAAGTGAAGCGAACTCTCGGCGGCGAATATTCGCGAACGGGGATTTTTCCTCCGTCGGCATATTTTCAGACGCGCAACGGGGAGGCCGCCCGGCGCGCGGCGACGGGCACGTCGGATTCAAGCGTCGAACGGGGACCGCAAAGACCCGATGAGTGCGTGCCGATCGAGAGCGAGACGTGTGTCGCTATTCCTTCTTCAGAAACTGTCGAATCAGTGGAATGCCTCCTGTGAGCGGAGACAGGAGCAGATTCTTCAACAAGGTTGAGCGCCGGACGCTACGCTCGTGAGCGGCATCAGCCTCGGCTTTTTTCGAGGAGATCAGCACGGCGGCATATTTCAGGAAATCGAGGCCGCAACTTTCGCAGCTTCCGCCGTGCTCTTGCCGATGGCGGCAGGAGGGGCACTCAAAAGAGAGAGGGGCATGGCAGCGCGGACAAAATTTCGCGGAGCCCGGCGCCTCGGTGCTGCACTTTGCGCATTTCATGGATTCATTCTAGCGGAAAGGAACCGCGAAGGGGTTTCGAGGACTTCTGCTTGCGGCGGGGTCGTCAATGCCCGTTCGGCCAGTGGGAGGACCCCTTCTCGAGGGCAGCCTGGAAATTGCAGCGCAAAACTGACCGAGTTCGCGACAACGGTTCGCGGTCGGATTACGGCTCCAAATCCCATGTTTCGGCAAGACCCCCTGCGGCGGGGCGACCGGGCTCGACGCGCGGTCCGGACTTGGAATTCTGAGCGAGCACGGGGGCCAAGAGCTGGGCGACGTGGGCGAGGCGTTCCTTTCTGAAGGGCTTGGCCATGCAGACGAGGGCACCGAGCGAATGAGCGTTCGCATAATCGCTGGGATAGGCGGACCGGGTTGTCAGAATGACGGGAACGCAGCGCAAGCGAGGGGTTCCTTTCACATGAGCGCAGATGTCGTAGCCGGGAAATCCTTCGCCCTCGATTTCGGCGATGACGAGCGCGGGACTAAACAGGTTCAGAACGTCGCGCCCGTCGACGGCATTGTTTACGGCGATGACTTCGTAGCCCTGGGCGTTGAGGAGGTTTTTGACCGTCTCGCGCAGGGGAGCTTCCGAGTCCACGACCAGGACGAGGGGTTTATTTGGGGAAGAGCGCTGGAAAGCCGGGGCGGGAAGATCCTTGGTTTGGGGCGCATTCAGTTTGCGACCAGCGGCATCAACCAGGTCTTCGCCCACACCCGTTGCGCCCAGCGCAATGGCTATCGCGCGGCGTCCATTTGAAATCTCGCTGACACGGACGACGCTTCCTTCCTGCTCTGCTTGCAACGCGCCAGGGGCCTTGCTGTACGGAAAGGTGACGCGCACGCTCATGCCGCGGAAATACCCGGAATGGGTGGTGAGAAATAGGACGCCGACGCGGGAAACGTCGACTGTAGTGGAAATCTCGTCCGGGCCATCACCCGTCAGCCCCTCGCAACGGACGCGGATGGGCGCCGAAATCAGCGCACGCCTACGCTGGCGGCGTTCAGGCCGTGCGGACGAGTCTGTCGGGCGCGACGGCTCGTTGCCCGGGATTGAAACCGCTCCTTCAGGAAGCGGGTTGACGCTCGGAGAATCGTTCGTGTTCGTGGACATCCGCCGAAACCTCCCTGCGAAACTGCAGGCTACCAACCTGGAACGGCGGATGCACTGGCTGAGAAGTCATATTCAACCCAGTACGGGGCGGCGGCCCATACCCGGTACAAAAGTACTACCGGCGCAGAGGCGCGTGTCTCTGGGCTCAATCCGATCACGTCCGATTCGGAGACGGCACGGGGGAGCGAAGCTCGCTCTCAAATCAGGGGCGGCGGCTAAAACCGGTAAGTGATTCCGGCGTAGGGCTGCTTCAACTGGGTGCGCGCGTTGGTGAACTGGCCGTTGACGTTGAAATCCGGAGCGGTGAAGAGCAAACCCCGATATCCCACGCGCAAAGAGAAGTGTCCGAAGGCTTTCCAGTTGAAACCGCCTCCGTAGAGCAGGGCGGGACGACTCTGGCTGAAGGGGCCTCCAACGGAGCCCGCGGCAATCGGCGTCCAGAACAGACCGCCGGTGCCAACTTCGGCAAAGGGAGTGAGACGGCCGTTGAGTCTTGACCCAAAACTGTAGACGAAGGCCATGGTGGCTTCCTGAGCAGTCGCCTGCGACCATGAGGTGATAGTGCCCGTCCCGCCGGAATAAAACTGGGTGTAGCGAGTGCGGCTGTAATTCAATTCGAGCGCGCCCCAGTTATTGAAATGAAAGCGGTAATTGACCAGGAAGCCGCCCGAATAGGTAGGGCTGTCGGTAACGTTCTGACCGCTCGCCCCGGACTGGTAGTTACCCGTGAAGTCCCCGGAGAATTCCGAGCGATTCCCTTGTGCTATGGCTGGAGTGCACGCAACTGCCAAAGCCGCAAACACAATCAGCACAGCTGCTTTCATCCGCATGATCGGGTATTCTCCTCGTTCGTTTTTGAGACGCTCTTTCGGAGGAAGTCCTATGTTGACACACGTAAGCGCCCGAAAGGGCACATTCCTCGCATTGCCATGCTTGCGGTCGACCGCGTACTGGCTCGGACCCTCAACCACTCACAAAGGCTCAGCGCAGGAGTTACGGCAGGTTTCGATGAAAGTTCCGGGAATGCGGGTTGCCAGACGAGCGAGAGTTCTTGGCGTGTCGCGGCTTGCATGGGCTGATCGTCCCCATCTCCTGGCTTGTCCAGAACGGGTGGCCAAAAGCGTCCCAAGTGTCGCTAGGTTGTTGCTTTTGCACGCGATGTATGCTTTAGTGTTCACCGCGTTTGTTGCTCTTGAGTTCCTTTGACGCGTTCGAGAAGGCCTACGGGCAACTGCTCGTTGGCCTTTTTTTGTGACGGGGAGAGGCACCAAAGCACAAATAGCTTTCGGGGCGGTGCCCCAGCCAGGAACGGGGAAGTGCCGCCTTCATGAATCAACAAGGAGTAAAGCAGTGAGTAGAGAGCAGGGTACAGTGAAGTGGTTTAATGCGGCCAAGGGCTATGGGTTCATTCAGCGGCAGTCCGGCGAGGATGTCTTCGTTCACTTTTCGGCGATTCAGGCCGATGGGTACAAGAGCCTCAATGAAGGACAGGCCGTTGAGTTCGAGGTGAAGCAAGGACCCAAGGGCCTTCAGGCCGAACGCGTGATCAGCCTCTAGCCCGTCTCGAGTCAGCTTTATCAAGCTGCAGTCAAAGAGCTTAGCCCGAAGGGGCGATCAGAAACGATCGCCCCTTTCGCGCGGCTTTCGAAACACGACCCTCCGAACTGCTTCGAAGGCGATTGGGGCTTATTCTGCGAGGAGGACTTGTGCAGGTCTTAGACGAGGGCCAGACCATCCGTCACGAGCAATACGGGATCGGAACGGTCACGGAATCGGACCCGGAGCGCACCACGATCGATTTTGAGAACTATGGTGTAAAGAAATTCGTCACCGCGATATGGAGTGTGGAACTGATCGGCGAAGCGCCGGCGGAACGACCGGCGAAACGCCGTACCCGCCGAAAGACTGCAAAGAAGTAGCTATCTGCGATAAAGCCCGTCCAGTACTTCCGTCAAGCTTCAGGGCTCGACAAGATTGTTGCGAACGGCGAAACGCACCAGATCGCTGAAGCTCTCGAATCCCATTTTACGCATGATGTGGTGGCGGTGGCTCTCGACGGTCCGCGTCGAGACGTTTAGAGCGGACGCGACCTGCTTGTTGCTCTTGCCTTCCGCGAGGGCCTGAAGGATTTCGACTTCCCGGGGTGTGAGTGTCGCTTCGGTATGGCCAGTTTCGAGTCCGGTCCCGACGCCATCCACGAACGTCTGCACCATGGAAGCAGCCAGTTGACCTGTAAAAAAAGGCTGCCGATGCCGCATGTGGTCCACAGCGGCGAGCAGGTCTCTTTCCGCGTCGGACTTCAAAACGTAGCCAAGCGCGCCAGCACGCAAAATCTCGCGGGCAAGCTCGTCGGAAAAATGCATGGAAAGGACGAGGACGCTGGCATCCGGAGATTCCTCGTGAATCGCCCGAGTCGCGTCGAGGCCGCTCATGTCCGGCATCGTGATGTCGAGAATGACCAAGTCGGGCTTGTGTTTTCTAACGAGACGTACGGCTTCCAATCCGGTAGACGCTTCGCAGCAGACTTCGAGGCCCGGCTGGGAGGCGAGCAGGGCGCGCAGGCCGCGGCGAACGATCGAGTGGTCGTCGACGATCAGGATCCGATAGGATTTCGTCGTCGTATGTGATACATCCTTAGTCGCAACCGGCATGAAGCCCTCCATTCCTTGCTTCAGCTAAAGCAATGAAATCTCAACGACACCTCGGCGCTGCGGTCTCGAGGTCACTGAGCCATGCAGCTTCGGAGATCTTTCGAGGCGTAATCGAGTCAGGGAGAACGGCTCGGATGGTGGTTCCGACTCCAGGGGCGCTCTCGATCTCCAGGATGCCCTTCAATTCACGAACGCGCTCGCGCATGCCGGGTATTCCAACTCCGGCAGGCTCCGCCAGATAGGAATAGGCAGGCCGCGCGAGGCCGCAGCCCTGGTCCTTTACCTCAAGCCTGACGTAGCCTTCGGTCCGGGAAAGCTGCACTTGGGCGGTGCGGCTACCGGAATAGCGATGCACGTTTGTCAAAGCCTCCTGGATGAGCCGGAACAGGGTGGTCTCTATTTCCTGATGGAGGCGCCCGAACCCCTCGGGAACACTCAGCGCCACCTGAATCTTGCTGCGTTCTGAGAATCCCCTAACGTACCAGCGAAGAGCGAAGGCCAAGCCCGCCTCGTCGAGCATGGGAGGATGCATCAGGTATGAGACCGTGCGAACCTCGCGGGCCGCGTCGTCAGCCAGTTCGCAGCATTCATCGAGCAGTGCGGTGGCTTTCCTCGGGAGAGCATCGCGCAGGTTGCCGAGTGTCATTTTGAGAGCCGCCAGGGTCTGTCCAACGGTTTCGTGGAGTTCGAGCGCCATCCACCGGCGCTCCAAGTCCCGAGCGCGCATGAGTTTCTGGGACAGCCGGTGAAGGTCCCCCTCGGACCTTGTCTTCTCCGTGATGTCCCGGACCAGCCCTACAAAACGGATTAGCTCGCCGCCAGCGGCCTGAATCGGAACGGCGTGCGTCTCGTGAACGCGCCACTCTCCATCTGGAGAGCGGAACCGGACGGCATACGTGCACTCGGCGCGATCGCGGATGGCGTTTGCAAGAGCGTCTTGAGCTTTGGCCCTGTCCTCGTCGCGAACGTTGCGCCAATACTCGCCGTCGTTTGACATGGCGCGAGGCGCAAACCGCGACCCTGCAAAGAGCGGCTCTGACGAAGTGGATTTCCCGGTTTGAAGATCCAGCTCCCACGTACGCAGTTCGGCGACTCGTTCGGCCTGGATCAGAAGGGCCTCGGTGGTTTGCAAACGGGCGGCTGCTGCGCGTGTGTTCGTGATGTCCTGGACGATGCCAGCGAATCGCGAAGGCAACCCGGCTTTCTCGGGAACGTAGACCGTCTGGAGGCGGAGCGTCTGCACGCCGCCAGAGGGCCGAGGGAACTCGATTTCCTGTTCGCAGGTTCGGAGTTTAGAGCGACGGCCGGCGCCGGCCGCGTCTTCACAGCAGCCCTGAATGGCTCTCCACAAGAAATCGTTGACGCGTGCCGTTCCGTTTTCACTTTGCTGCAGTATCCGAAACAGACGCGCCGAGCAACGGAAGCGGGACGCATGGAGGTCTCCTTCCCACAGAGCAAGCTGAGCAGAATCCAGGGCCTGATCGAGAAGGGATCCGGGATTCTTTGTCTCGACGTGAATCGTGCCAACCCTGGAAACGTCGCGGAAAAGGATGTGGAAGCACGCGTTCGGCGGCGATTTAGGCGATGTCGCGGTCGCAGAGACCCAGCGCGGCCGACCGGAAACATGCAGTAAGCACCCGAACTCCTGCGCCTGGCCCGAACTCCCGCTTTGACGGCAAGCCGCGACTATGATTTGGCAGATTTCTCGGTCGAATACATCGGGAAGGGAACGGCCGACCAGCATGGCGATCGCGGGACGAAGGTCTTCTGGCTCGGCGACGCGAATCGTCCGAATAATACCCGCCGAATCTACGGTTAGCGCAACAATTCTTCGGGACGTGAACAGCACTTCGAGCGCGCGAGCCCAGCAGTTAACCGGCCAGCGTCGCGGTCTCGCTATCCGCGCCTTCGACGGCTGGCTTGGCCCTAGCGGCTGCGATCCTTGTTTCTGAAACGTCTGGCGCACTCGACCGCCTACTTTCCCCGGCCGTAGTACGGAGCAACGGACGAGAGAGGGGCTCCGCGCGTCCCCACGGCGGAGTCTCCGACTCGATTGTGGTTTCGAGCGGCTGCACTCTACCTCTCGATAACTCCTGTGTCAAGTACTCTGCACAGTAAGAACACGGATGGATGGTCCATACCTACTTACCTAGGCGGCTGGAATCCGAAAGAACGCTTCGCCGCCAAACGAAGCGCGCGCGGGACCGCAGTGTCCGCAATGCCGAGCCGTAGTTCTGCGAATTGCCGGAATCCGATGCGGGGCCTAGGCTCTTGCCACACGGAGATGGAAGGAGGGGCCGGCGCGCTCCTCACGCGCCGTGCCCTTGCGGCTGCCCCGCGGCTCGCGGTCAACCGGAAGTCGCGGGGTTCCGTGCCGTGTGCAAGATACGAGGTATCGCGGATCAGCGCGGGTGGTTCGCGCGGCGTCGCGCTCCAACCTGGACCGAGCCGCCGTTGGGGACCCGATGCTTTCTGTTTCGATTTGACAGCATTGCCCACAAGATCGCGCCCGCGATGACCGAAGCCAGGCTGGCGGCCTGGGCGTTTGTCAGCCCGAAGAAGGAACGCGGATTAATGCGAATGAATTCAACAAGGAAGCGCGCCGCGCCGGTGAGAATCAGATAGGCGGCGAACACCGAGCCGTCCGGCAGCATTCGGTCGGAAGATGTCCCGTTCTTTGTGGTACCGGAAGTTGAAATCGCTGAACGTATTTGCCAGGAGCCCAGCTTCCAGAGGAGCCAGGAGATCAGGCAAGCGCCGATGAATTCGTAGATGGGCGTCGGGTGCACGCGTTGCATGGTTGGGACCAAGCCGTGCGGGAAGCTCATTCCCCAAGGCAGAGAAGTCGGGATGCCATAATCGCCGTCACCGGAAAGCAGGCATCCGATTCTCCCGATCCCGTAGCCAAGCGCGGCAGCCGCCGAGCCGGTGTCGAGAACCTGTAGCAAGGGGATCTTTCGACGCCGAGCAATCCAGACGAATGCGGCGGTGCCTGCGATCAATCCGCCGAACCAGGCAAATCCATACTGGCTGATCAGTTCGCCGGGATGAGCGATCAGGAAGGCGGGATCCTCAAGCACGTGGTAAAGCTTCGCTCCGGCAATTCCGGCGAGGCAGGGCACGGCAATCAGCGCTTCGGCAAATCCGGAGTCTTTGCCGGCGATACCGCGCCGCTCGAGGTCAGCCCGAAGGACGAAGTAGGCCGCCATCATCGCCGTCGCGACCATCAGGCCAAAGGTGGGGATCGTCAGGCGCCACAAATGTAAGAACGGAACCATGGCCGGTCAGTATAGCCGAGTCGGTTCGCAGCCGCTCGACAACGCTCGCGTGGGACTCGGACGGATCCGATCCGGGCGGATCGGAACAAACTTGCGCCCGCTCGCGTCCAATGAATTAGAATGAGTTCGCCGCCGATCGTTCCCCGGTCGAGGTGGTGAAATGGACCAAGCCGCAAGGGAGTGCCCGCCTGTAAGTCCTATTCTTGAGCCGTGGAGCTGCGCGATTGCTGGAATTGTTGAAGTGCGCCGCTCAAAAGGAATGGCATGGAAGTTCGCCGCAGCGGTGGGGGCGACGCTGGCATTGACATTATTGGCGGCGCCGGGATTCGCGCAGCGGGCAGCAGGCGGCGGTGGTTCTCACGTGAGCGCTGGAGCGGGTGGCCGCTCTGGCGGCGGGCAAGCCAGTATCGGAGGCCGCTCGGTTGGGGGAGGGTCGCACACGTACGGCGTCGGGGCGCCGTCGAGGTCTGCGGCAACTGGAGTTTCGCGGTCCGAAGCGACGGGCAGGGCTTCAGTCGCCGAGCGAGCTACTGGGATCGTGGGTTCAGCCGAGACGAGCGGGGGGAATGACCCCTGGCCAGGAAAGCCAGCGGACGGAGCGACGGTTTCGCGCGGGTTTCGGCTTGCCGAGCCAGCGACACACCCCCGGGACGTCACCATTGGATTTCCGCCGCGATCGTCTCGCGGAGCGAACATTTCCTCTGAAATGGTGCGCCGCGGCGGGATCGTCATATCCGGGCAGACGAACTATCTGTGGGCTGATCCGCCGGCAGCTGCAAGTGAGACGCATCCTTGGGTCGCGATTCACGGCAGTGGGGAAACGGCGCGCTCAGCGGGCTTGGACCCTGCGCGGGTCAGCGGCTCGCGGTCCGCGCAAAAGCTTGAGTTCATGACGGATTCGAGCGCGAAAGGCTCATCGCGCAACTCAGAGCGGTATCGGATTGTGCCCACGCCGCCGCACCGGTTCGAGCCGCGGCACAGGCGGCGTCACGAACCCATTTTTGGCGGGTTTGGGTTCTTCGGAGGCGGGTTCGGCGTTCCATTTTTTGGCTTTGCCCTGATTCCGGATTGCGCGCCGCTCTGGGACGGAGCGCTGGCCCTCGATTGCGCGCCGTTCGGGTATTGGGACGGGAGCGGTAGTAGTTTCGCCGATGACTCCGGTCAGAACTACGTAAATGGCACTCAGGAAGAAGACCAGCAGGATGTGGAGTCGCGGGAAACGAATCCGGGCACCTACGAAACGCCTCCACAGAGCGCGACGGAAGATGACCGGAATGTGCCGCAAGAGCCGTTAACCGTGCTGTGGATGAAGAATGACACGTCATACGCGGTGACCAGCTACTGGCTGGCGGATGGCAAACTGCATTACGTGACATCGTACGGCGGCGAAGACGCGATGGGGATGGACGAGCTCGATCTGCAGAGGACGGTGGACGCGAATGCGAACCAGGGAGTAGGGTTCGTGTTGCAGCCGAGGCCCAAAGATACGTTGCCCGGCCAGCCGCAACCGCCGCGATAGAAAAAGTCGAGCAGCAAGGTGGAAAACATGGGCGGGTAGGGAAGCATACCTTGGATGAGTTTGCTTTTCTAAAATAAGTACTTAACAATAGAAGCAACCTATGGTATAAGATTTTTCGCTATCCTCGAAATGTGCGCGACGGCGACCTGGCAGACACTTACAGCCGGCGCGTAAATCCAAAGATTCCCAGTTTGCTCAGAGGGCGCGATTGGTGCGTCCACTTTTGACCCAACCTGGCGCGCGATCAGGCGATGGGCCGGATCGGGCTGGTCTGGCGGCGAATGAAATTCTTTCACGTGGATGTGATGCAGCTGGCCGTGGACTGTTTCCGGAAGAACCGGCCGACCGATGTGGAGGCGACGCTGCTCGGAGCGGGATCCGCGTTTGAATCGAAGCAGTACCCGACGCTCTGGGCGCAGCAACGGTCGGTGCTGCTGCAACTGATGTCGAGCCCGGACGCACAGATCTAGGCGATGTTGTCGCATCCAGAGAATGTCGCGCTGGTGAAGCGGCTGATCGGCCTCGAGGAATTGATTGTCCCGGACGAGGAGTCGCGGACAAAGCAGTATCGCGAAATCGCGCAACTGGTTGGGGAAACGCCTGTAGTGAAACGAGACGACCAGAGCGGGGTCGAATTGATGCTGCCGAGTATCGTGCCGGACGGGTTCGCGGACAATCACGCGATCGAGCTGGAAGTTTGCTTGCGGTGGTTCTTGTCAGATGCGGGGCAGGTGGCGAAGATCGAGGCGCCGGCAGGGTACACAAACGTAAGGGCGCACGCACTGTTCCATCGCGATTACTTGAAAAAGCAGCAGGGACCACCCCAGGGAATAGCCTAGGCTTTTGAAGCAGGACGGTCGGCGCGGCGAAAGCAAGCAAACGGTCTAGAGGGTGCGTTCGATGGAGTCTTTGTGAACGCGGGCGCCATAGGCGCTGCGCTCGGCCGGCGGCGGGGCGACGAGGCGAATCACATTCAGGAGGCGATCGGGAACGTAGGGCATGGTCATGCAGATTACAGCTCCAAGCTCACGGCTTGCGGCGTAATCGACGGGCTGCGCCGACTTCGTGAGCAGGACCACGGGCACGTGCTGCAGACGCTCGTTCTTCCTCACGATGAGGCAAAGATCGTGGCCGCTGATATCGGAGTTTTCTTCGGCCGTGACGAAGACCACCGGGATCGTAGTCTTCAGCACATCGAGAGCAGCTTGCGCCGTGGGAACCACGACGACGGTGTAGCCGTCGCGCTGGCAGAGACTGCGCAACTTGACGGCCGTCGAGGGGTCCGGCTCGATGGCGAGAACAACCGCCGCAGGCCTTTCTTGTTCGGGCTTTGCTTTTCCGGTGGCGTGTCCTGACTTTGCAGCGCTTTTTGCGGTTGCGAATTGCAGGCCTATTCCGAAAAGCCCCTCGCCGTTCGCGAAGACGCGCACAACCTCGGCCCGCTGAGCCTGGTTCAGAGCTGAAGGTTCGGTCGAGTAGGGAAAGGTGACCTCCAGAGGCTGCCCCTTCCAATATCCGGAATGGGACGAGACGAAGAGCAGGCCGTCGCGAGAGACATCGACAGTCTTGCAGACCTCCTCAAATGGCGTTGGAGAGTCGACGGCGCGAACACGAACCTGGGCAGAGAGTTTGGCGCGGCGGCGGCGACGGCGTTCGATGCCCGCCGGTGCGGAAGAAGCAAAGTTCTGATTCTCGACTTCCGTCACGGCGCCGGCCGTTCTGCTCGTGCTCACAAAACCACCTCAATTCCGGCGATGGGTTGGGCCAGGAAGTGCCGGAAAGCAATCTTGTGATTAGAGTCGCAAATAAAAAACGGGTGCGGAATAGTACGTCCTTCTCAATTCGAGAAAAAGTGACGAATGACGCAACAGAGCGCGAATGGCTTGCGCTGAGCGGTAGGCGTTACGAGAAAGCTCTGCCGGAAGTGACGCTGGGAACCGACCCGATTCAGATTCGCGCGGCGACCGATCCACTCGCTTTCGCCGCGGCTGCGCTAGCGGCGCGTTCACGAGGGGCGCGTGCGCTTGCGCAAGATCTACTGGGAACCGCACAGATGGCAACCGAGAATCTGATCGAACGATATGTTCGGCCGGAGCAAGCGAAGGGACGACGGCGCCGCCCTTATGGGTTTCACCGCCGCACCGTTTACTTATAGGCAGCGAATCGCTTCGCCGGGTGCGAGGCTATCCGCGACCGACGACGTCCAAAGCAATCGTTACTCCGCGCCCGGCGTTCTGTGCCGTTCCTTGGATCGTCAGGCTGGTGACGCCCGCGGGTGTGTTGAGATTGCTCGGAACGGAACTGTGTTTGCAACCGGCAAGGAACACAAAAGCACACGCGGCAAGGAGAAGTGAGACGACGGCGTTTGCCGAGAGATGCCTGATGAATGAAGTGCGCTTCGGCTGCCGGCGCTTAAGAGCGAGCCCCCCAAGACACAAAAACGCAATCCCAACGCCTGAAAGCAACGCCGAGAGCGCGGCAGGTCCGTTGCGATCACGATTCATCGTTGCCGCAGGAAGGGAGCCATTCGACGGGAATCCGCCCGTGACGCCGTTATAGGTTGTTTGGAACGTTATCGAGAATGAAGCCGGCGTTCCGGGCGTGACGGTCACGGTGCCCTCGTTGGGCGTGCACGTCGTGAGCGAGGGAAGACGCGAAGGGCAGACGATGCTGACGTCGCCGCCGAACACCGCGTCAGGCACGACGTTGAAATTGTACGTGATCGTTCCACCCTGAATGACGGACTGTTCCGTCGGGCTGCCATTCAGAACCAGCTGATAATCGTCGCCCGTCCCGGTGACATCGGAAGACGCCGAATCGCCCGCGGAGTCCGCAACGGAAAGGCTGGCGGAACGAGGGCCGGAGGCCGTCGGAGTGAAATCAACGTTGATCGTGCAGCTGGCCCCCGCTGCCACTGAAGTTCCGCAGGTATTGTTGGAGGCCTGGAAATCGCCGGAATTCGCTCCGGCGAATGAAATTGCGACTCCCGTTAGCGCAGTGGTCGTGTTGTTCGTCAGGCCGAAAGCTTGTACGGGCGTCGAACCACCCACGGCCTGATCGCAGAAATCGAAGGGGGCGGTTTGAGGACAGACGCGGGGTGCGGGCGGAGGAGGCAGCGCCGCCGGCGGAGTGATTGTCAAACTGCTCGGCGCAGCGCCCATCCCCGCGAATTTGACGATGCGATTCGCTCCCTGTTCGGCCACGTAGAGGTTGCCGCTGCCGTCGAAACTCATGTCACCGGGCGAACGCAGTCCGGTCGCCGCGGTCGTGAGCGCGGACGTGTTCGCGTCGAAGCGCAAAATGTGTCCGGAGTTAACGTCCGCTACGAACAAATTCCCCGCGCCATCGACGGCCAGGCCGCCAGGGCAAACAGGCCCCGTTCCATTCGCCAGCCGTGCGCTCGGGTCACAGGGCGACTTCGATCCGTCCTGCGAATCGCTCTTCTGCGCTGTGAAGCCGGGGACTACCTGCACCGCCCGCGTCTGGGTATCGAGTTCGAGAATCGCGCCGGTATCGGGCGACGCGACGAACGCTCTGCGTCCATCCGCAGTCAATGCGATGCTCGCGGGCGAAGCGATATGTGTCAGCACTTGAATCTGCTGCTGTGCTGCACGCGATCCGATCGCGTCAGGAAGCAGATCGATCGCGCCCGAGGCATGGTCCGCAACGTAAAGATTGCCGTTCCGATCCACTGCGAGTCCGAGCGGCTCGACGATTTGCACGCTTTGCGCCGAAGCCCAGCGTCCGGCGATGCTACGTGTGGTGCCAGGCTCGGAGCTGTCCGATCCCGCCACTCGGCGAATTGTGGCGTTCCGTGTGTCGGCGACGAAGATCGTTCCGTCACTCGCTACGACGACTCCGCTGCGCGCCGCGAGCGAATCGAGTTTCAGATTGAATTGCGCCGAGAGCGCGTTCCCGCCGTCGCCCAACGATCCTGCGACTCCGTCTCCCGCGACGAGCGCAAGCCTGGCCGTCGGCTCCACGACGGAAGCGCTGTTCACGCCGATGCCCGCGACGCCTGTGAGCGTGAAAACCCGATTCGGCGCCGCCGCATTCGTCAGATAGACGTTCGAGCGCGGATCAACGGCTACGCCGCGCGGCGAAATTCCGCTGGCGATGATCGTCTCCGGGCGCCCGCTCCCTCCGGCCGCCGCAGTCGGAACAGGAGGATTCTGGGCGAGTGCCAGGGCGACAGCCGTCAGAGTCATCGCCGTCACTGCGCCTACGAGCAGGATTCGCCGCACTCATTTCTCCCTGTACTTCCGCCACGCGGGAAGCGTGACGGTTGTCGACGCGTTGGATTCACATCTAGGCGTTCGGGTTGCGCGCGGCAACGCATCAGGCGCAACGCGCAAAGCGTTCATCATAGCAGCCGCAAGCAGTCGGTTTCAAAGCCATTCGCTCGGCACGCAAGCGTCGGCGCTCTGCACTGAATCCATTTCTCCTGGAGGAAACATGGCTCTCGCATTCACTCGATCGACACTTGGGACGATGGCCGACGCATTCACGCGAGCGGTACCGTCGCCGCCTCGGCGCGCGAAAGTGGGCGCCCTCTGGACGATCGCCGCGAACTCCAGCGGCCTGATCGAAAGATCGACTGGCATCGCGCAAACGTTTCTTGGCAGCAACAACTCGACAGGCAAAATCTACGCGCTTGCGGAAGGGCAGTACTCCGACGACGGCGCTGCAATCAATTCTTCCTACACGACAGCGTTCCTGGCCGCTACCGGCCTGTTGAGCGGCAGAAACCTGTTCGGCTATCTCACTGCGTGCGTGCAAGGCGCCGGCTCGCTCGCGCTTTCGGCGTTTTTGCCCGGCAGCTTGCCAGCCGGGACAGGCGGGCCAATGGTGCTAATGTATATTATGTAATTAGATTGAGTTTCGCGTAGATTAGCGAGTTGAGGTCGGTTGGCGCGAGGGCTATGTTGTGGCCGTGAGTGATCGCATCGGTGGGACAGGCTTCGACGCAGTAGCCGCAGAATATGCACCTGGAATAGTCGATGGTATAAACCTTGGCGTACCGGTCACCGGCTGAAATTCGATTCTCTTCCGTATTTTCGGCGGCCTCGATGTAAATGCAGTTTGCGGGGCACGCTGCCGCACACAGGAAACATCCTACACACTTTTCAAGGCCGTTTTCATCGCGCTGGAGGACGTGGATGCCGCGGTAGCGTGGCTGCACGGTCGCCGGCGCGTCCGGGAAGCTCTCTGTGGTCGTCTTGCCGAACATGGTCCGCAGGGTGACGCTAAAACCTCTATATAGTGTGACAAAGGTATCGGCGACTTCGTGAATGATGGATGGCATCGGGGTTACTGTAGCAGAGCCTGCGGAGGGGCGCAAACGTCTCTTGGGGCCGGAGCCGCCCGGTCACATCCTAACCCCCCTTGCCGGGTGGAGGTGCTTGGGCGAGAAGAGGCGAAGGAGCTGGAGGTATTGTTGAAGGTCGAGATGTGAACGCCGCCGTGGTTGTGGGAAGGTCCCGGTGAGGCGCTCTGGAGCGGCGGCGAAACGGCCCAATCCTCGAGCCAGAACGGCGTGGTCTCGTAGGGATCCGGCGCCGTGGCGGTAAGCGTGTTCAAGTTGTCCAGCAAGACGATGGTGACGCCGTTTGGCGAACCGCCGTGGTACCTGGGCTCGTCGGAGAAAGTGTTTTGCGGCAAGGGCGCGCGCGGCTGGGTTGTGGTGGTCGCCGAGCCCATGGAGAAAAACCCGATTTTCTGCGGGTCGCCACGGTCGGTGACGGTGAAATCCTCCTGGGTGAGGTTGGAGACAGGATGACCAGTCTTGTCGTCAACGACGACGTTGACGCGAACGAGGTGGGTGGCGGAGCGGATAACGGGCGACTCGGGCGACTCCGAATTGCGTTGTTGCCAGACAAAAATGAGCGGCAAGAGAACGAGCGCGGCAATGATACCGCGGGAATGCATGAGACGCGATTCTGTCACAATTTGGCGAAGCAGCCCAGAACTAAGGCCCGGCGTTATTGGCGCCGATATGCGTCCCTAGCGGTCAGAGCAAGCTATTTGAGGGTGAGGTCGCCGGCCCAGAGGCGCACGACCAGTTTGTACTTGCCCGGGCCAGTTTTCTCAAACGAGCGGAAGAGGCCGCCGTGGGATTCGTGGAAAGGCGAAGCCTCGATGTCACCGGACGTGACCGAAGCCTTGACGAGCGCGTAATCGGCCGGGTCGCCGACGCCAATCTTCAAATCACCGGCGTGAAGCCCGATATCCTTGTCGCCCATGATGCCCTCGACGTCGACATCCCCGGCCGGGATGCGGACGAAAAGATTCGAGTTGCGGGGCACCTGGACTGTGATGGTCACGTCGTTGTGCGGGCCGCCGGAAACATCCAGGCTGGCGGAATTGCCGGAGCAGTCGAAGCGCGCATCGATGTCGGTGGATTCGCTGCCTTCCACGCCACCGATGTGCACGGCGAGTTCGTTCTTGTCGCGACCGATAATGTGAATTTCGGCCGAACGGATGAAGAGATTCAGGTGACCGCCCGACGGAAAATCGGTAAAGAAAGGATGGTGCGAAAGATCGTCGACGCGGAGATGATTCTGGGCCGGGGCCGGATTGACGAGCAGCAGAGCGGCGGAAAGAAACACAATCGCGTGGCGCATGGAAAGACCTCGCACTTGAAAGAGTATACGCAGGGCGGGCCGGCGAAGTTCCGCGCAGGTGGAAACAAGTCCCAGGGGCTATGAAAGGCGGAGCCGCTAACGGCGGGCCGGGGCGGGCGTCTTAAGCGGGCGGAAAGCGTAGAGGTATTCGGAGGCGTGCGATGGCGCTGCTGCGACGGCAGAAGGGTAACCGCTCCGACGGAGTGCCTGCGTGATGAGATCCTCAAAAGCGAACCGATCCTTTCTCCGCTCCAGTTCTGGTTGCGGGCTCCGCGATTCCATTGCAGCGGATACGGCGGGCAAGATTGCCTAAACAACGTAAGATGAGCGAAGGACTGAGTGGAACCGGTCAAAGCAGGAACGGAAGCCTGAAAGGCGGGCGATGCACTGGGTTTACCACGCGGTGGAGCAAGGGCTCCTACGATGGGGATATTGGGCGGTCTTCGCCGGGTTGCTCGGGGAAAACGCGGGGCTTCCCCTGCCCGGCGAGACGGTGCTGATGTTCGCGAGCTTTCTTGCACACAAGCACGCGGGACTGGAGATTCAGTGGGTGATCCTGGTGGGGATCGTGGCGGCAACGACGGGCGACAACATCGGCTTTCTGCTCGGCCGCAGGCTGGGAGACGGCGCGATCCGCTGGACGAAAACGCTGGCGCGTCTGGACGACGAAGATATCGGTGCGGCGAAGAACCAGATGAGGCGGCACGGGGCGGCGACGGTTTTCTGGTCGCGTTACGTCTTCGGTCTGCGGACGATCGCGGGGCCGCTGGCCGGAATGCTGGGAATGGAGTGGAAGAAGTTTTTCCTGTACAACGCGCTGGGCGCGGCGACCTGGGTCACGTCGATGGCGATGATTGGGTTCGGATTCGCGAAGGAGTTTCGGAGCCTGCTTGGCATTTTCGAGAAGGTGTCGTGGGCTTTGGCGGCCGGCCTCCTGGCGGTCGGGTATTTGCTGTGGCGGCGACAGAAGAAACAGTACCAGGAACGGTCGCGGAGAAGGCAGGCTTCGTGAGGAAACACAGCGAGAACGGCAACCTCATTCGATAGTTTGATTTCGATAGTTTGATGACGACGGGCGCTCGGGACGCGAGCGCGCCGCTGGGAACCGTGCTTCCCTCGCAGTACGCCATCCTGTATCTTCTACCTTCCGTCTTCAATCCGCGCCGAACATGCGAATCACGCGCCCATGAATTTCAAATTCCGCCCCAATTACCGCCTGTTGTTTCTACTGCTGCTGCTCGGAGGGCTGGCGGCACGCGAAGTAGCGGTGGAGCCTCGACCGACGTTTCTGCGGCCGGGCCTGCACCTGTTCGCGTACGTCGGAAATACCGCGGACGGGACGCTGACCGCAATCGACCTCGTGAAGCTCGCGGCGGTGGCGACAATTCCGGTGGGCCCCGGACCGACGGGCATTCGAGCACATCCTACGCGCGAAGAAATCTGGGGGCTAAGTACGGCTGGGGGGTACGCCTGGGTTCTGGACGCAAATTCAAATCAAGTCGTGGCGCGCATCCCGGTTGGCAATGCACCCTACGCGCTGGATTTCTCGCCCGGCGGCTCGCGGGCCTACGTCGCAGCGTCGGGCGCGAATGCGGTTGTGGCGATCGACTCGACAACACGGAAGATCGTCGCGCGCTGGAAGGGCGGGCACCGGCCGTGGATCGCGCGGGTTTCGGCCGATGGGAAGCTGCTGGTCGTGTCAAACCGCGGTGACTCGACCGTGTCGATTCTCGACGCGTCGACGCTTGCGGCGCTCGCGACGGTGAAGGTTGCGCCGAAACCCGAACAAATCGCGATCCTGCCCGACTCTTCAAAGGCATACATCACGTCCGGCACGACCGATGAGGTTTCGGTTGTGGATTTGAAGCGCAAGGTGTTGCTGACGAATCTGGAGCTGGGCGGAAGGCCCGACGACCTGATCCTGAAGCCGGACGGCGGTGAGCTTTTCATTCCTTCGAGCCAGGCGCACGGACTGCTCATCGTGAATACACAAAGCAACGAAGTCGTGCAGTTTCTGCTGCTGGGAATGTCACCGACGGACGGGGTTCTCGCGCCGAATCGCGGCATGCTCTACGTTTCCGATACGGCGGGTGGAGACGTGGTGCCAATACTGATCGACTCGCGGCAGATCGCTCATCCGATTCCTGTCGGACAGGCGCCGGGCACTTGCCAACTGACTCCGGGCGGCGACGAACTGCTGGTGGTGGACTCCGTGTCGGATGATCTAGCGGTGATTCGCACGCGGACCGCCGGGCCCGAGGAGAACACGATGGCGCCTCCTCCCGGGCCGATCACGCTGATTCCGCTGGGAGGACGCCCGCGGGACCTGGCGGTGAAGCTGTTCTAGGTCTTCCCTTCCCTTTTCTCCGCCAGTTTCTCTTTAAGTCGCCGAATCCCTCTCAGCTATGTCGGTGGGCCAACGACGCTGCTACGTTGGCCCGAGGCCGGGCGCAAGATTTGGATCGAACCGTAGCGGCTATCTGCGCCTTTTGCGACCGTGCGGCGGGACGGAGCATCGACTGAGTATGGACCTACAACTCAAAGGCAAACAGGCAATCGTGACAGGATCGACAGCGGGAATCGGTTTTGCGATCGCGGAGGCGCTGGCCGCGGAGGGCGCAGCGACGGTCGTCAACGGCAGGACGCCGAAGCGCGTGGAAGCCGCGATTGCGGAGATTCGCAAAACTCATCCGACCGCGGAGATTTCCGGCGTCGCGGCAGATGTATCGACGGCGGAGGGCTGCACGAAGTTGGTTGAAGCAGCGCCGGCGGTGGACATTCTCGTCAACAACATGGGGACGTTCGAGCCGAAGCCATTCGAGAAGATCAGGGACGAAGACTGGCTACACATTTTCGAGGCGAACGTGATGAGCGGGATCCGTCTTTCGCGGCACTATCTGGCGGGAATGCGCGAACGGAACTGGGGGCGCATTCTGTTCATCTCAAGCGAGTCGGCGGTGCAGATTCCTGTCGAAATGATCCACTATGGCGTGACGAAAACGGCGCAAGTGGCCGCGGCACGCGGGATCGCGGAAAGCGTCGCGGGAACGAATATCACCGTGAACAGCGTGCTTGCGGGGCCGACGCGTTCGGAGGGGGCTGAGGCGTTCCTTTCGAAGATGAGCGCGCAGGCCGGAGTCGATCAGGCGGCGTTCGAGAAGGAGTTCTTCAAATCGGTTCGCCCGAGTTCCTTGCTGAAGCGATTCGCGACTACCGGCGAAGTGGCGAGCATGGTGGCCTATCTGGCCAGTCCTCTGGCTTCGGCGACGAACGGTTCCGCGGTGCGCGTGGATGGCGGCGTGATCCGCGCGATTCTGTAGCCCACGCAAGTCGCAGACCGCGGTCTATTGCACGGCCAGAGAGAGCGTGGTTGATTGGGAGGCGCCGGTGCTGGTGGCGCCGGTGACTGTGATCATGTAGGTTCCGGCGGGCGTGGCAGGATCAGACGGTGTACTGGGCGCGGCGCTGCCACCGCAGGATGCGAGGGCGATTGCCATCGCGCACGTAGCACCAGCGAGCGCCACGAACCGGCGAACACGCAGCGCATCGTCGCGATGGAAGCGCGACTCGCCACACGAATTCCGCCCAAGCAATCCTGCCCAAGCCAAAACGAGCGCAGTCAGCATCGCGAGCGCCAAAAGCGCAAGTGGCAAAGGCCATCCCACAGGGCGCCCGCCGAGTACGTCGCCGGGTCTGCGCCGGATGCTCGCCGTGGTTCCGGCCGAGGTGGCAACACGCACTTGAAGGTCAGCGGGACCGAGAATGAGCGGGCGGCCGCGGTTCGAGCGAGTGGTGGGTGTTCAGACGCTCTTCTGGCAGCGGCGTTGGCGGGGCGAAGTGAGCGGCCACGCACTCCGGCCAGATGGGAGTTTTCGTGCAAGAGGATCGCGCCCGCGCTCACGCAAAGCGCGAAAAGAGACACCCAATACTGCTTGGGCATCGTTTAGGCCCTCCTCCAAAGGCAACTTGGCCGTCGCCTTCAGGTTGGGCGGCTCACAAGTCGAGCCAACTGCTATTCGTTTTGGATCCCAAGGCTCCCGGCGTGGCGGGAGACACTTGACGCGCAAACGATCTGCCGCGCGGCTCAAAATGTCAATAAGGAAGGAGGAGACAAGGAGGACGCGATCCCTTGCTTTCTTTCTGCCTGCCCCTTCCCTTCTTATATCGTTCCCCAGGCGAAGTTCTCTTCGCCCAGAGCGATCGGGAGGACGCCCTCGGACGGCAGGACGTCCACGGGCAGGCCAGCCTCGCACAACGCGACGCGCACGAGCAATTCGCGACGGTCGCGGATGTCGAAGAGTTCCCGCGCGACGCTCACCTCGATAATTTTCCCGTAGGCAGCCTGGACCACCGCCTCGGGCCGGAGCAAGCACGTGCCGCCTTGCTCGACCACGCAGCCGGTGAGTTTGCTCTTCTCAACGGCTAACGTGATGCGTGTCTCGCGCGAGTCCCATAGCGTGATGCGCAGCTCGAAGTCGGACATCTCCGCCATGGTTTCCGCGACCGGATCGATGCGAAGGAACAGTTTCTCCGGCCCAAAGCCATACCGAAAATCGCCGAAGGCGAAGACGCGTCCATGCATGGCCGAGCTTTGGCGTTCGGCCGCGTAGAAGCCCGCGCCGAGCCATTCGAAATAACCGCTCTCGCGTCCATCGACTTTGACGTCGAGTAGGGCGAGCGGCGGCTCGCGGCGCGCGCGCTCGGCCGCTCGCTTGATCGGATGGGCTAGGGCGTCGGGGGCCTGCTCGCCGAGAGCCGCGTAAACTTCGGTCAGGTGCTTTCGGAAAAGGGCGTCGAATTCCGCGTCATTGGATGAAGCGTGTTCCGGGCCGAACCACCAGGTCCAATCACTTCCTTCGGCCGCCAGAATCGATTCGTAGGCCCGCGCCAATTCACTGGGATCTGCCGGCAGGCCGCGCTCGGCCCGCTGGGCGGCTCGATCGTAGGCCTGGCGGGCATCGCGCAAGAGGTCCCAGGCGCGGACGTCCTCGTCGCTGCCGATCCAGACGTCGAAATTCGCGCTGATCCAGGAAGCTGGAAAAATCCCGAGAAGTGCAGGGCGCTCCGGAATGGCTTCCATCGCTTCGGCGGCGGTGAGGGCGCGAATGTCGGGGTCTTGCTGGATGCGGCGGTAGAAATTCCTCAGAAATTCGCGACCGTTGCCCGGGTAATGCTCCCAGGCATTTTCGCCATCCAGGATGAGGCTTACGGTGGCGGTGCGGCCGGGCGGTTCGCGGTCGCCGATGGCGCGAATGCGGCGGTGCAAGTCGTCGGCGGCAGCTTGCGAGTCCATGCGGCTGTAAACGAAGCCGATCAGGTCCGACAAATAGTGATCGCGAAAAAATCCCGTGATTTCTCCGCCGGCGCGCCGGAGACGCCAAGGCGTATACAGTTCGGGTCCGTTCTCCGGATAGCCGCCCGCGTCGCGCCAGAATCCGACGTTTCGCGTGCGCCCGAGGACGCCTTCGTCCGTCGCAAACCAGCGGAACCCGAGGTCCATGGCGATTTCGAGCGCCTGGTCTGAAACGGAACCCTCCGAGGGCCACAAACCGGCGGGTGGCTTGCCAAAAACGCGCTCGTGGAGTTCGCGCGCGCGACGCAGATGCTCGCGAGCGTCCGCGGGGTAGCGGAACGCGGGGTGCGGCAGCGGCGTGCGCGGGTTCGAGGCGCGAGCGATGTCGGAATCACAGAGCAGCGGAAGGATCGGATGGTAATAGGGCGTGGTCGAAACCTCGATTTGGCCCCGGTCGCTGGCTTTGCGGTATTCGGGCAGAACCAAGTTGAGCAGCTCGTGCTGCTTTTCGCGCAGCGCGAGCTTGTCTTCCTCGGTGAAATCGCGGCCTCTTGCGGAAAGCGCGCTGATCACCGGATCCTTGACGAGGTACTCCTCGTCCATCCAGGCGAGCTGCGAGAGAACCTGTAAATCGCGCCAGTCGTGAGGGCTGAAGCGGCCGACGCAGGCCTCGACGCCCCCCGCCTGAACCATCGCATGCAGTTCGCCGAAGCGCGGCCAGCGCTCGAGGAAATTCTCGTTGACGTGAAAGGCGCGCTCGAGCGCCTCGCGTTTCTGCTCCGGATGCAGTTCCTCGGCGGGCGCGAAGGCGATCTCGAACCAGGGCTCGCGAAAATTGCCGCTGGCATATTCCTCGATCTGCGCCGCCAGCAGGGGCACAAAGTTGAACGTCGCATGCACATCCGGGAACTCCTCGAGGACGCGCACCATCCCCCAATAGTCTTTCGTTGCATGCAGGCGCGTCCAGGGCAGGACGTACCGCCCTGTCGACGGGTCGCGGTACTGCGGTTGGTGCATGTGCCACAAGATGACCAGATGTACCCTGCTCAACTCCTCAGAACCTCCTCAGAGTTTATCTGGAAGAAAGAACAGCCACCTTCATTGAGGCGTCGTCGACGTTTTTCCTCGCGTCGGACCAAAAGAATCGAGACACTAACGGCAACTGCTGAAAATTTTCTTCTAGAACATCCGTCTTCGACGCTCGCCATCGCATCTCATCGCTCATGCTATTATGGCGCCGCGCAAAAATGCGCCTGCTCGATCGCTACATTGCCCGTGAAGTAGCCTCTCATTCCCTGCTGGGACTTGCCGTCTTCACGTTTGTCTTTTTCGTGCCGCAACTCGTTCGGCTGATGGATCTTGTGGTGCGCCATTCGGGAGGCGCCGGCTCGATTGCGCTGCTGTTTGTCTCCGTACTGCCCCCGGTGCTCGTGTTCGCGATGCCCATGGCCGTTTTGGTCGGCGTGCTGATCGGTATTGGACGGCTTTCCGCGGACAGCGAAATCGTGGCGCTGCACGCCAGCGGAATCAGTCTTCGCCGCCTGCTGGTCCCGATCGGATACGTGGCGGTCACGTTTTTCGGGATCACCCTGTTCATCACGCTGTGGCTAAGCCCGCTTGCCGTGCGCACCCTGCGCGGGCTGGAGGACGAGATCCTCTCGTCACAGGCGCCGTTCGCCGTTCAGCCCAGGATCTTCGACGAACGATTTCCCGGGTGGGTATTATACGTGCAAGACGTGACCGCGGCGGCCACGCATTGGCGGGGCGTTTTCTTAGCGTCATCGGGCAACTCGTCCTCTTCCAGCATTACGACGGCCGAGAACGCATACATTTCCGAGGGGCCGGGCAAGAACCAGATCGAAATTCGCCTTGGTGCGGGCGATACCCAGACCTACAACCCTCGCAAGCCCGAGGCGTACAGCGTCAGCACATTCGGCGCGACGGAAATTCCGATCGACCTGTCGAAGTCCTCCGGAGCGAGCGTCACGAATACCTCCGTCACGGACGCGGAGATGACTCTTCCGACGCTGCTTTCCGTTCGCGGGCCCGGATGGCGCAACGCGCATGTCGAATTCCAGCGGCGCATCGCATTTCCTGTGGCATGCCTGGTGTTTGCGCTGCTGGGCGTGCCGATCGGGGTTCGACCGCGTCGAGGGGGGCGCGCCGCGGGTTTGATCCTGACGCTGGTGCTGATCGGCGGCTACTATTTCATTTTCGTCACGGGCGACCATTTCGCGCAGCAAGGCAAACTACCTCCGTGGGCCGGGGTCTGGGCCGCGAACATTGTCGCTGCCATCATTGCGTTCGCGTTCCTGCGCCGTATCGAGCACATTCGGCGGCCAAGCCGCGTGCTCGCCTGGCTCGATTCACTCCGCAAACGCGGGACGCGATTGCGAGAGCACATGAACGGCGCGACCGTGCCGGTCTCCAGCGGTCCGGTGACGAACGGGGCGGCGAAGAACGGTTTGGCGGCCAATGGCGGCGTGGCGCAATACGCCTCGAATCTCCGCGCGACGATCGCGAAACGGACGCTGGGATTCCCTCTTCTCCTCGATCTCTATCTCCTCCGGCGATTCTTCTATTACCTTGTACTTCTGCTGGCGGCGTTCGTCCTGATCTTCGATGCGTTCACGCTGTTCGATCTGCTCGGAGACATCTCCAAAAACCACATTTCCTTTATCGTGGTGCTCAGTTACTTCCGCTTTCTGGTTCCGTACATGGTCTATCTGCTCGCTCCGCTGGCGACTTTGGTCGCGACGCTCATCACGCTGGCCACGCTGGCGAAAAACAACGAAATCATCGCGGTCAAAGCCAGCGGGATCAGCCTCTATCGACTGATTCTGCCGCTCGGGCTCGCCGGCTGCCTGATTGCCGGAGGAATGTTCGCCATGGGCGAAACCTTCCTGCCTTACGCGAACCAGCGCCAGGACGCGTTGCGCAACCAGATCAAGGGACATCCGCCGCAGACGTACTTTCAGCCGACTCACCAATGGATTTTCGGCGAGCACGCCAAAGTCTATAACTATGAATTCTTCGATTTCGAGCGCCAGCTTTTCGGCGGCTTGAATGTGTTCGAACTCGATCCAACGACGTTCCAGATCCGCCGCCGCGTCTTCGCTTCTCGCGCCACATGGGACCCCAGGGAGAACACCTGGATTCTCACTGGCGGTTGGATCCGCGATTTTCGGGATGGCCGGATTACGAGTTTCGCTCCCTTCCGCGCCTCCTCGTTCGCCGAGCTTTCCGAGCCGCCTGATTATTTCCGGCGCGAGGTATTGCAATCCGACCAGATGAACTGGCGCGAACTCAGGAGTTACATTCGGAGTCTCCGGCAGGCGGGATTCGACACGTCGCGTCTCAACGTGCAGTGGCAGGAGAAGTTTGCCTATCCATTGATTGCCGCGATCATTGTGTGCCTGGGAGCGCCGTTCGCGTTCCTGGTGGGAACGCGCGGAGCGATTGGCGGGCTGGCGCTCGCGGTGGGAATCGGAATCGTTTATCGCGCCGTCGCCGCGCTGCTCGAATCGATGGGTACCGTCGGATTGCTTCCCGCGGTGCTGGCCGGGTGGGCCCCAGATGCGATCTTCGGCTTCCTCGCCGTCTACTTCTTTCTCAAAATACCCACGTAGCAGAGACGGCCCTTCAAGAGCCCCATTGCAACCCGGAGGTTCTGACGCCCACGAGGGAGGGCATGGACAAGGAAACAACGCGCTCGATCCGAGAAAGCCAGAGACTGGCATTCCCGGGATTCGATCCCTCTACAGCGCTTTGGACATGATGATCCCGTAGCACTCGATTCCGTCCCTGAGCGGCCGCGGCGGACGAAAATCCTCCGTTCGCACCTGCGCATAACCCAGCCTTTCGTAGAACGGCAGCAGCTCCCGTCGCGGGCTCAATACGCGCAGCTCGATCCACCGGCAATCTCGCTGCCGGCAGTGATTCTCTGCAGCTTCGACCATCATGCGGCCCAGGCCCGTTCCTTGTCGCGGCGGATCCACGGCGAGTATGCCGAGATAGGCGCCCTCGGCGTGCACTTCCGTATAGACGCAGGCGACGACCCGTCCGGAGTGCTCCTCCGCAAGGAGAAATTCTCCGGTTTGCATCGTTTCGCTCAGGCGCGCTGCGTCGGTTCGCGTCCCTTCGATGAAGTCCTCCACGGCGAAAGCGGCATTCACGAGCGGGATTAGCGCATCCATGTCGGCGGGCGTGGCGACGCGAATACGCACCGATGGCCCCGGGCTTGCTACTCCCACCGAAACACCTTCGCTGAAAGTGCCGTGCAAACGACAAATACGAGAACCAGTGCGGCCAGATCGCCGAGGTGAGCCGACCATGGATCGCCCTTCCAAATCCCTTCGAGCAGCGACACCGCATAAGTGAGCGGAACAATTCTTGCGAATGCGTGAAGGGGCGGCGGCATTGACGCAAGAGGCATGAAGAGTCCCGAGACGCCTATCATCGGGTACAGGATGAAGCCGCCGATCGGCTGCGCAAAGCGCGCCGTGGGGACGATGCTGGCGATGAGAAAGCCGATCGACAGGATGCTCCACGTGCTTATCAGCAGCGCGATCGTGAACTGGAACAGCGGAGCATGAAGACCGATCGGATAGTAGCGCTTCCCGGCCAGAACCATTAAGCCCAGCGTAGCCGCGGTGAGCAGAAGTTTGACGATCACGTGGGCGGTGAGGATGGTCTGAGGCCGCAGCGGAGTGGCGCGCAGCCGCTTGAGAATGCCTCCCTCGCGGTAGATCGAAATAATGGTGACCAGCGATAGCACCGCGCTGATGGCGATCAGGACTGCCGCAAGGACCGGCAGACCCACACCGATAAAGCTATTCGTAGCGAGTGAGGCCGGCGTAAGTCTGGCGCCCATCATGCGACCCACAACGACGAACACCAGGACGGGTATGCCGATCGTCCCCAAAGCGCCGAGCGGCTCGCGCAGAAATACCTTGGTCTCGATCCAGGTCAATTTCCAGAGGCCCCGCAGCATAGTTGTCGATCCTGATCCCGGCTTGCTTAGTCGCGAATCACCTAATCTCGTATCGAGTGGCCGGTCAATTTCAGAAACACGTCCTCAAGGTTCGGGAGAATCGTGCGAAAATCGGTGACCCGGATACGATTCTCCGACAAGCAATGAATCACCTCAGTCACGAGGTCGTCGCCTCGGCCGCGAATGGTGAACTGCGAGTCGGTGCAGATCACCGCCTCGACTCGCGGGATCGCTCGAAAGCGCTCCGCGGCGCTTGGGTCGTTTGTGGCAAGGATGACGGTTCGCTCCGGGCAGTGCCGCTTAACGAGGTTTGCGGGCGTGTCCATATCGATGATCCGTCCGTGCTCGATGATTGCTACGCGGTCGCACAACCTTTCCGCCTCTTCCATTAGGTGAGTAGTCAGGAAAACCGTCTTGCCGCGCTCGCGGATCCCGCGCACCAGGTCCCAGATCGCGCGCCGCGACTGCGGATCCAGTCCCGTGGTCAACTCGTCGAGAAACACCACCTCCGGATCGTTGATCAGCGCCAGCGCAATAAAGAGCCGCTGCTTCTGGCCGCCCGAGAGCGTCATGAACCAGGCGTTCCGCTTGTCGGCAAGTCCAAGTTGATCGAGCAACCGCGTACCGTCTAGCGCAGTCTTCCGATACAGCGATGCCCACAGATCCACCGCTTCCCACACTTTGATCCGCTTCTGCAGTTGCGCCTGCTGGAGCTGCACTCCAATCCGCTCCTGCAGCTTGTATACATCCTTGAATGGATCGAGACCCAGCACCGAGATCGCGCCGCGGTCGCGCGTGCGCAGGCCCTCGATGCATTCCATCGTGGTGGTCTTTCCCGCGCCGTTCGGCCCAATCAGGCCAAAGATTTCGCCGTCGTTGACCTCGAACGATACGTCGTCCACCGCCACGGTCGAGCCGTAGGTCTTACGCACTCGGGAAACTTGAATGACGGGATGCATGCAGTTTGCAGAATCTCGGATCCGACGAACCGGAACGAGAGTTTATATCATGGACTCCCGACGCGCTCGTCCCGCCACTTTCCAATGCTCGCCTTCCGACCATAATATTGCGGACGCTTCCCTGGATCGACCAACCATGAACTCGCAGAACGCAAATCCGACTCCCGCAAGTCAGCGCGTCCGAGGCAGGGGACTTGACGTGCGGCCCGACCGGTATTTTGCTGTGGTGTTTGCCGGCCCTGGCGCTGATCGTCGGCCTCGATTGGACTCCCGCCCGCATGTGGCCGTGGATTCCGGCGTTCCCGGATCATGGGCGTGGCCCGCCTGGCCAACGCTTCCCGCTGCGGGAGACTCCACTGCTATCTCTCCGGCCCTATACTCCTGCTTGCGGCGGCTTACGTGGTGCTTGCCAGTGTTCACGCGATACCGTTCGCTCCAGTTGCCTTGCTCGATGCCGTGTCCGTTCTGGTCGTTCTCGCGTTCCTTGCCGAAATCCCTTTCGGCAAGTATCGCACCCACCATTAGCTGCGCCGGGTTTTCGGATTGTGGACCCGGCGGCCGCTTTCTGCGCCACCGAACGCAAACCCGCTAAAGCTCCTTCGCGCTGGCTTCCTCCGGCGTCCCTTCGATCGTTTGTTTTCGTTGTACAATGCCGCGCTTTCGGAGGGACACCGTGAAATTCCTCATCCGCAAACGCGAATCGCGTTGGCTCCCTGGCCTGTCGCTTGCCGTCCTGTGCCTGAACCTTTTCGGCGCCCGCGTTGCCGTCTCGCAAACGGGCGCTGCTCCCGCTGCCACAGCAGAACCGTACGCCGCAGCGCGCACCAACGCGCACGAAATCGGCGAACGGCTCGCGCGCGGCATTCCGGGCCTGGCCCTTGCAGTGGCGGTGGATGGCCACATCGTTTACGCGGAGGGATTCGGCTACGCCGATCTTGAAGAACGTGTCCCCGCCTGGCCCTCCACAAAATTCCGCATTGGCAGCATCTCGAAACCTCTCACGGCTGCGGCCCTGATGCAGCTCCTCGAGCAGGGCAAAATCGATCTCGACGCGCCTGTCCAAGAGTACGTCCCTTCGTTTCCTGACAAAGGTGCGAAGATCACTCCGCGCCTCCTGGCCGGACATCTGGCGGGAATCCGGCACTACAAGGGCGACGAATTCCTCATCGCCAGCCATTACGACTCGGTCCTCGATGGATTGAAGATCTTTGAAAACGACCCGCTCGTTGCTCCGCCCGGCACTGCTTTCCATTACTCGAGCTACGGTTTCGATCTTTTGAGCGCGGTGATCGAATCCGCATCCGACGAGAACTTCCTCAGCTACATGCAGCGGCACGTGTTCACACCTCTGGGTCTGGTCGATACAACCGCCGATCAAAACCGCCCCATCATCGAGCGGCGCTCCCGATTCTACGAGCGAGAGAAAGATGGCACCACGGACAACGCCCCATACGTCGACAACAGCTACAAATGGGCCGGGGGCGGCTTTCTCTCCACGCCGGAAGACCTCGTGCGCTTCGGCTCCGCGCTGCTTCACCCGGGATTCCTAACGGAAAATTCCTTGCGCCTGCTCTTCACGTCGCAAAAGACCAATTCAGGCCAGGAAACCGGCTACGGCATGGGCTGGTTTGTTCACAAATCAAAAAGCGGCCAGCGCATCTATGAACATAGCGGAGGGTCCGTCGGTGGAACCTGCCAGTTGATCATCTATCCGGATTCGCGCGTGGTCGTCGCCCTGCTGACGAATCTCGGCGACGCGCCGTGGAAGATCGCCGACGTCGAATCCATTGCCGAGCCATTCGGCTCCCCATAACGGGCCGTTGCTTCTACCATTCCTTGGCCGGGCCCACCAATCGCTTGTCACTTAGGGGCGGCTGGTATACGCTCCAGTTAATGAGGATGAGCCGCGCAGAACCCGCCTCCGGATGGACTGGCGTCGCTGAGTTTTTCCTGGAGGCCTGCCTGCTCGTACGCAACATCTTCATTTACGCGCTTCCTGGTGGGGTTTTCTTCGCCATCGGACTCGTCTCGCACCGGCTGAATCTCGCACAAATCAACGCGTACTTCACCCCGTACCATCCGCCTACCTGGGCGCTCGGTCTGCTGCTGATCGCGGCCTGCTATCTCGCTGGGCGCCTGCTGTTCGCGATCGTTTCCTTGCGTGTGGAGTTCTGGAAGCTGGTGCACTGGAGCGATCCGGACTGGCTTGCCGAATATCCCACGGAGGTCACGGCGCGCGACCTGGTCCTGCGGCACTACTTCCCCGATCTGTTCCGGGAAATGGATCGCCGGGAGACGGGCGCACGGCTGACGCTTGCCTCGGTCGCCGCCCTGCTGATCGGCTGGCTGATCTTCGTCATGTTTCGTCCTGCGTTCGGCGACGTGATCATTTGGACCGCCGGCATCGTATCCCTTACCACGCTCACGGCCATGAGCCAGCTTGGCCGCGTCCGAAAGGCCATCCACGTTGCGGGCGAGGAAATCGAGGAGCGCGAGAAGGCTTCGCGCGAGGCCGAAGCCGTGATTCAACCGACCGGCGATGAGCTTCGTTTCGTGATCGACTCGATTTTCAAGGCTGCCGAGCTGACCGCCCAGAAACAGCCTTCGTTTGAGCTGCGACCCGCTGCGGAGGAACCGGAACCCGTTCCCGCCGCTCGCGCCGCCGATCCGCCCCCTCGAGCCCGCGAGAGCGCTGCTTCCGCCTTCGGCGTGCCACGGCTGTAGTTCGGTTTAGTGCCATTCCTGATACCCCGCTGTGTACCCGATTGAAACTCTTTCGCTCGGAATTCGCTGTCCGAGTTTTGGCCGGTCGACCAGTAGCCCACCATGATTCCACGGGTTAGCCTGATGAATCAGACGATTAGGGTCCATCCATGGCAGATCACAGAGCAGGAAGTAAGGAACACAATTTCAATAACATACAGGAACATCCGCGCCTGGATCGTTCGGGAGCGCTGGCAGGTTGCCTGGCGCTTTTTCTGGTCTTGCTCCCTCTGGCGGGACTGGTCCTGCCGGCAGAGGCTGCGCCTCAGCACCGCACCGATGGCCCTTCCGGCAGCGCTTCTAACGGCGCACGTCTGGTGAACACAAGCTCGGAAGCGGACGTGCCCACGGCTGACCTGGAACAGATTGCCGCGCGGATGCTGCGGATGGTCAACGACGATCGTAGCTCACCCTCCGCTCTGACAGAAACCAAGGGGAACGCTCGCCCCCTCCAGTGGGACCCGCGGCTGGCAGCCGTGGCCCGCAGCCACTCCGAAGAGATGGCGGCAACAGGCGTGTTCACTCACAGGAGTGCCGACGGGAGCCTGCCGATGAATCGCGTTTCAAGAGCGGGAATTCATTGGCTCGCAACCGGCGAAAACATCGCCAAGGCAGGCAGCGTGGCGCAGGCCGAAACGCTCTTCATGGCCGAACCCAAGTTTCAGCCCAATCACCGCGGCAACATTCTCGACAGAAACTATAACCGCGTAGGAATCGGCATTGCGCGGGCCGCCGACGGCTCGCTCTACATCACACAGGAATTCGCAGAAATTCCGTAGTTTTTACCCGCCCTCGAAGGGCCCGGAAGCTCCCGGGCAAAATCTGCGGTCACTGGAAGTCATGCTGCTTGGCCGCGCCCGCTTCTTCGGTCCGTTGCCGCCTGGTCCTGCCGAGGTTCTTTTTCTCTCTCCGCGACCTGCCGGACAAACTCACACACCTTCAACTTGATCTCGTCCCGCACGCGGCGAAAGGTCTGCTTTTTCTCCTCGAACGATCCCTTTGTCGATGACGGATCGATCAAACTCCAGCGCAGGAGGTTCGTCGTAAACGGAAAGACAGGCGAGCGTTCTTTGGCCTCATCATAGAACGTGATCACGTAACCGAAGAAGTCCCTGAAGGAATCTGCGATCGTGCTCGACCGTTGCCAGGAAATATCCACACCATCTTCCGCCATCACTTCACTCGTCAGCGGGCTCACGTCGCCAGTTCCGGTTGCGGCGCTCGTCGCGTCGAAGTGATCTCCCGCAAGCGTCCGCAGGAATCCTTCAGCCATCTGACTTCGAGTCGCGTTGCCTGTGGAAAGGAACAAAACCTTTGATCTCTTGCTCATAGCGCCTCCGTCGAAGCGTTTGAGGTGCGCGAAAGGCCTCCACTCCTCACACCAATTGAGGAGCAGTCTCCCTAAGTCTTCCCCTAAATAAACTTCACAACGATGGGTTCCGGGCGTCAATCGGCGAATTAGGGTAGCGAAGTCCTAGACGTACCTGACCGCGTTCGCGGCGTACAAATGGGGCACCCCAAGCGGGATGGCACCTGGCAGCAGCCACAATCGGCCGTCGTCGGGCGGACGCCTGCTAAGTCCCATGGTTCAAATCCGTTGTGTCGCCAGATGAACCGTTGACGATTCCTGCGACTTCTTTCGTCCGTCGCAGGGAAATCCCGCCGCCTTCTCGATACTCATGTAAACTCGCCAGGCAATGCGGAAGAAAATCCTGCTGGTTCTGGCCGTTCTTCTTTTGGCACCCGCGCTGATCGCGCAGCAGCACGTTCAGCCCATGCTCCAAATTCGTGTCCACGCCAATCAGCCCGCGGGCTCATTCAATCCTGTGTGGGCCTACGTGGGCCACGACGAGCCGAACTATACCGACTCGCCCGAAGGCCGCACGCTTCTCTCGCAACTCGCCGCGCTGAGTCCGCACGCTTTTCATGACCGCGTCCACAACCTGCTGACGACCGGCGACGGTACTCCCGCCTTGAAGTGGGGTTCGACGAACGTTTACACCGAGGACGCCCGAGGCAATCCCGTCTATAACTGGACGATTCTCGATCGCATCTTCGACACGTGGAAGGAACTTGGCATCACGCCCTACGTGGAAATCGGCTTCATGCCAGAGGCGCTTTCCACTCATCCCCATCCCTATCGTCACGACTGGCCGAACGGTCCGCTGTTCACCGGATGGTCCTATCCTCCCAATGACTACAACAGGTGGTCGGACCTGGTTTACCGCTGGGTGCAACATTCGATCGCCCGCTACGGGCGGAGCAGCGTCGCGCATTGGGACTGGGAAGTGTGGAACGAGCCGGACATCGGCTACTGGCACGGCACGCTCGAGGAGTATTGCAAACTCTACGACTATGCGGCCGCGGCCGTGAAGCGAGCGCTTCCTGAGGCGCACGTCGGTGGCCCCGCGACCACAGGCCCCGCGTCACCCCACGCGGCGGAATTCCTGCGCGCATTTCTCGCGCATTGCGTGAGCGGCAAAAACTACGCAACCGGCAGGATCGGGGCCCCGCTCGATTTCATTTCATTTCACGCCAAGGGCAGAACGCGCTTCGTTGATGGGCACGCCGAAATGGCCATCGCTCACAGCCTCGCGGACATTTCCGCAGGCTTCGCAATCGTCGCTGACTTCCCAACGTTGCGCGCTCTTCCCGTAGTCATCAGCGAATCCGATCCCGAGGGCTGCGCCGCCTGCGCCTCGAGCCTTCATCCCGAAAACGAGTATCGCAACACGTCGCAGTACGCCAGCTACGAGGCGGAACTTCTCGACGGCACGCTGGCCCTCGCCGAGCGCTACCACGTGAACTTGCAGGGTGCCGACACGTGGGCTTTCACCTTTCCCGGCCAACCCTATTTCTATGGTTATCGTTCGCTGGCAACGCACGGGATCGATAAGCCCATCATGAATTCGTTCCGTATGTTCGGCCTGCTGCAGCCGCAACGGGTAGCGGCGGAAAGCAGCGCGCAGATCGGCTTCGATGCCCTGTTGAAAAACAGGGCGCGCACCCAGCCGGACGTCCGCGTCATCGCAACGCGCGGCAACCGGGGGCTCAGTATTCTGGTGTGGAATTACGATGACGCTGCCATTGCAGCGCGGCTTGAAAACGCCGCCGTTGACGCCCTGCCTGCCGAGATCAGCCTCCACATCGACGGCCTGCCGGGGGACATCCGCCGTGTTCGCGTCACCCACTACCGCATCGACCGTGATCACAGCAACGCGTTCACCGTGTGGAAAGCGATGGGTTCCCCGCAGCATCCCTCGCCCGAACAGATCACGCGGCTAAAAGCGGCCGGTCAGCTTCAGCAACTGACCTCGCCGACATGGGCCCAAACGCACGCCGGTGCCGCCGACTTGTCGTTCACCCTCCCGCGCCAGGCCTTATCGTTGATTCGCGTCGACTGGCGGAAACCCCACTAGTCCCCCGTTTAAGTTCCCTCGCCGGATCTCTCATGGTTTCGCTCCTCGGCCCGGCATTTCTCAAGACCCGACTCAGCGTCGATCCGTTTGAGCGATCGACTTGTTCGCCATGGCTTGACGGCTCCGAGGAGTGGCTCCGAATGTTGAAGCGCTAGGTTCTCTTGTGCTTGGCGCTTTTCTTCCCCTTGGCGTTCCGTTTTTCTTCGATTACCGCCTGCGCCGCCGCAAGGCGCGAGATGGGAACGCGGAAGGGCGAGGCGCTGACGTAGTTCATGCCGACCTGGTGGCAGAATTTGACGCTTTCGCCGTCGCCGCCATGCTCGCCGCAAATCCCGATCTTCAATTTGGGTCGCGTCTTGCGACCCTTCTCGATGGCCCACTTCACGAGCATCCCGACGCCTTCGACATCGAGCGTCTGGAACGGGTCAGCCTTGAAGATTCCCGCCTTTTTTTCGTCGACGTACTCGGGGAGGAAGCGGCCCGCGTCGTCGCGGGAAAGGCCCATCGTCGTTTGCGTGAGGTCGTTGGTGCCGAAGGAGAAGAACTCGGCGACCTCGGCGATCTGGTCTGCGAGCAACGCCGCACGCGGAAGTTCGATCATCGTGCCGACCAGATATTCAAGTTTTACTTTAGATTCGGCGATGATCGCGTCGGCGACTTTGCGTGTTTCGGTTTCGAGGATCTTCAACTCTTTCTTGTCCAGCGTGAGCGGGTGCATGATCTCAGGTAATACTTTAACTCCGCGCTTCTGGCAATCGATGGCCGCTTCAATGATCGCCCGCACCTGCATCTCGAGAATTTCCGGATAGGTGATGCAGAGGCGGCACCCGCGATGGCCGAGCATAGGATTGGCTTCGTGGAGCTGCTCGACGCGGCGCGCCACGGCTTCGGCGGAGATGCCGATCTTGGCGGCGAGTTCGGCTTGTTTGGCCGGATCGTGCGGAACGAATTCATGCAGTGGCGGGTCGATCAGGCGAATCGTCACCGGCAAGCCGTTCATCGCCTCGAAGATGCCGATGAAGTCGCGGCGCTGAAACGGCAGGAGCTTCGCGAGGGCCTTGCGGCGGGCTTCGGGGGTGTCCGCGAGGATCATTTCCTGGATGGCTTGCTGGCGCTCGGCGCTTCTTTCGGGATGCTCGAAGTCCTTGAAGAACATGTGCTCGGTGCGGCAGAGTCCGATTCCTTCGGCGCCCATCCCTCGGGCAACGCGAGCGTCCTGCGGCGTATCGGCGTTCGTGCGCACGCCGAGTTTGCGGACTTTGTCAGCCCACTTCATTAATGTTTCATAAGCCTTCGGAGGCTCGGGCCGGGCGAGTTCGATCTCGCCGGAGTAGACGGAGCCGTCTCCGCCGTCGAGCGTGATCCAATCGCCTTGATTGACGACGTGACCGTTGGAACTCATCTTTTTCGTTTCGGCATCGATGTCGAGTTTCTCGGCGCCGACGATGCAGCATTTGCCCCAGCCGCGCGCGACCACCGCGGCGTGGCTCGTCTTGCCGCCGGTGGCGGTCAGAATTCCCTGCGCGACGTACATGCCGCCCACGTCTTCCGGACTCGTTTCGCGGCGAACGAGAATTACTTTCTCGCCGCGCTGCGCCCATTCCTCCGCTTCTTCGGCGGTGAAAACGGCCTTGCCCACCGCGGCTCCAGGCACGGCGTTAATTCCTTCCCCGAGTTTGCGGCTGGAAAGCTCGTTGCGCGGCGTCTTCGGATTGAGCACGGGATAAAAAAGGCGCTCGACGTCTTCGGGCTTGATGCGCTCGAGGGCTTCCTCCACGGAGATCAGCTTTTCGTTGGCCATGTCGACGGCCATTTGGAAGGCGGCGGCCGGCGAGCGCTTGCCGGTGCGCGTCTGAAGCATATAGAGCTTGCCGTTCTCGACGGTGAACTCCATGTCCTGCATATCGGCGTAGTGCTTTTCGAGAGTCTGGCGAACTTTTTCAAGCTGTTGATAGACCTTGGGCATGCGGGTCTTGAGTTCGTTGAGATGCATGGGAGTGCGGATACCGGCGACGACGTCTTCACCTTGCGCGTTGAGGAGGAAATCGCCGAAGAAAGTCTTCTCGCCGGTGCTGGGGTCGCGGGTGAAGCAAACGCCCGTGCCCGAATTGTCTCCTGTGTTGCCGAAAACCATCTGCACGACGTTTACGGCAGTGCCCAGCAGGCCGGTGATTTTCTCGACGCGGCGATAGGTGACCGCCTTCTCGCCCATCCAGGACTCGAAGACCGCGCCGATGGCGCCCCAGAGTTGCTCGACCGGATCCTCCGGGAAATCACGGCCGGTTTTCTGCTTAAAGTAAGACTTGTATTCGGCAACGAGCTCCCGCCAGCCATCGGCGGTGACCTGAGTGTCGTCTTTCACGCCAAACTTCTTCTTCATGGCGCGCAGACGGGCTTCGAGATCATCCTTGGGAAGGCCAATGACGACGGTCGAGTACATCTGAACGAAGCGGCGATAGGCGTCGTAGGCAAAGCGATCGTTGGTGGTGGCTTTCGCAATTCCCTTCACCGACTTGTCGTTGAGGCCGAGGTTGAGAATCGTCTCCATCATGCCCGGCATCGAGCGTGCGGAGCCGGAACGGACGCTGACGAGCAGCGGATCGGTATCGTCGCCAAGCCTTTTGCCGGTCAACTTCTCGAGATGCGCCAGGTTCTTGGCGACCTCGGCGCGCAATTCCTTGGGGTATTTCTTGCCGTGCTTGAAATAGTAGTCGCAGGCCTCGGTGGTGATGGTGAAGCCCGCCGGAACCGGCAGACCGATACGAGTCATTTCGGCGAGGCCGGCGCCCTTCCCGCCGAGGATTTCTTTCATCTCGCCGGTACCGTCCGCTTTTCCCGCGCCAAAGAAATAAACGTATTTCATTTCGCTCCTCTATGAGAGTCAGGGTTCGCCCGCGACAGCGTGCGAGCCCTGGAGATTGAATTCATGTCTTACTTCAAGATGCGATTGTTGATGGTTGAAAGTTTTTCGTCGGCGTACCGACAATGAAAATCCGTCTTTAACATTCCACGGTAACGGCAGACGAACGCTCAAGTGTTGCTTGAAGATCTCTCGCGTCGGCGATCCGACAATAAAAGCGACACCTTGAAATTCGCTCGGCGCCTGCCCGTCCCCTCAAGTATTACATCCACGCGGCAAAGCATCACTTCAACTTACCCGTCACGAGCGGGCGGCCACTCGGGTCGCTTCCTTTGATTCTTCGCCGCCCAGCTCGGAAAAATCGGCAATCGTCGAAAACTCCTTTAACAGCCCGCCGAGCAGAGCGATGCGGTTGCGCCGGATGTTTTCGTCTTCGTGCATGACCAAAACCTTGTCGAAGAAGAAGTCGACGGCAGGGCGCAGCTCGGATATTTTTTCGAGCGCCTGCCGATACTTCTTTTCCTTCTTCCGCCGCAAGGCTTCCTCGCCGATGCGCTGTGCCGCGCTCTGAAGCTGAAGCTCGGCCGCCTCGCGAAGGAGCTCCTGCTTGACGCCGGACTGCAGCTTGTCGCTCGCGACGGCGGACTTTTCAAGGATATTGCGAATCCGCTTGAAGGAAGCAGCGAGCGGGCCGAAATTCTTGGTATGGCGGATGGCTTTAAGGGCCGCAACGCGTTCGACAGTGTCCACCAGGTCGTCCGCTCCGGCGGCGAACGCGGCATTGATCTCGTCATAGGCGAACCCGCGGCGCTCTCGAAGAATGTAGCGCGCGCGTTCGACAAGAAAATCGAGTACCTGCTTCTGCACCGCGTCGGAGACGGCGATCTTTGGCGCATGCTCGCTTACGCCGCGGCTGGCCGCGGAAACGGCGGCAGAAACAGAAAGCGGAAGCTGGCGCTCAAGGATCATCTTCACGATTCCCAAGGCCGCGCGACGCAGGGCGAATGGATCGCCCGAACTGGTGGGAATCGCGCCCACGGCGAAACAGGCGACGAGCGAGTCGAGCTTATCCGCAAGTGCGACCGCGCAGCCGGTGAGATTGCGCGGGATGGGATCGTCGAGGCTGATGGGCTTGTACTGATCATAGATCGCCCAGGCAACGTCGTCAGGCTCGCTCTGCGCGCGCGCATAGAGGCCGCCAACCACGCCCTGAAGTTCCGGAAACTCGCGAACCATTTCCGTGACGAGATCGCACTTGGCGAGTTCGGCCGCTCGATCGGAACCGGCCACGTCCGCGTCGGTGACGCCGGAGTTGAACCACTGATCGGCGAGCCAGCGCGCGAGCGAGCGCATGCGGTCAACCTTATCCTGATAGCTGCCGAGCCGGGATTCGTACGTCACGGCGGCGAGCTTCGGAAGGTAGTCAGCGAGTTTGACCTTCTGATCGGTTTGCCAGAAGAACTGCGCATCGGCAAAACGCGCTCGGAGGACGCGTTCATGACCTTGTCGGACGAGGCCTTTCGGATCGTGCGCGAGATTGATGACGGCCAGAAATTGAGGAGCGAGTTCACCGTTGCGCGATTCGAGAGCGAAGTATTTCTGATGGCCGCGCATGACCGTGATCAGGATCTCGTCGGGAAGTTCAAGGAATGCAGGGTCGAAGGCTCCCGCGATCACCGAGGGATATTCGTTCAAGTAGGTGACCTGGTCGAAGAGGGCGGCGTCCTCGTGCGTGTGGAGCATCTTGCGGGAAGAGATGGCGCGAATTTCCGAGTCGATTTTCTTACGCCGTTCTTCGGGGCGGCAAAGGATAAAGTTCTTCTTTAACTTCGATTCGTAGTCAGCGGGGTTCGCCACAGGAATGTTCCGCTTCCCGAGAAAGCGATGGCCTTGCGTGCGATTGCCGGAATGCACGCCGGCGAAGGAAAACGGGATCACGTAGCCATCAAGTAGAGCAACGATCCACCGCACAGGACGAATGAAGCGCGGGCCGCGCGCACCCGTCCAATACATCGAGCGCGGCCAGGAGATTTCCTGGATGGCCTGCGGCAGAAACTCGGAAAGAATTTCGGAGGCGAGCCGTCCGCGGATGATTTGGACGGCGGCGACGTATTCTCCCTTGGGCGTGTTCACGATCGTGAGTTTCGAGAGCGGAACCCCCTGCCTCTCCGCGAAACTTACGGCGGCACGCGTCGGCTCGCCGACATTGTCAAAGGCTACGGATTTCGGCGGGCCCGTGATTTCGCGCGTGCGCTCTTCCTGCTGGAGGCGAACATTGCGAACGATTGCCGTGAGACGTCGTGGCGCACCGAAGGTTTCGATCGAGCCAGGCGCGGAATTCTGCGCGAGCAGTTCGTTCGTCAGAAGATATTTTTCAAGTATTACTTTCAGTTCGGCCGCGGCCTTGGCAATCATGCCAGATGGGATTTCCTCGCAGCCAATCTCGAAAAGGAAATCGCCAAAGAATTTGGAAGGCTGTGAATTGCTCCGTGATTTCTTTATCGGCGCCACGGACGCACCTCAAGTAGTTCTTTACGTTCTGGCAGAGCCGGGGCGCATCTCGAGAACCGGAACCCACATCCGAACAGAGGCTCCCACTGATGAGAATGCGAAATCTCCGCGCAGAAATCTGCCGAGCCAGCGATCGGCGCTGCATTTCGACCTTTCGGCGGCGGCTGAATCATGCGCGAGCCTCCGCGGCGGGTGCTCCGGATTGCTGCCCGGTCCAGGCGCGAGCGACTTGGACCGCCAGTTTGCGCACGCGACCGATCATGGCGGCGCGCTCGGTGACGGAAATGGCGCCGCGCGCGTCAAGCAGGTTGAAGAGATGCGAACATTTCAGGCACAGATCGTAAACCTGCAGGATGGGGAAATGCAGCCGCTCCTTGCCCTTCGCCTTGGCGTAGGCGGCCAGCAGGTGCGCGGCTTCGGCTTCGTTGAGGTCGAAGTGTTTGCGCGTGGCGACCGCGTCCGCATGGTCAAAGCTGTATGCGGAAAATTGTTGTTCTTCAGCAAGACGGACCTGGCGGTAGGTCGTCGAGTTCGACCAGCGCACGTCGAAGATGTTGTCAACACCCTGCAGGTAGGCAGCGATGCGATCGAGGCCGTAGGTCAGCTCGACGGAGATGGGATCGAGGTCGAGCCCGCCGCACTGCTGGAAATATGTGAACTGCGTGATCTCGAGACCATCGAGAAGAACCTGCCAGCCGATGCCCCAGGCGCCGAGCGTGGGCGATTCCCAGTTGTCCTCTTCGAAGCGAATATCGTGCTCCTTCAGATTGATGCCGACGGCCGTCAGGCTATCGAGATAGAGGTCTTGAACGTCGTCGGGCGATGGCTTAAGTACTACTTGAAGCTGCGTGTGCTTGTAGAGGCGATTGGGATTTTCGCCGTACCGGCCATCGGCGGGGCGGCGGCTGGGCTGCGCGTAGACGACGCGATACGGCAGAGGCCCAAGGACGCGCAGGAACGTTTCGGGGTGCATGGTGCCGGCGCCAACCTCGACGTCGTAGGGCTGCTGAAGAATGCAATCGCGGCGCGTCCAATACTCTTCAAGTCTTAGTAGAAGATCCTGAAATGTGAGGCCGCGACGGACGGGCGTTGATGAAGCTTTACTTTGCGTTCGAACAGTTGCGCGCTCCGAACGGTGGCTCGGGCGCCGTCGTGACGCCATGTGCGACGTTTTCATGCCGATTCCAGCAGTTCGCGTGACGTCAGCTTGCGATCGATCTGATGTTCAATGATGTCGAGCATAGCTTCGGTGACTTCCCTGGCCGCGCGCGGTGGCACGGAATCATCATTCAAACGGTCTAGCCGTTCGGCTAACATGCGGCGAACCGCTGCCATTGCCGCAGGCGACATGACCCTCATGCCCGGCCGGCGACAATTGCCGCAAACCAGAGCCGATACGCTCGGCAAAAAATAGGCCGGCTGGGCCGACTCGGCGTTGGCGTGCAACGGCCGCCCGCAGCGCGAGCACACATCCAGCGGCGGAAGCCAGCCGCCGAGCTTCACCGTCCAAACCGTGAAGTAGGCGAGCGCGGGCTCAACCTTCTGTGTTCGCTTCACGGCTTGCACGCACAGAAGCAACAAACGGAAATTGGCATCGGAGGCTTCCCGATCAGGCAGAACAGCCTGCGTGATCTCGCTGAAGAGGGAGAGCCCCACACTCGAGTCGTAGTCGCGAAAGGCGTCGACGAACGACTCGATAATCTCGCACTGGTTGATGCGAACCAGTTCGCGAGTCTCGCGCTCGAAGAACCAGATGCGCACGTACGACAGACGCTCAAGCGCCGAACCGAAGCGGCTCTTCGGACGCCGCGCGCCACCAGCGACGCCGCGCATGCGCCCCATGGAGCGCGAAAGGAAACTGACCAGTCGATCCGCCTCGCCCAGCGGATAACTCTGCAGGACAATGGCCTCGGATTCGTGAAGCGGCATCGGCGTGTCGGCGCGGCGACAAGCAAAGCAGCACTTGAAGAGTGCCTGCGCTCATTCTGGCCGGCACGGTTCGCTGAAGCGCGCACCAAAACAAATTTTTGTATCACAGCAGGCGGGGAGGCGCAATCGAATTGCGTGCCGGAGTTCGCGGTGGCGGAAGGAAATCTCATTGAGCCGCTAGCGGGGGAGATATTCGCCTGAAACACGAGTTGCGCAAAAGATTGTCTGCCGCTACAGTGGCGCTACATGAGCAACAACGGGAGCGCTGGTAATGCGCCGTTGGTCGCCGGCGTGGGAATCAACGCGACCGACACGGTGATCCGGCTGCCGCAATTCCCTACCGTTGACAGCAAAGTGGAAGTTACCTCGGCGGAAGTGAAGGCGGGCGGCCAAGTGGCCAGCGCGATGGTTGCGTGCCGCAGATGGGGATTGCGCGCGCGGTATGCCGGGAAAATCGGCGATGACCTCGCCGGGCGCTTTCAGATGGACGAGATGCTGCGCGAAGGCGTCGAAACGCACTGGATCACCGCCCGCGGAGAAGTAAGCCAGAGCGCCTTCATCCTGGTGGATCAGCCATCCGGCGAGCGCACCGTGTTGTGGAAGCGAGAGCCTGGAATCGCGCTGCGACCCGAAGACCTTCGCCGCGAGTGGATCACGGGCGCGGCGGCGTTGCTCGTGGATGGCCACGACACGGCTGCAGCGGCGCTGGCTGCACGTTGGGCGCGTGAGGAAAAGGTTCCCGTGGTGGCGGACTTGGACAATCGATACCCGAGAGTTGAAGGGTTACTTGAATTTGTAGATTACGCCATCACGTCGAAAGACTTTCCGGGGCGACTCACCGGAAAACAAAGCCTGTTGGAATCGCTGCCCAAGATGCACGCCGAGTTCAAGTGTCGCTTGACGGGAGCCACGCTCGGGCGGTGGGGGGTGCTCGTCTGGGACGGCGCACAATTCGTGCTCTGCCCCGGCTTCCACGTGGAGACGGTCGACACAACGGGAGCCGGCGACGTCTTCCACGGTGCATTCCTCTATGGATTAGTACAGCGCTGGGAAATCCAAGAAACACTTGAATTCAGTTGCGCGGCTGCGGCTCTGAATTGTGAAGCCCTCGGAGCTCGCGGCGGAATACGGCCCCTGGACGAAATCCGGCGGATGCAGCGCGAAGGAACGCGGTCAGAGGCAGCCTTCGAAGCTAAAGAGTTACTTGAAGCAGCACGGGCGGCGACAGCGGGAACTTCCAAATGATTCCTCTGAAGGACATGACACCCCGTCGCGCGGCGCCGGTCGTCACGCTGTTGCTGATCGCGGCAAACGTGGCCGTGTTCTTCTACGAGATCTCTCTTTCGCCACAGGCGTATGAGGCTCTGTTGCGGACCTATGGGTTGGTGCCTGCGCGCGTCCAGTATGCGCTGGCGGGGACGCACGGCGTGAACTACGCGCACGCCTTCGGGCCGCTCTTCACCTGCATGTTTCTGCACGCGGGCTGGCTGCACATCATCGGCAACATGTGGTTCCTGTGGATCTTCGGGGCGAATGTAGAAGACCGGTTCGGCCCGTTGCCGTATCTCCTCGTTTACCTGGTTTGCGGGATCGGGTCGGGGATCTCGCAGGTGCTTTTTTCGTGGGGATCGACGATCCCGTCGATTGGCGCGAGCGGAGCGATCTCGGGAGTGCTGGGCGCGTATCTTTTATTCTTTCCTCGCTCGCGAATCTTGACGCTCGTTCCCTTGTTCATTATCTGGTTCACGGCGCGGATCCCGGCGTTCGTTTTCATCCTGCTGTGGTTCGCCATGCAGTTCCTCAGCGGACTCGGATCGCTGGGAGCCGCGAACAACACGGGTGGTGTCGCCTGGTGGGCGCACGTAGGCGGGTTCGTGCTGGGGGTGCTGATCGCCCTCGAGACCAGAGTGACGGGCCAGGCGGTCCGGTACAGCTGACGCTTAGGGGCTATCCAACGACATTTCTTTAAAACCTTCTTACGTTTCGAATTCCTCTAGAGGAGGATAGAAGAGGAGAGGAACTTCCCAGGAGACGAGCAGCTGAAATCGAAGCGCGCTTCTCACCCAGCCAGAGTCGCGCGACACGGAACGACGAACGCAGACGACAAAATCGAGGGGGTGGAACGAATGGCACGCAGGAGAATAGGGAACTGGCCGATGGTTGGGGCTTTCATGGTGATAGGAGTTTTTTCGTTGGCTACCGCGACACGAGCGGACAACAAGGTGCTCGGGCACGTCAATTTCATCCCGGCAAGCAAGATCGAAAAATCAGCTGGTGTATGGGTGGACGGGCAGTATCTCGGATATATCGATGAACTGAAGGGGGACAAGAAGGTCCTGCTCATGCCCGGAAGGCACACCATTACGGTTCGACAAACGGGTTACAAGGATTGGACCGACGACGCGGTGGTCCAGCCGGGCCAGGAATTGGACCTGAAAATCCAACTCGAAAAGAACCCGCAGGCAGAGTATCCCTCGGTGACGGCGCAGGTGAAACTTGAGGTCGATCCCGACCGGGCGGCAGTCTTTGTGGATGGTCAATTCGTCGGTTACGCAGGGCAGTTTGGCGGGTGGGGCCGCGCGATGTTGATCGCGCCTGGAAAGCACCAGATCAAAATAGCGCTGGTCGGATATCAGGACTTCACGACGGAAGTGAATCTTCAGCCACATCAGAAGTTCACGTTGAAGACGGCGCTGATTCCCGGAAGCGTGGAGCAGGCGGATCCGTCTGTAAAAAAGAAGAAGAGCTGAGCCCGCAAAGCAATGCTTTCATTGCGTCCCCGACAGGCGCGCCCCGTTTCGCCGCCTGTGGGTCACGTTTGCGTCGACCAGCCGACTCATCAAGTAAAATCTCGCGCGATTTGCGCACGCTAAAGGATCACTTCGAGTACTTCCCGGGGCGGCCGCGAACGGTCGCAACAAAGCTCAACTCTTACTTTGCCGAGAACGCTGGCGACGGCCGCTCGTAACTTTTCCCCGGCGCGCGAAGGCCCTATCGTAAAGTAACACTTCACCTGCGAATCGTTCGTTGGCCATGAGGGGAATTGCGATTTGAGGCTCGCGAAATCGCGCCTAACTGCGGTTCAAGTATTACTTCCAGAGAATCGCGCGGTAGGACCTTCCGTAGACACGCAAGGACCACAGCGAATCAACGGGCCGAGATGCACAAGACCAGCATTTCGAGATCACGAGGAGATACGGGTGGCAATGAAGTCGCCGATAGCTTCTGTGCCCAGCGAGCCGCCCAAGTCAACGGGCGTCTTGTCCTCGCGCAAGGCGGTGCGCACCGCGTCTTCGATTTTCTTCGCGCCTTCCGGCCAGCCGAAATAATCGATCATCATTCCAACGGCAAGGATCGCGCCCATCGGGTTAGCGATGCCCTTCCCGGCAATGTTCGGCGCGGAACCGTGCACGGGCTCGAAAAGCGAGACTTTTCCGGGGTGGAGATTAGCCGAAGGCGCGAGCCCCAGGCCGCCGATCAATCCTGCACCAACGTCGCTGGCGATATCGCCGAAAAGATTGCAGGTGACGATCACCTCAAACTGCGACGGGTCGCGGACCATTTGCAGCAGAAGGTTGTCAATATATTGATGGCTGGCGTCGATCCCCGGATATTCGGCGCGGATCTGCTTGAAAACTCGCTGCCAGAGGTCGTGACCGTAGGTGAGGGCGTTCGACTTGTCGCTCATGCAAACGCGCGTGAGACCATGATTGCGAGCGTACTCGAAGGCGTACCGAATGATTCGTTCGACGCCCCGGCGCGTGTTGACGTCTTCCTGAGTGGCGATTTCCTCGGCAGTTCCCTTCTTGAAGAAGCCGCCCACGCCAACGTAGAGGCCTTCGGTGTTCTCGCGGAAGACGATGAAGTTTACGTCTTCTTCAGCTCGGCCCTTCAGCGGCGTGAAGCGTCTGTCGAAGAGCACGCAGGGACGAGCATTGACGTAGAGGTCGAGCTTGAAGCGCAGGCCGAGGAGAATATCCGCCGCGTGCTGGTTGGAAGGGACGCGCGGATCGCCCATCGCGCCAAGCAGGATCGCGTCGAAATCCCTCTCGAACATTTCGACGGCGCCCGCGGGGAGAGTCGTGCCGTCGCGAAGATAGCGGTCGGCGCCCCAATCGAAGTCGGTGAGTACGACGGGATGGTCGAAGACAGAAGCAGCTTGCTTGAGGACCTTTACGGCCTCGGGGATCACTTCCTTGCCGATACCATCGCCCGGAATGACGGCGATGCGTTTTGGTGGCGACTGTGCCTTCATCCATATTCCCGCAAAACAGATCGCGGCAATCTCTCCGCCGCGAGATCTGCAAGGGATCATGGGCGGATGACCAGGGATTGATGCGCGTGCGGCGACAGAGTCTAGCGCGGAGGCGAGTTTGCTTACAAGGCAAACTGTACCAAGTCGAGATCATTGTGGCCGCTCGAGTTTTACTTTAAGTGCCTTACTCCGTGCGCACGCGCGTTCCTCTGCGTGCCGACAATGAAAGCAGGCCATGCAGTAAGCTCAAGTTGCACTTCTCGAGCACGCGGCCAATCGAATCAGGTACGTGTAGTAAGACTTCAACTTTCAAGATGGAGCGAAGCCGGCGCTGCAAAGACTCGCAATTGGGCGGAGGCTGGGGGCGGGGGCAAAATTGGTGCTCCGACATTGTTGCCACAACAATGAAAGCATCGCTTGAACTTGTGAGAATCGCGGATGAAGGCGAACTCTGCGCCGGAAAATGCCCCGATTGGTGCAGCAACCAAACAAAAATCGAACCGGTATCGTGAGCGACTGAGGAGCAGCCCCCATTGCTCAGTTATTCTTTCTCGCTGTAAACCCGGCCAGGTTGCTTTATATTTAGTACAGGAAATCCATATGGCGATCTACAGGTTTCGCCCCATAGTGCTAGGACTGGGTCGGGATTTAGAGTAATGACTTACTAGGAGCACGTGGAGAACTGATGCCGGCGACGGAGCCCGTTCTTAAACCAAGATGCCCGCACTGCGGTAGCACGGAAGTGCATCGTTCGCACAGAAAGCCTTTGGAGGGCTGTCTATCGTGGCTCGGAGTGCGGCCATATCGCTGCAACGCGTGCACTCACCGATTTTACTCGCGGATGCATACTTCGTCTGACCGCACCGGGACCACGGCCAGGGCCGCGTAAGAATACCCGACGGCTCGCGCCCATTGATAGTTGAGTGCGAGTGTATGTCTCAGATTGCGACGAATCGCCAGGAAAGTTACGCACCGATTAAAAGCCTGAGAATCCTGGATAAGTACTATTGCAATCGTGCGCGGCGGCGATTAGCTTGGGTTAGCGTGAACATTCAGAGCAGAGGGGAAACATCATGGAAGAAAAGCGCCGCTGCAAGCGCCTGCCGCTGACGATCCCTGTGCGTGTTTACGGACGCACCCCGGAAGATCATCCATTTCGCGAAGTGACTGTGACGAAGGCTGTCAACGTCCATGGCGGTCTCTTGCCTCTTGCCCCTCGCGTTACGCGTGGGCAGAAAGTACTGCTGGTCCACGGCTACACGCACGAAGAGCGGGAGGCCCGGATCGTGTCTGTGCATGGCACGGGTCGCGGGAAGAAGCACGTTGCGATCGAATTCACACAGGGTGGGGGAGATTTTTGGCACGTTTTTGCGCCCGTCGTGGAGATGAGGCGGGAACGCGTGGGAGCTGCCTGACGGTGGCGTCCAAAGCTCCGGCGAAGGACGGCCTTTCCAGGCTCGCTCAATCGATGCCGCTCGGACCGTCGATCGGGCCTTCTTTCCCAGATTCTCCCGGTCATTGCGGCCGGAAAAATGCAGTCCCTTTTTCTTCATTCACTCGGTAGCGCCTTTTGTTGCGGCCACGCCATCATCTGAGCTGAGCCAACAAAGTGACGGGGCGCGGGCACGTCCTCGATACAAAATCGAAAGCACAATCCGTTCATTCCCCGCCACTTGAAACCCACGGTTTGACCAGAGTGACATTGCTTGGTAACCTTTTCTGCCTCACTATGTTCTTGGGAGGCCTGCCAGGAGTCGCCGTTGGCGGACTTCCATTTTGAGGTTCGATGAGGCGTATCTCGGGACGCACTCTGTGGCTGGTGTTCAGCTCGGCGGTAGTGGTTTTGGTAGGCATTGCCATCGCCGCTGATTTGACCACGGAGCGTTATGCCTCGAGCGAGGATTGGGTTTCGCACACGCAGCAGGTCGCCACCTGGCTGACCCGACTGCGCTCGGATCTGGCCACCGCCGAAGCAGCGCGCCTGGCGTTTGTTTCTTCTCAGGATCCCGTTGAGCTTCCTCTTTACGACGAGTCTTCCCGTCGAGTTCCGCTTGACCTCGAGAATTTGGCGCAGCTGACCACCGACAATCCCACGCAGCAGAAGAGGATCGAGCAGGCGCGACCGCTGATCGAGCAGCGTTTGGGCCTGCTGGAGGAGTCGATCAACCTCGCCAAGATGAATTCGGCTGGAGAAGGAGCCGCGCAACAGAAACTGACTCTCTCAGGGACGGGACTAACGCAGGAACTGCGGGAAATTCTCGACCGGGCGCAGGCCAGCGAGGAAACGCTGCTTCAACAGCGAGAGACAATCTCGGACAAGACGTACAAATGGGAACGAGCGGTGCTGGCACTGGCGTTCGTGTTAACGGTTTTCATCCTGGCTTCCACGTTCTGGACGCTGCTGATGGAATTGAAGGAGCGGCGGCAGGCGGAGGCCGTGGTCCGACAGCTGAGCGGCCGGCTTTTGAAGGTACAGGACGAGGAACGCAGGCGCATCGCGCGGGAACTGCACGACAGCTTGGGCCAGTTGCTGTCGAGCCTCAAGATGAACCTGGATCACATGGTGTCGCGATCGACAGGGATAACCGCGCAGCAGGAAGAAATGATGACGACATGCCTGGAGCTCGCGCAGCAGAGTCTGGACGAGACTCGCACCCTTTCTTACCTGTTGCACCCGCCGCTGCTGGACGAATTTGGATTCGCCTCCGCCGCGAAATGGTACGTGGACGGATTCGTGAAGCGAAGCAAGATCGACGTGAAGCTCGAGATCGCTCCGGATTTCGCGCGAATGCCCGACGAAGTGGAACTGGCGCTGTTCCGCGTGCTGCAAGAAAGCCTGACGAATATTCACCGGCACTCGGGAAGTTCCACGGCTGAGATCGTGGCGCGCAACCTTCAACACGTTGTGACTCTGCAGATCACGGACCACGGAAAAGGGATTTCCACGGAGATACTCGAGAAATTCCGGCGAATCCGGGGTGGCGTCGGCGTGGGATTGGCTGGGATGCGCGAGCGCATCGAAGAACTCGGGGGAAACCTGAACATTCAATCCGAGGGCCAGGCCACAGTTCTCGAAGTCGTCATTCCGGTTCCAGAGGAGCGCCGAGGGGACGAACCGTCGGACTTTTTTCCTCCGCCGCAGGAAACGATTCCAGAACCGAAGGCCTCGTCAGCGAGCGCCAGCGCAGGCCGCGCAGGAACGTTGCGGTCGAGTACAGCCGAATCCTGAGTTTTCGGCGAGCAATCCCCTACGAAGTCGGCATCTCCGCGCATCACGGTAAGGCACACAACCAGCGTCATATGCGCCACAGGTCGTCGGGTAAGCTCCCAAGTTTCAGGGAAAGCTCGCCGTGCACCGATCGATGCCCGCTTTCGAAATTCCCATAGAACCGCTTTAGACGATGCGCGCCCCGCGTTCGGCCAAATAAACGCCGGCAAGGACGAACACCGTTCCAGTCAAAAGATGGCGGGAGGGGTGTTCCCCGAGAAAAGCGGAAGCGAGAAGGATCACGAGAACGGGCTGGAGATAGTTGATCACCGCGACGCGAGACGGGTCCATATGGCGGAGGGCCCAGTAGAACGTTAGATACGCAAGCACCGAACTGAACAGCGCCATGTAGAGCATCCCGGCCCACCCCTGCCACGCGACGCCTCGCCAGTCGAGGCGAATTGCCTGATGAACGGCGACCGGCAGGAAAACAATCGCGGCGCCCACACAATTGAACGTGTTGAGAGCGACCGCGTCGTAGTCGGGCGTGACGCGCTTGGCCAGCACAGCGTAGATGGAAAATCCTATCGCGCCTCCCAGCGTGATCAGGTCTCCCACCAGTAGGGGCGAGTGCACGTGCGGGCCCTGCTCGAACTCCAGGAGCACAATGCCTGCAAACGCCAGTCCCATCCCGACGATTTTCCCCGCGGAGAGAGATTCGATGCCCATCGCGCGCGCCAGCACGAGAATCAAGATCGGGTCAAAAGCGACGATGATGGCTGAATGCGAAGGAATCGAGTAGTTCAAGCCAGTGGTGAAGAGTCCCTGGTTCACGATCACGCCCAAAACGGCGAGCCAGATGAAGATCCCGACGTGGCGGCGCTGCAGGCGGGTTCGGCGCTTGCGCGCGAGATAGATTCCCAGCATGACCGCGCCGGCGATTTCGAAGCGGAAGGCGATCAGCGTCAGCAAGTCCAAATGAGCCAAGGCGATTTTGGCCACGATGTAATTCACGGTCCACATCAGCAGCACGGCGGCGAGTCCGCAGGCGAGCATGAATGAGGTCGGGCGGCGACCGGTTAAAGACAGTGCTTCGGCAGGTGACGTATTCAATTTCCGCTCGTTGGGACTCGACTCATGCGAGTGGCTAGTCGAGGACTTCGCGACGCCGGGTCAGGGACTCGATGCGATCGAGGCGTGGCGTGTAGCCGATTCCCGGAGTCGATGGGAACGCGGATCGTTCCCTGCCGCGAAACTTCCACTTCCGGCTCGATGATGTCCTGGTCCCAGTAGCGCCGGCTGGCGGAAACATCGCCGGGCAAAGAAAAGTTCGGCAGCGACGACATGGCGATGTTGTGCGCGCGTCCGATGCCGGATTCGAGCATGCCGCCGCACCAGACGGGAATGGATTGGCTTGGCACAGGTCGTGAATGACGGCGCGCAGCCGTGAGGCCGCCGACGCGGCCAAGCTTGATGTTGATGATGCGGCAGGCGCCCAGCTCGATTGCGGCGCGGGCGTGCTCGATATCGTGGATGCATTCGTCCAGGCAGATGGGCGTTTCGAGCTGGCGCTGCAGCGCGGCGTGGGAGTAGAAGTCGTCCCAGCCTAGGGGCTGCTCGATCATCATCAGGTGAAAGGCATCGAGCTGTTTCAGGAGCGGCGCATCGGCCAGCGTGTAAGCGGAGTTCGCGTCGGCCATCAGGCGAATGCGCGGGAAAACGTTCGCGCAAGGCCCGCACGGGCTCGACCTCCAGGCCGCGCTTGATCTTGATTTTGATGCGCTGGTAGCCGGCGGCGAGTTCGCGTTCGACTTTCGCGATAAGGACGTCGATCGAGGGCTGAATGCCAATGGAAACGCCGCAGGGAATTTCTTCTCGCGTGCCGCCAAGCAGCTTCGCAAGCGGGACGCTTTTCTGCTTGGCTTCGGCATCCCAGAGGGCGGTTTCGAGCGCCGCCTTTGGCCATGTTGTGGCCGCGGATTCGCGCAAGCGAATCCCAGATTTCTGAGGCGGAGGCGAATTCCCTGCCCCGCAGCGTGGGCCAGATGAAATCGCGGATGATGTGGCAGGCCGTCTCGACCGTTTCGTAGGAATAGAACGGGTCTTCGCCGGCCGTGGATTCACCCCAGCCGGTCACGCCATCCACGTTGGCTTCAATCAGAAGAATGCGGCGCTCTTTCGACGTGTCGAAGCTCGTCTGAAAGGGCTCGATCAGCTCGAGATGAATTTCGCGAAGGGTAAGTTTGTCGACGCGCATTCGATTTCCCTGACTCAATCTTCCTGAATTTCGGGGAGTTTTACCCCTGCGACGGCAGCGACCGGCTCCAGGATGTAATCGGTCGTCGCGCCCAGCGTTTCCACACTCGTGGCCACACAGCCGCTACGAAAGTATTTTTGAAATTGCTCGCCGGCCGTCGATTGGATGCGAGCTGCCGACTCGCGATCGCCGGATTTTATCTCGCCCAGATCCGATGGGAGCGATATGCGGGCGACTGGTCCCTTCACGGGCAAAGGGTTATCCGCGAGGATATTTTTGACGCGCTCCGAATCGAGCCACCATTCCGCCACCAGCCGGTCGGTGGGCAGCCCGGCATGAAGAGGGCTTTCCGTTACCCCGTAACAGTTCGGAATGAAGCGGCGAGCGATGGCACCCAGGCGAACGAGGTTGAAATAGGCGTTTTTCAGCTCCAACGGATCGAACGTCCACTCGACCAGCACAATGCCGCGCTTGAGAGCATCCTGGCGCTGGAACAGCTTTAATCGGCGGCCGACGCCGCGATCGCGATACTCGGCGAGCACGGCGGTCATATGCGAATGAAGGAACGGCTCGCCGCCCCGAACTCCGGCGAGGGCCATCGTGAAACCGACCAGGTTCTTCCCATCGAACGCGCCGATCACCTGTCCGCCCGTGTGATGCGCAACCACGAAGATGGACGCGCTGATGACCAGGTCCTCGCCCCAGATGATCGCCTGCAAGCGCTCGCACTCCTCATATTCGGAGAACGCGCTGCACCGGCGGATTTCTATGTTGGCCGGTCTCGCTTTCTGCTCAGGCATGCGGCCCGCCCTCGGGAGCGACTTGCAGGAAAAATCGGCCGTCGCACAATTCCGCGAAGTGCGGCGCAATCTCGATCTTGTCCGTGCCGCTCATGCCTTCGCCTTCGACTCGTTCCAGAGCTCCTCCATGCGCGGGCGAGGAACGTCCGCAAATGCGCGTCCCTCGCGCGCTGCCGCTGATTCCATCCACACAAACCGGCGCTTGAATTTGGCATTGGCTTTCTTCAGGGCGATTTCGGGATCGACGCCAAGAAAACGCGCGACATTCACGGCGGTAAAGAGTAGGTCGCCCGCTTCCTCCTCCAGCAGCCGCGACTGATCGCGAGCGCTCCGCGATCCGTTAACAACGGCCTCGGCTCGTTTCTCCGCGCGCGAGCCAGGGCTGACATCGGGCCGGCCGCGAGAAACAAGCGAACCGAGTTCGTTCTTCTCTTCGTCCAGCTTGTCGAAGATACCGGCCAGATTGTCCCAGTCGAAACCCACATGAGAAGCGCGCCGCGTGAGCTGGTAGGCTTCCAGCACGGCCGGCAGCGAATGCGGAGCGCCGTCGAGAACGGACTCGAGTTTTTTGACGCGCGGTCCGGCGGAAGGCCGATCGGTTGAAGCTTCTTCGGCGCGTTCGGCAGCTTTCAACTGTTCCCAGTTCTTCAGGACATCGGCGGAGGTCTTTGCCTCCGTGGCGCCGAAGACGTGCGGATGACGGCGAACCATCTTGGTGAAGACCGATTCGATCACGTCCGAGATCGTGAATCCGCCGGTTTCTTCCGCCAGAATCGAGTGGAAGATGATTTGCAGCAGCAGGTCGCCAAGTTCCGAAGAAAACTTGCCCGGGTCGTCGGAGTCCATGGCGTCGAGGACTTCGTAAGTTTCCTCGACCAGGAATTTGCGAAGCGTTTCGTGCGTCTGCTCGCGGTCCCAGGGACAGCCGCCCGCCCCGCGCAGGCGGGATTGCAGCGCAACCAGTTTGGCGAACCACTGGCCGGCGGCGTTGTCGCGGCGGGTAAGACGGAGCTTGGGATTCGCCGGCGTTTTGATTTTGCGCCGGCCACGCGCTGCTTTTTGGCGGCGGGAAGAAAATTTTCGGCCTGGGGACAAGCGGACTCGCGGCTCCTCAGCAGCGGTAAGGAAACAATTTACGGCAGACAGCCGCAATTGACAATTACATTGTCGTGGCGTCCAGGCGACGAGAATCCGCGGGCGGCTGCCCTCGCGCTTGTGGCTGCCGGAATCTCGATGCTAAACTTGCCCGTAGCCCGTTCCCCGGCTGCTCCGCAGACGCGGAACACACTTTCACGAAGCGATGCTGTCAGCGAGGTCTGCACAGGTGGCTGAACCCAAACAGGAAGAGACGTTCAAAGTCGTAGACAGGCGATTATTCACCGAAGACGGCCAGCTCCGGAAGGACGTCGTCGAACAGGAGCGCCGCGACGAGGAAGCCGCTCAGAATGCTGCAGGCAAGCCGCCTTCCGCCGGCAATGCGGGGGCAAACGCGCGCGGGCAAGCGCCCGCGAAAGCGGCCGGAGAGGGAGCGGCTGTGGAAGGGCCCGCAGAGGCCAATGCTCCGTCGAGAGGCTTCGAGATGCTCGTCGATTTCCTCACGCGGAATGCTGCGGCGATGCTGGGCGGCGTGGCCGACCCGCGAACGGGCCAGGCGTTTCTTGACCTGGAGGGCGCGCGAGAAATGATCGACATGCTCGATGCGCTGCGCGAGACGACGCGCGGAAATCTCGCGCAGTCAGACGAAGATCTGCTGATCGAAGTGATCGGCAGCCTGAAGCTGACGTTTATGGAAGTCTCCAAAGCTGCCGCGGAAGCCATGGCCAAGAAGGCGAAGCAGAAGGGATAGGAGAGTGTTCCGTCTTCTTGCCCCTTCGGCCAGCGGGGCAGGGCCAGTCACAATCGCTCTCCCAGTTCGCGCCTGGTTTTCGCATCCGCTTTCCTCGGAATCATGTCCAGACTGAAACTCACCATCCTGGGTTCGGGAACGTCGATGGGGGTCCCGACGCTTGGCTGCCATTGCGCTGTGTGTACATCGACGGACGCTCGCGACAAACGCACGCGGCCATCGATCCTGCTCGAGTACGACGGGCGATGCGTCCTGATCGACACCACGCCGGACTTCCGTTTTCAGGCGCTGCGCGCCAGGCTCGAACGGCTGGACGCCGTTCTTTACACGCACGGGCACGCCGACCACGTCCTCGGGCTGGACGACATCCGGCCATTTAACGCGAAGCAGGGAGCGCCAATTCCCATCTACGGGTCGGGAGAAACGCTTGCGACCCTTCGCAAACAGTTCTCATACATCTTCGATCCTTCGTTTGCCGTCAGTTCCCTGCCGCAAGTTCTGGTGCACGAGGTTGATGGCACGATCGAATTGTTCGGCCTGAAGGTCGTCCCGATCCACGCGTTTCACGGGCCGCTGCCCGTTCTTGGGTTCCGGTTCGGCAAAGCCGCTTATCTCACGGACTTCAGCGTTGTCCCGGACGCTTCGAAGGCGCTCCTCCGCGATCTCGATCATTTCATTCTCGACGCCCTGCGTTACCGCCCTCATCCGATGCATTCGACGGTCGAGCAGTCTCTGGCGCTGGTCGCCGAATTGAAGCCGGCCCACGCATGGTTCACGCACATCTGTCATGACCTGGGGCACGTGGAGACAAACGCGAAGCTGCCCGAAGGCGTTCAACTCGCCTATGATGGCCTGCAACTCGAGGTTGAGGTTTGACTCCGCGCGCCGAAATTCCGAGCCACTCGCCTGTGCACTCCACCGCGCTCATCGCCGCCCGTTCGATAGAAGAGTGGATGCACCGCTTTCCTCTTTCGAAAGAGAGAGCGGTGGTCACCATCGGAAATTTCGACGGCGTTCATCTTGGCCACCAGAGAATCCTTCAGGCGGTGCGGGAGCGAGCGGGAGCGTTGGAACATTCGTCGCCAGAAGCACGCGTCATTTCAGCAGTGCTTACCTTCTATCCGCATCCCGCCTGCATCCTTCGTCCCGAGGAGGCGCCACAGCTCTTGATGACGCTCCCGCAGCGCCTGGCCGCCTTCGAGAAGGCGGGGATGCATGCGGCGTTCGTGCTGCAATTCGACCGCGGCCTGGCGCAATTGAGCCCGGACGACTTCGTGCGGCGCTACCTGGTCGAGACCATGCGGGCCAAAGCAGTGCTGGTCGGCGCGAATTTCCGGTTTGGCCACAAGCAGGCGGGCGACGTGAATTTGTTGCGCGAGTTGGGCCGGCGCTTTGGATTCGAGACGGAGGCCATCGCTCCGGTTGTGATCGATGGCACCGTGGTCTCCAGCACGGCGATTCGCACGGCATTGCGCGAGGGGCGGGTTGAGGAAGCCTGGAAACTGCTCGGCAGGCCGTACGCGCTTGCGGGAGAAATCCGGACGGGCACGGGACTGGGGAGCAAGCTCGTCGTCCCAACTTTGAACCTGGCCACGGAACAGGAGTTGCTCCCGAAACGCGGCGTGTATGCGACAGAGGTCGCGCTGGACGGCAGCGCTTATCGCGCGGCAACCAACGTTGGCGTGCGGCCCACGTTTGACGGCGCGGCCACGACCATCGAGTCGCACCTGCTCGATTTCAGCGAAACTCGCACGAATGGCCGCATGGAGGTCCGCTTCCTGCACCGGTTGCGCGACGAACAGAAGTTTGCCGGCCCCCAACCTTTGCGCGAACAGATTCTCCGCGACATCGAGCGCGCCCGCGAATATTTCGAGCTTGCGAAGAAGTAAGGTCGAAATCCTCTGAAGAGATGCCCCGGGCTCAGGTGGCGGACTTCGAACGGCACTCTGCGCAGATGCCGCCGACTTCCGTGCGGCTGACCGTGATCTCGATTCCGCAGTCGAGGGAGATCTGGCGCTTGAGCTGCTCGTAGAGCTCGCTCTCGAATTCACGCACTTTGCCGCAGCGCATGCAGGCCACGTGGATGTGGTCGCGCGGGCCGTGGCTCTCGTAGAAGTGGCGATGGCCTCGCAGGTGGAGCAAATCGAGCTCGTCGATCAGTCCTTCCCGCTTGAGCAAATCAATCGTCCGATAAACCGTGACTCGCGTGATGTTCGGGTCGATTGCCTGCGCGCGCTCGAGCACTTCGTCCGCGTCCAGATGCCGGTGCGCGCCTTCCATGACCTGAAGAAGAACGCGACGCTGGCGGGTAACGCGTATTTTGCGAGCGCCCAACTCCCGGCGAAGGCGTCCAGGCGGTTCGTCGGCATTGATTCGTTCGCCGGTGGAGACACGGCCTGCGGGTATGGCTCTCATGGCTTGGGAGCGATTATATCAAAAAGCGCGATTGGGAGGGGCGCGGCGGCTTCAGCAGAGGACGGCAGCTGCTTCAGGACAGTACAGCAGCGCGCACGCGCACCGCAGGTGTCGGCGGCGAACTAATGCTGGAAGAGCCTCAAGATGTCGCTGTACATCACGAAGGCGAATATGCCCAGGAGAAAGACGAGGCCGACCTGAACGAAACGTTCCTTGGCGGCAACGCTTAGATCCCGGCGGAGCGTGCCTTCAATGCCCAGCATGAGGACGTGCCCACCATCGAGAATCGGAATCGGCAGCAGGTTCAACAATCCCAGGTTCAGGCTGATGTACGCCATCCATTGAATCAACGTCAGCGGTCCGCGCTTCGCAGCCTGACCGGACATCTGTACGATGCCGACCGGTCCCGCCAAATCGCGGAACGAGAGGCGGCCGCGAAACAATCCGCTGATGACATCGCCGATCAGCCGTATGTACGAGGCCGTTTCGAGGCCGCCGTCGCGCACGGCGGCGAAGAATCCCTCGCGCTCGAACCCCTCCTCGGTGTCGGGGTTCGCACCGATGCCGATCATCCAGGTCATGTCGCCGTTGGCGGGATTCATCGTGTATTTCGGGGTCACCTCCGCCGCGACCTCCTTGCCGTTCCTCTGGACAAGGAAGTGGATCGGGTGCCCGTCAGACTGGCGAATCAGCTCCGGGAGTTGAAACCAGCTGGAGATCGGGTGGCCGTCCACGGAAACGACACGATCTCCCGCTTTCAAACCGCCGGTCGCCGCCGGATAACCTGGCTGGATATCGTCGAGCAGGGGCGGCAGCAACGGATACCCGATGAGCGACTCCGCGCTCAGCCGGCCGTTTCCGACCGGCACCTTCAGGTCCGCTTTCTCTCCGTTGCGAATCACTGTGAGCGACAGAGTGCTGTCCGGTTTGACTTTGGCAACCTGCGTATAGACGGCTTCCCACGTCGGAGTGCCAACGCCGTCAACCGAGACAATCCGGTCCCCGCGCTGGACTCCGGAAGCCTGGTAGTGCTCCGGAACCGCAGCGACGACCGCGGGCTGCCGCGTGTACTTCGCGAACGGCATGCCGACAAAAAAGATCACACCGAAAAAGAGAAGGAAGGTGAGCAGAATATTCGCCGCAGGTCCGGCGATCGCGATGATGAATCTCTGCCAGCGGGGCCGGGACAGAAATTCGTAAGGAGCTCCGGTGCGTTCCTCGGCCGGGTTATCTCCCGCCATGCGGACGTACCCTCCCAGAGGCAACGCGCTGACGCGGTAGTCGGTGTCGCCGCGCTTGACGCCCCAGATGCGGGGGCCAAAGCCGACGGAGAAAACGTCGACGCGCACTCCGCACATCTTGGCGGCGACAAAGTGGCCGTACTCGTGCAGCAACACCATGAAGCCGAGCACGAGCGCTCCGGCGAGCAGATCAAACAGGAAACTCGACATAGCACCTCGCTGAACTTGATTCTATCTTGGACGCCCGCATCGTTCTAGATGGGTTCAATGGGAAGTTTCCTTCACGAGCGGAAGCCGAATCTCGCTACCTCTTCGCCGGCGCGACAACGAGCTTCGCCATCCGCCGCAAGCACGTCTTCGATCGTGGCCATTTTCGTTCGCGGCATCCGGCCCAAAACACGCTCGATCACCGCGGCGATGCCGGGAAACGGCAGTCGGCGCTCGAGGAACGCCGCTACGGCCACTTCGTCGGCCGCATTGAGCGCGCACGGCAATGGACCTCCACCCCGAAGCGCTTCCTTGGCCAGCCCAAGGCACGGAAATTTCCGCGCGGGAACCTCCTGGAATCTCAACTGGCGCAAGCTGGACCAGTCGAGCGCACAGCCATTAGATGGCACGCGCGCCGGATAGGTTAGCGCATATTGAATGGGCATGCGCATGTCCGTCGGGCCGAGTTGGGCCAGAATCGAACCGTCCACAAATTCGACCATGGAATGGATGGTCGACTGGGGATGGATCACCACCTGGATTTTGTCGAGGTCCATGCCGAACAGCCACTTCGCCTCAATCACCTCGAAGCCTTTGTTCATGAGCGTGGCGGAATCGATGGTAATGCGGCGGCCCATCTTCCAGTTGGGATGAGCCAGGGCCTGTTTGGGCGTCACTTTGGACAGGCGAGCGACTGGTGTCTGCCGGAATGGCCCGCCGGAGGCCGTCAGGACCAGGCGTTTCACTTCGCCGCGCTCGCCCGCCCGCAGGCACTGGTGGATTGCGTTGTGTTCGCTGTCCACCGGCAGCAGCTCCACCTTATGCCGCTCGACCGCGGCCATCACCACTTCCCCGGCAGCGACGAGCACTTCCTTGTTGGCGAGGGCAATGTTTTTGCCTTGCTGGATGGCCTTGTACGTGGCGGGCAAGCCAACCACCCCGACCGCCGCTGACACCACTGTTTCGGCGTCCGGATGCGTCGCGACGCGCTCGATGCCTTCCGGGCCCCAGACAATTTCGGGCTGCGGCGCTGCGGCTCGACCGCTCGACTTTGCCTGGAGTGCTGCGCGGAGTTCCTCGGCGCCCTCACGCGTGCCCACCGAGACCAGCTTTGGCCGATGCAGCGCCGCTTGTTCGGCGGCCAGCGCGATGTTGGAGCCCGCCGCAATCGCCACAACCTCAAATCGCCCGGGCAGCGAGTCCACCACACTCAGGCATTGCCGGCCGATCGATCCGGTCGAACCAAGAATGGCGATTTTTTTCATGTGCAATGGGATTGTACTCGGACCGGTGTTCGCATGCGAACTAACCGCGCAGCGCCGCCAGCCTCTTTTTGGCGAAAGGCACTGCGTACGCGGCGGGAGGATTGTGGGAGATGGCCGCCGCAGCTTTTTGGTAGTACTCGATGGCTTTGGATTTGTCGCCGCGCTCTTCATACGTTCGGCCCAGCATGCACTGGATGAACGGGTCGTCTTGATTCGCCTTGAGCAAATCCGCGAGCGCCGCCTTGTAGTCTCCGCCGTAGAACGCGACGTAACCCTGCAAATACGGAAAGAATTGCGCCTGCTGGGGGATTTTGCCCTGGTCGAGGATCGCTCTTGCTGCCACGACACGCTCTTGGGCTGCGGCTTTATCGCCCCGTCGCGCTGCCAGACGCGCTTGCGCGTGCTGCCAGCGGAAATTCCACAGATCGACGCGGGCCGGCTGAATATTGGGCTCCTGGAGTCCGGTCTGCCGCCCGAGGGCATACCAGCGAGCGGCGGCGTCCAAGTCAGCGCTCGTACCGCGCGAGTCCGGACTCGCGTCGATGCAGACACGCGCGGCCTCGTCGGCCATTTCGCCCTGCTGGTAGAAGTTCTTTACGCTGCCGTAATACTCGAACACGCGACGCTCATACTCCCCAGCCTTCGCGCAATTCCCGTCGAACGCGTAAGACATGGCCATGGCGCGCTCGGCCATCGCCTTGCGCTCGGACGTGTCGGCGGAATCGATCGCTTTTTGGAAATACCCGTGCGCTTCGGAGCCCTGTCCCATCAGGTCCAGGACGCTTCCGGCGGCGATGTTCGCGTCGAGAGAATTGGGCGCCGACTGAAGGGTCCGGCGGTAAAGCGCGAGAGCGTCTTCCAGCTTGCCTTCGCGCATCAATTGGCGGCCCTGCTTGATGAATTCCGGCTGTTGGCGCTCCCCCGGACCCTGCGCGAGCAACGCAGACGAGGAAAGCAGGATGCAAAGAGCCAGGCTCGCGTAGCGGGTGTTTCTTCTCATGTGGATCATTGTCGCACCAAATTCGCTGGAAGCGTCTCGAACCTACTGCGCGGCGACGGGCTGCGGAACGCGCTTCGTTCCGCGCAGTTCCTCAGCGACATACAGAATGTTTGGCGTTGAGAAATGCTGGAAGATGCCCCACTGGCCGTATTTTGCCTTGAGATCGGGCATGACCGCGGCGACCAGCGCCTCGCCCGTCTTCCCTTCTTTCACCGGCCCGGAGACCATCGCGCGCAGATCGATCAGATAGCCGCGAAACGCCTCGAGATCCTGGAGGTTGCCAACATCGCCGTGTCCCGGAACGAAAACACCGACGCTCGCGGGCTGCGGACCCTCAGCCGACAGGTGCGGCAGCTCGGCCGGCAACGTTTCCAGTGTGTGTACCCAGGCGGTGGTGGTCGCGTCGATCAGATTTGGAAGCAGGTGGTTCCAGAAGAGGTCGCCGCAGAACACCACGTCGTGCCCGCCTTCGTCGGGGACCATCACGATCGAATCCCCGCCGGTGTGGCCGGGATAGGATTTCACGATCAGTTCGCGCGAGCCGAGATAGAGAGTAACGCCGGAATCGTAGACTAACTCCGGCGCGAAATACCCCTCGACCATCGCCTTCTGCGCGGGTGTGATGTTCTTGCCGAAGAATTTCAGGTTCTCCGTGTGAATCCAGGCGCGAACGTTACGCTGCGCCATCACCACCGCGCCGGCCTGGGCAAACACGCCGTTTCCCGCAACATGGTCCAGGTGATAGTGCGTGTCTACGACGAACTTGATCGGGAGGCTGGTCTTCCTGCGGATTTCGTCGAGCAGCGCCCGTGCTGCCTCTTCATGCTCGAACGTATCGATCACGGCGACTCCATCGTCGCCAATCACAAAACCGGCGTTCGAGCCGGAGTGACCATTGAGGTCGATGGCGGCCCAGGCGGTCGGACCGACCTGCTTCAACGTAAACGGCAACGCCGTAGTCTGCGCAGGCGCTTGTCGAGCGGCTGACAGGGATTTTGCGTTTCGGCCGCCTTCTGCTGCTCGCGTATGTGCGGCGAGGGTAATCAGTAAGATGATGCCGATTGCCAGCAAAGCTCTTCGCATAGGAGCGCCATCCTACTACTTTTTCTTCCGATTTGTCGCAATTCAGAGCTGTTCCCGGCTTGGTTTTCGGCAAAAAGGCGAACGCAAAGCGAAGGCGAAATGGACGCAACCAGTTGCGATTAGAAATTTCTCGGCACTTTGCTTTCAACGAGTTATGACGATTTCTATTCACAGCTTGTTGCGAGTAGGGGTCATCTGTGTACCCTTCCGTCGGGCGGGGAAACTGGCATGCCCGGGCGACTCATCGCGGGTACAAAAAAAGGCCCCTGGGGAGTGCTCCAGAGGCCCTTTGTCGCTAATCGCGCGAAGCTCTTAGACTGTGAAGGAACTGCCGCAACCGCAGGTGCTCTTCACGTTGGGGTTGTTGAACTTGAAGCCCGAACCCTCGATCGTCTCGATGTAGTCGATGGGAATGCCGTCGAGGTACATTTCGCTCATCTGGTCGACCATGACCTTGAGGCCGTCGAACTCGTAGACATTGTCGCTCGATTCGTTCACCGCGTTCTCAAACGCCATGTGATAGCTGAAACCGGAGCACCCTCCGCCGACCACGGCGACGCGCAGACCCGCCGGCGCAGGCTGTTGCTGCTGCAGAATCTCCTTCACTTTGGTTACAGCGACTGGACTCAATTGAATCATTTACACCCTCCGAATGGGCCGAATGGGCGCGCCATAACTCAGCGCGGCCTGCTCAAACCTTACCCAGATATTATATCAGATTCGCGCAAAATCATTTAGTTGCAGAAGGCGAAGGGACCGAAACCTAATCATGCCAATGGATTAAGATGAAGCAAGGCACGGTGAGTGGGAGCCCGGGAAGACACGCCGATGGATTTCCGGGCCGGGCTAGCTGTCTTCGACTTCGGCCTGCTGGCGCTCGCCGAGCTGTTCGAGCTGGTAGCGCCAGTCGAGCTGGCGGACGAGGCGGGGATTCTCACGCCAGCGCGGCTCGACGCGGACGAACGTCTCGAGGAAAACCTTTGTGCCGAGAATCTCTTCGAGTTCCTTGCGCGCGAGCGTTCCGATTTGCCTGATCTTCTCGCCATGCTTCCCGATCATGATTCCCTTCTGTCCTTCGCGTTCGACGCAGATCGTCGCGCGGATGTGGAGCAGGTCCGGCTTTTCCTCGAAAGTGTCGATGAGGACGGCGACGGCGTGCGGAATCTCCTCCCGCGTCTCGAGGATGGCCTTCTCCCGAATGACTTCCGCGGCAAGGAAGCGTTCGGGCTGGTCCGTGAACTGATCGGCTGGGAAGCAGGGTCGAGCCTCGGGCAAATGACGCAGCCAGGCGTCGACCAAATCGAGGCAGCCTTCGCCAGTGAGCGCGGAGATCGGGAAAATTTCGGCGAACTCAAACGCGCTGCGGTAACGGTCGATAAGAGGAAGGAGCGCCGGCTTCTTCATCCGGTCAACTTTGTTGAGCAAAAAGGAACACGGGCCCGTGAAACCGTTTCACCCAGTCGAGCGAAAAGCGGTCTCCAGCGCCGAACTCGACGGAGGCGTCGACAATGAGCGAGAGGATGTCGATGCCGTCGAGGGCGTGCTTCACTTCGTCCATCATCATGCGATTCAGGGCGGAAGCGGGCTTGTGGATGCCTGGCGTATCAATCAGGACGATCTGGGCGCCGTCGCGATTGAGGATGCCCTGGATGCGATTGCGCGTGGTTTGCGGCTTGGGCGAAACGATGGAGACCTTCTGGCCCACCAGCGTGTTGACCAGCGTCGACTTGCCGGCGTTTGGACGCCCTACAATCGCAACGAATCCTGCCTTGAACGCCATACTCTGGCATTCTACGCCTAGTGCTCTGAAATGCTCAAAGCCGCGCGACCGACGGAGGGCTGAGAACGGAGAAAATCGCTGTAGATAGCTGGATCACAAATTCGCGGCTGGGGGACGAACAACATTTCGCCCAATAGGAAACGTCACAGACAGGACGAGGGGAAAGAGGCGCTCGGTAACCTCACAAGCGCCTCCTCTACTGCGTCAACGTAAACCGTACCTCACTGGATCACCTCCTTCTCGGCAGGGCTGCCGATGTCGACCAGATGTCGCATGACCCGAGTATACCGCGCGCTCAGAACAGAGCAAGTGTCCTCAAGAATCCCAGTGAATCGGCCAACTGAATTTGGTGCAATGTCTGGTTTGCGCGCTTGCCGGGAGTTTGGCGGTCCCTGGTAGCCGATCTGGATGCTCTCCGGATTGCCGACAACACGTCCGAACTAAACTACTCAGCGTCAGAAGTAACCGGGCGAAGTTTTTGTACCAGCCTTAGTGGGAGAGTCTAGGGCTAGGCACTCCGAAACTGAACTAGGTAGAATCAGGGGCATCCAGAGCCCCGGCGGAGGCAATTCGATGCTGCCCACCGCCGCCGGGGCATTGATCTAACGGCACTTAATTCGATCCTGCCTTAAAGCTGCACGACGGGTCGGTTAGCTTGGTGGGCGCGAGGTTGAGCTCGTGCAGGTGGTTTTTGGCCAGCACAGCGTTGAAGTCGGCGATTTGTTGCTGTTGCATCGCCTTCCAAGCGTCCACGGTACGATCGTAGTTGCGGCAGTCGCTCTCCCAAGTGGCGATCTGGGTGGGGGTGGGCGCCATATCGAGGCCTACCTGCATCATGCTGACCATCGTGTTGTAGTCGTCGTTCAGCGCGAGGAAGGATTGCATCTCATTGGGCGCGGAGTGCGACGGCGGAAGAAGGAGAGAGGCCGCCGGCCGGCATCTCGCCGCCAATTTTGGTCAGGCTGGCGTCGAGCGTCTTGGCCTGCGAGGCGACATCGGCGGGCAGGCTGCCCTTCATCAGGGATGCAAGCTGCTCCTTGACCGCCGTCCACTTCGTCATGGCCTGGTAGCTCTGCTGCATGCCTTGTACGCAAGCATCGTGAGCTGGTTCTGGGCGCGCAGGGCGGCCATAAGCGCGGGGCTCTGGCCGACGCGCGGGTCGTTCATGACGGTAACGTCGCGGGTGTATACCTGGCCGTCCACGGTGAGCTTGAGCGTATAAACGCCCGGAATCACCTGCGGCCCATGCGGGCCAGGAGTGGTGGCGCCCGCCACCATGTTCATCTGGTTTTCGAGGTCGTGCCGAAAGGCGGGCGGGTCGTCATATTGCAGGTCCCAGTTGACGCGGTTCAGACCGACATCGGTCGAGAGGGCGCGACTCGGGCGCGGCCAGCCAGTAGCGGGGATAAGCCTGGCCCTCGATGGGCGGCGGCAACGTGCTGGACATGGTGCGGACCAGATTGCCGTCGGAGTCGAAGACCTGCGAGCTGGATGGCCCGTTGGGCGGATGGCTGAGGTAATAATCCACGATCACGCCATAAGGCGGATTGGGCGCATGGGGCACTTCGACGGAGAAGGGCTGATCCCAGTTGCTGTTGATACGCGCGCGGATGGCCTCCTCGGGCTTAAAGAGATAGGCGGAGGAGGAGCTGATGTCCTTGGCGTTGGCGGCGATCTGGCGCAGCGGGGTGATGTCGTCGAGAACCCAAAAGCCGCGGCCGTAGGTGCCAATGACCAGGTCATTCATGTGGTAATCGGTGTGGACACGAGGTCGCGGATGGAGGTACTGGGCAGGTTCTGGCGCAGCGACTGCCAGTGATCGCCATTATCGAAACTGACGTAGACGGTCGTCTCGGTGCCGACGAAGAGCAAGCCGGGTTGCTTGGGATCGGCGCGCAGAATGTTCACCCAGCTCCCGGTACGCTCGTCGCTGGGCAGGCCGTTGACGATGCTGGTCCAGGTCTTGCCGCCGTCGGCGGTGCGCCAGATGAGCGGCACGTCGGCGTCCTCGCTGGGAGGCACGGTCTCGCCGCGCTCGGCCGCCAATGCGGCCTGTGACGTACGCAGTATTGACGTCATCGCCGGCTTCGATGGTGTTGAAGTTGGCGTGCGGCGGCACGCCGGTGATGTTGCTGACATTGTTCCACGTTTTGCCGCTGTCCATCGTGTTGTAAATCTGGCCGTTGCTGCTCACGGTCCAGACCACGCCCGTTTGACCCTGGAGATGGAGAAGTCGTTGATGGAGGGCGCGGCGGGGGCCCGGCGCGCGGCCAGCGGGCTGGCGCCTCGCGATTGCGCCTGCGCTCCCGGCGGCGTGGGGTCGGCTGCGGCAGGCTGTGGGGCGCGGCGGCTCCGGCGGCGCAGTGCCGCAGGCCACCTGGGGCGTGCCCTTGGCCGTGGTCAGGTCGGGGCTGAAGGCTTCCAGGAATGAGCGCCGTCGCGCGAGACCAGCAGGCACTGGTAGGCAACGTAGAGAGCGCCGGGATCAAAGGCGATGTCGAATTGCTTCTCGAAGTCGCGTCCGGCGTGGTATTTGTCGGCATCGGCGCCGAAGTTGGGCGCGACGTTCTCCCACTGGCCGGTGGCCATATTGATCTTGATGAGGCCGCTGCCGCCGCCGCCCGGACCGTAGCCAACGCCATAGATGATGTTCGGGTTCTTCGGATCGGGCGTGATCGACGCCGAATTCGGACGACGGCAGCGGGCTCCAGTCAGTGAAGTTGACCTGCCCCAGTTGCCGCGGCTGCGATCATGACCGCGCCGGTGTCCTGCTGCGCAGCCATGATCGGTAGGGATACTGCGCTGTCGGTGGCGACGTGGTAGACCTGCGAGATGGGCTCGGTGTACCAGAGGCTCCAGGTGCGGCCGTCGTCGAGCGTGACGCTGGCGCCCTGGTCGGAGCCGACCAGCATGCGCTGGCCGTTGGTCGGGTCGATCCAGATCTTGTGGTAGTCCTCGCCGCCGGGCGCGCCCTTGAAGGGCTCGAACGTCACGCCGCCATCGGTCGAGCGGTACATCGCGGTGCTCACGGTGTAGACGATGTCAGGATTCTGCGAGTCCACAAAGACGCCGCTGCTGTAAGCGCCCTGGCCGTTGCTGATGCGCGATGTCGTTGCCGGCCATGTGCTGCCAGGTGGCGCCGCCGTCGTCGGAGCGGTACAGTCCCGAGCCATGTTCAATGTTGTTGCCGACGATGTACATGCGCTGGCCGTTGGTGTGCATGGCGACGGCCACGGCAACGCGGCCCGGGAAGGGCGGAATCTTGATCTCGGTCCAGGTCTTGCCCTCGTCCGTGGACTTGAAGACCAGGGGCGGCTTGGTTTTGGCCCGCGCGGCCGGCGGCCGCCGAAGCCGACCGCCGCCGGTGCCCTGCGTGGCGGCCAGCATCACGCTGGGGTCGTCGAAAGCGTAGTCGAGATCGCGCGTGCCGTCGTAGTCGGCGGGCTTGAGCACGTTGGTCCAGGTCTGGCCGCCGTCGGTGGAGCGGTAGATACCGCCGCCGTGGCGGGTGGCATCGCCCAGCGCGGAGACGAGCACCAGGTTCGGATCGTTGGGATCGACAAGGATGCTGGTGATCTTCACCGTGTCTTCGAGGCCGATGTGCTGCCAGGTCTTGCCGGCATCGGTCGACTTCCACATGCCGTTGCCGAGGCTGCCCTGAATGGGGTCGCCGGCGCCGGCATAAACGATATCGGGATTGGAGGGAGCGACCTGGATGGCGCCAACGCTATCCACGCTCTTCACCTGGTCGAAGATGGGGAACCAGGTGACGCCGGCGCTGGTGGTTTTCCAGATGCCGCCCTGCGGCGCGCCGAAGTAGAAGACGCCCGGCTGGCCGATGACGCCGGTGACGGAGGAGATGCGTCCGCCGTGGAAAGGCCCCACGTTGCGCCATTTGAGCCCCGCATAGAGATCGGGGTTGACCTGCGCCGTTGCGCCCGAAGCGAATGCCAGCACGATGGCGAAAGCCATCCCCCAATACACAACCCGCGAAATTCGCATCATGATGTAGATACCCCTCCACAGTAAAACTGCCCGCCAGCGCGGAAAGTATACCCGCACATTTCCACTCTGAGACTCAATTTCCGAATCCTCTTAGGCGGACCGAGTTTTTGTGCCAGGGCGAATGAGAGAGTCTCAGAGCAGAAAATGACGGGCTATCGAGAAGCAATTCCAAGTGCGCGGTAAGTTTGAATGTATAGGTCGAAGGAGGAGCGCTTGGTGGACAAAGCCGAACCTCAGCGAGCGCGCTGATTCAGAAATACCAAGGAGGCTCCGCATCCAGAGTATGTATTACGTCGGGCTGGACGTTCACAAGAAGACGATCAGCTACTATGTGAAGGACGGCAGCGGCGGTATTCAGGGGAAAGGAAAATGATGAGACGATGCACGATCCTCCTTGGGTTAATAGCTACGTTTCTGGTCGCGGCGTTGACACATGCACAGCATGGCCCAAGCCATCCGTGGAAACGGGCGGACGTGGGGACGGCGGCGAGTTTTCGCGGGCTCAGTGTCGTGAGCGGGGATGTTGTGTGGGCGAGCGGAACGCAAGGGACGGTGATTCGGACGGTGGACAGCGGGAAAACCTGGGAGGTGCACCAGGTGGCAGGCGCTGAGAACCAGGATTTTCGCGGGATTCGCGCGTTTGATGCGGAGAACGCGGTCATCATGAGCACCGGAAATGCGGAGAAGGGGCTTGCGACGATTTATCGCACGAGCGATGGCGGGAAGACGTGGACGCTGGCGTTTGCGCCGAAGACGACAGGCGTCTTTTTCGATTCGATCGCCTTTGGGGACCGGAAACGCGGAGTCGTGCTGAGTGATCCCGTGCAGGATCACTTTGCGATGTTTCGCACGGCGGATGGCGGAGCGACCTGGACGCGGATTCCTCCGGAGAAATTCCCGGCGGCGCTGAAGGGCGAGGGGTCGTTTGCGGCGAGCAATTCGTGCATCGCGTTGCAAGGCGAGAAGAATATCTGGTTCGTGACGGGAGGCGCGAGGGTGGCGCGAGTGCTGCGGTCCAACGATGCAGGCGAAACCTGGGAGGCGGCGGAGACGCCCGTACGTCCCCCGAACGCGAGCAGCGGGCTCTTTTCGATTGCGTTTCGCGACGACAAGTATGGGGTCGCGGTTGGTGGCGATTTCACGAATCCGGGCAATTCCGCGAGGCCTACGATCATCCGGACGAGAGACGGCGGGCAGACGTGGGAAGCGATAGGCGGCCCGGCGGAGCCGAGCAGCCTTTTCTTTTCCTCGATTGCGTTCATTCCATCGAAGCGAGCGGAGATTAGCGGGATGCCGGGGATGTGGATCGTTGGTCCTGTTGGTGCGTTTATGAAGCCCGAGGGCAAGCCCTGGGTAGTCGAGGGCGCGCAGAATCTTAACGACGTAGCGTTGGCTGGGGAAGACGCGGCGTGGGCGGTGGGGCCGAACGGATTCGTGGCGCGAATGCGCTGGTAAGGAGAAATTGCGGAGAGTGTCGCAATTCTTGCCTCCTGACAACGTTTGCGGCGGCTTGAATGTCGGAGCTAAAGCTCCGACCCCCTAAACTGCATTTATGAGATGGCTGGATGGGTTCTAGTCTTCCGACTGGGCGAGGTAAACGGCGAGCGCGGTGAAGAGCACAAGCAGGGCGGCGCCGGTTGCGATGGGCAGACCGAACTCCGTCAGCAGGTTTGGACCGCTTGAGGCGGAATTCAAGACTTGCTGCGCATGCGCGGCCAGACTGGCGGCGTAGGCAGAGCCCGTGGTCAATCCTCCGTTGCCAAGCGAAAGCAGCCAGGCGCGAATTGCGTGCCATTGCAGGACGCAAACTCCGATCGCGCAAACCGCACCGAGTGCGTAGGCGAAGCGCTGGACGACGCTGATCGGCTGGGTGGCGCGCTCGCCGGCTTCGCGCTTGGCGAGTAATTGCGCCTTCCACCACATCAAGCCGGAGTCTGGAATCCGGCACTCCGCTTCATCGGTCGCGCGCATTTCGTTCAAGAGGCGCGCCGCAGCGGCGGCCTCCGAACACACGGCGCAGGTGGCGACGTGCTGCTCCAGATCGGTGTCCCAGAAGCCGGTCCGCGCGCTCTTGATGACGCGCATTTCCTCTTTGCACTGAAATGGCTTCGAGAGGTTCATTGTTGCGTCGCTCCCGGCGCAAGCCCGTGGCGCCGCAATAGAGTTGCGAGCCTCGATCGCGCGCGAAAAAGCAGTCCCCGGACGCTTTGCTCTCTCAATCCCGCAACCTGGGCGATCTCCCGGTGGCTCGAGCCTTCGACGTAAGCGAGCCACAAGAGCTGCCGCTCGCGCGGTTTCAGCTCTTTCATGACGCGCATGACGTCGGATTCGACGTGAGCTTCCGGAGCGGACACCGGCTCGTTTCGAGGCGGATGCGCGTCTTCGCGCGTAGCTGGTTGCGGAGGCTCGACTTTGGCATGGCGCCAATGATCGCGGAGCAGATTCGTCGCGATCCGGAAGAGATAGTTCTTCATGTACTCGTGATTCAGCTCGGAAAAGCGGACGCGGAGAAAGCGGTAGTAGCTTTCCTGCGTCAGATCATCGGCAAGGGTTGCGTTGCCGGACGTGCGATACACGTACGACCACAAGGAGCGGGCCGTCGCGTCGTAAAAGGCCCGGAAGCTCTGCTCGTCCATCTGGAAGATCTCATCGACCGCGCCGATGGCGCGATCGAGCTGCTGGACTTGCGTCAAGCTGAGTTCCTTCAACATGGATTTCGCGAACCTTCCAGTTCCCTTGCGGGAAACTTCCTCGCCGGGCAATGCGCGCTCCCGGCCTCACGCATTGTGCCCGGACCGGGCCAGCTCGTCATGCCGCTCGAGCAGGCCGAAATGCTTCGCCAGGACGTACGATACGCCGCCCGAGACCAGAAAACCAATGCCGAGCGCGAGGACCAGCGTCCCAAAGACCTGAAATCCCATGTCGGCGTCGGGCGAAACCCTTCCGCGGAGGAACAGGAACCCGATGCCGAGAACGCCGGCGACGATACCGATTTGAATCGACAAGAGTATGCGGCCGAACGGCAGCGTCGAAACCTGTCTTCGCTGGCCCTCAAAGACCGGCGCTTCGAGGAACTTCTTCCCTGCTTCGGACTGCATGTAGGCGAGCATTTCCTGACTCGATGAAAAGCGATCGAGCAGCTTGGCGTGAGTCTCGGTCTGCACCTTCACCATCTTGTTCCAGCGGCGATTGTCGAGAACGGTGCGCAGAATCCAGAGGAGAGCAAGGGTTACGCCAATGAACACGAGAAAAGGAACCAACTGGTTTATGAAATCGTTGAAGGGGTGATAGGTCGGAGGACCGCCGTTGCGAATGCGGTCGAGCGCCTCGTCCTCGAAGTGGCGCTGGAGATCCGCCAACTGCCTTTGGACATCCGGGTTGGCCTGGTCCTGCTGTTGAGCGTCCGCATCATTTGCAGCTTCAGCCGGGGTCGCCTGAGGCTGCTGGCGGGCAGGTCGCGCTGCTTTGACGGGGGGCTTCTGCGGCACCTGGCGCGGAGCAAGCGAATTGCCGTTCGGGATAGCCGCGGGCGTGGAACCAGCCCGCACAAACTGGACCGCAAAGAGCACCAGCGCCAGCAGCAACAGAATTCTAGACGCCTCGTTACAAAAGGCACGCATCGTTCCCTCCACAGGCTCCGTACGCATCGCAAGTCCACCTCTTTCCGACGGTATAACGCACCAGGGGCAGGACTTGTTGACACGATTCTGCGGCGTTCGGCGACCTTTCGCGCCCCTTCCGCATCTCACGGCTGTAAGGCAATCATCAGGGATACCCAGACTGGGAATGGATTCCGGGGGCACGCCGCGGACGTTCCTGTTCATGTTAGACTGAACGTGCGCGCTGTTGACGTCTAACGTCGGTTCCACCCCGCCCTTCGGAGTGAACGGAGTTCGTCCTTGACCCAATTTTGCGTTCTTGCACTATTGCTCTCACCTTTCGCACCCCTACGAACCCGAGCGCTGGCTGCTGAACTCTCACTCCAGGAGCCTTCCCAAGCGTCGCAGTCACAAGGGAACCCGGCCTCGCAAACCGGTACGAGCAAAGACACCGCGAAGAATGACCACAAATCGCCCGCTCAATCGAGCGACCAGCAGAAAAAGAAAGAGCAGGACGAAAAGGGACAACAGACCAAGCGCATGCTCTGGGTGGTCCCGAACTTCGCCGCGGTCAGTGCGGGCGTGCAGTTCAAGCCCCTGACCGCACGCCAGAAGTATGGTCTGGCGGTGGACGACAGCTTCGACTATTCCTCGTTCACCTGGGCCGGAATCCAAGCCGCGCAGGGCCTCGCTCTGGGTTCCGATCCAGAGCTAGGAACCGGGATTTCAGGCTACGGAAGTTACTACTGGCACAACTTTGTGGACGGAGTCTCAGGAACTTTCTTCACCGAAGCGATTGTTCCCTCGCTGACCCATGAGGACCCGCGTTATTTCACGATGGGAGAAGGCGGATTTTTTCGGCGCACGGCTTACGCCCTCTCGCGCACATTTCTTACGAAGACGGATTCAGGAGGAACCACTTTCAACTGGTCTGAGGTAGGCGGAAATGCACTGGAAGCGGGGCTCTCCAACGCGTATTACCCCGCTCAGGAACGCACATTTTCGACAACGATGCAGAACTTCGGAGTCCAGATGGAGTCCGCCGCTCTCAATAATCTCGCCAAGGAGTTCTGGCCCGACATCCGACATAAAATTCTCCGGAGGAAGTAACCACCCGCCGCAACCACCGAAAGGCGAGATTCCTGCTGGCGGACGCTGGCGAATTTGGCTACTCTGTTTGCCGGCTCGACTTCCCCCCCAAAGCCCCTCGAGCACCGAATGCTGATCGAAACGGCTGATCGCGAGCTGCGCCGGACCGAAGGCTGCCTGTGAGGGCGGGGCGCCTGGTGGTGTTTGCGGCTCTGGTCTCCATTCTGTTGCCATTCTCGAGCGCAGCCCAGTCGGCGTCTTCCGACCCATCGGACCAGGCTCAAACCGGATCGCCGCTGAAGCTTCACAGAAACGAAGTACCGTACAGGCCGATCACGCCGCGACAACGCCTTGCGTGGTTCGTCGACGAGACCGTGGGGCCAGAACATGTGGCCGCGGGCGTGGTCAGCGCGGCTTACGGGACGGGGCTCGATGACCCTCCCGAGTATCGAGGGACATGGTCGGGATTCGGCAAGCGTTTCGCCGTTCGAGAGGCAGGAGTGTCGCTCAGCAACGCAATAGAAGCGAGCCTCGGAACCATATGGAGAGAAGACCCGCGCTATTTTCGGGCTCCGGAGCGGGCGTTCGGGCATCGAGTGGAAAATGTGTTCAAGCAAACCTTCCTCGCGAAACATCCCGACGGGAGTTTTAATCTTGCGTATGCCCGATACGCGGGGATCGTTGGCAATAACTTCATATCCAACGCCTGGCGCCCACGAAGCGAGTCGGGCGCAGGGGACACGTTGGGGCGGGTCGGCTGGGGATTTCTGGCGCGGGCTACGGGAGACGCCTTCGACGAATTCTGGCCCGATGCGAAGCGTTACCTGTTTCACCGCAAACACTGAGACCTGGCGGTTGCGGCAGAAATGCTATGAGTCGTGGAAGAGACAAGGCGTTTTTTGGTTGGACGGTATGACTGGAGTCATACCCTGACACGAAAGCCTGCCTGCGCGCCACGGCGGGTAGATGGGGCGGGCAGGTCGGGGGGCTTCCACCAACATTGAAACCGGAGGAAAAGCGACGACCGCGGCAAGCGGACGCGACGCTGAAGCCGAAAGCAAACTGCTGCCGGGACTGAAGCCCGGCGCTACGTTCAAACCTAAGGCAAAGGCGCGAGGCTAACCTAAACTGCATTTGTGAGATGGCTCTAGCTGCTCGAAGCCCCCGGTTCCTTCGTCACAGCCGTGGCTTCCTGCTGAATGCGAGCCCATGCGCGTTCGACGTGGCGCAGCTCCGTGTATGTCTGGCCGACGCAGAGGCGAAGCGTGAGCCGGCCGTCGAGGCGCGTGTGAGTAAGGAAAAGGTCGCCGCTGCGGTTGAGTCGGTCCATCAGCGCCTGGTTCCCGGCATCCCCGCCGCGATGGCGGAAGCACACCAAATTCAACGGCACCGGGGCGGCCAGTTCGAAACGCGGATCGCCCTTTATCCACGATGCAAACTGTTGCGCAAGCTCGACGTGTCGCCTGACGTGATGCTGAAGTCCGCTCACACCGTAGTGGCGAATCACGAACCACAGCTTCAGGGCGCGAAACCGCCGGCCGAGCGGAATGTGCCAGTCGCGATAATCGATGACGGCGCCAGATTCGGTGGCTTTGTTACGAAGATACTCGGGAAGGACGCTGAGCGTACGGATGAGCGCTGCGCGGTCGGCAACAAAGAAACAGTCGCAATCGAAATTCGTGAACATCCACTTATGCGGGTTGAAGCAGTAGCTGTCCGCGAGCTCGATCCCGTCGTGAATCCATCGAAACTCGGGGCACAGGGCTGCCGTGCCGGACATCGCGGCGTCGACGTGCAGCCACAGATTGTTTTCGCGGCAGAGCTGCCCGATCTCCCGGACGGGATCGATCGCGTTCGACGAAGTGGTGCCAACGGTGGCGCAGACGAAACACGGGACGCGGCCCGCCTTGCGGTCGCTCTCGATTTGAGCGGCCAGCGCGCCGGCGCGCATGGCGAACTTCTGGTCGGTCTCGGTAAGCCGCAGATTCGCGCGGCCAATGCCGGCGATCTTAGCCGCCTTCTCGACGGATGAATGCGCTTGCGCCGATGTGTAGGCGACCAGCCGGCCATCGCAGCCTTGCTCGTTAGAGACGAAATGTGTGGCGCGTTCGCGCGCCGCCAGCAGGGCGCAAAGCGACGAACTGGAAGCCGTATCTTGAATCACGCCTCCGCCCGTGCTGTTGGACGAGAACTTTTCGGGCAGATCGAGCATCTCGACGAGCCAATCGAGAACATGCGTCTCGAGTTCCGTGCAAGCGGGGCTCGTGGCCCAGAGCATGCCTTGCACTCCGAGACCGGACGACAGCAGATCGCCGAGAATCGATGGGAAGGAGTTGTTGGATGGAAAGTAGGCAAAGAAATTCGGTGACTGCCAGTGCGTGATGCCGGGGAGAATCAGTTTCTCGACGTCGCGAAGCATCGTATCGAATGAGGTGCCTTCGTACGGCGGCACTTCCGGAAGCGAGGCGCGGACGTCTCCGGGAAAAACACGCGACATCACCGGGAACGACTCGATGCGCTCGTAGTAGTCGGCGATCCAGTCGATGACTTCCTTGCCGTGGTGGCGGAATTCTTCGGGCGTCATGTGAAACGATTCTTCAGGCGGCATTCTGGTTTCCTCTTGATGCTCCCGGCGTTGGGAGAAGGTCGCTGCGAACTCTCACGCTCGATGTTTATCGCACGACAAACGCTAATCACATGGGATTCGCAATTCAGGATTTTATGCCTGTGGACGAGACGGAGACATCGGAAAAATCTCCGCGCCTCGCCGGCGCCGGCTACCATTGGCGTCGCGATGAGAACAACGAACCACCTCACCCGCCTTGACGCGAGGCGGTTGAGGCTCGCGCGACGCTGCGAGTAGAATTTCACCGTCATGCCAGTCCCCACTGAAAGGCAGAATCCAAAACTGATGCGCGCGATGTTTGACGCGATCGCCCCGCGCTACGATTTCGTGACGCGCCTCTTCTCGTATGGCATGGACCGCCGCTGGAAGAAGCTTGGCGTTTCCAGGGCGTGTTTGCCGGAAGGCGCCGCGGTGCTCGATCTCGCAGCGGGCACCGGTGATTTCGGCCAGATCGTTCGCCAGCGACTCCCTGGCGCACGCGTCGTAGCCGTCGATCTGACCGAACGCATGCTCCGTCTGGCGCGCGGGCGCGGCCTGCGGGAGACCGTTTGCGCCGACGCGAGCGTTCTGCCCTTCGCCGATAGCGCATTCGACGGCGTCCTGATCGGCTATGGCCTTCGCAATTTTCCGAACCTCGAGAAAGCAATCTGGGAAATCGAGCGCGTCACGCGTCCTGGAGGGATCCTGCTCACCTTGGATTTCTTTCTTCCGGCGAATCCGGCCCTGCGGCGTCTCTATCTCGCCTATCTCTATGCCAACGGCGCGTTCTGGGGCGTCCTGCTCCACGGCCGGCCGCGGGTCTATACCTATATTGCCGACTCACTGCGCAGCTTCCTCTCGGCCGACGAACTTTCGGCCATGTTGCAGCGGATGGGGTACGCGGAGGTGGACGTCAACCCATTCCTCTTCGGCGGGATTGCCCTTCATTGGGCCGTGAAGCGCTAGGTCGTGCGACACGCAAAGGACTTTTCGGTGGAGGCGATTGCGAGGCGATGCGTCTTCAAGTACACTCCGGCTTCTTCCGCGAGGCTTAAGAAAAAGAGAGGGAGCATGACGAAGAATCGCGCTCGCATCCATCTGCTGGGCATCGCCCTGCTGTTCCATCTCGGATTCGCCGCTACCCGGCTCGCGCAGACGAGTGCTCCCGCGCTCGACGCCGGCGAGGAAGCGAAAATCGCGAAGATGCTGGCGGACAGCGGCGCGCCGAGTGTTTCCATCGCGATCGTCGAACACCGGCAACTGGTATACGCGAAGGCGTTCGGAAAGGCCTCGCTCGACCCGAGCCGTGCGGCGGACGCGCAGACGCGCTACGCAGTCGGTTCCATCAGCAAACAGTTCACCGCGGCGGCGATTCTCCTGCTGGCGGAGCAAGGCAAGATCTCGCTGGACGATACGGTGTCCAAGTATTTTCCGGAACTGACGCGCGCGAAGGAAGTGACCATCCGTGAACTCCTGTCGCACACCTCCGGTTACGAGGATTACGCGCCGCAGGATTACATGATTCCGGAATGGACGAAGCCGACGACGCCGACTGCCATCCTCGACGAATGGGCCAGGAAGCCGCTCGACTTCGATCCCGGCACGAAGTGGCAATACAGCAACACGAATTACGTTCTTGCCGGGCAAATCTTCGAGAAAGCCTCGGGCCAGGACCTGATGAAATTCCTGGACGCGAAGATCTTCGGCCCGCTCGGAATGAGCAGCGCCGGTGATTGCAGCGTCGACAAAACGCCGCAGGACGCGGTGGCCTACACGCGGTATGCGCTGGGGCCGGCGCGGCCCGCTCTGCGCGAAGGGCCGGGCTGGTATTTCGGCGCCGGCGAACTTTGCATGACGCCTTCCGATCTCGCGAAATGGGACGTCGCGTTTCTCAAGAAGCAGATCCTGAGCGCGCATTCTTATGATGAGTTCACCCATGAGGTGCGCCTGGCCGACGGCGACGATACGCACTATGCGCTGGGCCTTGATGTCGGCGACTTCGGGAACATTCCGATGATCAGCCACGGCGGCGAGGTGTCCGGGTTTTTGGCGCTGAACCGCGTCTTTCCCACGCGGGAAGCGGCTGTAATCGTTTTATCGAACCAGGATGCGATCAACCTGATCGGCCCGCTCAGCAGCGAAGTGTCTCGATGGATCCTGGAGCCGGAGATGCGGACGAGCGGCGACCATGGCTCGCCCGCCGAACTGGCGCAGGTTCGCGGCATTCTGGAAGGCCTGCAGCAGGGCCGCATCGATCGCGCTCTGTTGACCGCCAACGACAAGTTCTATTTCACCGATCCTGTTTTGCGCGACATCGAGGCGTCGCTCGCGCCACTCGGAACGCTGAAGGATGTTACGCGCGAGCGCGAATCGCTCCGCGGCGGCATGACGTTCCGCCTCTACCACGCGCAGTTTGAGAAGAAAACGCTGGCCGTGACGGTTTACCTTACTCCCGACGGGCATTACGAGCAGTTCCTGATCCTTCAGGAATTCTGATCCCTGGTGCGATGAACAAACGGAAGCGAGCCCGCGTGCGGTTGGCGGCCGCGCTGCTGCTCGCGAGCAGCGCACTCGGGGGACCGCTGCGGGCCGCGCCGGTCCCGGAGACCCGCGTGGACGGCTTCACCGGGCGTCCCCGCATCATCGTCATCAGCGACATTGGAAATGAACCGGATGGCCAAATGTCGTTCGTGCGTTTTCTCCTCTACTCGAATGAGTTCGACATCGAAGCGATGATTGCCGCCACATCCACGTGGCAGAGGAAAGCGACGCATCCCGAGACAATGCGCGCACTGATCCGCGCCTATGGCGAAGTGCTTCCAAATCTTTTGGTGAACGCGAAGGGCTGGCCGACTGCCGACGAACTCGATAGCCGGGTGTTCGCCGGACAAGCTTCGTACGGGATGGCGGGAACCGGCGGCGACAAAATGTCGCCTGGAGCAGAGGCGATCATTCGCGCCGGTGATCGCGACGATCGGCGCCCTTTGTGGATCTGCATCTGGGGCGGAGCGAATACGCTCGCTGAGGCGCTGATGCACGTCCGAGCCACGCGCTCGGCCGGCGAACTCGAGAAATTCATCGACAGGCTCCGCCTCTATTCCATTTCCGACCAGGATGACGCGGGCCCGTGGATTCGTCGCGAGTTTCCCGATCTTTTCTACATCGTTCAGCCTTCCACACCGACCGGCGGCGAATATTACTACGCGACGTGGGCAGGCATCAGCGGCGACGCCTATTACCGGAATTGTACCGGCGCGGACTTTACGACGGTGACAAACGAATGGCTCGAAGCGCACATCCGAAATAAAGGTCCGCTCGGAAAACTTTATCCCCGATTTGCTTTCATCATGGAGGGCGACACTCCTTCGTTCCTGGGCTTGATCGACAACGGACTCAACGCATACCGGCGGCCCGATTGGGGCGGCTGGGGAGGACGCTACGTTTACCGCCAACCGTACGGCGAAACGCATCCGATCTGGACGCAGGGAGGCGACTTGTTCTGGCGCGTGACGTCGCAGGATACCGTCACTGGCGTCGATGGCAGGAAGTACACGTCCGATCAGGCCACGATCTGGCGGTGGCGCGACGCGTTTCAGAATGATTTTGCCGCGCGGATGGCGTGGACCGTCTCGGATTACAAACACGCCAATCACACCCCGGTGCTCGAGGTGAACGGCCAGACAGGCACGGCGCCGATTTTGATCGATGCCGAAGTGGGGGCGGCTGTGGCGCTCGACGCGAGCGCCAGCCGCGACCCCGATGACGGCCAGAGGTTGCAATTCCGGTGGTTTCACTACGCCGAGGCCGGTGGAACGGGCACAAATCTTTCCGCGGTCAGCATCCGTGGCGTTGATACAGCTAAAGCTACGGTGACGCCGACGGCTGTGTGCCGGTCGAATTGGCTGCAAGCGAACCCGCCGTGCTCCGGGACTGGGACGGCGCACATCATTCTTGCGGTCACCGACAACGGCTCTCCGCCGCTCACGTCCTACCGGCGGGTGATCCTGACCGTGCGTGGGCGCACCGCTCCGTAGCGCGCGCCACGCGGGCACGCAGGCCGGGCGCTACAAGCTGTCTCAAAAATGCTATGAGTGGTGGACCGCAGCTTCAGGGGTTAAAACCCCTGATACAAAACGCCCACTTACGGCGGGGTTAAAACCCCGCCCTCCTGAAGACAAGGCGTTTTTCAGCAAGCTGTCCGACCCCCCTAAATCACATTTATGAGGCTTGATGGCTTCTAGGAATGTGCGCGGGAAAAGCGGGAGCCCGGGCGGGTAGCCACAGCCCCGGCGCGGCATTGAGGACATTCGTCCGGCTCGTAGCTGGGCACTTCCATTTCGAGGAGGGCGCGGGAAGCGACATTCAATTCGATGCGCCCGCCGCTGCGGTCGATAATGGCTCCCGCGGCAACCGCAAGCCCGCCTTCCTGTTCGACCACGCCGATGGTTTCGCGCGTCGAGCCGCCGGTGGTCCACACATCCTCAATCACCAGGACGCGCTCGCCGGGCTGAAGCTCGAATCCCCGGCGAAGGGCCATCTGGCCGGAACGGTCGCGTTCGACGAACAAAGCGCGGACGCCCAGGGCGCGCGCGACTTCGTGTCCGATGATGACGCCGCCGAGCGCGGGAGATACCACGCAGGCGATCGAATGATCTCGAAACAGCGCAGCCACCGCGCGGCCGAGTTGTTCCGCATACTGAGGGTGAGCGAGCACGAGAGCACATTGAATGTAGGTGCCGCTGTGGCGTCCGCTCGAAAGCTCGAAGTGGCCCTGGCGGATGGCGCCGACGGATTCGAGGAGCTTTACGATTTCTTCGCGTTTCATCGTCGGGACCCACGCTCGGGGCAGCGGCACCGGGCGTCTCGGGTGGCGTAGCGTAAAGGCGGATCGCAAAACTGTCAATGAGAAGTCGAAGTGAAGTCGAAGATGTCGAAGAGAGCGGGCCCGGCACCGAAACGGCCTGGCTACTCGAGCGGAGATTGATTTCGCCGACACCGCCGTGGGCTCCGAAATTTTGCGGCGATTTGCCGCCGGCAGCGTTGAGGCAGGCGCCATCCTCCAAATGCAAACCCGATTTGCGCGGAAATTCCTGCCCGAAAATAGCGACGGCCGGCAGCGTCCGCGGCCGGCCGTCTCGAACCATAGTGTTTCAGACGCGACGGTTACCTGCGCCCTCCGTGTCCATGACCTCCATGGCTGCTGTGGCCTCCGTGGCCTCCTCCGCCATGAAATCGGCTGTTTCCGTGGAACGCGCCGTTCCCATGGGACCCGCGGTTGCCGCCGCGGAACCCGTTGCTGCCGCCACGGAATCCATTATTCCCACTCCGGAACCCGCGATCGCCGCCCCGGAAGCCGGCGCGGCCCTGGAAATCGCCGTTCCCACGGAAGCTGCGGAAGCGATCTCCGCCACGGACGCCTGCGTTACCGCGAAAATTCCTGCCGTCCCGGAAGTCACGGCTATCTCCGCGAAATGCTTGACGGCCCTGGCCTCGGAAGTCTCTCCATCCGTCACGGCCTCGCCGGCCGTCGCCCCGGAAGTCGCGCCACCGGTCGCCGCCGCGGTAGTACCTCCAACCATCGTGGTCGTGGAAATAGATCCACGCGGGATCGCGAAAAGCAAAATCCCCGCCGTAGAACGCAGGGCCATAGAATCCGCGAAACCAGGGGCCCGCGCCGATGAAAATACCGTCCGCGAACCACTCCGGCCCGTAGTAGCCATACGGCGCGCAGGAGTAGGGGGAATATGGATAATAGCCATAGTCGCAGACCGGCGCTGGCCCTGCGTACACAGGCGCATCCACTCCAATCCCGACTCCCACACTCACCTGTGCGTTAGCCGTGCCAGCCGTCACCCCCGCCAGCGCGACAACAAGCCCAATCACTGCGGCGTACTTTAGAGTTTGCATTTTCAGACCTCCCTGCCCGGACTGCCTGTCCCGTTTCGTACGGCAACTAGTAGGGCAAGGACCCTGCCAATGAAGTAATTTCGGCAAAAGTTCTGATAACTAACGTATTTTCTGTCGCATACAGGCGGCCATCGAATAGATCCTTCTCCTGTACCCCCTTCTCAGGTGGCCGGGCTCCACCACCGAGTGCGCAATTTCAACCACCTCCAAGGCGCAATACTACTATTCTAGTGCTTGGGGCCACCCTGGTTCACTCCTCTCCTTCCGGTGCCTTGGTTCACGCATCCCAAACAAATACCCTCCGTCCGCTCGTGCCAGGAGGTGTTGTGTACTGCATTCAAGTGCGCCGCGCTCAGAATCGCACGTCGGCCGGAAGTTCGCCGCTATTGAGGCCATCGAGAGGAAATGAAGTTACCCAGGTCAATGGTTCTACTTCTTGGCAAGCTCGGCTTTGAAATGACTCTCAACATCTCCACGACTCAGCGAGTTTTGAGCTTTGGCTAACAGGACTGAATATACGACCTCGCTACCTGCAAGCTGAGCGGCCATAAATGCCCCGTCCGCCGGCTCTCGGTAAATGAATTTCACGATTCGGCCGTCCGCAAGTGTTTTGACCCATTCTTCGTTTAGCATGTTCGCAGCTCCTCAGGCGAGGTCAGCGTGTGCCGCAAGGATACGTTGTGCGGTCCGAGAAATTGCGGGCTGGGGGCTAACTCCAGTGCAGTCGGGTAACGGTGCATTTGCCAGCCGAGGGCGGGCACGCGAAAGGCGGGAGCTACTGGAGGAGGAGGTTGATTTCGCCGACGCCGCCGTGGACTTCGAGATTGATCGTCTGCGGCGATTTGCCGTAGGCGGCGTTGACGTAGGCGCCGTTCTCTCGCGCGAAGCCATCCGTATCGATCGATCCGATGCCGCCGGATGCGTGAACGATCACGCCGACGTCCTTCGGGAGACGAATCGTGGCCGAACCGACGCCGCCCTGGATGTCGGCGTCCAGATCGGAAGTACGCGGGCCGGTGAGATCGAGCGTCATCTGACCGGCCCCAATGTTCACTTCCAGGCGGCGCAGGTTGAGGCCGCGGAAATTCAGATCGCTCTGGCCCGCGCCCATCTTGAGTTTCAGATCGAGCGGCTCGTCCCCGCCGAAATGGAGATTCCACGTGTTGCGCGTCGAGCCGAAGTGGAGATGGTGGCCTTCCTGGTTGATCGTGAGCTGGCCATGCCCGTCGTTTACGGAATAATTCACGGAAGGCTTGCCTTCCTCGCGGTCATAACTGAAGTCGGAGTCGAGCAAACCGGCATCTCCGCCTATGAGGTTCAGTTGCCCGGCTGGCATTTCGACATCCGCGCTCACATCCTTTGCACCCAGCAGGGCGACGGCGTGCGTGTCGTGCATGAAATCGCGACCCTCGACGTTGTGACCTCGCCAGATGGCGAGCCCAAAAATGAGGATCAGCGCAACGAACGCGATCGAAACTCCAGACACATGGTCGACGCCGGACCCGCCGGACGCGCCGGTTCGGTCGCGGAAGACGAAACTATCGAAGATTTTTCCCAGGCCGATAAAAATGAGGATCAGCGGCCAATAGCGGAAAAGAATCGGCCACGGATCAATTTCGGGGCGCAGATTGGCGATCAGGAAAAAGACTCCGATGGAGATCAGGATCAACGCGCCCGCAATGGAACCGCGATATGACCGGCCGCTCATGGAACTCCTCTCACAGATCACTACGCACGGCGCAGCTGGAATGTTTCCGGGGCCGGGCGGGAGTGTAGCACCTGACGGAGACTCCGTGGCGGCCACAGAAAAAGAAAACGGGAGGGCGTTCGAAAGAACGGGTCAGGGTGATCAGGGGTTCCGCAGGCGTTTTCGCCAGTGCCGCTTCAAGCTATACACCGGCGGCGAAGTTTCCATCCTGGTCCAGGAGGACGCCCATGATTAAGGGGATCAAATTTGCCAGCGTGCCGACGCGCGACCAGGAAAGGCGCTGAAGTTTTTTACCGAGAAGCTCGGGTTTCAAATCCTGACCGATCAGCCATTCGGCAATCAGCGCTGGATCGAGCTGGGCATTTCCACGGCGGAAACGAATCTCGCCCTGTTTACGTCGCCCGGGCCTGAGCAACTGATCGGGCAGTTCCAGCCGGTCGTTTTCTGGAGCGACAACGTGGAGTCCACATACAAGGAGATGAGTGCCAAAGGCGTGCCGTTCGTGCAGCCGCCGAAAACGGAACACTGGGGAACGTCCGCGATTTTCAAGGACCCGGACGGGAGTCCGTTCCTGATTTCGTCGAGATGAGAGCGAGGCCAGGCACGTCGCGGCGGTAAGCGCGAGGGGTCAAGCTGCCATCGAGATTCGGCGGACCAGATCGTTCTGCTCGGCGATGCTTTCGGCGCCAATGGTGAACGCGTCGAGCGTGTTCAGCGAAAGGGCGTAGCGCAACGCTTCGTCCTGGCGCGTGCGCATATCGCCCTGACCGAGAATCTTCATTCCCACGACCGCTTTGCCGGCCGCGCGCATCTCGCGCAGGACGCTCACGACCGTGTCGGGGCCCGCGTCCATGTGCGAACCGATGGGATTGACGCGCGCCAGATCGATTTCCACCCACGGGGACTTCGCCGCCGCGCGTAACGCCTCGATGCTGTGGCAGGAACAGCCGTGGGCGCGAATGATTCCCTTCTCTTTCGCCTCGGCGAAGACGTCCATGACGCCGCGGTAGCGATCCGTCCAATCGCCCTCGGTGAGGCAGTGCATGAGGCAAACGTCGAGATAGTCCGTCCCGAGCTCTTTTCGGAAGCGGTCGAGGTCGGCGCGGGCGGTCGCCGGATCGCGCGCCCAGGTCTTCGTGAGCACGGTCACTTTGTCTCGCGGAACCTGCTTCAGCGCCTTGGCGACGTATGGATGGCTGCCGTAGGAATCCGCTGCGTCGAAAAATCGCAAGCCCTGGTCGTAGCCGTTGAGCAGGAGCTTCGGCAGGCCATCCATGCCCAGCGCTGTCTGGTTCGAATGATGGTTGTAGCCGACGGTGCCCGTGCCCATAGCCAATCGGCTCGTGCGTATGCCGGTATGCCCGAGCGCAACCGTATCCGACGCCGCGAATTTTCTACCGAGGGGAGGAATCGCGATTGGATTGCGAGCCCAAGCTTCCGATCCGAGCGCGCGCGTACCGAACCATGCCGCACCGAGTCCGCAGGCCGCCCGTTGGAGGAATTCTCTCCGCTTCATGGCTGCACCTCCACGCTGCACGAAGTGAGGTCAACAATGGCCCAAGTATACTCGTCATCGGGGCGCATGGGAGCGTTCGCCTGGCGGCCGTGGGAGACGGGCGTCAGGATCACCCGGTGCCCAGCCAGAGCCAGGCAGGGTCGTCGAGAAAGCGCGGCAGACCAGCATTGTTGGGCGGCTCTGGCCCGCAGGACGGGCTACAGTCGTCTTTAAGCGGTCTTACCGAAGATGCTTTCCGCGATATTCGCGGCAACCGGCACGCGGAAACGCTGGCCCTGGTATGCCTTAACCATGAGCAAGATCCACAGAATCAACCCGCCGATGGAAAGCACCATGTAAATCAGAGTGCCGAGGCCGAAGCCCACCAGCCCGCCGCCGAAGCCGCCAAAGAGGCCGAATCCGAAGAACATACCGAGCGCGAACTCCAGGATGTGCAGGCCTCCGAAGACCACGATCGATTGCGCGGCATGGAAACGCACATACGGCCGCTTGTCGATGAAGAAGAAAATGAGCCCGGTGATCCAGCCGAGCGCGTAGCACAAAGCTCCCGCCGCGTTCTCGGCCAACCCGGTTTGCCCCTGAGCAACTCCCGGCGCCGCGGCGGCTCCAGCTCCCGAACCGGATGCAACTCCCACCGGCGCGCCGCAACTTCCGCAGAACGCAATCCCGTCTGCGACGGCCGCTCCGCACTTCGTGCAATGTGGCATACATGCCTCCGAACAGCTGAGTTTTGGATGGTTCCTTGAAATTCCGGGGCCCGATGGCAGCGAAGCCTAGCAAAGTCGCGTGATGCGGGCAAGCTGAATTCAGCCCGTACGACGACGGATCCACCGTCCCGCGCTGACGCGCGGGGGCGTAACCCGAGCCACATCGCCGAAAAGTTTTCGCTGTGTTTTTGTTCCACCAGTGGTAGCGTTCCGGGCCTCCCCATCCAGCTTTGCGTCTCGCCATCCCTTCCTGAGCGCAGGGGTTCGCGCATGAATATTTCCGAGCAAAACCTGCACCCGATCGAATCCGCGCGCGATGAGTTCACCGGGCTTTACAACCGCAGCTACGTCGAGGGAACGCTCGAACGCGAAATCATTCGCGCGGAGGCCCGCGGCCGCAGCGTGTCGGTCGTGATGATTGACCTGGACCATTTCGAGCAGTTCAAGGAAGAGTGCGGCGAAGCCGCCGCAGGAATCCTCCTTCAACTGATCGCACAACTGATCCAGTCGCAGACGAGGCCGACGGACTTTGCCTGCCGTTACCGGCACAGCGAATTCGCAATCGTCATGCCGGAAGCGCCGGCGAACGTTGCCCGGCAGCGTGCCGAGCAATTGCGGGCCGGGATACGGAGGGTCGGGATGGTGCCATAACGACTCTCTCTCGGCTCCGGTCAGAGTGTCCGCTGGCGTAGCTTCGTTTCCCGATCATGCGGCTGACACGCCTTCCCTTCTGCATGCGGCCGGAGCAGCGCTGTGCCGCGCGACAGGGCGCGGGCGCGATCGGGTGATGGTTGCAGCAGCGAGCCGGCCGGCAGTGGCCTGAGCCTGCCCCTGAGTTTGTACGGGAATCATTCTTCGCGCTTGGACGCGACGCAAGTGCGGTGCGCCGCGTCACGCTGGCTGCGTGATCGCCGCGAAGCGAGAAAAGAGCCGTCTCAGGGGCCAATTCCGCACTACAATGGCGGCCTTCATGCCGCCCGAGACGACCAACGTTCCTTCGCTCTCCGGGCAACAGCCGCATCCTGAACATTCCCGGTTCGGGTGGGTGCGCCGGACCACCTCCGCCGAGCGCCGCACATTGCTGGCCGGTGGCCTGGGCTGGATGCTCGATTCCTTCGACGTGGCGCTCTATTCCCTGGTTCTCGCACACCTGATGGGCGATTTCGGCATGAGCAAGGCGGTGGGCGGCCTGCTGAACTCGTTCACGCTGGTTGCGTCGGCCATCGGCGGATTTTTGTTTGGCTTTCTCGCGGATCGCATCGGGCGCACGCGCTCCCTGATGGCTTCGATCCTGATCTATTCCGTAGCGAGCGGCGCTTGCGGGTTATCGAACACAATCGCCGAGCTCGCAATCTTTCGCTTCATCCTGGGGCTTGGCATGGGCGGCGAATGGTCGACGGGCGCAGCCCTCGTGGCTGAGACGTGGCGCACCGAGCATCGCGGCAAGGCGCTCGGACTGATGCAATCGACGTACGCAATCGGAGAAATGATCGCGGCAGGCCTGGTCGGATTCATGCTGCCGCGTTTCGGATGGCGCTCTGTATTTTTCGCGGGCGTGCTGCCGGCCCTACTCGTGTTCTGGATCCAGAAGAAGGTGCCTGAACCGGCGATCTGGAAAGAAAGAGCCCGCACTCAGGCTCACGGCCTCGGAAGCGCGCTGCGGCTGATGTGGCGGAAGGATTTGCGGCGCAACGGCGTCATCGCAACGGCCATGAACGCTTCCAGCATGTTCGGGTACTGGGGACTGTTCACCTGGATTCCGGCGTATCTTTCCCTGCCCGTCTCCGAGGGCGGGCGCGGGTTGAGCCTGATCAAGACGACGGCGTGGCTGATCGCGATGGGAGTCGGGAAATGGCTGGGCTACGTGATTTTCGGATTTGCGGCAGACGCGTTCGGCCGGCGCAAGAGCTACGTCGCATACCTCCTGATTGCCGCCGTACTGGTGCCGATTTACGCCCTGGCCCACGCGCCCATGTGGCTGCTGATTCTTGGCCCTCTGGTCGCATTCTTCGGTACCGGCTATTTTTCGGGATTCGCCGCGATTGCCTCGGAGCTGTTCCCTACCGAAATTCGCGCGACGGCGATGGGCACCAGCTACAATTTCGGGCGCGGCTTTTCGGCCATCGCGCCCTTCGCCATAGGCCTGATGGCGCACCGCTTCGGGCTGGGTCCTTCCTTCTTTCTACTGGCCGGCGCATTCTTTTTGGCGGCCATGCTGGCGCTGGCTTTGCCGGAAACCAAGGGCAAGCGGCTGGAGTGATATACTCGGCTACCGCTGCGGAAGTGGCGGAATTGGCAGACGCGCAGGACTTAGGATCCTGTGGCCGCGAGGCCGTGGGGGTTCAACTCCCCCCTTCCGCACTAACCCAACTTCCGCAGTTACGTGAATAAAGTCTTTGGAATCAATGTGAGTACCAGGAAGTTTCCACTACAATCGTGCCGCTTCTAACGCCACAGGCAGACTCATGCCGAGCCGCTGCAACAGGATCCGTTGGTGCTCGGTCGGTTGGCTGATGCAGCGTTTCCGTACCTCCACACCACTGCGCGTGGGTAAGACCACATCGACCAAAGCGATTTCCGAAAGTTCTTCGAACACTTGCCGCGGCTCATCGCCGAGTCCGGCCTGGTGACAGCTGGCCGCCAGCGTCTTCCACAACACATAGGCCAGAAAACACACCAGGATGTGTGCGCCCACGCGATGCTCCCGGTGGTGCCATACCGGTCGGATCTGTAAATCCGACTTGTGCACGCGAAAGGCGGCTTCGGCTTCGGTGAGTTGCACGTAGGCGCGCCACAACTCTTCCGGCGTCCAATCGGTCACGTTGCTGCGCAACAAGTAGCAGCCTTCACTTCGGCGCGCCCACTCCCGCCAACTCTCCACCTTCGTCCAGCGCAGTTGCGTGAACCCCTGAGCATTCACCTCCACGTGCACATCGAACAGCCGTGCCGCACGTGTGTTTCGTTCCAGCAGCCGCCCTATGCGTCGCTCCACAGCACCCGATTCCTGCCGACGTTGGTCACAACTCGCGCCGATCTTCACCAAACCCTCTTCGATGCGCTTCTCGAAGCGTTCGTGCATGGCCTGTTCCTTGGCTTGGCGCTCCGCACTCCGACACAAGATAAATACTTCCTCTCCGTCCGGGGCCGGAATCAACCGCACCTCCAGCCCTTCATGCACTTGCTTCCAGTCTTCGCTCAGCAACTCGCGCTCGAACTTCCGCAAAGAGTTCTTGGCTGTACCCAGGATGTAGCGCCGCCCGCCGGCCCGCAAAAACTGCACATTCTTCTCGCTGGCCAGACCACGATCCATCACCCAGACGCGACCGGCCCGTCCGTAGAGCTCTTCCATGTGCGCAACGATCTCTTCCAGCGTGGTGGCATCGTTGCGGTTGCCGGCGAATACCTCATAGCCCAGGGCATCCCGCAACGGCTCACCACCAGCGCAATATTCACCTGCTTGCAGTCCGGGCGATGATCCCGCGAATACCCTCGCTGCGCTTGTGGGTTGCCTTCCGCTTGTCCTTCGAAGTACGTGCTCGTGATATCGTAGAGCAGCAAGTCGTAGTCTAGATCGAACAGTTCGCCCAGCCTCCCCTTCAGGAGTTTTTCGAGCGCTTTCTTGTGTGGCAGCAGGATGTCCAGCGCTCGATACAGGCGATCTTCATTGACTTTCTCGTCCGGTACCCCGAGCAGGTCCGACATGGCGCTGGCCTCGTAAGGTGCTCGGCCAGATGCAGTTCGCTGGAAGGCTCACAAAGTCGGCTGAGAATCAAAATCATGGCCATTGCTGACCAAGGAATTTCCTCGCGTCCATTCGGCAGCGTCTCTTCCAGGAAGCGATCCAGTTCCAATCGGCGCAGCAACTCTCTTCCCAACCAAGAACCACCGAATTTCCGGCTACGTTCCACGCGCACGCGCTTCACATCGACTTCCACCCATTCTGGTTCCGTGGTGCCGAAGAGGCTCGTTTGATAACCAGAGCGCTTCTCGGCGCAGCGCTTCACTCCCAAACGGCCGCGCTCGTCCATCACTCCCAACCACGCGACCACGCGTTGTCGGGGGCCTCGATTCGTTCGGTAACTTTCCACCAATGCCCAGTAGGCGTGACGCTTGCCGTCCTTGCGCCGATAGCAGCGTCGCAGATACATACCGCGATGCTACGGAGGTCCTGTGCGAAATCAAGAGGGTTGGTCGTCACTACACGCGCATTTCGAACAAGCGAGGGCGGGACGCGCAACACTCGCACACAAACAAAAACACTTTCCTAACTGTCGAGCGCGTGAATGTGCTCAGAATATTTTCAAATGATTCGAAACTGCGGAAGGTAGGCTAAGTGATCCCCAACCAGCCGAGCTACGCGCCGCGGGATGCCTTTCACGGAGAACCACAGCAAAGACTGGGCTTTAGGCCTTGAGAGTCCACTTCGGAGGGCGCTTCATTTCGAGGAAGGCGTGTGCAGCCGCGCGGGGGCTGGTGTCCTTCCGACTGGTGTAAGACGTTGTTGGAGATTTGCGAGCGCTTCCTGGAGTTCGGGAACGCTTGCGGAGTCCTGCTTCACGCGGCCGGCAGCGACGTCGGCTGTGACTTCCAGGCAGAGATTGATGGTGCGTCGAATCCGCTCCTTGGCCAGAACGGAGAGCAGTTCGCCGTCGTCGGCGCCTTCCAACTGGCGCCTTCGCAGTTGTTGAAGCGCCGCCGTCGTCGTGCGGACATAATCCACGGCATCGCGGTATTCCCGGACGAGGCCAAGGTCGATGTCCTCACACTTCAGGGCTTTTTCCAGATTTTGCAGTTCGACGACCGTCTTATTGATCTGCAAATCCACGCCCCAAAAACTCTCGTTTGGAGCGATCAACTCGACGATGACGCCGTTCGCAACGCCTGGGCGCGAGTCCGGTGCGGCAAGCACTCTGGCCTCGGCCGTCTGCGCGGAAAGAAAATTGGCCAGCGTGACCCGGCTGCCCAACGTCGGATAATTGGACATCTTCAGGAAGCCGCCGTTCGAATTGACTTGCCGAGCGACAGCATCCTCCTTCACTGCGATGCCGTCCGCTCCCCGCCAGCTCACCTCAATCGGAACAACGACGGGAAATCGGCGGCTTTTCCGGCGCTCCGCGTCTGTGCCATCCGCGGTCATCGGGCGCTTTTTGATCGTCACAAGGTTTCCTTGTCGCTGCTGGATTTCGCCGGACATTCGATGAGTTCTTCCGGCTGATCGGTCTCCGACGAGAGCAGTAAATAGGCTAGAGCCTGGTGCGGCGGAATACTACTGTCCTAAAGGACAGTGTGCGGAAAAGCCCATTTGCCGGCGTCGCCCCTTTCGCGCCGGCCCGCGCGTTCAAAGTTGCGTCTGTGCAGGCAACGGATGCCGCGGCCAGCGGGCGGGTCTGAGACCCGCCCCTACGGAAAATCAACGGGCGAGAGACCGGCAGCCACGGTGGCGGGGCCGGCCAGCATACGTCAACGCAACTCCGCCGCTTCTTTCTCCGGCAAGCGCACAGGCTGCCTGCTTGCGGCGGCGCGATTCGTGCGTGGCCAGTCGATGCGCCAGCGCGTGCGAGACACGGGAACCCAGACCAGTTGCTTCGGCGGTGTCCCGCGGAGGTGATGGTAAAGGATGGCTGTCCGATCGTAGAAGCCGCGCGTGTGCCACGACCCGCGGAATCCGAACTTCTGGAAATCCAGGTGATGGCAAAACTCGTGGCAGAGCGTGCTCAGAAACGTCCCAAACGATGTGACTTCTTTGCGCACGGCCGTCCTCATCCACACGCGGACCAGCATCGTGCGCGGATGGTAATCGCCGAAGAGTTCCGTCGTGCAGTTTCTGCCGACGCGCAGAGGCCGCGCGGCGAGGACGCGAATATCGCAGCTCGGAACCTTATAGAACCCCGCGGCAAGACTCAGGAATTCGCCGCACGCGCGGCCAACGTCTGCGCTCGTCCCGGATTTCATGGCTGACTCGATTGACCCGGCGATGGCAGCCACACGTTCGCTCCGGGGCAGGTCGAGCGTCTTGAGGCGATCGCTCTCCAAAAAGGCGGTGCGGTTCGCCCTGCGCGGCGGAGCGTCCGTGATCATTTCTCCTTGGCCATTCTATTCCTGAACAGAGCCGCGCCGCCGCTGCCTCGTTGCTACTTCCCGGCGCTGACGGCAACTTTTCCCGGTGTGACGTTCCATCCACGAATCGCGATTTGCGCCGGCCCCTTCGCCGCGCTCGCCGGGTATTCAATATCAATTCCCCGGCTCTCTCCCGGCAGCAGCGAAACGTAATTGTCGCTGTAGTATGCGGGAAGGATGCGGGAGCCGTCGGAGGCATACAACAGAGTGAGCTTGGTTTCGAGCGCCGCATCGCTGCCCGTATTTTTCAGTTCCACGTGGACGGTTACCGTGTCGTTGGCGGTCTTCGAAGTCGCCGCAGTTGAAAGCTGCGCAGGCGCGAGCCTGTCGAGTGCGCGGTACGACGGACTCTCAGCCGCAAGCCAGTACAGATTCTGCGACACAAGCTCTCCCCCGGCGCCGCGCAAATTCAATTTGACCAGCACAACCTCGTTCGACGCGAGTAGCGGAGCCAGATCGAGCTTGAACGCGTCGGTGACCGAATCCGCCGGCGAGTCCTTCTTCTCTTCCCGGTGCGCGAGCAGCTTGTTGCTTAGCGAATAGACGCTGGCCTCGAGCGACAGACCGTCGACGGGCGCGATTGTCGTGTTCACGACCGCAACTTCGTAATTCGAGAGGTCCATCTGTATGTGTATCGGCTCGCACGCCTTCTTCACTCCATAGAAGGATGCTTGCGTGTCATAGTCGTGGCTGATGATCTGCCACATCGTGCTCGGCCACGCTGGCTGCGTCATCCAGAGCAGGCGGCCGCTATTCGGCGACCAGAGATGCGCGTCCATGCCCTCGAAGATTGCGCGGTGGTCCACGTAATCGAGCATCTGCGCTTTGCGTTCGAAATCCGCCAGGCTGGTGGCTGCGCCGAATTCCGCCTGGATTTCCGCCATGAACGGCGCGACGTCGCCGTTGCCGCTCTGGTGCCAATCGTGGTACGCCCAGACGTCGTCGATCGGCCACTGATCGGGCTTCGGAACGAAGCTCTCGAACGATTCGAGCGTGGGCATCGATGGCGTGCCCGTTTCGACCGAAAAGCCGTGATTCAGCGTCGTGAAGTAGAGCTTCGGATTCTGATACTTGTAAGGACCGCTGTTCTGCAGGTCGACTTGATTCGAACTGGGTGAGTAGTAGCGTGTGCCGTCGAGCGCATTCACGAGCTTGTCGAGGCCCTGATTAATGATCGGCTGCGGCACTCCCTCGTTGCGTCCGCACCAGACGGCAATCGATGGATGATTGCGGTCGCGGAGGATGACGTCGCGCGCATTGGCAAGAAAAAGCGCCGGATCTTCTGCTTCGAGATTGTAGTTCTCGGTCGTCTCCCAGAAATCGTTCCAGATCAGGAAGCCGTATTTGTCAGCAAGATCGTAGAAGGATTCTTCGGTGTCCTGGCCCATCCAGTTGCGGATCGTGTTCAGGTTCGCGTCGTGCTGAAGCCGGAAGTACGGCTCCAGATGTTCTCGCGAGACGCGCTTCATAAAATCATCCATGCCCCAACTGCCGCCGCGGCACGCGATTCTCACTCCATTAACTTTGATCACGAGGTAGGGAGCCGTCGCCGTGTCGTTGCTTGCGCGCACCGCCGGAGACGTTTCTCCTGCCGGCCCGAACGACTCGACCCACGAGTGCCAGAAGGCACGCCAGCGTTTCGGCAGATCGGGCGGCATCGGATCGGCTGCCGGAATCTCGCGGATTCCCTGGTGGGTTGTGTCAACCACTCCTTGGAGTCCAATCTTTCCGAGAGTCGGATCGACTTCGACGCGCCGCAAGCGGCCCGCGCTGTCGAGCAGGCTCAGCTCGTAAGTGATCTCGCGGATGCCGAATTGCAGCTCTTTCGAGTCCGATTCCTGGCCTTCCGCGTCGAAGACAAGTTCCAGGTGATAGAGCTCCTGCTTGCCGTAGCCGTTCGGCCACCAGAGGCGCGGATTTTCGACGATGAGCTGCTTGAATTCGGCGGGCGTCAGTTGAACCGTCGTATCGCCCGGCGGGAGCTCGACTTCCTTCGCGACGCTGACTCCCTCGAATGAAGCTTTCAACGTGCCGCGCACGGGCTTGTCCGATTCGTTCTTTAACGGGACGCGAATTTCGACGTCGGCGCGGTGGGTGTCGGGGAGCGGAAGCTTGGTCACAACCTGCGGGTCGCCGATTTCCGCCGGCCCCGTTGCGCGGAGCACGACGGGTTGCCAGATTCCCGTCTCGCGGTCCCGCACGCCGGGGATCCAGTCCCATCCTTCCGAAGCCATGAACGTCGGCCCATCGAGCACCATGATGCCGCCGTTTTCGCCGGGTCCAGCCTTGACGGATTCTTCCTCGGGTATGCCGGGATGTGGCGGCGGCGAAACGCGGACGGCGAGGACATTTTCTTCGTCCTTCCCTGCCCGCCAAATTCCGGTCACGTCGAAATTCCCGCGGATGAATGCGCCCTTGATCGTGCCCAGTTGGCGTCCGTTCAGCCAGACGTCGGCGGAGTAGTTGATTCCTTCGAACGTGAGCATGAGCCGCTTTCCATCCACCATCCCCGGCGATTTCAGCTCGACGCGATACCAGTCGTCCTGTTTATTGAGGCTTTCCGGAATCGCGAGATTGTTCAGGCCGTACGCGGGATCGGGATAGATGCCGCGATCGATGAGCGTGGTGAGAACCGTGCCAGGAACGACGGCCTGCAGCCAGCTCGACGCATCGAATCCCGCTTCCGAAATGCGCGCGTCGCTTGCGTTCACCTCCGGAGCAGCCTTTAACCGCCAACCTCCCGCGATCTGCCACGCATGATCGCCGCGTGATTCCCATGGGGAGCGCAGAGCGGGCACAGGGCGCGCGACCGGTTTGGAAAATGGCGCCTTGCTCTTCGGCATCGTCATGGGACTCTGCGGCGCGTCATAGCCCGCCTGACCCCGCGTCTGCACGGGCCAATGTTTGGAGCCCTCCTCAAATTCGACGAGCGAGAAATTGCCTCGTTTCCGGAATAGCTCCTTGATTTCGTCGGAGGTCAGCGCATGCCGCAGGATCGTGAATGACGCGATTTTCCCCCCGAAGTGCCGGCTGCCGGCAATTGGAGGAGCCGGCGGCGCCATTTGCAGGACCGGACTGACCATCCCCAGCAGCAGAGAACCATTCGCCAACGGCTCGCCGTCACTATATAGATGAAACGCCTTCCCGTCGAATGTCGCGGCGAGCCAGTGCCATTCCTTTGGCGAGAGCGTCGCCTGCGCCGTTAGTTGATTGTCTTTGCCCATCCAATAGAAGATGTGCCGCGCGTCGGCGGCCAGGTAGCGCGGATATTCCTCTTTGGGGTCGCCCATCCCCGCCAACAGAGTTGAGCCCTGCAGTGGCTCCTCGAATCTGACCCAGCAGTACATGGACCACGGCGAGTCGGCGAGCAGGACGGTGTCGCTCTCCACCATATCTTTCCTCAGCCCATCGCCTCCGTAGAGAAAGACGCCGTTGTACGGACCGTATTGCGGCGGGTCATTGCACCGGCGTTTGCGCAGCTGCGCGTGGAGCCGTCGCAGCGGTGCAGACCGCAAGCAAGCCCGCCAGGGCCAGGATGAAGCGCTCTCTCGATAACGGAAACAATCTCATGATCGTCCTTTCCGGATGGTTCTCTCGCGCTTGCGAATTGTTTCGGTTAACGACGAAGGCTGCCGAATCAGAGGGACGGACCGGGCCACTCCCCTGGGACGCGACGAAGATTCCGCGACTTGCATGGGCTTCGGCCCGGACAAATTAGCTGCTTGCGGATTTCAAGTCAAAGACTTTGCGTAGGCCCCAACTGCGACTCACAGATGACAGAGCAAAGCTTTCATTTCGGACCTCAGCCTCTTACAATGCTGCCGCCTGCGGACATCGTTGTAAGCGCAACGCGCTTCTCCAGATCGGACAATTACAAGATGACCCGATTCATCCGGAATTCGAATCTGCGCGCCCGCAACGCGAGGCGCCGTGCGACCTTGCTCGTTCTGATACCCGTTGCCGCACTTCTATTTGGCGGTGGACGCGCCAATGCCCAACAACCCTCCAATACTCTGCAGGCCATTGAGCAGAACCAGTTCCTCCGCGACGCCTTCCTCAAGCATGAGTACTCGGCGCGCCCGTTTGGTCCCGCTCGCTGGCTGAACGGCGGCGAATCGTTCACGACGGTCGAGCCTTCACCCTCGGAACACGGAGCGCGCGACATCGTCCGCTACGACACGGCGACCGGCAAGCGCGAACGTCCTCATTTCAGCCTCCGATCTGATCCCGCACGGCGCGGAAAAGCCGCTCGAGATTCAGGACTACCAGTGGTCTTCGGATATGAATCGGCTGCTCGTGTACACGAATTCGAAACGAGTCTGGCGCCAGAACACGCGAGGCGATTACTGGGTGCTCGATCGTCGTACGAAGGAGCTGTTTAAGCTCGGCGACGATGACCCGCCGAGCACACTGATGTTCGCCACATTCTCGCCGGATAGCGCAAAGGTGGCATTCGTGCACGATAACAATCTCTATGTCGAAGACCTGCGGCCGGTCCCAAAAACGAACGGGTCGCACCTGAAACATCCGATTATGCGGATCACCCACGACGGCTCGCAGACCATCATCAATGGCACTTCCGATTGGGTCTACGAAGAAGAGTTGGACATCCGCAAGGCTTTCGACTGGAGCCCCGACGGCAAGCGCATCGCGTACTGGCAATTCAACACGAGCACGGTGAAAAAGTTCGCGCTGATCTACGACGTTGGCGCGCCCTACGATGTGGTCACTCACATTCCGTATCCCCAATACGGCGTCTATCCATTCGTGAAAGAAATTCCCTACCCCGAGCCCGGCACGCCGAATTCTTTGGTGCGGATTGGAGTGGTTCCGGCCACCGGCGGAGACACCAAGTGGATGGAAGTGACCGGCGACCCTGAAAAGAGCTACATCGCGAGAATGGACTGGGCGGGAAATTCAGAACTCGCTGGTCATCCAGCATCTGAATCGGCTGCAGAACAGGAACGACGTGACTGCTGGCTGACGCGAACACGGGCGCAGTGTCGATCGTCCACAGCGACCAGGACGATGCCTGGGTGAACGTCGTCAACGACCTTCAGTGGCTGCACGACGGCAAGGATTTCCTATGGGTCAGTGAAAAAGACGGATGGCGCCACGTTTACGTAATCTCGCGCGACGGCAAGCAGGTGCACCTCGCGACACCGGGCTCATTCGATGTGGTCGAGGTCGTAGGCGTCGATCCTCAGGGCCAGTGGATTTACTACATCGCGTCGCCCGACAATCCGACGCAGCGTTATCTTTATCGCAGCAAACTCGACGGAAGCACGCCGCCGCAGCGCGTCACGCCTCCCAACGAGCCCGGAGCGCACAGCTACGATATTTCTCCCGATTTTCATTGGGCATTTCACCGGTACTCGAACATCGACACGCCGACGACAACCGAACTTGTGCGCTTTCCCGATCAGCACGTCGAGCGCGTTCTTCAGGACAATGCCGAACTCCGCGCAAAACTGAAGGACCTGATCGTTCACCCGACCGAATACATGAAGATCGACATCGGGGGCGGCACCGTACTCGACGCGTGGATGATCAAGCCGACGAACTTCGACTCCACAAAAAAATATCCCGTTCTCGTGTATGTCTACGGAGAGCCGGCCGGGCAGACGGTCGAGGACCGCTGGGGCGGCGAATCAACTCTGTTTCATCGTTTCATCGCCAACCAAGGCTACATCGTCGTCAGTTTCGACAATCATGGCACGCCCGCGCCGCGCGGACGCGAGTGGCGCAAGATCGTCTACGGCGCCGTTGGCGTGCTTTCGTCGAAAGAGCAGGCCGCAGCGCTTCGCAGATTCGAGGAGACGTATCCGTTCGTGGACGCCTCTCGGGTCGCCGTGTGGGGCTGGAGCGGCGGCGGTACGAACACGCTCAACCTGATGTTTCGCTCGCCCGATCTGTACAAGGTGGGCATGAGCGTCGCGCCCGTTCCCGACCAGCGCCTCTATGATTCCATCTACCAGGAACGTTACATGGGCCTCCCGCAGGACAATGCGAAGGGATAGAGACTTCCTCGGCCATCAACTATGCCGAAGGCTTGCGCGGAAGCCTGCTGATCGTTCACAGCGAAGGCGACGACAACGTCCATTACCAGGGCACCGAACTGCTCATCAATCGCCTGGTCGAACTCGGCAAGCAGTTCGACTTCATGGAATATCCCGGACGCACGCATTCGCTGTCGGAAGGTCCCAACACGCACTACAACCTCTATTGCCTGCTGGCGCGCTATCTCGAAAACCATCTTCCTCCCGGCCCCTCTCACTGACGCGGGGGAAAACACTTTTGCGCACTGCTATTTCTTTCCGTGCTGGAGTTGACGCGTGTAGGGGGATTCCCTATACTTTGCCTTCGTTGCGGTTCTGGCCGGAGTTCTTCGCTGCCCTCCTCCTTATCCAAATGGAACGGGTGAAAGGCAGAATCTGACCCGCCTTGGGCTGCATCCAACTCACTACAATTCCCAATGGCCGAAGCAACTTGCAGGCGCGAAATCGAGCTGGAAATTCCCGCCGAGAACGTGCAGAAGGCGGACGGAAAAAGTTGCGCGCGATATTGCGCGCGTGGCGCGCGTTCCGGGATTTCGCCCGGGCAAAGCGCCCGTGACTCTGATCCGCCGGCGCTTCGCCGACGAATTCAGGGCGAAGTGCTGCAGTCGCTGGTGCCCGAATACCTGGAAAAGGCGCTCGACGAGAAGAAGCTGATTCCCGTCACCCGCCCGCAAGTCGATAAAGTGGATTTCAAGGAAGGCGGGCCGCTGAAATTCCGCGCGACCTTCGAGGTGCTGCCGGAATTCGAACTGGGCGATTACAAGAATCTGGAAGTGGAAGTCGAAGACGTCGAAGTGGGCGACGCGGAAGTGGACAAGGCCCTCGAAGAAATGCGCGAGCGCGCTCGCGACGTTCGTTCCCGTCGAAGGACGCGCGGCGAAAGATGGCGACTACGTCCAGATCAAGCTGATGGGCACGCCCGCCGGCGGCGGCGATCCGGTGCAGGCCGACAGATGTCTCGTGCCACATTGGCGCCGAAGAAACACTGGAAGCTTTCAACGAGAATCTGCGCGGCGCGAGTCCCGGGCGAAACAAAGCAGTTTCGATCCGAATACCCCGACGATTATCCCGACCCGAAGCTCGCGGGCAAGAGCGTACGACTATGCCGTCGAAGTTCAAGGGCATCAAGGAAAAGAAGCTGCCCGAGCTGAACGACGAATTCGCGAAGGATGTCGCCGCGCAGAGCCGCAATCGGCGGTATCGCGACTCTCGCCGAACTCGCGGCAGAAAATCCGCGCCGATCTGGAAGCAGCGAAGGATGCAGCAGCAGACGGCGCAGGCGCGCGAAAAGATTCTGGAGCGTTCTCGTCAAGCGCCACGACTTCCCCGTGCCGGAAGCGCTGGTCGAAAGCCAAATGGATGCGCGCCTGGAGCGCGTCGGTGCGCTCGCTCGCCGCGCAGGGAGTCGATCCGCGGGCGGTGAACGTGGACTGGGTGGCGCTGCGCAAGCGCCAGCAGGATCGCGCGGTGCGACGACGTGAAGGCGGAGATTGCTGCTCGACCGCATCGCGACCGCGGAAAACATCGAAGCGACCGACGAAGAGGTGGAAAAAGAAATCGCAACGCTCGCCGAGCGTAGTGGCGAATCGGCAACAGCGGTGCGCGCTCGCTTGACAAAGCAAGGGGCGCTCGATAGGATGAAATCGAAGTTGCGCAGCGACAAGACAATCGATTGGCTCTACCGCACCGCCCGGATCGAGACGACAGCCAAGAGTGAAACGTAACCTCGGTTCGGGACTCCTCAGCGCGCGACAAAATTCCGAATGAGACAGACATGACGTCCGAATCCGCACGCGACAACGCTCGTTCCCATGGTGGTCGAGCAGACCAACCGCGGCGAGCGCGCCTACGATATTTATTCGCGCCTGCTGAAGGATCACATCATTTTCATCGGCACGCCGATTGACGACCACGTGGCCAACCTGGTGACCGCGCAGCTGCTGTTCCTCGCAGCGGAGGATCCCGGAAAAGGACATTTCGCGTTGTACATCAATTCGCCGGGCGGCTCGATTACCGCGGGCATGGCGATTTACGACACGATGCAGTTCGTGCGGCCCGACGTGGTGACGTATTGCGTCGGCCAGGCGGCTTCCATTGCGGCGGTGCTGCTGGCTGCCGGCACGCCGAAAAAGCGCTACTCGCTTGCCCAACTCGCGCATTCTGATTCACCAGCCCTGGATGTCCGGCCTGTCCGGCCAGGCCACGGACATCGACATTCATGCCAAGGAAATCCTGCGCACGCGCGCGGCGCTCGAATCAAGCTTGCTGGCGCATCACACCGGGCAGCCGGTGGAAAAGATCGAGAAGGACGTCGAGCGCGATTTCATCATGTCCGCCGAGCAGGCCAAGGAGTATGGCATCGTTGATGAGATCATCACCAAGCACCGCTAGCTGCGGGTGCGCGTTCCAAAAGGTTAGTAGTGAAAGCGAAGATTCACGTCGCGCGCTTGGGCATTTCCGTCTTACAATCGGTTATAGATTCGCCTGTATGCTGCGCGCTCGATTCGGAGGGGGACATTCGTCGGTGAAGCGATTCACGCCAGACGAGCCGTTGCGCTGTTCCTTCTGCCATAAGACGCAGGAGCAGGTCGAGAAGCTCATCAGCTCGCCTTCGGAATATCCCGCGCTCCTACATCTGCAACGAGTGCGTGGGCGTCTGCCAGCAGATTCTCGAAGAGGAAAAGCGCGAGCAGGCCGCTCCGGCGAATCGCCGCCTGCCGCGCCCTCCGGAGATCAAGGCGTTTCTCGACGGCTACGTCATCGGCCAGGACAAGACGAAGAAGAAACTGGCCGTCGCGGTTTACAACCATTACAAGCGCATTTTCCTGAATCGCCAGCCGGGCGACGTGGAGCTGACCAAGTCGAACATTCTGCTGATCGGCCCGACCGGAACCGGCAAGACGCTTCTGGCGCAAACGCTGTCGCGCATGCTCGACGTTCCCTTCGCCATCGTGGACGCCACCACGCTGACCGAAGCGGGATACGTCGGCGAGGACGTCGAGAACATCATCCTGAAGCTGCTGCAGGCCGCCGACGGCGACGTCCAAAAGGCGCAGCAAGGCATCATCTATATCGACGAGATCGACAAGATTTCCAAGAAGGACGAAAACCCCTCGATCACGCGCGATGTTTCCGGCGAAGGCGTGCAGCAGGCGCTGCTGAAAATTCTGGAAGGCACGATCGCCAATGTTCCGCCGCAGGGCGGCCGCAAGCATCCGCATCAGGAATTCACGCCCGTGGATACGACGAATATTCTGTTTATTTGCGGCGGCGCTTTCGTGGGCCTGGAAAAGATCATCGAGCGGCGCATCGGCCAAAAGTCGCTGGGTTTCCATGCCGACGCGCAGCCCTCCACGCCGACGCGGCGCAATATCGAAGCTTCTCGAACAGGCGCAGCCGACCGACCTGATTCGCTACGGGCTGATTCCCGGAATTTGTGGGCCGCTTGCCGGTGGTGGGCGTGCTGGGCGACCTCGACAAAGCGGCGCTGATTCGAATTCTTCACGGAACCGAAGAACGCGCTGATGCGTCAGTATCAAGAGACTCTTCGAATTTGAAAATGTCCGCCTGCGATTCACCGACGACGCGCTGGAAACCGTCGCCGAACTGGCCCTGCAGCGCAAAGTCGGCGCGCGCGGCCTGCGCATGATCCTCGAAGACCTGATGCTCGAAATGATGTACCACCTGCCTGCCCAGCGGAAACTGCGCGACTTCATCGTGACCGCGGAAATGGTCAGAGGCCGCGAAATCAACTGGAGCTTGCTCGAGAAAGCGGGCTAGCCACGAACTGGGAATCCGAGGATCCATGTTCAATCGGGAAAAAAGCGAGTCGAAGCGCGTGCCCATGATGCCGGTGCGGGAAATGGTGATCTTCCCGCAGATGATGAACCCGTTCATCGTCGGCCGCGAAGCCTCCGTGCGCGCGCTGGAAGAGGCGCTGGCCGGCGACAAGAAGATTTTCCTCGCCACGCAGCACGACGCTTCCGTCGACGATCCGCAAACCCGAAGAAATCTATCAGGTCGGCACGCTGGCCAACATCGTGCAGAGCGTGAAGCTGCCCGACGGCAACATCAAAGTTCTGGTCGAAGGCGCCGAGCGCGCGAAGATCGTGCAGGTCACCAGCGAGGAAGGCTTTTTCCGCGCCACCGTCCGCCTGATTCCGGTGAAGGCGGAGCCGAGTCCGCAGCTCGAGCAAGCCGCACACGCGCGTCACCGGCTTCTTCGAGCAGTACGTCAAGCTTTCGCAGAGCCTGAATTACGACACGATGATCGCCGCGGTGCGCGTGGACGATCCCGCAAGCTGTCCGACACGATCGCCGCGAACCTGCAGATTCCCGTCGAAGAAAAGCAGGAACTGCTCGAAATTTTCGATCCGCTCGAGCGCCTGAACCGCGTCGGCGAGATTCTCGAGGCGAGATCGAAAAGCTGAACGTCGACCGCAGCATCAATACGCGCGTGAAGCGCCAGATGGAGCGCGCTCAGAAAGAGTACTACCTCAACGAGAAGATGAAGGCCATCCAGAAGGAACTCGGCCGCGGCGAAGAGAGCGAACTCGAACAGCTCAAGAAGAAGATCGAAACCTCCGGCATGCCGGAAGAGCCCGCGCGAAAAGGCTCATGCAGGAGCTGAAGCGGCTGGAAATGATGCCGCCGATGTCCGCCGAATCCACCGTCTCCCGCAATTATCTCGACTGGCTGCTGGCCGTGCCCTGGAAGAAGCGCTCGCAAGGAAATCCGCGACATCAAGCGCGCCGGAAACAATCCTCATCGGAAGACCATTACGGCCTCGAAAAGATCAAGGAACGCATCCTCGAATTCCTGGCCGTTCGCCAGCTGGTGAAGAATCCGAAGGGCTCGATTCTCTGCTTCGTCGGGCCTCCGGGCGTCGGCAAGACTTCGCTCGCCATGTCCATCGGCCGCGCTACGGGACGCAAATTCGTGCGCGTTTCGCTCGGCGGCGTGCGCGATGAAGCGGAAATTCGCGGCCATCGCCGCACCTACATCGGCGCCCTGCCCGGCCAGATCATCCAGATGATGCGCAAGGCCGGCACCGTGAATCCCGTCTTCGTGCTCGACGAAGTGGACAAGATGTCCATGGATTTTCGCGGCGATCCGTCGGCGGCGCTGATGGAAGTGCTCGATCCGGAGCTGAACCACGCCTTCACCGATCATTATCTCGACGTCGAATACGACCTCTCGAAGGTCATGTTCATCTGCACCGCCAACGTGCTGCACACCATTCCGCAGCCTCTGCAGGATCGCATGGAAGTTCTGCGCCTGCCGGGCTACACGGAGCAGGAAAAGCATCAGATCGCCAAGCGATTCCTGGTCCCCAAGCAGCGCGAAGCCACCGGCCTGACGAAGAAACAGCCTGAAGTTCACCGACGAAGCGCTCACGCACATCATCCGGCACTACACGCATGAAGCCGGCGTCCGCAGCCTGGAGCGCGAAATCGCCAATATCTGCCGCAAGGTGGCGCGCAAAGTGGTGGCCGAGAGGCGAAGTTCAGCGCGTCGAAATCACGCCGGCAAACATCGACGGAATATCTGGGCGTCCTCAAGTTCCGCGAAATCCTGGCCGAAAAGAAGAACGAAATCGGCCTGGCCACCGGCCTGGCCTGGACCGAAGTGGGCGGCCAGGTGCTATCCACCGAAGCCACGCTGATGCAGGGCAAGGGCCGCCTGACGCTGACCGGCAAACTCGGCGACGTGATGCAGGAGTCGGCGCAGGCGGCCATGAGCTACGTCCGCTCGCGCAGCCATCTGTTCGGCCTGCCGAAGGATTTTTACCGCCATCTCGACATTCACGTGCACGTTCCCGAGGGCGCCATCCCGAAGGACGGCCCGTCGGCCGGGATCACGCATTTGCACTTCGATCGTCAGCGCGCTCACGCGCATCCCGATCCGCTGCGATGTGGCCATGACCGGCGAGATCACGCTGCGCGGCAAGGTGCTGCCCATCGGCGGCGTGAAGGAAAAACTGCTGGCCGCCCACCGCCTGGGCATGCGCACCGTGATTCTTCCCAAGGACAACGAGAAGGACCTGGCGGAAATCCCGCCGGAAATCCAGGCGCAGCGTCGATGATCCATTTCGTCGAAACGATGGACGAAGTGCTGCAACTGGCGCTCGAGAACGCCTCTTGACCGGTTCCGAGCGAGCCGCCAGTTGAAGTCGCGCCGAAGTTCGGACGCGGACGTCGCCGCAGGATAAGGAATTGACCAATTAAAGGCCTTCGGTCCGCCAGCTCTGCCCCGGAAGAGTCTGCGCGCGGCCGTTGGATTTTCGGATGGTCTGTATATTCCCTGTTGTATATGTTTGGACGCAGTCAGGCTGGTTCAAGAACAGCGCATCCGCGCCGCGAGTAGCCATCAAATCGAAAATCATCGCTTAAGACTTAGGCTTGAGAAGGAACGATACGATGAGCATTAGTCTTGCAGAACTGAAAGAGAAGAACATCACCGACCTGGCGAAAATCGCCAAGGAACTGGCCATCCCCGGCCGTCGCGGCATGCGCAAGCAGGAGTTGATCTTCCAGATCCTCCGCGCGCAGACCGAGAAGAACGGCCTGATCTTCTCCGAAGGCGTGCTGGAATGCCTGCCCGACGGCTTCGGCTTCCTGCGCGCGCCGGAGTACAACTATCTGCCGGGCCCGGACGATATCTACGTCTCGCCGTCGCAGATCCGCAAATTCGATCTGCGCACCGGCGACACCGTCTCCGGCCAGGTGCGCCCTCCGAAGGACGGCGAGCGCTACTTCGCGCTGATCAAAGTCGAAGCGGTCAATTTCGAGGATCCCGAAGTCGCGCGCAACAAGATCTTCTTCGACAACCTGACGCCGCTCTATCCCGCAGGAGCGCATCCGCCTCGAAACAACCAAGGAAAATCTCACCGGCCGCGTTCTCGACCTGCTCTGCCCCATCGGCAAGGGCCAGCGCGGACTGATCGTCGCGCCGCCGCGCACCGGCAAGACCATGATGCTGCAGTCCGTCGCCAACTCGATCACCACCAATCATCCGGAGGTCGCGCTGATCGTGCTGCTGATCGACGAGCGCCCGGAAGAAGTCACCGACATGCAGCGCACCGTGAAGGGCGAAGTGATCAGCTCCACCTTCGACGAGCCGCCGCAGCGCCACATTCAAGTCGCGGAAATGGTCCTCGAAAAGGCCAAGCGCCTGGTCGAGCACAAGCGCGACGTCGTGATTCTGCTCGACTCGCTCACGCGTCTCGGCCGCGCTTACAACGCCGTCACGCCGCCTTCGGGCAAAGTCCTCTCCGGCGGTATCGACGCCAACGCCTTGCAGCGCCCGCGCCGATTTTTCGCCGCCGCGCGCAACATCGAAGAGGGCGGCTCGCTCACCATCATCGCCACCGCCCTGATCGACACCGGCAGCCGCATGGACGACGTGATCTTCGAGGAGTTCAAGGGCACCGGCAACATGGAAATCAACCTCGACCGCCGCCTGGTCGACAAGCGCATCTTCCCGGCCATCGATATCAACCGCTCCGGCACGCGCAAGGAAGAACTGCTGCTGCCGCGCGGACGAATTGAATCGCGTGTGGGTGCTGCGCAAGGTGCTGAGCCCGCTCTCGACCGTCGAAGCGATGGAGCTGCTCCTCGGCCGCCTCTCGAAGACGAAGACCAACGCGGAATTTCTCGCCTCCATGTCCAGCCCCGCGTAGCCCGCGAAGCCACCGGCATTGCGCGAGGTAAGAATGTAGGGGCGCTGCTTGCTGCGCCCTCGTGCCCTGTTTCAGCCATTTGACTGTCGCAAACCTCTATCTCGCGATGCCGTTCCCGTTTTGAGCCGTCTGCTCGCGCGCGAGCATGACGACAAGGCGGGCGACTTCGTCCGGCTCCATCGCAGTGCTGTCCACGACGACGGCATCCGCCGCGCGAACCAGCGGCGATGTCGTGCGTCCCTGGTCGCGCCGGTCGCGCTCGTGGATCTCTTCGAGCGTCCTGCGCCAGGCCGATGGCTTCGCCTTTCTGCTGGTGCTCGCGCCAGCGGCGCTCTGCGCGTACTTCGGCAGAGGCCGTCAAGAAAAATCTTGAGCTGCGCGTCCGGGAAAACGACGCTGCCGATGTCGCGTCCTTCCATCACGACGCCGCCCTGCTGCCCTGCGCGCCGCTGCTCGGCCACCAGCACCTGCGCGCACGCCCGGCAATCACCGCCATTTTCGACGCCGCCTGCGCCGCCTCCGGCGTCGCGGATCGCGCCCGTCACGTCTTCGCCGTCGAGAAACACCTGCTGCCGCCGTCCTGCGCGCGCAAGTCGATGCGCGTGTCGCGCGCCAGCGCTTCGAGCGATCGCATGGTCTGAATCGATCGCGATTCCCCTTCGCAGCGCCTTCAGCGCCACCGCGCGGTACATCGCGCCCGTATCGATGTACACATAGCCGAGCATTTCGGCGACGCGTCGCGCCAGCGTGCTCTTCCCCGACCCGACCGGCCCGTCAATCGCGATGATCAGCTCTTGCGTGACACTTCACTAAAGCAGTCCCAGGATTGCAAAAATCAAGCCCAAGAAACATCCGATGGCCGTTGAAATCACGCAGTCGCGCCAGAGGCGATACGCTCTCCGACCGGATACCGGCGACGGTATTCTTCGATGACAGCATTCCATCTCGTCAAGGGCAGTGCGAAAGAGAAGCGTTCCCCGTCAGCAGCCCCCTTTACACTCCTTCGCATGAAGTGAAACGTAGCCACCGCAATCACAAAAGATCCAGCTCCTCCGCTCATGAGGACTTGGCAAGCGGATCAAAGAACGCCCAGGGCATGACTAAGTCCGCTTGAACGCACGCTCGATCTCGCGCACCGAATACCGCAGCACCACCGGCCGTCCATGCGGGCAGCTCATTGGATATTCCGTCTTTGCCAGCTCGCCAAGCAGCCATTCCATTTTCGTGTGGTCGAGCGGCATGTTCACCTTGATCGCCGCGTGGCACGACGTCGACGCCGCGATCTTCGATTGCAGCGAATCGATCGAGATCGCCTGATTCTCGCGCGCGATGCCGTCGAGAATTTCGTCCAGCAGCTTTTCCGCATCGCCGCTCGAAATCCCCGCCGGCGCAGCCTGGATCGCCACGCTCCGCGCGCCCATCAGCTCCGCCTCAAATCCGTTGGCGCGCAATTCGTCCGCGATCTGCTCGAACATGACGAGCTGCCGCGGATTCAGCTCGACGATCAATGGCGCAAGCATCCGCTGCCCGCCCAACTCGCCCTCGCGACGCGCGCGCAGATGCTGCTCGAAGAGAACGCGCTCGTGCGCCACGTGCTGGTCGATGATCCACAAGCCTTCGCCATTCACCGCGACGATGAAGCTGCTGTTCACCTGCCCCAGCGGCTTCAAATCCATGATTTGATCCGCGCTCGGCAGCGTCGCGGGCTCGGAAGCCGGCGCTGTTGCCGCTGCCGCGCCTCCCGCGCTCTGAGCAGCAAACGGGAAATTCGTCGCGCCGTCGGATTCGAATTGCAACCGTTGCGGCACGGGACGATCCGGCGCGCCACTCAGCTCGAACGCATCCGCGACGCCGCCGCCCGTTTGGCCGCCGTACGCCGGCGACATCGGAATCTCCGCCCGCGGAGGGCCGGGAAACGCGGCCGCATCCGGCTACCGGCGCATAGCCGCGCATGTTCCCGATTCCAGCGCCGGGCGTGGGCGCTCCAGCGCCAACTCCGGGAACCGCGGCAGCCGCAGCGCGTTCGGCCGGAAACGCGGGAATCGGCCGCGCGATGGACAGCGCCTGCCGCAGGGAATCCCGCGTGAAATCGTGCACGAACTGCGGGTGGCGGAAGCGCACTTCGATCTTCGCCGGATGGACGTTCACATCGACTTCCTGATACGGCAGGTCGAGGAACAGCAGCAGCGCCGGGAACGCGCCGGGCGGCATGATGTTGCGATACGCCTCGCCAATCGCGTGCAGCAGCAGGCGGTCGCGCACCAGCCGGCGGTTCACGAAAATGTAGATTCCGTTGCGGTTCGCGCGCTGCACTTCCGGGCGCGACGCGAATCCGGTCACGCGCAGCGTCGGCCGCCTGCTCGTCCTGTTCGATCTGCGGCTCCGTGATCGCCGACGCGCATCGGCGATTCCTGCGCGGGAATCTCGACCAGTTCGTCGAGCGCAGCGCGCCCGAAAATCTGGTACACGCGGTCGGCCAGCTTTTCCACGGGCGCACAATCCAGAATCTCCTGCGTCGGAGTTTTCAGGAGAAACTGGCACTCGGGATGCGCCAGAGCGTAGTGCGTCACGAGCGAAGCGATGTGGCCCAGTTCGGTCGTCTCCGATTTCAGGAATTTGCGCCGCGCCGGCACGCAATAGAAAAGGTCGCCGACGCTGATCGACGTCCCCACCGGCACGCCCGCGGGTTTCACGCCGATCAGCTTGCCGCCCGCGAATTCCACGCGCGTTCCCTGCTCTTCTTCGGCCGCGCGCGTCTCGAGCACCAGCCGCGAAACCGCCGCAATCGAGGGCAGCGCCTCGCCGCGAAATCCCAGCGTCGCAATCGACAGCAGGTCGTCCGCCGTGCGCAGCTTCGAGGTCGCGTGCCGCTCGAACGCCAGCAGCGCGTCGTCGTGGTTCATGCCGCAGCCGTCGTCGATAATGCGAATCAGGCGCTTCCCGCCCGATTCCGCCTCGACGCGAATCGACTGCGCGCCCGCGTCCAGCGCGTTCTCGAGCAGCTCCTTCACCACCGATGCCGGCCGCTCGACAACTTCGCCCGCCGCAATCTTGTTCGCCACATTCTCCGGCAATATGCGTATGCGGCTCATGCGTTACGCTCTTCAGGAGGCCGGGCCCTCAGCTCCGGCGTTTCCGTCGGCAGGGCCTGTGCTGCAGGAGGCCGGGAGCGTGGCACCGCCGGCGAGACGCTCAGGTTTTCAGGGGGTCGGAGCTTCAGTTCCGACCTAACACCGGCCGTAATACGAGCGGCTTTAGCCGCTGAGGTAGAGAGTCTTTCTGGAGCGCTGTCCATCCGGAAAGCTCGGCTACCCGAACCGAAGGGCCACGCTTCCGGCCTCTCAACTAAGTGCGCCCGAACCGGATTCATATGAATACAGCTAGTCTTGTTCCGGTAATCGTTTGAGTCCCGAACAGTCTCCTCATGAAAGCCGGATGGCCAGACTTGCAGCTTGAGGTCTCGGCGGCGGTGAATCTCATGCGAACTTCCGCCTTTGATCAACTGCATCGCCCTCTCAATCGAAGTGCCCGACGCAGGAGTGAGCATGACGTGCAGATGATTCGGCATCACCACGAATTCGTGCAGAAGGAATGAGCCTTGGTTCCGGTAGCGCAGCATGCATGCAATTAGGATCTCAGCGTTTTCAGGCACTTGAAAGAGTGCGCGGTTCTCCCAACATTTCGTAGTGACGAAGTAAGTAAAACCGGGTCCCCTGCGATGTCTCAGCCTGCCCATTTTTCCTCAGCGGCTGAAGCCGCTCCTTACTGGCATCACTCATTGTCGGAGCTGAAGCTCCGACCCCCTAAAAAGCCCTCGCCCGCCGCGATCGCCAGGGGATATGGCGCTCATTTGCTCGGCTCCTTGACCGCGATCCCCAATTCATCAAGCTGCTCTGGATCGACTGGCGAGGGCGAATCGGCCATCAAGTCCTGCGCCTTGGTCGTCTTTGGGAAGGCGATTGCTTCGCGGAGGGACTTTTCGCCTGCAAGCAGCATGACGATGCGATCGACGCCAAGCGCGATTCCGCCGTGCGGCGGCGTGCCGTACGTCAGCGCATCCAGGAAAAACCCGAATCGCGAACGCGCCTGCTCTTCGGTCAGCCCGAGCGCCTTGAACATCCGCGCCTGCAATATCCTGCCGGTGAATTCGGATGCTGCCCGACCCAAGCTCGTAGCCGTTCAGCACCAGATCGTAGCCCTTCGACCGGCACTCCCACGGCGCGGTCTCCAGCTTCTCCAAGTCCTCCTCGAAGATTCCCGTGAACGGATGCTGCGCGCTCACCCAGCGTTTTGCCGTCTCGCTCCATTCGAAAAGCGCGAACCCGGTGATCCAGGCAAACTCCCATTTGCTGCGGTCGATCAGGTTCAGCTTATTGCCAAGGTAAAGTCGCACTTGTCCCGCAACGTTCAGCGAAGTGTCGGAATGCTGCACCTGATCTTTCGCTGTGATGGCGACGATCAAGTCATTCGGCTTCGCTCCGACGGATGCAGCCAGTTTCTTCAGTGTCTCCCCGCCCAGCGTCTTTTCAAGCGATGAACTGACTCCCTCCTCCGTGACTTTCACGGTATAGACGCCTTTCGCGCCCGCTGCTTTCGCCGACTCGGTCAATTCGTCGATCTGCTTCCGCGACCACACGGCCGCGGCTGGAGCCACAAGCGCCTGCACGTTGCCTTCGATGTGCAACGTCTCGCGCGCCGCCGCGAAAAGCTCCGTCACGTTGTGCAGCTCCATCCCGAATCGCAAGTCCGGCTTGTCCGAACCGTAGCGCCGCAGCACGTCCTTGTAATCGAGGTGCCGGAACGGCCGAGTCACTGTGATGCCCGCGACGGCGCATACGCGCTCCATGACGCGCTCAATCGCGTCGAAAATCATGTCCTGCCTGGGAAACGACATCTCCAGGTCGAGCTGCGTGAATTCCGGCTGCCGGTCTGCGCGAAAATCTTCATCGCGGATGCATTTGCAGATCTGGAAGTAGCGGTCCATGCCGGAGATCATCAGAATCTGCTTGAAGATCTGCGGCGACTGCGGCAGCGCGTAAAACTGCCCGTGATGAATGCGGCTGGGCACCAGGCAGTCGCGCGCGCCTTCGGGCGTCGAGCGCGTGAGCAAGGGCGTCTCGATCTCGAAGAATCCCAGCTCGTCGAGCGTCTTGCGAATCTCGAAAACGATGCGGTGCCGCAATTCGATATTCGAGTGCAGCTTCGGCCGCCGCAGGTCGAGATAGCGATAGCGCAGTCGCGTCTCTTCGCTCGCGGTCACTTCGTCTTCGATCGGAAATGGAGGCGTCTTCGAATTGTTCAGGATGTGCAGCCGCGACGCGATCACTTCCACTTCGCCCGTCGGAATCTCCGGATTCGGCTTCTGCCGGCGCACCACGCGCCCTTCCACCGCGACCACGAACTCCGAACGCAACTCTTCCGCTTTCTTGTGCGCTTCGGGATGCAGCTCCTTGTTGAACACAATTTGCGCGATGCCCGCGCGGTCGCGCAGGTCGATGAAGATCAGCTGCCCCAAATCGCGCCGCCGGTGCACCCACCCCATCAGCACGACTTCCTTGTCGGCGTCGGCGGCTCGCAGCTCTCCCGCATATTTTGTCCGCTTCAAATTTCCCAGTGAATCGAGCAATGACACCTCGCGTTAATTTGGGAGTGCGGTGGCTTGCCACCGCTTTGTTCTTACTAGGCTTGCCTCGCCCTGCACAGCCTTTTCAACCTGCAAAAACAAGCCGCGACCGCCGAAGCAAGCTTCGGCAACTAGCTTTCGCTGATTGATCGCTCCGCCTCAAAGCGGGAGCAGGCTCCCGCACTCCCACATTCGCCGAAATCACGTCCGCCTTTCGGACTCTAAGTATTCCACCAAATCAGGCTCGCTCAGCTTCTGCTGATTCCCGTCCGCCAGCCGCTTCAACGTGTATGTGTGCGAGGCGACTTCGTCCTCGCCAATGATCAGCGCGTAGCGCGCGCCGAGCTTGTCCGCCAGCCCCAGCGACTTCTTGAATTTCATTTCTTCGGGTGGTAATTCGACGCTCAACCCGCACTCGCGCAGTTTTTTCGCCATGCTTACGGCCGTCGGGTACGATGCGGCGCCCATCCAGGCCACGAAGACAGCGAGTGAAGGCAAATGCCGCTTCGCAAAGTCCGCCCCGCCTTCCTGAATCGACAGAATTGCGCGGTCGCTCCCGATCGCGAAGCCGATGCCCTTGGTCGGCGGGCCTCCGAGTAATTCGACCAACCCGTCGTAGCGCCCGCCCCCGCACACGGCGTTCTGCGAGCCAAGCCCCGCGGCGGTCACCTCGAACGTTGTCCGCGTGTAGTAATCGAGCCCGCGAACGAGACGCCAATTCTCCTCGAAGGCGACGCCGCGCAGCTTCAATTCGTCTTTCAGCTTGGCGAAATGGTCGCGACACTCCGCGCAGAGATGGTCGGCGATGCGCGGCAGCCTTTCAATGATCGGCTGCTCTTCCGCGCAATTTCGAGTCGAGCACGCGCAGCGGATTCGTCTCGATGCGGCGCTGCGAATCGGGGCCGAGCTGGTCTTTCACCTTTTGCAGTTCTTCGCGCAGCAATTCGACGTACTGCGGCCGGCAATTCTTGTCGCCTATCGAGTTGACGTAGAGCGTCGTGCTGGTCAGCCCCACACGCCGGAAGAGCGTCATCAACATCTCGATCAGTTCCGCGTCGATGGCCGGCGAATCCGACTGGCCTAGAACCTCCGCGCCGATCTGGTAAAACTGCCGGTAACGCCCCTTCTGCGGCCGCTCCCGCCGGAACATCGGCCCCACGTAATAGAGCTTCACATTCCCGGGCCGCGTGTGCATCCCATGCTCGATATACGCCCGCACGGCACTCGCAGTTCCCTCCGGACGCAACGAGATAATATCTCGCGGTAAAAGATCGGACAGCTTGGCGGCGCGCGCCCCGCTACCCTCAAGCAGGGTCCGAGGAAGAGGGTCGAGATCGCGCGGGGGATCAAGGAATGTATACATCTCCTTCGAAACGACGTCTGTATCAGCGCCAATGGAGCGCGCGAAAAGCTCCATCTCCTCGAAGATCGGCAGACGGATTTCGCCGAAATTGTAGGACTCGAAGGTTTCGCGCGCGGTTTGCTCGAACCAATTCCACAACGCGGAATCCGGCGGCAGAATGTCGCGAGTGCCTTTGATCGCCCGGAATTGCTTTCGCTCTGGCATGATCCTTGTTGGCGGCGCCCTCTGAGCGCGGCAGTCGGATGAAGATGCCGGGCTGAAGCTCGGCCCTACATTCAATTCCTAAGCGCTCCCCTGTCTGTACGTCTTCTTGTATTTAGGGCCCGACGCTACACTTTCTAATTTGCATTTATTCAAAACAGAAATTCGCCTAAGTCCTTTCGTTAACAAGCATTTGAAAATTTCTAATCGATACAAAAACCCCTATTTTCGGCGTTGCCGTCGCGGGGCCCGGGTCGCTGCTCACTCGGCCGCTTGCCTCTTGTAAGTCTCCTTGTACTCGACGTAGCGCTGGGCGTAGCCTTCGATCGACGCCTGGTCCTCTGCCGTCAGCACGCGCCGCAATTTTCCCGGATGGCCCATGAACAGGCTTCCAGGGGGCACCTCGGTGCGCTCGGGTACGAGCGTTCCCGCCGCGATGATGCTGCCCGCTCCGATTTTCGCGCCGTTCAGAATGAGCGAGCCCATGCCGATCAGGCACCGCGACTCGACGGTGCAGCCATGCAGCACGACGCCGTGGCCGACCGTCACGTTGTCGCCCAAAATCAGCGGCCACTCGTCGCGCATCACGTGCAGCACGCACCCGTCCTGAATATTCGTCCGCGAGCCGATGCGGACGTAGTGCACGTCGCCGCGAATCACGACGCAGGGCCAGACGCTCGAATCCTCGCCAATCGTGACGTCGCCAATCACCACGGCCGCTTCGTCAATGTAAGCTGAGGTGGCAATTTGCGGCTTTCGCCCGCGATAGCTGCGGATCAACTTCTCACTCCTCTAGCGCCGAAACATGCGCACACGGAAATCGTCGAGCCTCGCCGGATAAACAATCGAAACTAGCACACGCTCCTGGGACTGACAAGGCAGTTCCAGGCGTCCCGAACGTCTTCCAGTTGTGGCGCACAGGCGCGCTCCGAGATAAAGTGAGGCCTCACAATTCCGGCCAGCCGCCGCAACGTCTGCGCGTGGCCGACGTGGAGGCACTCCCATGAATCGAAAGCGAGTCCCGTTCGCATTCACGATCGGCCTGATCGGCCCGATCGGCTTGACCGGCATTTGTCTCGCAGTCGGCATCCTCTTTTTCTTTTTCGCCACAGCCCACGCTCGCGCGCAGAGGCCGTCTCCCATGCTGCTCGTCCTGGAAAAAGGTGACCGCAAGCTCGCCATCGTCAATCCTGTAGCGCTAAAGGTGATCGCGCGCGTGCCCGCTGGACCCGATCCGCACGAAGTCGTCGCTTCCTCTGACGGCAGGCTCGCCTACATTTCGAATTACGGCGGCCCGGACAGCGACCTGCATACAATTTCTGTCGTCGATCTGGCCGCGCGAAAGCCTCTGCCGGCCATCGACATTGCTCCGCTTCACTCCGCGCACGGCCTGGACTTCGTCGGCGGCAAGCTCTATTTCACTGCGGAAACGAACAAGGTGATCGGCCGATACGATCCATCGACGCGGCACATCGACTGGATTCTCGGTACCGGCGAGGATCGGACGCACATGGTGTGGGTCGCGCCGTCTCTCGACCGCATTTTCACGTCAAACGTAAATTCCGGCACAATCAGCATCATCGAATACCTGACGCCGCCGAGCCCCGGTTTCATCCCGCCGGGCGGCCTGCGCAAGACATGGGAAGTAACGAATGTGCGCTCGGGCCGCGGCTCGGAAGGCTTCGACGTCTCGCCTGACGGAAAGGAAGTCTGGGCGGCCAACGCGCTGGACGGAACGGTGACGATCATTGACGTGGCGCGCAAGAAGGCCGAGAAGACGTTTGCGATCTCGGTGAAGGGCGCCAACCGCCTGAAATTCACCTTGGACGGGAAGCATGTCCTCGTCTCCGGTCTCGGCGGCCCCAGCCTGGAAGGACAAAACTCCAGCCCGAATCTGGTCGTAATCGACGTGGCCACGCGAAAGGAAGATCAAGAAACTCTCTCTCGGTGGAGGCTCGGCCGGCATCCTCGTCCAACCGGGCGGCTCGCGCGCCTACGTGGCAGTCAGCGCCAGAAACAAAATTGCAGTCATCGACTTGAAAAGCTTCACGATGACAGGAGAGATCCAGACCGGGCGCGGACCCGACGGCATGGCCTGGGTGGCGAATGGAGCGGCGGGTCGTTAGTGATTGGTGTTAACGGCACGGCAGGGCGGCCACTCGCCAGTCGCCGCTTATCAATCGCCGGCTACCGCGATCACAGGATTTCGACGGCTGGAGAGGTTGCAGAGGCGTTCACTGTTTGCACCCGATCGGCGACGGCGCGCGCAATGGCGTAGATGCTTTTCGCGCCGGGGGCGTCTTCGCCGAACGACGCCGCGGGCTTCCCCGTATCGCCGCCGATGCGGATTTGCGGATCGATCTCGATCTCGCCGAGGAACGGCACGCCAAACATGCGCGCCATGGTCCGGCCTTCGCCGTGGCCGAAGACGTCGATGCGCCCGTTGCAATGCGGGCACGAGAAGTAGCTCATGTTCTCGACGACGCCGAGAATTTCCGTGTTCACCTGGCGGAACATTTCGATGGCCTTGCGCACGTCCGCAAGCGCCACGATGGAGGGCGTGGTGACGATGACGGCGCCCGTAATCGGCGCGCTCTGAATCAGCGTCAACTGGACGTCGCCCGTGCCGGGCGGCAAATCGACGATCAGATAATCGAGCTGGCCCCAGCGCACGCTGCGCAGAAACTGCTGCATCACGCTATGGAGCATCGGGCCGCGCCAGATCAAGGGTTTGTCGCCGGGATTCAGCAGGCCCATCGAGATCATTTTCACGCCATAGGCCTGCACCGGAATGATCGTTTTTTCGTCGATCGCCTGCGGCTGCTCGTTCGTGCCAAGCATGACGGGCACGTTGGGGCCGTAAACGTCGGCGTCGAGCAAGCCGACCGACGCGCCGAGATTCTTCAGCGCGATGGCGAGGTTTACGGCGACCGTGGTCTTCCCTACTCCGCCCTTTCCGCTCGCGACGGTGATCAAATTTTTTACGCCCTCAATCGGCGATTTCGTCATTCCCGGTCCCGGTGGCATGTCGTCCTTTCGAAAAGACTTGCTGCGTCAATGATAGACTGCCTACTCAGGGCCAGCAAGCGAGGCGCGGAATCCGAAAGAGATGGGTAGCAGGTCTGGTAGCCACGACGAATCCGGAATTCAGATTCGTGGGTTCCCCCTTCTATTTCGCGCACTGACGCAAGCTTTTTTGCGCGAATCGAACCGAACGGCTAGAATGATGTTCTGGGCATCAGGAGATGGCGGGTCCGCACGATTCGACTGGCCCGCGGCACGGGAGCGCGAACGGGCAGTCGTTCATCCCTATCCCAAGAGTTTTCACCACAGCAAATTGAAAGCGTAGAGCCCGGCACACTATGGACGTTGAGAAGTTCATAGACAATGTAATTGCGTTCTTCATCGGCACCAAGCACGAGCGCGACATCAAGCAGATCCAGCCGCTCGTGGCCGCGATCAACGCGCTCGAGCCGGAGATGAAGAATCTCACCGACGGCGGATTTCGCTCGCGCGCATCGCCGCAGCTGCGCGCCGAAGTGCAGCAGCGCCTCGAAGGCCTGGAGCGCGACGATCCCGACTACAGGCAAAAGCTGCAGGACGCGCTCGAGCCGGCCATCGTGCCCGCGTTCGCGCTGGTGCGCGAAGCGGGCCGCCGCACGCTCGGCATGCGCCACTTCGACGTGCAGCTCATCGGCGGCATCGTGCTGCACCAGGGCAAAATCGCCGAGATGAAGACCGGCGAAGGAAAAACGCTGGTCGCCACGCTTCCCGCCTATCTGAACGCTCTGGCCGGGCAAAGGCGTGCACATCGTCACCGTGAACGATTACCTGGCGCGACGCGACGCCGAGTGGATGGGCCCGATCTACAAGACTGCTGGGGCTGACGGTCGGCGTGATCGTCCACGATCTCGACGACGAGCAGCGCCGCGCCGCCTACGGCGCCGACATCACCTACGGCACCAACAACGAATTCGGCTTCGATTACCTGCGCGACAACATGAAGTACGATCTGAAGGACTGCGTCCAGCGCGGGCACCAGTTCGCGATCGTCGACGAAGTGGACTCGATCCTGATCGACGAGGCGCGCACGCCGCTGATCATTTCCGGGCCCGCCGAGGAATCCACCGACAAGTATTACCGCATCGACAAAATCATTCCGAAGCTGATCCAGGAAATCGATTACACGCTCGACGAGAAGATGCGCACCGCGACGCTGACCGAAGAAGGCGTCTCCAAGTGCGAACGACTGCTGAGCCTGGGCAACCTGTACGATCCCGGCGAACATGGAAATGATTCACCACGTCTACCAGGGGCTGCGCGCGCACACGCTGTTCAAGCGCGACGTCGATTACGTGGTCAAAGACGGCGAAGTCATCATCGTCGACGAGTTCACCGGGCCGCCAGATGCCCGGCCGCCGCTGGTCGGACGGCCTGCACCAGGCCGTGGAAGCCAAGGAAGGCGTGAAGATCGAGCGCGAAAACCAGACGCTCGCCACCATCACCTTCCAGAATTATTTCCGCATGTACAAGAAGCTTTCCGGCATGACCGGCACGGCGGAAACCGAAGCCGCCGAATTCAACAAGATTTACAACCTCGACGTCGTGGTCATCCCCACCAACAAGCCGCTGATCCGCATCGAGAATTCCGACGTGGTCTACCGCACGGAAGCGCGAAAAATACGAAGCCGTGGTCAACGGCATCATTCAGGAAGACGGCACGCGCGCGGCTGGCATCCGGCAGTATCACGAAAGCGGCCAGCCGGTGCTGGTCGGCAGCATCTCGATCGAAAAATCCGAAGCAATCGCGGAAATACTCTGAAGAAATCAGGCATTCCGCACCAGGTGCTGAACGCCAAGCAGCACGAGCGCGAAGCGAAAGTCATCGCGCAGGCGGGGCGCAAAGGCGCGGTCACCGTCTCGACCAACATGGCCGGCCGCGGAACCGACATTCTGCTCGGCGGCAATCCCGAAGCCATGACGCGCGAGTATTGCCTGAAAAACAAGCTGGCCATGCCCTACGCGCCCGCCGCGCCGTGATCGGCGCGCCCGTGGCGGTCGGAACGCCGGCGCAGCTGCCGATGCTACCGAAACTCCGGGGCAGGCCGATGCGGCTATCGCTGGCGGAAATGGCGCTTCGCCGCCCAAAACCGATGGTGCTGTTCCAGCAGGAAGGCAAAATTTTCAGGTGCCGCTCGAACAGTGGAAGCCGATCTACGACCAGTTCGCCGCGCAGTGCCGCGCCGAGCACGATGAAGTGGTCGCCATGGGCGGCCTGCACATTCTGGGCACCGAGCGCCACGAGGCGCGCCGCATCGACAACCAGCTTCGCGGCCGCGCCGGACGCCAGGGCGATCCCGGCTCGTCGCGCTTCTTTCTCTCGCTCGAAGACGATCTGCTGCGCATTTTCGGCGGCGAGCGCGTGAAGGCGCTGATGTACCGCCTGGGCATGACCGAAGGCGTTCCCATCGAGTCGCGGCTGATCAGCAAGCGCATCGAGAACGCGCAGAAGGCCGTCGAAGCGCAGAACTTCGAAGCCCGCAAGCACCTGCTCGAATACGACGACGTGATGAACAAGCAGCGCGAGACGATCTATTCGCTGCGCCGCTCGTTCCTCGAAGGCCGGGACCAGAAGGAATACGTGCTCGAGCGCGCCGAGGCCATCGCTGAATTCCTGGCTCGTGGAAACGTATTGCCCGCGCGAACAGCATCCCGACCAGTGGAACGTCACGCAGTTTGGCAACGAAGTGCTGAACCAGTTTGGCATCGATCTGAAGTCCGCGGGAATCGATCTCGCCGCGCTGAATCACGACGAGCTCGACGAAACGCTGCTCGAAAAAGTCCACGGCGCGCTACGACGAGAAAGAAACAGCTGTTCGGCGAGCAGATGCTGCGCTGGCTCGAGCGCCACATCCTGCTGGATATCGTCGACGCGCAGTGGAAAGACCACCTGCTCACGCTCGACCACTTGAAGGAAGGCATCGGCCTGCGCGGCTACGGGCAGAAAGATCCGCTGGTCGAATTCAAGAAGGAAGCCTTCACGCTCTTCGAAGACATGATGGACCGCATCGACACCGAAGCGGTGCGCTTCCTGTTCCTCGATGCAGCCCGCCCGGCCCGAGGACGAAGCGCGCGCAGATCGAGCAGCGCCAGCGGCGCCAGCAGCAGAATCTGCAATTTCAGGCCGGCCCCGCGCAGGCCGAGGCTCCCAAGCCGGTCCGCAGCCGGCGCGAAAGTCGGCCGCAACGATCCTTGCCCCTGCGGCTCCGGCAAGAAATACAAGAAGTGCCACGGCGCGAGTGCTTGAAATTCGAGGCGCGACGGCGCTTGCTCTCCTGACCACCTCACCTATTTCTGCGCATTTCGCGGCGGTCGATGAACTTTTCTCCGTCTGCTCGCGTATCTCACTCTGACTGGGGCGATGTTCGATCTTTGCCGCGATTCAATCGCGCAACACAAGTCGCGATCGAATCGCGCGAACGAAAAAACGAAGGAGAACAAGCGATGAAGATTTCCGTACGTGCCTTCCCCGCCCTTCTGGCGGCTGCTCTTCTGCTCGCTTTCACATCCCTTGCGGCTCGCGCTGACACCGAGGGCCACTTCGACCGCACACTCAACGTAACCGGTCCGGTCGACCTCGACGTACAAACCGGCTCCGGCGACATCGTGGTCCATCCCGGGACATCCGACAAAGTGGAAATCCACGCCAAGCTGCACGCTTCCGGCTGGCACATGGGCGGCGACGTCGAGCAGCGCATTCAGGAAATCGAAAAGAATCCGCCGATCGAGCAGAACGGCAATACGATCGTCGTTGGCCACACGCAAGACCGCGAACTCTTCCGCAACATTTCGATCAGCTACGATCTTACAGTTCCGGCCGAAACGAAGCTCCGCTCCGCCTCGGGATCAGGGGACGAGCGCATCCAGGGAATCAACGGCTCCGCCGACGTCACCAGCGGCTCGGGCAGCCTCCAGCTTTCGAACATCGGCGCCGAGACGCACGCGCGTTCCGGATCGGGTGACATCGAGCTCCAGTCCATTCGCGGCAGCGTCAGAGCGTCCACCGGCAGCGGCTCGATTCATGCTACGGGAGTCGCCGGCGGCTTTACGGGCTCCAGCGGCAGCGGCGACGTGCGGGTTGAGCAGACGGCTGCCGGCGACGTCGAGATTGGCACAGGCTCTGGAACGGTAGAGGTGAGAGGAGCCAACGGAGCGGTTCGCGTGCAAACGGGAAGCGGTAATATCACGGCGCAGGGCCAGCCAAAGGGCGACTGGAAACTTCGCACCGGGTCCGGCGATCTCGATGTCCAGTTCCCCGCTACCGCCGCGTACGAACTGAGCGCGCACACGGGCTCCGGAAGCATCCACACGACTCAAGAAATGACCGTCCAAGGCACGATCGGCCCGCGCGAGTTGCGAGGAAAGGTGCACGGCGGCGGTTCGCTCGTCGAAGTGAGCACGAGCTCCGGCTCGATCAACATCCATTAGCGACGCGCAGCGGACTGGGCGAGAGCGGCGCAGCACGGCAGCGCTCGCCCAGCTGGGCCTGTAACTGGTTGGAAGCAACGGTCTGGATTGCCGGTCCGGGCTTGTGCTAGGCTCTCGCCACCGTCTCGTATTCATTCATGGATTCGGGCGGTCTGGGGTGTGGATGATGAACGTGGGCCGATTGACGGCATGTCGGCGGCAGGCGTGTCCCAACGCAATTCCGCGCGCTCTCACCGCGGAACAGCTGTGCCTCGACCACTTCCTTGAAGAGGCGTTCGTTCGCACCGACCAGGCGGTTCAGGGCTGCCGCGGAGGACGCGCCATCGATCCGAAGACTCTCGAATGGCTGCTTTCCGACGCGCTACTGATCGTGAACAACCTCGAGGAAGGCGCCGAGCAACCCGACCCTCGCCAGCGCGAGCGTATGCTCGAACTGCTCCTGATCCTCGCCAACCTTCACGAGTACGTCGCGCACCACTCGATTCGCGTCCAACGCCTCGCCTGACGCGCAGGGAGCAGCAATCCAGGTCCGGTGAGTGCATGAATCGAATCCGTTAACATCGAATCGCGCACCCCGCCTTGCGTTTTGCTCTCCCCCCCGCCAATCTGAAGCTTCTCCCCCAAGCGGGCGTATGCCGACCGAGGCAAAAGTCGATCCCTTCAAGCCGAAACAGCCGGAAATACCCGGAGTTCCGGCAAATGCCGGCGAGAAAAAGCCCACGGTCTCCCGGCCCGCTGGCGCTGAGCCGTCCAGCGTGCCCTCGAGCGCGATCTCTCTCTGGCCGCCTTCGGTGTGGCCGGTGGGGCTGCGGATCGGAGTGGCTGCCGCCGCTGTCGTAATCATTTTGGCGCTTGCCTGGCGAGCGCGGGTCTCATCGGCCAGACCCGCCGAGCCCGAAGCCAGTGCTCCGGTCGCTCCGGTGGCCGTCTTGCCTGCCCAACCTGCACAAGCGCTTCCGATAGGCCCGGGCGAGATCGCCACAGCCAGCGAGTTGGCCAAGCCCTGGTCGTCGAAGCGATTCCTGTTCCGCGATCCCAGTTCGGAGCTGGTGCCGGCGCTCGCCGTGCGCCTGCCTGGCGGCGCGCTCTGGGGAATCTCACTGCGCGAGCCCTACGGAAACTGCAAACTCGACTACCTCACCAACCTCGGCACACTGCACTTGCAATACGATTTCAACGCCAAGCACCCGATGGTTGTGAATCCGTGCTCGGGATCGGTCTACGACCTCGGGCAATATACGGGAGGCCCGAACGGTTTGGTCCGCGGGCAGGTCGTTCGCGGCACCGCCATTCGCGCTCCCTTCGCGGTCGAAATCGTCCAGCACGGCAAAAGCATCGTCGCCGTCCGCATGGAGCAGGGACTGTAGCCTCCGCGCGAGAGTTGACTTACCATCCAAGTTCAGCGATTCGGCATAGTTAGATTGGGTTAACACATTGCCAGAAAGGTGTCCCCGAACCGATCAACTCGCGAGAATCGGCACTGGACAGACGATGAGCGACACTCAAAGCTGAAGTCACCGCTTTGTTGGTGTAATTCCCAGATGGCCCGGGGCGTCTCCGTACGATCCCGTTCATTTCACATCGCCCATTGAACGAGGCTCTGTCCCTCTGCGTAACATCCTCAGCATGTCCATTTTGGAGATCCGCTTCCAGCGGCACCGAACCAGTTCGCGTGGCCTTGCCGCGCCAGAAGCAACGCTCTGGGCGTTACTGACGAAATTTGTGTCCTGGATCAAGTAAAGCATTCCCGGGGCGCTAAACGTTGGATCGTAGGTCAGAACGGCAAGTCCCGAAGCTCCCCAGCGTATAAGCTGGGAGGGGGTGCCATGAACGTCGTTAAGCGTGATCGAGGAAACCGTCGTGTAGGCCTTTTCATCGAACGATTCAATTGTGAAATTGCTGGTATTGGTCTGCGCCTGTGTCTGCCCCAGTATGAAAACACGATTCAAGGATGAGTCCGGAGCGACCAGGCCAGACGCGTTATAGGAGCCAACAATTGTCTGTGTAGCAGGGTCCGCGACGTTTCCGTCATCGCTGTAAATCAAGCCGGTTCCGAAGTCGGAGTGAATGTCGCCCTGATTGAATGAGGAGGGCGCCGCAGAGACGAACGCCGCGCCCGGCGCCGTCACCTGAAATTCATATAGTGGATTAAACGGCACATCCTGCCCGAAGCAGTCCACCGCAAAGCAAGCAGCGGTCAGGATCTGGTCCGAGGAGCCCCACGCGATCGTGTCATAAAGCGCGTTCACGGCTTGTCCACCGGCAAAGCCCGGCGCGAAATCCGGCCTTTCGACATTGTCGTCGTAAATCACGACCCCCCCGGTTTCATCTGGATTGCTTTGGAGGTTGAAGAGAGTCACAGCGGTCGTGTGTGGGCTCCCCGGCGCGACGCGAATATCTCCAGCGGTGTAGACAGCGGAACCCTGAGGATTACTTAGCGTCCAAGTCAGCGGAGATTGTAGCGCGGGGAGCTGGAGTTGTGTCATCACAGTAGCGGTAAGGAAGCCAGCATATAAATACTGCCCATCAGCGCTGGCACTCAGCAAGTACGGATCGGCGGTAACGGTCTGCGACTGGGTAACCGAACCGTTTGCACCGTTTATTGCCACGATTGAGTTCGGGTAGGCCCCGTCGAAATTCGCCACGCCGACATAAATCAAACCGCTCTGGGAATCCCACGCCATTGCAAGTCCGGCGAGATTTAAGGCAGTCACCTGAGGGCCGCCAGTCGAGGCGGAGGAAACGGTGAACGTTAGCGTATCGGTCGAAAACAGGTTGGTGGCCTCGTCGAAAACGCGAATGGGCACCGGTCCCGGTGTGGCCGTAAGGGTGGACGGAATTGTGACGTTTAGCCGCGTCGGACTCACATAGGAGGTCGGCAAAAAGTTGGAAGGCGGATAGCCACAGTTCCAGCAGGCCACGCTGTCTGGGGCGAAATTCGTACCGTTGATTGTAACGCTTATATCCCCGCTGCCTGCCGGCGCCTGCTGAGGCACCAATGACGTCATCCAAGAGTAGGAGGGTGCCCCGACGCCGGAGGCGTAGTCGGGAGCAGAATTCGGATTGACGGCAGGGCCATCAATCAAGAACACACCACCACTCCCGACATAGGGAGCAGTGATCGTGGTAAGCGCGAGGCCCGCGTTGCCCCAGCGAACGAGATGAGTCGGCTGCCCAGTGATAAAGGACGCAGGCTCACCCTCGGTTGTGCCGAAGTCAACTCGGTTGATCAGGGTAGCGGTATTTAAGTCCCAAACCCATAGCTCAAAATTGTTAACGCCACCGTCTACAACCAAGCAGTAATAACGGCTCGTTGAGGAGTCTAACGTACAGGCAAGTGGGCCAAGCGGAAAAAGCGGAGAGTTATAGGTGCCAACCAGGCTTCCATTCGTAGGATTGAATATCCAAGTGTTGGAGTAAAGCAAATTGTTCGCTGCGTCGTATTGGGGCATGTCGGGCGTGACTTGACCTCCGTTATAGCTCACCAAGGAGACTCCTGCGGAGGTCACGTTCATCGTAGCCACGCCACCTCGATCGATAGTGGTGTATTGATTCCCATAGATCACGGAGTTGTTTGCGCCCCATTGAAACCAATCGATCATCGGCCCGCCGCTCGCATAACCTTCGACGGAAGTGGGGCGGGGAGTGGCGTCATCGTACACATAGACACCATTGCCCGCCGGCGAATATGTCCAGTTGCCGGCAATGACAGCAACGGCGTGCGGGCTATTTGGGGTGGCCTGGAGGCATACCGCCTGTTGAGGGTTGCCCCATGGGTCGGGCGGGAGCGAAAAGGAAATGTCCTTCGTCAGGCTCGGGAGGAGAAAGCGCTGGACTGCGTCGCTGCCATCGATGCCAGCCCACAGATATGAAGAATCAGACGAGATCGACAGGAGGTCGGGATTAGTCCCCGCGGGGACTGACGTGCCAGCCGTCCCGGCTGCGGGATTGACGGGCACAATTGTGTTAGGCGCAGCGGGATCAGTAGAGGCGACGGAGACGTAAAGCAGTCCGTGCGCAGCATCCCAGACAACGTCTTGCGGCGCCACTATTCCCGCCACGGATCTCACCCACGCGGCGGGAGTCGGACCAGCAGAAATTGTAAAGGTCCGAGCAGCCGAAACGCCGCCACCGGGAGCCGGGTTTGTGACAGTCACGTTGGCAGTTCCGGCAGCGGAGAGGTCACTCGCTGGAACCGTGGCTGTTAATTGGGTAGCGCTTTGCCACGATGTTGAGAGCGCTGTCCCATTCCACTGTACGAGGGCACCATTCTCAAAATTCGAACCAAACACAATCAAGTCGAGCGAGGAAGTGCCAACCGTAGCATCCGACGGGGAAATGGCTGACACCGCTGGAATCTCTAGAGAAGGCGATGTGGTGACGGCCCCACCTGAGCCACCGCCGCAGCCGGCCAGCAAAAAAAATAGAAGAGTGCCTGCAGAAACGAACAGACAGCGCATGAAGAGTCCCTCTCTAAAGGACAGTCGCCCCATAACGAGTCAGTTTTGCGATCGGAGACGTGTCAATAGTAACAAAATAAAAATAGAGTGGAACGCAAAGAACAAATCCCAAGGGAGTAGTCTACTAATGCCTGTATCTTTAACGAAGCCGGCCGTGGTCAAGAGGCTTTTGCATTTTTCTTTCTTACAGGAGCCTTCTCTTGTCTTCTTGCGGGACTTCTTGCGCACACCCCTGCGCCCGCGCAGAAATCTCCTGCCGCTCGGTCGTGTTTCTGTTTGCGAGGTTCCGCCGCACGAATCTGCGCGGGATGGCCGACTCGGCACTCGATTCCCAACTCCTCCATCAAGTTCAGAAACCAGGGCATCGATTCCCCGGCCTCGATGCGACCAGCACGGGCCGCGGGAGACTGGAATAAAACTCCCGCACCTGGTTGCGTTCGTGCGTCAGAGTTCGATTCACTACCTCTCCGGTCGTTGTGTCCAGCATCGCCAGCGTCTGCTGGCGAGCGTGCAAATCGCAGCCTATTAATTCGCATTCGGCCTCCCTCGGTCCGAGCGCCGTTCGGGCGAACATCGAAACAGTCTACTCGGGCCGTTGTGAGACCGGCCTCGTTATGACATCAACTGGACAAATGGGTGCGGGATTCGCTCGAAAACAAAAGCGGCGCTATTAGGGGCGCGGTTCCAGTGCGGCGCAGCGCTCGACTTCCGTGCCCATTTTCCCCGCCAGCGCCATCGCCACCATTTTCTGATCGGCGGCCCACGACCACAGCGGATGCCCGAACGATGCGGGCCGATTGTGCTCGACGAAGAAGTGCGAGAACCAGGCAAGCGCGTACGGCACCGCCAGCGCAACCAAAATCAGCCACCACTTCTGAAGCACGATTGCCGCCACGAAAATCGCCCAGCCCGTAAGCGTACCGGCGGAATGAAACGCGCGCGTCAGCGGCCGGCTGTGTGCAAGGACGTACACCGGCCAGAACTCGGAGAAACATCGCGGCTGCTGCATGGCCGCCGATTCTAACGCAAATTCCCGGTCGCGCGACCACACACAAAAAGGCCGCTGCTCCATCCGCCAGCCGAACGGAACAGCGGCCCCGAACCCGGCAGGCAGACCCGCCACGTCGGGCAAGCCTTACCTACTGGGTCAGCTCTTCCACCGATCGGGCCACCATCACGGGCTGGCTCGTCTGTGCATCGACCAGAACGAATCCGACGACGCGAATCGGAATCGGATTCGACCCGGTCAGCGCCGAGAGCCCGCTCGAGTTGATGAAGATCGTATCGTTGGTCGTGAGGATCGTCAGCAGGTTCGGCAGCAGCACGCCCGCCGTCGATTGATCGTTCAATTGGAAACTGCCCGCATTTCCGGACTGGATGATGGTGCTGCCGGTAACCCACTGGCCGAACTGGCCCAGCCGTCGCAGGACCACTCGATGTGGCGTCAGCGTCGGCGGGTTCGTCGACGTGTCAATCTTCCCGCCAACGTCCACGCGCTGCCCCGGCGCGAGCAGTGTATTGCTGAAGAGCAGCGACGTGAGCGGATTCCGGATATTCGCGATCCTGTAATTCTCGTTCCCGTTCAGAGTCAACGCCTCGATCTGGCCCGGCTGAATTCCGGTGACGTCAGGCAGTTCGGAGCGGACGTAGAGATCCGCCTCTGTCGCAGGTTGGGGCGAGGCCGGATTGATATAGGTGAATAATCCGCCGAGCACGAAGCCGTCGTTCGAGACAACCTCGATTTCCGACGCGTCGATGTCCTTCGTCACCGGATCGAGTTTGCCGGAGACTTCGAGGATCGTGTTGTTCGTGAACGAGCCGAGCGGATCGGTGGGATCGTCCCACGCCGTGTTCGCGTCCGCCTGGACCGTCCAGTGCCGCCCGAGCGGCCCCTGCACGGTGAATGAGTTGCCTCCGTCCGTTCCGACGAATCCCACGCAGAAATCGTCAATCGAAACTTGCGCGTCATCCGCCGCGAGCAACCTCATGTCGAAAGTCGGATTGATCTGGCCTGTGAAGTTTCCGCTCTGATCGACCAGAATCGACTTGCGCAGATCGAACTCCATGCGCAGACCGACCAGGTCGTTGTCGTTCAGGACGAACGGCTTCGCGAACTGGACTGTGACGCTGGACTGCGTCAGCGTTCCGTTGGTCGTGTTGACCGCCGGCGGCGTAACGCTGGTATCGAGGTATCCAATCACCGCGGTGGAAAGCGTCACGGTCGCCGAGTCGTACGTGCCCGTTGGCACCGCGTTCAGATCCATCAATTGATGCAAGCCGCTGAGCTTGGCGAAATCGATCGTTTGCGGCGTGTCCGTCATCACGGGGATATTGTTGGTCCCGTCGAACAGGGTCACGCCCGTGATCGTCACATCGCACGACACGACGCTCGGAAGCGGCGCGTCCGTTCCGACCGTGAACACGTCCGCCGTCTTTGCCTGGGGCGACGGCGTCATTTGATGGAGTCCTCCGCTGCATCCCATCAGCGAAAGAATCGCGAAAATCGCAAGGAACACACCCGTAGCTTTCGGATTCCGCATGCCAAATCTCCTTGTTCAGCGAATGGCGAAAACACTTCTAGCCGAAGCTCGGCGCTGGCGAGGCCGACCGCAGCAGCGGGACTGCCCGCGCGTGCGGAATCCGCTCGATGCCGGCGAACTCGCCTCTCGGCGGGCTCACCGATCATGACGAAGCCTTTTATCGGCTGCTTCGGGAGAAACACATGCGCCGCGGAAAAGTTGCGCTGCGGCTCGGAAAAACGCGCCTCTCCAGGTCGCATAGGCACGGCACTTACGCAGGCGGCCGGTCGCTCCGGGATGCGCGTTGAGCGCCGTCTCATTCCGTTTTAATGCAGCATTGCGCGCGGCTCTTGCATCTCAGTAGTAGACTAAGCTGAGCCGCAGTCGAGAGATGCGCTTGCTGCGGCCCGGCCGCTCGGCACGATTCACATCAACGATTCGCATCAAGGGGGAAGTGAAGATGCGCCTCGGATCGATCCTTGCGATCACCGTGCTGGCCGGTGTGGTCGCCGCAGGATGCGCCAGGAAATCAGACGACGCGGCGCTCGTCACCAATATCAAAGCTCAGATGTTTTCCGATTCGCAGCTCAAAGGCGCGAATCTGCAGGTCACGTCCAAGGATGGCCAGGTCACGCTGACCGGCAGCGTTCCCAGCGATGCCGCGCGCCTGGACGCCTACAAGATCGCCACGCAAACTCCCGGCGTCAGCAAGGTGAATGACCAGATGACCGTGGAGGGCGCTCAGTCCGCGCAAAGCACGGAGACGGCTCAGGCGAGCGAGCCTCAGCAATCGCAGCCTTCGCCGGAAGCCAACGCTACGCCGGCCCCCGAGGCCGCTCCCGCACCTTCGCCAAAGAAAGTCGAGCGAGAGCGTCGCCGCAAGCAGCGCGCAAAAGCGCACGAGCGCGAAACCGCGCAGGCCGATCAGGACCAGATATCCAGCACGCCACCGGATCAGGAAACAGCCGCTGCACAGCCGCAGCAGCCGCAGGGCCAAACGTCGCAAACTCCCGCGGCTCCTGCAGTCGCGCCGACCCCGTCGCCGGCTCAAGTGCAGGCTCCCGTTCCGGCTCCTCCTCCGCCGCCGCAGCCCACGCAAGTGCAGATTCCGGCAGGCGCCACGATGTCGATCCGCATGATCGACGGGGTCGATTCCTCCGTTAATCAGCCGGGCGAAATTTTCCACGCTTCGCTTGACGCGCCGATTGTCGTTGGCGACCAAGTGGTCGTGCCCAAGGACGCCGACGTCTACGTTCGGCTCGCGAGCGCATCTTCCGCAGGACGCGTCAGTGGGCGCAGCGAATTGCGCCTGGAACTCGTGAAACTTGAATTTCAGGGCCAGTCGTATCCCCTCAACAGCAGCACGTACTCGCTGGCGGGCAGTTCACGCGGGAAGGACACAGCGAAGAAGGTCGGCATAGGCGCGGTGCTCGGAACCGTGATTGGAGCCGTCGCGGGCGGCGGCAAGGGAGCGGCGATCGGCGCTGCGGCCGGCGCGGGGGCCGGCGGCGCGTATCAGGCAGCGACTCGCGGCAAGCAGGTGAAGATTCCGTCGGAGACGAAGCTCGATTTTCAGCTCGAGCAGCCCGTCACCGTCACTGTGATGCCCCATTCTTCGGAACAATAGCGGACACGTTCCGACGCCCTACGCGAAAGTCGTAGGGCGCTGCCCGGGCTGAGCGTTTTCCGCGAAGGCCTACTGCGCGCCACTTGCCGTGCGTCAAATTTCACGAACTTTTGTTTTGCGGCCTCCGCCAGCGCTTCGATTTACGTTCAGCGAATTGGCGAGGATCGGCTATCTCGGATTAGTTTCATCTGCGACTCCCACTCCGGCACCACCCTTCAAGTTATCCTCGAACTTTTGCCCCGTATCAGCATGCGATTTGGCTCACTCGGTGAGCTTTCCGTCTTTCAATCTTTTAAACCCGTTTTTTTGTTGCGCCTCCGCTGGCGCTGCCATCGCGCTTGGCGAACTGGCGAGGGCCGGCTGCCTTGATTGGGTGTGCGGCAAATGCAGCGGCTTTCCATCGTGAGGCAACCGATCGGCGCCAATTCGCGGAACAGAATTCGGAACGCCAGCCAAGGCCGCAAACAAAAGCAGTTTACAAGCCCGGATTTGGTCCCAGGAACCTCACGGTCTCGGCATGCGGAAGCAGGCGTCGTCACTTCACCTTGGAGCCGGGGGCGACGTCCTCGGCAAAGGTGCAGAGGACGGGTTTGCCGTCGGCGCCCGCGGCCGCCGCCAGCAGCATGCCGTTCGATTCGAGTCCCCGCATTTTGCGCGGCGCGAGGTTCGTCACTACGACTACTTTGCGGCCGACCAAATCTTCGGGCGCATACGCCAGCGCGATTCCGGCGAGCACCTGGCGCACCTCGTCGCCAATATCGACGAGAATCTTCAAGAGCTTGTCCGCGCCCTGAATGCGCTCGGCGGACTTGATCACGCCGACGCGCAGCTCGACCTTCGCGAAATCCTCGATCGTGATTTTCGCGGGTCCCGCAGCAGCCGCCGCGCCGGACGTCTCTCCGCTTCCCGTTCCCGCCGGCACGCTTGCTGGCGCGCTCGCGCCCGGATTACGTATTTCGTTCTCCATGGCTTCAATCCTTTCCGATGCTTCTTTTTTGTCCACACGTGGAAACACCGCCTCCGGCTTCCCAATTTTCGTTCCCGGTTTCAACCCACCCCACTCAAGCTGGTCGATTCGCACATCCGCGAGCTTTCCGGGTTGCCCAAGCTGTTCCCAAATCCTCTGCGTCGCCTCCGGAATCACACTGTGAGCAAGCACGGCTATGATTCGCGTCGTTTCCGCTGCGTCATACAGAATTTGCTGGAGGCGTTGCTTCTTGGACTCGTGTCCGGCGAGTTCCCAGGGCTTCGCGTCCGAAATGAACTTGTCGACGCATGAGATCAAGTCCCAGATTTCCCCGGTTGCACCGCTGAAATCGAAGTTCTCGAATTTAATCCGGCTGGCGCCAATGGTCTTCTCCACCTCAACGCAAAACTCCGCGCTTTCCGTTGCAGGGGGAATTCCGCCGCCCAGATATCGGTCGATCATCGTCAGCAGTGCGGCTGGCCAAGATTGCCAAGGCCGTTGGCGAGGTCGGCGTTGTAGCGCGTGATCAGCGCGTCGCGGGAAAAATTGCCGTCCTGGCCGAAGACGGTTTCGCGCAGCAGGTAATAGCGCAGCGCGTCGTTACCGACCGCGCCGGCCATGATCGAACCCTTTCACGATCGGCTCGGGATAGGCCACGTTGCCCTTCGACTTGCTCATCTTTTCCTGCTCGAAGAGCAGCCAGCCGTGCGCGAAAATCTGCTTCGGCAGCGGCAGTTCCGCGGCCATCAGAAACGCCGGCCAGTAAACCGCGTGGAAGCGGATAATTTCCTTGCCGATCATGTGCACGTCGGCGGGCCAGAGCCGCTGGAACTTGCGATTCGCGTCGCCTTCTTCGCCTTCGCCAAAACCGATGCCGGTCATGTAGCTCGTCAGCGCGTCGTACCAGACGTAAAAGACGTGCTCGGGATCGTCCGGCCAGGGAATCCCCCACTTGATCGACTTGCGGCTGATGGAAACATCCTTCAAGCCCGCTTCGACGAAGCTGCGCACTTCATTCATGCGGAAATCGGGCTGAACGAATTCGCGGATCCTTCGCGATAAAGATCCAGCAGCGTCTTCTGGAACGCCGACAGCCTGAAGAAATAATTTTCTTCGGAGATCAGCTCCGCGGGGCGCCCGCAGATCGGGCAATCGGCGGGCTCCGGCGAGTCGCTGACATAGAGATTGTCGTAGATGCAGTAGCGGCCTTCGTATTTCGCCTTGTAGATGGCGTGCGGCGAACGGCGCAGCGTGCGGCGCACCAGCGTTTGCACCGCGCGCGCGTGCTCCATCGACGTGGTGCGGACGAAATGGGTGTACTGGATTCCGAGCAGCTTCCACAGCTCGATGAAAATCTTCTGGTTGCGGTCGACCAATTCCTGCGGCGTGATGCCCGGCTTTTTCCGCGGCGCGCTCGATGTTGACGCCGTGCTCGTCCGTGCCGGTGAGGTACGCCACGTCGTAGCCGCACATGCGCTTGTAGCGCGCGATCACGTCGCAGACGATCGTCGTGTAGGCGGAGCCCACGTGCGGCCGCGAATTCGCGTAGTAAATCGGCGTCGTGAGATAATACTTCGGTTTATCCATGCGCTCTCAGAACCGAAACCCGTTTTGCCACCGAGACACAGAGACGCTGAGAAAATCGTTCCCCACTCCTTTTTCCTCTGTGACTCTGTGCCTCGGTGGCCAATTATTTGCCTTCTCTTCCCTTCTGAAATTCGAAAGAGGCCGCGGCGATCACCTGCTTCAGCGGCACGCCGCGCTCGGCGGCGATCCGCTGGCAATCGTCGTATTCCGGCGTTGCGTTCAGCAGCGATCCATTCATGCCGCGACATCTTCATGCGCACCTCGCCGAACGGCGTCTCGACGGGCACGAGTTCGCGGTCGAGCGTTTTGCGCTGCGCACGTCGTAGGTGCGCACGCCGATCGTCGTCGTCTCGCGAAAGACCAGGTCGATCAGCGGCGCCACGTTTTCCGGCTCGCTCAAAATCGTCACCAGCAGGCCCGGCCGGTTCTTTTTCATCTGCGCCGCGCGTCGAAAACACGTCCAGCGCGCCCGCCGCCAGCGCCCGCTCGGCGAAGTAGCCGTAAATCTGCGGGCTCATGTCGTCCACGTTCGTTTCGATCACGGTAACGGGCGCGTCGCCGTACTCGGCGATCCTCGCTTTCGACTGCGCTTTCGCCGATCAGAAGCCGCAGCACATTTGGCTTTTCCGCCAGGTCCGCGCGTTCCCGCGCCGTAGCCGATGGCGCGCAGCGTCATCGCGCGGAATTTCGCGCGTAGCGTCGTCGCCAGCGTAGTCGCGATGGCCGCGCCCGTCGGCGTCACCAGCTCGCGCTGGATACCGCTCGAATACGTGGGCGCGCCGCGCAGAAGTTCCGCCGTCGCGGGCGCAGGAACCGGCAGCAGCACCGTGCGCCGTTTTCACCTGGCCTCCGCCCACGTCCATCGCCGAGCAGGCAAATTCGTCGATGCCGAGCAGGTCGAAGCCGATCGCCGCGCCAACGATGTCGACGATGGAATCGACCGCTCCCACTTCGTGAAAATGCACCTTTTCGATCGCGACGCCGTGGACTTTCGCTTCCGCCTCTCCCAGGCGCATGAAAGATTTTCTTGGCACGGTCGGTTGCTCGCGGCGCGAGGCGGCCCGCGTCGATCATCTTTATGATTTCGCTGAGACCGCGATGGTGAAGCGGGGGTGCTGACACTTCCTCCGCGTGCGAGTGGTCGTGTTCATGGCTATGGGAATGCCTGGGCGAGGAAAGACGCCGGCGAGACGCCGGCGCTACAACTCGAGCGCCGCGGTCTCGCCCTTGGGCAGCGTGACCGGCATGCAAATCATTACCGTGTCCCTCGTGGGGCCGAGGGTCGCTTAGGTGGACTTTCAACCGGGTTGCCACAATTGATTTCCGGCGCACCTTTTCCGCCGTGATCGACCACCCGGGCAGATTGAGTTTGCGGAGTTCCCTTTCGAGCGCCGCAAGTTCGGCGCCCGCGTCCACCAGAGCGCCGAGGACCATGTCGCCGCTGATGCCCGAAAAGCAGTCGAAGTATGCAATCCCTATGTTCTTCATGCGTTTACAACCAATCGCGAGCCGCAAATTGCGGAAAATCGATACTATTCTGCCCGCATGAGTGTGTCAAACGAAGCGGCCGGATACTCCCCATTTGGCCCGGGCAGCCAGATTGTACCGCGTGGTAGAATTGCTGCTCCAACAGGAGGTTGCCATGCGAAAGCAGGACAGCACCTGCCAAGCCTCCTTTCGAGCGAAGCAGTAAACGACGGAAGGGGTTCCCCTCAGAAACGAACGTGAAGCGCGGAAACCGGGTTGTCCACGGGGAGAAAGACTCGAGGAGAAGCTCGGACGGAACGATCTCTGTCCCTGTGGCTCAGGGCGCTGGTTTCAAACGCTGCTGCTTGAAAACTGGGCAAATATGATGGCGTGAATCGTAAGTACTTTTTTCAGATAGTGACAGGCCCGGACACCTCGTTCTCCCTTCTGGAGGCGAGGCGTTCATTTTCCTGTGGCCTGCCACACCCGAAACAGCGTATTCTCGGCCACTGAGTTATCATCTGTCATTCGTTCATTGACGAGAAAGGCTCCTAGGCGGGAGTAAAGGACGGGCGTGTATAGGGCGATTGAAGAACGATTCAGAAAGGCGCTGCGACACCACATTCACGAGCGCTACAAGACGGACGTGCCGATTGTCACGGAGCGGCCGCCGAAGCTCGCCATGGGCGAGTCCGCGTCGCCGTTGTGCTTCGAGCTGGCCAAGCGGCTGAAGAAGCCGCCGCGGGCTCTGGCGCAGGAAATTGCGAACGCCCTGCCCCGCATTGAAGGCGTTGCGCGAGTGGAAGTGGCGGGCGGCGGATATCTGAATGCGTTTTTCGATCGAGCCGCGTTTTTCCGCGGCGCGATCGCGGAAACCGGCAAAAACGCCGGCACGTCCGCTCCGCTCAGTGCAAGCGAGACGCCCTTCGACTCCGCTCAGGGCAAGCCGGCGCTACGAGAACGCGGCCCGAAGGTGATCGTCGAGCACACCAGCGTCAATCCCAATAAGGCGGCGCATATCGGGCATCTGCGAAATGCCGTGCTGGGCGACACCTTTGCGCGCGTATTGCGCTATGCCGGCCGCCGCGTCGAAGTCCAGAACTACATCGACAACACGGGCGTGCAGGTGGCGGACGTGGTGCTCGGGTTCATTCACCTGGAGAAGAAATCGGTGGAGGATGTGCGGGCGCTCATCGCGCGGCCGCGGTTCGATTATTACTGTTGGGATCTTTACACGCGCGTTACGCAGTTTCTGGCGCGAGGACAAGTCGCGGCTCGAGCTGCGCGGGCAGACGCTGAAGGAGATCGAAGAGGATCGAGGCGAAGCGGCGAAGATGGCGGAGATCGTTTCGACAGCGATTGTGCGGCGGCACCTCGAAACGCTTGACCGGCTGGGGATCGAATACGATCTGCTGTCTCGCGAGAGCGAAATCCTGCACTTGAAATTCTGGGATGCGGCGTTCGAGATGCTGAAGCGGCGCGGCGCGATTCAAATTGCCGCATCGGGCAAGAATGCTGGCTGCTGGGTGATGGAGCTGCCGGGCGCTGCTGAATCAGGCGCGGGCGCTGAGGCTGGTGCTTCAGGGGCTAAAGCCCCCGACCTAGGCTCGACCGTGACGCCGGAGCTCAAGCTCCGGCCTCCTGAACACCAAAATCCCGTTGGACGAAGTGAAAGGGCGGGAAGTCGAGGCGGCGGACGGGCCTGAAACCGCGCCGGGGGAACCGCCGGACCTGGCGGAGGCGAAAATCATCGTGCGGTCGAATGGAACGGTGACGTACGTCGGCAAGGACATTGCGTATCACCTTTGGAAGTTCGGACTGCTGGGGCGCGATTTTCGCTATCAGCGCTTTTATTTTGGCGACGAGCGAGCGCACACCTGGGTGACGTCGAGCGAGTCAAACGAATCGGGCGCGCCGCCGTTCGGACACGCGCACGAAGTGTTCAACGTGATCGATTCGCGGCAGGCGTATCCGCAGCAGGTGGTCGTTGCGGGGTTGCGGGCGCTCGGCTACGCCGAGCAGGCGGATCAGCTGAAACATTTCTCGTACAACGTGGTGGCGCTGACGCCGCGTTGCGCTCAGGAGATGGGCTACGAGATTCCGCCGGAGGACGCCAAGAAGGCCTACATCGAAGTGAGCGGGCGCAAGGGCCAGGGCGTGAAGGCGGACGATTTGCTCGATCAACTGGAAGCGAGCGCGCGGGAGGAAGTGGATGCGCGCCACGCCGAAACGCCTGCAGCCGAGCGCGCGGCGATCGCGCACGCAATTGCCATTGGCGCGCTGCGCTATTTTCTGCTTCGATTTACGCGCGGGACGGTGATTGCGTTCGATTTCAAGGACGCGCTGAGCTTCGAGGGCGAGACGGGGCCGTACGTGCAGTATGCGGTGGTGCGCGTGAACGGAATCTTGCGCAAAGGTGCGGAAGGCGATTCTGGCGCTGCGGCGCAAGACGCGGAAAATCAGGCAAGAATCGACGGCGGCGCGCTGGACGTTGCGAGATTCTTGGCGGCATCGACCGGCGACGATCTGTGGGAGTTGGTTCTGCTGGCGGGATCGCTTGATGCGCGAGTCGAAGCGGCCGTGGCCGCGCAGGAGCCGGCGTTTGTCGCGCGGTATGCGTTCGAGACTGGCGCAGGCGTTCAACGTTTTCTACCACAAGCACCACATTTTGTCGGAAGAAGACGCGGAGAAGCGCGCGTTTTTGCTGCGGCTGACGTCGCTGGTGCGGGAGCGGCTGGTGGTCGTGCTGGGATTGATGGGAATTACAGCGCCGGAGAAGATGTAAGGGGCGATCCGTTCAAGCTGTGCCGACCAGCAAAATCGCCGGCGAGACGCCGGCGCCACAAAGCACCTACATCTTTAAGGCGAAGTCGATGATGAGGCGATGGCGACGCCGGTGGGGCCTTTGGCGAGCCAGGGACGGCCTTCGTCGACCCAGCAGGTGCCGCGATGTCGAGATGGATCCAGGGCGTGTCCTCGGCGAATTCTTTGATGAAACCACGCGGCAGTGATCGCGCCGCCGCCTTTGCCGCTGCCGGTGTTGCGAATGTCGGCGATATTGCTCTTGATCATTTCCTCGTACTCGTCGTCGATGGGCATGGGCCACATCTTTTCGCCGGCGGATTTCGCGCTGGCGAGGAACTGGTCGAGGAATTCGCGCGGCGTGCCGAACGCGCCGACGTGGACGTTGGCGAGCGCGACCTCGATGGCGCCGGTGAGCGTGGCGGCGTCGATCAGGTGCGTGCAGCCGAGCTGCTTCGCGTAGGTGATGCCGTCGGCGAGGATCAGGCGGCCTTCGGCGTCGGTGTTGATCACTTCGATGGATTTGCCGGACATGGCGATCTGCACGTCGCCGGGTTTTTGCGCGCGACCGCCGGGCATGTTTTCGGTCGACGGGAATCACGGCGATCACGGGAATGCGCGGCTTCAGATAGCGCGAGCGCGCGCATGGCGCCGAGCATGGTGGCGCCGCCGCCCATGTCGTACTTCATTTTTTCCATGTTGTCGGCGGGCTTGATGGAAATGCCGCCGGTATCGAACGTGACGGCTTTGCCGACGAGACCGAGGACCGGGCCGCCCGCGGTCGCCGTCGCGGGCATGTAGCGGAGGACGATCATCGCGCGGCGGCTCGACGCTGCCCTGCGCGACGCCGAGCAGGGCGCCCATTTTCAGTTCGGCGATTCGGCGTTCGTCGAGAATTTCGACGCCGAGCCCGACTTCGTTGGCCATGGCTTCGGCGTGCGCGGCGAGCATGCGCGGCGTAAGATGGTTCGAAGGCTCGTTGATGAGGTCGCGCGCGAAATTTTGCGATTCGGCGATGATGCGTCCGTGGTCGATCGCCTCCTGAAGACTTGAGCCGAGGCCGCGCATCGAAACCCGCCAGCGAAACGGAAGCGATTTCGCGATTTTTCTTTTCGCTGCGGTATTTATCGGATTCGAAATCGGCGAGGACCAGTCCTTCGGCGACGCCTGCGCGCGGCTTCCGCACCATGCGTCGCCTTCGCGCGCGAGAAAAGCGAAATTCTTCACGCCGCGCGATTTCAGGTAGCGGAGCGCGGTGCCCGCGATTTTGCGCAGGTCGGATGTGGAGAATTTCTCGGGTTTGCCCGCGCCGACAAGCAGCAATCGTTCGGCGGCGAGCCCCTGCGGGAAATGAATCAGGACCAGCTCGAGCGCCTTTCCGGTGAGTTCGCCGCTGGCGGCGAGCGAGGAGAGGCGGCCGTTCATGGCGCGGTCGATTTCGCCGGCAACTCCTTCGAACTTGGAGTCCTTGTCGAAGATATAGGTGACGAGCGCGCCGGAAGCGAGCGAGGAGTATGGCTGAGACTCGAGTTGAATCTGCATTGGTCCTTTCGTGAAGTGATTCACTACTGGCGGGTCGGAGACCCGCCCCAACGCCGGCTTGCCCGTATATAGGCTATCGGCGGCGCGAGCGGTACATGGCTTCGTCGGCTTCCCGTTTGGCTTCTTTTTGGCGCTCTGCTTCGCGGCGGTCGTGGAACTTCTTGCCCTTGGCCATGGCGAGCTCGCATTTGGCCATGCCATCGCGAAAATAAATTTTCAACGGAACGATGGTCATGCCCTTCTGCTGCGTCTCGACCTCCAGCTTCTCGATTTCGCGACGATTCAGAAGCAGCTTGCGCTTTCGCAGCGGATCGTGATTCCGCGGGCCGCCGGGCTGATATTCGGGAATGTGGCAGTTCACGAGCCACGGCTCGCCGCCGCGAATTTCCGCGTAGGCATCGCGAAGCGTTCCCTTTCCTTCCCGCAGGGATTTCACTTCCGTCCCGACCAGCACCAGTCCTGCTTCGAAATGGCCGAGAAGGTGGTAATTGTACGAGGCGGCGCGGTTCTGCGCGACGATTTTCACGCCTTCTCGTTCCGATTTTTGTGCTGTGGATTTCATGGCGATGTCTGTGTGGAAATGCGTGCATGCGGCAGGGCCGTAGTCCCAGGCTTCGCAGCACGGGCCGTCAGCGATCCCGCCGTGAGGCGGCGGACGCACAAACCGCGGCGCGACGTGCCGTACCCTGCCAGGCAGGACCCTTCGGCGGCCCTCCCCGAACGAGCCATCATAGCCGCCACACGCGGGAGGCCGCAAGCCGGGCGGTGTTGGAGCTTTCTGCACATGGCTCGCCAGAAGACGCGCAGATCCGTCGATATGGGCCATAATCGGCTTACCGAAAGCCGACCACCCAAATGAAACCAGCGGAACTTCTTTGGGAAGCCGGCGGCAACGCCGTGCATTGCTTGTGGCATCTCATGCACGTGCTAAACTCTGGCCCTCGCCCACAGGGTTGATCGGAGAGCTTTTTGCGCGGAAAAGTCTGCCTCCCTCTTGTTGCTTTAGCAGGAATCTTTCTGGCCGGTTGCCCCAAATCGAACCAGGATTTCGAGGCCGGCCGGAAAGCCGAAGCGCTCCAGGACTACGATACGGCGCTGGTCCATTACGAGCGCGCGCTGCGCACCGACCCCACGAACTGCCGAGTACAAGCTGCGCGCCACCCGGATGCACTTCGAGGACGGCCAATTTCACCTCGAGCAGGGCGAGAAGCCGCTGAAGAAGGGCGACCTGCAGATGGCGCTGGCGGAGTTCGAAAAGGCGCAGGCGCGTCGACCCTTCGAGTATCGGCGGCGGACCAGGAAGTCGAAACACACGCTGAGCAGATCGCTGGCGCAGAATGCCGCCGCGACGCCCAAGCAACCGCCGACCTCAATCCTCCGGACGACGCAGGACCATGCTTCTGAGCAGCCCGCCCGAGCTGAAGCCGCTCTCGCAGCGAACCCATCAATCTGAAGATGACGAACGACACGCGCGTGGTCTTCGAGACGATCGCCAAGCTGGCCGGATTGAGCGTGATTTTCGATCCGGATTTCACGTCGCGACGAATCTACGTCGAACTGCCGAACGTGACCCTGGAGCAGGCGCTCGACGCCGTCTCGCTCGAGAGCAAAGCGTTCTGGAAGCCGCTGACGCCGAGCGTGATCTTCGTCGCGCCGGACAATCCGCAAAAGCGGGAGATCTGGAAGACGAAGAGGTGAAGACGTTTTATCTTTCGAACACGCTGACGCCGCAGGACTGACGGAAATGGTGACCGGGCTGCGGCAACTGCTCGATCTGCGCGCGAATATCGCACAGTAAACGCGCAGAACGCGATCGTGGTCCGGGACACGCCGGACAAGCTGGCGGCCGCGCAGAAAATCATTCGAGATCATCGACAAGGCGAAGCCGGAAGTGCTGATTCACGTGCAGGTGCTGTCGGCCAACCGCGACCGACTGCGCGATCTGGGAATCCTGCCGGGACAGAGCGCGACGCTGACGTTCACGCCGCGCACGTCGTTGCAGCCAAGCAGTCAGCACGAGTTCGAGCTCCACGCGTACGAGCATCGAGTTCGACCAGCACAGTTCCGCAGATCACGCTGAATAATTTGCAGAATCTATCGACGGCGGATTACAGCCTGACGCTGCCGGGCGCGACGGCCGAAGCGATCCTGACCGACAACAACACGCAGATCATCCAGGATCCTGAGATTCGCATTACGGACGGCGAAAGCGCCAAGCTCAAAATCGGCCAACGCGTCCCGGTGGCGACGGGCAGCTTTCAGGCGGGCGTCGGAGTGGGCGTGGGCGGCGGAGCGGGCTGGTGAATCCGCTGGTCAACACGCAGTTCACTATCGGACGTGGGCGTGAACATCGACGTGACACCGCGCGTCCATCCCGACGGCGAAGTGAGCATGAAGATGTCGGTGGACGTTTCTTCGATTGCCGGGCAGAAGCAACATCGGCGGGCATCCAGCAGCCGATCATCAGCCAGCGACAAAATCGAGCACGACGATGCGCCTGAAGGACGGCGAAGTGAGCATCCTGGGCGGACTGATTACGCGAACTCAACGAAGAATCCGAACGGCATCCCGGGGCTCGCGCAGGTTCCGCTGGCGAAGTATCTGTTCTCGAGAAAAGACGCAAGAGTTGCAGGACCAGGAAATCCTGATCGTCCTGACGCCGCACATCATGCGGTTCCCGACGATTACGGCGGATAATTTGCGGTCGCTGGCCGCCGGAACGGACACCAACGTGCGGGTTTACCGCGAGAGCAGAATGAGGCTCTCGTGCGCGCCGCCGGAAATCCGCAGAACGCGATTTCTTCCGGGTCACCGAATCCGGCGCCAGCGCATCCAATCCCCACGGAGCAAAACGGGCGGCGGCGCAACTGCAATTCGATCCGGCGAAGGTGACGCTGAAGCCAGGGGACCGCACAACGATCGGTTTGCACGTCTCCAACGTGAATGACCTCTACTCGATTCCGCTGCTGATTCATTTCAATCCCGCCGTGATGCAGGTGGAGGAGGTGCGCGACGGCGGGTTCCTCTCCGGAGGGACGCAGCAGATCGCCATCGTCCAGCGCATCGACGCGCAGCGCGGAGAGGCGTGGTTTCGGCGACGCGGCAGCCGAACACGCCCGGGGTCAACGGAACGGGAACGCTGCTCGGATTCGTGGTCAGGCGATTGGTCCAGGGGCGTCGAACATACAGATTCTCCAGGTGAATGCGCAAAATTCGCAACAGCAGACAATTCCCCTGGTTTCCGGAGAAGCCACGGTCCAAGTGCAATAGAGGTTTGACATGAAGTGGGGCCCGATCGAAACGAAAAGCGATTGCTGGCGAGATCGCGCGACTGCACGTCTCTCTTTGCCGCTGGATCGCCGAGCTTCCAACGCGCAAGCAGGGATGACGCTGATCGAGCTGATCCTTGCGTGCGCCATTCTGATGGTTCTTGCCACAGCGGCATTGCCCCTGGCTCGTGTCACGATCATCCGGCACAAGGAAATGAGCTCCGCTACGATCTTCGCCAGATGCGCGATGCGATCGACCGGTACAAGGACGCGGCGGACAAGAACAAGATTCAGGTGCAAGCCGGGACAGAAGGATATCCGCCCGACCTGCAAACGCTCGGTGGACGGCGTACCGCTCAACGGCGCTCAGGACACGAAGATTCATTTTCTGCGCGAGATTCCGGTCGATCCGATGACCGGGAACAAAGATTGGGGAATGCGCTCGGTGCAGGACGATCCCACGTCGACGGAATGGGGCGGAACAGATGTTTTCGACGTGTTCAGCAGATCGACAGGAACGGCTATGGACGGGACACAATATTCGGAGTGGTGATCGAGCAATGAGGTTCAGTGTTCAAATTCGACTGCGGGGAGCGAATCGGCGGGCGCCGGCGGAGAATACCGGTGCAGCTCGCGGATTTACGCTCCTCGAACTGATGATCGTGCTTGGCGATCATCGTGATCCTGGCGAGCATGGGCGTCATGCGGTACCAGCGGGCGGTTCAGGGCAGCCGGGAGGCGGTTCTCAAAACGGATTTGCGGGAGATGCGCGAAGCCATACAGAATTACACGCGCGACAAGCAAGCCGCACCAAACTCGCTGGACGACCTCGTCTCCGAGCACTATCTCGCGAGCATTCCCGTCGATCCAATTACGCGCAGCCCCGATTGGACACCGCAAAACTGCAGTGACTTGCTGAGTCCCGATCAGACGAGCACTGGGCTTTGCGACGTGCACTCCTCTTCCGATCAAGTCTCTCCGACCGACAACACGCCGTATAGCTCATGGTGAATTCCGGCCTGTAATCCGGCGAGTTGCTGGAACTGCCGTAGTTTTTCGTAGAGTAAAATCCTAGCGGGCAATCCAAGAGAAAGCTAGACTGGAGTGTTTTGGAACGGGCCGCGCCTTTCCTTCGGCGAGGAACGCTCCTATCGCGCGGCACCTCAGCAGGAGCATCTTTGAGTTCATCCCAAGGAGAACAATCGGTGATCGGCACGACTCGAATTGAGGAAAAATCGTTTCAGCGCGGTGCGACGCTAGCGGCTCGGTTCATTCTTGCGGGTGCGATGGCTGCGCTTGTCGCCGGTTGCGGCAGCGGCTCCGGGCCGCAAGCGGCTTCCCGAAGCGACGCCAGCGCCGGCGGAGAACCTGCCACAACCGCTTCCGCGACACCGTCCCATGCTGCGACACCGGCAGCGCGAGAGGGCAAAGGGAAACAATTCTTCACGCAGAGCTGCTCAAACTGTCATGGAATGAACGGACAAGGCGTGCCGCATCTTGGCGCGGACCTGCAAACCAGTAAGTTTGTGGCCAAATCGACGGATACGCAGCTGGTAAGTTTGATCGAACACGGGCATTCCCGCCAACGATCCGCGCAATACGTCGCACATACCAATGCCGCCGAAGGGCGCGAACCCCTCTCTCACAAGGCAGGACATCCAGAGCATCGTGCTGTATCTCCGGCAACTGCAAACGGAGCACGGAAAGGCCAAATAAGAGGCGGGCCTGGCTGCTTCCGGTGGCTTGGGGCACCTGCCGCGACTACGCGCTGTAGAAGCCTGGGCGGTTCGCAGCGCGCGCTACCAGCGTATCAGCCCGTCGGGATCGTCCACGAGGACCACTTCATACTTCTCGAGCATGGGCATCAAAAGGCTCTCCAGTTCCCTCTTCCAGAGTTCGCCTTCGTAGAATTTCGCTTTCATCGGCTCGCGCGACGCGAGGTCCGGGAAGCCGCGCATGAAAAAGAAAGTGTCGGGATCTTCGATCGAAAGAAAAGGGCCGAGAATTTTCATCCCGATTTGCGCGTGTGCCGGAACGGACTTGCGCCGAAATGTGTCGAGGAATTTGGCCCGGAGACCCGGCTTCGTCTTATAGGTTCGCATTTCAACGATCACGGAGAAGCCTCCATGGAGAGAGCTAAGGCAAACGTGCGTCGGATGCCGCGAAAGCGGCCGGAGTTGCGTTTTGGGCGCCGCCTCATCACGTCTCGCGGGTGAACGTGGCGATCCAGTTGGGTTCCCATGTCTTAGCCGCCACCCGCGGAAAACGACCCCTCAAGGCGAAAAGGGCCCCGAGTGATGCTAGGCTACTCGTGGCTGGGAATCCGACGGCGGGGCGAAGTGCTTTGACCTGGGCGCGGACTTCGCGCCGGAAAATCCGGCCGCCCAACGAGCGTCGTTTCCGCCTCCTGACGTACGCCTCGTTGACATCGCCAACCCGCGTCACACATCATATCTAAACAGGATCGCCACATCTCGCGCGGAAAGGTCAACCATGTCCCCCGTCACCAATGTGATCGTGCTGGTGGGAAGTCTTCGCAAAGATTCATTGAATCGCAAGCTCGCCAATGCGCTGATCGGATTAAACGCGGCGCCGCTGAAATTCCAGATCGCGGAAATTGGCGACCTGCCTCTCTACAACCAGGACCTTGACGATGGAACTCCGCCAGCGGAGTGGGTCCGTTTTCGAGAGCAGGTCCGTGCCGCGGACGCGGTGCTTTTCATAACGCCCGAATACAACCGGTCGGTGCCGGGTGTGCTGAAAAATGCGATCGACGTGGCGTCGCGCCCTTACGGAAAAAGCGCGTGGGAAGGAAAGCCGGGAGCGGTGATCAGTTCTTCGCCGGGCGGAATCGGCGGATTTGGAGCGAATCACCATCTGCGGCAGTCGATGGTATTTTTGAACGTCCGAGTGATGCAGCAACCGGAAGCGTACATCGGCGGAACAAGCAGCCTTTTCGATCCTGAAGGAAACCTGATCAACGACAGTACGCGCGAACTCTTGAGGAAGTTTGTTCAGTCATTCGCGGCCTGGATCGACGCGAACCGGCGAAAATAGGCTCGCGGCTCGGCGCACGCGCAGGCCTGGTCTGTTGAGAGTGTCGGATTGCGTACCCACTCCTAGAAGCTCAGCGGGGAGAATAAGGTGAACCCGGTATTCCGAGTATACCCCTCGTGTTGCATACTAGCCCTCTCAGCTTTCAGGCTGGATGCGCCCGGCTCGTCTCAGGCGCCCACGCCTTCTAAATCGATCGAACCCAACGAAACGGTGTGCGCACGCGTGCGCGACAAAACGGGGCTTTCCCAAAAGCAAGCGCTTCGAGACTCCCTAGCGGTTCACCATCAATTATGACAGTGCGCGTGCTCATCGTCGATGACCATGAACCGGTACGCCGAGGCATTCGCTCGCTTCTGACTCGACGGTCGGATTGGCTGGTCTGCGGCGAGGCATCGGACGGAGTCGAAGCCACGGAATTGGCTCGAAAGCTGCGGCCCGACGTGATCCTGATGGACATGTCCATGCCGCGAATGAGCGGCGTCGAGGCCACGCGCATCATCCGGCAAGAGGTTCCCGAAGCAGAAGTAATCATCGTAAGCCAGAACGACCCTGTCGTGATTCGTCAGCAAGCGGCGCAGATAGGGGCTCGGGGGTGTGTTTCGAAAGCCACACTCGCGCGAGACCTGCTCCCTGCAATCCTCAAAATAGTGGGTGGTGCAGAAGAACAGGAATCGGAAGCGACGTTCGCGCAGGAACCGGGCGAAGAAACATGGCTGTTCGGAGGCGGGGACCTGGGGCATCTGATGCGGCAGCATGACTGGTCGGCGACTCCGCTCGGCCCGATTCGCGACTGGCCGCAGAGCCTCAGGACCGCGGTCAACCTCATGCTGAACTCCCAACACCCGATGTGGATTGGTTGGGGAGCGGAGATGACGTTTCTCTACAACGATGCGTACATCTCCGTGTTGAGTCTGGCGAAACATCCCGGCTCACTGGGCCGGCCGGCGCGTGAGGTCTGGGCGGAGATATGGGATGTTTGCGGACCCCTCGCGGACAAAGTGTTTGCAAAGGCTGAAGCCTCCTTTGCGAACGACGTGCGGCTGTTTATGAGCCGCGGCGAGTACCTGGAAGAAACGTACTATTCTTTTTCCTACAGTCCCATTTACGACGAATCGGGCAAGGTTGGCGGCCTCTTCTGTCCGAGCACGGAAACGACTGCGCGGGTTCTGCATGCGCGGCGGTTGCGGACACTCTCTGAGCTGTCCGTGAGGGCTTTGACCGAGAAGTCCATCGAAGCGGCCTGCGCATCCTGCATTGAGACGATTTCTCAGAATCCCGATGACGTCCCCTTCTCTCTGCTTTACCTGCTCGACGCGCGGGGGGACTTCGCGACTCTGGAAGGAACCACCCATCTGCCCGAGGGCGTTGATCGTGTGAGTCCGCTGAGTATTCCGCTGGGAGGCGAGGGCTCACGCACGCAACTCTGGCCGATACGCGAAGCAATCGAAACATCACAATCGCGTCTAGTGCCCCTGAAAGGCGTCGATTCCCTTCCCCTGGGGCTCGCGAACGAGCCCCTGAGCGAGGCCCTCGTGCTGCCGGTTACTTCACCCGGCCAGCTTCGTCCCGCCGGCGTGCTGATTACGGGCGTGAACCCGACCAGAAAACTCGACAGGGAGTACGGCACCTTTTTCTCGTTGATCGCAGATCAGGTTGCGATTGCCATTCAGAACGCGACGGCGCTGGAACAGGAGAAGCAGCGTGCCGACGCGCTGGCTGAAATCGACCGGGCGAAAACGGTATTCTTCAGCAACGTAAGTCACGAATTCCGCACCCCTCTGACGCTGATGCTGGGGCCGTTAGAAGACCTGCTTTCCGAGGCGGACCGATTGGCTCCCGAGCAACGAGAACAGCTGGATGCGGCGCATCGGAATTCTTTGCGCCTGCTGAAACTCGTCAACACACTGCTGGACTTCTCCCGATTGGAAGCCGGACGCATGCAGGCGAGTTGCGAACCGACCGACCTGGCGAGCGTCACAGCGGAGCTGGCCAGCGTCTTTCGGTCGGCAATCGAGCGCGCGGGCCTGGAGCTCGTCGTTCATTGCCCGCCGCTCGAACAGCCGGTCTACGTTGACCTCGAGATGTGGGAAAAGATCGTCTTGAATCTTCTCTCGAACGCTTTCAAATTCACGTTCGAAGGAAAGATTGAGGTTTCTCTGCAAAGGAAGGGCGCTTTTGCGGAGCTTTCCGTCCGAGACACGGGGACTGGAATTGCAGCGAAAGAGTTGCCGCACCTGTTCGAACGCTTCCACCGGGTGAAGAGTGCCCGAGGGCGCACGTTCGAAGGCAGCGGCATCGGGCTTGCGCTTGTGCAGGAGCTGGCGCAGATCCATGGCGGGACAGTTCGCGTTGAGAGCGAACCCGGACGCGGCAGCACGTTCACCGTCGCGATTCCGCTCGGCAGGGACCATTCGCGAGCGGAGCGCGTCGGCAGTCAGCGCGACAGGAGCCGAGAGGCGTCGCGCCGGGACGCATATGTGCAGGAGGCGGTGCACTGGATGCTGGGCGACGTGGGCGCTTCTCACGATGCGCCTGTGCCGGCGAGCTTTGCGTCGACGAGTCGCGAAACCCTCCCAACGGGCGCCAAACCCAGGATCCTGCTGGTCGATGACAACGCGGACATGCGCGCTTACGTCACGCGCTTGCTGGCGGTGGAATATGAGGTGGAGGTAGTCGGAGATGGTGCAGCCGCTCTCGGGGCGGCCCGCCGGCGGCGCCCCGATCTCGTTTTGACCGACGTGATGTTGCCGAAGCTCGATGGGTTCGGCCTGTTGCGCGAAATACGAGCTGATGAAGCGCTGAGAAGCATTCCCATAATCCTGCTGACGGCCCGGGCCGGGGAAGAACCCCGGCTCGAAGGATTCCAGGCTGGCGCCGATGACTACCTCACAAAGCCGTTCACGGCTCGCGAGTTGCTCACGCGTGTCGCCACGCACATCAGGATCGCAACCGCCCGGCGCGAGAGCGCGGAGCGCGAAGCCAGCGCGCGGCTTGCAGCGGCGCGCGAAGTCGAGCGTAGCGACGAACGTCTGCGTTTGGCTCAGGCCGCTGCCCACCTCGGATCGTGGGAATGGGATCCTGCAAACGGCGCGACCGGCCTTTCGCCCGAGCTCCATCGGCTCTTTGGGACCGATCCGGACGATCCTCAACATGTCGAGAAATGGCGTTTGCGCGTCGCCCCGGACGATTTGTCACGGGTACGACAGCTCATGGAACAGGGGTTCAAGACTGGGGAAATGGATTTCGAGTACCGCTACCTTCATCCCGAGCTTGGGATGCGCTGGTTTTACTGCAAAGGCCGCCGCCTCGACAACGAATCGCCCATGTTCGGCGTCGTTCTGGACGTAACCGAACGCAAAAAGACGGAGGAAGCGCTTCGCGACAGCGAGCAGCGTCTGCGCGCCATCGTGGAAACCACGCCTGAATGCGTGAAGCTCATCGATGCGGACGGCACGTTGCTGCACATGAACGGAGTGGGGCTGGCCATGGTTGGCGCGGACTGCGCTGACAAGGTTGTGGGCAAGAGCGTGTATGACCTGATCGCGCCCGAGGACCGCGAGCGTTTTCGGGCCTTCAGCGAACGGATTTGCCAGGGGGAGAAAGGGTCTATCGAATTCGACATCGTGGGGTTGAATGGAGCGCGCCGGTGTGTCGAAAGCCACGCCGCACTGCTGCGTCAGCCGGACGGCAGTTCTATACAATTGGCGGTAACCCGCGATATCACGCAGCGCAAGCTCGCCGACCGCGCGACTGCCCTGCTCGCGGCAATCGTAAATTCCTCCGACGACGCCATCGTCAGCAAGAACCTGGACGGCATCATCACAAGCTGGAACAAGGGAGCCGAGCGGATTTTCGGCTACACAGCGGAAGAAGCCGTTCATCGGCACATCAGCCTGGTCATTCCCCCTGACCGGCTGCAAGAGGAGGCCGATATCCTCGCCCGCCTCCGTCGCGGCGAGCGCATCGACCATTTCGAGACGATCCGCAGGCGAAAGGACGGAACGCCCATCAACGTTTCGGTGACGATTTCACCGGTCAAAGACGCCGCCGGCCGCGTCACCGGCGCCTCCAAAGTAGCGAGGGACATAACCGAGCGGAAGCGTGCCGAGGAGGCGCTGCGGCAAAGCGAGGACCGGTTCCGAACGCTCTCGGAACGGCTCGATTCGGAAGTGCGTGCCCGCACGAGAGAACTGGAAGCGCGGAACACCGACATCGTTCGGCAGTCCGAGCATCTTCGGGAACTCTCCTGGCGGCTCCTGCGGACGCAGGACGAAGAACGCCGGCACATTGCGCGCGAACTGCACGACAGCGCGGGGCAAACGCTTGCGGTCCTGGGAATGAACCTCTCCACCATCGTGCAGATCGCGAAGGAGAAGGTGCCCGATCTGGTGCAATCCGCGCAAGAGACGCAGGAGCTCGCGCAGCAATTGACGAAAGAGATCCGGACGACCTCTTACCTGCTGCACCCGCCGTTGCTTGACGAAAATGGGCTCCCCGCGGCTCTTTCCTGGTACATTCGCGGGCTCACGGAACGCAGCGACCTCGATATCGCGTTCACCATTTCCGAAGAGTTTGGAAGGCTGTCGCACGGCATGGAACTGGTCATTTTCCGCCTCGTGCAGGAATGCTTGACCAACGTCCACCGCCACTCCGGGAGCAAGAGCGCGGCGATCCATATCGTGCGCGAACCCGACAGAATCCTGGTTGAAGTCCGGGATCGCGGCAAAGGCATCCCTCCGGAAAAACTGGCTGAAATTCAGTCAGGCGGCTCGGGAGTGGGAATCAGTGGAATGCGAGAGCGCCTGCGGCAATTTCACGGGGAAACGATCATCCAGTCGACCGCTGGCGGCACAACTGTCCTTGTGACGATTCCGGTCCCGACCGAAGACCCCGGAATACCGCAAGGCGCGCGGCAGACCCTCAAGCCCGCCGTGTAAGACCTAAATCCGGCGTATTGGAGCGCTAAAAGTGCAATAATAGGGCCATCTGATGCGGGTTTTGTGCATCTTCGGTGGTTCCGCGGTATGCTAACTGATGGTTCGCATACGGTGAGGGTGTCAAAATCTCCACGAAACATTAAAATAGCCTGTCATCATGGGGGGTTGAGCCACTTTGGCGGAGCTTACTTCTTCCATGAATTCGTGCGAGTGCTGCATATTCGACACTTTCTTGCTCAGCAGATTCGTTATCTCCGGCACAACCAGGACTATAGCGTTTCGCAAATGCTCTTGGCTTTGGTCTATCCCATCGTGCTGGGACTGGATCGCATTGAGACAGCGTCCCTGTTACGTTCTGACGGAACCTTTCAGTACCTGACCGGCTTGCCGAGCTTTCCCGATCCACAGACGCTACGGCGATTCTTGCTGAACGCCCCCGCTCATCTCCACGAGCAATTACACCGGGCCAATGATCGACTGCTCGAAAGGTTCATCCACTTGCCGGAGCATCGCTCGCGACTCATCTTCGATCTGGACAGCACCGTGGTCACTTCGTTTGGTCATCAAGAAGGCGCTGAGGTTGGCTACAATCCGCGCTATCGCGGCAAGCGATCCTATGACCCGCTGCTCTGCGTGGAAGCAAACTCCGCGTTCCTCTGGGATGTCGAACTGCGACGCGGCGATGCGGGAACCTGGGCGGGCAGCGAGGAACTGTTGGCCTGTTGTTTTCATCTCCACCCCGGCCGACATTCGGGAGCTTCGCGCACGGGCCGATGCTGGCTTCGGATACGGGCCCGTGTTGGACATGCTGGAAGCGCGTCTAGCCCAGTATGCTGTGGTTGCGCGCATGGTCCGCTCCCTGAAGCGCGCGCTCGAAGGTTTGCGCTATGAGCCGATGAATTCGCGTTGGGAGATCGCGGAATTTGAGCACCGTCCCCACGGCTGGTCTCACGCACGGCGTTGCATTGTGGCGCGGAGGAGGATCGAGGAGAGTGATCCGGAGCCGACTTTGTTTACCTTGGAACGTTATGTCTATCGAGCTTGGCACACGAACCTGCCACTGACGCCGGCCGGGGTGTGGCACTTCTACGATGGCCGCGCCGGAATGGAGCGACGCATCCGGGAGATTCGTGAGGACTATGCGCTGACGAAGATTCCGACTCGTGCTTTTGCAGCTAATGCCCTGTATCTGGAAGTCATTCGGCTGGCCTACAACCTGGTCACAGCTTTTCAGCGGACCTGTCTTCCCGCGGAATGGCAGAGCTTTACATTGAGCAATCTCCGGCACAAACTCTTCTGGGTGCCGGGCGAACTTACCCGCCCGCAGAATCGTGAGCGCTAAGCGAACCGCATCTTGTAAAGAATCGCGTCGCGTTGCAGTGTGGCGCCATGACCAAGCGCTCCCAGAAGGCGTGGACGAAGTGGCGAAAGCTGGTTTCCGAACACGAACGTAGCGGGCAGACCGCCGTGGTGTTCTGCCGCGAGCGGGGTCTTTGCCGACCCTATTTTTTCGTGTGGAAGAAACGGCTGCGCGAAGATGCCCCGACGAAGTTCCTCGAAGTGCAACTGAGAGAGGCGGCACCGAGCCCGATCCGGGACTGGCGTGTCGAAATCCGCCTGCAGAATGGCCGCAGCCTGCTGGTGGGGCCAGGATTCGACGCCGAGCAGGTGCGCGTGCTGGTGGGCGTGGTGGAGACAGCGTGATCGGACTGCCGAGCTTGCGGGCGCTGGACGGCGCGCAAGTCACGCGCATCTGGCTGGCAACGGAAGCGACGGACATGCGCTGCGGGTTTGACCGCTTGGCGGAGCGGGTGAGGGCAGTGATCGGCGAGGATCCGCTGAGCGGACACTGGTTTGTGTTCCATTCACGGCGGGGAGATCGGCTGAAGCTTTTGGTCTGGGAACAGGACGGCTTTGCGTTGTGGTACAAGCGGTTGGAGGCCGGGGTATTCAAACTGCCGGGGGCGAAAGAGGGAGCGCGCTCGGTCGAGTTGCGGGCCAGCGAGTTCGCCATGATTCTGGATGGAATCGATGTGACCAAGCTCAAGCGCGTGCCTCGCTATGAGCGCACGGCGCCAAGGGCAGAAGAAAAATCGAGCAGCTAAAAAAGCAGCACGAGAATACTAATTGACACGGTAACTAATTATATGGTAATAGATCTCTGCACGCATGACCACGACAGAAACCAACTTGCCCGAGGACAGCGCCTCCCTGAAAGAGATGCTGCGCGCTCTGTTCGTCGAACGTGATCGCGAGAAGCAGGGCGGAACGGAGAAGCAGCGCGCGGAACAGGAGAAGCAGCGCGCGGAACAGGAGAAGCAGCGCGCGGAACAGGAGAAGCAGCGCGCGGAAGAAGAGCGCAAACGGGCCGACGACCTACACATTCAGAATCTGCGTTTGCAGCAGGAGCTGGCCCGGCTCAAGAAGTGGTACTACGGGCCGCGAGCCGACCGGCTGACCTCCAGCGAACTGGCGCAGGTGCTGCTGGATTTCGGCGAGAAACTGCAGCAGCGGCCGATTCCTCCCGAAGAGGTGCCTCCCGCAAGCGAGCCGGAGTACGAATTGCGGCGGGTCAAACGGCGCAAGGGGCGGCGCGCGCTGGCCAGTTTCGAGGATCTTCCAGTCATCACCCAGATCACCGAGTTGAGTCCCGAAGAGCGAGCCTGTCCGAGCTGCGGGGAAGAACGGAAAGAGATCGGCGCCGAGGAAAGCTGGCAGATCGAATACATTCCAGCGCATTTCGAGCGCATCCGGCAGGTGCGTAAGAAGTACGCCTGCGCGAAGTGCGAGAGTTCCGGGGAAGCACCGCAGATCGAGGTGGCCGCCCGGACGCAGGATCCGGCCATCGACAAGGGCATGGCCGGGCCCGGATTGTTGGCCTATATCGTGACCAGTAAGTTCGCGGACTACCTCCCCCTCTACCGGCTGGAAGCCATTTTTGCCCGGCAGGGTTTTGAGATCTCGCGGGCGACCCAGTCGGTGTGGTGCGGCGATGTGGCCGATTTGGTCGAGCCGTTGTACCAGCGCATGGCGGAGCGGGTACGACAGGCGCATGTAGTCGCCACCGATGACACCATCTTTCCAATGCTGAGCCCGGGCAAGGTCAAGCAGGCGCGGATGTGGGTCTATGTAGGCGACCCAGATCATCCCTACAACGTATTCGACTTCACGCTGGACCGGGGTCGCGATGGGCCGAAACAGTTTCTGAAGGATTACACGGAGGTCCTGCTGGCGGACGCCTATGGCGGCTACAACGGCGTAGTGGCCGGCAACGGTATCACCCGTGCCGGCTGTATGAGTCACGCCCGACGAAAGTTTATCGACGCGGAGAAGACGGCGCCGGAGATCGCGCGCGAAGCGACGGCCTGGATGGGCAAGCTCTTTACCATCGAGAGCCGGGCCCGGGCGGCCTCCGTATCGGAGCGCCTGGAAATCCGGCAGAAGCAGTCGGTTCCGGTGCTGGCCGAGCTGCGGCAGAAACTGCTCCTGTGGAAAGAGCTGCTGCTGCCGAAGCATCCCATGGCGGAGGCGGTGAACTATACCCTGGGTCAGTGGGCGGAGCTGACCGTGTTCTGCTCGGACGGCGCGGTGCCCATCGACAACAACGTGAGTAATGCCGCTAGCGGCATTACTCACGGAATGCCGCGTGCCCGATTATGCCGCGTGTTGCGGGGGACCGCGTTTTCCACTGGGAGAGCGGATCCGCGTCATTGGGCCGAGCGGCATAATCAGAGCGCCTCCAGGAAGGCGAGCACCGGATCAGGTGGCCGATACCGACGCGGTACGAGACCGGACGGCGTCAGACGGGCCAGCGCGCGTTCTTTAAGCCGCATATCTGCGTGCAGGTACACCTCGGTACTCTCCGTGGATTCATGGCCGAGCCACAGGGCAATCACCGTGAGGTCGACGCCGCGCTGGAGCAGGGCCATTGCGGCGGCGTGTCGCAGCGTGTGCGGAGTAACGGTCTTTGTCTTCAGCGATGGACACGTGCAACAGGCTGTTGCGGTGTGTCGAGCGACCAACCGCTGCACGGCATCGGCGCTGAGCCGTCCACCCCGAGCACTCGGAAAAACCGGGTCCGTCGGAGCTCCTGGCTGTCTAGACAGCCAAGCCTTTAGCACGGCGACCACATCCGGACGCAACGGGGTGCACCGAGATTTCCGTCCTTTGCCAAGGCATCGCACGTGCGGGCCGGTGCCGAGCTCCACGTCCTGACGCCGGAGCGCGGTGACCTCGCTATTCCGCAAGCCAGTCTGCGCGGCGAGGAGGAGAAGCGTGCGATCGCGTTGCCCGATCCAGGTGGCCGGGGTCGGCGCGGAGACGAGCGCTGTGATTTCGTCCTCGGTCAGGAATTCTACGGGCCCTCGTTCGAACCGTTTCGGCGGGATCGCCAGAATCCGCTGACACTGCAGGCTCAACGCTGGTTCGGCCAGTGCCACGTACCGGAAGAAAGCGTGGAGGGCCGAGAGACGATGGTTGCGCGTGCGTGGCCCGTTGCCCCGATCCCGCTCCAAGAAGTCGAGAAAACGTTCAAGGAGGGGCACATCGAGATCCTCGATGTGCAGGGCGGACGGTTCACGACCGAGCCGCTCGGTCGTGAACCGCAACAACAGGCGGAAAGTATCGCGGTAGCCAGCGACGGTGTGAGGACTGGCACCTTGTTGGGTGATCAACCGTTCGGTGAAGAAACGTTGGAGCAGCGCCGCTAACTTTGGGGCACTCACAAAACACCTCTCGGCTGATGGGGCTTGACGAGGCGTTTGGTCGCCAGGGCCAGCAACTCGGGGACGGCCTCGATGTACCAATAGGTGAGACCGACCTCCACATGGCCCAGATAGGTGGAGAGCGTTGGCAACTCTCGTTCGACATCGAGTCCCGCTCGATACCACTCGAGGAGCCGCCTCGTCGCGAACGTGTGCCGAAAATCCTGAAGCCGCGGCCCGCGACCCAGCTGACGTCGTGGCTCGGTCGCAGGTCGCAGCCCCGTGGCGCACGACAGCAGCGCAAACATGCGTCGTGCCGCGCTGCCTTGGAGGCGTCGACCACTCTCAGCGAGGAGGAACGCCGGACTGCGGGGATGTATGCCGAGAGTGTCACGTCGTTCGGCATACTGCTGCAGAGCCCGGCGCGTGGAAGGGGCAATCGGCACGAGGCGCGATTTCCCAAACTTGGTCTCGCGAATAGACAAGATGCCGCTTTCGAGATCAACGTCGGATCGGTCGAGGGCCAGTGCCTCACCGGGACGCAGGCCGGTGGAGGCAAGCAGGCCGATGAGTGTCGTGTAGGTCAGGCCGCGCAAGCCCGTTCGTGATCGCCGTTGAGCGGCTTCGAACATCAGCCGATCGATTTCCTCATCCGAGAAGATATGCGGCCGACGCCGTCGGCGCCGCGCGGGCAGCAGCCGTGCCGGGGGTACTTCAGTGTGGGGATCAAAGGCGCTGAGCCAATGGGCGAAGCATCTCACCATGGAGAGGCGACGAGCCCATGTTGCAGGTTGGACCCCTTGAGGCGTCATCGCCCACTGGAGTGCCAGCGGCGTGGTGATGCGGGAGGATCCCTGACGTTCCAAGAAGGTGACAAACTGACGGAGTGTCCGCGCCGGCTCGGCCAAGCGCGTGCGGAGCGCTCGACGAACTGTAACGTACTGCGAGAGGGCTTCGTGGAGGGCACTCATTGAGTCCCTCCTGCTAGCGGCCATGGACGGGCAACGCAGCGGAGCGCCTCGAAGGATACCTTGGCATAGATCGTCGTCGTGGTCTGCGAGCGATGGCGCAGAACCTCTGCGATCTCCGGGATGGACGCACCGCGCCGGATCATCTGGGTGGCCAAGCTGTGTCGGAAGAGGTGTGCGACGCGCCGAGGTCGGGGACGCACGCCTGCGCGCCGAAGCGCCAGGCGCACAATATGATCGATTGCACAGGGACGCGCGAGCCCGACCCGGGGCGGAATCAAGCGCAGAAATAAGCGTCGAGAGAGGCTGGGACCGCGCCCGTCCTGAAGGTATCTCGCAATGGCGGCACCAACGTCGGCGACCAGTGGAACATGATCCCTTTGAGGTCCTTTGCCGCGGATCACGATTTCTCCAGCACGCCAGCGCAGGTCGTCTAACTCCAGGTGGACGATTTCGCTCGCGCGCAGCCCGAGCCGGGCCAGAAGGAGCAAGATCGCCGCGTCGCGGCGACCCCGAAGAGTCGACGTATCCGGCGTGGCCACGACGCGCTCTACTTCCTCAGGCGATAACAAGGCTGGCACTCCCGAGTGCCGGTATGTGCGAACCATTGGCACCGCCGAGGATAAGTCCCGCCGGGTTTCCCCACGAAGGAACAAGAATCGCAATACTGAGCGCAGAGCCACGCTCAGCAGTCGTGATGATTCGGTTGAACGATTGGCAATGCGCCTCAGAAGAAAGGTTCGGACAGTGTTGGCGTCTAACGTCTCCAGCACGAGGCGGCCCGCCTTGGACGTGCAATAGGCGAAGAAGTCGCGAGCACAGGGCGCGTAGACAGCGATGGAATTCTCGGCCAGCCCGCGATCCTGTCGGAGGAAGGCCACATACCGTTGCGCCAGGTCATCAGCGGGCGTGGTCGGGCTGCATGACGGTGGGGAGCAGACGCCTCGCGCGCGGAGATGGGTCAAGAACTTGCGGAGCGTAGCCCGCTCTTTGGAATCAACCCGTCGGCGTGGGCGGCGTCTCAGGAACGCGAGGACATCGATCGCGCCGAGGTTTCCCACCGACAGGTGCTTGGCATTTATCCATCGAGTGAACGCGTAGATGATCCGCCGGTGACGGGTCACCGCTTCTGGCCCGTAGCCGATCACCGGCAGGCTTTCAAGTAATGACTCGACATGGGCCGTCAATGGCTCAAGCCGGGCGGCTTTCTTTCCAGGATTTGTTTCCATGTTCTCCTCCTTGTCCGGCGCGATGGCCGGACGGTGAGGAGAACAAAAGGATTATGCCGCGTCAGCAACAATCATTCGCGAGGAAATCCGTTGGATGTGGACGCCGGCTCGCAACACGCGGCATAATCGGGCACGCGGCATTCCGTGAGCGAACGGGAGATGAAGCGGATCGTGTTGAACCGGAAGAATTCGCTCTTCGTCGGGAACCCGCGCGGAGGGCGCACGGCAGCCATCCTGGCCAGCCTGACCAGCACCTGCCGCCGGCACGAAATGGATCCGCAACTGTATCTCACGCAGCTGCTGGTGAACCTGCCGTCGCTGAAAATGAGCGAACTGGATGCTTGGCTGCCGGATCGGTGGAAGCTTCAGCAAGCAGCGCGGGCTGAGGCTCTCCGCCCAGCGCCATAAAGCCCGCGCTCCGTACATCGCCCGCGTGTTCCCTCTGCGCCCTGCCATGGCGTAACCTTGCGATACTTGCGGGCCTCAGACAAGATGGGGTTGGTTAACCGCTCGACGCAGAATCGACCTACTCTGCGGGCTCGTCAACTCTCTCTTCCTTGCCCGGAGGGAGAGGAAATCCTACGCCGAGGTTCACAGGTTAAAACCGCTGGGGGCTTGAAGTTAACCTTGCGAAATTTGATCGACTGCTGCATAAATTTCCGGCGCAAGTGCCGATTTTTGGGCAAATTTGAATGAAAACAGCAAATTTCACGCCGGATTTAGG